>CAWHID010000010.1:0-502963 GCA_963829185.1 uncultured Conexibacteraceae bacterium
GCAGCGCGGCCAGGTCGTCGCCCGCGCGCACCTCAGGGAGGCCCGGCAATGCCCGGGCCGTGATCATCGGCCGCCCACGCGGCCGAAGCGCGCCAGCAGGCCGCGCGTGTGCGACGCGCCGCCGCGGACGTCCTCCAGCGCCGTGCGCAGGGCGGCGAGGTCGTCGACGGTGTCGACGTCGAGGCCGAGCGTCGGCACGTCGACCGCCGTGCAGGTCGCGCCGGCTTCCTGGGCCAGGCGCTCATGGCGCTCGCGCGAGCCTGGGCCGAAGGCGGGCTGGATCGCGTCGGGCGGCGTGAGCAGCAGGGCGTTGGTGCCCTCGCCGTGGCGGTCGGGGACGACAACCACGTCGGGCGTGGCGACGCCTTCGGCGTCCTCAAGCAGCTCATCGAGCTCGGCCGGGTCCAGCGCGGGGCAGTCGCCCGGCACGAGCAGGACGCGGGTCGCGCCGCGCTCCATCGCCGCCTGTACACCGCGGCGCGCGGCGGCGCTGTGGCCGATGTCGTCGGGGTCGTCGATGACGGCGGCGGCGTCGTAGCCGGCGGCCAGCGCGACGGCCATCGTCTCGCCGGAGACGACGAGCACCTCGTCGACGCACTTGGCGCGTCGCAGCGCGATCAGGACGTCGGTGACCATCGCCTCAGCCAGCGCGCGACGGGTGCCGTCCGACAGGCCGTTGTCGAGCCGCTGCTTGGCCGAGCCGAAGCGCTTGATCGGCAGGACGGCGATCGTCCGGCCGCGGCGTCCGGCCATCACCGCAGGCCCTCGGCGAAGCGCAGGGTGGCCTCGGCGACGCGCGCGCGGCCGGCCGGGTCGGCGAGCAGCGTGTCGGTGCGCAGCGTGGGGATGGCGAGGCCGTCGAGCTGCTCGTCGGCGACGAGGCCGTCAAGCAGGTCGCCGTAGTAGCCCGCGACCCCTGCCGCGTCGACCGAAACGTCCGCCCACTCCAGGAACGGCTTGGTCGGGCCCTTGACGATCTGACCGCCGACGACGGGCGAGATCGCGACGACCGGCGCCGCGCTGGCGCGCAGCGCGTCAGCCATGCCGGGCACGGCGAGGATGGGGCGGATCGAGATCACCGGGTTGGAGGGTCCCACGATGATGGCCTTCGCTGCGGCGACGGCCGCCAGCGCCTCAGGCGGGACGGTCGCGGCGTCGATGCCGTCGTAGCGCACGTCGTCGATCGCCAAGGCGGCACGCTCGCGCACCATGAACTCCTGAAACGGCACCCAGCGGTCGCCGCTGCGGACGCTCGTGCGGACGGGCGCGTCGGCCATCGGCAGGACGATGGCGCTGACGCCCAGCGCGGCCGTGAGCTCCGCGATCGCCTCGGTCAGCCGCGCGCCGCCGGCCAGCAGCTGCGCGCGGCGCACGCCGTAGGCGAGGTCGCGGTCGCCGAGGTTGAACCAGATGTCGACGCCCAGCTCGCGCAGGCCATCCATGACGGCGAAGGTGTCGCCGGCCAGGCCCCAGCCGCGCTCGTCGATGCGGTCGGCCAGCCAGAACGTCACGAGATCGGGGTCGGGCGCCACGTAGGCGCCATACAGCTCGATGTCGTCGCCGGTGTTGGCGATCACGACGAGGTCGTCTCCGGCGACGTCGGCCATCCCGCGGGCGAGCTTCGCGCCTCCGGTACCGCCGGCCAGGACGACCACCGGGGAACGGGAGTCGAAGTCCATTGCGGCGGCGGACGATACCCGCGGGGCGTTGCTCAGCGGCCGCTGAACTCCGGCTGGCGCTTCTCGGCGAACGCGCGCGTGCCCTCGCCGAAGTCCTCCGAGCGCGCGCAGAGCTCTTGGGCGGCGACCTCGAGCTCGAGCGTCGCTGAGAGGGTCGGCTTGGCGACGGTGTCCAGGAGGCGCTTGGCGAGGGCCACCGCGCGTGGTGCGCAGGCCAGCAACTCGTTGACCAGGGCGTCGGTGGCGGCGTCCAGCTCCTCCGCGGGCGCGACGCGGTTGACCAGCCCGATGCGCTCGGCCTCGACCCCGTCGATCACCTTTGAGGCCATGATCATCTCCTTGGCGCGGCCGAGGCCGACAACCGACGGCAGCCGCGACGAGCCGCCGACGTCGGGGATCAGGCCGACGCGCGTCTCGACCAGGCCGATGACGCCCTCGGCGGCCATCACACGCAGGTCGGCGGCCAGCGCCAGCTCCATCGCCCCGCCGATGCATGCGCCGTGGATCTGGGCGATCGTCGGCTTGGGCATCTCTTCCAGGAGGTTCCACGTCTCGATGATCGGGCGGCGCGAGGCGCGCAGCCGGCCTGGGTCGTCGGCCAACGCGCCGAGGAAGTTGACGTCCATCCCGCTGGAGAACATCGGGCCCGCGCCGCGCAGGACCACGCAGTGGACATCGCCATCGTCGGCCGCGGCGTGCAGCGCGTCGCGCAGCCCGAGCACCAGCTCGTCGTTGAACGCGTTGCGCTTCTCGGGGCGGTTGAGGATGACGTGGCGGACCGCGCCGCGGTCCTCGGTCTCGACGATTGGCATGGACGAGACTGTACGCGGCGGTTCATCTCAGCGCGCGTCCAGTTAGGGTCCTGCGCCATGGCCGAGATCAAGAAGGTTGGAATCGTCGGGTGCGGGCTCATGGGTCATGGGATCGCACAGGTCGTCGCGACCGCTGGCTACGACGTCGTCGTCCGCGAGGTCGATGACGCGACGCTGCAGAAGGGGCTGGGCAAGATCGACAAGCAGCTGGCCCGCGCCGTCGAGAAGGGCAAGTCGACCCAGGAGGACGCCGACGCGATCCGCGCGCGCCTGAAGGGCACGACCGACTACGCCGACTTCGCCGACTGCGACCTCATCATCGAGGCGATCACCGAGAACCTCGGCCTGAAGCTGGAGATGTGGAAGGCGCTCGACGCGATCGTCAAGCCCGACGCCATCTTCGCCACCAACACCTCGTCGCTGGCCGTCATCGACCAGGCCGCCTCGACCTCACGTCCGACGCGCTTCGCGGGCCTGCACTTCTTCAACCCCGCGCAGGTCATGAAGCTCGTCGAGGTCGTGCGCGGTGTGACGACGACCGATGAGACCTTCGACGCGGTTCTCGCGTTCGCCGAGTCCCTGCAGGGCAAGATCGCGATCCCGACCAAGGACAAGGCCGGGTTCATCGTCAACCGCCTGCTCGTCCCCTACATGTTGGACGCGATGCGCGCCTACGAGGAGGGCGTTGGCTCGATCTCGGAGATCGACGCGGCGATGAAGGCCGGCGCCGGCCACCCGATGGGCCCGCTGACGCTCGCCGATCTCGTCGGCAACGACACGACCGGCGCGATCTGCGACGTGCTCTTCGACGAGTTCCGCGAGCGCCGCTTCGCCCAGCCGCCGATTCTGCGCAAGATGCTCTCGGCCGGCTGGTACGGCCGCAAGGCCGGGGTCGGCTTCTATGACTACTCGGGCGATGAGCCGGTCGAGAACCCGGGGCTCGCGCGCTAGACCCCTTCGAACCCGCGTTTGCGAGGTTGGCGGTCGGGCACCGCAAAAGGTATGAGCACGACCTCTTCCACCGTCCCGACCGTCACCCTCAGCGACGGCGAGCAGATTCCCCAGCTCGGCTTCGGGGTCTTTCAGATCCCCCCGGAGCAGACCGCCGACATCGCCACGCGCGCGCTGCTGGCCGGTTACCGCCACATCGACACCGCTGCGGCCTACGGCAACGAGGCGGGTGTCGGGCAGGCCGTGCACGCCGCGGGGCTGCAGCGCGATGACGTCTACATCACGACCAAGGTCTTCAACGACGACCACGGCTTCGAGCAGGCCAAGCGTGCACTGCACGCCAGCCTCAAGCGGCTCGAGATGGATCACGTCGACCTGTACCTGATCCACTGGCCGGTGCCGTCGACCGACAAGTACGTCGAGACCTGGCAGGCGTTGATCGAGCTTCAGCGCGACGGGCTGACGCGCTCGATCGGCGTGTCGAACTTCCAGGCCGAGCACCTGGAGCGGATCGTCGCCGAGACGGGCGTCGCGCCGGTCGTCAACCAGGTCGAGCTGCACCCGTACTTCCAGCAGGTCGGCCTGCGCCGCGAGCACGCCGATCTCGGGATCGTCACCGAGGCGTGGAGCCCGCTGGCTCGGGGCAAGGTGCTCGACGATCCGGCGCTGATCGCGATCGCCGGGGCCCACGGCGTCACGACCGGCCAGGTCACGATCCGCTGGCATCTGCAGCTCGGCAACGTCGTCATTCCCAAGTCGGCGACCCAGGAGCGCATCGAGCAGAACCTCGACGTCTTCGGCTTCACGCTGAGCGCGGCTGAGATGGGCGCGATCGCTGAGCTCGACGCGGGCGATCGGACCGGGCCGGATCCGGACACGTTCACGCGGCCTTAGGGCAGGAGGGCCACCCGGCGCGGCGAAGCCCTCGTGGTGCATTCCTCACTGCTGAGTCCGCTGCGCCCGAAACCCTTCCGCGGGGATGTGGTCGCGGCCGGCGCGGTCGTGCTCACGACGCTGGTGTGGGTTGTGACGGTGCGGTTCTCCGACGCGTGGGACGACGGTGTGCACTTGGCCTATGCCGCTTTCGCCTGCGCGTTCGTGTCGGCGATGGCCGTGCTGTCGCCGATGGAGGGCGACGAGCCGCGGGCATATCAGTCGGTACTGTACGTGGCGGCGGTCGCGCTGTTCATCGACGTCGTCGTGCAAGTCAGCCGCGTGCTGGGCGTCGACGGGCCCGACGCTTGGGGCACCGCGACGTGGGTGCTCGCGGCCATCGCGGCCTTCGCGCTGGTCTTCGCGACGCGGCGCAACAGCGCCGTTTGCACGCTGCTGGGGTCGCTGGCCGGAGGGCTTGCGGTGATCGCGGCAGTTGAGTGGATCTGGTCACCGAACGGCTTCGCGACAGTCCGCTGGATGCTGCTCGCGCTCATGGCCGTCTTTGGCATCGCAGCCATCGGCCAGCGTGACCGGCGGCCGCGCCACGGCGTCGCGCTCATCGACGCGGCGGGCCTGGCCGTGCTGGCGATCGCGGTGAGCTTCGTCGTCGTCCAAGGCTTTTTTGTCACCTTCGGCAACGGCGAGGAGTCAGCATCGCCGAGCGTCGCCTGGGGCTGGGAGCTGCTGATCCTCGCCGCTGGCTTCGGCCTCATCGCCTACAGCTCGGTCGACCGCCAGCCGGGGCCGGCCTATCTCGGCGTGCTGAACCTCATCGCCTTCACGATCCTTACCTCGCTTGAGATCGGCGGTCGCGGCGCGACCCTCCTCGGCTGGCCGCTCGTGCTGGCGGGCGCCGCCGCGTTCCTGCTGGTCGTCGGCCTTCGTCCCACGACCCCCGCACCACCGCCGCCGGACATCGACGCGCCCGAGCCGCCGCCGCTTCCGCTGCGCTGAGGGGGCGAGTTTTCGACGCTCGTCGCCTAGTGACGTGTATGACGTCACGAAACGACGAACGTCCGGGCCCGCCGTGGATTCATGGGGTCGCCGCGCGGTGGGAGCTGCTGGATGCCGGCGAGAAGTCGAGGGCGATTCAGGCCAGGATCGAGTCGGGGCGGTATCTGCGCCTGTACGAGGGTGTGTACGCGATCGGGCACGCGGAGCTGACCGTGTATGGCCGGCGAAGGGCGGTCGTGCTGGCGTGCGGTCGACGGGCCGTGTTGAGCCATAGAAGTGCCGCGGGCGCCTGGGGGCTGCGGCCTGACGGTGGGACTAAGTGGGATGTGACGGTGCGGCGTGCGTCGGCGGTACGACCCGCGGCGCCCGTGCGGATCTTCCGCTACCCGACACTCCGCGACGAAGAGGTCACGGACCTCGATGGCGTTCCGACGACGACCGTTGCCCGGACGCTCCTGGACCTCGCGGCCGTCGTGCCGGCCCACCACCTGCGGCGCGCCGTCGAGCGCGCCGAGCAACTGGAGCTCTTCGACCTCATCGCCGTGACCCGGACGGTCGCGGCCCACCCGCGGCAGCCTGGGCGCCGTCGGCTCCTCACGCTGATCGAGGATCTGCGCGGTCACGGTACGCCGCGAACGCGCAGTGACGTCGAGGCCGCGTTTCTGCAGCTCTGCATCGATCACCGCCTCCCACGGCCGCAGGTCAATCGCATTGTGAACGGTGCAGAGCACGACTTCTGCTTCCCGGACCACAACCTCATCGTGGAGGTCGATGGCTACACCTACCACCGCGACCGCCGCGCCTTTGCCAACGATCGCGCCCGCGATCGCGAGGCCCTCCGTCGCGGCCAGCGCACCGCACGCTTCCCGGCCGACGAGATCGTGTCCACACCCGCCGCCGTCGCCCAAGAGCTCCAGGTGCTTCTCAACCTCACCTAAACTTGAACACCATGTCCACCTTGTTGCCCATCGGTGAGGTCGTTAAGCGCAGTGGGGTCGCCGCGTCAGCGCTGCGGTTCTACGAGGAGCGCGGGCTGATCGCGTCCGAGCGCGCGGGCTCCGGCCGTCGGCACTACCCACGTCCGGTCTTGCGGCGGATCGCGTTCATCGTGTTCGCCCAGCGGGTCGGGCTGACGCTGGAGGAGATCGGGGCTGAGCTGGCCAAGCTGCCGCCCGACCGGGTGCCGACGCGCAAGGACTGGGCGCGGCTGTCGAGCGGGTGGTCGGGGCGGATCGATGAGCGGATCGCCGAGCTGGAGCTGCTGAAGGCTGGGCTGACCGAGTGCATCGGGTGCGGCTGTTTGTCGCTGGACCGCTGCCGCCTAGTCAACTTCGACGATCGCGCCGGCCGGCTCGGGCCCGGCCCGCGCTACTGGGTCGGTGACCGGCCGGCGGCTGCGAATGCCTGACGCGCTTACTCGCCGAAGGGGTTGCTGCTCCCGGGCGGGAGCCCGGTCCCGCCGGTGCCCGTCTGACCACCCGGCGCCTCGGGTGCCGCTGGCGGGGCCGCCGACGTGGCCGGAGCTGGCGGGAGGCCGGAGCTGGTCGGAGCGCCCGCGAGCGCCTCGCGCTCGGGATCGGTGAACGGCGGCCAATCCTCGGTCAGCAGTCCGATGTAGGCAGAGGCTCGCTGCTGGTAGGAGAGGCCCAGGGCGATCATGTCCTGCAGACCCTTGGGCTGCTTGCCCATGATCACAATCACAAACCAGGCGATGACCGCGCCGATCTCCCAGACGATCTGCATCGCGTAGACGATGACGAAGACCGGGATCGCCAAGATGATGCGGAACAGGACCTTCAGGCGGTTGTACTCCGCCTTGGGCGGCGGGATCTGGAGGTGGACGGGGTAGCCGTCGGTGTCGGCGCTGAACGGCGGGTACTCGTCGGTCAGCAGCGCGAGGTAGCCGTAGACGGCCGTGCCATAGCGCTGGGAGCCCGCGACGAAGTCATAGAGCGACTGGGGGTAACGCGCCGTGAAGAGGAGCGCGAACCACGCGATGATCACCGCGAGCCCGGCGAGCAGGCTCCACACGTACCAGAGGATGATGTGGGGGATGGCGAGGATGGCGCGGAAGAACGTCGTGAGGCGGCTGCGCTTCTCGACGTACTGCGCTTCGAAGATCGGCTGATCGGTCATCGGGGGCGAGCCTAACCCTCGCGCCGGTCAGTTGCCAGAGCGGCTAGTCGCGCTGTGACGCCATCGCGACGAAGACGTCCAGCGCGGCCGGGTTGGCGAGCGAGTCGCGGGACGCCGCCTGGTCTGCGGGCTGACCCATGAGGATCCGCTTAACCGGGACCTCCAGCACCTTCCCGCTGAGCGTGCGTGGGATCTCGGCGATCTGGTGGACCTCGTTGGGGACGTGGCGTGGCGAGCAGTCTGAGCGGATGCGCTGCTTGATCCGCGCGACCAGCTCAGCGCTGAGCTCCTCGCCCTCGCGCAGCACGACGAACAGCGGCATCCAGCCCTCGGTGCCTTCCCGCGGGATGTCCACCACCAACGCGTCGACGACCGCATCGTCGGCCAGCACCGCGCGGTAGATCTCACTGGTGCCCATCCGGATCCCGCCACGGTTGATGGTGGAGTCGCTCCGGCCGTAGATGATGGCCGTGCCGCGCTCGGTGATCTCGATCCAGTCGCCGTGGCGCCAGACGCCGGGGTAGTGCTCGAAGTAGGACTCGCGCAACCGCGAGCCGTCCTCGTCGCCCCAGAGGAAGATGGGCATCGACGGCATCGGCTCGGTCAGCACCAGCTCGCCGACTTCGCCGATCAGCGGCTTGCCGTCGGGATCCCACGACTCGACCTTCGCGCCGAGCGCGCGGCCCTGGATCTCGCCGCGGTAGACGGGCAGCGTCGGTACGCCGCCCACGAACGCGCTGACGACATCGGTCCCGCCCGACGTCGAGAACAGCCACGTGTCGGCGCCGACGTGGTCATAGACCCACTGGAAGCCCTCGGGCGCCAGCGGCGAGCCGGTCGAGCCGACCGACGTCAGCGCGCTGAGGTTGCGGCCCGCGCCGGGCTCGACGCCCTCCTTCATGCACGTGGCGATGAAGCTCGCGCTCGTCCCGAAGGTCGTGGTCTGCGACTGGGCTGCGAGATCCCACAGGCGGTCCAGCGAGGGCGTCCCGGGGTTGCCGTCGTACAGGACGATGGACGCCGGCGTCAGCAGCACGCCGACGAGGAAGTTCCACATCATCCAGCCCGTGGTGGTGAACCAGAGGACGCGGTCGCCTTCGCGGGCGTCGAGGTGCAAGTGCATCTTCTTGAGATGCTCCAGCAGCACGCCGCCCTGGCCGTGGACGATCGCCTTGGGTAGCCCGGTCGTGCCCGAGGAGTACAACACCCACAACGGATGGTCGAAGGGCAGCTGGGCGAACTCCAGCGGCTCCTGTTGCTTGATCAGCTCGCGCCAGGGGAGCATGTCCGGCGGCGGGTCGCCTTCGGCGCCGAGGTAGTCCAGCAGCACGACGTGCTCTAGTGACGGGATCTCGTCACGCAGCCCGGCGACGACGTCACGGCGGTCGAAGTCCTTGCCGCCGTAGCGATAGCCGTCGACGGCGATCAGCACCTTGGGCTCGATCTGGGCGAAGCGGTCGACGACCGAGCGCGCGCCGAAGTCCGGCGAGCATGACGACCACGTCGCGCCGATCGACGCGCACGCCAGGAACGCCGCGATCGCCTCGGGGATGTTGGGGATGTAGGCGACGACGCGGTCGCCGGGCCCGACGCCGAGGAAGCGCAGGCCGGTGGCGATCCGCGCAGTGAGGTCGCGCAGCTCGCCCCAGGTCATGAAGTCCAGCTCGCGGAGCTCGGAGGCGTGCTGCAGCGCGATCGCCGAGTCCTGCTTGCCGCGGAAGATGTGCTCGGCGTAGCTCAGCCGAGCGCCCGGGAACCACTGCGCGCCGGGCATCTCGCGCGAGCCCAGGACGCGCTGATACGGGGTCGAGGCCTGGACGTCGAAGAACGTCCAGATCGCCGCCCAGAAGTCCTCGAGCTCATCGACCGACCACTGCCACAGATCGTCGTAGGAGTCAGAGACGTCGACGCCACGGGTCAGCGAGACCCAGCGCGCAAAACGCGTGAGCGTCGCGGCCTGGACGCGCTCGGCGGTGGGCGACCAGAGGACCTGCGGCTCGGCGTCGGGCATCTGCGCCCGAACTCTTTCACACGCCGACGATTGCGTTTCAGGAGACCGTCAGCGTCGCGTTCATGCCCGCCGTCTCGTGATTGACGGGCGTCGTCAGCGTGCACAAGAGGCGGTAGCTACCGGCGGTCAGCGCGAGCGTCTTGGTGACGTTCTCCCCGGAGCCGGTAAGCGGGAAGTCGACGGTCGCGCCCGCGTGGTCGGTGGGCACGACGCGGAGGTTGTGGTCGTCCTCGCCCTGGTTGTGGAGCTGGACGACGACCGAGCCCGCGGTGACGCTCGCGCGCGAGAGGCGGGCGGTGTAGCCGGTGCGGTCGTCGACGGTGACGCCAACGGCCTGGGTCGACGGCGGCTTCGGACCGTCGCCGCCGGTTCCGGGTGGCGGCGTGCTGGAGCCGGACGTCGGGTCGGTGCTGGCCAGAGGCACGGTGAGGCTCCCGCTGCCGGGGCTGGCTGGCGCGCCGGTCGTGCCCGTCAAGGGTGCGGCGCCGGTGAGCGCATCTGCCGGCACCCAGGCCACGCCGGCGTCGAGCTTGACCGCGCGCGCCCGCTGGCCCGGCTTCTTGGCGCTGGCCTTGTGCGCCGCGCGCTGCTTGGACGGCTTCTTGGCGGGCTTGGCGAGGGCTTGAGCCGTCGTCGCGCCGCCGAGCTTGGCGCTCGGCTTACGGGCGGGCTTGGCGATGGCCTGCGTCACCCCGCCGCCGAGCTTGGCACTCGGCTTGCGGGCGGGCTTCGCGACGGCCTGTGTCACCCCGCCGCCGAGCGCGGCGACCAGCGCCACCACGAGCAGTCTGCGCACGGACACGGACATCTTCCCGGCTGCATCGGCCTGGTTGCCGGAGACCTCAAGGCCGCGGCCGGTAGCGTGGACGCCAATGGACGCCACGACGCTCGCCTTCGCCGGCGCCGCCGAGCAGGCCCGACTGATCCGCGACGGCGAGGTCACCTCGCGCGCGGTCGTCGAGGCGACGCTCGGGCGCATCGCGAAGATCGACCCGCTGATCAACGCCTACCGCGTCGTGCTCGCCGAGCGCGCGCTGGCCGAGGCCGACCAGGCCGACGCTCGCCGGGGCGCTGGAGATTCGCGTCCCCTGCTCGGCGTGCCGGTCGCGATCAAGGACGACGTCGACGTCGCCGGCGAGCCGACCGCGTGGGGCACCGCCGCGCACGCAGGTCCAGTGGCGCACGACGCGGAGGTCATCCGCCGGCTGCGCGCGGCCGGGGCGATCATCGTCGGCAAGACGCTCGTGCCGGAGATGACGATGCTGCCGGCAACCGACACCATCACCTTCGGCTCGGCGCGCAATCCGTGGGATCTGAGTCGCACGCCGGGCGGGTCCAGCGGCGGCAGCGGCGCGGCGATGGCCGCCGGCCTGGCGGGGGTCGCGCTGGGCTCTGATGGGGCGGGCTCGATCCGGACCCCGTCGGCGTGGAACGGTCTCTTCGGGCTCAAGCCGACGCGCGACCGCGTGCCGATCACCCCACATGACGACGCGTGGCAAGGCCTGTCGGTCAATGGGCCGCTGGCGCGACGGGTGATCGACGCGGCGCTGTTCCTGGATGCGACCGTGGAGGACGATGGCGTGCCGGAAGGTGGCTTCGTGGGCGCCGCGGCGCGCGAGCCGGGACGGCTGCGGATCGCGGTCAGCACCAAGGCGCCGGCTGGCGCGATGCCGCGGTTGGGAGCCGAGGAGCGGCGCGCGGTGCAGGACACGGCGGCGCTGCTGCGCGGGCTCGGCCACGACGTCGTCGAGCGCGACCCGGACTACGCGGGATCGCTCTGGCCGGCGGGCCTGGTGCGGGTGATGCGCGGCATCGGCGACGACGTGGCGGCGTCCATGCCCCACCCCGAGCGGCTTGAGCCACGGACCCGGGCGGTCGCGGCGCTGGGCAACCGTGCGCCGGCGCGGTTGGTGCGGTGGGCGCGCGAAGCGGAGGCAGAGCAGACCGCGCGGCTGGCCCGGCTGTGGGAGGAGGTCGACGTCCTGCTGACCCCGGCCGTCAACGACGGGCCCTACCGTGTGGGTGTCGTCGGCCGCTGGTCGACGCTGGTCTACATCGCGCGCGGCGCCGAGCGGCTGAGCTGGATGCCGGCCTGGAACATCACGGGTCAGCCTGCGGCCGTGGTTCCCGCGGGGTTAGATGACGATGGGCTGCCGGTCGGCGTCCAGCTGGTCGGGCGCCGGGGTGAGGATGCGGTGCTGCTGTCGCTCGCGGCTCAGATCGAGGCGGCCCGGCCGTGGATCGATCGCCGGCCGGGAGCAATCGCGTGAGCGACGACGACGGCGCGCTGCTGGACATTGCGGTCGAGGCGGCGCGCACGGCGGGTGCGTTGCTGTTGGAGCGCTTCGGCAGCGAGCGCGTGCTGGCGACGAAGTCGACGTCGACGGATCTCGTCAGCGCTGCCGACCTGGCTGCCGAGGCCGCGATCCGGAAGATCCTGGCGCTTCGGGTGCCCGACGACGCGATCATGGGGGAGGAGGGCGAGGACACCGGAGGGACGTCGGGGCGACGCTGGGTCGTGGACCCGCTCGATGGCACGGTGAACTTCTTATACGGGTTGCCCCAGTGGTGCGTGAGCATCGCGTGCGAGGGGCGGGCCGCGGCGATCTTCGACCCGGTCTTGGACGAGCTCTTCACGGCTACAGCGGACGGGCCGGCGGAGTGCAATGGCATTGCCTTGGCTCCGGCACCGCCCGAGGATTTGGCGCACGCGCTCGTCGCGACCGGCTTCGGCTACGACATGCGACGGCGCGAGCTGCAGGCCGAAGTCGTCGCCCGCGTTGTGCCGCGCGCCCGCGACATCCGCCGCGGCGGTTCGGCGGCATTGGACCTCGCGTGGACCGCTGCCGGGCGCCTGGACGCCTACTACGAGCGTGGCGTCAACCTGTGGGACGTCGCTGCCGGCGAGCTGATCTGCGCGCAAGCGGGGCTGGAGGTCTCTCGGTTGGAGCCTGTGGGCGAGCTGCCGTGGGGCACGTTCGCCGCGCCGGCCGAGATCGCCGCCGACCTGCGCGCGCTGGTGTCCTGAACCAGGCAGCGGCGGTGGTCCGCTGGTCGCTCTTGTCTCCGGGCGGCCAGAGTGGTCTCCTTGGTGGACGGCCAACGACGCGTCAGGGGAGACGATCGCGATGTTCGAAGAGGGCCAGCTCTACTCACCGGTGACCCGCGGCGACGACGGCCGCGTGCAGGTGCATCTCGGCGAGGACCATCCCGGGTTCCATGACCCGGCCTATCGCGAGCGGCGCAACACGATCGCTGCGGCCGCGATGGCCTGGCGACCTGGCGATGACGTTCCGCAGATCGCCTACACGGAGGTCGAGAACGACATCTGGCGCACGGTCTCGCGCGAGCTGCACGTCAAGCACGAGCGCTACGCCTGCCGGGAGTTCTTGGAGGCCAAGGCGGCGCTGGGGCTGCCGGAGGATCGGGTGCCGCAGCTCGACGAGGTCACCGATCGGCTGAAGCCCCTGACCGGCTTTGAGTACCACCCGGCGCCCGGCCTCGTTGCGCTGCGCGAGTTCTATGGGTCGCTTGGCGATCGGGTGTTCCACTCCACCCAATACGTCCGCCATCCGTCCGAGCCGCTCTACACACCGGAGCCCGACGTCATCCACGAGGTCATCGGCCACGGCAACCTGCTGGCCTCACCGCGCTTTGCCGCGATCAAGCGCGAGGCCGGGCTGGCGGCCCAGCGCGTCGAGACCGACGAGGCGCTGCAGGCGATCGCCGATGTCTTCTGGTTCACCCTGGAGTTTGGCGTCCTGCGCGAGGACGGCGAACTGCGCGCCTATGGCGCCGGCATTCTCTCCAGCTACGGCGAGATCGAGGAGTTCCGCCACATGGAGATCCGCCCGCTGGACTTCGCCGAGATGGTGACCATCGACTACGACATCACCAAGTACCAGCCGGTGCTGTACGCGGCTGATTCGCTGGACCATCTCGAAGAGGCGGTCGGAGGGTTCTTTCGCGAGGCGGACGACGACACGCCGGGGCGGTTGGGGGTGGCGACGACGGCGCGGGGGTGAGCGCCGAAGTCAGTACCCGGGGTGGGAGTCGAACCCACACGCCCTTGCGGGCGGAGGATTTTGAGTCCTCTGCGTCTACCGTTCCGCCACCCGGGCTGGTGTTGAGCTGCAGTCTAAAGCGACGGGCGCCGCGTGTCAGGCTGGCTGGGGTGCCGAGTGGCTGGGGCCGTGATCGACGCTGCGCTCGAGCTCGACGTTCCAGGCCTGGTTGAAGGCGCGCATCGCGAAGGCGATCAGCAGGATCTGGACCGGGATGATGAGGGCGGTGACCATGGCGAGGACGCCGGAGTCGATCATGGGCTGGGCGAAGCCCGGCTCGTCACGGTCCAGCCAGCCGGGAACGGCGACGGCGGCGAAGATGACCAGCAGGATCGCGAGGGCGGCGGCGACCGGGAGGACGCCGCGGTTCCACTGGCTGACGAAGTAGGCCATGATCAGATAGATCAAGATGTAGGCGATCTGCACGGCCTTGGCGCCCTGCAAGACGTCCCACCCGCCGATGGTGACGATGAGCATCAGCGCGACCGAGACGAGGAGCAGCAGCAGGACCGTTGCCTTGGTCGCCTTGCTCGCCGCTTTGTCGCGGTTCGGGTGCTCGATGATGATCTGGTTGTCCTCCATCCCGCGCCGACCTTACAATCCCTTGCGGTTGCGCGCCACGGTCAACGGGCCGGAGCGCGAATCGCAGCACGCCGTGCGGGCGTGGCGGAACTGGTAGACGCGCCAGGTTTAGGTCCTGGTGGCCTTACGGCTGTGGGGGTTCGAGTCCCTCCGCCCGCACTTTTCACCGCTCAGAACACGGCGCGCCCGACGGTGCGCCCGAGCCAGATCGCGACCAAACCCGCGACCAGGCTGACCGCGATGTTGGCGACCGCCCGGCCGCGGTGGCCGGTCGCGTTGGCGTGGTGGGTCTCGAACATCCAGGTGCTGAACGTGGTGTAGGCGCCGAGGAAGCCCGTGCCGACGATCCGCAGGGCGTCGTCGGAGAGGCCGGAGCCCGCGATCACGCCGAGGACGGCGGCGCCAGAGAGGTTGACCACCAGCGTCCCGTACGGAAACGCACGGCCTGCGCGCACGTTGACGGCGTGCGTGAGCAGCGCGCGGGCCACTGCGCCGCAGCCGCCCGCCAGCCCGACGGCGACCCACACGACGGCGCTCATGCGACCTTCGGCGCGGGGGCGGGCTTCGGTGCCGGCGCCGCACGAGCGCCAAGCGCCATGCCGACCAGCCCGGCGACCACACTCCCGCCCGCATACAGCACCGCCACCCCGGCGCGATCGGCGTCCAGCATCTCCAACAGCTCCAGCTGCATCGTCGAGAACGTCGTCAGCGCTCCGCAGAAGCCGGTACCGATCAGGGCCCGTGCGCGGCTTGCCGGTGAGCGATGCGTCGCGATCCATCCCAGCAGCAGGCTGCCCGCGACGTTGACCCCGAACGTCACCCACGGCCAGCGGCCGGCGTGCGTCGGCGCCAACTCGAGCAGCCCGGCGCGTGCCAGCGCACCCGCGCAGCCACCGGCGAAGATCGCGAGCAGGAGCCGCACCTCGAGGAGCACGCCGCGGCTTCTATCAGCGCAGGCGGTCGCTCAGCCGATCGTGAACCACACCGTCGTGCCACCGCCCGGCATCCCGCGGCCCCACACGCGGCCGCCGTGGCGCTGCGCGATCCGTGTCGCAATCGCCAGGCCCGAGCCAGTCCCTGCGAAGGCCTCGCGGCCGTTGAGCCGTCCGAAGATCGCAAAGGCCTGGTCGGGCAGCTCGCCGTCCAGCCCGATGCCGTCGTCGCGCACCGCGTAGGCGTCGGCGCTCTTGTCCCACATCAGCTCGATCCGCGCGCGCTCATGGGGCGCGGTGAACTTCAGTGCGTTGTCGAGCAGCTCCTCGATCAGCCGTCGCAGCAGCGTCTGGTCGGCACGGCAGCGCGGAAGATCGCCGACGGTCCACGTCACATCACGACCGCCGGCACGCGGCTCGAAGACCGCGTCGATCAGCTCACGCGCCAGCTGTGCCGGATCGACCTCGCGTGGTTCGAGGGGCACGCGCGTCATCTCTACCACCTCGACGAGGTCGTCGAGCAGGTCCGCCAGCTCGGTCCCGGCATCGCGGACAAGTGCGAGATAGTGCTGTGTCTGGTCGGGCAGCGTCTCGCCGTGATTGGCGAGCAGGATCCGCGAGAACCCGTCGATGGCGCGCAGTGGGGCGCGCAGGTCATGCGCGAGCGCCGTTGCGACCGCATCAAGCTCCTGAGCAACCTGCTCGTCGCGTGCGGGAAGGGAAGATTGGGCTGGTTCTTCTGCCATGGGAGCCTTAGGTCAACTACCGTGGGGGCGCGTGACGGAAACCCTTCGATCGATCGTGGTGGTTGAGGATCACCCCACCGTGCGCGAGGGACTCTGCCTCGTGCTGGAACGTGAGGGCTTCTTCGTCGCCGCGCGGGTGGGCACCGCGGAGGAAGGCCACGCAGCCATCGTCAAGGCCACGCCGGACGTTGCGCTGGTCGACGTCGACCTCCCCGACGGCAGCGGCGTCGAACTCACACGGCGGCTGCTGCGCCGCGACAAGCGCCTCGGCGTCCTGCTCTACACGGGCATGGACGACCCCGCCGTCCTCGAAGACGCGCTGGCCAGCGGGGCCCGCGGCTTCACGCTGAAGACCTCCGACCCCGAGACGATGCTCAACGCCGTCCGGGCGGTCGCCGCGGGCGGGACGTTCGTAGATCCGAACGTCCGCCACCGGCTCGCCCGCCAGGAGGCGCCGGTCGACCGCGTGCTCACGGTCCGCGAGCGCGAGGTGCTTGGGCGGCTGGCCGAGGGGCTGTCGGTCGAGGAGATCGCCGCCGACCTCGTGCTATCGACCGAGACCATCCGGACGCACGTGCGCAATGCGATGGGCAAGCTCGGCACCCGCACGCGTGCCCACGCGATCGTGGTGGCGCTGCGGCGCGGCGAGCTGGCGCTGTAGCGCGCGTCTGCGCTCATGTCTTCGGTCCGACGATCGTGTCGAGTAGCGCGACGCTCGGGCGATGAGCTACCGAGATGTTGCGGGCGTTGCTCTGCGTCCAGCGGACATTGATGCGATCGCATGCGTCGCAGAAGAGGGTGCGGATGTCGGCCGAGGCGTTCGTGAAGAAGTACCGGGGGTAGGAGTACTCGGCGACGCGGCCAGATGGCAGCGTCGTCCGGAAGCGATTGATAGAGCGGCAGCCGTCGGAGTGGATCAGGCCGCGGACGAAGGCCCCGGTGTGCTCGCTGACGATGGTGAGCTGCCAATCGGCGAGCACGATCGACCGTTCATGTTTGCGCCCCGGTCCGTGTTGCGGAAACAGCGTTGGCCATCTCTTCGACCCGGAGTCGATGCGGATCGTGTTCGTCTGTCGCACGGTCCGCACATGTGCTGATACGCCCGGAAGCGAGGCTCGGATCGCAATTGCGCATTCGTTGACGACGCCGGGGTAGGCGCTGTCGAGCGAGACCACCAGCTGCCAGCTTCGTCCGGTGAAAGCGAGGTAGCCGTCGCCGAGGTAAATCCCTAGGAGGTAGGCGTACGCGCATGGGTCCGGCGGACGTTGCACGAACGTATGTTCGCAGGAGTCGCGGACGTTGAGGTGAGCGGGGGACCGAGGAATCGAACCTCGAGTTACGGTTTTGGAGACCGCAGTGTTGCCGTTACACCAGTCCCCCAGCGGCCGTCATTGTAGGGCGGAGCACGGTGGCGGGGCGGCTCGCCTGAGGACGGTCCGGTGCGCCCACGGACTGGCGTCGCGTCGATGTCCGCGCATCGTCGCGGGGCCTGAACGTTCGGAGAGGTCTGGCCCCGGAACCCGGGGTATCGGTTGTCAGCGACCTTCTGACGCCTCTAAGGTGGCGCTTACGCCAGAGAAGGCGCCCTGAACGGATTCGAGAGTGTTGCCATGAAGCGCTTGTCCCGCCACACGGTTGTGGTCCTGTTGATCGCCTTGCTGTCCAGTGTGGGCGGCTTGACGCTTGCCGTCGTCGCCTTCGGGCAAAGCGACGGGACCACGGTCCCGACCAGCGGCTACACGACCACGCCGCTGTCGCCCTACGCGACGACGCCGACCACGTCCACGACGCCGGTGACCACGACGCCGACGAAGACGCCGACCAAGACGTCGACGACGCCGTCGGAGGCCACGACGACCAACGGCACCAACCCCGAGCGCAAGCACGGCACCGCGCCGGTGCCCACGAACAACAGCGGTCCGCCGCCGTCACGGTCGACGCGCAAGGGCCCGTCGCACCTGGCGTTCACGGGCGGCGAGCCGATTTACGTCGGGTTCTTTGGCGCCGCGCTGATGGTCGGCGGGTTCATGCTGCATCGCCGCCGCCGGTCCGCGACGGACCGCTAGACGCCGCCGCGCCACGGGGCGCCGCCTGTTCCAAGCGGGCGATCACGACGAGCCGCTGCGCGGCGCTGTAGAGCGGGTGGCACGCCGTCAGCACGAGCCGCTGGCGGCCGATCGCGCGCATGGACGACACGTCCTGCGGCTTGACGATCCGTGTGCCCTCGACGCGGTAGACGAACCGGCCGTAGGGCATGGTGATGGTGATGGGATCATTGCGGCGCAGCGCGTCGAGGTGACGAAACGGCGCGCCATAGGTCGTGCGGTGGCCGGCGATGCCGACGGTGCCGTCCTGGCCAGGGAGCGCCGTCTCGGAGTAGTGGCCGGGCCCGCGGCGCAGGGAGCCGGAGCCGGTGCCCTGGACGACGACGAAGTGGGCGTCGAGGCGGGGGATGCGCAGCTCGCCAAGTGGTTTGCCACTGGTGGTGCGGGACTCGAGGGTGTACGCGAGCGCGCGGATCCGCGCCTGGGCGGTGGCGCGGCGGGCGTCGGTCGTCCCCACTGCCGCGGCCGGCGTGTCGTAGGACGCGTCGAGGCGGGCGAGGTCGTCCTGGAGGGCGTGCTGCTCGTGGGTCGCCCAGAGCGCGGAGACCGGCTCCTGCCAGACGACGGTGGCGACAGCGTCGCCGAGCGCCAGGGCGCCGGTGGCGACAAGCAGCGCGGGCAGGCTGGGGCGTAGCGCGCGCAGGCGGCCGCGCCGGGGGACGGGGACGGCGCCGGGGGCGGGCGTAGGCGGCGCCTCGGCCTCCTCGACCCGCAGGCGCAGCGTCGCGAGCTCAGCGCCGAGCGCCGCCGCGCGGCCGGCCAGCTCGTCAAGCCGGCGGCGGTCGTGCGCCGTGTCGGCCACCTCCGGCCCCGGCTCCAGCCACCACGCGCCGTCGCCCAGCGCGAGATGCAGCGGCACCTCGAAGGCGACCGTGAACGCGGCACCGTCCGGCGTCCCGCGCAGCAGCGGCGTTCCCGGAACCGTGGCCAGCCGCCGCCATGCGGGGCCGTCGGCGATCAGCAGCGTCGGCGGCGCGAGACGACACGCGACCGCGGTGCGGGCAGCGCCGCTCAGGCGGACGAGCGCGAAGCCCGGTCCACCGCCCGCGTACTCGGTATGTGCGACGTCCAACGTCATGGCAGACCGGCGGCCATCCGAGCCACCCGAAGCGGGCAGTGTACGGGCCCGAACGGTCGTCGCCCAGGGCACGACCTGGTCGTCAGGCGTGCTTGGCGATCAGGTAGTCGGCGACGCGCTGAGAGGCTGCGCGCAGGCGGCGGAAGTACGTCGCGCGGCTGACGTGCAGCTCATCGGCGGCGAGCTCGTGGCTGCCGTCGGGGTCCAGGTAGCCGCGCTGGACGATTCGGCGCAAGAGCTGCTCGGCGGGGGAGTCGCCGAAGGCCTTGGCGACGGCGTCCTGCACCTCGGCGCGCACAGACGCGGCGCGTTGCTCGGTGCTCGTGCCGGTCGCCAGCGGGCTGGTCGCCAGCGCAAGCGGCTGGTGGAGGTTGCGCAACGCATCGCGGACGGCGTCGCGCGTGACGGGGTGGTCGCTGTCGCCTTGCCGCACGGCCGATGCCGGCGGGGCCGTGTCCTCGCGTCGCTGGATTGGTCCTGGGTCGCCGAGGCCAAGCTCGCCATAGACCGCGCTGCGCACGCCGCCGAGCAGTCCGTCGGCCGCGTGATCGATCTGATGGCATTGGACGAGCCTGGTGCCGACGTCGATGTCCAGATGGTCCAAGTGCGTGGTGTTGACCGCACGCGCGAATGCGACCGCCGCTTCGTTGCTTGGATCAATCGGGATATAAGACCAGCGCGGGTTGTTGAGGCCGGAGCGCAGGATCGCCGCGGTGTTGAGGATCGAGAGGACCGGTGAGCTGCGGTCGCCGTGGCCGACGAAGTCGATCGAGTCCCGCCAGATCAGGACCTCCTCGCCGGGGTGTGCCGCACGCGCGTGGGCGAGCCAGGGACCGAGGCAGATGTCCTGCTCGGCAATGGGTGGCGCGTTGTCGGGGGTGACCGCGATCGCGATGCCGCAGAGCGTGTCGTGCGCGTCGCGGACGGTGACGACGCGGTCGGGCGCCTGCTCCAGGACCAGTTGGGTCGAGTCCCACCACACCGCGCCTTCGGGCTTACTCAGGATCCGCTCACGCGCGACCGGGAGGTCCTCCGCCCGCCACAGGTCCGGACGGTGGGTGGTCGAGCCGTCGGCACCGAAGCCCCAGCGGACCGCGGGGTTCTCGACCAGCTCGGCGAGATCGACGACCGTGCGGGGTCCCGCACGCAGGCCACGCAGGAAGAGGTGGTCGGCGATCCGGCGACGCAGCTCGCGATCGCGCTCAGGGTCACGCGCGCGTAGGTCGGCGCGCATCGCCTGGCGAACGATCTCGTGCAGCGCGATGCCGCCGGCGACCGGCTCGGAGAACGTGCGCTCGCGCAGCCAGGCGTACGCGGCTTGGTGATCGACCTCGGGGAGGACGTCGCGCAGCATCGGCTCGTCGCAGACGCGCGCGATCGCGGCCACCGCGGCGACGTCGAGGTTGCCGCCGTCGAGCTCGGTCCGCGCGATCCGGTGCAAGATCGCCTGGGCCAAGTTGGGGTGTTCGTGGATGCGCTCGGGCGTCCAGGAGGTGCCGTCGCGCTGGACGGCGTCAGCGGAGAGGGTGAGCGCGAGCGGCGAGCCGGCGGCCCAAGCGATCAGCTGCTGGGCGAGGTCGCCATCGTCGAGGCCGTGGGCCTTGATGAGTTGGAGGGCGGCGTCGGCGGGCATCGGCTCCAGCTTCAGCTCGACCGCCAGGCGCTCCCAGCCGCCTTCGAACCAGCCTGGGTCGGGCGTAGCGCGGCCGGCGAGGACGACGAGCGCATGGGCCGGAAGGGAGGGCAGCAGGCGGCAGCGCAGCCAGCCGTCAGCGGCCGACATCCGCTCGTAGGTGTCGAAGAGGATGAGGGGTCGCGGTGCGTTGGTGATGTTCTTGAGCGCGCGCTCGATCTCGCCCGGCACGGGAGCGAGGTCGCGGCCCTCGACGATCTGGGCGGTCCATCCGTGCTGTGCGGCGCGGCGCGCTACCTCACGCAGCAGGGTGCTCTTGCCGATCCCGCCCGGCCCGTGGACCAGCACGACCTGCGCGGGCGGGTCGTCGACGAACAGCGACTCGAAGAACGCAAGCTCGCGCTCGCGGCCGACGAAGCGCTGCTCGTCACGGTCGGCGAGGCGTTCGGCGAGGGTGCTGGACACGGACAGTCTCGGCTTAAGCGTGGCATGCCTGTCCACCTTTGCGCGTCCGTCCATAGACTTCGCGGGTCTATGAGCGGGCCCTCAGAGATCTTTCGCACCGGTTTGCTGGCCGGCCAGTCAGCAGTGGTCACAGGGGGTGGGACGAACCTCGGGCGTCAGGCCGCGGCGGAGCTGCTGGCGTGCGGTGCGCGGGTGGTGATCGCGGGGCGGCGCGAGGAGGTGCTTGAGGCTGCTGCTTCGGAGTTGGGCGCTGGGTGCTCGTGGGTGAGCGGGGACATCCGCGAGCCTGCTGATGCCGCGCGGATCGTGGCGTGCGCGGTCGAGCGCCACGGCGGGTTGGACGTGCTGGTCAACAACGCCGGTGGGCAGTACTTCGTGCCGGCGGAGGCGATTGGCGCCAAGGGGTGGCGCGCGGTGATGCGGCTCAACGTCGAGGGGACGATGACGATGACGCGCGCTGCTGGGGATGCGTTGCGCGCGGGTGGGGGAGGTGTTGTCGTGAACGTGACGGTCTCGCCGCACCACGGCATGCCGGCGATGGCGCACACGGGTGCGGCGCGGGCGGCGGTGGAGGCGCTGACGGTGGAGTTGGCCGCTGAGTGGCGCGACGCGGGTGTGTCGGTCGTCGCGGCGGCGATCGGACGCTTCGACACGGAGTCGTTGCGGAAGTACCCGGAGGTCGTCTGGCGGAGTGCGGCGTTGAGCGTGCCGCTGCAGCGGCTGGGGACGATGCAGGAGTTCGCGTGGCTGGTGGGGATGCTGGCATCGCCGTTGGGACGGGCGCTGAGCGGGACGGTGGTAACGCTGGATGGGGCGGCCGACAACTGGTGGGGTGCGTGGCCGCCTCCGTTCATTGCTGACGACGCGGGTGTTGTGCCGACGGAGGCACGCAAGCCCGTTGGTGGCGCGTGAGGGCGCGGTTCGGCTGACCCGCCCGGGTTTGGGCGGGGCCGGTACACTGCCGCCAGGCCTGCGGGCGAGGTGTCAACGGCTGCACGGGAGCCTTCCAAGCTCTAGGAGCGGGTTCGAGTCCCGTCGCCCGCTTGACGCGTGAGGCCCGCAGTTTCATAGCCACGGGGAGTGGCGCAGTCTGGTAGCGCACCCGGCTGGGGGCCGGGCGGTCGCAGGTTCAAATCCTGTCTCCCCGATCGAGGTGGAAAGGCCCGCTTTGCGGGCCTTTTGCGTGGGCAGAGCCTCTGTCGCTGGCTCGGCGTTCGGTCCAATTTCGGTCCAAATCTTCCGGGCTCTGATCCGCCGCGCTCCGACAGAATGGGGCCATCGAGCTTCAGCATGCCGCCCCGTCCCTGTAGACGTGTGGCTCAGATGCGAATCCAGCCCGGCAGCCTTAGAAGAGGCGCTCGTCGCATGCTGGTGTCCGAGACTCAGAAGCCGCGGGCACATCTCCCGGGCAGCCGCCCCACGCGTGGAGTTCCTGAACCGCACCGGAGCCGCTTGCGCAGCCCCACCGCCTCACAGCGGATCGTTTGGTGCCTCATCGAGGGGCAGGCTCAGGTCGTTCATTGCGACGAACGTCTTGGGCGCTTCGAGTTGCGCCCGGCTGCGATCGTCAGGGAGGGAGGTCGGGTCGATGGTGCGGATGACCTCCGCCATCGCCTCCAGGGACATTCCCGTCATCGCTTCGAGCTTTGGCATCGCGAAGAGATGCAGCTCGACGGCAAGCTCGCCCGCGTCGATCACCAACTGCTCGAGCATGCTCACTGCCTCGTCGATAGCTCGACCACCTTCGAGAGCAGCAACCAGGGTGGCGTCCTCGAACGTGTGGTGGATCAGGTCGTTGCGACGGTCGATCACCGCTCCGATCCGCTGGTCGAGCTCGTCTTGGACGCCTAGGTCGCGGAGACGGCTCAGCAACCGTCCAGCGGTCATGTTGTCCAGGGCGGTCAGGTCATTGGCCAACGATGTCTCGAAGCGGGCCGCGTCGGTCGCCGCGCGCGCCATAAGCAGTCGGCTGACTTCTAGCTGTAGGGGCCTTCTCCAGACTGGCGACCGCGATGACCACGTGCCCGACTGCGGGCAGGAGCCGAGCAGCGACGGCACCTGGCTCTTCCAACCAGCCAGTGACGCGCGGTCGCTGCTCGTCCTTGTCGCTCATCCGCGGGCGACTCTAGAGGACCGATGCGTCTCTTCAGAGAGGCAAGAACCGCGTTTGCGTCCTCGCCAGATGCCAGTCGCCCGCAGGTCAGTTGTCGGCACGGGTCGTTTGGGCGATCTTGCTGATTTGGTCGGCGGCATCGGGCGGGATGTCGAGTGTCATGCCGTCAGGTCCCTCTGTGACAACAAGCAGGCCGTGCCGGTCGTACTCGCGAAGCGCGCGGGCTCGCCGGATGACGTCGTTGAGAGCCGAGAGCCTTGGTCGGCCTTGGCTCGCCGAAGCCACGAGCAACACCCAGCACATCACCCAACGTGCGAGCCAGTAGGGACGTTGGTCGGCTTCGAGGTCGCGTTCGGGCTCACCGTCTACCCACGTCAGCGGGGAGTGCGAATCGAGATGAACGAAGGTCTGCAGGCCAACCGTGCTGGGGTGGTCCAGGTTGGCAAAGCCGTCGAGACCAAGTAGTAGTACTCGGTCATCGACGGCAGCTGCAGTGGCTCTGGAGCGATAGCACGTACTTGCTCCAGCCAGGCCGCGTCGACCGCCGCTGCCATCTTCGGAAGCTTCCCGGTCCCCAAGGGGTGGGCCTCCAGGTACGCGCGATAGCGCGCCAGAAGGCCGGGATCGAGGAGCGCGATATCGCGCTCCGCCATGGTCTCGTGCTGGTTGATCGCGTGGCTGTAGCTCTTGCGAAGGAAGCGAGGCAGACGCTCCTTTGGGGCAGCCGCGATCCACGCGTAGTGAATGGCATGATCGATTAACGTGCGACACAGCGCGGCTCCATCCAGCCGCGAGGTCGAGGGGGCGAGGTACAGAAGATGCTGGAGCGTGCCGGTCATGCGGGCTAGTAATGCCGCGCGCGTGACCTGCCAGTCCTCGAGGAACAGTTCGCCTGGGCGCCCTTGCAGCTTTGTCATGGCGCTCTCGCGCGCAAGGCGAAGCACGGGCTCGTAGCTCGCGATCAGCGCGGCGTGGAAGGGCGCCGGGACCGGGAACCCAACGCGCACGCTTAAACGATCGGTCGCCACGAGCGCGCACGTTCGCAGGCACTCCGGATGTCCGAGCTGAGGGGCATCGCGTTGCGCGTGAAGGTCGCGGCAACGAAACGTCCGGCGGCGACCCGCGATGCTGGACGCCATGAGCAGCAAGCAGCCAGAACGACCGGCAGGCCCATACGGATCCGCCAACGACCTGCCATCGGTCATCGAGTTCAAGCAGCAGTTACAGGGAATGAAGGTGCTGACGCGTTTTGTCGCGCGTCGCGAGCGTGCTCGCGTGCGGGACCTGGAGGCCCAGCTCGATCGACTCACCAAGGGTGTCGACGACTTCTATGCCTTGCTCGGTCCGCGCAATTGGGTGTACCACGACATGCTTCCGTTCGAGGATGTCCTAGCACTCGTCAGTCAGCCGGCGGATGTCGCAGAGCAAGCGCTCATCGATATGTATGCCGACGCGGAGAAGCTACGGTTTATGGTCGGGCGGCTGTGGCAGTTCGAGGTCATGCACTCACGGCTGAGCCTCTTGGATCGTGCACGCGAGGACCATGTGGCGGGTCGCTACTACGCAGTCGTGCTGGTCCTGCTGGCGGTGATGGACGGGTTTGTCAACGACCTGGACGTGCAGCGGCGTCGCGGTCTGCACGCTCGTGAAGCCGATGAACTGGCGGCATGGGACAGCGTCGTTGGGCACCACCTGGGGCTGACGACCGCGCACCACACATTCACGCGGAGCTTCTTCAAAACCTCGGACGAGCCGGTGCGTGAGCTCTATCGCAACGGGATCGTTCACGGGACGCTCACGAACTTCGACAACGCGATCGTGGCGAGCAAGGCTTGGAACCGGCTCTTTGCGATCGCGGACTGGGCGGCCAGCGTTGAGAACGCCAAGATGGAGAAGCCGCCGAAGGAGACGTGGCGTGAGATCGGCGCGCAGATCATGGCCAACGCTCGTGCCAAGCGTGCTCTCGAGGAGTGGAGCCCGAGCGTGTTGACGGCGGACGATGAAGCGTTTTCGACCGACCCGGCTTGCGTCCAGGTCGTCGAGTTCCTCGACGCGTGGCGGCGTGGGAACTATGGCGTGATGGCGGCGCTCATCCCGCCGACACTGGCCGAGGAGAGCTTGCGCAAAACGGCGGGCCGGATGCGCAACGATTTCGCGGAGCACATGCTCAAGGACTACAAGATTCTACGGGTCGAGTTCGTCGCCGCGGCCGTCGCGGAAGCGCACGTCGAGCTGAACTTCGGCGACGGGGTGCTGCCCGCGAAGCTGCGATGGATTCGCGAGGGCGAGGACGGCCTTGCGGCGACGCCCCATGTCGTAGGCGAGTGGCGGCTCTACACGACGGGACCATGGGCGATGCTCGCTTCGCAGGGCGATGAAGACGCCGACCACGAGAAGGGCTGACGCGCCGCGGCCTCGGCCTGGTGATCGTGCACCCGGACCGAGCTAGTTGCAGGTGCGCGCGATCGACGGGCGTGTCGGCGCGCAATCGGTCGGGCCGCTCGCGATGATGGGCTCGTCGCGCGTGGCGGACCTCCCGCTTGTCTTCGTCTAGGACGGTGTTCTGGTCGATCAGACCTCGCGCAGCAGGTCGGAAACGGCTCGCCACCACTCGGCTACTCGACAGACCCAGACGTTCGCCGCGTCCGCAGCCTCCCGCGGCGGCTCCTCGCTCCTCCGACTCGACCCCAGGGGAGTTCTTCTAGATGTTGCATGGGCTACGTGTCCCCCTCAACCTCCTGCGCTGGCGGGCTCGGGCGCCGCGGCTTGCGCTGATCGCGTGCTGCTCGGTGCTGAGCCTCGTGGGGCTCCGCACGATGCTCGGCGGCAGTGGCGGCCCGCCCGCCGCGCGGACGTCGTCCCACGTGGTCGACGCCACCCTCGACGGCTTTGCCGAGGGCTTCGCTCGCGCCTATGTCGCGCCACGCACGACCTACGCTACGACGCGCGATCTCAAGGCTTATGGGTTCGCCGACGCGGCATCCGTGCCAGTGAGCGCGAACGGCATCCGGGTCCGGTGGTCGGCGGCGGTCGCGTCGCAGCCGCGCGCAGGTGGTGGTCGGACGGTGACCGTTCTGCTCGATGACGGGCGACGCTCCTGGTATCTGGCGGTGCCCGTGTCGGTCGACCGCGCGGGCCGGCGGTTCGTCGCCACACGCCCCGCCCTGGTCGGTGCACCGGCGGTACGCGATGGCGCCGTCGCCCCAGCTGAGCTTGAGGTCGACGACGCTGATCTGCGGCAGGTCGTCGAGCGGGTCATCCGCCACTACCTGGCGGGACACCGCATCGATCTGGCTGCAGATCTCACCCGCAGTGCCGTCGTTACCCTGCCGTCCGCTCGCACCCGTCTCCTCGATGTCGAGGCGACGACCTGGGTCTCACGGCCCAGCCGGGTCGCGGTCGCAGTCACCGCCTCCGCGCCTCGCGGAGTCCGTCTCGCTCTTCGTTACGAGTTGCAGGTCATCCGATCGGGCGACCGGTGGCTCGTGCGCAGCATCCAAGTCAATCCACTCAGTCGGGAGCAACAACGATGACATCGTCTCTCCACGTCCCTCGCGAAGGGCGTCCGCCTCGTCGGCGCCTGCAGCGTCCTGATCCCGAGCGCGCAGCGACCGCCGTCCGGCGGCTGCGGCGCCTCATTCTCGGCACGACCGTGATGCTTGTCATCGCGGCGGTCGGCGCGACGACCGCGATGGCTGATCCGGGGCAGTTCGGCAAGAACCTTGGCGATCAGGTCAAGGCCTTGTCCACCGGCTTGTTCCTCGCCGTCGCAGGCTTGGTGACGCTGCCGATCCTCGGTCGGCGCGATGTCAACGGCGGCGTCGTCCTCGCCGGCCTGGTCATCGTCCTCGGCGGGTTCATCTTCGCCCAGGACATGGTCAAGCATGTCATCGTCGATCTCTGGAAGACGCTTCCGAACGGCGCATGAGCGACAACACGCTCACCTTGCGCTCGTACCGCCTGGCGTTCGAGGTCGAGCGGCGCCTGCACCGCGTCGATCGCTTCCGGATCCCGGTGCCGTACGGCATCCCGCTGGTCGCGCTCGGATACTGGGCCATGGTGATGGTGGCGTTCCTGATGGTCGGAACGCTGCCCATCATCGGCTCGGTGCTGGCCGCACTGCCCTGGCCGATCAGGTTGATCCTGTTGCCCGGCTTGGTCACACGTGCGCTCTGTCATCGGCGCGCCGATGGCCGGCCGGCGCATGAAGCCTTGGCGGCGTACCTGACGTTTCCTCGTCGCCGCGAAGCACCTTGTAGGACTTGAGTCCGTCCGGCACGGCAACGTGTCGCTCGGTGCCCTCGCGATCGCGGCCGACGAGCACGCCGAGCGCTGCCCACGTGGCACCGTCACGGGACCATGCTCGATCCTCCTGCGGCGCCCTGCGCGTCTAGAGGTTCGAGGGCGCGCCGTCGTCCTCACGCCGCTTGACGATGCCGACGGCTTGCGCGAGCCGCAGGAGTTGACGCTCCCGACAGGCGCTCGCATGGAGGTCACCGAGTGCGACCACCGCTGAGCTTCGCCTGGCGCAACGTGCTCTTCGGGCAGGATGCCGACGACGCCTGGGCGCTCTTTCGTGTCCACACCGCCTCCTATGGAGGGCTGTCGGCAGCGGCCAAGATCGAGCGGCTCGCCGCGCTGGCGAGCTACGCCACCGTCGCCGAGGCGGACTTCCAGATCCTGCGGGTCGCGCGTGCTTGGTCGACCGCCGCCTATGCCGACTCGGCCATGGCACTGCTCGACCGCCAGTACGGGCAACCGGACCGCCTCGCCGAGCTGGTGGCCGAGCACGAGCACCTGGCCGGCGTCGACGGGGCAACGACGGCAGACGTGTTCCTTGCCGTCAGACTCGCGGCGCCGTCGGGCGTCCGCGCCTCGGTGGGCGGGATGCTGGGGAACCTCAGTCGAACGCTGGGGTTGAGCGACGCTCAGGCGGTCTCTCAGCGACAGCTTGATGAGGTGCTCGACCGGGAGGCAGTCGCGTTCGGCCGCGCGGGCGACTACCTCGACATCGAGCGAGCGACGACGATCGAGTTGCAGTGGTTGGTTCGGCGCACGGCCTTGCGCGGTGTCCGCGAGCCGCAGTGCGACGCGTTCTGGCGGCCACCGGCGTTGATCCTGGACGCGGCCGATGAGCATGGTGGCCGTCGGTTCCGTCCGCTGGACGCCGTCATGACCTCGCTGCTGGACGAACCGATGCGGACCGGTCGCGACGAGCTGGAGATCGGCGAGACCACGCAAGCGGTGCTGGTCGCGGGGGCTATGCCGGAGACGACGACCTTTCCCGGTCGTCAGGCCGAGTTGATGTTCGCCCCGTTGGAGGCCCTCGGCTTTCCGGTCGACGCGTGCTTCTCGGCACGGTGGATCCCGAACGAGACCGCGTTGGCGCTCGTTCGGCGGCGGATCGTCGATGCCGACCACGCCTTCGACGAGGAGAGCCGTGGCGATCACGGACCAACCTCACGTACGGCGGCACGTCCTGATCTGGTGCGCGACCTCGAGCAGGAGCTGACCGCCAGCGACCGGCCACCGCTACTGCGGGGCCAGCTCAGCTACGCGCTGGCCGCTCTGTCCCACGAGGAGCTCGAGGAGCGCGTACGAGCATTGCGCCGCGAGCTGGCACCGATCACGCTGCACCGACCCAAGGACATTCAGTTGCCCCTGTGGCTGGGCCATCTACCGGCCCAGCTGCCGCGTGTACGCCGCTACGACGACGTGTTCTTGCCCGAGCAGCTGGGCGCGATGGTGCCGCCGGCCACGCACGCCGTCGGCGCACGGAGCGGCCTGCTGATCGGCCACACGATCTCCGGATCGCGGCGGCCTGTGCTCTTTGATGTCCAGCAGGGATCGCGCGAGGACGATGCTCCGGCGGTCTTGTGCACGGGTACGCCGGGGCGCGGCAAGACAACCAGCGCGCAGCTGCTGGCAGTGCTGGCATTCGCCACCGGGTCGTGGGTGGTGGACATCGATCCCAAGGGCGATCACCGCTTGCGTGAGGCAATTGGCGAGGAGCACGTCGACCACGTCGAGATCACCGCCGGAGACCGCGACCGCGGGCGTCTGGATCCGATGCTCATCTCCCCGCAGGACATGCGCGTGGAGTTGGCCTACTCATTCTTGACCGAGCTGCTGCCCGCACCGGTGGCGCCGACCTGGCAGACCGAGATCCGCGCGGCGGTCGCCGAGGCGGTCGATCGCGGGGCTCGGAGCAGTGGGTTGGTGCTTGATCGTCTGGAGCAGGGTGGGGACGACGCTCGCGCGGCGGCACGCGCCCTGGAGATCCACGCGGCGTCCGGGTTGGTGCGGCTGGGGTTCGCCGATCGCGGCACGCCGCCGCCGTCCGGTGCTCGGCGGCCGGTGACCAGCATGCGCATCGCCAACCTCACGCTGCCCGAGGCTGGGACGCCACGCGCAGAGCTCACGCCCGAGGAGCGCACCGGCCGTGCCCTGCTACGCCTGCTCGCGGTTCACGCGATGGACCTGCTCGCGAGCGACCCGTCGCGGCACAAGCTGCTGATCCTCGAGGAGGTCTCCCAGTTGGTCGGCGATGCCGTCGGGCTTTCGCTGGTCATGCGGATCGTCAAGTGGTCCCGCAGTCAGAACGGCACCCCGATCCTTGGCGCCGCCCGGTGCGGCGCCGTCGCGTGGTCCACGGCACGCACGGATGCGTGCCACCGTGGCCTCAGTCGACGGCCGCACCGGACAGCCCTCGGACGTCTTTGCTCGCCAACGCCTGTGGCGCGGACCGACGAGCAGTCGGCCCGCGCCCCGGCGGTGCCCTGCTACTCCTCGTCGGAGGCCTGCTCGCGGGCGCGCGTCAGCGCCTGGTCGTACTCGGCGTTCGCACGTTCGACGGCCCGCTCCAGTTGGGCCATCGCCGCCGGGATAGCCGGGCGGCAGAGCTTGCGCAGCGCCTTGGCGGCGTGGTCCTTGTGCGAGGGCCACCGGGTCGCCGGGGCGCGCTGGCTGCCGTTGATGACCAGACGGCTGGCGTGCTGCTCGGCGGCGATGACGACCAGCGCGCGGCCGTAGAGCTCGGCGGCGCTCTTGGCACCGTCGATGAACTTCCACAGCCAGGCGATCGCGGCCTGCGGGTCGCGGTGGTCGCCGTAGTCGTAGCGCAGCCGTCCACGGCTGCCGTCCTTGCGGGTCCTGGTGACGTCGGTGCGCAACTCCTCGATCACCAGCCGGACGCCACCGGCAGCGATGCGGGCAACCCGGTCGCCGGTCTGCGTGTACGGGGAGCTGTCGTGGTCGGCGCCGAGCAGGGCGTGGACGAAGAACCGCGCGACGTCCATGTCGGTCGAGTCGACGCTCGCCAGCGTGTTGATGAGCGCGGTCCCGAGGTCGGTGTTGATGCCGTGGGCCTGGTCGGCGAACTCCCGCATCTGGGCGTCCCGATCGCGCTTGGCCACCGCGGTCGGGTCGACGGTCTTGTTGGTGGCCTTGCTCGTCGAGCGCTCGGCGGCGCGCTCGGCCACCTTCTGCTCAAGCGTGGCGTGGGTGCGCTTGATGGCTGCCTTGACCAACTCGCGGTACAGGGAGCGGTCGACGATGATCGGACGGCCGTTCTCGAACTCGATCAGCACGCCCGCCGCGCGGGCCTGGTCGACGTCGTCGTCCTCGAAGCGCACGGTCGGCGGCCCGTAGGAGTGGCGGTCGAGCTGCTTGTGCGGCTTCTCGGCCTCGGCGTAGAGCTGGTCGGTCTTCTTGCCCAGGCGCAACTCGGCGATGACGTTGGCACTGGCGGTGGAGAGGTAGGCGGCGAAGACCTTGCGGTCACCGGCGTGCGTGAGCGCCGCGTCCAGGACCCAGCCGGGCTCGCGGGCCAGGCGCTCGGCGGCCCAGGCGTTGCCGTCGTCGAGGTAGGCGATGACGGCGTCCAGCAGCTGCGGTGCGACGGCGCCGATCGCGCGCAGCTGATCGACGGCGGCGAGGGCGATGACGCCATCGCCGATGAGCTGCTGCGCACGCTCGGGCAACTCAAGGAGCTTTGCGCGGGCGGTGACGCGTGCCTTCGGCCAGCCGAGGGCCTGCGCGGCGCCGTCCTCGCTGAAGCCACGGTCGAGCATCGCCCGGACCGCCTTGGCCTCCTCGTAGGGGTTCAGCTGCTTGCGGGCGATGTTCTCGACCGCGCGGTCGACGTCCTCACCGTCGGCCTGGCGGACGACGACCGGGACCTCGGCCAAGCCGAGCGAGGTGGCGGCGGCCATGCGGTGAAAGCCGGCGACGAGCTCGAAGCCGTCGCCGCGCTCGCGCACGACCAGCGGCACGAGCACGCCTGCAGCTCGATCGAGCCGGCGAGCGCCTTGACGTGCGCCTCGTCCAAGACACGGACGTTCTCGGGCGTGTGGATCTGCTCAAGCGCGACGGTGCGCGCAGGGGTGATGGTGGTGGACATCTGCTGGTCTCTCCTGTTGGAGTCGAGGCCCGCCGGGGTGGCGGGCCGGTCAGCCGCCACCCGCACGCCCGCCAGGGCGTGCCACCATCGGGTGGCGGTCGGCCCGCCAGACCGGCGGGGCGGCCTGGGCCAACCGGTCGCGGCGGTTCTCGACGCGACGCAGTGCCAGCCGTCGAGGACGCCGCCCGGTGATCCCGCGGAGGGTCGGCCGCGCGTGCTCGTGGGTCGCGGTCCGGTGGGTGGCCGAGCCGGTCACGAGCGCCCCTGCTTCCACGAGGCGGTGCTGCCGTAGCCCTCGGTTTCGATCTCGTGGCGGACTCGGGCGGCGTCACCGCGGCGGGTTGCCATGTCGTCCTGGACGGCGCGAACCTCGCGGCGGCGATCGGTGACTGGCTCGGGCGCCCGGCGCTTGAGCGCGTCGATTGCTCGCGAGGCCTCCGCTCGGGTACGCGGCGTCACGAAGCTCACGCCGCGCTGGAGCGCCAACTGCCGGAGGTAGCGCTGCTGCTTGGCGGTCGGTCGAGGTTCCGCGGGCGAGGGATGGTGTTCGGTCATGGCCGCGCCGCAGCACGGCGCGCGGGCACGTCGAGCCCGGTCGGGTCAGGACCGCCAGAGGCGACTGGCAAGGCGAGGCGTGACGTCCGCCAAGCGCGCAGTGCTATCGGTGGCCGGACCTGACCGAACACCAGCTCCGAAATCTCAAAGCCCAGCGCGAGGGGCTGCGGAACGACCGGCCGGTCGCACGACGCACCGGCCGGCCCGCGGACCTCCTCAGCTCGGTGACTCCTCGGGTCGGTGGGGGAGGACGGCGTCCTCGATGCGGCGCGCGAGGCGGTCGATCGTCTCGGCGGCCTGCTCGATGGTCTCCAGTGGCGCCCGCTCCGACCACGATGCCAGGTACGGGATCGAGAAGCTCGACGTGTCCAAGCCGAGGCTGGCGGTCACGGTGAACGCCACGGATTCGACGACCAGCTCCTCCTCGGCGTACTTCACCGCCGGGTGGCCGTCCTGCTCCCGCAGCTCCTGCATCAACATGTGCGACAACTCATGCACCAGCGTCTTGGCCCGCTGGTTGACCGAGTTCTTCGAGTTGATCCCGATGCGACGGCGGCCGAAGTTGCAGTAGCCGCCCTTGCCGTCGTCCAACAGCTCGCTGTACACGCTGTACCCGCTCAGCTCGGCGAGCGCCGTCAGCGGAGCCAAAGCCCATTCGAGGTCGTCGCCGTTGACCGCAGAGATCGGCGGTTCGAGCACGGCAGGCCGAGCCGGTGCAGGCAGCGGGTCGACCTGGGAGCGGTCGAAGACCGGACCCATGCGAAATCGCGCCCGCGGCTTCTTGTCCTTGTCGGCGCCGGCGGCCTCCCACTCGGCGATCGCCTTGCGGCTCGGCGGTACCGGCATCCAGATGTACAACGCCTTCTCGCCGCGCCGCACGCAGTAGCCGAGCTCCAGCCACTTCCGAAAGCCCGTGACGTAGGTCGCCTCTGGACGCTGCACCGCGATCAGCAGCTGGTTGCTGAAGCTGTAGTTGTGGAACTTGGAACGGGCGCGCAGCCAGCTCCGCCAGCCGTCGCTGGACTTCAGTGCCTCGACGGCTTGCGCGGCACGGCGACGATCCTCCTCCCGTCGCTCCCGACGCTCGGCCTCGGTCGTGGTCGACACGAGATCCTCCTCTGCCGAGGTCCCACCCGGTGCGGGACCGTTGCCATCCCGCCGCACGCACGGACGCGTGCCATAGTGGGGTGGCGTCGGTTCCCGCGCTACGGGCGCGAGCTCACAGAGAGATGTGCCGTTTGTGGCCGGGACCCTTCAACGGATGCGGTTGGCAGTTGGAAGCGCCTAGGTGCGATGCAGAAGGCCTGCGCCGTAGAAGTAGGCGATTTGCAGCGGCTTCGTAACGACTCCACCCGTGGCTACGGTGACGGATACTGGCCGATGCGGGGCATTTCCGGGGGATCCTGGCACGGCGGCGTTCCAGTGCCTGGAGCGCGCGCAGACCGCAGCGGCTTGGTCGCCAGCCTCCTCCCGTTCGGTGTAGCCGAGCAGGGGAGAGGGTCGTCCGGGACGACGACGAAGAGGCCAAGCGTTGCGACCTCATCGTCCCGCGCCTGCAGCTCTGTCGTCTGCGTGCGGAGTGGCGCTAGAAGCGCTCGCCGTCGGGTCCGGGTCAGGGCGGCTGGCGTGCCCCGACACGGACAGTGGCTCACCCAGTGCGCGGATCACCCAGGCGGGCCGGTCCTCGGGCAGGTGGGGCAGGACGGCGTCGAGGCGACCGATGGCTCGCGCGGCCAGTACGGTGTGACGGTGGACGACCGTGTCGTCGCTGCGTGAGATCAGCTGTGTCAGGTAGCGCGCGCCGGCCGGGTCGCCGATGCGGCCGACCGCGTGGCAGACGTCCTCGAGCAGGTAGCCCTCGGTGCGATCGCCGACGTGGTCGATGATCACGTTCGCGGTGTCCGGCTCCTGGGAGGTCGCCAAGGCATACACGACGGTGGCCAGTGGCCAATGGGGAAGCGCGCTGACCAGCAGCGCCGCCAGGCGGTCGTAGCCGTCGATCTCCTCGAGCACGCCGCTGTCACGCACACCGATCCGGCAGAGTGACCACGCCGCTGAGTCGCTCAGATCGTCGCCCGGGTCGCTGATCGACACGGTGCCCTCGGCCTCCTCTGCGAAGCGCTCGAGCAGACTCAGCAGCGATTCTGCGATGGAACGGTCGACGCGCTCACCGAAGAGGTCTAGCGCCCGCGACCGGACCGTTGGATCCTCGTGCTCGTCGCTGACGTAGCTCCGGATCGGGGTCAGGTCCACGGACGCCATGTGCTTGGTCAGCGCGAGCAGCGCGGCGATGCGCAGGTCCCGCGGGCAGCCGGGATCGGTCAGGTACAGGAGCGTGGTGGCACCGTCGGCGTCCTGGCGGCCACCGAGCGCGGCAACCGCCTCCATCCGTGCGTGCAGCGGTCGGCCAGAGTCCTCGGCCAAGGCGATGAGCTCAGCGGTGGGGCGTGTGTCGCCGGTGCGGGGAGCGAACGTCATCGCGTCGCCCTCGTCGGTGATCAGGTAGTCGAGGTCCTCTGCGGTCCGCTCCGGAAGCAACCCGCGGCCGGCAGAAGGCAGCTCGCGGTACAGGTTCCGGGCTGCGCGGACGAGCGGATAGTTACACGGTGGATCGCACCATTTGAAGGCGTCGAGCGCCCGGACGATGAGGTCGCAGCAGGCTTCCGGCACACGATGCGCAGCGCCCGCCGCCACGTCGAGGACGTCGGTCAGCTCGCTCTCCGTGACCAGCGCGTCGAGCAGGACCTCGGGAGTCACGCTGCGCTCGACGGCGAACCTCAGCGCCTCTATCCCGTTCTCAGGGCCGCCTAGGCGCTCGTGAAGCGCCCGCGCCGTGAGCGCGCCAGACTGCCAGCGGCGCAGCGCGTCCTCGGCGAGGAAGAACGAGCCGAACGACGCATGCGCCCAGGACACGAACTCGCCGTCGATCACGCCACGGTCACGCGACGGCCCGACGCGCAGGATCGGGGAGGTCAGGTAGACGTCGTGGTGCGTGGTGCCGATGCCCGCTTCCGTGAAGACGTCACACGCCTCCTTGACCGGCAGCTCGCTCCGATCGCGGAGCCGCTCCGCCAAAGCTAGATAGGGATGCAACGACGCCGTTGCCGACCGGCTGGCGCCCCGCGCGCGGCCATGACGCACCAGCGAGCTGTCAATGAAGCGCTCGTAGAGGGCGTAGCGGGTCCGAGGCAAGCCGGCGCCCTCCGGTTCCTCGACCAGCGCGAGCAGCATGTTGCAGTACAGCGGTGTGCGACAGAGGTCGGCGACGTCGGGATGGATCTCGGCAAGGCCACGCTCGTCCAGCGCCCGCTCGATCGCCGCCTCGCCGCCGAGGCCGATCCGCAGCTCGTACTCGGCGAACATCGGCAGCTGCTGCAGGCCCCAGGTGTCCCGGGCGAGGACCACATGCCGTGCTTGCGGGAACCGCTCGACGAACCGGCACAGCTCGAGGACCTGCTCGTCGGAACGGCGGTTGTCGATCCGGTCGTGCACGAACGTCAGCCGCTGCCCGTCGACATCTGCCAGTTGATCACCAGCTCGCGTGAAGTCGACGACATCGGCATGGGTGATGACCACCAGCGCCCGCCGGCTGTCCGCCATGTGCGCGAGCGCCGCCCGGAGCGCACCGGTGGTCTTGCCGCTACCCGAGGGAGCGGTCACGATCGCCCGCCGCTCGTCGCCGTTGAAGAGGTCGGCGAACGCGATCTCGCCGGACGCCCCGACCTGGGCGGTGCGCGCGACGAGCGCGACGGGGATCTCGACAAGCGTGCCGAACCCGTAGCCGAGGTCGGCCTCGATGGCGTTCCGGCTAACGCCCCGGAGGAGGGCGAGATCCGGATCGGCTTCGTCGGGATGGATGTGCCAGGAGAGGTGTGAGTACAGCCGCTCACGCCATTCCTGCGACTGCTCGGCGTATCGGTCGCTGAAGAGCGGGAGATCACGCGCGCGGCCCTGTTGGGTGCGCGGGTCGATCAGCTTCAGGAGGTCATCGCCCGTGGCGTCCCGGTCGAACGATGGCAATGGCGCCGTGCCGTCGCCGGGTGTGGCGTCGATCGCGCGCAGCACGTCGGCCAGATCGCAGCGACCAGGCGGGATCGCGCCGCGGTCGAGGCGGACGTGGTCGCCATCAGTCGACAGGCAGCGGTCGATGCCGGCGACGCGCAGCGCGTCCTCGAGCTCGCGTCGCCACTCGCGGATCGTGCGATCGGTGCGGGCACCGACGCTGAGGTAGGTGCGTGCCGAACCGGTGAGGATCAGCTCCTCCTCGACGTACAGCAAATAGGCGAGCAGGATGAGCGGGCCTTGATCGACCTTCTTCACGACGGAGGTGGAGCCTTGACGCTCCCGGCCGTAGGCGCGCCGATCAGCCAGTGAGATGCGCTGCGCGCCGGTCATGGAGGCGGCATCCTGTCAGTTGGACAACGAAATCGGCAACCAACGACCGTGGCGGGCACGAAGTCGTGGGTCTTACCTGTCGCTGACCGCAGAGGGATCGGCCCTCTCGTCAACGGTCAGGAGATCACATGTCGTCCAGGATCCGTTCCACGCTCATCGCCTGCGCGGCCGTGCTCGGGCTCTTCGCGACCACGGCCACCGTGGGCGTCGGCAGCGCGAACGCCTCGCTCGTGGGTGGGTGCGTCGGGCCCTTCTGGGGCTACCTCCAGCAGGACCTCTGCGTCCACGCCGACATGGGAGGCAAGAGCTACAGCAACCACACCCAGTGGGTCGGCAACGTGTCGGCGGATTCGCCCGTCGGCTTCAACACCTTCAAGGAGGTGTGGGGCGACGGCTTCTACCGGAGCGGCTGGGGCGTGAACCGCGGTTGGTGGATCGGGCGCTGGGTGCGCTCGGGCACGAACATCTGCGCGGCGTCCAAGGGTGGCGGCGCGGCCGACCGCCGCGAGGTCGCGTGCATCTCCATCCGCGTCTAGCCCGGCCGGCAGAAGGTGCTGCAGGGTCCGCCTTCCGGCGGACCCTGCAGTCGCTGGGAAAGCGCCGGGCTCAGAACACCTGCACCGGCAGGAGGTTCACCAGGCCCACCACGTAAAGGGCGACGATGAGCTGCATGGTCCGCGAGAAGCCCATGCTTAGACGCCCGTCGGAAGTGCCGCGTGGGTTCGAGTAGGCGATGCTGCCCAGGCAGGCTCCGAGTGCGATGAGCCCGCCGAGGGCCACCCAGGCCTGCTGGATGGCGGGATAGCTTCGGCTGACCGGGACAAAGAACGCCGGGACGGAGAGCGCCCACATAAGGGCGACGGCCTCCAGCGCCCGCCGTGACTCCAATGCCTCGACGACCTCTATGTCGGCCTCCGTGCGAGGGGTGGTCGGGTGACGCAGCCGATTGGGCGGCCCGCAGGTGCGCAGGGTGTCGGAGGCGTTCCAGGACATGAGGAACACCGCAGCCGTGCCGCCGACCAGCGTCGCGACGCCGAAGAGCACGGCGATCTGGCGGCTCGGCAGGAACTCGCCCGCCAGCACGGACATGCCCCCGAAGACCGAGCACGCACCAACCGAGGCGGTGATCCCCTGGATGTAACCGGCTCCGAACATCCGCGGCGTGAGGAGCTTCCCGCCCGACAGGGCTGCGTAGGCGAACGAGCCCGCGGTGTTGCCGACGAAGGAGACGCCAAAGAGGCCGATGGCGAACTCGATCGACCGCAGCTCGTCGTGTGCCGGAGGGCGAGGGCTCGAGGCGATCAAGGTGATGACGAGCGTGATCGCTGTGAACGCAAAACCGGCGAGGAGCGCGGAGATGTTGCTGTAGGAGGCTGCCGCGATGCGGATGTCGAACGAGCTTTCCGGACTCATCGGCGTGCCAGGGCGCGCGAACTTGATGCGATGAGAGTCGTTCACCAGCGGGACCCTCTTCGATCCGGCGGACGTATCGCGGTCCCATCCGCCGTCCGTCCAACGCTCCCGGTGGTGCGCACCCGCGCGCCGGCCCTGACAGAGGCCGACAAAAGTGACCGCCGTCGCGTCTGCGGCGGGCTCATGGCTTCCACAACGCTCAACGCGACCGCGAGGCGAGGCGAGGTGAGCTAGGTAACTGCGCGTTATCGCGCATCCGGGTGTAGGGCGCGTTCGTGCTGGCGCCCGCGAGCTGATGTGCGCAGCGGTCATCCCTACGGTGGAAGTTTGTCGTAGAGGTCTCGCCAAGACCGACGACGATCTGCTTCCCTGTCGGGTCCTCCCGGCGGCCGGCGTGAGGTCGCCGGCCTGGGGCAGCCCTAGTCACTCGCCGAACGAAGGACGTCAACTCCTCCGCGCCCGACCGGTCCTGTCGTCTGGCCATGCGGGGTCCGAGGCGTTGAACGTTCCGGGCCTGAGACGTCGGGCTCGGCCCCGACAATATGGCACTGGTCGTCCGCGCCATGCCCGTGGACCTCGTTTGTCGCTTGGCGCCAGGTATCCAGCAACAGCAGTAACGTCCGCCCCAGGGTTGATCATCAAGAAGTGGCGGACTCGATCGAGAGTGTTGTGTATGGGGAAGCGCAGCGCGGGCTTGCATTGCAACCGGTGCTGCTCAACGAGTTACGGGCACGTACGGGCATCCTCCTCGGGGTGACCACCGCGGTCACGTCGTTTCTCGGGGCTGCAGCGATCGACCGTGGGGGCTTACACGGCTGGGGGGTACTAGCGCTGGCTGCCTTCGTCATCGGCGTTGGGTGCTGTCTTGGGGTTTTGTCGCCCCATCGGAATTGGACGTTCTTCGAGGGAGCTGCGCAGGCTTTTGGCAACTACGCCAAGAACCATCCCGACGGTGACTCATGGACGGTCGACCAAGTGCGCCGAGACCTTGCACTTCACATGGAACGCGCTGCCGATGACGCTGGCGAGACGATGAAGTCGATGCAGAAGTGCTTCACAGCCGCGGGCGTCGGGCTCGCGTTCGATGTAGCGTTTTGGCTCATCGAGTATGGGACCAAGTGAGATGGCCGACGACAAGCCCAGCACACCACCACCCGCCAGTCCCCCGCCAGAGACGCCGCGTCCCCTGACGCCAGATCCAGGCAAGGTCATGACCCACGGGCAGGATCCGTCACCCGACACGAAGAGGCTGGAGCTGAACGACGGCCGGTAGACAGTCGCGACCCAGGCCTCGGCCGGGTCGTATGACGGTTTGCGTCGTCGGCCAGGTCTCCGCATCAGCGGTTAACGCGCGTGGGGCCTCGCGTCGTCTTTAGAGCTGCGCAGGTTGTAGGGCTAAAAGCCAGGTCGTGACCAGACGTGCTCGGGGCCGGCGGGACGCTTGGCTCAGTAGCGATGTACGTGTCAGTTCGCTGTGTGGTGCTCGGCGGCGTCTGGGCAGAGAACGTCGTGCCGCGCTGCTCGCCAAACTGTGGGCCTGATGGCGCTCCTGAAGATGCCGAGTATTCCGGCGCGGACACGCGGCGTCAGGCGAGTGGTTGATCACGGCCGTGATCGTGAGGGCTAGTTTGGCTGCCGTGCGCTGGTGGGTTACGTGATCGAGGCCCAGCGGACCGACGCGCCGGTGGCCCCGCTGGTGTGCGTGTGCGATCTGGATGGGACCCTGCTGCGTTCCGACGCGACGCTCAGTGGCTTTGCTCGCGATGGTCTGAACCGGCTCATCAACGCAGGGGTGCATATGACCGTCGCTAGCGGGCGCAGCCTGCAGGCGATGCGGGCGCTGCTGAATGGCGTGGAATTGGGGCTGCCGGTGATTGGACTGAACGGCGCGTTGATCTCCGAGTTGGACACCAGCCGCCATCTGCTCATCCGAGCCCTTGAGTCGACACCGGCTCGTGCCTCTGTGGCGATCCTCGGCGCCCATGGCGCCAGCCCATTGATCACGAGCTGGGACGGCAGCCAGGACCGAGTCCACCATGTGAAGACGATGAACGCCGCGAGCGACTGGTGGGTGGCGGAGAAGCGCGAGTATGGCGATCCGCGGCTGCGGCTGAGCGAGGACCTCGAGGGCGTCGCCGGTCAAGAGGATGTCGTACTGATCACCGGGTTCGTGCCCGATCAAGCCGCCGAGCGCCTGCTCGAACAGCTGCGGGCCGAGCTCGCCGGAGCGGCGATCATTCACGCGGGCCAGCACATCTATTGCACGGGCTGGACGGAGTTCCAGATCCAGCATCCGCAGGCCGACAAGGGTCACGCAGTCCCACGCCTCCTCGAACTGACCGGTCTGCGCGGCTCGACGGTGCTTGCGTGTGGCGATCATCTCAACGATCTCGGGATGTTCGCCGCCGCCGATGAATCCATCGCACCGGCCAACGCCCACGCCTCGGTCCTGGCCGCCGCCACCGCCACAGCGGCCTCCAACGACGAGGACGGCGTAATTCACTGGCTGCTCAGGCGAGTGCGGCTCATCGGAACCTCGTGCGAGGTGCAGCCGAACGCGTCAGCAGAACGCAAGAATGGTTCAACCGGGAACCCGTATCCAGACGACGGCAGGTGCTGAACGGTTCGCGCGCGACCCTTCCCAGCGCCAGAGCCAAGAAGCAACGACTCGCAACCACCTCGCGCAACGGCGTGCCGCAAGTCGCGCGGCGCGCCTGACATGCGCGTTGCCCGCGCTCGCCTCTGAGTCGCCGACCGCGGGCCTGGCCGTCTGATTTTCGCACCCTGCCGGGTGCGGGGACGGCACAGGCCCGCAGCGGGCCGACCCGAGGGTGTCGTGTCGGCTATGAAGGGGTTGGCGACGGACGGTTGCCGTAAGGCGGGGTATCGCGCGTGCTCGCCGCGGTGGCGCGGACTTGTCGTCGATGTAGCGCTTGCCGGGGAGTTGGCGTACGACTTGTCTGTGGCCGGCGCGCCGCCGAGGCTGTTCGAATCCTCGCCGCTGGGCCTGATGTGCGGGCGGCTGGGAGCGGGGCTCGGCCGATGTTGGGGACGGGGCGTGGTGGCTGAGGCGCGGCACGGTGCAGGGCTTCACATGGTCAAAGTGCTAGCTCATGCGCTTTTTCCCGGCACGAGCCGTTATCTCCGCAGGGTCTAGGGGCAGTGTGGTCCGAAGATGGCGATGGCCCACATTGAACTCATACGCCTTGAACGTGAGGTAGCGCTGGCGGGCGAGCAGCCCGCTATGCGGTCCGGGGGCTCGGCGACGGTCCTGCACGTTGTCAGTGAGGGCCTGCGATGGCGGAGTTGAGGCTCACCGGCGAGGAGCTGCAGCAGCTTGCTGAGCGATTGGCGCCGTTGATCGTTTCGGCGTTACGGGACAGCGTGACCGGCGCCTGTGGCGAGGCGGACCGATGGATGCGTACTGCGGAGGCAGCGGAGTACCTCGGCGTGTCGAAGTCCGAACTGCACCGTCGTGCTGCTGCGGGCGCCGTACCGCACTGCCGATGTGCGAGCCGCGATCACAGCCGAAACCGAGGCATGCCGCGGCTAGGGAAGGCAAGTCTCGAGGCCAGCTGCGTCCGGCCCGCTCGCGCTTCCATGGTCAGGAAGGGGTGGCTGGTCAACTAGCGGAAGTCCTGGATGGCTCGCTGGTGCCACTTAGGAGCCACACCTACGTGTTGGTCTGAGCCTGCACCCACTGCGCGACCGCGCGGCGGCTGAAGCGCTTGCTGCGTCCGATGCGCATGTAGGGCAGCGGGTCGCGGCGTCGTCGGCTGAGCTCGTAGACGGTGCTGGTCTTGATCGCCAGCAGCTCTGCGACCTCCTCGGCCCGCATCAGCGGCTCGGAGAGGAGATCGTCCGGCCCGGCTGTGGAGGTGGCGGTCGGCTTCGAGGGAGAAGAGGGCGCGGTCACTAGCGTAAGCATTGCGCCTGGCCGGTCCGGAGGCGGCGTGCGCTGTGCGCGACGGTTGCCCGAGGGGTGCGCCCGAAGCTCGTCGACTTAGGAGCGTGGACCTGCACGAACCGCAATCGGTGGATCCTCTGCTCACCGCGGACGAGGTCGCGTCAATGATGCGAGTGACGCGGTCTTGGGTCTACGCCGAAACCCGGCGGAACGGTCTCCCTCATCTTCGGCTCGGGCGGTACGTGCGCTATCGGCGCTCGGCGATCGAGCAGTGGATGGAGGGCGTCGAGCGGGGGCCGGGTCGGTGATGAGCTGGTGGGGGCGAGAATCGCTGGCTGGGTGCTAGGGGTTGTTGTGGGCAAGCGCGACTATGGCACCGGGCAGTTATACGTCAACTGCGGCTCGTACTACGGCCGTTGGCGGACGCGCGATGGACGGAAGCTCAACCGGAAGGTCGGCAAGGTCCGGGCGAAGGGTTCCTCGGACGGGCTGACGCGTGCGGACGCCGAGCGGCGCTTTCGCAGGATGCAGGACGAAGAGGAGCGGACGCCGCAGCGTGCTCCCTCCGAGCGACGCACCGTCGACGACACGGCGGACTCGCTGCGACGCAAGCTGAAGATCGAGGGCTGTCGGACGTCGTACCTGCAGGGATGCGAGTCGATGCAGCGCGTTCACATCTCGCCGCGGATGGGCGGTCGGCCGGTCGATCGTGTGTCCCAAAGCCAGGTCGAGGAGCTGGCCGAGGAGATGCTGGCGCTCGGCTCATCGCCCAAGACAGTGCGCAACGTCATCACCTTCTTGCACTCGGTCTTCGAGCACGCGATCGACAAGCGCTGGGCGACGGAGAACCCGGTACGCCGCGCCAACCGTCCGAAGCGGCGCCGCGCCGGCGATGCAGATCCGGACTTGTTGTTCTTGTCGGTCGCCGAGCTGCGACGAGTGCTCGCGGTGATCCCCGACGAGACGGTGCGTCCCGCGCCCGCTCCGACGCGCCGCGGACGGCGCGGCCCGGCGCCGCCGATCCCGCCCGACGTGCTGGGGCCGGTGCTCAGGGTCATCATCTTGGTCGCGGCATTGACCGGGTTGCGGCAGTCGGAGTTGTTGGGGTTGCGCTGGCGCGACGTGGACTGGAAGGCGCAGCGGATCCGCGTGCGTAACGCGTTCGTACGTGGGGAGCATTCGGGCGAGGGCAAGTCCGATCTGTCGACGCGACGTTCGGTGCCGATGGCCGATCTCGTTGCTGACGCACTTCATGGTTGGCGCGAGCGCACGGAGTACGCGTCACCCGACGACCTCGTCTTCGCGCACCCACAGACGGGGCGGCCGGTCGATCGCAGCAAGATCAGCCGCCGCTTCAAGCGGGCCTGCGAGGACGCCGGCGTCCGGGTCATCCCGTTCAAGAACCTGCGCCACACGTTCGCCACGCGTCTGGCCGCCTCGGGACAGCCGCTGCGCTCGATCCAGGAGTTCCTCGGCCACGCGGACGCGAAGACGACGCAGATCTACGCGCACTACGCGCCGTCTGAGCACGAGGTCGAGATGGTCAACCAGGCGTTCGCGGAGGACGGCAATGAGTAGCTCTCAGGACAGGACCGCGGTACCGTTGACGCTGATGGCGCGCCGCACCGAAAGCTCAGTGACCGAAGTGCCCGGCCTGGCCGAGCTGGTCGAGCGCGGCGTCGTCCTGCCCGCCAGCCGCCGCCTCGCCGACGTGCTCGCCGCGCATCCGCCGGTGAGACTCGACGATCCGCAAGCGACGGCCCGCGCGTTGGACGAGCAGCGCAGCGATCGTGCTTGACCTCGCCCGCGACGGGCTGCTGTACCTCGACACCTCGGCGCTGATGAAGCTTGTCGTCGACGAGGACGAGACGGCGGCGCTGCGCGAGGAACTGGCGAAGTGGGGGGAAGGGCGGTTCGTGACGAGCGCGCTGACGCGCGTCGAGCTGCCGCGCGCGGTGAGCCGCGCGGTGCCGCCGGTCGTCCTGGGCGACCGGCTCCAGGCGGTCGCCGAGCTCTTTGACGTGACGCACGTCGTTCCGTTGACCGACGCGATCATCGCCGCTGCGGCGGTCGCGCCGCCGCCGCTCCTACGATCGCTCGACGCGATTCACTTGGCGAGCGCGCAGGCCGCTCAGCTCGGCGGCTGGCCCGCGGTGGTCTGCGGGTACGACCGCCGCCTGCAGCAAGCGGCGTCCGAGCACCGCTTGCTAGTGATCAGTCCTTCTTGACTCGCGGGACAGAATGCCGGACATGGCATTCGACTCCGCAGACATCGGGGACCGGCTGGACGAGGTCGATGCGGCGCCAGCCGGTATCGAGCGAGGTCGAGCGCTCGAGCGTTGGGCGGCCGACGCGTTGCCGGGAATGAGCGTTGTGGCCGAGAGCTAGGCGCCGTTGAACGTAAACGCCGCCCACAACGTTGGCGCGCCGAAGCCCGCCGTCCCACCGGCGCCGACGCCCTGGCCCCGTCGGCGTGACAGCTCCGTCACCTTCGCGGCGTTCGCCAAGACCGGCCGGCGAGCGACATACCGCTCTTCTTCGTCGAGGTCCAGATCGCGCAACCACAACTCCGCGACGCGAAGGGCCCGTGCCGGAGCCTCGGGGTGCAGCGCCAACTCCTCGTAGAAGCGCATCATCAACAGTGCCGTGGCGTAGTCGCTCACCTGCCACAGCGATGCAACGGAGCTGGCTGCGCCAGCCGCGAGGAACAGCGTCGACAGCGCGACGGCCTCCTCAACGGCGTCGTATCCCGCGACGACGCCCGTCTCGCAGGCCGACGCGACGACGAGGCGAGCGCTCGACAGATCGAGGTCGAGGATCTCGGCGCCAGTGAGGACCTGGTTGTCAGCGAACGAGAGTCCGCCGTCGAGCCGCTCCACGTCTCGGACTGCCGAACCGTGGCAGGCGAGGTGTAGGTGGCTGGCGTGGTCCAGGGCCGCCACGACTGCACCCTTCGTGGCGGCTTCCTCGACCAAGACATCCGTCTCGGCGGCCGGGACCGAGGCGGCAACGGCGCGCGCTTCAAGTGCCGAGGCCGGCAGCGGATCGTCCTGGGGGAGCGGGTTGCCAACCGCCACCAGCCGCGGAAACCCCTTGTGACCTTCGGCGCGCCCAAGGCTGACCGAGCGCACCAAGGCCGACGGGGCATAAGCGACGGCGGCGACGTCGAGCAGGCATCGCGACGTGCCGTCGCTGCCGGTCCAGCCGAACGCGTGCAGCGGCATCTGGCCCAGGGTCCCGAGTGGCACGATCGTGACCCCGTCGATGCTGCGCGCGACGAGTACCTCGGCCAACGGCTGCAACAACTCCGGCCCGAGGAGCTCGCCGAGGGCTCGGATCTCGTCGTCGAGCCGGTCCCCGGTCACCGGCTGCTCGACCAAATACCCCTCGACGCGTCCACTGGCTTCGTCGATACGCATCGCCACGTGGACGATCTCGGTCGACGTGAGCCCAGGCAGGTCGATCACGCCGATCGTGTTCGCGCCGCCCTCGGCGAGCAGCCACGCGGACCCGTATGGCGAGGTCACCGGATACGCGACGATCTCGCCTTCCGGGAGCGCGCGTAGGACCTCGTCGATGCCAGGCTGCAGGAGGAACCCCTCCAGCCCCTCCAGCGCCCGGACCTCCGCGACGACCGCGGCCAACTCCTCGACCGCGCCCGTCACTGCGGGGTCCCCGAGCGCCGCCCCCGTGCGCTCGGCGTGCTCGACGCGCTCGCGCACCTCGAGGAAGCGCGCGCAGAGCGCGCGATCCGCGCGCCGGAGCGGCTCAACGTCGACGATATCCCGCTGCAGCCACGAGTTCAGCTGCCGGCCGCGGCCGAGCTCGAGGATCTCGACGGCCCGGTCGGCCTGCCCGTTACGCGTGAGCGCATACGCCGCCCAGCGGAAGATCGTCAGGTTCGCGGCGGTCTCCCCGAGGCGGCCGCGTCGCGTCGCGCGCGCCTCGACGGCGGCGGCTCCCGCGACTGCCGCTCGCTCCCACGCGCTTGCCGCGATATCCCAGGCGCTGGCGTCAGCGGCGAGCGCGCCGAGCCGCCGGGCGATGTCGCGCGTGCCTCGCGGGTCCGAGTCGGGACGGAGCTCCGCGAGAGCGCGTTCGTGCGCGTCGACCGTCGCTTCAGCGAACCCGTCCCTGGTCGCGAGCACCGCCGCCAATTGCGCCCACCGCCGGCCGGCCGCGACGTCGGCAGCCGCGTCGCCGCCGTCCAGCGCAATCGCCCCGCGTGCGTCGCGCTCGGCCTCGTCGAGGAGGTCACAGCGTTCCGCCTCAGCGACGTCGTCCAGGTCGGCCATCGTGTGCCGGACGGAGGCGATGTTGCCCAGCGCATGCGCGGCCCGCAGGGCGTCACCCGCCGCGCGGTAGCCGCGGACCGCCTCGGAGCCGTGTTCAAGCGATGCCTCCAGCCGTGCGCGCCCTCCCATGTGCATGAGCGTCAGCGCGAGGTTGACCTGGGTGTACGCATAGTCACCGGGGTCGCGGTCGAAGCTGCGCCACGTCAGCGCCGCGTCGAAGTGCTTCAGGGCTTCGTCATACCGTTCCTGGTCAGCGAGGTTCATCCCGAGGTTCGTGTGGGCGATCGCCCAGCTGTGGCCGTCGTCCTCGCGTGACACAAGACCTAGTACTTGCTCGGTCACGTCGATAGCACGCTGGCGGTTGGCGTCCGGATCGCCGCGCATCCGCGAGCTGTACGTGGCGCCGAGGTTGAGCAGTGCCTGCGTGTGCGTAGCCTCGTCGAGTGCGCCCGGGACACGCTCGACGAGCTCGAGCGCTCGCTCCAGCAGCTCGCGGCAGCGCTCCAGGTTCGCCGACGCGTCGCCATCGGTCCGCTCGTAGTAGGCCGTCGCGGTGCGCACGGCGGTCTCGGCTTCGAGTGGGCGCATCCCCAGCTCGGCGGCCTTGGCGAGGAGCGCTTCTCCTGCTGCGGCGGCGCCCGCCCGATCGCGTTCGAAGATCTCCTCGAACGCCGCCGCGCACGGGTCGATCTGCGGGTGCAGGACGTCCGTGCTGAAGCCGAGCGCGACCGCCTCGTAGTTGGACCAGCCGCCCTCCGGGTCGCCGACCGCGCAGGACTGGAGCAACGCGATCTGAGCCTCGGCGATTCGGACGGCATGCTCGTCGCCCGCGGCGAGCGCCGCCTCCCTGATTGCCGCGGAACGCTCTCGTGCACCGTCCTCGGTCAGCTCCGGGAACTGCTCTAGGGCTTGGCGGAGGCTGCCGAGGTCCCCAACTTCCAATAGCGCGTCCCACGCCATGTTCATCCGTCGCTCCGGCCGCGACCCAGCCACATGGTCCAAGAAGATCGCGTACCGCTCAGCCTCGTTGTTCCCGTCCTGAGAAATCGCGGCAACCGCGGCAACGGCCGCATCCGGCTCGGCAGCATCGCTGTCCACGTCGCGCCCGAGCGCGATGGCTAGGACGTCGAACGGCACGGCAAGCACCGGCCCAGGCAGACTGACGCCGCCGTAGTAGAGCGATCGGTTCGTCGCGTCCAGCAACTCGCGCGACGGCGCGAAAGGATCGTCTTGCGCTAGGTGTTCGTCTGGACACGCCAGCACCACCGGCGCCTCTTCGGCCATGCCTACAACTACAAGGCCGACGTCCCGAACGATGCCGGCGCCGCACTCCGAACACGCGGCCATGCAAGCCCCAAGATCCTGGAACCGCATCCGAAGGTCCGCGCGCTCCCGCACATCGATCGACATCCACGTTAGGACTGGCGTCACGTGCCCGCACGACGGACACCGAACATCACGATCCTGGGCAAACGACGACGACGTAGGAGCGGACACAGGAACGTTGCAGCCTCCCACAATCCGCTCTACGCTGCACACCGATTCAAGGTCCATAGAGCGCCGGCACGAGGGCTGAGCGGCGCGGGCGTCCAGGTTTCACGGAGGGAATCGCGATGAGCATGCGTATCCGCGTTGGGCCGTTCAGTGCTTCGACGAGCGGCAGGGTCGGCGTCAGCGCCGGACCTGTTTCGGTTTCGGGCGGTGGACGACGCCGCCGCGGTGGCGGCGGAGGGGGCGGGGGAGCCGGCCTCCTGGGCGGCCTCATCGCTGTCGGTCTCGTGATTCTCGTGGTGATGTGGCCGTTGTCGTTGTGGGGGCATGCGATCCATCTGACGCCGTCGTGGCATCAGCTGATGAACCGCGACAAGGCGTGGATGCATGAGCACTATCCGTCGGTTGCTCTCCGCTACGTTGGCGCGGCCGCCGTGCTGCTCGTAGCCGTCGCGGCGGTGGCGCTCGTGACCGAGGCGGCGGGTTCACCCGGTCGCAAGCGGGCTGCCGAGCGGGAGGCGGCCGAGCACGCCGCTCGGGTCCAACGGGACGCCGATCGGCTCGCAGCGCAACGGGCGAACGCCCGCGAGCAACAGCGTCTCATGGCGGAGCGTCGTGCAGCTCGTGATCGTGAGGCGCGCGAGGCTCACCAGCGGTGGCTCGATGGGCCGCCGCCGCCGTTTCGGCCCCCGGGTCGCTTCACGCACACATGGCTTGAAGCCAACGTGCCAACGCTGCATCCCGGCCAGGTCCCCATGCTCCTCGCCGAGCTCCGGGCTCGCGGCTGGGACGACGCGCGGATCGCCCAGCGTGTCGAGCCGCTGCTACCCAACCCATCGGCGATGACTCGTGGCTGACCGCCGCAGGCGTCGTGCCGTGGCGACGAGCCTCGTTGCCGCCGCCGTGGCGATTGCCGGCTGTGGCTCGAGCGACGTGACGACGAAGCCGGTCACCGTCACCAAGACCACCGCGACGCCCGGCGCCGCGTCCGCCACATCGACCGTGCCGGTCGCAAGCACGCCAGCCCACCCCCCGACCGCGTACAAGCACTGCGACGCGAACATCCGTGCGCGCAAGGTCACCACGACGTGCGGGTTCGCCGAGAACACGTTCTACGCCTGCTACAAGAGCCCCGGCGCCGCGACGCTCGCCGTGTGGAGCCCCGCGGTTCAGCGTACGTTCTCCACGCATTGCTCGCGCACTGTCGGGATCGTCACCTGCAGGACCGGTGACCGCGGGGTGGTGAAGTTCCCGCAGTCGGCCATCGACGCCTACGACGACCAGCAAGCGACCGCCTTCGCAGCCGCACATGACACTGGCGACTCGACCCGGACGCCATCCGCGCCCGCGCCCAGCACCTCGGTCGCCGACGGACCCGCTGACAGCTCCGCCGATCACGACGGCGATTCGAGTTCGTTCTGCGACACCCACGACTGCATCCCGAACTACCCCAACGGCAACGGCTCGACCGTCCAGTGCGCCGATGGCTCCTACAGCCATTCCGGCGGTATCCAGGGCGCGTGCTCACATCACGGCGGGGTCGGCTGATTCACGTGCCTGACCCAGACCTCTTCAGCGCGATGAGCGTCGGCCGCCGGTTTCTTCCCCGGCTGACCGCGGTCATCGTCTTGACCATGATCTTTTGCTTTGGCGGAACGTTCCAGCGACTCTTCCTCGAAGCGGCCCAGGTCCGCGGCGCACGAATCGCCACGCTGATGGAGCGCGCGATCCAGCTGCCCAAGCCTGCGCAACAGCCGGCGGCGCGCCACGCGTCGCGACACGGCTCCTGATGCTGGCTCTGGTGCACCCCGGCTCGACGGGCCCGGTTCGACGCGAACGATGACCGTGCTTGACATCGACCTGGCCGCCGGCGCTCCGAAGACCTATGCCTGTCTGCTCGAACCCAGCGACGATCAGCTCCACGCGCGCATTGCCGCAGGCTGCGGTGACGAGGAGTTGCGCCAGATGGCCCACGGTTGCGCGAAGGTCGCGATCGACGCGCCCTTCGGGTGGCCCGACCCGTTCGTCGATGCGCTCGTCGCGCACCGTGCCGCGGACGCCTGGCCGGCGCCCGACGACGAGCCGCCCGAGGTCTTCCGCGCCTCCCTCAGCTTCCGCACGACCGATCGCGTCACGATGCACACGCGCCGCCCGCTGAGCGTGTCGACCGACCGGCTCGGCGTGACAGCGATGCGGTGCGCGCATCTGCTGCACCGCTGGTCGGCGCAGGGCGAGACGGTCGACCGCACAGGTCGCGGCCGGTTTGTCGAGGTCTATCCCGCCGCCGCGCTCGTGCGCTGGGGACTCTCGGCGTCGGGCTACAAGGGCGGCGACAGAGTCACGGCGCTCGCGACGCTGTCTGCCCAGGTCATCGACTGCGTCGACGGCTTGGTCCTCTCGCGGAAGGACCGTGAGCTGTGCGGCACCGTCGACGACGCCCTGGACTCCCTCTTGGCGGCCCTCGTCGGTCGCGCCGCGATGCTCGGCCTCACCGACGGTCCGCCGCCCGCGGCGGCGGAGCGGGCCAGGACCGAAGGGTGGATCCACCTGCCCGTGCGCGGGAGCCTGCGCTTTCTCGCTCGACCCAAGGCCGCGCTCGCAGCCCGGCCCGCCGCGGCGCTCGCCGCGCGCCTGCGGGCGAGTGGCGTGACGGTCGACGACGCCGGATACACCCCGACCTTCGACGACGCCCTGCTCCCCGGCTTCTCCCAGGCGGTGAAGGACGCGATCCGCGACGGCCTCCAGGGCAAGGGCGGCTCGGAGCTGGTCGCGACAGCGAGCCACCCACCGAAGTTCCACGCTGCCCACTCGTCCGCCGGGCTGGCGGCCAATGCCTTCGGACCGTTCCTGACAGCCGGCGAGAGCGTCCCGTTCGACGGCCGGGACTTCAGCGGCGACGTTCATCTCGAAGTGAGGTGCCGCACGGGCTTGCCCGGCACCGCGCCGACGCTCGACGTGCTCGTCGACGGTCCCCACGTCCTGGCGATCGAGTCCAAGTGCACCGAGCCCTTCGCGACGCACGAGGCCTCGTTCAGCCCGGCCTACGAAGCGCTGCTCGAGCCAGCCCATCGTTCGTGGCGCGAGGAGTTCCAACGGCTGGTCCAGGATCCGCGCCGCTACCGCTACCTGGACGCCGCGCAGTTGATCAAGCACTACCTCGGGCTCCGCGCTCGGTCTGGCCACGAGCCGGTCACCCTGGCCTACATCTACTGGTCGCCGACGGACGCAGACGACATCGCCGCCTGCGCGATCCACGCCGCCGAAGTCGCCGAGTTCAGCTCCCTGGCCCGCGACCCGGCGATCCGATTCGTCGCGATGACCTACGACCGGCTTTGGGACGAGTGGTCCGCGCCGCACAACCCACAGTGGCTCATCGCCCACGCCGCGGCGCTGCGCGACCGCTACGCCGTGCCTGCCGGGTGACCAACCCCAAGTGCGGGGGACCTACGGCCGCTCCGGAGCACTGAACGCATTGCTGGCCGTCACTCCATTTCCCGTCGTAGTACGTTCCGGCGATGTCGAGGCCTGAGGACGCTCAGCAGGGCTGGAAGCCCGATCCGACCGGACGGCACGCCTTCCGCTGGTGGGACGGCAAGCGCTGGACCGACGACGTCGGCGCCGATGGCGTGAACAGCAAGGATCCCTACGACGGCCCTGGGGCCGACGACCAAGATCCCCACGAGCTCTCCAGTGAGCAGCGCCTGGACCCGCGGCGACAGGCCATTGAGAAGATCCTCGCCGACAAGCTGCGCAACAAGTTCCTCGTGCGCAAGGAGATCAAGCGTCTCACCGACTACCTCGCAGTCGACGAGGAGCTGATTACCGCGGCTAGCGGCATGTATGAGGATCACACGGGTCTACTCGCGGTCACCGACCGTCGGCTGCTGTTCCTCGACGAGGGCATCGTGCGCAAGCGTCAGGAGGAGTTCCACTACAGCCGCATCAGCTCGGCGCAGTGGAAGTCGGGGATGGTCATGGCCGAGGTCAAGATCTTCGCCTCGTCCAATGTCGCGGTCATCGGTCACATCGCGCCGAAGGAGCGAGCCCAGGAGATCGCCGGCTACATCAGCCGCCGCATCGCCGAAGGCTCGACGTCCCAGCAGCCGGCCGCGGAGTCGGTTGCGTCAGACTCATCTGCGGTCAAAGCCGATCCGATCGAACAGATCCGCCGGCTCGCCGAGCTTCGCGACCTCGGCGCGATCACCGCCGACGAGTTCGAGGCCAAGAAGACCCAGCTCCTGGGCCAGCTGTGATCGTGTCCCGATCGACGTGCAGGCGGCTGTTGGTCGCCTTGGGGCTCGCGGTCGTCTCCGCGATGGTCCCCGCGTCCTGCGCGATGGCGGCCGATACCGCCGACGTCCGCTCGTCGCTGCGCGGGCTCGGTCTGGTTCCCGCGCCGCTCTTCCCAGCGACCGTCCCTCCTCGCCTGCGTCGGTCCGACGCCCAGCTTCGCGGAGCGGAGCGCTTCACGGTCACATGGGATCGCGGAACCGCCGAAGACGGTCTTCCAATCGGCTTCGTGTCCTTCGGCCGAGCCAAGGCCTCACAGCTGCGCTCCGACCTCGCGACAGCGCGAGCACGCGGATCGCATCCGCGCCGCGTCCGCATCGGATCCCGTCGCGTCTGGCGACTCTGCGGTCACCTCTGCGGCTTCGAATGGCGCGAACAGCGCTACACCTACTTCTCGCTAGGCATCTACTACAAGAACGACGCTGGAGGCGATCTCGTCGCTCGCGACGAGCGCACGCTCATCGCCTCGCTGGAGTCCCTCGTCAGCAGCTGACGCGGAATGCACATCAACGCACATCGCTCACCGGCCCACCGTTAGGGTGCGACGATGCGGCTGATCCTCAACATCATCTGGCTCGTCTTTGCCGGCTTCTGGCTCTTCGTGGCCTACATGATCGCGACGCTGCTTGCGTTCGTCTTCATCATCACGATCCCGTTCGGCGTCGCCTCGTTCCGGATCGGCCTCTACAGCCTCTGGCCCTTCGGCCGCACGGTCATCCCGCAGGTGGATAAGGGCGCCGGCTCGACGATCGGCAACATCATCTGGTTCATCCTCGGCGGCTGGTGGCTGGCGCTCGTGCACCTCGTGACGGGCATCGTGCTGTGCATCACGATCATCGGGATCCCACTGGGCATCGCGAACTTCAAGCTCATCAACGTGTGCCTGCGACCGTTTGGCCGGCGCATCGTTTCCATCGAGATGGCGCGGGCGCTGGGAGCACACGGCGTGATCGTGTCGGCCGAGCCGAGAGGCGCGCTGCCGGAAACGACCTAGCGGACAGGACCGCGATTCTGACTCTGCGAGCAACGAGCTGGCGGAGACTCTGGGAGACCGGATCCGTCGCGTTCTGAGCGTATCGGTGTCCGCCAGCTGGATGACCGCCCGCGGCGGGTTAGATTGTCACCGTCATGGCCAGCTCTCCTGGCGAAATCGCTGACATGAGCGTCGAAGATCGGCTGTACGCGCTCGCGGAAGGCCAAAGCGGGTTCTTTACTGCGCAGCAGGCGATCGATGCTGGAGTCGCACGGTCCACCCTGGCGTATCACGCGCGCGAGAGCGGGATGCTTCGGCGGGCGGGGCGCGGTGTCTACCGGCTGCGGCGCTTTCCGGGCTCACCGCATGAACACGTCGTCTGCGCGTGGCTTGGCCTGTCGCGTGCTGGTGCGGTCGTGTCCCATGTGAGCGCGTTGGAGCTGATGGAGCTCACGGACCTGATCGCCGATGAGGTTCACGTCACGGTCCCCCGATCTAAGCGCGGTGCCGCGGTCCCCGCCGGGGTCTGGGCGCATTTCACGACCCGACCGATTGAGGGACGTCACCGGCACACCGTCTCCGGGATACCGGTCACCGGGGTGGAGCGTACGATCGCCGATGTCGTGCGGGCGGAGGGGTGGAGTGAGCAGGTCGATCTCGCGGTGCGCCAGTCGTTGAGCCGCGGTATGACGACGCCGGGTCGGTTGAGCGAGGCGCTGCCCAAGACGTGGCAGAGGCGGTTGCAGGTGGCTGCGAGCGTCGCCGAGCCTGATCGGCCTCCGCCGGACTGATCGGGCGAGGGGTGTTGGCCGGCCCCGTCGACTAAGGATCATGGAGTCGCGCGACGAGCAACCGCCGGAGGATCGGCTTCTGACGGCTGACGAAGTGGCGGCCTTCATGCGCGTGACGCGGTCGTGGGTCTATGCCGAGACGCGTCGCGACGGGCTGCCGCATGTGCGGCTCGGTCGCTACGTGCGCTACCGGCGTTCTGCGATCGAGCGTTGGCTGGAGGGCGGGGAGCGGGGGCCGCGCACGCGATGAGGTGGTGGGGGCGAGATCCGGCCGCTGGCGCCTATTTGGGTCATGGGTAAGCGCGACTACGGCACGGGACAGATGTACGTGGAGTTCGGCTCCTACTACGGCCGCTGGCGCACGCTGGACGGCCGCAAGCTGAACCGCAAGATCGGCAAGGCTCGCGAGAAGGGGTCTGCGGAAGGCTTGACGCGCAGCGAGGCAGAGCGGCGCTTCCGGCGCATGCAGCAGGAGGAGGAGGCCCGGCCGCGGCCCTCCAGCGACGAGCGGCGGACGGTCGACGACGCGACCGACTCGCTGCGGCGGAAGTTGAAGATCGAGGGCTGCCGGACCTCCTATCTGCAGGGCACGGAGTCGATGCAGCGCGTGCACATCTCGCCACGAATCGGGTCGACACCCGTCGACCGGGTGACCCGCTCCCAAGTTGAAGCGGTTGCGGTCGACATGCTCGAGGCGGGGCTGGCGCCGAAGTCGGTTCGCAATGTCATTACCTTTCTGCATTCGGTCTTCGAGCATGCGATCGACAAGGGGTGGGCGGCGGAGAACCCGGTGCGGCGAGCGACGCGTCCCAAGCGCCGGCGCGCCGGCGACGCCAATCCGGACCTTCAGTTCTTGACGGTGGCCGAGCTCAAGAGCGTCCTCGCGGTCATTCCCGACGAGGTGGTACATCGCGAGCCTGCGCCGACGCGTCGCGGTCGTGGTGGGCCGGCGCCGCCGGTTCCGCCGGACGTGCTGGGGCCGGTGCTCCGGGTGGTCATCCTGGTGGCGGCGTTGACGGGGTTGCGCCAGTCCGAGCTGCTGGGGCTGCGGTGGCGCGATGTCGACTGGGAGGCGCAGCGCATCCGCGTTCGCAACACCTTCGTGCGCGGTGAGCACTCGGGGGAGGGCAAGTCGGACCTGTCGACGAGACGGTCGGTGCCGATGGCCGATCTGGTCGCAGACGCGCTACGCGTATGGCGGCAGCGCTCGAACTTCGCGTCGGCCGATGATCTCGTCTTCGCTCATCCGGAGACGGGCCGGCCGGTGGACCGCTCGAAGGTGAGCCGCCGGTTCAAGCAGGCATGCAGCGACGCGGGGGTGCGCGTGATCCCGTTCAAGAACTTGCGCCACACGTTCGCGACGCGGTTGGCGGCCTCGGGGCAGCCGCTGCGCTCGATCCAGGAGTTCCTCGGTCACGCTGATTCCAAGACCACGCAGATCTACGCGCACTACGCGCCGTCTGAGCATGAGGTCGACATGGTCAACCAGGCGTTCGCCGAGGATGACGACGGATAGCCGCGATCGCCGACGCGACGTTAAGGTCGAGAGCGATGGCCCATTCGAGTGGAGATCACCCTCCGAGGTACCCGGCCGGCGTGGCGGCGCTGATCGAACGCGGGACGCTGATCCCGGCGCGCCGGCGTCTGTCGGAGGTCCTGGCCGCGCATCCGCCGCTCAAGCTCGAGCGGTCTCAAGTGCCAACAACACGAGCGTTGGACGAGCAGCGCCGCGACCGCGACTGACCGCGGGGACCCCGGGCCTCAGCGGCCTGTTGGTGTGCTCTCCTGAGCGTCATACTCGATCAGGTATCACTACGGGCATGGACGCCATGGTCCTCCTCCGCGACGCGCGCATGCGCGCAGGTCTGTCGCAGGCCGCGTTGGCCAAGGCGGCAGGTACGTCGCAGTCGGCGATCGCTCGCTACGAGACCGGGGCGGCGCAGCCGTCGCTGATGACGCTTGAGCGGCTGTTGGCCGCCTGCAGCCAGCGGCTGGAGCTGCGCGCGGTGCCGACCGCGCGTTTGACCGGGGCCAACGGGTCGGTCGTGCGGCGCCATCGCCGCCCACTGCTGGAGCTCGCGCGCCGCTATGGGGCGCGCAACGTGCGCGTCTTCGGATCGACCGCACGCGGCGACGCCGGCCCGGAAAGCGATGTCGACCTGCTGGTGGATCTGGAGCCGGGGCGCACGCTGCTCGACCTCGTCGCGCTGCGACGCGAGGCCAGCGCGCTGCTGGGCCTGAAGGTCGACGTGGCCACGTTCGACACCCTGCGAGACGCCGTGCGTGTCGAGGCCCAACGGGACGCGGTGCCGGTATGAGCGGCGGGACCGGCGAGCGGCTTCTGAATCGTCCGAGACCCGCAGAGACGAATCTTCGTGACCCATCGAAGTTGCTCGTTGCTGCGGCCTCTTAGTGCCAGCATTCAACGATGGAGTTCGCCGAGATTGCACCCCTGCTTCGGGCCGTCGCGATGTCGGCGGCCGCTGGAGAAGCGGTTGACACTCTGGAGATTGCCGTCGAGCTCGGCCGTACCCCGGAGGCGGTCGCCGAGGACCTGCGCTGGCTCCACGCCGCTGGCTTGATCCACCTGGGCGACGAGGAGGAGGGGCACATTCCGGTGCTCCGGCACGCCGGCCATCAGTGCCTGGCCGCGCGACGCGACGTCAGCGATGACGTGCTCTTCTACCTACCGTCAGTCATCGATGATCTCCATGCGCGAGCCGCGCTGGCGAGCGCAGCCCGTCAGCTGACCGACGAGTTCCGCGACGCAGTCATCGATGGGCAGGCAATGTCGGTGGCCCACCGTCTCGTGCCGGCCGCCTTCGCCGGCGCAGTGGATGAGTCGTTGGCCATCAACTTGTTCGCCGCCACGGTGGCGCTGACCTCCCGACTCGGCCTCCAGGAAGCGGCAGGTTGCCTAGCTGAGGAGATCGTCGCGGTCGAACTGTTGACCATCGCGCGAGACGACCTCGACGCTCAGCTCGGCGGCGGCCTCCTGAGCGCCGATGAGGCAGAGCACGCCGCAGAAGAGCTCAGAGGGCTCTTCGAACTCTTCGAAGATGACGACGTCCTCGACCTCTTCGACATGCTCGAGCCGGCCGACGCCGCGATCGCCGGACACGACTCGGTCAGCCAACAGATGGGCAAGGTCGATCAACGACTCGAGGCGTGGTTCAGGCCCTTCGGCGGCGTGAACGCGAGCGGCTACTACCGACCCCGAGACAGCGAGAACGGCGACGGATTTCTGCCTTCCTGATGAAAGCTCGACGCACGGGGAACGCGCCGGGAGCGTGCAAGCGGTGCCGAAGCCCGGCGGGGCAGCTGGGCGGACCTCACGCCGTCCTCTGATGACGAGGACGCGCAGCTCGGTGTCCGTGAGCGGCGGCGTGGCCGGTACTGCTCAGTTCGGCTCGGCGATCAGCCCAGCGCGGGCGCAGCCGCGCAGGACGTCACGTACATGGCCGCGCGCGTCTGCCGCGGCGATGTCGAGGGCGTCGGCCGGCGCAGGTTCCACGATCTCGAATCGGGCGGCGCGCTGTGGGCCGACCTCGTCGATCGTCGCGAAGTCTCGCGCCAGAAATTTCAACGCGTGGACCACGATCTCTCGGTGTGACTGCGAGTGAGCCACCAGCCGCTCCACGATGTCGGCCGTTCCCTTTGGCCAACCCCGGATGACGTAGACCAGGTCGTAGGCGTCTTTGCGCGTGCCACGGTCTGCAAACGCGAGGGCCTTCAGCACGACGAAGGCCCCGGGTCCGCACACGCCGATTGACCGCGTCGCGTGCTCGCCGGAGAGCGTGTGGCCCTCGAGCTCGACGATCACCCGCTCGTCGAAGGCCAGCTCGGTTCCCGGCGCGACGACCGCGCCGAAGTCGCGCTCGAGCTTGTGGATGCGGCCAGGTCGCATCTCCTTGTCGACCGGTGCGATCAGGAAGTCGATGGTGACGTTCATGTCCTTGGCCTTCCAGCGCTGCAGGACGTCGTTGCCCTCCGCCGTCTGGTCCGGGCCGAAGTCCTCTTGCTTGAGCCGCTGGCTGATCTCGGCGTAGCGGCCGTCGTCAAGCAGCGCGACGGTGAGCGCAACGTCGAGGTCGTTGGTCCCCGGGTGCAGTTCGTCGTCGACCTTGTCGCCTTCGCGGCCGATGTCGATCAGCAGGCTGGGTACGAGGCCGCCGATGATCGCGATGTCGTCCATGTAGGCGCCGAGGGTCACGGCCAGCGTGAGGCAGGCCGCGACGACCTGCTCGGTCTCCTCGCGGCTATAGCCGCTGCGATTGCGCGGCTTCTCAGGCTGGGGCATCCCACAGCAACCCTTCGTCGCGCAGATGCTGGGCCGCCTCGTCGGCGCGCTCGGGCAGGTGCTGCAGGTCGAGGTAGACCTGCGGCGTCGATACGCAGAGGAGGTCGTTGTGCATCGAGCTGCCCGCCAGGACGCCGATGTCGTCGGGCACGACGAGCTGCACATTGGCGCCGCGCTCTTCGGTGCTCATGTCGAGCTGCTCGGCCACGGCCCGGACGTCGCCGGGCACGTAGACGGTGACCGCGCGGAAGCGTGCGAACCCGTCGATCGCCCACGCCGCGGCCAGACCCGTGAAGCCGTGGCGGTGGTCGGTCTTTGTGAGCAGCGCGCCGATATGGCGTGCGAGGTCAAGGCCGGCGCCCGATACGTGCCCGGCGAGCACCTTGTGGCGGTCAAACCGATAGTCCTCGTTCCACGCGTCGAGCAGGAGATCGGGATCTCGCGGTCGGACCAGCGTGCCGTCCGATTCCAGCATTCGCTCGTCCTTGAGACGGCGAACGATCCGCGACAGGTGCCCGTCATCAAGCCCCGTCTCCTCCGCAAGGTCCTTCTGTCGCCACCACACCGACGGATCCAGGAGCATTGTCCGTGTCACTCGCGCGCTCTTGGCCGCAAACGGCGACGAAGGTCGCCCCCGCACGGGGTAGCGGTTCGGCCGGCCGCTGACCGAAACGTAGAGCTGCCGATCCGCCGTCCGCAACGAAGCGTTGCCCGAAAGGTCGATCCAGTTGAGCCGCCGCTCGGCAGCCGTCTCGGCACCGGCCGGCGTCATGTATGGCACGACCAGGACGGCGACATCCGCCACGTCGGAGAAGGCTCCGAGCTGTTCAGCCGCATCAGCTACTACACCGGGCCGGCTGGAGGCCTTGACCTCAAAGATCCAGGTTCGTCCTTGCTCGTCCACAGAGACGACGTCCGCCTGCCGATCGCCGACTCGCTGGCCCGGGTTCATGCGCAGGGGCGGTTCGTCCAGCAGGTCGCCCAGCACTTCCGGGAGACGCCGTTGAACTTCGAACTCGAATTGGAGGCCCTGTTCCTGCATAAAAGAAGGCTCTGGCAAGAGGGAGCAGGATACCGACTATCGACAGGAATATGCAAGAAGCGCGTCTCCTGCTGCACAACGCAGGAAAGGTTTTTAGGCAGGGCGTGTCCCCGCCCCTATGACGCCCCTTAGCGATCCAAAAGCCGCTCGCCTGAAACCGTTAGACGCCGCCTGCTCTACGAGGCACGGACGGAAGCCCGAGCGTCAGCGCTTCGTCCAGGCGCCGGGCGACGAGCGCCTACGCGCCATGTCCGGCCCGCGTCTGACCGCGCGGCCTCGAACCGACACGTCCCCCTCAACTGACGTCTGCTGAAGGAGCAAAGTCGTGTTCGATTTCCTCGTCGTCCGCAAGCGAGGTACCGAGACGGGAGCAAAAGGCTCCCGTCTCTCAGAGTTCCAGCTTGCTCAATACCTTGCAACGCTGATCCTCGGCGCAGGTGTCTTCCTGCTGCCGCTGGAGGCTTCGCGCGTCGGCCTGGCGCCGCTCGTGGTGATGCTGTTGCTCATCCTGTGGCCTTGCATCCGCCTCTACCAGCGGGTCGCTGCCCTGATGGTGCGTCGCGACCCCCAGGCCAGAGGGGGCGGGGAGGCGCTGGCCCGTGCCGTCATCGAAGCCGGCGGTGGCCGGGCGGGCGCCGTCCTATCACTGATCGGGATTGCCGTCTACGTCTGCGGCGCGGCGGTCGTCTACAACCGCCTCGGCCTGCGCAGCCTCGAGCTCCTGGCGGCGCAGCTCGGCGACGACGTCACAGCCGCCATTGGGCTCGCCGCCGTCGCCGTCCTCGGCGTCGGGACGTCCTTGCGCATGCCGGTCCAGCGGGTCATCACGCGGCGCTTGCTGATGATCACCTCCGTGTGGGGCATCGCCGCCCCGCTGGTCATGGTGCTGCACGGCGTCGACGGTGCCGAACAGGCCGTCGGGCTGATCGCGTTCGCCGTGGGCTGCCTCGTCGTCAACCGCGGGCCGGTCGCGGAGCGCTCGCCGGCGTCCGCGCGGAGCGGCTTTTCCGCGAGCCACTCGTCGTCGATCGTCGCCCTGCGCTTCCAGCTGGTGCTCATGGCGCTGATGGCGGTGGCGGCGCTCGCGCTCGTCGCCGTGTCCTCGGGTCGCGGGATCCACTGGGACGCCGTCTGGGTCTCGGGCGACTTCCGGCTGACCGCGCTGCTGGGCGCCTTGGCGGTCGTCCTGTTCGCCCACGTCGGCACGGGCATGTCCAACGTCGCCGAGTACGCCCCGATGGGAGACGCGAACTTCCGGCGCGCGGCGGTGCGGCTCTCCCTCGTCCTGGTCACCGCCGTGCTTCTGGCCTGGCTGGTTCCGACGGTGCTCATCTTCGGGCACGCCGGCCTGGCCACGCTGGTCGACGACAAGACCAACAGCGCGCTCGGCCTCTCCTCGGCGGTGATCGCGCCGGGCAGCGTGCTCAACGGCGCCATGAGCGTCCTGGCGGCGATCGTCACGCTGATCGCCGTCACGAACGCGAACGCGGGCTTCGTCACGAGCCTAGCGCGGGAGCTGATCGGCGCTCAGAAGGAGATCCGCCCCGAGGCGGGGCCCATGCGCGAGACGCTGCTGACGCCGGTGCTTATCGGCGGCCTCGCGGCCGCCGCGGGCGGCGCGATCATCGCCGACGACTCGTTGGCGCCGATGCTCCACATCGCGGGCATCGTCGGCGGCGGGGTGATCGTCTTCACGTTGCCGATCCTCGCGGAGAGCGGCGATCGGCGAAGCCGCGTCCGCAGCGGGCTCGGCGCCGTTGCCCTCGCCATCGTCCTGGGCGCCTGGGCCACGGCGGCAGCGCTCACGGAGAGCGGTGTGAGCACGGTCGTCGAGGTGTCGATGATCGCCGTTGGGTGGTCCTCGCTCGTCCCCACCGCGCTCGCGGCCCGCGGCGTCATCCGCGCGGGCAAGGCGGACGAGCGCTCGGCGCAGACCCGGTACGCCGGTACGGGCGTGCCGGGGCTGTCCGCCACCGCGTTCACGGCTTCGCGCAAGCCATCAGGAGGGCGCTCCTGACCCCTGCACCCAACCTGGGCGCAGCCGCAGGCTGCGTCCAGGCGCAAGACGCCTTCATTCCTGGCATGACCGACATCTGGAGATAACCATGAACAACGCCACCACGCCCATTCCCGCCGCCACGACCCCCGAGCCCCGCCCGGAGCTGTTCGACAAGGTCGTGAACCTGAGTGCCCGCCGGGGCTTCGTCTACCGGTCCGCCGGCATCTACGGTGGCTTCCGGTCGGCTTATGACTACGGCCCGCTTGGGGTCCAGCTCCTGCGCAACGTCAAGGAGGCGTGGTGGCGCTCGATGGTGCAGATGCGGGACGACATCGTCGGCATCGACGCCTCGATCCTCGCGCCGCCCGCCGTCTGGGAGGCCAGCGGCCACCTCGAGAACTTCTCTGACCCGCTCGTGGACTGCCGGAGCTGCCAGGAGCGCTTCCGCCTGGACAAGCTCGACGATGCGAGCATGTGCCCGACGTGCGGCGTCACGGGGTCCTTCACGGAAGCTCGCGCGTTCAACCTCATGTTCAAGACGCACGCCGGTCCCGTCGAGGGCGCAGGGCACGAGGTGTACCTGCGTCCAGAGACAGCGCAGGGCATGTTCATCAACTTCCAGAACGTGCTCAACACGTCGCGGATGAAGCCGCCGTTCGGCATCGCGCAGGTCGGCAAGTCGTTCCGCAACGAGATCACGCCGGGCAACTTCGTCTTCCGCACGCGCGAATTCGAGCAGATGGAGATGGAGTACTTCGTCCCGCCGGAGGAGGCGGGGCACTGGTACGAGCACTGGTGCGCTGAGCGGCTTGCGTGGTACCTGGACCTCGGCATCCCCAAGGACCAGCTGCGTCTCCGTCCCCACACCGCCGACGAGCTCAGCCACTACTCGAGCGGCACCTCCGACGTGGAGTACTTGTTCCCCTGGGGCTGGGATGAGCTGGAAGGCGTCGCCAACCGCGGTGACTACGACCTGTCGCAGCACGCCGCGCATTCCGGTCAGAAGCTCGAGTACTTCGACCCGGTCACCAGGCAGCGCTACGTCCCCCACGTCATCGAGCCAGCGGCAGGCGCGACGCGCGCCATGATGGCCTTCCTCATGGCCTCCTACCGCGAGGAGGACGTCCGCGGCGAGAGCCGGATCGTGCTGCGCCTCGACCCGCGGCTGGCGCCGTTCAAGGCCGCGGTGCTGCCGCTGCATCGCAAGCCCGAGCTCATCGCACCGGCGCGAGACCTCGCTGGCGAGCTCCGTGCGTCGTTCATGTGCGACTACGACGAGACCGCGTCCCTGGGCAAGCGCTACCGGCGCCAGGACGAGGTGGGCACGCCGTTCTGCATCACGGTCGACCACAACACGCTGACGGACGGCCACGTGACGATCCGGGACCGCGACACCATGGAACAGATCCGCGTTCCGCGCGAGGCCGTCAAGGCGCACCTGAGCGAGCTCCTGAAGCGCAAGCAGTCCGTCAACGCGGCCGAGGAGACGGCGGCGTGAAGGTCTGCGTCGTCGGTGGCGGCGGGCGCGAGCACGCGCTCGCCGCCAGGTGCGATCGCGAGGGCGCCACGGTGCTGGTGACCCCCGGCAACGCCGGCGTTCCCTGGTCGACGCCGGTCCCGCCCGAGGAGATCGACGCTGACCTGTTCATCGTTGGCCCGGAACGCCCGCTGGTGGACGGCCTCGCCGATCGCCTTCGCGCTCAGGACAAGGTCGTGTTCGGGCCGGGGGCCGACGGGGCCCGGCTCGAGGGCTCGAAGGCGTGGATGAAGGAGGTCGTCCAGAGCGCAGGCATCAAGACGGCCCGCCATGGGACGTTCACCGATCCCGCCAAGGCGAAGGCGGCCCTCGCCACGATGGGTGACCTCTTCGTCGTGAAGACCGATGGCCTCGCCGACGGCAAAGGCGTCCTCGTCACCAGCGATCGCGGCGAGGCGGAGGACGCCGTCGAGCGCTACCTCGATGGGAGCGCCTTCGGCGACGCCGGCCGCCGGGTCGTGATCGAGGAGGGCCTGACCGGTCCGGAGCTGTCCGTCCTCGCGATCTGCGACGGCCGCCGGGCGTTCCCGCTGCCGGGAGCGCGCGACTATAAGCGCCTCGGTGACGGCGACACCGGGCCTAACACCGGCGGCATGGGGACGTTCTCGCCGGTGCCGGACGCGCCAGCCGACATCGAGGAGCACGTCATCGAGCTGATGGTCGAACCGACCCTCTCCGCCCTTCGCCGCATCGGCGTCGACTACCGCGGCGTGCTCTACGCCGGTCTCATGCTCACGCCCGACGGCCCCAAGCTCTTGGAGTACAACGTCCGCTTCGGCGATCCCGAGGCCCAAGCCGTCCTGCCGAGGGTTCAACGCGGCTTGACCGACACGCTCCGCAGCGCTGCCGAGGGGCGGCTTGACGATTCAATGGCTGTGAGCTCCGAAGCCGTCGTCTGCGTGGTCTGCGCAGCCGCCGGCTATCCGGCAGACCCGCAGTTTGGCGGCATGATCACCGGTCTCGCCGACGCTCGGCACGAGCGCGACGTCGAGGTGCTTAGCGCGGGCGTCGGCGTCGACAGACGCGGTCGCCTGGTCACCGCAGGAGGCCGCGTCCTCGACGTCTGCGGCAAAGGCGCCACGATCGCGCTGGCGAGGAAGGCGGCCTACCGGGGGGTGCGGCACATCCACTGGCCGGGCATGGTCGTCCGCAGCGACATCGCGCAACTGCATTGCGATTGAAGCGCGCTGGCGATTATGGAACGGTTGATCGACCCGACGGGCGGGAGCACGCCGCCCGTCGCCGGCGAGGTCGCGCGGCTCGCAAGCGCTCTCGTCACAGATCTCTGCCCGCCGAGGAGCGCTGACCCGCTCCTCGACGCGGCAGTGGCATGCGTGGCGTCCCAGCTCGACGCCTACGACCGGGTGGTGCTCCTCAGAGCACAGGCGCAGGCGGTCAGCTCACCCTCGCGGGTAGGGGCCGAGTCGGCGCTGGTGCACCGCATCAGCTGCATGCGCGGCGAGCTGATCGTCGCCATCCTGGCCCTGCATTGCCGTCATGGGTGCGATGACCAGCGCAGGTAGGGCCCGGTGCGGGGCCTCAATCCAGCGCCTCGTCCACGAGCCCGCGCAGGTGATCGGCAAGACGGCTCACCCGCCAATGCGCTCCCGATCGGGACACCCCGAGCACCCAGGTCCGCATGTTCGCCGGCTCGAACCCCGCGGCCTTGAACTCGAACCACGTCTGGCAGTCCATCTCGTCGAGGTGCATGAGCACCACATGCTCGATCCCTTCCACCACCGACGCGGAGCTGACGGCATCGAAGCCCTCCTCTATAGAGGCGATCGAGGCGACGGGGTCCTCGCCGTCGCGCTCTGCGAGCAGGCGTTCGGAGAAACCGTTGCGGGCCACGAGAGCATCGGCTTCGGTGGTCGCCGCGGCCAGCCGCTCCTCCTCGCCCTCTTCCGGCGCGACCTCGGCCCGTCGCCGGGTGGCCAGCTTCACCTGCTTCCAGTGCGCGCGCGCACCGGGCGCGTGGGCCGCGAGCGCGGCGTCGGCCTCGCGCACTGCCTTGTTGGCGATCACGCGGGTGAGCCATGCCCAAAGGTTCTGCAGCTCGTCGCGACGACCGGCGAACTGCCGACCGGCCTCGAGCAACGCGTCATCAGCCAGCGACCGAGCGGTGCCGGCCTCAAGGACTGCGTCGCCGTACCGCTCGCCGAAGCGCTCCTCCAGCCGACGCAGCTCACGGCGCGCGATCAGGGCCGCATGATCGCGGATCATTTGGATGTCGTGCGGCAGCGCAGGGTCGAAGACGTCTCGCAGCACGGCCTCTCTGGCCGCTTGCTGGACTGCGGCCTCGGCCTCGCGGCCGGACCGAGCTTCTCCCGCGGCCACCGCCTCGCGGGTGTAAGCGGCAATGCTGCGAAGACCTCGCAACGCCTGGGGAGGCAGATGCCTCAAGAGCTCTCGGCGAACCGCTGTCACCTCGTGCTGCGCTGCTAGGGCGAGCGGTCGCGCGGCCCGCGCATCCGTGACCTGCTGGGTTTCAAGGGGCGTCATCCGCCGGATCAAAAATCCGGCGCGGCGACATCAGGAGGACCCTCACTGCATGGTCATCGCATGCTCAGCGTCCACCCGCTGGGATACGCTGACCGGGTGCTGAGGCGCCCGACGGAATGACCCCAGATCGCCGGCCGGAGCCGGGGACGCAGGCTGCGGCGATCGAGGATCTATTGCGCGACGGGTCGATCGCCCGTGCCCTGGTCCCGATCCGGAGAACGCCGTGGAACCGCTCGATTGACATCGCGCGCGAGTGCTCGCGGCTCCTCGCTCTGCGACTGGTGCGGGAAGCGGCTGCGGGAAGCAGCGATCCGCCGGTCCTCGTCCGCGCGCTCGCCGACGTCCTCGACCACATGCTGGGACGGATCCGGGACCGCGAAGCGAGCGAGCCGCCGGAGTTCGGGCGCTCGGTGTTCTTCGCCGGCGCCCTGCTCCTCCGGCGTCCGCGTCTGCTGACGGTCGCCGACATGCCGCCCGACGCAACTGGATCGAGCATGGAGGCCGACGACCTTGCCCACGCGGAACTCGATGAGCTCCGTGGCCTCATCGAGCGCAAGTGGCGCGCGACGCGCGGCGACCGCCGAGGGCAGCACCTGAGCGGCGGCTCCTTTCGCTCCAACAACGAGCGGGTGGTGTTTGGTCAGCTGGCCTACGAGCTCGCGTGCATGGAGGTCGCTGAGCACTCGAAGGAGGCGGGGGACCCGCCACCCGTCCCCGCTCCGCGTGAGGACGCGCCCGGCCCCCCTCCAGTGGCCACGCAGCAGAGCGAGGAGCCGGGACCGGTGTCGACCATCCCGGCGCGCGTGGAGCTGGTGGGGCGTGACGACGACGTCGCAGCGGTAACCGGCCTCTTTGCGTCCGGCCACCACGCCGTCCTCGTTCACGGACCGGGTGGCATGGGGAAGTCCACGCTGGCGCGCGCGGTCGCTCACGAAGTCATCCGTAACCGGCAGACGTTCTCGGCGCTCGTCCAGTTCCACTGGATCTCCGTGAAGGCAGTGGATCCGTCCGACACGCGCGATCGCGCGTGGCTGATGGCCCGTGTCCACCGTGCGCTCGGGTTTGTAGCGGGCACCGGAGACGACTGGATGGTCAAGGCGGAGATCGACATCAAGGCAGTTCTCGCCCGCAGCCCGAGCTTCTTAGTGATCGACAACTTCGAGGACCTCCAGGACCCAGGGGTGATCGAGTGGCTCCTCGACCTCCCGGCCGGGACGCGGTTGCTCATGACCTCTCGGGTCGGCGTCGACGCCACGCTGCCGATCACCGGCTACCTGCTGCGCCGCCTCCACGCCGAGCCCCGCCTCACGCTCACGTTCCAGGAGTGCGAGAGGCTCGGCCTTCCCCGCCCGCCGGACGATCAGGCCCTCCGTCTCGCGCAGGCGACGGGCGGCTCGCCGCTGGCGATCCGCTGGACCGTCGGCCTATGCGCCGAGGGCTACTCGATTGAGCACGTCCTTGAGGTCCTGGAGGCGGGGCAGGGGCAGGAGCTCTTCGACAAGATCTTCGCCGATCACTGGAGTTCGCTGACCGACCAGGCGCGTGACGCCCTGTGCGCTATGTCGCTGATCGGCGACACCTTCTCGCGTCTCCTGGTCGACAGCGTCGCTGGATCTTCAACAGCGGCGACCGAGCTCATCCGGCGCAGCCTCATCGAACCGTGGGACGAGTCCGTCCACGTGCGGCGATTCACGCTCCATCCCTTGACGCGCTCTTTCGCCCGGCGTCACGCGACGAGCGCCGAAGAGCGGGCTGCCGCACTGACCCACCGGTGCGGCGCTGCCCTGACTCGGTACTTCGACGAGCGGAAGCTGCTCCGGAGAGGCCGGAGCGAGTACCTGTCGCTTAACGACGACGTCACGAGCGTGATGAAGGTCGCCCGCGCTTCCGCGCCGGGAGTCGCCAACGGGGGCGATCCGGTTGTCGCCCCGTCCCTCATCCAGCTGTTCGAGGCGGTTAGCGTTCCGCTTTGGACGCTGGGCTATTGGGAGAACCGCGTCGTGCTCGCGATCCAGGCCGGGGCAGCGGCTGAGACGCTGGCTGCCTGGGATGCGGCGGCCCGTGCATGGGGCACGGCGGCGATCGTGCGGTTCTGGCAGGGCAACCTCGCCGAGGCCGACCGCTTGTCGCGACGTGCGCTCGACGTCGCCAAGCACTCAAACGACCCACTCGACCGCGCTGTCGGCGAACGGGTGCTAGCGCTCCTGGCGGCCCGAGACGGCAAGGTGGATTCCGGCGTCGCCTCGCTCTTGGAGATCCTCGACGTCCTGCGTGGACGAGCGGACGACGGGGTGGCGGACAAGGTGCGCTTCTTCGCCGATTGGCCGTGCCCGGGAGGAAGAGGTCACCACGCCGGGATCATCGCCTTGCTGCAGGAGACCGGCATCACGCTGATCAACGCGAGTCGGCATGGTGAAGCGCTCGACCCGCTGGAGCAGTCGCGTCAGCTCGCGCTGGCGATCGGTGATGACGAGGGGCTAGCCATCACGTTGAGCCACATGGGCCGGGCATTGCTCGGATCCGGTGACCTTGACGCAAGCGTCGAGTGCTTTCGAGACGGCCTGGAGATCGCCCGGACCGTGGGGCGGCGAAGCACCATCGGAAGATGTCTGTTGGGCGTTGCCGAAATATGTAGTATCGCCGGCGACCCAACTCAGGGCGCCGTCCACGCCGCCGAAGCCGTCGAGGTCTTCGCCCGCTTGGGCATGCGGAACGAGCAAGATGCGGCCGAGATGATCTTGGCGCGCGAGCACGCTTAGCATTGTGCGTCATTGACGTCAACTTCTTGGATGGAGGTGCTTGATGCCACGAACGGCAGATTTTGGCTTGATCGCGCATGAGTACGACTTGCTGCGGCCCGGAGACGCCAACTGGCACGAGCTGTTCGACTTCGCGGTTCGGGAAGGCGGGGCCGAAGGGCTCCGGATCCTTGATGCCGGCTGTGGAACCGGTCGCCTTGCCGCGGCCCTAGAGGCCCGCGGGGCTTCCGTGCACGGCGTCGATATCTCCCCGCAGATGATCGAGAAGGCCCGGGAGCGCATCGGTGAGCGGGCCGTAGTTGGTGATATCGGCCGGCTTCCGTTCGACGATGCCGAGTTCGACCGGGTCTACATGTGGCGCGTCGTCCACCTGCTAGATCGGCCCGCCGCGTTCGCTGAGATCCACCGTATCCTCGCCCCTGAAGGGAAACTGGTGATCGTGACGCAGGATCCCGTGTGCTTCCCGGGCTATTGGCTGAACCGCTTCTTCCCTTCCCTCCTTGCGACGGACCTCGGGCGGTTCCCGACGCCCGACGGGCTCCAAGCGGAACTTGGAGGCGCTGGCTTCCCTGCTGTGCGCGTGGCGCAATTGGAGCAGGCGGTGGAGATCGACCGAGTCACCGCCCTGCGAAGGGTCGAAGGCCGGTTCATCTCGACGCTTCAGCTGATCAGCGACGCCGAGTTTGAGGAAGGGTCTGCGCGCTTGGCCGCGGAGCTTCCGGAGCGTGCGAGCTACGACGACACCTGGGCGGTCGTGACCGCCGGCGTCGCCGCCCGCTGAGTCCTGTTCGCCCCCGGGCGGAGCCCACCCCCAACACAGGTTGCGACTTCCATGAAGATCATCAAGAAGGCTTTCGACGAGGTCCCTCGTGAAGACGCGCACGGAGGCGCCGGCGCTCGGCGGCTTTACGCCGCTCGAGGCGAGCTCGCCAACCAGGACTTCGAGGCGATCACCTACGGTTACCTCCCCGGCGGAGGGACGTTCGACTGGCATCACCACGAGGACACGGACGAGATGATGCTGGTGCTAGAGGGCAGCGGCGTCGTCCGCGACCGAGAAGGCGAGTGCTCCTATGCCGCTGGGGACTTCTTCATCTTTCCGGCCAACGTCGAGCACTCGATCCACAATCCCACGGCCGAGGAGCATGAGTTCATCTTCGTTCGGCTGCATGCCTGACGAGGGCGCTGCCATGGCGGCCGGGCGCTGAGACAGGTGCGTTCAGCACGTGCCACGGTCTCGTTCCTGACGCTGCTGAATTGCGAGTGGGATCGCCTGGCGGCTGCGTGGCGTTTGCTGGATCGCTACGGCGTTCCCACGATATGGGTCAGCGACCACCTCTTCGATCAGCAGCGGCCTAGCGGCCCGTGGTATGGCGGCTGGACATCGCTTGCGGCCCTTGCGTCGATCTCCAGCAGGTCCCGGGTGGGCATGCTGGTCACGCCGCCCGCGCTGCATCTCACACCGACCTTGGCCAAGCACATCGTGACCGTCGACCACCTCTCAGGCGGCCGGCTCGACGTCGGGCTGGGCGCAGGCGGATCGCCCATCGACGGCAGCGTGATCGCCGCGGTCGAGCCCCAGCGGTATGTCCATGGTCTTGGCGGCTTCGCCCGGTTCGTCGCGGAGCTCGACGACATGTTGGTGCCGTCCGAGGAGGGGCACGCCTCAACGGGACCGCCGCCACTTTCGCCCTCGTGCCTTCAGCGGCCGCGAGCCCCCTTCACCGTGGCGGGCCGATCCGAAGCCGCGCTCGAGCTGGCGGTCCGCTTCGCGGCCCGCTGGAACTTCTACGCCACAGAGACTTCGTCCGACCCGGCGGGCGCGTTCACGGCCGCACGGGACCTGCATGCCCGCCTGGATCGCGCCTGCGAGCGACTTGGCCGGGACCCGAGATCCTTGCGTCGTTCGGTGCTCGTTCGCAACGCGCCTGTAGCGTCCGCCGGCCTCGCCCCGCACGCGGTCGTCGACCACCTGGTTCAGGGCTTCTCGGACGCCGGCATCGACGAGGTCGTCCTCTTCTGGCCGATCGGGGTGCACTTCTCGAGCGCCGTGGACGAGGAGGAGCTGCTGGCCCACGCGGTCGACGCCGTTGGCTGATCACGCCGGCCTCGTACGAGGTGCGGCTCGCCGCTGGCCGACTAGATGCTGATGACGATCTTCCCCTGGCCCGATCGCGCTTCGCACGCCTCGTGGGCGCGCGACGCCTCGGCCAAGGGAAAGACCTCAGCGATGGGAAGTCGGAAAGCGCCCTGCTCGAACAAGTCCCCGGCGATCGCCAACGCGTGCCACGCCCGGCCTTCGGAGCCATCGGTGACACGCGCTCCGTGCTTGGCGGCGTCAAAGTTTGCGATCGACACGACCTGTTGAGGATCGTCGACCAGACTGACCAGCTCATCTATGTCGGTCTTCCCGGCCACGTCGAAGACGCCGTCGAGGGCGTCGAGGAGGGGGCGCACCCGGTCACCGATGCCAGGGCCGTACGGGAGCGTTGAAGCACCGAGCGCGGCCACCCGGTCGCGGTTGCCCACTGAAGCGGTGCCCACCACGACCGCTCCACGGCTGATCGCGATCTGCACCGCCGCCAGGCCCACGCCGCCGGAGGCGCCGTCGATGAGGAGCTTCGTCCCGGCACCCACACCGAGCAGATCCAGCGCCCGCACTGCCGTCTCGGCGGGCGTCACGTAGCAGGCGGCTTCCTCGAACGAGAGATCCTGAGGCTTCCGGGCCCACGATTGGAGCAGAGCGTACTCGGCCGCCCCGCCGGCCACCGCGGCGCCGTAGACCGCGTCGCCGACGGCTACGTCGTCGACACCGTCCCCGAGGGCGTCGACGACGCCGCTCACGTCAGAGGCGATCGTCCGCGGCAAGGGGATGTCGTAACCGCCCTCCCGCCACTCGCAATCAAAAGGGTTGACCGCGACGTTTGCGACGGCGACGCGGATCTGTCCCGGCCCTGGCGTCGGCACCGGAACGTTCACACTGGTGAGCACTTCGGGGCCGCCGAAGCGGACTACTTGCACGGCGCGCATGAGGCGCGAGCTTATCGACGCGGCGGTTGGGAGGCCACCAACATGAGACCCTGATCGCTTGCCGAACACGCCACGGTCCGGGGGGGCGTTCCTGGGAACCTAGGCCGATGACCGACCCTTATAGGCACGACGCCGGTGAGACCGAGCGGCTCGCGGCGTTCGCTCAGGCACTGGACCCCGGTTCGATCGAGATCCTGAAGCGGATCGGCGTCGGTGCTGGTTGGCGGTGCATGGAGGTGGCGGCCGGCTCCGGGTCTATCGCGCACTGGCTGGCCGACGCCGGAGCGGACGTGGTGGCGGTGGACACGGACACACGGGCGTTCTGCCAACGGCCCAGCGCCGGGGTCGAAGTGGTGGAGGACGACATCACGAGGATGCCGGTGGCTCCGGCCTACGACCTAGTGCACGCCCGATGTCTGCTGGACATCGTCGAGGAGCCCGACACCGTGGTGGACGCGCTGTGCGCTGCCGCGCGGCCGGGGGGAACTGTCCTCCTCGAGGAGTTCGACGACGTGTCGGCGGCCGTCTGCTCCGGCCCGGGAGCAGCTCTTCACGACGCGGTCATCTCGGCGCGCCGGGCCGTCTGGCGGGGACTGGGCCTCGAGCCCAGCCAAGGTCGCGGCTTGCTCGCGCTGCTCCGCGTCCGTGGGCTAGTCGATCGCCAAGCGACGGGCCGCGTGCTGATCCGCGAAGGTGGCAGTCCGGCTGGCGAGAGCTGGCAGCGGAGCGTCGTCGCCCTCGGCTCGGAGCTGGTAAAAACGGGCATCGTCAGCGAAGGGGACCTTGACGCGTACCTTGGCGTCTTGGCCGATCCGGAGTTCTGTTGGTTCTCGGCGGTGGTGGTGGCCGCTTGGGGTCGGCGGAGAACATCGACCGAAATGCCGAAGCGTCTGGAAGAGTCGCCGTCCGGAGGTCGTTCATAGCCGTCAGGCGTCTGCAGCACATCGGCGGGGTCGTCGTAGACGACCTCACCAGGCAAGACGTTCAACTACGACTGAGCGACGGTGCGATGTAGTCAACTTCGTCTCGGCCGCAGTCCAGCTGTCTCCCTCTCTGGCTACGGCGGTCGGGAGAGCGTCTGGAACGAAACTAACCAGCTTCTGCTCCGGCGCGGTCGTCACCGGTGGCAGCTCGGTGGCGACTACGCAGCGGCTGTGCATCAGCGTCGGTGGGAATAGGCCAGTCTGGCGGGACCCGGTGGTGCGACGAGCCCGACATCGCGCCCTGCCGTTAGGTAGTTGGTCTCTGTAAACCTCGCCTCATCGCGGGCGAGCTCACGATCGGCGCCGTGACCCTCCGGTCCAATTCCCGGTCCAAATTGAGCGCAACTGAGGGACACTCGGAGACAACAAACCCTTGAAAACAAAGGGGATACGCCTCAACGAAACCCCCTATATCTGGCTGGGGGCCGGGCGGTCGCAGGTTCAAATCCTGTCTCCCCGATCGAGGTAAAAAGGCCCGTTTTGCGGGCCTTTTCGTGGGCTGAGGCAGGTGAGGGTCGAGGCTTGCGGTCAATTTCTGCAAGTCGTTTGCAGCGGCCTCCAAATGCGACAAGTGCCGCCTGTACGGTCGAGGTCTTGATGCGCCGCCCAAGCCGCCAGACGGGAGCCAGCGGCGAGACCGCCGTCACTCTCGCGTTCGAGGAGATCGGCTGGGGTCCCATACGCAACAGCGCGGCCAAACGCGCGGGCCCATGCTCGGCGCTCAGGTGAAGTCGGGGCACCACCGCGTTTCGCGAGCCCGCGCCGAACGATCGATGGTGCGGGAGCCGACCATGCCGGCCTCGTCGACGACCAGCACCGAGCCGCGACCAAGCCCATTGCCTTGGTCGATGTCGACCATGAGACGCGCGATCGTGGTGCTGTCGATCCCGGCGAGCGCTTCCATCTCGACGGCCGCACGCGCTGCCAGCGCGGTGCCGAACACGCGGACGCCGTCGGCCTCCCATGCGTCCCGTGCGACCGTGAGCGCGAGGGTCTTGCCGGTTCCCGCCGCGGGCGCACGACCTGGACACCGTCGCCCGATGTCGTGAGCGAGCGCGCCAGCGCGGACTGCTCGCCGGCGAAGCCACTCTGGGTCGCGATCACCGCGTTGACGTGCTCGGGATCGAGCGCGGCGATGCCGGTGGCACGGCGCTGGATCGCGTCGGAGACGAGGCGATCCTCGAGCGCGAGCATCTCCGGCGTCGAGTGCCGCGCGCCGCCGAGGTGCTCGCGCTTCTCGTCGCGTTCCAGCTGGATGGCGTGGCCGGAAGCGAGCCAGCGGTCGGCGAGTGCCTCGATCCGCTCGACGGTCGCGCCTTCGCGGTGGGCCTCGGCCCAGTCGCGCAGCACGTCGCGGCGGTCGAAGGTCGAGGACTGCTCGGTGATGCCGCCGGGCGCGGCGATCTCCTCGGCCGTCGCCGCGAGCTGCAGCCGGGCCAGCCATCGACCGTACCCGCCGTCGGCCCGACGCCGCGGGCGTCGCACAGCGCGACCCGCGCGGCCTCACCGCTAGCCGTGCGCAGACGCCATCGCAGAGCGCCGGAACGTCGCCGGTCGCGGTCAGGCCACAGATCGTCTGCGAAGCGGAGGTGGCCATTCCCGTGGGACCGGGCGCGCCGCGCATCGCGTGGCGATTCGCAGGTCCGCCACAACAAGTTCACCATCGCTCACCACGCGTTCACCTATTGGCCCAAAACAGGCCAACCGATAAACGTTCTTCAACTTCACAGGCGCATCACACGGTCGCCTGGCGACATGCGCTGAACTACGTCGGGCAGCAGCTGCCACCGAGTCCGGGCACCCGGACGCCGCCAGTGTCGACAAGCCGAAACATCGTGTCGCACCGCGGGTGAGTTGCGGTCCAACTCGACGCGTCCCTGATCAGCAGCACCCCCTCAACCATTCAAGGGAGCATCATCATGAAGTCCGTTCCGTCTCGGAGCCGCGCCTCGCGGGTCCGCCTTGCCGTGGCCGCTGCCGCGGCCACCTGCAGCGTCTTCGCCGTCGGGATCGTCCCGGCCGTGGCGTCCGCCGCTATCGCCGACGTCCACATCAACGAGGTCGAGTCCAACGGTGACACCGTCCACGGCGACTGGGTCGAGCTCTACAACACCGGGAGCACCACCGTCAGCCTCTCGGGCGCGATCCTGACCGACAGCGACCCGACCCACCAGTTCGTCGTCCCCAGCGGGACCAACGTGGGCGCGCACAAGTACGTCGCGTTTCGCGTCGACGACCCCGCCGTGACCGGGCAATTCGGTCTCGGCTCCGCCGACGCGGCGAAGTTCTACGCGTCCGGGGCCACGCCGGGGACCACCACGCCGATCGACTCCTACGCCTGGACGGCGCACGCCGCGACGACCTACGGCCGCAACCCGGACGGCACGGGCGCCTTCCAGACGACCACGGCGAGCACGTACGGAGCGCCCAACAACTTCGGCGCTCCGGTGATCGGCAACATCACCGGCGTCAAGCTCAACGAGGTGGAGTCCAACGGCGACGCGACGCACGGTGACTGGGTGGAGCTGTACAACACCACCAACGCGGCGATCAACATCGACGGCTCGATCATCACCGACAGCGATCCGGCCCACCAGTTCGTGGTGCCGGCCTCGACGCCGAACCTCGCCGCGCACGGCTACGTCGCCTTCCGCGTCGACGACCCGGCGGTCACGGGCAACTTCGGGCTCGGCGCCAGCGATTCCGTCAAGCTCTACGCCCCCAACGACTCCACCCTGAGCACCGTCGTCGACCAGTACTCCTGGACGGTCCACGCGACCGTCACCTACGGGCGCGACGTCGCCGGCGCCGGCACGTGGAAGCCGACGTCGGTCAGCACCTACGGCGCGGTCAACCAGTTCAGCGCCGCCGCGGCTCCGAGCCTGACCGGCGTGGTCATCAACGAGGCCGAGAGCCACGGCGACGACACCCACGGCGACTGGATCGAGCTGAAGAACACCAGCGCGGTCAGCGTCGACCTGAGCAACGCCCTCCTGTCCGACAACGACAACGGCCACACCGTCCGGATCCCGGCCAGCACGTCCCTGGCCGCCGGAGCGGTGAAGGCCTTCCGCGTCGACGACCCGGCTCTGCCCAGCAACGGGTTCGGCCTGGGCGACGCCGACTCGGCCCGCCTGTTCAAGGCCGACGCCACCGACCTCGCCACGGCGACGCCGGTCTCCACCCGGTCGTGGACCACGCACGCAACCCGGACCTACGGGCTCAACGGCAGCGGCGCCTGGGTGCAGACCAACCTGGGCACGTTCGGCACGGCGAACGACTTCACCACCGCGCTGACGCCGGACATCTCCGACGTCGTGCTCAACGAGGTCGTCTCCACCGGTGACACCGTCCACGGCGACTGGGTCGAGCTGCTCAACACCTCCGCCTCGACGATCACCATCGGCGGCGCGATCATCGCCGACAAGATCGGCAACACCTACACCATCCCCGCGGGCACGACGCTCGCGGCCGGCGCCACCTACGTGTTCCAGCCCCTGGCGAGCACCACCTGGGCCCTGGACAGCGACGACTCCGTCCGCCTGTTCCGCGCGGGCTCCACGGTCTCGACCGGGATCCCGGTCGACCACTTCGAGTGGAGCCAGCACGCGGGCGTCGGGAACTCCTACGCCCGGCAGTCCAGCGGTCTGGGCGACTGGATCGTGGACACCACCCCGTCGTTCAACGCCGCGAACTGAAGCACCGAATCATCGCGAATGCCGTCGGGGCCTGTGCGCCCCGGCGGCATTCGCCGTTTCTGGCGGTGCAAAAACCTCTTGTACTCAGGATGGACACTCCGTGATCACGCATCGGTAACGGCTGGCTCTCCTACCCGGACGAGGATCCGGTGACACCGCTGTGTTTGTGCACCCTCGCATCGGTCTCCTCCGTACTTCCGAATCTGTCAGGAGCTCCCCATGCGGGATCTGCCGTCCCTACGAAGCGCAATCGTGCGCCCCGCAGGTGCCCTCGCCGCCGTCCTGATCACCTTCGGGGTCATGACGGCGGCGCCGGTCGTGCCGGGCCTGCCGCTTGCTCCGCCGGCGGCGCACGCCGCCGACACCGCCGTGGTGAACATCCCCGACGCCAACCTCAAAGCCGCCCTCAACGGCGCCATCGGCGCCGGCCGGCCGGCCACGCAGGACATCACGGAGGCCGAGGCGCAGTCGGTCAACGGCCTGCTTGAGCTCGTCGGACCGTTCACCGACCTGCGCGGCCTCGAGGCCTTCACCAACGCGACCGACCTCACGCTCGGCGATGACGGCGTCACACCGAACACGTTCACGAGCCTGGGGCCGCTAGCCGGGCTGACCAAGCTCGGCACGCTCTTCATCTCGAGCAGCGGCGCGGAGAGCGTCGCGCCGCTCGCGGGTCTGACGAACCTGACAGACGTGCAGCTGAGCAGCAGCCCCGTCAAGGATCTGTCCGCGCTGTCACCACTGGCGCCGAAGCTCACGGGGCTGTACGCGACCGGCGACCGGATCAGCGACCTGAGCCTGCTGCCGAGCCTGCCGAACCTGACGGACCTGGACCTGAGCAACAACCGGATCGTCGACCCAGCGCCGCTGCTCGGCAAGATCGACACCGCGAAGCTCGGCTCGCTGTCCCTCACTGACAACCGCATCACCGACGTCTCGGCCCTCGTGCCGCTCGGCAGCGGCAAGATCGGCAAGTCCAGCTACGCGCTGGACCTGACCGGCAACCGCATCACCGACTTCACGCCCTTCGACAGCTGGACAACGCCGCCGCCCTGGACGAGCACGGGCTCCCAGCAGCTCTACGTCGGCGCCTACCCGGCGGGCGGGATCGTGCTCCCGCAACTGAAGCAGGCCGCTTCGATCACCTCGCCGCTGCAGGTCGATCCGGCCGCGGCCGGATCGTATGACCCGGAGACGCGGCTCCTCACGCTGACCGACCCGACCGTCGCGAGCGTGACGCTCTCGTCGGTGATCGGCGGGCGGCAACCGCGCTTCGTCGTGAACTTCTCCGACCCGCCGGCCGCGCCGGGCGAAGTGACCGGTCCGACGATCAGCGGCGTGCCACAGATCAGCGAGCTCCTCTCGGTTTCCGATGTCGGCCCGGCGATGGCGTCGTGCTCGTCTGGCCTGCAGTACCGGTGGCTGCGCGACGGCGGGCCGATCGCCGGCGTCCGGTACTGGATGGACTCCACTGGCGACGCGCTGGGTGCCCCGGGCGTTGGTCCCAGCTACCGGATCTCGGCCACCGATGTCGGCCATCAGCTGTCGCTGCGGCTCACCTGCACCGCGACGGGGGTGTCGAGCACGTCGACGCCCACGCCCGTCGTGACAGGCACGGAGCCCGAGAAGCCGGTCATCCAGTCGGCAGAGACCCGGACGAGCCTGGATTTTTCGGGGCTGTTCCCGTCCGGCGTCGTCGGTGACCCGACCAACCCGTCGTCGTCGATCTACGTCGGGCAGCTCGACACCGCCAACCAGCTGGTGAATCCCGCCGGCCTGGTGGTGACGGCCTCGGTGTCCTACCCGGCAGGAGACGCGGTCGCGCATCCGATCGAGGCCTCGGACATCAGCATCACCGGCACGGGGGCGGTACGCACGATCGCGATCACGCCGAGGTCGGCGACCGCTGGCCAAGGCACGGCCGACGTCACCCTGACCGTGACCGGCACCACCGGCAAGACGTCCAGCTACACGTTCCCGTACCTCGCCTCGAGGCAGACGACCCCGACCAGCCGCGTGCTGCTGGGCTCCAGCGACGCGTCGTCGGCGATCGCGGTCGGCGATGGCTACCTGCTGGTGGCCGACGATGAGAAGAAGGCGATCCGCCTGTACGACGGCCAGGTGTCGGGTCGGGAGGTCGCACGGTTCTCGCCCGGCGCAGGCATCGACGGCGAGGTCGACGCGGAGGCGTCCGCGCGCAAGGGCGACTCGATCTGGTGGTTCGGCTCCCACGGCAACGACAAGAAGGGCGAGGGCCAGGCGTCGCGCCAGCAGATCTACGAAACGAAGCTGACGGGGAGCGGTGCGGACGCGAAGCTCACGCCGGTCGGGATCGTCTTCAACCGGCTGCGCGCCGACATGGCTGAATGGGACAGTCGTCGCGCACATCCCGTCGGCATCGACGTGCGCAAGGGTCGTCCGGAGGCCCTCGACGGGTTCAACATCGAGGGTGCCGAGTTCTCGCCGGACGGCAGCCAGCTCTACGTCGGGCTGCGCGCGCCGATCTTCCCGGCGCAGGTGGGCGGCAAGGCCATCATCGTCCCGCTCACCAACCTCGATGCCCTGACCGCCGGTACGGCGGCGAAGGCGGAGTTCGCCGATCCGATCCTGCTGGACCTCGGCGGGGACAGCATCCGCGAGATCCGCAAGAACGATCGCGGCGAGTACCTGATCCTCAGCGCTCCCGCCGGGACTCCGGATGGGAGCGCCGGGGGGCCGACGCAAACGCTGTGGGCGTGGAACGGCGACCGCGACGACGCGCCGCGCAAGCTGACCACCGTGATCCAGAAGGACGTCGAGCCCCAGCACACCGACAACGCCGGGGCCTGGGAGGGCATCGGCGAGATGCCCGACCGCCTGGCCCCGGGCGCGCAGGTGCGCCTGATCATGGACCAGGGCTACGACGTGCTGTACCCCGTCACGGGCATCAGCGAGAACAAGAAGGACGGAAACGACTGGACCAACAAGGCTCGAACGGACGTCGTGACGCTCGCCGGCCCGGCAGGCACGGTTGCCGGGCTGACCGGCTCGGGGGCGTTCCCCGACCAGGCCGCGAACACGATCGGCGCGGCGAAGAAGATCACGGTGACCAACACCGGCTCGAACGTGCTGAACGTCGGGCGGGTGTACACCGAAGGCGCGGACGATGACTCGGCCAACGACTTCATCGTCAACAACAACAGCTGCACGGGCAAGACGTTGGACCTAGACGAGTCCTGCACCCTGTTCGTGCGGTTCGCGCCGTCGCGGGTGAACATGGCGTCGACCGCGACGCTCGTGGTCGAGGGCGACCAGGTCAGCGGTCGCACCGCCCTGGCCCTCAGGGGCAGCAGCGCGACGCTACCGGCCGGTCCGGCGGGCGCCGACGGGGCCAATGGCTCCAAGGGCGACGCCGGCGCCGGCGGCCCGAAGGGCGATGCGGGTACCCCGGGTCCGCCCGGTCCACGGGGCCCGGCGGGTCCGGTGTCGGTGAACGCGGCCGGCTCGGCGGGGTCGAAGTCGCCGACGATCACGGTCGATTCCAAGGGCCGTCTGGTGGTGACGTTGCGCAACAGCGACAAGCAGGCCCTGAAGGTCCGGGTTCTGGCGCGGGCGACGATCAAGGGCAAGAAGGTCACGATCGCCACCCGCACGATCATGGTCAAGCCCGGCCGCAGCACGAAGGTGGCGTTGACGGTCGACAGGGCCGCACGTCGCCGGCTCGGCCGCGGCACGCACCAGCTGGAGGTCACGGCCACCCCGCTGACCGGCACCAACCGCAAGGTCGACCAGCTCACGGGCAAGGTCGCGATCCTCGCGACGGGCGGCGGGCGCCGATAGACAGCGCGGAGCGCCCGGGCCGTCCGGGCGCTCCGCGGCGGTGGTCGGCGGCCCGCGCGGGCCGCGGCTATCCCGATCGACGAATTCAGCGCCGCGTTCGAAGGCGCTGGCGCTGCGCCGGCTGCTCGGCGCCCTGGCCTGCGCGGTCGCCGCCCGCTACGTCGCGGCGGTCGTCCAGCCCTCGGCGTCGAGCGCCGACATTCGCATGTCCGTCAGGATGTTCGGATGACCGACGGGCACGATCACTGCGACCTGTTGTGCTTGGACTTGCCCAAGGCCGAGGCGCTGCGCCACGCGCGCCCCGAGACAGCGGCGCTCACCGCCGCGGCCGGTGCCGCGAAGGCGCTCGGCGATCCGACGCGCCTGACGGTTGCCGCAGCGCTGCGCGCCGGCGGCGAGCTGTGCGTCTGTGACCTGGCGTGGGTGACCGAGCGCTCCGACAAGCTCGTCTCTCACCACGTCCGCCAGCTCCGGACCGCCGGCCTAGTGCGCTCGCGCCGCGACGGCAAGATGGTCATGTACGAGCTGACCGACCTCGGCGCCGCGCTGCTGTCCGCCGCGCTCCCCGAATCGTCTGAGGTGACGGCATGACCGCGGACGGCAGCTACCAGCTCCCCGGCGTCCAAGCTGCCCCGGCGAGCCGCGCGCCCGTGCGCGATGCGAGCTGGGAACGGGCGGCCCGCGCGGCGGTGATCCTGTCGTGGGTCAGCCTTGGCGTACATGGCCGTCGAGGTCGGCGGCAGCAATCCGGAGTCGCCGTGTCTCGTCATTGCTCAAGCCGCTCGGCGGCGGCCCGTTGTGGTTGCCTTCCGCTCGTGATCTCCACGAGACAGAGCTCATGACCGGTAGGGGCCGAGGGCATCGACACCTTCGCGCTCCGCCTCCCAAGAGCTTCACGAAGACGGTCGTTCCGTTCGCAGAGCACCGGCGTCGTGCCGAGACCGGTATGGGACGGTGCGTCGATCCAAACGCTCCACGACTGGCGCGTGACGGCCGACGGTCGCCGCCGGCGGTCGAGGAGCCGAAGCCAAGACGTTCAGCACAGGCGAGCAGCACCCAGGCTCCCGAGGAGGGCGTCGAGCTGCGCCGCGAGGCGCTCGTCGAGCGTGGGATGGCCCGCGATTCGTTCGAAGGCCGCAACCGAAACGCGGTCGGCGCACCCGGGCGCTCGTAGGGTCGTGGCGCCCACCACCAGGAAGGAGACGATCGTGGAGATTGCCCCGCTCGAGCCTGCGTCGATCGCCGAGCTGCGCGCCCTGCTCGGCCGCGAGCTAGGCCCGACCGCATGGCGCGACGTCGACCAGGCGCGCGTCGACGCGTTCGCCGCGGTCACCGAAGACCGCCAGTGGATCCACGTCGACCAGGCGCGCGCCGCCGCGAGCCCGCTCGGCTCCCCGATCGCGCACGGCCTGCTGACGCTGTCGCTCGCGCCCGCCTTCGTCGAGGAGCTGATCAGCTTCGGCGGCTTCGCCCACGCGCTCAACTACGGCTACGGGAAGGTCCGGTTCCCCGCCCCGGTGCCGGTCGGGTCGCGGCTGCGGCTGCGGCTCACGCTCGCCGCGGTCGAGGACACGGGCGACGGCGCGCAGCTCACGCTGGCGCAGCGGCTCGAATGCGACGGCATCGAGAAGCCGGTGTGCGTCGCCGAGGCGCTCGCCCGCGTCGTGGAGCGGGCATGAGCACGGCCGCCGCGCAAGTCGACGCCCTCCTGCGCACCGTGACGCACGTCGCGCTCACGCGCCGGCGCGCGTTCGACCGCCTCGACGCCGCAGCCGGCGACGGCGACTTCGGCTCGACGCTCGCGCGCGGCGCGACGGCGCTCGCGGCGGGCCCGCCGGACGGCGACGCGGCCGAGCGCCTGCGCGCCGCCGCGCGGACCGTCACGGCCGCGATGGGCGGGAGCTCCGGCCCGCTGCTCGGGGCGGCGCTGCTGGACGCCGGCCGCGCGCTCGACGGCGCGCCCGCGGGACCGCTCGATCGCGCGGTGGTGGCACGGTCGCTGCGCGCGGCGATCGACGCCGTCCGCGCCCAAGGCGGCGCCGAGCGCGGCGACAAGACGGTTCTCGACGCGCTCCTGCCGCTCGCCGAGGCGCTGGAGGCCGGGGCCGGCGACCTGGCCGCGGTGACGCGCGCGGCAGCCGCGCGGACCGCCGAGATGCGGGCGCGCCGCGGGCGCGCGGCCTACGCGGCCGAACGCTCGCGCGGGGCGCCCGACCCGGGCGCGACCGCCGTCGCCGAGGTCGTAGAGGCGCTCGCCGAGGACGCGCCGTCGTGGGCGGCGCTGCGCGCCGTGCCGCTCGACGCCGCCGACCCGGCCGACGACGCGGCGCCGCCGGAGCGGGGCTTCGTGGGCGACCCGGCGCGCTTCGTGGACGAGGCGCTCGACGGCTTCGCCCGCGCCAACGCCGGGCTCGTGAAGCGCCTGCCCGGGCAGCAGGTGATCGTGCGGCGCGAGCGCGGCAACGGCGTCGCGCTCGTGTCGGGCGGCGGCGCCGGGCACGAGCCGCTGCACGCCGGCTACGTCGGCGCCGGCATGCTCGCCGCGGCCTGCCCGGGCGCGGTGTTCACCTCGCCGGCCCCGGAGCAGATCCTCGCCGCCACCGCGGCGGTCGACGCCGGCGCCGGCGTGCTCTACGTCGTCAAGCGCTACACCGGCGACGTCCTCAACTTCCGGCTCGCGGCCGAGCTGGCCGCCGCGGCCGGGATCGCGACGGAGACCGTGATCGTCGACGACGACGCGGCGATCGACCCCGGCGCCGAGACGGGGCGGCGCGGCACCGGCGTCACGATCGCGGTCGAGAAGATCGCGGGCGCGCACGCGGCCGAGGGCGCCACGCTGGCCGACGTGGCGGCGACCGCCAGGCGCGTCGTCGCGTCCGGGCGCAGCTTCGGCGTCGCGCTGCACGGCGCCCAGCAGGAGCTCGGGGTCGGCATCCACGGCGAGCCGGGACGGCCGCGGGAGGCGCTGAGGCCGGTCGACGCGATCGCCCGCGCGCTGCTGGACCCGCTGCTCGCCGAGCTGGCCCCGGCGCCCGAGCGCCCGCTGCTCGTGCTGCTCAGCGGCCTCGGCGGCACGCCGTCGCTGGAGCTGCACGTCCTCTTCGAGCACGTCTGGCGGCAGCTCGACGCGCGCGGCCTGGGCCCGGCGCGCGCGCTCGTCGGCGACCTCATCACCTCGCTCGACCAGGCCGGCGCGGTGCTCTCGCTCGTGGCGCTCGACGACGAGCTGCTGCGCCTGTGGGACGCGCCCGCCCACACGCCGGCGCTGCGCACGGGCTGAGCGCGCGTTTGCGTTCACGCGGCAGCGACCGAAAGGGCCCCGCGCCGCGGGTGCCGGGCTACGTTCGCTGGCGAGGCGCCGCCCATGCGCGCCCACGGACCGTGAACGACCAAACGAAGGAGAGCCGGTGTCGCGACTGATCGACCTGTCGCAGGAGATCTACCAGGGGATGCCCGTGTTCCCGGGCCATCTCGCCACGGTCGTCTGGGACTTCCACACCCACGACGGCACGGTCGGCGTCCTCGACAGCGATCTCACGTACGCGACCAAGGGCCTGATCCTCAGCGACCACGGCCCCACGCACGTCGACTCGATCAGCCACTTCGACGCCGCCCCGGACGCGGCGACGATCGACCAGATGCCGCTCGACCTGTTCTGGGGCCCGGCGATCTGCATCGACGTCTCGGCCACCCCTCCGCGCGAGGATGTCGAGCCCGCCGACCTGGAGCGCGCGCTCGACGCGACCGGGCTGACGCTCCATCCGGGCGACGCGCTGCTCCTGCGCACCGGCGCCTACGCGCGCCACGGCGGCACGCCGGAGTACTCCAGCGAGTACTGCGGGCTGGGCGAGGCCGCCGCCGAGTGGCTGGTGGAGCGCGAGGTCCGGATCTTCGGCGTCGACGCGCCGAGCCCCGACAACCCGGCCAGCCGCACCTATCCGGTGCACCTGACGTGCCGCCGCGAGAGCCTCACCCACTACGAGAACCTCGGCGACCTCGCGCCGGTCGTCGGCCGGCGCTTCACGTTCGCCGGATTCCCGCTGCGCGTGCGCGGCGGGCACGGCTCGCCGGTGCGCGCGGTCGCGATCCTGGACGAGGCCTAGCGCGATGGCGCTGCTCACTGACCGCACCGTCGTCGTCACCGGCGCGGGCCGCGGGATCGGGCGCGAGATCGCGCTCGCGCTCGCCGGCGAGGGCGCCCGCGTGGCGCTCGCCGCACGGTCGCGGGACGCGCTGGAGGCCGTCGCGGCCGAGATCCGGGGCCGCGGGGGCGACGCGCTCGTCGTCGCGACCGACCTGCGCGACGGCGAGGCGATCGACCGCCTCGGCGCCGCTGTCGGGCCGGTCGACGCGCTCGTCTGCAACGCCGGCGCCGCCGGGCCGACCGCGCCCTTGTGGGAGGTCGAGCCGGAGCAGTGGGACGAGACGCTCGCGGTCAACCTGACCGGCGTCTATCGCTGCTGCCGCGCGTTCCTGCCGGGCATGGTCGCGCGCGGCGCGGGCAGCGTCGTCGTGATCGGCTCGGCAACCGGCAAGCAGCCGCTCTACGGCCGCACGCCGTATGCCGCGAGCAAGCTCGGCCTCGTCGGGCTGGTGCGCACGCTCGCGCTGGACGCCGGCCGCCACGGCGTGCGCGTGAACCTCGTCTCGCCCGGCGCGGTCACCGGCGAGCGCATCGACGGCGTGATCCGCGCCCAGGCCGAGGCCAAGGGCACGAGCGAGGAGGCGGTCCGCGCGCAGCTCGCCGCCGCAGCCGCGCTCGGCCGCTTCGTCGAGCCGGCACAGATCGCCGACGCGGTCGTGTTCCTGACGTCGGACCGCGCGCTCGGCGTCACGGGCGCCGACCTCAACGTCACGGCCGGCTACGTCATGCACTGAGCCCGTGTTGGCGCCGCGCCGGAACACGAGTATGGTCGGGCGTGTGGAGGAGAGCACCGGCCTGAGCCTGGTCGGCGAGATGGTCCCGACGGTCGGTCGGTCGCGGCGGCCGGGCCGCGAAGAGGACGAGCCGCGGATCCCGCCGGCGCTCCAGCAGCGCGGCATGCTGGCGGTCAGCCGCGCCGTCGCCCGGAGCACCGAGCTGGGCCCGATCCTCGACCGCATCGCGCGCGAGGCGGCGCGCGCGGCGGGGACGCCCGCGTCGAGCGTGCTGCTCGCGCGCGCCAACCGGCTCGTCTTCCGGCTCGGCGGCTCCTACGGGCTGAGCGCCGACTACCGCCGCCGGGCCGACTGCGCCGAGGTGCCGCTGTCGCTCGGCAAGGGGCCGTCGGGGGTGGCGATCGTCGAGCAGCGGGCGGTGATCGTCGACGACACCGAGGGTGAGCCCACGCTCGCGCCGTGGTCCGACCTCGCTCGCCGCGAGGGCTACCGGGCGCTCGTCTCGACGCCGCTGATGGCGGGCGGCCGCGCGCTCGGGGCGCTGAACGTCTACCGCCGCCGGCCCGGCGCCTGGCGGGCCGACCAGATCGAGATGCTGGCGTTCTTCGCCGAGCACGCCGCGAGCGCGATCCGGGTGGCGCAGCTCGTCCAGCGCCAGGGCAAGCAGCTCGAGGCGCTCGAGCAGCTGATGAGCGGGCTGCACGAGCAGACGCACGAGTACGCCAACCGCATCCACGCGCTGCGCGGGCTGCTGGAGCTCGACCGCGTCGACCAGGCGCGGCGGCTCGTCGCGATCATCGAGGACGAGCACCACGCCTCCTACGGCGCGCTCGTCGCGCGCATCGGCAACGCCACGCTCGCCGGCCTGATCCAGGCCCACATGGGCCTCGCGCGCAAGCGCCAGGTCGAGCTGCGGCTGGACCTGCGCAGCCACCTCGAAGTGCTGCCGGACGGCCTCAGCGAGCTGGAGGCGGTCACCGTCGTCGGCAACCTGATCGAGAACGCGCTCGACGCGGTCGCCGACCTGCCGCCGTCGCGGCGCCGGATCACGCTCGGCCTCTACCAGCGGCCGCGCGAGACGGTCTTCAGCGTGCGCGACTTCGGCCGCGGCGTGCCGGAGCCGCTGCGCGCGGCGATCTTCGAGCGGCGGGCGTCGACCAAGCCCGGGCACACCGGCGTCGGCCTCGCGCTCGTGCGTGACGTCGCGCTCGGGATGGCCGGCGAGGTCACGTTGAGCTCGACCGCGCGCGGCACGCGCGTGGAGGTGCGCATCCCCCATGCGGGCTGACTGGCGGGTGCTGATCGTCGAGGACGACCCGGTAGTCGCCGAGGTCCACCGGCTGCTCGTGCACCGGGCGCCCGGCTTCGTCCCGGTCGCGATCGCCGGCAGCGCCGCCGCCGCGGCCGAGCAGATCCGCCGCGTGCGGCCGCAGCTCGTGCTGCTCGACCTCGGCCTGCCCGATCACAACGGCCTCGCCGTCCTGCGCCAGCTGCGTGCCGCGAACGCGCCGGTCGAGGTGATCGCGATCACGGCGGCGGGCAAGTCCGCGGTCGTGCGCGCCGCGATCCACCTCGGCGTGGTCGAGTACCTCGTCAAGCCGTTCGCGCCCGAGCGGCTCCAGTTCGCGCTCGCCAAGGTCGCGCGCCGGCTGCGGGCGCTCGACGGCGCCGAGCTCGACCAGACCGCGGTCGACGCGCTCCAGCCCGGCAGCGACCAGTCGCGGCGGATGCTGCCCAAGGGCCTCGTCCCCGACACGCTGCGCGACGTGCGCGCCTGCGTCCGCGGCGCGGGCGCGCCGCTGGCGGCCGAGGACGTTGGCGCGGCCACGCGCGTCAGCCGCGTGACTGCGCGCCGCTACCTCGAGTACTTAGTGACGCTGCGCGAGGTCGACGTCGAGATCGCGCCGGCCGAGCGTGGCCGCCCGCGCAAGCTCTACTCGGCCCGCGCCGACGTCCTTCTGTAGGCGGCGGGTGACCGCAAGTCCGGCCGCGCCACGGCGCCCTCCTAGGGTGCCTCCATCACCGGGACCACCCGGGGAAGGAGAGAGAGATGCGAAGGATGCTCACATGGGTCGCGCCGGCAGGGATCGCCCTGCTTGCGACGGCCGCGATGGGATGCGGCGCCGTCGACAGCGGCAGCGCCGAGAAGAAGGAGGCGTCGAAGGGCTCGGGCTGCCCGGACGCTCCGCAGGTCGCGTTCACCAACCAGCAGGCGCAGGGCGTTCAGACCGAGCTGCCGACGCCGCGGCGGGGCAAGCTCAAGATCGCCTACGCCAACGGCACCGACGCCGTCGAGCCGCTGCACGTCGAGGGCGTCGCGCTGAAGCGCGAGGTCGAGAAGCTCGGCGGCTCGTTCATCACGAGCGACGCGAAGGGCCAGCCCGACCTCCAGGTCAGTCAGATCCAGCAGTTCATCACCCGCGGCGTCGACGGAATCTTCGTCTCGGTGATCGACCCCGGCGCGCTCGCGCCGGTGCTCAAGCGCGCCCAGAAGGCCGGCATCCCCGTCGTGGGTGTCGAGGTCTCGCTCACGTCGACCGATCCGGGGCCCGGCTGGTCGAGCCAGATCTGGCTCGGGCGCGACCGCCTACCGTACCTGCAGACCCAGGAGGCGGTGCGGCGCCTGCCGTGCAAGGGGGGCTTCGTGCAAATGCAGTTCGCGATCCCCGTGCCGACGATCGTCCACATGGTCGAAGGCCAGCGGCGCTGGGGCAAGGCGTTCGGCCTCAAGCCGCTGGGCATCGCCACGAACCCGACCAACGACATCGCCGGCGGCGAGAAGGCGATGACGCAGCTCCTCAGCAAGTACCCCGACATGAACGGCCTGATCGCCTACAACGAGGAGTCCGCAGTGGGCGCCTCGGCGGCGGCGCGGGCGGCCGGCAAGCGCGGCCTGCCGATCATCGGCGGCAACGGCGGGTCGCTCGGGCTGAGCGCGGTGAAGGACGGTCGCATCGACGCGACCGTGCAGCTCCGCTTCCCCGATGCGGGCCGGGCGGGCGCCCACGTGCTCTACGGCCTGATCCAGGGCGAGAAGGTCGCCAAGACGATCGCGGTCGAGCCGCCGATCCTCGTCACCAAGGCCAACGTCGACCAGGTCCAGACCTGGGACGCGACGCTCGAGCAGCGCTACGGGAGCGGGAGCTGAGCACCGTGCTGTCCCCGGGCTCAACGTCGGCCTCCCCGGCCGCCGTCGACACGGTCCTGGGCGCGCGCGCCGTCGCCAAGCGGTACGGCGGCGTGCGCGCCCTGCGCGGGGCATCGCTACACGTGCGCCGCGGCGAGGTGCACGGGCTGCTCGGCGAGAACGGCTCGGGCAAGTCGACCATGCTGGGGATCCTCTCCGGCCAGGTGCAGGCCGACGCGGGGCGGCTGGAGCTCGACGGTGAGCCGGTGCGCTTCGCCGACCCGCCGGCGGCGCTCGCGGCCGGCATCGCGATCGTCACGCAGGAGACGACGCTGGTGCCGGAGCTCACCGTGGCCGAGAACGTGCTGCTCGGCCGGCGCCTCGTGCGCGGCCGGGTCGGCATCGACTGGGCCGCGAGCGTCGCGCGGGCGCAGGAGCTGCTGACCGGGCTGGGACTCGACATCGACGCCAACGCGGTCGTGCGCGAGCTGCCGCCTGACCAGCAGCAGCTGGTGGAGATCGCGCGGGCGACCTCGATGGACGCGCGCGTGCTGATCCTCGACGAACCGACCAGCTCGCTCACCGACGACGAGGTCGAGGCGCTGTTCCGGATCGTGCGCGGGCTCTCGGCGCAGGGGGTGGCGACAATCTTCGTCTCGCACCGGATGCGGGAGGTCTTCGCGCTCGTGGACCGCGTCACCGTCCTGCGCGACGGGGAGACGGTCGGCGGCGGGCTGATCGACGCCTTCGACGAGGCGAGCCTGATCGAGCTGATGGTCGGCCGCGAGCTGGAGCCGCTCGCCCAGCGCGACGCGGACGCGGACGGCGGCGCCGCCGTCGTGGCCGGCGCCGAGCCGGCGGGCGACGCGCTGCTGCGCCTGCGCGGGCTGTCGGTCGCGGGCACCGTGCACGACGTCGACCTCGATGTCGCCGCCGGCGAGATCGTCGGCCTCGCGGGGCTGGTCGGCGCGGGGCGCAGCGAGCTGCTGGGCGCGCTGTTCGGCCTCGGCGAGCGCACCGGCGGCGCCGTGCGGCTCGACGGCCGCGACGTGACCACGGCGAGCCCGCGCGACGCGATGCGCGCCGGGATCGCTTACGTGCCCGCCGATCGCAAGCAGCTCGGGCTGGCGATGGACATGAGCGTGCTGGAGAACCTCTTGATGGCCGGCTCGGCCGGCGGGCTGCGGCTGCGCCGCCCGCAGCGCGCCGACGAGCGCGACCGCAGCCGGGCGCTGATCGACGAGCTCGGCATCGTCGCCGACGCGCACCAACCGGTGCGGACGCTCAGCGGTGGTAATCAGCAGAAAGTCATGCTCGGAAAGTGGTTCACGACCGAGCCGCGCGTGCTGCTGATGGACGAGCCGACGCGCGGGGTCGACGTCGGCGCCAAGGCCGACATCTACCGCATCCTCGAGGGCGCCCGCGCGCGCGGCCTCGCGGTGCTCGTCTCCTCCTCGGAGGTGCCCGAGCTGCTCGCGCTGTGCGACCGCGTGGCCGTGATGTTCCGCGGGCGCGTCGTCGCCGCGCTTTCGCGCGCGGAAGCGAGCGAGGCTCGCATTGCCCACTACGCGACGGGAGGCCGCTGATGCGCGCCCTGTACGGAAGCCGCTTCTTCGCGGTGCTCGTGGTCCTCGCGATCACCTTCACCTACTTCTCGGTGACGCAGGCGCACTTCCTCACCGAAGGCAACATAAAGGACCTGCTCACGAGCGTGACGATCACGTTCCTCGTGGCCATCGGCCTCACGTTCGTGCTGCTCAGCGGCGGCTTCGATCTCTCGCTGGGGGCGACGCTCGCGATCTGCGGCATCGCGCTCGGCGAGTTCACCGTCGGGTCCGGCATGCCGCTCGCCGTCGCGATCGTGCTGACGCTGGCGCTGGGCGCCGCGCTCGGCGCGGCCAACGGCATCCTGATCGGCCGCTACGACCTCTCGTTCCTGGTCGTGACGCTCGGCTCCACGGCCGCGCTGCAGGGCCTGCTGAACCTGTGGTCGGACGCGAAGACGACGCCGGTGCAGGCGCCGACGTTGGACACGATGGCCTTCGGCGCGCTGTTCGGCATCCCGATCCCGGTCTGGATCATGGGGGCGACGTTCCTCGTCGCGCTCTACGTCCTGCGCCGCACCTACTTCGGCCGCGACGTGTACGCGGTCGGCGGCAGCGCCGCCGCGGCGCGCCTGTCGGGCATCAGCGTCGCCCGGACCATCGTCGCCGTGTACGCGATCGCCGGCCTGCTGGCCGCGCTGGCCGGCGTGCTGCAGGTCGCGCGCATCGGCGCCGCGAGCCCGCTCGTGGGGACGACCGTGGTCTTCGACGCCGGCGCGGCGGTGCTGCTCGGCGGCACGAGCCTCGCGGGCGGCGTCGGCGGCGTCGGCGGCACCGTGACCGGCGTCCTGTTCCTGGGCGTCCTCCAGAACGGGCTCGCGGTGGCCGGCGTCCAGAGCTACTGGCAGCAGCTCATCACCGGCGTGATCTTGATCCTCGCTGTCGCGCTGGACCGCGCGCAGCGTGAGGGCAGCCTGCGGGGCGTGCTCCGCCGGCGCTCGCCCTCCCCCGAACCAGCGACGCAGGAGGCAGCAGAGCAGTGACCGACAACGCCCCTACCGCCCACGCCGTCATCGGGCTCGACGAGCGGCAGTCCGCCATCCGCGAGCGTGCGCGCGCGTTCGCCGAGGAGGTGGTCGCGCCCGTCGCGGCCGAGCGCGACCGCATCCAGGACCCGCTGGAGGCGTTCCCGTGGGACGTCTGGCGCGAAGGCGCCCGGCGCGGGATTCGCACGCTGCCGACCACGGTCGAGCACGGCGGCGCCGGCATGGACGTGCTCGGCCACTGCGCCGCGCTGGAGGAGATCTGCGCCGCCGACTGCGGTGTCGGGCTCGCCTACCACCAGACGTGGAAGCTCCAGCAGCGGCTCGTCCAGACGGAGTACCTGCGCGAGGAGATCCTGCCCGCGTTCCTCGCCGACGACGACTACCTCCTGACGCTCGCGATGACCGAGCCGGGGGCGGGGACCGACAACGTGCACCCCTACCGCGGCGCCGACGGCGGCTCGCAGACGCGGGCCGAGCAGCAGCCCGACGGCGACTGGGTCATCAACGGCACCAAGCACTTCATGACCAACGGCGGCATCGGCAAGGGCGGCTTCGTGATCTGTCGCACCGACCCGAGCAAGCCGGTGAGCGAGGGCGCGACCGCCTTCTTCGTCAAGCACGACACGCCCGGCTTCCGCTTCGGCAAGGTGCACGACAAGATGGGCTGGCGGCTCGTGCCCAACGCCGAGCTGATCTACGAGGACGTGCGCATCCCGGACGCGGCGCGCGTGAGCGAGGTGGGCGAGGGGCTGGCGTGGCTGGGCTCGCTCGGCGGCCTCAACGCGGCGGCGACCGCCGTCTACGGGATCGGCACCGCGCGCAAGGCGCTCGACCTGACGATCGCGCGGGTGCGCGAGCGGATCCAGGGCGGCCGGCCGATCGGCGAGCACCAAGCGGTGCAGCTCAAGCTCGGCGACATGTGGGCCGACGTCGAGACCGCGCGCACGCTCACGTGGCGGGCCGCCTGGAGCGCGGAGTACAACCCGAGCCACGATCGCAAGCTCGGCCCGCTGGCGCAGCTCTTCTCCGCCGAGATGTCGGTGCGCGTCTGTTACAACGCGATGCAGCTCTGGGGCGGCCTCGGCTACATGCGCGACGCGCCGATCGAGAAGCTCATGCGCGACGCGCTGGGCAACTACCACGCCGACGGCCTCAACGACGGCAACCGCATGCGCATCGCGCAGGCGCTGCTCGGCGACAGCCCCAAGGGCTACCTGATCTAAGCATGCCGATCGTCGCGAACGACTGGTGGCCGCCGTTCAGCGACGGCGAGTACGCGGCACGTCACGCGCGCGTGCGTGTGGCGATGGCGGCCGAGGGGCTCGACTGCCTGGTCGTCTACGGGCGCACGACGCTGCCGGGGACCGGCCCGGGGGCGCAGAACATGGCCTATCTCGCCAACTACGGGCCGGCCTACGACGGCTATGTCGTCTTTCCGCTCGAGGGCGAGCCGACGCTGTTCACGTTCCCGCCGGTCCACGTGCCCAACGCGCGCAAGCTGTCCTGCGTCGCCGACGTGCGCTCGGGGCCGGACCTGATCGGGGCGGTGGTCGAGCGGCTGGGCGAGCTGTCGCCGCGACCGCGCCGGATCGGCCTCGTCGGCAACACCGCCAGCGTCGGCCGCTCCTCGTGGACGCTGCCGCACGAGCACCACGAGCGGCTCGCGCGGGCGCGACCGGACGCGTCGCTGCGGGACGTCACGCGCTGGTTCGAGCTGCTGCGGCTGCGCAAGAGCGAGGAGGAGATCGCGTACCTATGCCGCGGCGCGGCGATCACCGACGCCGGGCTCGCGGCGCTCCGGGCGCGTGCGGCAGCGGGCGTCACGCACGGCGAGCTGCACAACGCGGCGCTCGCGGCGGTGCACGCCGAGGGCGGGCGCACCGTGCTCGGTCACGTCGGCTCGACGCCGATGGACGACCCGCGGCTCGACTACCCGGACTTCTACGCGACCGGCGAGCGGCTGCAGCGCGGCCACGCGCTGCTGACCGAGGTCGCCGCCACCTACGGCGCCTACGGCGGCAAGCTGCTGGCGACGTTCTTCCTCGGTGCGCCGACCGCGGCCTACCGCGACATGTTCGAGCGCGCCGCCGAGGTCTACCGCTCGCTGCGCGAGCGCGTCGGGCCGGGCGTCCGCGGCGGCGACCTCGAGCCGCTGCTGTCGCTCGCGCCCGGCGCGCCCTACGGCTCGCTCTCGTTCGTGGACGGCTGGAGCACCTACAACACGCCGCCGTCGCTGCACTGGGTCCCGATCTCGGAAGAGGACCGGCGCTTCGAGCTGTTCCCCGGCCTCTCGCTCACGCTCGCCGGTTGGGTGCGCAGCGACGACGGCCCGCGCGGCGTCTGGGTCGGCAAGACCGTGCTCGTGACCGAGGACGGCTGCGAGGAGCTGGAAGCCCTGCCCGTCGATGACCTCGACTACGCGGTGCTGGCGTGAGCGCCCGCCCATGGCTCGCGCTCTACGAGGAGCACCTGCCCGCCGACATCGAGCCCGAGCACCCGGACCTGCTGTCGGCGTTCCGGGCGGCGGTCGCGCGCGCGGGCGACCAGCCGCTGCTGCGCTACTTCGACACGCCGCTCTCGGGCCGCGAGGTCGACGCGCTGTCCGACGCGCTGGCGGTCGGCCTGGCGGAGCTGGGCGTGGGGCGCGGCGAGCGCGTGGCGCTGTACCTGCAGAACGTGCCGCAGTACGTGATCTCGCTGCTAGCGATCTGGAAGCTGGGCGCGATCGCGGTCGCCTGCAACCCGATGCTCAAGCGGCGCGAGCTGGCGCGCCAGCTCCAGGACTCGGGCGCGGTCGCGGTCATCGCGCTGGAGGTGCTGCACGCGACGGTCGTCGCCGACGTCGTCGCGGGCTCGTCGGTGCGGGCGACCGTCGTCTGCTCCGAGCTCGACTTCCTCGACGGCCCGCTGCCGGCGTCGCTGGCCGCGGCGCGCCGCGTCCCCACGACGGGGACGCACGACTTCATGGCGCTGCTCGAACGCCATCGCGGGGAGCGACCCGCGCCGGTCGTGCTGACCTCCGACGCGGTCGCGGTGCTCAGCTACACCTCGGGCACGACCGGGCCGCCGAAGGGCGCGATGAACACGCACGGCAACCTCGTCCACAGCGCGCAGGTGCTGCGCGACTGGGCGCGGCTGGAGCCGGAGGACTCCGCGCTGGGCGCGGCGCCGCTGTTCCACGTGACCGGGCTGGCGGCGAACGTCGCGGTCGCGCTGACGGTCCCGATGCAGCTCGTGCTCGGGCACCGCTTCGACGCCGCGGAGGCGGCCCGGCTGATCGAGGCGCACCGCGTCACGTTCCTGATCGGGACCAGCACGATGTACATCGCGTTGATGGAGGAGGCCGACCGCGCCGGCCGCGACTTGTCGTCGGTCGCCAAGGCGTTCAGCGGCGGCGCGCCGACGCCGGCCGCGTTGATCGACCGGTGGGAGGCCATCACCGGCAGCCCGCTCCACAACGCCTATGGGTTGACCGAGACGACCGCGCCGACGCACCTGACGCCGCTGGGCCGGCCCGCGCCGGTCGACCCCGACTCCGGGGCACTGGCGGTGGGCGTGCCGGTCTTCAACACGCGCGCGCGGATCGTCGATCCCGACGGGCGCACGCTCGCGCCCGGCGAGCTGGGGGAGATTGCGATCGCCGGCCCGCAGGTCGTGCCCGGCTACTGGGGCCGGCCCGACGCGACCGCGCACGCGCAGCCTGGCGGGGAGCTGCGCAGCGGGGACATCGGCAAGGTCGACGCCGACGGCTGGTTCTACGTCGTCGACCGGCTCAAGGACCTGATCATCGCGTCCGGCTTCAAGGTCTGGCCGCGCGACGTCGAGGACGTGCTCTACGAGCATCCGGCGGTGCGCGAGGCGGCGGTCGTCGGCGTGCCCGACGCGTACCGCGGCGAGACCGTCAAGGCCTTCGTGTGCCTGCGCGACGGGGCGGATGTCGGGGCGCAGGAGCTGATCGACTTCTGCCGCGCGCGCCTCGCCGCCTACAAGTACCCGCGTGCGGTCGAGATCGTCGGCGAGCTGCCCAAGACCGTCAGTGGCAAGATCCTGCGCCGCGAGCTGCGCGATCGCGACGGCGACGCCGACGCGAAGCCCACGAGTAAGGAGCGTCCCGCATGACCGAGCCCGTCGTCCTCGAGGAGCGCCACGGCGCGGTGGCGCTGATCACCCTCAACCGCCCCGATCGGCTCAACGCCTGGACGCTGGCGCTCGAGGAGCGCTACTTCGCGCTGCTGGCCGCCGCCGACGCGGACCCCGACGTGGGGGCGATCGTCGTCACCGGCGCCGGCCGCGGCTTCTGCGCCGGCTACGACCTGGACGAGCTGGCGCGCTTCGCGCGCGAGGAGCAGATCGTGTTCGGCGCGCGGCCGCGGAGCTTTCCGCTGACCGTGCGCAAGCCGCTGATCGGCGCGATCAACGGCGCTTGCGCCGGCCTCGGGCTGGTCGAGGCGCTCTACTGCGACGTGCGCTTCGGCGCGCTGGACGCGAAGCTGACGACGTCGTTCGCGCAGCGCGGCCTGATCGCCGAGTACGGCATCGCCTGGCTGCTCCCGCGCGTGGTCGGCCACGCGCGGGCGATGGACCTGCTGCTGTCCGGGCGCGTCGTGCTCGGCGAGGAGGCGGAGCGGATCGGCCTGCTCGAGTTCGCCGTCGCGCGCGAGCAGGTCGTGCCGCGCGCGCTCGCCTACGCCGCCGACCTCGCGGAGAGCTGCTCACCGACCGCGATGGCGACGATCAAGGCGCAGGTCCGGCGCGGCCTGTCCAGCGAGCTCGACACGGCGCTCGACGACGCCGACGCGCTCATGCGCGCCTCCTTCCACCACGCCGACGTCGCCGAAGGCGTCGCGAGCTACGTCCAGCGCCGCGCGCCGCGGTTCGCGCGACTGCCGCGGGCCTAGGTCGGAGGGCCGCGGCGGGCGGGCGCCGCCCCTACAGGACCACGGTCGTGTTGCCGTGCTGGGCGACGCGGTCCTCGCAGTGCCATTGCACCGCGCGGCCGAGCACGGTGCGCTCGGATGCTGTCCGCGGGCTGGCTACCAGAGCAGCAACACGGCGCACCAGCCGGAGAGACTGACGGTCGCGATGAGAAGCGGGACCCCGGCTCGTCGTGATCCGCTCGGCCGCAAGCGCACGGCCGCTGCTGTGCCGATCACGGGCAGGGCGTACCACGGGACCAAGAAGCCGGGTCGGCTGACCTCGCCAGATTCGCTGGGCGTGCCGAACGCGATCAGGCAGCTCAGCATCCCGAGTAGCCCCAAGACGACGGCGGCGGCCATGCGAGCGGTCCGCATCGCCGCAGTGCCGCCCTGTGATGCTGGCGCCGCATCAGAGCCTCGGGCGGGCCAGTCGGCCGAAGGGCCGGACATCTTCGACGGTGGATCGTCGCGAGCCAAGGCAACGATTGTGCCCAGATGTTGCTGCGGCTACCGCCTTGGACGATGAGGCAACTCGGCGGCTTCTGATCTCCGACCGAGCCGTGCTCGTCGTCCAGGTCGATGTCGTGGGCTTCGGCGGCGGCTTCAATGAATCCCTCGGCTCGGCTCTCGGTGTCGGTCGTGCTGTTTGGGATGGTCGTCCCCATGGTGGTGCAGCCGGGCACGGCGTTCACAGCGGCCTCCAGCGCGTCAAACGACGCGGCTGCGCTCTCGTCGATCTCGACAAGGATGTGCGCGTAGCGGCGAAGGGGCCGGTCCGACCCTTCGCCATCTCCAAGGCTTCGTCGGTCGCGCGCCAGAATGATCTCGTCCTCGGCTAGGGCGGTGTCATTGCCCGCCGCCCTATGTGCGGTAAGGCCTCGAAGGACGGGACTGTCGCTGTAACGGTGAGCCATGGCCACCGATCCTGCCAGAAGTCGCTTCCACTCTGGACGACGGGCGCAAGCGCGCCTCGGGCGCTGTCGCTGCGCGAGAAGCGGCGCTGGCCGCTGCCGGTGAGTCCGCCACGTGACCGCCCGCGGCGCGGCGCAAGCCCACCAACCACGCCCTTCGCATCCTGTCTCCCCGACTCCACGATAAGGCCCGCATTTGCGGGCCTTTTTGATGCCTGGTGGTTGCCTCGGCAGAGCCGCGCCCGGTCCAAATCCGGTCCAAATCTTCCGTGGACGTGGCGGCGGTCACGATCGGTAGCGCCGCTTCCGACGATGCGTGCTCGCCGGGGCGAGTTGGTGACCTCCACAACCGACCTCCGCTATGCCCGGCTCCCAAACGTCGGATATGGAGTCGCCGTTCGCAATCGGACTGCTTAGTCAAAATACTAGGAAGTACCATTGACAGTCGGACATCTTCAGTGTTGGCTGCCGGATCGGCGTCCAGATAGGGCGCGCCGCCCCAGGGGTGTCCGGCGGCTCATGGATGGGTCTCATAGAACAAGGGGTAGGGATGGCTGCTGCGCGGTCTCGGTGGGTGCTGGGCGTGACGCTGTTTGGGACGCTCGCGGCGTTCTTGGTGGCGTTGGCCATGAGTGGGTTGACGCAGGCCGATGCTCCCGCGTCGAGGCCGGTGCCAGCCGCTGGTACGTTCGCGTCTCCGACCCAGGGCGAGGAGGTCCTGGGGCTGCGCACGGCCAACTCGCGGACCTTCCGCAAGGCCGATGGTCGCTATGAGGCGCGGATCTGGTCCCAGCCGGTCAACTACCGCAACGGCGAGCAGTGGAAGGCGATCGACACCGACCTGACCGCCGACGGAGCCGATGGCTTGAAGGCGACGGCGACGCCCGCGGCGGTCGAGCTTCCGCAGAGCCTGGACGATCCGGCCAAGGTGTCGGGTGGGTCGCGGTGGGTGTCGTTCCGGCTGTTGGGCGCCGATGGTGACGTGGCACCCGAGGCTGACGGCTCCACGGCGACCTACGCCGATGCGGTCGACGACGTCGATGTTCGCTACGACGCCAAGGCCACCGGGGTCAAAGAGACGCTGACGTTGCCCGACGCCTCGGCGCCGGCGACCTACCGCTATGCGATCGACGCCAGCTCGGGGCTGAGGCCGGAGCTGCGCGACAACGGCACAGTCGTCTTTCGCGACGGCTCTGGCCAGACGCGGTTCTGGTTGCCGGCTCCGACGGTCCAGGCGCATGGCCAGGCGACGCCCACGACCGAGCACGTGTCTTTCCGTCTCAGCGAGGACAAGCAGACGTTGGCGGTCGCTGTCGATGCTGGCTGGCTGGCCGGCGCGAGCTTCCCGGTGCGGGTCGATCCCACGATCTATTGGGGCGATGATGTCTCCTGCACGCTTGCCGACGGCACGCTGCAAGACACCGCCGACTGCGGTGGCACGACGCTGAAGGTCGGCCACAACTCCGGCCACACCTACCGCAGCGTACTGCGCTTCCCGGACCTGAACGACGCGATCCCGCGCACGGCGTCGGTCGATCACGCGAAGCTGGCGCTGTACTTCGAGGGCCAGAGCGATCCGGATCCCGACCCGCTGACGGTTGTCGCAGCTAGCGGTTTGGTGCACACGGTCGCCGAGGGCGCGACGTGGAACATGTATGACAGCGTTCACGGTTGGGACACGCCCGGCGGCGACGCGGTCTCCGATCCGCAAGCCGAGTGGCAGTGGATGGTGCCGAACTACGAGGATGGCTGGGTTGCCTGGGACATCAGCCGCCTGGCCGAGTCCTGGCTGCGGGACCCTGCAACCAACAACGGCGTCTTGCTCAAGGCCACCGACGAGAACCTCAACAACGTCGTCACCTTCGACGGCCACGACTGGAACCACGGCGGACCGAACATCGCCGTGACCTATGAGTGGCACCCGGGATACGAGACCGACCAGACCTACGAGTCGGTCGCCTTCGATGGCACCTCCAAGATCTCGGTCAACACCGCCACCGGCAGCCTCGCGGTCGACAGCACCGACATCAGCTTGCCCGGCCTCGGTGGCCTGGACCTCAAGATCCGGCGCACGTTTAACGGCCAGGACCTCGGCGACAGCACCGGTCTGTTCGGCTCCGGCTGGACGCTGTCGGTCAACGACGCGGCCTTCATCAACGGTCGCACATGGTGGAACGACCAGCGCACGCTGTACCTCAACGGTGGCGCGATCTACCGCTTTGACCGCGACTACGCCCACGACACGTCGACGACCTACGCCTACATCAGCCCGCCCAACCTCAACGCTGACCTGGTCTCCGACGACAGCGGCGAGGCGACGCTGACCTACCGCGACACCGGCATCTCCTACACCTACGCCGCCTCCTGGGACGGCAACAGCTTCGCGCTGAAGAAGGTCTCCGACACGGCCGGCCACCACATCGACATCGCCGAGGTCCCCGGCGACCCGACCCGGATCGGCACGATCACCGGCAGCGACGGCACCGTTCTGACCTTCCACTACGGCACCAACAACAAGCTGACCAAGATCACCACTAGCTCGACCGAGTGGAAGTACACCACCAGCATCGTCAACGGCTACAACCGCCTGACCGGCCACACCAACCCGGCCAACGAGACCACCACCTACTCCTACGACGACACCGCCCTGCCCGACGTCTGGGACAAGATCACCGCCGTGCACGACACCGACGGCCAGGACTTCACCTTCGACTACGGCCCCGAAGACTGGAGCCAGGTCACCCAGATCACCCAGGACTTCGGCGACAGCCGGCCCGACAGCGTCACCGACTTCGACTACACCCCGCCGACCAGCAACGGCCACAGCTGCGCCAGCAGCGCGTTCGGTCGCACCGTCATGACCGACGACCAGAACCGCAGGACCACCTGGTGCTACGACACCACCGGCCACGTCACCAAAGCATGGCGGCCGTGGGACACCACCGCGCCTATCGCGGGCACGCCAGGGGCGCTCTCGGGCGCCAGCGGCGAGTACGTGAGCGGCAATGGCCAACACACCATTGCCCTAAGCGCAACTGACACCCAGTCCGGCGTCAAGCGCATCGCCCTGACAGAGCCCGGCCACGGCGACTGGGCATCGACGAGTTCACCGTGCCCTCCAAGCACCAAGTTGCCCCAGCTCTGTCCGGCGTCTCTGGCGGAAACCCTGACGGTGGACACCGGACCGCTGACCGAGAGCGCGCACACCGTCCGTCAGGACACCACCGACTTGGCTGGCAACACCGGCAGCAGCCCCACCTGGACCGTTCGGGTCGACCGCAGCGCGCCAACCGCGCCCTCCGGCTTCGACCAGAGCATGTTCTTTCCCGGCGACCCCAATGCCAGGGTCACGATCACCTGGAACGACGCGACCGACCCGAACCTCGCCGATGGCAGCCCCGGTTCTGGTGTGGCGAGCTATCAGGTGCAATACAGCATCAACGGCGGGGCGCTGAGCGCCTGGCAACCCGCCGACGGGCCGAACCTGACCCTCACCGGTGTCTCGGTCGGCAACGTCATCACGGTGAACGCGACCGCGACGGACGCCGTTGGCAATGTGTCCGCCGCCGGCACGGCCAATGTCACGCTCGTGGCGCGTGACGAGGACCCGTTGGTGCAGAAGATGGCAACCGACTTCATTATGGACGACCTCGGCATCACGGAGGCGCAGGCGACGGCCTACTACGACCTCCAAAAGCGCGCCGATGGCATCGGCGAAGCCGTGGGTGACTCCAGCTCGGGTCCCGGCTATGCAGGAACGTGGTTTGACGGCGCAACCCGCCAGCTGGTCGTCAACCTCAAGACCGGGACGTCGAACAGCGGGGCACAGGCAGCCCTGTCCAACGCGGGGCTCGCCGCTGGATCGAGGATCGAGTACGTGACCAACACGATCAGCGAGCTCGATGACGCATTCGACCAGATCGGGTCCGATCTCAACGGTCTGATAGCTGCCGAGCTCATCCAGCTCAATCGTGACGAGGCGAACGGCCGGCTCGTCATCGAAGTCGGCACCGACGTCACGCCGATGCAACACGCTCAGGTCGACGCGGCCGCAGCGTCAGCACCGGTGAACGTCGTGGTGCATGACTCGACGGCCCCGAACTTCCAGACCGTGCTGGACTCGTGCAAGCTTCGTCCCTACGCCAAGGGATCGGAGACGAGACCGTTCTGCGACACGCCTTTGCGCGGCGGCGTGAGCATCACCGGGTACACCGCAGACGGGCATTCATCGAAAGGCCTGTGCACCGCTGCGTTCAACGTCGTCAGCCGCACGACCGGAAAGCCCTACGTGTTGACCGCCGGCCACTGCTTGGGCGGCTTTGACAATGACAGCTCTCGGTGGACCAGCTCTAATACCTATGACACCAGCAATGACGACGGCGCCGCCATTGCCACGCCCGTTGAGATCGGCCCTGGTCACAACCCGTTCATCAACGGCGACAACGGCGATGCAGGGCTCATCGCCGTCAACGACGACTCCGAGTGGTGGGACACAGTGGACTCGGAAGACAAGCCAGCTCCAGAGGTGTTCTTCCAGCGCAACCGCAGCGGGCTCGCCGCACCGGCGCGCCGGCAAGAGCATTACCGGATCCGTATCGCGCAGACGAGCTACAAGAATCAAACCCTCTGCTGGTCTGGCGCCACCACCGGCGGGCACTGCGGCAAGGTGCTGAACTCCAGCAGCCAGAACGCACGCCTAGGCGTGCTCGACTCCCCGAAGGGTAACGGGAACGCCCCGTGCATCGCCGGAGGTGACAGCGGCGCGCCGCTTGTGATCGGCGGTCAGGCCCACGGTATCTTGAAGGGCCATATCCCCCTCCAGCGCTGCCACATCTATTACCAGGGCGTCGTGGCCTTGAGGACCGCGCTGAACGTGCAGGTCATCACGACGGCGCCGTGATGACGCCGTTATGGCGGCCCGAAGTCCTACGTAAGGTTGGAGCCGTGCGGAACGCAAGACGGGCGATCGTCGTCGGCAGCGTGCTGCTGACGACGACGTTGAGCACGACGGCCTGTGGCGGCGACGAGGTTGGGGCCGGAGGTCCCGACCTCCATCAGGTCCAGGCAGATGTGCGAGCTGCTCGTCCATCCCTGGCATCCCAGGGGATCTACCTGATCGACGCGCAGATCGACAGTCGATGCGTGACGATCGTCCTCGCCAATCCGACCGCCCCCAACCGAGACTTCGTACGACGCCGGTTCGGACAGCAGGTCTGCGTGTCGCCGACCGGCGGACAACCAGATGCCACCTGTGTAGGCGCGTACCTCAAGACGCTGCCTGACGGCCCGATCCGCGTTCCCGACGTGACCCACCTGTCCTTCTCGGCAGCACAGCGAAAGGTCACCTCGTCCGGACTGCGGTTCGCGATCCGCTGCCTGGGCGATACCGACAGCTCTGCGACAGATCATCCGCGAGACGTCCCTGCCTCCTTGATCCGCGTCACCCGTCAGTGCCCGGCGCCTGGGGAGATGGTCCCTGCTGGCGCGAAGGTCGCACTCAACGGCGCTGCGGCGCTACCGGGCGGCTTCACGTACCGAACCGCGACGCTCACATTCTCGACGACCGGCCACCGCGATCCGTGCCAGGACGGACGCAACCCGTGACGGCGCCTCGTCGTAGAGGACCGCAAACGGCAGCGCTGGGAGCGCCCGCGGCGCGAGGCTCCGCGGGCCCTGGCCCGAGCCATCGCAAGTCTTAGAGCGGGCCGATCGCAAATCGCGATTAGGTTGCCCATGCCCCGTTGCTAGCTTCGCGCCGATGCCCAGGAAGGAAGAGTCGTTTCTTGCCGCCGGGCTCCCGGCTGAGTTCTGGGACCCGGAGAGTCCGGTTCGCTTCGACGCCGAGCAGGGCACCTGGCACGTCTTCAGCTACGCCGACGTGGAGTTGGTCACGCACGCGACGAATCGGTTCTCCCACAATCGGGGCGATCCGGCACAGCACCCGACCTACGCCGGCATGTGGAACTTCGACGAGCCGCGGCACGGCGATCTGCGCCGGACGGTGGCCGACCCCTTCAAACGCTCGAGGCTCGAGCTGCTCGCGCCGCAGATCCGCGCTACCGCTGAGACGCTGCTGGACGAGATCGAGAGCACCGGGGCCGGCAGCTTCGAGTTGATCGCCAGCTTTGCCCAGCGCCTGCCCAACCGCGTGATCTGCCTCATCATGGGCGTCGAGCCCGACGATGACGAGCAACGTCTGGCGCGCTGGCTCGCCGAGATCGGGGCCGCCGCGAGCGTTGGGCAGATGCCGCACCAGCCCGATCTCGTCGCGTACTACCAGCAGATGCTCGACCGCTGCCGCCGACAGCAAACCGGGGGCCTGACCGACGAGTTGATCGCGGCCGAGCGGCGCGGCCATACGATCGCGGGCGAGCCACTTGATGAGGAGGACTTGGTCGGCTACCTGGCGACGTTCTTGATGGCCGGCTCGCATACGACGGCCACGGGCATCGGCAATGCGATCCTCTACCTCGCCGAGTACAACATGCTCGAGGAACTGCGTGCGACCCGCTCATTGATCGGTCCGGCCATCGAGGAGACGCTGCGGTGGTCGCCGCCGTTCCCCGGGATCCGCGTCCGTGCGACGCAGGACCAGGAGATCGGCGGCCAGCGGGTCGCGGCCGGAGACTGGGTGACGGGCTGGCTGTCCTCCGCGAACCGCGACCCTGAGCGTTTCCCCAACCCGCACCGGTTCGACATTCGACGGCCGCTGAACCCGCATCTCGCCTTCGGTGACGGTCCGTATCACTGCCTTGGCGCACCACTTGCGCGGCTGGAGATGCGGATCGCGCTCGAGGCGCTCCTCGACCGCTTCGCCGTCCTTGAGCTGGCGCCTGACCAGCCACTCCCGCGAACGCTCGGGATGGTCACCTCGCTCGACGAGCTGCACGTCGTGACGGCGAGCTGACTGCGCTCGCGAACGGCGCCGCGGTGCGCGGCCAACGTCGATGATGATGCGTCGCTAGCGGATCGCCACGGGGACGCCTTGCAGTCGTGCACGGCCGATGCGGTGGACGATCGAGGTGATTGCTGAGTTCGCGAGCCGCACGCAGCCGTGGCTCGCCGCGGTGCCGAGCGGGTTGGCGAGCGAGGCGCCGCCGCGCCCATGGAGGGCCACTTGGCCATCACCTCCGTCGAAGGTGGTGAGGGTCTCGCTGTGAGCGGTCAATGCCAGGATCCAGCTTCCGGAGAACGAGCTCGGCGGCGTCCGGTAGCTGGCCTGGATCGCGAAGAGGCCGGTGGGCGTTGGGGTTGCGGGCTTGCCGACGACGACGCGCCAGCGTCTCACAGCACGACCCCGGCGCAGGAGCGTCACGCGGCGGGTGGCTCGCCGCACCTCGATGCGCCACAGGGTCCGTGAGAGTCGGACGCGCCGGGCTGCGACCCATGCGCGTGCGGTGTTCGGCCGGCGGTTGAGACGAATGCGCACCAGGCAGGTCCCGGTCGGCGAGCGACGCGCGCCGAGAGCCAGCCGCCACGCGCCTTCAAGCGTGATGCGCGCCGAGGCGGCGCGCTGCTTCAAGCGGGTACGGACCGGCGTCAACGGCGGCACGTACGCGCGCCACGCGTGGGACCGCTCCGGCGAGATCGGGCGCGTGCAAGGGGTGGCTGCCGCGGCCGGCGGTGCCGCCGCCAACAGCGCGAGCATGCCGGCGCAGACCATCGCCCAGGTGTCGAGAACGGCGAGCTTCTGGCAGCTTCGGAGCATCGCGCCACACGCTCGCCACCGAGTGGGTGAGCAGGCATCACTCACGAAGGATGAGCGGCTAATCGGTGTGGTGCTTGCCGTCGCCTGTCTTGATGGCGAGGACGCGGACGGTCATCCGCATGCCGGGCGCGTGCAGGGAGCAGACGATCCGGTAGCTCCCGGCGCGGGCGAAGCGGTGTGCGAAGGTGCCGCGGTTGCGCATCGGGCTGGAGAACCGCTCCGGTCCCGAGCCGACCAGGACGCTGTGGGACTGCCGCGAGGCCCAGCGCCACGTGACGGTCGTCCCCGCGTCAATGTGCACGACCGGGCGGTGGCGGTCGCGCACGAACGCGTTGTCAATGATGTTGACGGTTGGTCCGCCGTGGCCGGCGCCGAGGGCGCCGGCCGGAAGCAGCGCGGCGGCTGCCGCCAGCGCGACCACGGCGGGGGTGTGAGGGCGAACGCGGCTGCTCACTGCGCCACCCGCCCGTAGGCCGCGGCCACGTCGCTGACCACGCGCGTCGTCTGCGTCGCGAGGTCGCGCACCACGATTGCGCGCGTGTCGTCGCGCTTGGCGGGATCGAGGTTGGTCGCCGTGGAGGCAAACGCGACGCGCCGGCCGTCGCCGGAGATCGAGGGCGTGTCGGACCAGCCGTCGCCGGGCGCGCCGTGCGCGCCGGCGGCACGGCTGATGGTCGTCACGACGCCGGTCGCCGCGTGCCAGATCCGGACCTGCGCCTGGCCACCAGCGACGACGGTGAACGCCACCGCGGTCCCGCCGTCGGCGACCACGGGATCGAGCGGGCGGCCGGCGTTTACGGGTATCCGTCTGGTCACGCCCGTGCCATCGAGCGCGCGCAGCCGCAGCGTGGTGCGTCCGCCCACTGTCTCCGTGTAGGCCACGAAGCGCCCGTCTGGTGAGATCGCCGGGTTGGCGGCGAACGTCTTCGCCCGCGCGCCGGCGACGACGGTCGCCGCCCCGCTTCGGTCTCGCACGACCACCTCCGACCTTGCGGCGCGCGGGTGCCCGAGGCGGCCGCTGGCCAGCGTGTACACCGTGCGCGTGCCGTCAGCCGAGATCCCCGGCTCGTACGGGTCGCCGTAGCGCCCGCCGCCGACGCGCGTCCCCGCGACCTCGACGCGCTCGCGCCCGCTCGCCACATCCCGGCCCATGATCACCGTCCGGCCGTCGCGCACCGCCTCGTAGATCATGCGCGTGCCGCCCGCGGCCATCACCGGGTTGTAGGCCGACAACGACTCCGGGACGCCGGCGGAGGGATCGTCGACCTTGGTGGTCGCCTGGGCGCCGAGGTCGCAGAGCAGCGCGCCGATTCGGCCATAGCGTTTGGCGAAGTTCTGGTTGCCGGCCGAGGACTCGTAGGTCACCAGACGGCCATCGGCGGAGATCGCCGGGTTGTAGGCCGAGACCGGATGCGGGCCGGTCTTCCCGCCCGGTGCGATGGGGCTGATGAGATCGGTGAGGCCCGCGTCGAGGTCCGTGCGCAGGACCGCGATTTCGCCGAGCTTGACCGCCAGCGGCAGCTTCTGGCGGTAGCCCTCGTAGGCGACGAAGCGTCCGTCGCGCGAGATCGCCGGGTTGGACGCGTAGTCGCGCGGCTTCTGCACGAGCGCGCCGCGGTGCGTAAGCGGCGGCCCGTTGTAGCGCGCCTGGTCGAGCCAGCGCGGCAGCTGGGTGAGCTGGCGGCGCAGAAGGATCCGGGCCTGGCGCGCGGTGAAGTCGCCGCCGCTGACGCCGGCCGCGATCCGCTCGCGCAGGACGGCGATCGCGCCGCCTTCGATCCGCCCGGGTGAGCGCCCATGCATCCGGCCGATGGCCAGTGGGCTCAGCTCTTGGCGGCGCAGCGCTCGGAAGGCGGCGTCGGTGACGCCGAAGATGTCGGGCGCGGCGCTCGGGATCGCGAACTGGTGAAGAGAGTGGAAGAACAGGTGCTGGGCGAGGTGGCCTTGTGTGATCGTCATGCGGGCGCGGCGCTCGAGCTCGGCGCGCGAGGTGGCCTTGATCTTCCGGCCCGCCACGAGCTTGGCGGCCAGCACGCGCGCGCTCGGGTAGCCGTGGCGCGCAGCGAGCTGCGCGAGCGTCCGGTGGTCGTCGCGTAGCTGCTCCCACAGTCCGTCGCGCGTGATGCGCAGGATGCGGTAGAGCCGATCCTCGTCGTACGGGAGCCAGTGGTTGTAGACCCACGGCTCCGGCGGGAGCCAGTGCGCGGGCGCGTCCGGCGGGGCGAGGTCGTCGGGCGAGTGTGGCGCCGCGGCATGCGCTGAACCTGCGGTGGCGAGCAACATCAAGGCGCAGAGAGGTCCGCTGAGCCGTCGTCGCCAAGACACGACCCGACCCTACTGGGCGGTGCGGGCGTCGTCGTCGCTGTGCGTCAAGCTGCGCGACGATGACGACCGCGCGACACCGGACAACCAGCCACGCCCCGGCGCGGGCGGGACGTCGATGAGCGACGTCGGGCTCGTCCTCGTCGCCCTGGCGATCGCCGTGGGCATCGTCGGGGTCGTCCTCCCGGTGCTGCCCGGCGCGCTGCTGGCGTGGGCGGCGATCGTGGTCTGGGCTCTAGCGGTCGGATCCACGACCGCATGGGTGGTGCTGGCCATCGCGACGCTGTCGATCGGGCTCGCGCAGGTCGTGAAGATCCTCGTGCCCGGACGGCGTCTCCGTGACGCCGGCGTCCCGCGCGCCTCGATCCTGGCCGGCCTGGTGCTTGCCGTCGCCGGCTTCTTCCTCATCCCGATCGTCGGGCTGTTCATCGGGTTTCCGCTGGGCGTGTACCTCCAGGAGCGCCGGCGGTTGGGCCAGCACGATCCGGCCTGGCGATCCACCAACGAGGCGCTGCGCGCGCTCGGCCTGTCGATCGCCATCGAGCTGGCGGCAACGCTGGTGGCTACGGGCGCGTGGTTGGCGGCGGTGCTGACCTGAGCTGCGATCTCAGACGAACTGCGCCGCCGCGTAGCCCGACGCCCAAGCCCATTGGAAGTTGAAGCCGCCCAGGTGGCCGGTGACGTCGAGCACCTCGCCGATGAAGTACAGGCCAGGGCTTTTGCGCGACTCCATGGTCTTGGACGACACGTCGCGGGTGTCGACGCCGCCCAGGGTGACCTCGGCGGTGCGATAGCCCTCGGTGCCGGCCGGCACCACCTGCCAGGCGCCGAGGTTGCCGGCGATCTCGCGGAGCTGCGCCGGGGTGTACTGCTTCATCGGCTTGGACGCAAACCAGCTGTCGGCCAGCAGCATCGCCATCTTCTTGGTGAAGAGCTCGCCCAGCAGGGTCTTCAGCTCGCTGTTGGGGCGCGCGGACTGCTGGGCTTGGAGCCACTCGAGGGCGTCGTGGTCGGGCAGCAGGTTGATCTCCACGGCATCGCCGGGGTGCCAGAAGGAGGAGATCTGCAGGATCGCCGGGCCGCTGAGGCCGCGGTGGGTGAACAGGATGTTCTCGCGGAAGCTCTGACCGCTGCAGCTGACCACGCAGGCCACCGAGGTGCCCGACAGCTCCGTGCACAGCTCCTTGAGTCGGTCGCTGGTCGTGAACGGCACGAGGCCGGCGCGAGTGGTCAGCACAGTGTGGCCGAACTGGCGAGCGATGTCGTAGCCGAAGCCGGTGGCGCCCAGCGTCGGAATCGACAGGCCGCCGGTGGCGATCACCAGCGACGGGCAGCTGATGGGGCCCAGGTCGGTGCTCAGCAGGTATCCGGCCTCGGCGTTCTCGATCTGCTGCACCGACGTGTTGAGGTGCAGGTCGACACCGGCCTGTCGGCATTCCTCCAGGAGCATCTGGAGGATGTCCTTGGACTTGTTGTCGCAGAACAGCTGGCCCAGCTTCTTCTCGTGGTAGGGCACGCCGTACCTGCTGACCATGGCGATGAAGTCCCACGGGGTGTAACGGGCCAGGGCCGACTTGCAGAAGTGCGGGTTCTGCGAGAAGAAGTTGGCCGGGTCCGTATACATGTTGGTGAAGTTGCAGCGGCCGCCTCCGGACATGAGGATCTTCTTGCCCGCCTTGTTGGAGTGGTCGATGAGCAGCACTTGGCGGCCGCGCGCGGCGGCGGTCAGGGCACACATCAGGCCGGCGGCACCTGCGCCGATGATCACAACGTCGGTAGAGCGCACAACACACACAGGAGATCAAATTCATGACCGTCCAACGTCTGGAGCACATCGGCATCGTCGTCGACGACCTCGCGGCGGCGACCGCGTTCTTCGTCGCGCTCGGGCTCGAAGTGGAGGGCGAGACGTCCGTCGAGGGCGACTTGGTGGACCGCATCAACGGGCTTGAGGGCGTGCGGTCAGACGTCGTGATCCTGCGGACCCCGGATGACCACGCCACCAAGCTCGAGCTGGCCAAGTACCGCTCGCCCGCCTACGAAGGCGCCGACGGACCGGCGCCGGCCAACGCCCCGGGCATCCGCCACATCCTGTTCGTCGTCGACGACATCGAGGAGTCCCTCGCCGCCTTGCGAGGGCAGGGCGGCGAGCTGGTCGGCGAGTTGGTCAACTACGAGAACATCTATCGCCTCTGCTACGTGCGCGGCCCGGCGGGGATCATCGTCGAGCTCGCGGAGAAGATCGGCTGATGGGCGTCGCGACCGCCGGCGCCGACACGCCGCCAGCCGAGGCCATCCCGGCGTCTCCCTGACCCACCAAGCCCCCATCTCAGGGATCCGTCTCAGGGACGCGCCCCGATGTTCTGCGGCCCGAGGTGCACGACATTCACCGCATGTCGTCCACCCACCTTCAGGAGCCCACCACCATGAGTCCCAAGCGCAACCTCGCCGCACGTGTCGGCGGCTGGTCCGCTCGTCATTGGAAGACCGCCGTCTTCGGCTGGCTCGCCTTCGTCGTCCTCGCCTTCCACTTCGGCGGCAGCGTCACCACCAACACGCTCAAGCAGTCAGAGCTTGGCGTCGGCGAGTCCGGCCACGCCGACAAGACCTACGAGAAGTCCTACAAGCAGGAGCAGGGCGAGATGGTCCTGCTGACCAGCAAGCAGCTCAAGAACAACGACCCGCGCTTCCGCGCGGCGGCCGCCGACCTCTCCAAACGCCTAAAGACCGTTCCGGGCGTCACCGAGGTCCAAGACCCGTACACCACCGAGAGCAAGGGCTTGCTGTCCAAGGTCCGCAACGCGGCCATGCTGCCCTACTCCATCCCGGGGGAGATCGACGACAAGAAGGTCGAAGACACCTCTGAGGCCGCGGCCGCCGCCGTGCGCGCCGTCGCCAAGGACCATCCGAACCTGCGCATCGAGACGTTCGGTGGAGCATCGACCGAGAAGGCCTTCAACAAGATCTTCGAGGACGACATGAGCAAGGCGACGACGACGTCGCTGCCGCTCACGCTCGTGCTGCTGCTGATTGCCTTCGGCACGCTCGTGGCCGCCGGCATCCCCGTGCTGCTGGCCATCAGTGGCGTCTTGGCGACGTTTGGCCTCGTCGGCCCCGTCAGCCAAATCTCGCCGGTCAGCGACGGCATCCTTGAGGTCATCCTGCTCATCGGCATGGCCGTGGGCGTTGACTACGCGCTGTTCTACCTGCGCCGTGCCCGTGAAGAGCGCGCCGCTGGCCGCTCCAGCGACGAGGCCGTCCAGATCGCCGCGGCGACCTCCGGCCGCTCGGTCCTGATCTCGGGCATCACGGTCATCACCGCGATGGCCGGCATGTACCTCGCCGGTGCGCCCGACTTCGTGTCGTTCGCGACGGGAACGATCCTGGTCGTCGCCGTCTCGATGATCGCGTCGTTGACGGTGCTGCCCGCCGTCATGTCGCGTCTCGGCGACAAGGTCGACCGTGGCCGCGTCCCCGGCCTCAACCGGCTCAAGGCCCGCGTCGCGAGCCTCGGCCTGTGGTCGCGCGTCGTCGATCGCGTCATGCACCGTCCGCTGCTGTGGGGTGGCGTCACCACCGCGCTGCTCGTCGCCCTGACGATCCCCGCGTTCAGCATGCAGACCGGCACGCCCGACATGGGCACGCTGCCCGACAAGTACCCCGTCGTGCAGACCTACGAGCGCCTCACGGCAGCGTTCCCCACCGAGAACTCGTCGGCCAGCGTCGTCATCGAGGCCGATGACGTCACCAGCGCGAAGGTCCAGGCCGCGATCGGCGAGCTCCGTGAGCGCGTCGGCGCCCATCCGGGCCTGTTTCCCGACAGCCGCAAGGTCGACGTGGAGATCAGCCCGGACAAGCAGGTCGCCACGCTGTTCGTCGGCATCGCCGGTGACGGGCAGGGCGCGCAGTCAGAGCACGCACTCGACGTCCTGCGCGACGACGTGATCCCCGCATCGACGGGCACCGTGGATGGGGCCCGCACGTCGGTCTCCGGCCAGACCGCGATGGAGCGGGACTTCAACGACACCATCAAGTCGCACCTGCCGATCGTGTTCGGCTTCGTGATGCTCGCGGCGTTCCTGCTGCTGCTCGTCGCGTTCCGCTCGATCGTCGTCCCGATCAAGGCCATCATCCTGAACCTGCTGTCGATCGGCGCGTCCTACGGCGTCATGTCGCTGGTGTTCAACCACGGCTGGGGCAAGAGCCTGCTGGGCTTTGAGCAGACCGGCCCGATCACGGCATGGATCCCGTTGTTCATGTTCGTGATCCTGTTCGGCCTGTCGATGGACTACCACGTGTTCATCCTCAGCCGCGTCCGTGAGGCTGTCGACCGCGGGATGGAGACCGGCGACGCCGTCTCCTACGCCATCAAGAACACCGCCGGCGTCGTGACGGCCGCGGCCGTCGTGATGGTCGCCGTGTTCGCGATCTTCGGCACCTTGTCGTTCATGATGTTCAAGCAGATGGGCGTGGGCCTGGCCTTCGCCGTGCTGCTCGACGCGACGCTGATCCGCGGCATCCTGCTGCCGGCCAGCATGAAGCTCCTGGGCGAGCGCAACTGGTGGCTCCCCAAGCGCCTGAACTGGCTCCCGAAGCTCAGCCACGAGCCGGAGGTGGTGCCTGCCGCCGCCTGAGTCACCCCGACACGCACGAAGACCATCGACCACCCCGGCGCCCGCTGCCCTCCTCGCAGCGGGCGCCGGTCGTGCGTGGATGAGGGACCGTCCCTGATGTCTGCCGCGCGCCGGCGCGGGAACGTGCGTGCATGCCCTTTTACGTTCTCCATCACCATCATGAGCCCAGCGAGTGCGCAGCGGTCTACGCGGCCTGGCATGGGTTCCGCTCTCCGCTGCGTGGCCAGGTCGCGCCGTCGACGTGCCTGGCCGGCGATCATTCGATCTGGTGGCACGTCGAGGCCGCCGACGAGTCCGCGGCGCTGGCGCTGCTGCCCGGGTTCGTCGGCCGTCGTACGCGGCCGATCGCGGTGCGCGAGGTTGAGATCCCGTGAGCGGTGGGTCGTGCAGCCCGCACACCACCCGCGTAGGGTTGGCGGACGGCCACCTCACACCACCTCAGCGCTGGGCCACTCGTCGGGCGTGACCGTGAGCTCGAGCAGCTGTCGGACGCGCTCGACGACCTGGAGGCCGGTCGCCCTGGGTGGCTGGCGGTCGACGGCGAGCCGGGCATCGGCAAGACGCGTCTGCTGGCGCAGCTGCGGGCGTTCGCCGACGAGCGCGAGCACCTCGTCCTCGCTGGCACCGCCGCGGAGTTCGAGCGCGAGATGCCGTTCAGCGTGTGGGCCGATGGGCTGGACGCCTACGTGGCCTCGCGCGATCTCGCCGCGTCCCCGCGTTGGGGCACCGAGCTGGCCACCGAGCTGGCGGGGATCCTGCCCTCGGCGGCCCGCGCCGCTGCTGTCGAGCATCAGCCGCTCGCGCCTGGCGCCGCGTTTGCCGACGAGCGGTTCCGCGCGCATCGGGCGATCCGCGCGCTCCTAGAGCTGCTGGCCGCCGACCAGCCGCTGGTCCTCGTCCTCGACGACTTGCAGTGGGCCGACCGCGCGTCGGCCGAGCTGATCGCCGCGTTGGGTCAGCGCCCGATCGACGCGCCGGTGCTGCTCGCGCTCGGCGCGCGCCGCGGGCAGCTCTCGGAGCGCTTGGCCTCGGCGCTGGCTGCGCCGCACGTGCGGCGGCTGGAGCTCGCACCACTCTCCCAAGGCGATGCGAGCGCGATGCTGGGCGAGGAGATCAGCGACGCCGAAGCCGCCGCGCTGTATCGCGCAGGAGGCGGCAACCCGTTCTATCTCCAGCAGCTCGCGCGTAGTGGTGGCGCCATCGCCGTGGGGAACACGGCGGCCGTCTCGGCTCCCGGCGATCCGGCCGTCCCGCCCGCGGTCGCCGCCGCGCTGGCCGACGAGCTCGCGTCGCTGACGCCCGGCGCGCGCGGGCTGCTTGAGGCGGCCGCGGTGGCGGGGGAGCCGTTTGAAGCCGACCTCGCCGCCGCTATCGCCGGCTTCGCCGCGCCGGACGGCCTCGTTGCGCTTGACGAGCTGTTGGCCCGCGACGTCGTCCGCCCGACCGAGGATCCGCGCCGCTTCGTCTTCCGTCATCCGCTGGTGCGCCGTGCCGTGTACGACGCGATCCGCGGTGGCGCCAAGCTCGCCGCTCACGCGCGGGCCGCCGTGGCGCTGCAGGCCCGTGGGTCGTCGGTGAGCGACAGCGCACGCCACGTCGCCGCCTCCGCGGCGCCGGGCGACGAGGCGGCGATCGCCGTCCTGCTGGAGGCCGGCGCCCTCGCGACCGCTCGTGCTCCGGCGACCGCGGCGCGCTGGTTTGAGGCCGCGCTGGCGCTCGTGCCCGCCGCCGACCGCGAGCGCCAGGTCGATCTCCGTGTGGCGCTCGCCTCCGCCCAGCGATCGCTCGGCGAATTGGAGCGGTGTCGCGCGACGCTGCTGGATGCCGCCGAGCGGCTTGCGCCCGATGATGCCGTCCGGCGCGTCGAGCTGACGGCGCGCTGCGCCGCCGTTGAGCATTGGCTCGGCCGCCACGACGACGCGCACGATCGGCTGTTCGCCGCGTGGGAGGCGCTGGACGAGAAGGGCGGTGCGGCCGCGGCGGCGCTCCTGGTCGAGCTGACCGTCGACGGCCTCTACGAGCCGATCGACTCCGATCAGGCGCTCGCCATGGGTGCCGCCGCGCTGCGCACCGCGCGCCCGCTCGGCGACCGCGCGCTGACCGGCTCGGCCGCTGCCGCGCTGGCCCTCGCTGAGGCCGCAGCCGGGCGGATGGAGGACGCGCTGGAGCACCGTGACGAGGCCGTCGCGCTGCTCGACCGGCTCCCCGACGCCGAGCTCGCCCCGCGCCTGGAGGCCCTGTACTACCTGGGCTGGGCCGAGAACTACCTCGAGCGCTACGACGCGGCGATCGCCCGCTCCGAGCGTGGAATCGAGATCGCGCGCGCTACCGGCGAAGGACGGCTGCTGGTGCCGCTCATGTTGATGAAGGGCTACCCCTATGAGATGCAGGGGCGTCTGGCCGACGCGGTCGCCGACTGCGCGACGGCGGTCGAGATCGGGCGCCTGTCGGCCAACCGCCATGATCTGTTCTGGGCGCTGTTCGAGCTGGGCTGGGCGCACTACTTCTCCGGCGACCTCGCCGCCGCGATCGCCGCCTGCCGCGAGAGCGCGGAGGTCGGCGGGCGCATGACCGGCGGGACGATGCCGTCGGCCGGTGGCGGGCCGGGCTGGGCGCTCGGCGTGGCGTCCTTCGAAGCCGGTGAGCACGCCGTCGCGTTCGAGATCCTCGATCGGCTAGGTGGCGAAGACCAGCAGCAGCAGATCCCGGTCGAGCGCTGCTTTGATTGGGAGAACCTGACGCTTGCCGCGCTGGCGCGCGACCGCCTGGACGAGGCCGATCGCTGGGCCACGCTTGCGGAGCAGAGCGCCGAGCGTTTGCCGCTGCTTCAGCTGCCTGGCGCACTCGCGGCCCGCACGCGCGCCGCCGTGCTGTTGGCCCAGGACGAGCCGGCCGCAGCCGCGGTGGCGTGCGAGCGCTCGATCGGTTGCGCACAGGCCATCGGCGCCGGGCTGCAGGCGGCGTTCTCCCGCGCGCTGCAAGGCCACGCGCTGGTCGCGGCGGGGGACCGCAAGGCCGCGATCACCGCCTGGCGAGCGGCCGAGCACGAGCTCGATGCTGCCGGGTCGGTCCGCGTCCGCGACGAAGTCCGCCGTGGGCTGCGCAAGCTCGGTGCGCGGGTGGAGCCGCGCGGCCCGGCAACGGGTGAGGACTCCGGAGTGGGTGCGCTGACGCCGCGGGAGCGCGAGATCGCCGACCTCGTCTGCGACCGCCACACCAACAAGGAGATCGCCGCCCGCCTGTTTCTCAGCGACAAGACGGTGGAGTCGCATCTGCGCAACATCTTCATCAAGCTCGGGGCGTCGTCGCGGGTCGAGGTCGCGCGGACGATCGAACGTGAGCCGTGAGCGCGATCGCAGACGCCACGGCCGCCGCCGGCGACGACGCTGACGCCGCGCGGCTCGCCGCACTCGGCTACCCGCAGCAGCTGCGCCGTCGCCTCGCACCGCTGGACAACGCGGCCGTCGGCTTCGCGGCGATCTCGCCGGTCGTCGGGCTCTATGGCGTCGTCCTGGTCGGCACCGCCGTGGCCGGTCCCGCGTGGGTGTGGGTGCTCCCGGTCGCCCTGGCGGGCCAGTGCCTGCTGCTGGCGGTGTACGCGGAGCTGGCCGCTGAGTTCCCGGTTGCCGGAGGCGCTTATCAGTGGACGCGACGGCTGATGGGCGGCGTGTACGGATGGCTGGCGGGCTGGGTCGCGCTGTGCGCTTATATGGCGGCCAACACCACGGTCGCCTATCTCGGCGCAGCGTGGCTGCTGGCGGTCCTCGGCGTGGCGCCGACACCGGGGCGGATCGTCGGGGCAGGCGCGCTGCTGGTCGTCGCCTGCTCGGCGATCGGGGCGCTCGGCGTCGACACCCTGCGGCGTGCCATCCGCGTCGGGATCGCCGCCGAGATCGCGGCGTCGATCGGCATCGGTCTCGCCCTGCTGCTGGTCTTTCGCGAGCACGGGCCGTCGCTGCTGACCCACACGCTCGGCGCGCCCGCGCTCACCGGCACGTCGGACGCGGCGGGGCTGCTGGCCGCGCTGGCGGTCGGCGGCTGGGTGTTCATCGGCTTCGACGCGTGCGTCGGCGCCGCGGAGGAGACGCGCCAAGCGGCGCGCCACGTGCCGCGGGCGATCTGGATCGCGCTGTTGGCTGTCGGGGCGCTGGTGATCCTCAACGCGGTCGCCGTCGGGCTCGCGCACCCTGATCCGGCGGCGGTTGTCGCGGGCGCCGACGTCGACCCGGTCACGACCGCGGTGACCGCGTCGTTCGGGACGTGGGCGACGCGGCCGTTCGCCGCCGTGGTGCTCGTCGCGTTCCTGGCGTGCGGGGTGGCGTCACAGGCACTGACCGCGCGCACGATCTACTCGGTCGCGCGCGACGGCGTCCTGCCCGCCTCGCGGCTGCTCGCTCGCGTCGACCGCCGCCAGGTGCCGCTCGGTGCGACGGCGGTGACGACGGCGGTCGCCTGCCTCGGGCTGCTGCTCGGGCTCGACGCCACGGCGGTGGGCAGCCTGATCGCGTTCGGCACCGCGGCGATCTACTTGTCATTCTTGCTGATCGCGGTCGCGGCGCTTGTGGCGCGGCTGCGGGGGCGGTGGGCGCCGGGCGGTGCGTACCCCGGAGTGCGGACCGCCGTCAACGCACTGGCGGTGCTTTGGCTTGCGTTCGAGACCATCAACATCGCTTGGCCGCGGACGTCGCTGGCACCGCCGGGCGCGCCGTTCTATCAAGTGTGGGCGGCGCTGTTGGTGCTGGCGATCATCGGCGTCACGGGCTTGTTGTACGTTCTGATCGCACAGCCGCAGCGGCGGCTGGGGGATCAGATGTCGTCCCTGGGCACCGGGGAAATCCCCTAGCCTGTTGCGACCGAGCAGGTCTGTTGCGAAAGTTTCTGTATGATTAGCAACATGACGTTGGATGCCCGGACGCTTTCCAATCGACCGCTCCATGCGACCGCCGAAGACGCCGCCAGGTTCGTCGATCGCGGCGGACTCGTGCCGAAGATCGAGCGCGCCTTCAGCCAAGGGCTGAACACCTTGATCCTGGGTGAGTGGGGCTCGGGCAGAACGTCACTTCTGCGCCATCTGCTGTGGCGCAATAGCGCTGGCGGGAGCTCGCAACGGCTCGTCTATTTCGATGGAGCGCGAGCCGAGTCAGTACTTGGCGTCATCGACCTATTGAGGTCCGAACTCGGTCGCGAGCGCTCCATGAGTGACGTTGCGGTCGGCGCGTTTCGTGGGTTGGGGACGGTGCGCGCCGAACGAAATGAGTCAACCGTCGCGCTCGACTGGCTGCGCGATCTGCGCGACGACGACCCAGCGGTGATCTTGCTCGACACGGTCCGATCCGCCGAGATCGGACACACCTTGTTCGGGACGTTGCGCGACGAGCTTTGGCAGTTGCCATACACGTGGGTGGTGACGGCGCAACCGCGCGATCAAGGCGCGCTGCTCGAGCCACCGGCCGATGCATTCTGGGACGTTACGGCCGGGCTGGGCCCACTCGTACCCCAGGAAGCGCGGGAAATCTTGCGTGCCCGGATCGGCGATGACCCGATTGTTGAGGAGCTTGTTCAGCTTGGTGAGGGCAACCTGCGCCGTCAGATCGCCCTTGCGCGTGAGGTGATACTCGAGGGCCTCGCTCCGGGAGACGTCCAACAGCAGTACATCGACGAGGAGCTACGGCTCCAGGAACTCGGGCGGGCGTCCCACATGCTGATGTCCGAAATCCGCTCGATGGGGCGGCCCGTGAGCGCCTCGGACCAAGAGCTTCTCCAACGGATGGGGTGGTCGCGTCAGCGCGCGGCCCGAGTCCTCGACCAACTGCAGAGCGCCGGCTTCCTGGTCAGCTATGACTCGTCCACGCAAGGTCAGGGACGTCCTGCACGCATGTACCGCGAACCCGGCGAGGATCTCACGTGAGCGACGAGGTGCTTGAACGTCTCTACGTGGCGCAGGCGTTCCTGCCGCGCCGTCGCTACGAGGAACTGCTCGAAGATCATGTGCCGTTCGACGAGCTCAACGCTGATGCGGAGACCGAGCGGAAGCTGAGCCGATTGGTCGAAGCTGACGAGGGCCTGATCTTCGTGGTGGGTCCATCTGGGTCGGGGAAGTCAAGCTTGATCGCCTCGACGACCAACGCGCTAGCACCCGATCGCTTCGCACCGGTTCGGGTTCGCGTGGCTGCACTCGACGAGGAGGTCAGCGATCCGCTGAAGATGACGTTGCACATCATGCGCGAGGTTCGGGCGCACGCCCAGGGTGGTCAGCTCACCAAGGACCAGCGCGCCCGCATAGAACGGGTCGTAGGCGACAAGCGCACTCGGCGCGGCTCTCCTGGTCGCCTTGCCGCAGGTCTGAAGCTCAAGCCGCTACCGGGACTGACGGCCGACCTCCACGGTGAACTGGCCAACTCCACCCTCGACTTGGAGTACAGCGCCAACATGACTGATGCGGCCGAGGGAATGGCGCAATTGCGCGGAATGTTCGAGTACTACGGTCGCGTACCGGCGCTCATCATGGAGGACACAGATGCCTGGCTACGCGGTCCCGGTGTCGGCGACGCCGATGTCGCCGACGGATTTTTCTCGCGCAACCTCGCTCGAATCGCCCGGGAGTTTGAGATCACCCTGATCGTCGCCGCGCACGACACGTACGTCGGCACGGCCGGCTATGAGCGCGCTCGAGAGGTCATGGCTGGGGAGGTTGTCGTGCCAGCGCTTCGCTCGCCGCAAGAGGCCATCCGCACGATTCTGCAGCGCCGCATCGAGCGAGCAGAAGTGGATGCGAGCGTCGTCGATGTCTTCGACGATGCCGCCATCGCCCGGCTTGAGGCCGAGTACGACCGCGACCGCTCGATCCGCAGGGTGCTCCGCGTCGCGCACGACGCTCTCGACGCTGCCGGTCCCGCCTTCCCCGACCGGCTTGCCGGAGGGCACGTTCGGAGCGCCGCGATCGGAGAGCACCGGCCATAGGCGTTGTTGCCGCCGGCGGATTGTGTCGTAGTCGGTCAAGGAACCTCGGCCGACAGACGTCGAGGAGCTTCTTGGGCTCGTCACCGCCGGAAGTTACTGGCAAAGAACCGCCACGTCCGCTCGGTCGAGCTGAAGGACCCCAGCGTGGGCCAGCCGTGCTGGGCGTCGAGGACGCGATCGTGGACGACCTCGACGCCGTCGGGGCAGGTCCATCGCAGCTCCTGCACCTTGTCGGTTGGCGTCGAACGGTGCGCCGCGCCGGTGCAGCCGTTGCGGCGTCGCCAGCCTTCCAGCCAGGTGCGCACCGCGCCGGCGCGGTCCGGGCGCTTGCCGCGGTAGGGGACGATCGGGTCGCGGAGGCCGTGGATTTCGAGGATCGCCAGGCGCCGGCTGGGGTGGCAGGGCGGCAGGGCCGAGTAGCCGCCGGAGACCGGCGCCGCCGCGGTGAGGAGATCGGCCGCCGCACAGGCCATGTGCGCCGTCATGCCGCCGCCGTTGGAGCCGCCGGTCAGGCCGACCCGCGCAGGATCCCCACACACCTTCTTGCCGGTCAGCACCGTGATGACCTTGCGCAGGTAGGCGACATCGTCGGGCTTGCCCGCCTGTTTGCCCGAGACGTTCCAGAACGCGCTCGCTCCTGCGGCCGTCGGATAGGCGACCAGGAATCCGTGCTGATCGGCCAGCGCGGAGTAGCCGGTGTACTGCTCGGCGTAGGCCCCCGGCTGGCCTGCGCCCGGGAGCATCACGATCACCGGACGCCGCGCTCGCGGCGTTCCCGGCGGGACGTGTAGGAGCACCGGCGGGTGGTCGGCGTCGACCGGGAGTTGGTACGACCCGGGCGCGGGAGCGGAGCAGCCCGTCGGGGCCGCCGGCGCCGCGGCTTTGCGCGCCGGCGTCGGCGCGGGCGCGTCGTCCTCGCCGCGCAGCAGCAGGACACCCGCGAGCGCCAGGACGACGATCGCGGCGACGCCTCCTACGGCGATCACGCGCAGCGAGCGGCCCCGCATCGGCTCAGTCGGGCATCACGTACGCGCCCGCGAGCGCGCGGACCTCGTCGTAGATGCGGTCGCTGCGGGCCTCGTCGACGACGGGCTTGCGGATGCTCGCGATCGCCCATGCCTGCTGGTCGGCGGTCGAGGATGCCTTGCCGTGCAGCTCGACGGCGGTCGCTGAGAAGTCGCGCACGAGCGTCTCGAAGATCGTGTCGACGATGTCGTGCGGCGTGTCGTCGAGGTGCGCCTGCTCGAGGATCAGCTGGGCGTAGGGGATGAGCGTGAACAACTGCGCCATCGACTGCTGGAAGTCGAGGTCGTTGGTCATCTGCTCCGGGGTGAGCGCGGCGTCGCCGATCATGGCCACCAACGCGTCGGCCTGCTCGCGCAAGCGTGCGACGTTCGGCACGGTGGCGAACGTGTCGAAGATCGGCCGCCAGTCGGGGAAGGCGATCCGGCTCAGGCCACGCGTCGGGCCCTGGTCGAAGAGGAAGGCGTCGTCGGTCGCGTCGTGGCGCTGCTGGGGAGCGTCGATGGGCGCGGTCCCGAACAGGTAGCCGGGCAGGAACTTCAGCGTCAGGGCGCGGTTGACGTGGACGGTCCCCTCCAGCTTCGGCAGCCCGTCGATGATGTTCTTGGCGCTCTCAAAGAAGCTGTCGCGCTCAAAGCCCTTGGCCGAGATCACCTCGGCCAGCAGCCGCACGATGCGCTCGCCCTCGGTCGTGACCTGCATCTTGGTGATCGGCGTGAACAGCAGGTAGCGGCGGTCGTCGCGGCTGGCGCTGCGCACGTAGTCCACCGCGCGCGCCCCGTAGAGCTTGCCGGCCAGCAGCCGCACGTAGGCCTCGCTGAGGATCCGGCGCACCTGGCCGAACTCGGTCACGCGCTTGCCGAACAGGACACGGCCCTCGGCCTGGGTGACCGTCTCGTAGAAGCAGTGCTCGGCCATGCCCAACGAGCAGAACCCCAAGTTGAACTTGCCGACGTTGATGGTGTTCAACGCCGCCTCGAACGCTGCGACGCCGGTGTGCAGGACGTCGTCGGGAGAGACGGGGTAGTCCTCCAGATCGAATGCGCTCACGTAGAGCTGACCGTGCACGACGTTGGAGCGCAGCTTGTAGGCGGGATGGCTGCTGTCGGCCGCGAAGAAGACATAGCCCTCGGGGCCGTCGATGTCGGCGCGGCGGCCGAAGACCGACACCATCCCCGCCACGTTGCCGTTGCCGATGTAGTACTTGCCGCCGTTGGCGACAAAGCCGCCGTCGGCTTGGAGTTCGAGCACCATGTCGGTGGAGTAGATGTCGGCCCCGTGGTCGCGCTCGGAGAGGCCGAAGGCGAAGACCGCGCCCTGGTCGAGCAGCGCCGCGGCCCGCTGCCGCGCGACCTCGTTGTCGCTCTGCCAGATCGGCCCGAGGCCGAGGATCGTGACCTGCCAGGCATACCAATAGGAGAGCCCGTAGAACCCGAGGATCTCGTTGAACGCCGCGTTGCGCGCGGTGTCCCAGCGCTTGTCGGGGTCGCCGCCGCCGTCGCGCTCCGGGGTCAGCAGCGTCGCAAACGCGCGCTCGCGGGCAAGGAACTCGATGAAGTCGGCGTACCAGACGTCGGTGCGCACCTCAGCGGTCAGGGCGGCTTTGCCCTTGGCCTCGAACCAGTCGATCGTGGCGCGCAGCAGACGGCGCGTGGCCGGATCGAGCTCGACCGGGTCGTAGGTGCCCGGGTTCAACAGCCGGGAGGTCGTGGACGCCGTCGTGCTGGTCATGGCGCGAAGCCTCTCACGCCCAGGGTGCGAGTGGTCGCAGGTGCTGCGCTACGACCATGCCGTGTCGGCGAGTTGACACAACGGGCGTCGCGGATCGAACAGACCCGACGGGGTGGCGGCGGGAGAGTGCGGTCAACGAACGACGGAGGGCAACGGGCCTTCCGCCAACAGACCCAGGAGCAAGATCATCATGAGCATCATCTCCACCCGCATCGTCGCCGCATCCGTCGCGACGTCCATCGCCTTTCTCACCGCCGGCGCCGCGTCCGGCCATGCTGCGCAGTTCGACGGCAAGCGCCTCAAGTCGGGCAGCGTCTCCGCCGGCAAGCTGCGCAAGGACACGCTCACCGGCATCCAGATCCGCGAGTCGACGCTCGGGCTCGTGCCGATCGCCAGCCTCGCCAAGCTGGCGGAGGTCGCCAAGTCCGCCCAGGAGGCGACGCACGCGGCCTCAGCCGACACCGCCAAGAACGCCGACCACGCCAAGAGCGCGGACACGGCCAAGAGCGCCGATACGGCCACGAGCGCGAAGAGCGCCGACGACGCCAAGAAGCTCAACGGTCGCGATCAGACGGCGTTCCTGTCCAACGCCACGCGCACGGTCGTCGTGGATGGCCCGCAGGTCACCGGCCCGGCGGCAGGCTCCCCGAGCGACGTCACCGCATCGTGCGCTCCCGAAGAGAAGGCCATCGGCGGCGGGGGCGCGTGGATCATCCCGTCCAACGGTTTGCCGACGACCTTCGACGCGCGGATCAGCGCATCGATGCCGGTCATCGACGCTGGCGAGCTGACGGGCTGGCAGGTCTACGGCCGCAACTACACCGGGGCGTCGCGCCTCCTGCGCGCCTACGCCATCTGCGTGCCCAAGAGCGCCTAGCCGCTCCAGCACGACCAAGCTCCGCCCGGTGCGGACCCCCGCGGCCTCTTGCACGGATGCAAGGGGCCGCTGGTGCGTCCGGGCTCAGGCGCAGTAGACGGTCACCGGCTCGCGGCGGCCCTTGAGGGCCACGTCGCCGCAGGGCCGCAGTCCGTCTGTCTCGGCGTCCCCGAGCAAGTTGTAGGTGCTGGCCGCCACGAACAGGCGCCCGTCGAGCTCGCGGCTGAGCGCCTGCAGGCGTGCCGCCACGTTGGTCGCGTCGCCGACCGCGGCGTACTCGATCCGGTGCTGCGAGCCGACCGGCCCAGACATCACGGGCCCCGAGTTGACGCCGATGCCCGCGTCCAGCGGCCCCACTCCCGGGATCTCGGAGGCCAACCAGGTGTTGAACGCCGGAAGCCGCTGGGCCAGGATCTCGCGCGCCGCGGCGACCGCCCGCGTGGCGTGGTCGGGCTGCTCTAGCGGCGCACCGAAGACGGCCATCACGCCGTCGCCTTGGAAGGAGACGACGGTTCCCTCGTGCTCGAAGACTGCGCCAGAGACGCCTTCCAGATAGCGGTTGAGCACCGCGATGACCTGCTCGGCTTCGAGCGTCTCGGCCAGCGCGGTGAAGCCGCGCAGGTCGCAGAAGAGCACCGTCGCCTCCAGCCGCCGGCCTTCGAGGCGCAGCTCGCCGCCCTCACGACGCAGGATCTCGTCGACGACCGCCGGGGCGACGAAGCGCTCGAAGGCCAGCCGCGTGCGCGCCCGCGTCCGCGACTCCGACACGTAGGTCATGGCCACCGCGCCTGCGGTCCCAAGGGCGAGCGCGAGCAGCGCGGGCGTCAGCGGCAGGATCGATCCGCCCGCGAAGGCCAGCTGGGCGGTGACGCCGAGCGTGACCGCGCCGAGCGCTCCGACGGCCAGCGCCCACCAGACCGCCCGGTCGCGGCGTACGGAGACCGTGGCCAGCGGCGCGGCCAGCGCGGCGAGCAAGGACACCAAGATGCCGACGGCCAGCGGCGCGTCGCGCAGCGGGTAGTCGTCGAGCACGGTCTGGATCGCGGCGGCGTGAGCCCAGACGCCCGGCAGCGTCCCGACCGGCGTGGCGTGGTCGTCGCGCAGCGAGGTCGCCGTCGCACCGACCGCGACGACCTTGCCGCGCACCGCCGCCGGGTCGAGCTCGCCTTCTACCACGCTGCTGAAGGGGATCTCGATGACCTGGCGCGTGAAGTCGATCGGTCGCGTGGGGGCCGTTGCCGATCCGTCGGCGCCGAGGATCGCGAGCGTTGGGATCGTGCCGTCGCGGGCTTGGAGGTCACGCCAGACGCCGTCGCCGGCGACCGGGAATGTCGCAAAGCCGACCTGGCCGCCGCCGGCCGACAGGGCGATCGCGCCGCCGAGGATCGCCGGCGCCCCGGTGTCGTCGCGCTCGGTCGTCCCAAGTACCACGCGCGGGTCGGCCGCCGCGCGCAGCAGCGCACGATCGCCCGCACGCGCCTCCGAGGGCTCGGTGAACTGCACGTCATAGACGACGCGCCGCGCGCCGGCGGCCAGCAGCGTCCGGATCGCGCGCGCGTGAAGCGCTCGCGGCAGCGGCCATTGCAGCCCGAGCTGGCGGAAGCTCGCCTCGTCGATGCCGACGACCACGACGTCGCGCGGCGGGCCGGGCGCGTGGAGCGTCTCGCGCAGCGCGAAGCGCTGGTCGATCGTGGCGTCCTCGGCACGGTCCAGCACGCCGGTCGCGGCGATGCCCAGAGCGGCCGCGCACGCGGCAAAGGCGACGAGCAGCGCGCGGCGGAGCCGGTCCATGGCGCGGAAGTGTCGCCGATGCGACAGATGGAGTGTCTGGGTCTGGCGGATCGCGCGCCGGCTCCTGCGCGATGATCGCGCCATGCGCCTCCCGCGCCATACCCGGATCTTGCTCGCCGCCCTGCTCACGCTCGGGGCGCTCGTGGTCGTCGCCGTCGCCGGTGCGGCACCGCGTCTGGACACCGTCGCTGGCTCGGGCAACGGTGGCTTTGCGGGTGATGGCGGGGCCGCGACCGCCGCGCTGCTCACGTCGCCGTCTGACGTCTCGCCGCTGCCGGGCGGCGGCTACCTCGTCGCCGACACCTCCAACCACCGCATCCGCCGGGTCGCCGCCGACGGCACGATCACCACGGTGGCGGGCGCGGGCCCGGCCGTCGGGCAGACCGGCGGCTTCGGCGGTGACGGGCAGCCCGCGACGAGCACGCTCGTCCGCCTCAACCAGCCGCGCGGCGTCTCGGCGACGGCCGACGGCGGCTTCCTGATCGCCGACACCAATAACAACGTCATCCGCAGGGTCTCGGCCGCGGGGATCATCACGACCGTCGCCGGGATCGGCGGCCAGGCCGGGCAGACCGGGGACAACGGGCCCGCGACGAGCGCGCTGCTCACCGCGCCCCAGGGCGTCGCGGCGACGCCCGACGGTGGCTATCTGATTGCCGACACCGGCAACCACCGCGTCCGCAGGGTCGACGCGGCCGGCACGATCACGGCCAGCACGAGCCTGCCGACCAACGGTGCCGGCTTTTCGGGTGACGGCGCTTCGTCGACGGGCGCGCGGCTCAACGCGCCCGCGCGCGTCGCCCCGCTGCCCGGCGGTGGCTATCTGATCGCCGACACCAACAACAACCGGATCCGGCGCGTCAGTGCCCAGAACATCATCACCACGGTCGCTGGCAGCGCGACATCGGGCTTCTCTGGGGACGGCGGCCTTGCGACGGCGGCGTCGCTCGCCCTGCCCGAGGGCGTCGCGCCGACGCCCGACGGCGGGATTCTGATCGCCGACACGGGCAACGAGCGCGTGCGCGAGGTCGCGCCCGACGGGACGATCAGCACGCGCGCCGGAACCGGGACGCTCGGCTTCTCCGGCGACGGCGGGGCGCCCACGCTGGCCCAGCTCTCCCACCCGCGCGTGGCGATCCCGTTCGGCACCGGGCTCCTGATCGCCGACGCGTTCAACCACCGGATCCGCGCCGTGGCGGAGGTCGCCACGCCGCCGGCCGATCCAGGTCCGCCGCCCACGACGCCACCCGTCGTGGGGGACACGCCGCCGCCGGGCGTCACGCCGCCGGTCCTCGGCCGCACCGCGGTCGCGCGCCCGACGTCCGGGACGATCCGGATCCGGCGGCCGGGGACCAAGGCCTTCGTCTTGCTCGGGGACGCCGAGTCGCTCGCACTCGGGACCGAGGTCGACAGCCGCAAGGGGACGGTCGCGCTCTTCTTCGTCACGACCAAGGCGGGCAAGACCGCGTCGGCCTCGATCGGTCAGGGACGTGTCCTGGTGACCCAGCCGCCTGAGATCGACCGTGGTCAGCGGCCGGGGCGGCTGACGCTGTCGGGGCCGCTGGCGGGCTGCAAGGCCAAGCGGATCACCGCCCGCTCACGGGCGGTGCGCCGCGCGGCCGGCTCGGTCGTCGCCCACGCGGCCAGGACCGACGCCCCGCCCGCCGGCCGGCGCATCAAGGTCCGGGCCAAGGGCCGGATCAAGACCCAGGGCCGCCACGGCTCGGCGATCGTCCGCGGTACGCGCTGGATCATGGTCGACCGCTGCGCGAGCAACCCGAGCCCCGGAACGTTCGTCTCGGTGCAGGAGGGCGTCGTGGCGGTCCGGGACTTCCGGCTGCGCAAGACCATCAACGTGCACCGCGGCGAGCGCTATCTGGCTCGCGCGCGCCGCCGCTGAGCCTCCCGCGGGATGCGGGTCGCTTTGGCCCCACAGGGAGGGGCGGAAGCGACCTCGATGGGCGCGGGCCTCTAGGTGAACAGCCCGTGCGCGCGCCGGCGCAGCGCTTCGGGATCGACGATCGTCGTCTTGCCGCGTCCGAGGCGGACGGCGCCGAGCTTCTCCTCGTCGCGCAGCACCTTGTTGACCGTGGCGCGCGACGTGCCGGCCATCGAGGCCAGCTCGTCTTGGGTCAGTGGGATCGTTACCTCCGGCTCGACGGTGCCGAACGCCGCGGCCGCGTCGAGCAGGCGGCGGCGCACGCGCGTCTCGGCTGGCACGTAGAGCGCGTCGACGAGCTGCTCGGAGAGGCGCCGCACGCGGCCCGCGAGCAACTCGATCAACAACGCATCGGTCTGCGGGCGCTCGCGGCGCAGCCGGGCGAAGTCCAGCTGATGCACGCTCAACGTCTCCGCCGCTTCGAGCGCCGCGACGGTCGCGCTGCGCGGCGCGCCCGGCGTCAGCAGCGCCAGCTCGCCAAAGGCGTCGCCGGGACCGACGACGTTGAGCGTCGCGACATCCCCGAACTCGGTGGTGATCCGGATGGCGAAGCGCCCCGAGCGCACGAGGTGGATCGTGTCGGCGGGATCGCCGGCATGGAAGACGACCTCGCCCGCGGAGAACGTGCGCCGCCGGCCGCTTTCGAGCAGCCGCGCGACCTCGTCGGGGTCAGCGTCGGCCAGCAGGGCGAAGCCGTCGCGTGCCATGGGGGCGGATCCTACGACGTCGGCCGTGCGCGGTCAGGCGGGACGTGGTCAGCGCGACGGCGGACTGAGCGCCAGGTCGGCGAACCGGACGGCGGCGAGGCGGTTGACGTCGCGGACGACGCCGATCGGAAAGAGCGCGCGGGTCTCGGTCACGGCGTCATCGTCGCCGGCGCGGAGGATGACGCGCAGGTCGGTGCGTGCAGCGAGTGCCGCGACGCTGACCGCGATGTTGACGTGATCGTCTGATGTGACCGACGCCAGCGCCTGCGCCTGTTGGACACCCACCCGGTTCAGCAGCCCCCGCTCGCTGCCGTCGCCGATCATCACTGGAATGCCCAGGCGCTTGGCGAGATGGACGTTCGTCGTGTGACGGTCGCGCTCGATAGCCACCACCCTGATGCCCTGCTGGCGCAACATCAGGCACAGCCGGAGACCCACCTGTCCCAACCCGACGACGATGACGTGGTCGCGGCGCGGCAGCGTCCGGCGCCCGAAGAGGGCGACCAGGCGGCGCGTGGTCAGGCGGTTGATGAGCCCCGCCGTCGCAGCGGCTGTCAGCGCGGTGCTCACCAGCATCAGGACGCCAACCGTGACGGCGTACTCCGCCGGACCCTCTTCAGCGATGTCGTCGGGTCCGACCGTCGCCGTCGCCTTCGCGGCGTCATAGAAGGAGGCGCTGAACGGGTGGCCGAACGCCAGCGCATTCATGAGGGTCTCGGTTCCGAGGATCGCGGCAAGCCCGGCGACGCCGTACACCAGCAGCCGCGACGATGCGTCGTAGGGACGCATCTGGCACATCGCATATGACCAGAGCCGGCCGGCAGCGCTCCTCGGTGGGCCTAACGTGACGCAGTCGGCGGCCAGCACTGGCGCAGTCGCGTCCGCGAGCGACACCACCTGGCAGTTGGGGACCGTCCGGACCAGTTGCGCGGCCACCGTCGCGTCGAAGACCGTCACCAGCATCGGCACGCTGGGCTGTGCGTGCTCGGCGACGAGGGCCAGGCGCAGCGCGTAGATGTCATCGTGGTCGATGATCGCCACGAACCGCGGCGCCTCACGCAGCGCCCGCGCCAGCTCGCGATCCGTCGGTCGTCGCAACTGACGGCAGGGCGCGCCGCGGTGACGCAGCTGCTCGACCAACTCGCTCGCAAGGTCGCCGTCGCCAACGACGACCACGGGTGGCCGCGAGTCAGGTCCATCTGTCATTGCTCGCGGCGAGACCATCGGTACGCCCTGCAGTCTCATGCCGGCATCGCTGGCGAACAAGCGGCGAGACGTACGAGCTTGACGGCGCTCGGACGACAGATTGGCGGCCGATCCGCTGCTATGAGCTGATGGCGGGGGTGCCTTGTTGTTGGTGCTGCCCCAGCGCGCGGTCGACGAACGGTCCCAGGACCTCGGCCAGCGATGCACCCGTGAGCCCAACCCGTCCCTCGGGCAGGGCCGCCGTGCTGATCGCGAGGCGCACGACGACTTCGGACATGAGATCGGCGTCTGCAGCGGCGAGATGTGGCCAGCTCGCCTGCATGACCGCCGACAGCCGGTCGGTGGCCGCCGCGACGACCGGGCCGCCGCGAATCGTGACGAGCTCGAGCAGCTCGTCGGCGCCCGGGCCGGTGGTGATCGCGCGCACGAGCGGGTTGTCGGCGGCCGCAGAGAGGAAGACGTCGAAGGCCGCCGAGAGCGCGCGGTGCGGATCCTTGACGTTGCTGGTGACCGCGGTCTCCACGCGTGCGACGAGCCGCGCGGCCTCGCGCAGGACGTAGGCCTGGGCCAGCTCGCCACGGCTGCCGAAGCGCTTGTAGAGGGTTTGGCGGCTCACGCCGGCGGTACGCGCCACCGCGGCCATCGTGACCTCCGGCCAGCCGGCGCGGCCCAGCTCGACGCCGGTCGCATCGAGCAGGCGGTCGTCGGTGCTCGGCGTGTCGATCCCGCCTTCGTCTGCGGCCACCGTCACGCCGCGGTGGCGCTGTAGCGGCGCAGCAGCCGGTCACGCTTGCGCGCGTCGAGGTTGGCGCGCGCCACGTCGCCGCCGTAGTGGGCCACGACGCGCGGATCCATGACGCGGCGCCACAGCGGCGGGAAGACCGCGAGCAGGATCATCGTCGCGTAGCCCGAGGGCAGCTCAGGGGCCTCGTCGAAGTGGCGCAGGGCCTGGAAGCGGCGTGTGGGATGGGCGTGGTGGTCGGAGTGGCGCTGCAGGTGGTAGAGCAGCACGTTGGACGACACGTTGTCGGAGTTCCAGCTGTGCCACGGCTGGGTGCGCTCGTAGCGGTCGGTGCCGTCGTCGCGCTTTTCGCGCAGCAGCCCGTAGTGCTCTAGGTAGTTGACCACCTCCAGGAGTGAGAACCCGACAACCGCCTGGATGATCAGCCACGGCAGCAGGCCGACCCCGAAGACGAGCATGAGCGCCGCGAAGAGGACGACGGTCATCGCCCAGGCGTTGAGGATGTCGTTGCGTGGCGAGAGCCAGCGGGTGCCGTCGCGCTCCAGGCGCTGCGCTTCGAGCTCCCAGCTGGAGCGCAGGCTGCCGGCCACCGTCCGCGGCCAGAAGCGGTAGAAGCTCTCGCCCATCCGCGAGCTTGCCGGATCCTCCGGCGTCGCGACCCGTACATGATGGCCGCGGTTGTGCTCGATGTAGAAGTGGCCGTAGCCCGTCGGCGCCAGCGCGACCTTGCTCAGCCAGCGCTCCAGGCTCGCGCGCTTGTGGCCGAGCTCATGGGCGGTGTTGATCCCGATCCCGTTGACGCAGCCCAGCGTGAGCGCGAGCCCGAGCTTCTCCACGACGCCGAGGTCGTCACCGGCCAGCAGCGCGGCGCCGCCAACGAGCGCGATGAACTGCAGCGGGATGAACGCGTAGGTGCACCATCGGTAATAGCGATCCTGCTCCAGGTACTTGACCACCGAGTCGGGCGGGTTGGAGGAGTCCTTGCCGATGGCCGTGTCGAGGAACGGCATCACGCCGAAGATGAAGAGCGGACCCCAGAACCAGAAGACGCTCAGGCCTGTCAGCTCCACGAGGCCCCAGGCCATGAACGGCAGCAGCGGGACCAGGAGACCCAGCAGCCACGCATAGCGCTTGGGATCGCTCCATGTCGCGGGATTGATCTCGATGCCGTCGTGGTCGTGAGCGTGGGCGAGGTCGGACACGGGATCCCTTCAGAAGGCTTGACAGGGCGTCAAACGTCAGCGACGACGCAGGTTACACGGGGAGCAATATGTGTCAACTACATGAGGTAGGGCGTGAGGAGCTCGCCGTCATCAGCCTCGCTCTCGGCCAGCGACGTGCTCGGGAGCTTGCGCGTGAGCCCGAGCGACAGCAGCGCGCACAGCGCGACCGCGCCGAGCGCCAGGCGCAGCGCCCCGAGCTGGGCATCGCCGTAGTCGTCGGCGATCGCCTTGGCCTGGTCGGCCGGGAGCCCGCCCTTGACCGCCGCCTCCTCGACGGTGGCGACGGGCACGATGTCAATGCCCTCCTTGACGTTGGCGACGATCGTCTGGCGCGTGGCGGCCGGGATGTCGGAGTTCGCGGTGATGGCGTCGCTGAAGCCGGTTGCCAGCGAGCCGAGCAGGACGGCGCCGATGATCGCCGTGCCGAGCGAGGACCCGAGGTTCTGGGCTGTGCCTTGAAGGCCGCCGGCCTCGCTGGTCTGGTCGGGGGCGACGGCCGACATGATGACGTTGCCCAGCTGCGAGGCCAGCAGCCCGGCGCCCGCGCCGATGAGGGCCAGTGCCACCTTGAAGCCGGTGTCGTGCAGCTTGACATCCAGGGTCGCGAGCATGACGACCGCGCCGATGCTGACCGCGATCAGCCCGATCTGGGCCACGACCCGTGAGGAGCGCTTCGCGGCTACGCGCGGGCCGAGCAGCGCGAAGACGAGCATCGCGACCGAGAGCGGCAGCAGGCGCTTGCCGGTCTCAAACGCATCAAGGCCCAGCACAACCTGGAGGTAGACGGGGATCACGAAGAAGGTGCCCATCAGGACGAGCTGCTGACCCACCAGCGTCGACAGGCCGGCCCGCAGCTGCGCGACGCCCAGCAACGTCGTGTCCAGCAGCGCGTCCCGGCCCAACCGTGTCCGGCGCCGCTCCCAAGCCGCGAAGGCCCACAGCAGCGCGAGGCCGCCGAGCACGATGAACGGCACGACCGAGAAGCCCAGGGGCGTGATCTCGGTGCCGCCGATCGTCGGCGGTGTGCGTGGCGCCACGAAGCCCCACACACTGCTGCGCAGGATTGCGAAGACGACCAGGCCCAAGCCGCTCGACGAGAGCGCCACGCCCACGACGTCGAGCTGCGGCCGCCGTGGGGCGTTCGGCGCTCGCGCGATCTGCCCTCGCACCAGCAAGATGAGGATGACGACCACGGTCTCGCCTGCGAAGACGTAGCGCCACGTGAGCTCGGTGGTGACCCAGCCACCGATGAGCGGGCCGGCGGCCACCGCGACCGCCGCGATGCCGCCCAGCAAGGCATAGGCCAAGGCCCGGTCGCGACCCTCGTAGGTCGCCGCGGTCAGCGCCGCGATCGCCGGCACGACGAGCACGGCGCCGAGCCCTTCGATGCCAGACCAGCCGATCAACAGCACGGCGAGGTTCGGGCTCAACGCGGTCGTCAGCGAGCCCACGCCGTAGATCGCCAGCCCGATCGCGAAGACCCGGTTGCGCCCCAGGATGTCGCCGAGCTTGGCGCCGAGCAGCATGAACGCCGCCATCACCAGCGTGTACAGGGTGATCGCGGTCTGGACGCCCTGGATCGTCGTGTCGAGGTCCTCGACGATCTGCGAGATCGCGACGTTCATGACGCTCGAGTCGAGCACCATCACGAACTGGGCCAACGCGAGGATGAGCATGGGGAGCCACTTGCGCATGTCCGCCACTGACGCTCGCGAGCCGTCCTAGTGGCGGAACGCCGCCACTGGCGCCGCGCCGCGACTGGTGAGGCCACCGTGACGCTCGAGCGTCGCGGTCTGCTGGCGTAGATCGTCCAGGAGCAGGTCGGCCATGTCGTGGGTCATGCCGGCGCGCACCACGACGCGCAGGACCGACAGGTCCTCACGGTTGGCCGGGAACGTGTAGGCCGGCACGAGCCAGCCGCGCTCGCGGAGCCGGTCGGACACGTCGAATACGGTGTAGCGGTCGGTCTCCGGTGTGGTCGTGAACGCGAAGACCGGCAGCTCGCTGCCGTCGGTGATCGTGCGGTAGGGCCCCATCGCCGCGACCTCGGAGGCGATGTGCTGGGCGACCGCGCTCGAGTTGGCCTGCACGGCCGTGAAGCCCTCGCGACCTAGGCTCAAGAACATGAAGTACTGCGCGATGACCTCGCTGCCAGGCCGCGAGAAGTTCAAGGCGAACGTCGGCATCTCACCGCCGAGGTAGTTGACCTTGAACACCAGCTCCTCGGGCAGCGCGCCGGCGTCGCGCCACAGCGCCCAGCCGACGCCGGGATAGACGAGGCCGTACTTGTGCCCTGAGGCATTGATCGACTGCACCCGCGGCAGCTGGAAGTCCCAGATGAGCTCGGGCTGCAAGAACGGGGCGATGAACCCGCCCGAGGCGGCGTCGACATGCAGCGGCACGTCGGGGCCGCCGCTGGCGGCCAGCGCGTCGAGCGCGGCGGCGATCCCGGCGATCGGCTCGTAGCTGCCGTCGAACGTCGAGCCGAGGATCGCGACCACGCCGATCGTGTTCTCGTCGCAGGCGGCGGCGGCCTGCTCGGCCTCGAGGTGGAAGCGGTCGCCCTCCATCGGGACCAGTCGCGGCTCGATCTCCCAGTAGCGGCAGAACTTGTCCCAACACACCTGGACGTTGACGCCCATCACGAGGTTCGGGCGGTCGGTGGGCGCGCCGGCGGCGCGACGGCGCTCGCGCCAGCGCCACTTCAGCGCCATCCCGCCCAGCATGGCGGCCTCGCTCGAGCCGGTGGTGGAGGTGCCGGTGGCGTCGCCATCCCCCGGCGCGTGCCAGAGGTTGCCGAGGATGTTCACGCAGCGCCGCTCGATCTCGGCCGTCTGCGGATACTCGTCCTTGTCGATCATGTTCTTGTCTGCCGTCTCGGCCATGAGGGCAGCGGCGCGGCGCGGCATCCACGTGGTGACGAAGGTGGCGAGGTTCAGGCGCGCGCTGCCGTCGAGCAACAGCTCGTTGGTGATGAGGTCGTGCGCGACCTCGCTGCCCGTGCCGCGCGCTGGCAGATGGTGGTGTGGCAGCCCCGCGGCGCTGGCATCGCGGATGAGCGAGGAGGCGATGGTCGCAGCGTCCGAATCGCTGGGTGGCGTGGTCACGATCCCATCAAACCCCGATCCCCGCCGGATCGCATCACCCGCTGAGGGTGAGGCCGGAGACCAGCCTGGACTCCACACTGCGTTCATGGACGAGCTCGTCGCACGCGAGATCGCTTGCCGCCACCACGCCGGCCAGCGCGATCGCGCCGGCGAGCCGCTCCTCGACCACATCGCCCGCGTCGCCGCGTCCGTGCCGGCGGGCGCGCGGTCGGTCGCGTGGTTGCATGATCTGCTGGAGCGGACAGCGGTCAGGCCCGCCGAGCTCGAGGCCGAGGGGCTCAGCGCGGTTGAGCTCGCGGCGCTCGAGCTGCTGACGTGCAGCGCGGACGAGCCGTTTGCGTCCTACGTGCTGCGCATCGTCCACGCGCCCGGGCCCGCCGGTGATCTGGCGCGCACGGTCAAGGCGGCCGATCTCCAGGATCACATCGAGCGCGAGCGCGCGGGCTGGGCGGCTGCCGACGCACCGCCGTACCAGTGGGCGCTGCGCCATCTGGTCAGCTGTGGGGCGCCACTGCCGCACGTCAAGGAGGTGTTCCTGCCTCCGCTGGCAGGCGGCGGCATTCTTCCGACGGGATGATGCGCCTACGTGCTCACAAGAAGCACTGGCCTTCACCCCGGTAGGTCGGGACCTCGTCGACGATCTGGTCGCCTTCGAGCAGGTAGAGGGTGTTGAAGCGCTCGCACAGCTCGCCGGCCTTGGTATGGCGGAAGTAGACGCGGTCGCCGAGGCGCAGGCCGTCGGCGGCCTTGCCGCGCAGCGGGGTCTGGACCTCGCCCGTGCCCTCCATCGCGTCGAGCTTGAGGCCCTCCGGGAGGTAGGGGGTGGGCATGCGGTCCTTGGCGCCCACACCGGAGGCCAGGTAGCCGCCGCCCAGCGCGGTGACAATGCCGGGGCCGGGGCGCCGTGAGATTGGCAGGGCGAACATCGCGGCCGGCTCGAGGCGAAAGCTCGAGTAGTTATCGAACAACGTCGGCGCGTAGAACCCCGACCCGGCGGTCGCCTCGGTCATCGCCGGCTCGGTGGCGACGCGCTCGAGGTCCCCGGTACCGCCGGCGTTGACGAACGCCAGCGGCGCGACCTGCGAGACGGCGGCGACGGCCGCGGCGCGGCGCTCGCGCAGCTCGGCGAAGGACGCCTGCTGCATCCGCGTGATCACCAGGCTCTTGGCGCGCGCGCCGGCGATCTTGTCGCCCTGTCCGGCGATGTGGCCCTCGTAGGACATCATCCCGGCAAGCGTGAAGCCGGGGCGCGCCACGATCGTCTCGGCCAGCGCCCGCGCCCGCTCGGGGCTGTGGACCGGTGAGCGTTTCGCGCCGATCTTCACGCGCGAGCGCGCGGTCCAGAACGACGCGTCGAAGTCCAGGCAGACGCGGATCGGCGCGGTGACGTCGCCGACCGCGGCCGCGATCAGATCGAGGTGCTCGATCGAGTCGACCATCACCACGGGCGCGCCGTCTGGGTCGTCTGCGGTCAGTGCCGCCAGCTCGCGCAGGGCGGCGCGGTCGCTCGTCGGATAGGCGACGACGAGGTCGGTGAAGCCGTGGCGCGCCAGCCACAGCGTCTCGGGCAGCGTGAACGTCAGCAGCCCCTGGTAGCCGGCGTCGCGGTCGAGGATCGTGCGCAGCAGCGCTCGGCAGCGCAGCGACTTGGACGCGACGCGGATCGGCTTGCCGGCGCTGCGCGCCAGCATGCCGGCCGAGTTAGACCACAGCGCGTCGAGGTCGACGAACGCAAACGGCGCGTCGAGATCGGCGAACGCCTTCTCGTAGCGCTGCAGTCGTGCGGCGGGCGCGAGCATCAGGAGCGCACCGGCGCGCTGACCGGGCCGAGCACGCGGCGGGTGTAGTCATTGGCAAACACACCGTCGGGGTCCAAGCGGGCACGCACCGCCTGGAAGCGGTCCCACTCCGGATAGCGCTCGCGCAGCGTCGCGGCCGACTGGTAATGGCGCTTGCCCCAGTGCGGGCGCCCGCCGTAAGAGTCCAGGATCTCCTCGAAACCGCGGAAGAACGACTCGAACTCCATGCCGGTGTACTGATGGGCGGCGATGTAACACGTTTCGCGCTCGTGCGCGGTCGAGAGGAAGGCGTCGTCGCCGGCCGCGAAGCGCACCTCGAACGGAAACAGGATCGGCAGTTTGCGGCGCTCGACCAGCGCCAGCGCGCGCTCCAACGCCTCGCGTGCGTGCGCGCGCGGGATCGCGTACTCGGTCTCGGTGAAGCGCACGTCGCGCTGGGTCGCGTAGACCTTGTAGGCGTGGTCCTGGACGCGCGCCTCCGACATCGCCCCGGCCATCATCCGGTTCAGCCGCGGCACCAGGCGCTCGAAGCGCCGCCCCGTCCCGCAGCTCAGTTTGAGCACCCGGTTCTCGATCACCTGCTCCTGGAGCGTGCGCTTCCATTGCGCTTGGGGCTTCGGTGCGGCGTCACTGCGGACCGTCGACCGCGTGAGCGCCGTGCGCGTGTAGGGCCAGAGGAAGAACTCGAAGTGGTCGTTGCCGTCGACGTGCTCGTCAAGGCGGTCAAGCACGTCGTTCAGCGGGAGGGGCTGGTCGTGGCGGTGCAGGGTGTACAGGGGCAGGCACGCAATCGTCACCTGCGACGCGATCCCCAGCGCGCCGAGCGACACGCGCGCCGCGCGCAGGGCCTCCGGGTCAGACGCATCGGTGACGTTGACGACGTCGCCTGACGCGGTCACCAGGCGCATGCCGACGACCCGCGTCGAAAGGTTGCCGAAGCGCGCGCCGGTCCCGTGCGTCGCGGTGGCCAGCGCGCCGGCGAGCGACTGCGCGTCGATGTCACCCTGGTTCTCGAGCGCCAGCCCGTGGCGCGCGTTCTGACCGCCGAGGTCATGCAGCGTGATGCCCGCCTGCACGGTCACGAGGCCGGACTCGGCGTCGGCGTCGATGACGCGCTGCATCCCGGTGGTGTCGATCAGCAGCCCGTCGGTGCAGGCGATGTCGGTGAACGAGTGCCCGCTGCCCGCGGCACGAATGGGCAGGCCGTCGGCTGCGGCCTGGGCGACGACCTCGGCCAGCTCGTCCTCGCTGGCCGGCCGCGCGATCCGCGCTGGCGCGCAGTGCTGATCGCCCGCCCAGTTCTTCCAGGTCTCGGTCATCGACTTCCTCGTACGGCGGCCATCGTCTGGAACGGTAGTCCGTCTCGAAGCGCAGACATGGCGCTAGGGCGGAGCTTGTCGGCGATGACGCGGCGTGACACGCCGGACGACGCCCGGTGCCCGTCCGGCCAGCGCGAGTGTCACGCGATCGCTTCGGGACATCGCTGCTCGCGGCCCAGGGGTCAGCGCGGCGACGTGCGCGTCGACGGTGTCGACGTGCCTGGCATCGGCGGCTTGGTCGCCGGTCGCGGCATACAACTGCCATCGACCGGTGGCCCCGTTCAGCGCATGCTCCCCACGATCGCTGAACTCGATCCCGGAGCCGCCGACGAGATCGCACACCGTGCGGGAGACCAGCACCTCGCACGGGGCCGCCAGCGTGGCGAGATGGTCGCCGATGCGCAGGGTGGTGCTGGTGAGGTCGTGGTAGGCGATCTCGCATTCACCGGTGTGAATGCCCGCGCCACTCTGCACACCAATGCGGCCGAGCGCCGCGACGATCGCTCGGCCGGCGCGCACCGCACGGCTGGGTCCGTCGAACGTCGCGAGGATCCTCTGGTCAAAGCTCTCGACGAGACGGCCTTCGTAGCGGAGGAGCTCGGAGCGGACGATCGCGTCACGCTGCTCGCGATCAAACGATCCGGCGTCCAGGAAGAGCACCGTCTGCAGCAGTCTCTCCGTCGCCTGTTGCGGAAGCTCAGTGGCCAGGAACGTCTCGATCTCAGACACGATCGGCTCCCAGTTCCCGGCGAAGAAGAGGTGATCGACGCCGGGTACTTCGACATAGCGGGCATTGGGGATCAGGCGGGCGAGCTCACGGCCGAAGTCGACCGCCAGCACCCGCTCATCGCTGGCATGGATCACGAGGGTGGGCACGCTGATCGCCGGCAGCACCGGGCGTACGTCGTACTCGCGCAGCGCGGCGACCATCGCCCGGGCCATGCCGGGACTCGCGCACGCGCGCTCGAAGAAGCCGGCCCACTTCCGGCGCGTCGCATTGCCTGCCCAGCTGGGCGCCATCTCGAGCATGAACGCGCCCTCGCCCCAGCGCTCGACGATGAGCTCGTCCAGGCACCGCCAGAGCTGGTCGAACGCCGGCGCGAGGCCGGGGCCGGGCTTGGACCTGGCGCCTGAGTTGAGGAGCACCAGCGACTCGGTGCGCTCCGGATACGTGGCGGCGAACAACGCGCTCGCGAGCCCGCCCTCCGAGTACCCGATCACCGTGGCACGATCAGAACCGGCGGCGTCCATCACCGCGAGGATGTCGTCCACGCGCTGTTCGAGCGAGGGCGCTCCGGCGACCGGGTCAGACAGGCCCGTGCCCGGCTTGTCGAACAGCATCAGCCGCGAGCACGACGCGAGCCGGCGCAGCACGGCCGCGCCATCCGAATCTGCCCACCAGAGGTCGAGATTGGCGGCAAGACCGTTGACAAGGATCGCATCGACCGGACCATCTCCGACGACCTGATAGGCGATGCTGAGGTCACCGTTGTGGGCGTAGCTCGTCTCGAGCATCGTGGTGCGGTGCGCGATCGGCCGGGCGGTCGATCGTGTCTGCACGGTCCACACGATCGTCGCGAGACGGGGCGGTCGATAGACGCAGGTTCGGCCGGTCTGAACGCAGGACGACAGGTGCTCGCCGAGCGCGGCGTGGTGCTCGGCGACGCGCGCGATCGTGCTGCGGATTGCCCGGGTCACATTGAGGCGAGCACGCTCGGTGGGGGTGCCCATACGCCGGTCTCGACCATGGAGCCCGGTCGCTGCCATCAGCTCGTCGGTGACGGCCTGGAGCTCTTCGCGGGCGCGCGCAGAGCGCTCCGGATCGTGGAAGGCATCGGCTTCCTCGATCTCGCCGTGCAGATCCTCCAGACGGTCCCGGTAGGCGCGCCGGGCCTGCTCGTCGAGCAATGGGTCCCCGGAAGGACCGTCGCGGACGAGACCGGCATCACGGATCTCGGCCGGCGACAGTTGGTCGACTGCTCCGCCTCCTGCAAGCGCGAGCACCTCGATCTCACGATTCGGATGCGCGAGCAACTGCGCGAGGTACCCCATGCCCTTGGTGTTGCGGATGCGCAGATCGCGATCTTCGAAGCGGACCGACCAGTACTCGCCCTCACGGATGAGCTCCGCGTCGGCAGCCCCGTCGGATATCCGATCGTCGGCCATCGACCCATTCAACCACCACGGTCGCTCGGTTCATACGACGTGAACCAACGGTTCAAGCACGTTTCACGCCCATGAGGGGACGACGACTTCAAGGAGCATCACATGTCCGCACCGCATCGCAACGAGCCAACGATCAGTACCAAGGGACGGTACGACGCAGAAAACGCTGAGCAACGCCTTCGGGCGCTGGAGGAGCGCTACGGCCGCTCCGACGTGTGCCTGGCAGCGATCTTGTGCGACGACCACGGCGAGGGTGACAGTGCGCTGAGGCTGATCGACGCCGACTTGACCATCACCGATGTCACCTACGGCGAGCTGCGCGAGCGCTCCGAGCGTTGTGCCGCAGCGCTAGCGGAGCTCGGCGTCGGGCCAGGCGATCGTGTCGCGACCCTGATGGGCAAGTCGGCAGATCTCGTCACCGTCCTGCTTGGGATTTGGCGCCGCGGCGCGGTCCACGTGCCGCTGTTCACCGCGTTCGCTGCACCCGCGATCGAGCTTCGCCTCCGTTCCAGCGCAGCCAAGCTGATCGTCGCCGACGCCGACCAGACCGCGAAGCTCGACACGGTCGACGCAAGCTGCCGGGTCGTCATCGCGGGAGGGGAGCCGTGCCCGGGCGCCTTGTCGCTCACCGGGTTGCTGGAGGCGCAACGGCCCGCCGTTGCCGCTGAGGTCCTGGCTGGCGAGGGCCCCTTCATCATGATCTTCACGTCGGGCACGACCGGCGCTCCCAAGGGCGTCCCGGTGTCGGCGCGGTCGATCGCCGCGTGGCGGGTGTATTGCGAGTACGGCCTCGGCGTGACCGGCGACGACGTGCACTGGAATGTCGCCGATCCAGGCTGGGCGTACGGGCTCTGCATCGGAATCGTGGCCGCCCTCGCTGCCGGCCGCTGCGTGACGATGCTGACAGCGCCGTTCGATCCGGCGCTGGCGTGGCAGGTGCTCGATCGCGTCGGCGTCACGAACCTGGCCGCGGCGCCCACGGCCTACAGAGCGCTGCGCGCCGCCCAGCGGCCTGCCTCGGCGGACCTCTCATTGCGGTGCCTGTCCAGCGCCGGCGAGCCGCTTGACGCCGAGACGTTGCGCTGGGCGCAGCGGGTGCTTGGCATTGACATCCGCGACCACTACGGACAGACCGAACTGGGCATGGTCGTGGCCAACGCATGGCATCCGGAGATCCGGCGCGCGATCAAGCCCGGCTCGATGGGGACGACGTTGCCTGGCTGGACCGCCGAGATTCTGTGTGAGGACAGCCTCGTGATCGCCGCCACCGGTGAGCTCGGACGCGTAGCGATCGACATCCCGAAGAGCGCCGCGATGCCATTCATGGGCTACCACAATGCTCCGGAGACGACGGCCGCACGCCTCACCGCCGACGGGCGCTGGTACCTCACCGGCGATACGGCAAGCCGCGACGAAGACGGCTACTTCTGGTTCTCGTCACGAGACGACGACGTGATCATCATGGCCGGCTACCGGATCGGCCCGTTCGAGGTCGAGAGCGTGCTCATCGAGCACTCGGCGGTCGCTGAGGCGGCCGTGGTTGGCGTCCCGGACGAGCTGCGCGGTGAAGTGGTCGAGGCGTTCGTCGCGCTGCGTCCCGGCATCCAGGCATCCGACGAGCTCGTCGACGAGCTGAAGGAGCACGTCAAGACCGGGTTCGCCGCGCATGCCTACCCACGCGCCGTCCACTTCGTCGATGCGCTTCCGCGCACGCCGAGCGGCAAGGTCCAGCGGTTCGTCCTGCGCGACCGCCGACGTGCCGAGCTGGCCGCTCTCTAGGGCGACACCGCGACGCCGAGCGAGTCGGCGGCCAGGAGCTTGGGTGCCCCGTCCTCATAGAAGACGTCGAGCTCGGTGATGGTGAAGCCTGCGGTCGTTAGGAGGTCGGCAATCGGCCGCGTGAGGTGGCAGCCGCCGAAGAGCCGCTTCTGCACGGGCTCGAAGCGATGCTGCCAGCGCTGGACCTTCTCGTCAGGCGCCAGGCCATGCTCGACGAAGTGCAGGGTCGCTCCAGGCTTAAGAACGCGCCGCACCTCCTGCAGCGCGGTCGCGACGTCGGGGATCGTGCACAGCGTCCACGTCGACACCGCCGAGTCGAAGCTGTCGTCCTCGAAGGGCAGCGACTGGCCATCGAGGCCCGCGCGCTCGATCGCGACATTCGACGCCTTGACGCGCTTGGCGGCGAGGTTCCATCCCACATCGGCCGGCTCGACCGCGGCGACCCGCGTGACGGCCTGCGGGTAGAACGGGACGTTGAGCCCCGAGCCGAAGCCGATCTCGACGACATCGCCTTCGAGGCCGGCGCAGACACGGCGTCGATGGGGGTCGTTGGCCTTCATCCCGCATGCGGCGTTGATGAGCCGTGGGAGGAGCCGCTCGCCGTAGATTCCCATCAATAGTCCTTCACTTCCGCGATAGCTTGCGACAGGGGTTGCTCGCTGAGCAAGGGCTTGATCATGTCGACCGGCAACGGGAACACGATCGTCGACGACCCCTGCTGCCCACTGACCTCCACGAGCGTCTGGAGATAGCGCAGCTGCAGCGTCACCGGGTTGCGGCTGATCACGTCCGCGGCATCGCTGAGCCGGGCGGCGGCCTGGAACTCCGCCTCGGCGCCGATGACCTTCGCGCGCCGCTCGCGCTCCGCTTCGGCCTGGCGCGCCATCGCGTGCTGCATGCGCTCCGGGATCTCCACGTCCTTGATCTCGACGGTCGTGACCTTGACGCCCCAGGGCTCGGTCTGGTCGTCGATGATTTGCTGCAGGTGCTCGTTGAGCCGCTCGCGCTCGGCCAGCAGCGCGTCGAGGTCGGCCTTGCCGAGGACCGAGCGCAGCGTCGTCTGCGCGATTTGCGACGTCGCCGCGACGACGCTCTCGATCTCGATCACCGAACGGGTCGGGTCCACGATCCGGTAGTAGGCCACGGCGGTCACGCGCGCGGGCACGTTGTCGCGGGTGATGATCTCCTGCACCGGGATCTTGAGCGTCACGGTGCGCAGGCTCACCCGCACCATGCGGTCGACGGCCGGCATCAACATGACGAGGCCCGGGCCGCGGTGCTCGGTGACCCGGCCGAGGCGAAAGACGACGCCGCGCTCGTACTCGCGCAGCACCCGCACGGAAGCGAACACCAGCGCGAGCGCCGCCCCGAGCAGGCAGATGAGCAAGATGATGGCTGCAAGGATCATGCGATCAACTCCCACTCCTCGGCGCGGCGCACACACAGCGTGAGGCCCGCGAGGCGTTCGACGACAACAGGATCGCCCTCGTGCAAGTCGGCCTCCTCGCCGGGGCCCCAGCTATGGCGCGCCCGCCACAGCTCGCCGTCGACATAGACCTGGCCATCGGGCTCGTTCCACGCCCGCACGACGCCGACGCGTCCTGACAGCGCCTCGGGGCCCGAGCGCAGCCGGGCGCGTCGCGCTGTCGCGACGCTCCTGGTCGCCAGCAGTCCCCACGCGCCGGCGGCTAGGAGGAGCGCCGCTCCGACCGGCACGGCGACCATTGGGTTGGCACCGACCGCGGTCGCCAGGACCGCGACCGCGGCAACGAGCACGATCGCACCGGCCGTGCCAAGCGCGCCGCTGGGCACATGCGCCTCAGCGACCACGAGCGCGATGCCCGAGAGCAGCAGGACGATGCCGAGAGCGGTCATGGGGGAGGCCTCACGTCGATGATACGCCTCGCGCAACGGCCTGCGGGAGGGCTTTGTCGGGCTCGTTGCAAACCGATTCTCGGCAGGGCTCGTGGCCCCGGCGTAGCATCGGCTGAGACCGTCGGAAGGAGGCCCGTGACACACGTGCCCCGGCAGTGCCGGATGTCCATGGTCATCCCACGCACAGAGAAGGAGGAGTGGTGTTCACCACCATTCGCCAGTACCGCTGCAACGCCGACGACGCCCGCGACATCGCACACATGGCCGACGAGCACTTCGCCGACCAGCTCACGCAGATGGACGGCTTCATCGCCTATGAGCTGATCGACTGCGGCTCAGGCGACCTGTTCACCATGACGGTCTTCACCGACCGAGCCGCCTCGATGCAGTCCAACGAGCTCGCGGCCGAGTTCATCAACGAGCACTTGGCCGACTTCCAGATCGAGCGAGTTGGAGCGTTCACCGGGGCGGTGCTCGTCAACCGGGCGGAGTCAGACGTCTTGGAGATGGTTCACGCCTGAGGGCGCGCCAGGCGGTCCGTGTCGTCTGGTGTCCCTCACAGGGACACCAGACGACATGCATCAGGCAAGGCGAACCCGCGCGTGGATCGGGCCGTCAGCATCCACCAACCGGCCGCCCGGCCGGTGTGCCCGCGCGGCCAGGATCTCGGCGAGCACCGAGATCGCCGTCTCGGCCGGGGTGCGGGCACCGATGTCCAGCCCGCAGGGGGCGTGGATGCGGTCGAGCTCGGCGTCGGTGATGCCGGCCGCGCGCAGCCGCTCCACGCGCGCGGCATGGGTCCGCCGGCTGCCGAGCGCGCCGACGTAGCCGGCGCCGCTGGTCAGTGCGGCGATCAGCGCGGGCTCGTCGAACTTGGGGTCGTGGCTGAAAACGAGCACCGCGTCGCGCGGGCCCAGCGTGCGGCCGGCGAGGTGGCGGTCGGGCCAGTCGACCACGATCTCGGCGTGCTCGGCGAAGCGCGGGTTGCGTGCGAAGGCAGGGCGCGCGTCGCAGATCGTCACGCAATAGCCGATCGCGACGGCTTGGCGGGCCAGCGCGGCGGAGAAGTCGATGGCGCCAACGATGACCATCACCGGCGGGGCGGCGAACGCCTGGAGGTGCACGCGTAGCTCGGAGCCCAGCACCTCACCGCCGGCGCCGTAGCGCCGGACCGCGCTCATGCCCTCGTCGAGGAAGCCACGCGCGTCGCGGATGACCGAGTGGGTCAGGAGCTCGGGTCCGTCGAGCGACCCGATCGCACGGTCCTCCAGCACGGCGAGTTTCGCCCCGGCCCCGTCGCCGGCCCCGGCGCCGTCGCCGTCGATGACGGTGGCCAGCGCGGCGGGGCGGCCGTCGGCGACCGCGTCGCGCACGGCGCTGAGCGCGTCGCGATGGGCCTCGGTGATCTCGGCCACCAACAACTCGACCGTGCCGCCGCACATGAGCCCCACGCCGATCGCCTGGTCGTCGGTGATTCCGTAGCTGACGGTCCGCGGTGGGGCTCCGCTAAGCACCTGCGCGGCCTCATCCACCAGCGCGCCTTCCACGCAGCCGCCGGTGACCGATCCCTCGATGCGGCCGGTGTCGTCCACCAACATCTCGGCGCCCGGATCCAACGGGGCCGACCCGAGCCTCTCGATCAGCGTCGCCGCAACCACGCGACGGCCCTCATCCAGCCACCGCAGCGCGACGTCCTGAGAACGTGTGAGCACGTCGGTCATGTCGACAGGGTCAAGCTTTCCAGCGGCGGTGGCGCGGACCGGTAGGTCGCGGGCGTCGCGCTCAAGGTGATGGGGTTGCGGGTCAGCCGCGCAAGGCTGCCGTCGGCGCGGGGGAGCTCGACGATCGGATCGAGCCCGAGCGCCTCGGCCAGCGCGAAGGCGCCGGCGATGTCGTTGACCTGGCCGGCGGGCACCCCAACCGCCGACAGCGCGGCGACCCAGGCGGCTGCGTCACGGCCCGCCAGGCGCGCGACCAGCGCATCGCGCAGCGCCCCGCGATGCGCGACGCGCGCGCCGTTGGTGGCGAAGCGCTCGTCGCGAGCCAGCTCGGGCGCGCCGACGGCCTCGCACAGCGCGGCGAACTGCTTGTCGTTGCCGACCGCAAGGACGAGGTCGCCGTCGGCGGTGGGGAAGAGCTCGTAGGGCGCGATCGACGGGTGCGCGTTGCCCATCCGGCCGGCGACGGCGCCGGCCAGCGTGTAGGCCGAGCCCTGGTTGACCAGCGCGGCGAGCAACGACGACAACAAGTCGACCTCGACGCGCTGGCCCTCGCCGGTGCGATCCCGATGGCGCACGGCGGCCAGGACGCCGACCGCGGCGAAGAGACCGGTGATGACGTCGACTAGCGCGACGCCGGCCTTCTGAGGCTCGGCGTCGGCTTCGCCGGTGATCGACATCAGGCCGCCCAGCGCCTGGACGAGGAGGTCGTAGCCCGGCAGCGCCGCGCCGGCGCCCGCGCCGAAGCCGGTGATCGAGCAGTACACCAACTTGGGGTCGGCCGCCGACAGCGTGGGCCAGTCGAGGCCGAGCCGGTCCATGACGCCGGGGCGGAAGTTCTCGACGAGGACGTCGGCGCTCGCGACCAGCTCACGCGCCCGGGCGGCGCCTTCGGGCGTCGTGAGGTCGATGGCCTCCGAGCTCTTGTTGCGGTTGACGGCCTGGAAGTAGGTGGCGTCCCCGCGCTCGTCGAACGGCGGGCCCCAGGCGCGGGTGTCGTCACCGACTCCCGGTCGCTCGACTTTGACCACCGTGGCGCCGAGGTCGGCGAGGACCATGGTGGCCAGGGGTCCCGCGAGGACCCGCGAGAAGTCGACGATCATCAGGTCTTCGAGCGCTTGCGCCATCTGGTTAGATATTAGATCTTCGAATATTTATCCGCAAGGAGCCCTGTTGTGAGCACCGCTGCCGCCCCGCCCAAGATCCGCCCCAAGGACTTCCTGGGCATCGACCACCTCCTGTCCGACGAAGAGCGCGATATCCGCGACACGGTGCGCGCGTTCGTCGCCGATCGGATTACGCCCGAGGTCGGCGAGTGGTTTGAGGCGGCACAGGTCCCGGTCGACGAGATCGCCCCAGCGCTCGGCAAGTTGGGGGTCTTGGGTATGCACCTCACCGGCTACGGCTGCGCGGGCGCCTCGGCCACCGCCTACGGCCTGGCCTGTCTGGAGCTGGAGGCCGGCGACAGCGGCATCCGCTCGCTGGTCTCCGTCCAGGGCTCGCTGGCCATGTTTGCGATCTGGCGGTGGGGGAGCGAGGAGCAAAAGCAGGAGTGGCTGCCGCGGATGGCCGCCGGCGAGGCGATCGGCTGCTTCGGTCTGACCGAGCCCGACGCTGGCTCTGACCCCGGTGCGATGCGCACCCGCGCGCGCCGTGACGGTGACGACTGGATCCTGCACGGCCAGAAGATGTGGATCACCAATGGCTCGATCTCCGACGTCGCGGTCGTGTGGGCGGCGACCGACGAGGGCGTCCGGGGCTTCTTGGTGCCCAAGGGCACCAAGGGCTTCACCACCCAGGACATCCACAAGAAGCTGAGCCTGCGCGCATCGGTCACCTCCGAGTTGCTGCTCGACGACGTCCGCCTGCCAGCCAGCGCGTTGCTCCCCGAGGCGACCTCGCTGCGCGGCCCGCTCTCCTGCCTCAACGAGGCGCGCTTCGGCATCGTCTTCGGCGCCGTCGGCGCCGCCCGCGCCTGCTTTGAGGCGGCGCTGGACTACGCCGGCGAGCGCATCGCCTTCGGCCGCCCGATCGCCGCCACCCAGCTTCAGCAGCTCAAGCTCGCCACGATGGCCACCCAGATCAACCAGGGGACGCTGCTGGCGCTGCACCTCGGCCGGATGAAGGACGACAACCTGCTGCGCAACGAGCACGTCTCGATGGGCAAGCTCGCCAACGTCAACATGGCGCTCGATGTCGCCCGCAACGCCCGTCAGGTGCTTGGCGCCAACGGCGTCACGCTCGAGTACCCCGTCATCCGCCACATGAACAACTTGGAGTCGGTTGTCACCTACGAGGGCACGGCGGACGTCCACGCGCTCGTCGTCGGCGGTGCGCTGACGGGGATCCCAGCCTTCCGATGACGATGGCGGCCAACGCGCACCCACCGGTTCCGCGCACCGCGCAGCAGCATGCCGTCGAGGCGCTGCGCCGGTCGATCGTCTCTGGCGAGCTGAAGCCGGGTGAGCGCGTCAACCAGGAGGACTTCGCCGAGCGGGTGGGGCTCAGCGTCGCGCCGGTGCGCGAGGCGCTGCGCGTTCTCGAGCAGGAAGGCCAGCTGACCTATCTGCCGCGGCGCGGGTACTTCGTGACCGAGCTGCGGTTCGACGACCTCGCCGAGATCTACGAGCTGCGCGCGCTGCTGGAGGCGCGCGCCGCGCGCCACGCCCTGCCATCGCTTGACGATGACGCGATCGCGCGCATCACCGAGGCGGCGCGCGAGTGCGTCGAGGCCGCGGTGGCGGGCGACGTCGCCGCCGAGTTGGCCGCCAACCGCCGCTTTCACTTCGCGATCCTCGAAGCGCCGGGACAGCCGCACATCCTGCGCCTGATCCAGCTGCTGTGGGACTCGACCGAGGCCTATCGCGCGATGTACTACAACTCGCCGGACGAGCGCGCGGCGTCGATCGACGCGCACGACAGCATCCTGGCCGCGATCGGCGATCGCGACGCCGACCGCCTGGTGGCCGAGCTCGACGCTCATCGCGGGCGGGCGCTCAGCGTGCTCGATGAGGTCCTCCGACCGCGCGAGCCGCCGCCGTCCTAGCTGGGGGTGCAATGCTCGAATCCGTCATCCAGTAGCCAAGTTGACGAGTCCGGCTTCAGGCCGGGGCCGTTCATCCGAACACACGGGCGTGAGCTGTAGCCGTGCGCAGCCGGTGCGTCTTGCGCTCGGCGTTCTAGGTCTGGGCCTCGCCGTCTACCTCGTGCGGACGGTCGCTGGCCTGCGGTTCGGGCCGGCCGCGGGTGCCGCTGATGACTGGCTCTACAGCGCGATCGGGTTCCTCGCGACCGCGTTGGTCTGGTGGCGGGTGGCGAGTTGTGGCAAGGACCGCGGTGCCTGGGCCGCCCTGGCGGCCTTCGCGACGCTGTGGACCGTGGGCGACCTGGGCTGGACGCTGTCGCTTGACGGGCAGGCCGATCCGCCGTTTCCCAACTGGACCGACGCGTTCTACGTTGCGGCCTACGGGTTCGCCTACGTGGGGATGGTGCTGCTGCTGCGCGCCCGCGCGCGCGGGATTCGGACGTCGGTGTGGCTTGACGGGCTCGTCGGCGGCTTCGCGCTGGGTGCAGTGTGCGCCGCGGTGTTCCTTGAGCCCGTGCTCGGCTCCGCTGACGGCTCGGTCGCGGCGGTCGCCGTCACGCTCGCCTACCCGGTGCTCGACGTCGCGCTGCTGTGCGTCGTTGGCGTCGCGTTCGGGGTCGGCAACTGGCGGCCCGGGCCGCTGTGGATCGCGCTCGGGCTCTCGCTGGCGGTCTGCGCCGTGGGCGACGCGGCCTACAGCTGGCAGCAAGCGATCGGCGACTACAGCGCGCTGTCCTGGGTCAACGGCACGTGGCCGACCGCGCTGGCGCTGCTGGCCACCGCAGCCTGGCTGCCCGAGGGCCGCCGCCGCGAGACGCGCCTGGTCGACGGCGCGTTCGCCGTCCCCGTGCTGTTTGCCGCCATGTCGCTCGGCCTCCTCGTCTGGTCGCAGTTCCACAACCTCGGCGGGCTCGCCGTGGTGGCCGCGGTCGCGTCGCTGGTCGCCGTCGGCCTGCGCGCCTGGCTGACCCATCGCGAGAACGTCGCGCTGCTGCGCGAGAGCCGCCAGGAGGCACTCGAAGACGGGCTCACCGGCCTGGCCAACCGCCGCCGGCTGATGCTCGACCTCACACGGGTGCTGCACCGTGGGATGGAGGAGTCCGCCACGTTGGTGTTCTTTGATCTCGACGGCTTCAAGGGCTACAACGACAACTTCGGCCACGGCGCGGGCGACACCCTGCTCGCGCGGCTGGCCTCCGCGCTGACCGACAGCGTCGCGGGCGCCGGTACGGCCTACCGCCTGGGCGGCGACGAGTTCTGCGTGCTGTACCGCGGTGACGTGACGCGCGAGGACGAGGTGGTCGCGCGCGCTGCCGCGGCGCTCGTCGAGATCGGTGAGGGCTTCTCGATCACCAGCTCCTATGGGTTGGTCTCGCTGCCGCGCGAGGCGGGGACGCCAAGCGCCGCCCTGCGACTGGCCGATGACCGCATGTACGGGCACAAGAGCTCGCAACGCGGCTCACCCGGCAGTCAGGGTCGCGATCTGCTGATGCAGGTGCTGCGCGAGCGTGAGCCCGAGCTCGAGGAGCACGTCGATGACGTCGGCCTGCTGGCCTTGGCCGTCGGTCGCCGGCTCGGGCTCGACGTCGAAGCGCTCGACGAGATCGCGCGCGCCGCCGAGCTGCACGACGTCGGCAAGATCGCGGTTCCCGAGGCGATCCTGCGCAAGCCGGGCCCGCTCGACGAGGCCGAGTGGGAGGTGATGCGCCAGCACACGATCGTCGGCGAGCGCATCCTTGCAGCGACGCCCTCGCTGCGACCGGTCGGCCGCCTCGTGCGCTCCAGCCACGAGCGCTGGGACGGTGGCGGCTACCCGGATGGACTCGCCGGCGAGCGGATCCCGCTCGGCGCCCGCATCATCGCCGTGTGTGACGCCTTCGACGCGATGCGCCAGGCTCGCCCGTACGCGGCCTCACTGTCGGAGGACGAGGCCCTGGCCGAGCTGCACCGCTGCTCTAGCACGCAGTTCGACCCCTGGGTCGTCGAGGTCTTCACCGCGGTGCTGAAGGACGGCACGGGCATCACGCTGCGCGTGGCTTAGCCAGACTGCGGCGAACTTGCGTGAGCGTCAAGCAGCCGGGGGCGGTGGGCTCGGCGGGATCAGCAGTTGGTCGCGGTAGGCGACCGCGATCGCCTCGGCGCGGCTGGTGACGCCCAGTTTGCGCCGGATGTTGCCGACGTGGGTTGCCACGGTCTTGGGGCTGATCACGAGGCGCTCGGCGATTTGGACCCATTTCAAGCCCTCAGCGAGCAGGTTGAGGACCTCGTGCTCGCGCCGGGTCAAGCGGCCGCTCGTTGCGTAGGCGGGCGAAGGCGCGGCCCGGCGCGTCGCGCTCCGTAGGCGCGCGAGCACCTCGTCGGGCGCCGAAGGCTTGGTGACGTAGTCATCAGCGCCCATCATCAGTCCGGCGATGCGATCGTAGGACTCGGTGCGCACGCCCGAGAGGAAGATGACGACCAGCTCTGGCCCGAGGTCGGCCTTCAGCGTCCGGCAGACCTCGTAGCCGCACAGCGTCCCAAGCGGGATCTCGAGGATGACGGCAACCGGCCAAATCTCGCGCGCCATGGTCAGCGCTTCAGAGCCGTCGGAGGCCTCGGCGACCCGGAAGCCGGCGTCCACGAGCACGCGGACGAGCGGCTTTCTCGCCTCGACATCCGGGTCTGCGATGAGCACCACGTCGGAGATATCCGTGCCTCCTGGTTTGGGTCGTTCTCCGTGAACACCTAGGTCGTACCCGGAAAAGGTCGGTTGTGCTGCGGAGGTTGTGCGAAATCTCCACTGGAGACGCTGAGGAGGTCGTCACAAAACTTCTCCCAGCCACGCGAGGACACGAAATGCCTGACCTTCCCACCACGCCGCAGACGAGCGCCATCGTGGAGTCGGCGGCCGGGACAGTTGACACGGCCGCAGGAACGGCGCAGGCCGCGGCCGGCGCGGCTGCAGCCGCGGTGCCCGCCCCGGCACCTGAGCCGCCAAGCCCACCGCCGGCGGCCGAGGCGGCTCCGGCCCCGGCGCCAGAACCCGCCCCAGCGCCAGAACCGGCCCCAGCACCCGCGCCGGCCCCGAAGCCCGCGGAGGTGGTGGCCGAAGTCGCGCCGGCTCCGGCACCCAAGCCCGCGGAGGCCGTGAAGGCCGTGGCCGATGCGGGCACGTCCACGCCTCCTCCGGCGCCGAAGGCCTCACAGGTTGTCGACACGGTCCAACAGGCCACCGCCGCACCGGACGTCAAATCGGTGACCGATCAGGCGACGGGGACGGTGAGCCAGGCGACCGAGCCGGTGGTTCACACCACCACGACGACGGTCTCGCAGGCGGCCGAGCCGGTGGTCAATGGCACGGTCGGGACCGTCACCCAGGCGACCGACCCGGTGGTTAACGGGGCAGTGGGGACGGTGTCCCAGGCGGCCGACCCGGTGGTTAACGGGGCCGTGGGAACGGTAAGCCAGGCGACCGAGCCGGTGGTCAACGCCACCATGGCGACGGTCTCCCAGGCGACCGAGCCGCTGGTTAACGGAACCGGCGGGACCCTCAGCCAGGTGGCGGATCCGGTCGTCAACCGGGCCTTGGCGAGCGTGACGCAGGCGACCGACCCGGTGGTCAATGGCACCGTGGGAACGGTCACCCAGGCGACAGACCCTGTGGTCAATGGCACGGTCGAGACCGTCACCCAGGCGACCGACCCGGTGGTCAACGCCACGACCACGACGGTGACGCAGGCTGCCGACCCGGTGGTTTCGGGTGCGGGTGCGGCAACGGTTGGCGCCGGCTCGGCGGTGCAACAGACCGTCGACAACGTCACCTCCACCGCCGCTCAGGCCACGGCGCCCGTGCGACCGGTCGTCGACGCCGTAGCTGCGACGACCGAGGCCGCCACCGCACCGGTCCGACCGGTCGTCGAGACGGTCGCCACGGCGCCGACGGCGGCCGCGCGCGCTGTCGAGCCCGTGGTGTCCGGGCAAGGCGCGCCCCGCGCCGCGGACCTGGCTGACGCCATCGCCGGGCCCACGGGCCAGGCCACCCGCCAGGCCGTCGCCTCGGCCACCGGCGGCGGATCCTCCGCCGTCGACGTTCTGCCCACCCACGCGGCAAGCGGCCCACGGGCAAGCCTCGCCGACGCCTTGGGGACGGCGAGCGGCCTGGCCGTCCCTCCCGCCAGTGACCCTGGCGCCCTGGCCGCACCGCCCGTAGCGGATCCCACGACGGCATCGCTGTTCACGAACGCCGCGCCCGCGCCCACCCCCGGCGGTGCCGCGCAGAGCACGGCCGCCGACACCCTCGCCCAGGTCGCCACCGACCCGCGGCTCCTGGCGGTCACAGGCGTCACGGCGCTGGCGGGGACGGCCTACGTCGCCGCGCGTGCCGCGGGCTGCGTGGCGGGCGGTGAGCAGAGCGTGATCCTCACCAACGTCCGGCTGATCCCCTGCCTTGCCAGGACCTCGATGACGGCTGGCGGCACTGCGATCGCCGGCTTGGGATCGGGTCTCCGCGAAGCAGCCGGCTCCGCGTCGAGGACCACGCGCGACGAGCTCCACGTGCTCGGCGAGCATGCCTCCGGCGCCGCAGAGAAGGCCCGCCAGAACCTGGCCGAGCATGTCGTCGAGCCCTTCCGTGACGGTGTGGCGCGTGCCACCGGCGACGGGTCGGACGGGCGCGGCGCGAGCGGCAGCGACATGTTCTTCCTCGGCATCGGCATGATCGTCGGCCTGCTGTACGCGGCGATCTTGTCGCTGTGGCTCTTCCTCGTCCGCCCGCGTTGGAGCACGCGGGTATGAGACGCCTCCTCGCGGTGACCGTCACCGTCCTCGCCGGCGCGGCCGCCACCCTGGCGGTCGCGCCGCGCGATGGCGCCGACGCGGCGAGTGGCGCACAGCCGCCTGTCGTGCTGAAGGTCGGCGATCGCGTCGCGGTCGAAGGCCAGCCGATGGGCTGCCGCGTCGCCCGCCAGGGCGGCGAGACCGTCGTGGACTGCCGCCGCGCCGGCAAGCTGGCCGGCAGCTACGGAACGATGCTGAGCGCTCGCAAGGCCATGGTCGTCCGCTACCGCAGCGACACCGTGGGCAAGGTGGTCTACACCGCCACCCACGGTGGCGGGGCCCGCCGCTGCAGCAAGTAACGAGACCCGCCCCGCTGGGGCGGGTCGGGCGCTAGATCAGCTGCGAGAGCGAGAAGTCCAGCGGCTCGTCGAACGTGCTGAGCATCCGCCGGCGCAATGTCTCGTAGCGCCGCAACGTCTCACTGCGCCGCCCACGTCGCAGCAGCAAGCTGAACAGCTCGCGGTGGACGTCGATGTCGAACGGCTCGAGCTCGGAGAGGCGGACCAGCGTCGCCGTCGCGGCAGGGAGGTCGTCGCGCCGAATCTCGATCTCGGCGAGCGTGCGCAACGCGCCGGCGACCATGTCACGCAGGCGGTTGCGCTCGTGCAGCGTCCATTCGGCGTAGGGCTCGTCGGCAAGGAAATCGCCGCGATACAGCTCGACACCTTCGCGGATCAGGCTCTGGGCGGCGTCGTCGTCGTGGCCGGCAGCGGCGCAACCCTCAGTGACGAGCGCCTCGAAGGCGTCGGCATCGATCCAAATGTGCCGGCGGTCGAGCACGTACCCGCCTCGGGTGGCGAGGACGAACGACGACGGCGGGTGTACGGCGCCGCCAGGCTCGAGCTGGTCGCGCAACTCGTGAACGAAGTAGCGCACGCCGCGGGTGTCGGGCGAGGAGTTCGGCGGCCAGAGGAGGCTGATGATCTCGTCGGAGAACACGCTGCGGTGCCGTTCGGCGATGAGCAACTTGAGGATCTGGCCGGAGCGGTTGTTGATCCAGCGCCCCTCTAGGGTCTCGTCGCCGTTGACGATGCAGGTGCGCCCCAGCACGAAGAGGCGGAGCTGGGGGTCTGCAGACCACGACGGGGAGCCGGGGCGTTCGCGTGCCAGATGACCGATCTCTCGCCGAAGCTCGGTGACGACGAGTTGGTCGTCTGGGAGGGCCACGAGCGTCACCGACGCCACGTCGAGCTGGGCCCCGGGCGGCAACTCGACGCGCAGCGGCGGGAGCGGCGCGTCCTGGCTGAGGGCAAGCTCGTGCACACAGACGTCCTCCAACCGCGTGCCGGGCGCGCGGCACCCGAGAATGGCACAGCCAAGGGGCGTACCGACGCGGAGCGGGACGGCATCGCCGAGCAACCGCGACGCGGCGCGGTTGACCGCGACGACTCGGCCCTCGGCGTCCTGGACGACGATCGCGGCGGGATGGTGATCGACCAGTTTCGCCGCGAGGTCCGCGTCGATGGCGTGACGGTTAACGCTGCTGAGTCCTTGCCTTTGCACACAACCTCCGTTCTGCTGAATTCCAAGTCTTACCCGCCCGGAGCGCCCGGCAGCGCTGGACTTGGCCCGAAGCGCCACATTCCCGGCGAAAAGCGCCACATTCTCGGAGTCCCCCCAATCGGCTAGGCGACCAACATCTTCTTAACCGCTCTCCGCATTTCTGGCGGGCACACGCCCTCTAACGTCGCACCAACTGCTCGAGCCCGGGCTTCGCTTCGCGGCAAAAGGGCAGTGCAGAGCGGACCTAACGGACCTAGGGGATGCCCTGATGTTGACGTCGTGCCGTGCGCGGTCGCCGCGCACCGTCGTTCATCGCTGCACGGATGCCAGAAGGTTCCTCGGTGATACCGAGGAAGGCCGCACACGGCGTGTGGTGGGCGCCGCGCGCGCCGGCGACCGGGAGGCGCTGGGCGAGCTGTACGTCCTGCACGCGCCGGCCGTCCATGCCCACGTGCTGCGTGTCGTACGCGACGTCGACGACGCCGACGACGTCACCCAGCAGGTCTTCGCCAAGCTCCTGACCGGCCTGGACCGCTACCGGCCCGGCGAGGCTCCGTTCATCGTCTGGGTGCTGCGGGTCGCGCGCAACGCGGCCATCGACCACGTGCGTCACGAGCGCGCCGTCGCGGTCGACGGGGTGGGCCGCCCCTGCGCGCCCGGCCATCACGAGGTCGAGGAGCTACGGGCCTCGCTGCGCGAAGCGTTGGCCCAGCTCCCGCAAGGGCAGCGCGAGGTGCTGCTGCTCACGCATCTTGTCGGCCTGTCGCCGCGCGAGATCGCGACCGTGCTCGGCTGCACCGTCCGGGCCGTCCACGGACTGCACTACCGTGGCCGCGGCACGGCGCGGGTGACGTTGACCGAGCTCGCCGCGGCGCCCGCCGTCAGGCGCCCACCGTGCAGAGGTCGTCGTGACGGCGAGCTGCTGGAGCTGTCGGCATGAGGCGGCGTGTGACCCTGCTCGTCGCGCTGGTCCTGATCGGCGTGAGCGTCCCGGTGGTGCGCGCCGCCATCCCGGGCCACGTCCTGCCCGCCCAGCGGCTGGACGCCAAGGTGCTGCTGCTCTCCGCGGATGGCACGGAGCCCGGCTTCGCCGCCTGGAAGTACCAGCTGACCCGCGAGGGCGTGCCGTTCGACGCCGTGATCTCCTACACGGGCGCCGCCAAGACGAGCACGCTGACCGACGCGCGCCTGGCTGACTACGACGGCGACCAGCATGCGAAGTACGACGCGGTCATCGTGGCCACGGGCGACCTCGGCCATCAGGTCGACAACGGAAACGGTACGACGTCGTACCTCTCCGCGCTCACCGACGCTGAGTGGGCGGCGCTGGCGAAGTTTGAGAAGACGTTTGGGATCCGCCGGCTCAGCGACTACACCGCGCCCAGCCCCGCGCACGGCCTCGTCGCCGTGGGCGGTGCCAGCCAGGATGGCAAAGCCGGCACGCTCACCGCCGCGGGCAAGGCGGCGTTCCCCTACCTCAAGGGGTCGATTCCGATCCCCAACGACGACCCCGACCCGGCTTCGAGCGAGGCGTTCGGGTACGCGGGGACGCCCGTCGACCCGCAGAGCTGGGAGACGCTCGTCAGCGCCCCGGGTGGCGGTGCCTACCTCGGCATCTACACGCACCCCGACGACGGGCGCGAGGAGATGGTGATGACGGTGGCCGCCAACGAGAACCAGAGCCACGCCCAGCTGCTGCGCCACGGGATGCTCAACTGGGTCACGCGCGGCGTCTTCCTCGGCTACCAGCGCAATTACCTGGAGCTGCAGATCGACGACCTGTTCCTCGGCGATGACGCCTGGGATCCGGCGACCCACACCACCAACTACGACCCGGCCGCCGCCAGTCGGATGAGCGCCGGTGACGTCGCGCAAGCGGTGAGCTGGTCGGCGTCGCGCAACGTACGCCTCGACTTCGCCTACAACGGCGGCGGGAGCGCGCTGTGGCAGGAGCAGACGGGTGCGACGAGCGATCCGCTGGTCGGCGCGATCCAGGGCAACAAGGCCGCGTTCGGCTTCATCAACCACACCTTCGAACATCCCAACCTGGACTGTTCGACGGCACCGTTCATCACCAAGCAGGTCAACGACAACGTCGCCTGGGCCAACGCGCACGGGATCCCGATTGACGCTTCTGAGGTCGTCACCGGCGAGCACTCCGGTCTGGCCAACTCTCGGCCGGGCAACCCGGGGACGATCGACCCGCCGTCGATCGACGATGTCGAGCCAGGTACCACGCCCGCGGCCACCGGCGGCGTGCCGGCCGGCACCTATGACTACGCGCTGACGGCCCGTTCGGCGGCCGGCGAGTCGACCGCGTCGACCGTGCCCGGCGTTGCCGTCGCCACGGCCGGGGTCAGCGTCGTCGTCTCCTTCAACGCGGTCTGCCACGCGGCCAGCTACACGCTGTACCGGCGCACGGCGACCTCCGGGGCGTGGAGCGTCGTCGGCACGCTCGCCCGGCCCGAGAACGATCCGACCGACAACGGCACGGCGCCGCTGACGCTGATGATCACCGACGATCAGGCTGCCGGGACCGCCGGCGCGCCGCCGGCGGCCAACGGCGCGGCGCTCGCGCCCTACGCGCAGAACCCCAACTACCTGACGGGGCTCCTGAACGCGGGCGTCGGCTTCGTCGCCACCGACGCCTCCAAGACCTATCCGGTCGACCCGGGCAACGTCGCTGGAGCCCAATGGCCGCAGGGCGCGACCTTCACGGAGGGCACGCCGCCGGCGAGCTTCCGGGCCGTCCCACGCTACCCGAGCAACGTGTACTACAACGTCTCACGTCAAGGTCAGCAGCTCGACGAGTACAACTGGATCTACGTCGCGCCGGCTAACGGCGGCGGCTGCGTGCCGATCCCTCAGGTGACGACGTGCCGCACGACGCCGGCGACCTGGAGCGAGTACGTGGCCAGCGAGAACAACGTCATGTTCCGCCACCTGATGGGCAACGACCCACGGCCGCACTTCATGCACCAGAGCAACCTGGCCGACTACAACCCGGCGTTGCCCGCGACCGATCCGAACCAGGGCGGCATCCTGTACCCGGTCATCGACGGGCTGTTGGGGCGCTACGACGCGGCCATCGATCGCGCCAAGACGCCGCTGGTGCAGCTGACCAGCGCGCAGGTCGCGGCGACGCTCGCCCAGCAACACACGTGGGCGGCGCACCTCGCCGCCGGCGATGTCACGGCCTGGCTACAGGACGGCAAGCTGCACGTCAAGAACACCAGTGCGGGTGCCGTTGACGTGCCGCTGACCGGCACCACCGTCGGCGAGCTCTATGGCGGGCAGCGCTCCGGGTGGAAGTCGATCGCCGCGGGTGCCGAGGAGGTGCTGACGCCCGACGAGCCGGTCAACAGCAAGGCGCCGACGGTCAGCGGCACGCCGCGTGCGGGGGAGACGCTGACCGCGCACGACGGCACCTGGACGGGGACGCCGACCATCGGCTACGGCCACCAGTGGCAGCGCTGCGACGGCCAGGGCAAGAACTGCAAGAGCATCGCCGGCGCGACCGCCGCGACCTACGTGGCGACCGCCGACGACGTCGGCAAGACGCTGCGGGTTGTGGTGACCGCCGGCAATTGGATCGCCTCGGTCAGCCAGGCACCGTCGGCCGCGACCGCCACGGTGGCCAAGGCGCCGGTGGCGCCGGGCGAAGGCGATCGTGGTCGCGGGCGGCCGGGGGCCGGGGGCAATCGGCCCGGCGACGGCGTCTCGGGCAAGAGCAAACAGGGCTCGGCGAGCTCCAAGCTGAAGCTCACCAAGCTGACCATGAGCCCCAAGCGCTTCGCGGTCTCCCACCGCCGCAAGCCGCAAGGCACCCGCCTGGATGGGTCGCGCATCACCTGGAAGCTCACCAAGCGGGCGACGGTGCGGCTCACCTTCCAACGGCAGGTCGGCTCCAAGAAGCACCGGCGCTGGGTCACCGTCGGCACGATCCGGCGCTCGGCGCCCAAGGGCACGGGCGTGGTGCGGTTCACCGGCCGCTTCGGCGCCAAGCCGATGGCTCCGCGCGCCTACCGCCTGACGGTGACCGCGACCGCCGGCCGGGAGAAGTCGGCGCCCAAGCGGGTCAGCTTCCGGGTGGTGAAGGGCTGACCGGAAGGACGAGACCACCAGCAGAACGTGACGGATGCACGACGCAATGGACAGGGACAGGGATGGGGATGACCACACGACAAGGATGGACACAGACGACGGCCGCGGAGGGCGGGCGATGAGCGGTGAGGCCATCGGCCCTGCGCCCGACGATGCGCCCCTCGAGCCGCGCCGGCGCTTCCGTCGCCGGACCGACCGCGACCCAGTGATGGCGGGCGATGCGGAGGCCTTCGCCGCCGTGCGCGCCGAGCTGATGCTGTTGCGCGAGGAGAACGCCAGGCTGAAGGCCGCCCAGCACCAGCGCGCCGATGTCAGTCGGCTCATCGGCCGGGCCCGCTCGCTGGCAGCGGCCGAGCCCGACCGCGACAGCATCAGCGACGACGTCGAGCAGCTCTTGGTGGAGGGCCTGCTCATCCGCGAGTCGCTGCTGGAGATCTGCCAGGAGGTCGAGCGGTCGATGGTCGCCTTCGAAGGCAAGTTGAATGCCTTGGTCGCCGTGAGCAGTAGCCGGTCACGGCCGCCTGCGAGCCACGACGACGCAGAGATCGAGCAGGGCGATGGCTACGGCTCCAGTGTCCACTGAACTGCGCGACCCGGTCCGCACGTTGGGGTCGCGTGAGAGCTGCCCCCGCCCGCTCGCGCGGGCGGGCGGGGGCAGCGGGAAAAGGATCGCGCCTGGCCCGGCGCGACCCAGGATCCTGCTGAGCACCGAAGGCACCTACCCCTATGTCATGGGTGGGGTCAGCTCCTGGTGTGACCTGCTGGTCAAAAGCCTCACCGAGTTCGACTGGCAGGTCTTGCCGATCGTCGCGCCGCACGGACGCCCGCCGACGTTTGCGCTGCCCGACCATGCAACCGAGATCGGCCCGATCGAGGTTTGGTCAGAAGATCTCCCCAAGACGGCGCGCGGCCGTGGCGACCGGCGCTCGGGCGTCGAGCTGCCGTCGATCCTGGTGCGCAACCTGCTGGCGTGGGAGGGCAACACCGAGGCGGTCGTCGCGGCCTGGGTCTGGTGTCGCCGGCACCCTGGCAGCGTGCGAAAGGCGTTTCGCTCCACCCAGGGCTGGACGTCGTTCTTAGCGGGGCTGGGCGAGGTGCTCGCCGAGCGCGTTCCCGAGGCCGGCACGCCACCGGCCCTGGACCTTCTGGAGGCGGCGACGCTCTACCAGACGCTGTATTGGGTCGCGCGCACCGCGGCGGTACCCACGCCGCCGACCGACGTGCTGCACGTCACCGCGGCCGGGTGGGCGGCGATCCCCGCCGTCGTGCATAAGACGCTGCACCAGACGCCGATGGTGTTGACCGAGCACGGCGTCTACGTGCGCGAGGCCTACCTGGCCGCGGCCCGTAACGGCGGCTCGCCGGGCAGCCGCTTTGCGGCGACGCGCCTGGCGCGCGGGCTGGCGCGGACCGCCTACGCGGTGGCTGATGTGGTCTCGCCGGTGACCGACGCCAACGCCCACTGGGAGCTGGGCCTCGGCATCGATCCCGGCAAGATCTTGGTGCTCTACAACGGGCTGCAGCCGCCCACCGACCCGACCCCGCCGCCGGGGACCCAGACGGTCGTGTCGGTCGGCCGCCTCGATCCGCTCAAGGACGCGCACACGATGCTGCGGGTGGCCGCCCAGACCACGGCCCATCTGCCGGGCGCCAAGTTCCTGCACTACGGGCCGGTGCCGCGTGGCGAGGAGATCTACGGGCGCTCGTGCGTGGCGCTGCACGAGCGGCTCGGCCTCGGCGAGCGCTTCCGCTTCATGGGCCCGACGGCCGATCCCACTGGCGTGGTGCGGGCGTCGGACGTGGTGTTGATGACCAGCATCTCCGAGGGGCTGCCGATGGCGATCCTCGAGGCGATGGGTCAGGCCCGGCCTGTCGTCTCGACCGGCGTCGGCGGTGTCCCCGAGGTCGTGCGCGGGTGCGGGATGGTGTGCGCGCCCGGCGATGACCACGGCTTGGCGACCGCGGTCGTCATGTTGTTGCGCAACCCCGACCTGGCTTGGCGCCTGGGCCGGCGCGGACACAGCCGTCTCGGCCGCCTCTTCAACGAATCGGCGTGCATCGACGGCTACCGCGAGCTGCTCGGCACGCTGACCGGCAAGGCCGGCGGGCACCGCGTTGCAGGGGTGCACGTATGACGGCGCCGACGCTGGAGCCCCAGGAGGCGCGCCTGCTCGTCGAGGCGCGCCTGGGTCGCGCTCCCCAAGACATGCTTGAAGCCGCTGTCGTCCTCGAAGCCTGGGCAGGTGTTCCCGCCCAGACGGCGCTTGCCGCGGCGAGCGTCACGATGCCCGTGGAGCCGGCCTCTCCTCAGCCAAGTGCGGGCCGGCTCCCGCGGCATCGCGAAGGAGATCGTGTCCTGGCCGACGGCGCGGCGTTTTTGGTCTGCGTGGTGGCGATCGCCTGCTGGGCGGCGCCCTTGACGTCAGACATGGGCGTCACGGCGGTCGAGCACGGGCTTGCGCTTGCGCTGCCGTTGACGCTGGCGCTTCAGCGCATGCTCGGCAGCTGCTTCCTCGACCGGCCGCAGGGGATCGCGCAGCTCGCGCGCTACCGCGCGCTGCTGCTGGCTGGGGCGTCCGCGGCACTGCTGATCCCGATGCTCCTGCTGGGTGCCGGCGGGACGCTCGCCGGCTTGCTGACAATCAGCTGGACGGGCGGGACGATCCTGATCCGGCGCCGCTGGCCGGCGGTCTACATGGCGATCGTCCTGGCCGCCACGGCCGCGATGGCGGCTGGTGCGCAGGCGCTGGACGTCGTAGCGCTTGCCGCAGCGGCGACGGTGATCGCGGTAGGCCTTGCGCTGGCATCGTCGAGGACCGCAAGCACGCCCACCCGCCGCTCGCTCGGGCGCGGGGAGCCCGTGGCGGTGGCCGCTGCGATCGGCGTGGGCCTAGGCATCGTGCTCGTCCTCGATCGCTCGGTCAGCTGGACCGCGGGCGCCGTGCCGGCGCTGGCGCTGGTGCCATCGACCGTCGCCGCGCTGCTGGCCGGCCACTACCTGCGCCGGTTGGAGTGGTCGATTCCGCAAGCGCTCCTGGGCGTTGCGGCAACGGGCGCGGAGGCCGGGCGGCTCGGGCGCGCGCCGACGCGGGTCCTGCTCGGGGCGCTCTTGCGGTTGCTGGTGCTCAGCGCGGCGCTGTCTGCCGTGCTGCTGTGGCTGTCGCCATGGCTGGGCGAGAGCGCACGTGCGGCCGGCGTGATGGTCGGCTTTGCCCTCGTCGCGCTGGCGAGCATGGTGGTCGGTCTGCTTGAGTCGTTGGGGCGTGGGCGCTGGGCGCTGGTGGCCGTGGCGTGCGGCGCGGCGGCCGAGGCGCTCGTGGCGATCAGCGGCACGCGCCCGTTCTCCGGCATCGGCCTCGTGGTCGGCGGCGGGGTGATCGCGGCGTTGGCGCTTCCCGTGGTCGTCACGCTGTTGCGCCGTCCGGCGAGCACCTTGGCCACGGCCCTGTGGATCCCATGAAGACGCTGGTGGCCCATCCGCTCCTGGCGCTGGCCACGGCTGGCATCGGGATCGCGATCGTGGTGGTGTCGACGCTCGTCAGCCGTGGCGCTGATCGCGGCGGGACCTGCCGCGCGGCGCTCATCCCGGCCTACGTGCCGCCGCACGAGCTCGCCGCGCTGGCGGCGGGCCCGGCACGTCCGCGGATGGTCATCGTCAACCCCGACAGCGGTCCGGGAGCGGGGGAGGGCCGCGCCTACGGCGAGGCCGTGCGCACGCTGCAGGCGGCAGGCATCCGCGTGCTCGGCTACGTGCCGACGGGCTACGGGGGCCGCCCGCTGGCCGACGTCCTGGCCGACGTCCGCCGCTATCTGGCGTGGTACCGCGTCGACGGGATCTTCTTCGACGAAGCCTCGTCGGACGCGGCGCTCTTGCCCTACTACCGCGCGGTGAGCCGGCAGACCCGGGGCGGCGCTGGCCGAACGGTGGTCTTCAACCCGGGCGTGCCGCCGGCTGCCGGGTACTTCGATGTCGCCGATGTCGTGGTGACCTTCGAAGGCACCTACGCCGGCTATGCGAGCGCGATGGCGGCGACCCCGGAGTGGCTGCGCCAGGTGCCTCCCGGCCGCGTCGCCCACCTGGTCTACGACGCGACGCGCGCCGAGGCGCTGGAGGCCGTGGCCGGCACGGCGGCGGGCTACGTGTACGCGACGTCGGGGGCCATGCCCAATCCGTGGCGCAGCGTGCCGGCGTACTTGGGTGATCAAGAGGAGGCGTTGGCAGCATGTTGATGCGGTTGCAGACGGTGGTCGCCGTCGTGCTGGTGGCCCTGGTCGTGGGCGCTGGCGCGGTGCCATCGGCCGCGGTGGGCGCGGCCACAGCGCAGGAGACCCAGCGTCGCGCCGATGCGGCGCCCGCGACCACGGTGGCTTCGCAGCCCGCCGCGCGCGAAGAGCGCTCAGCGCCCATCACCGTTCTGCTTGTTGGCCTCGGGGCCGCGGTCGGCGTGGTCGTGGGTGTGCTTCCCGCGCTGGTCGCGGCGATGGCGCTCGGGTATCTGCCGCCGCCGCGGCGGCGAGCGCGGCACGTCAGCCGCGTGCTCGCCGAGCCGGTGCCTTTCGCGTTCGCGCCTGAGCCCGAGCGAGCGCCTGCAGCGCCTGTGCCCGTCGCGCTGGCCGCCGCGACCGGTGCTGTGGACGAGGAGCCATCACGCGAGCCACCGCGCCAGGGCCAGCTCGCGATCCTCGCCCACGCGCGCCATCAAGACGTCTACGACACCGCCTACGCCCAGCAGCTGGAGCGCGTCGGCGCGCTGCGTTCGGCGATTGGCGATCGGCGACGGGCGTCGCCCGAGCCGTCGAGCGACCAAGGTTCAGCACCTCCCGCGAAAGGAACCCCATGATGTTGCCGTCGTCATCGTGCCGACGCCCTTGGCGACCGCCAACGCAGCTGCCCACCACCGCGACGCTGCTCGCGCTCCTGGCGCTGGGCGCATGGGCGCCGGCGAGCGCTTGGGCCCAGGCGCCCCCGGCGCCGCCCGGTCCGCCGCCCGGCAACGGCAGCGACCTGCCGGTTCCGCCGGGCACCGCGCCGCCGTTCGTCGCACCCGGGTCGCCCGGGGCGATCCCCGGCGCCACGACCGGTCCGGGGCTGCTGGGCAACGCCCCCGTCAACCTCAACCGCGCCCGCCGCACGTTCTCGATCCCGCTGGCCTGCCAGCAGAACGGGTCGGTGCGCGTCACCGCGAAGGTGGTGTCCAAGGCGCCGCTGGCCCGCGCCGGCTACCGCTGCGCGGCCAACCGCGCCACCGCGCGCCTCAGCGTCTCGGCCAAGGTCGCCAAGCAGCTGGTGCGGCGCAAGGTCGTGGCGGCGACGCTGGGCGTCACGCAGGCGGGGCGCACCTCAAAGCTCTACTTCCAGCTGCGGGCGGGGAGCGCCGGCAAGCCGGCGATGGGCTTCTGGACCGACGGGCATCTGCAGTGCGCTGATGGCTCGGGCGCGCCGCAGGCCTACCTCGTTCAGCCCGACTTCACGACCGCGACGCCGACGCCGGTCTCGACCCGTGGCTGGATCGCCTGGTACACGGCCGCCGGCGGCTGGCACTGGCTCGGCGTCAACGGCGAGGGCGCGGGCCGGTGGGACACGTGGACCGCATCGGTGAGCGGCATCGTCCAGTTCCACCCCAACGGCCAGCCGACGCCGGTGCCCTGGACCCAGGGGCCGGTCGCCGTGCCGGCCGGCCAGGGCGTCACGACCGTCGGCGTCTACGAGATCGTCTACTGGGTCGGTGGCAAGCCCGACTATCAGTGGCAGTACGTCAACGCGGGGACGACCGGCGCCGCGGCGGCCGGCGGAGGGAACCTGTACTGCTCCTACTAAAGCAAGGACATCAACATGCCTGGCGCCACGGGCCGAGCTCGAGGCGCTTGCGCATCGCCGAGTAGCCCGCCGCGCGGGCCTGCGCGCAGAACGCCGACCGAGGGAGCTCGTACTCGGCGATGAACACCGCCTTGCGGGCTCGCGCGAAGGGCTTGAGGGCGCCGCACTCGCGGTACTGAAAGCACTGCTCGCTCAGCGCCCAGTCGAAGTGGGGCTGCAGCGCCGCGGCCTGGTCGAGGTCGTTCTTGAGACCGACCGACAGGCCGCGGGCGTGCGCCGCCGCGGCGACGTAGCGGTTGAACCTCAGCTGATCGGCAGCGCTGAGCGGAAAGCCGCTGTCGTTGGCGTAGGCGTCGACGTTGTCGGGTTCGACACCATCAAAGCCTTTGCGGCGGCACAGGTCCAAGCGCCGCTTGAGGATCGGGCCGAGCACGTCCAGGCGCCGGATGTCCAGCCAGCGCTCGCCGGGCCAGCCCTCGACGCCCGCGCCCAGGACCGCGGCCGGGAACGACGCGGCATCCGGGCGGCCGGGCTCGTAGCTCCCGGCGTCGAGGTAGCAGACGGCGTGGCGTCCCCGGCGATGCAGGCTCGTCACGGTCGCGGCCGAGGTGTCGAACAGGTCGATGTCATACATCTCGGCCTTCACCGACAGGTCGATGCGCCCGCTGAGCTGCCACTGCCAGGTTGTGCCCGGATCCGGGACCCACGGTCGCGCCGACGCGGCCGGCGACGCCGTCGCCGACCACGCCGACCACGCCGCGAGCAGCGCGGCGAGGGCCGCGAGCGCGAGCGCGCGGCTCATCCGGAGTCGTCGAAGGCGCCGGTGGGATCCGGCTTGGGCGACGAGCGAGCGGGCGCCGGCTCGGGGGAGGGGCGCGCGACTGCCGGCGAGGGCTCGGGCGTGCGCTGGGGCGCGGGCGACCGGACGGGCGCCTGAGCGGGTGGCCGCGCGGGCGTCGAGGTCTGTGGCGCCGAGGTCTGCGGCGCAACGGTCTGCGGCGCGGCGGTCACGGGGGCGGGGCGCGCGGGTCGCGTGCGTCGCGCGGTGACCTGGGTGACCGCGGGCGCTTCATCACTCGCCGGTGCGGAGACGGGAGCGGCCCCGGCACGCGCCGGCCTCACCGCTGACGGGGGCGGCGCCTGCTCGCGTGCCGCCTGATGGCGCGCGGCAGCGAGACGGACGGCCTCCATCTCGGCCGCCGACCACGGCGTCGGCAGCCGCGAGGGGCTTTGGGCGGCGGTGGCCGCGATCTGCGTCGCGCGGGTGGGCGACGCGGCCGCCGGCTTGTCACGCGCCACGGCGGCGCCGACCGAGCCGTCGGTGGCGAGCTTGCCGACGATCGCCGCGCCCGCCACGCCGCCGCTCAGCGCGCCGACGCCGGCGAGGAGGCAGAGGGTGGTGCGGGCCGAGGGGTACCCGCCCATCACGTCGCCGGACATCCCGTCGGCTTCGTGCTCCCCGGTCGGAGGCAGAGGTCGCTGCGCGCCGGGGACGAGTTCTGTCGCACCGTAAAGCGCGTGTACTTACCGATCCGGTGCGGAGCGGTGACGAGCACTTCCAGAACCGTACCGGCGCGCAGCGGGCGTTGCTCGAACGAGCGCAAACGCACGGGTTTGCGCGCCGCACGCACACGAACATCACGTCGCGTGGCAGCGCAGCTGCCCCCACGGCAGCGGACGCGGATCGTCGCGCCGGGCGGCGCTTGCACCCGCAGCAGGCTGATGCGCACCGCGCCGCGGTAGATGAGCCCTTGGATGCGGATGACCGGGAACGGCGTCATCAGCGTGCCACGGGGCGTTATCAGCGCGGCACGGGGTGCGCTCGGCGCCGGGGCGTTGGGGGTGACGGCTCCCGGCGCCGAGCCGATCGTGGACGGACCGGCCGCCGTCGGCAGCGGACCCGTCGGGTTGGAAAGGGTCGGAGGATCGGCCACGACGATCGAGCGGAACGCCACGGTGGCGACGCCACGGTCATCGGTCGCGCGCACCGCGACGCGGTGGTGTCCGGCCACGCTGAAGCTCCACGTGGCCCACGGGCCAGCCGCATCGTCGAAGTCGCCGTCGTCGTCGAGGTCCCAGTCGATATGGGTGATGACGCCGTCGGCGTCCGCCACGGTCGCGGTGAACGTCACACCGGCGCCCACGGTCGGGCTCGCGGGGTCGCTGGCAAAGGACACGGTCGGGGCCTGGTCGGCTAGCACCGTGATCGATCCCACAGCGGTGCTGGTCGCGCCGTGGCCGTCGCTGACCTGGACGCCCACGCGGTAGCGGCCCGGCTTCGGGTAGCTCACCGTCTGCAGCGCGCCCGCGGCATCGCCGTAGATTCCGTCGCCGTCGAGGTCCCACGAAAACGCCAGCGGATCCTGATTGGGGTCGGTCGACCGGCTGGCGTCGAGCAGCACCTGGCTATCGGTCGCCGCTGGGCTCGACATGATGCTCAAGTCCGCGACGGGCGGGCCGTTGACGCTCACGGCGCGTGAGACCGTGTGGCTCCCGCCGGGGTTGGTGACCTTCAGCGAGACGGTGGAGATGCCGACCGGCAGCACCTGGGGTGGCGGCGTGCGCCCCTTGAACGTGCCGCTGGGGAAGGTCCACGTCCAGGCCGTCGGCTCGCCGGTGGACGTGTCCTGGAACTGGACGAGGTTGTCGGCCACCTGGGTGGAGCTGAAGTCCGCGGTGGGCCGTGCATAAGCGTGGAACGTCGTCTCGGCGTGGGCCGGGTCGGTCAGCACGGGGTCATCGTCGGTCGCGTCCAGGAGCGCGCGGTAGTCGCCGGCGGCGGGGAGCGTGACGGTCATCGGGTTGGTCGAGGACGTGGCGACGATGGCGTTCGCCGCGTTGACGATCGTCCACGACCAGTGCGTTCCCGTGCTGCTGGTTAGCCGCATCTTCAACGGCGCTTGCTGCTGGACCGCGATCGCCGGCGTGGCAGGCGTCGCGGTTGCCTCGGTTGCGAGGATGAGGCTCGCGGCGACCGAGCAGATCACTGCAGCGCATCTGGTCCTGATCATGAAATCGTCCTTGGGGCTGTCTGCGACGTCCTGTCCCTTCATCACGTCAACGGATGGGAAGGGGCCACGTTCACGCGCGTCGGGTTGCGCTTGGCGCGGCGCGGCCCATGTACCGAGGGGCATGCGATCTCCCACGGTCCTGACGAGCACCCTGACCGCGCTGGCGATCCTCGGCGGTATGGCCACCGTCAGCGGTTGCGGGGGCTCCGACGATGTCAAGACGGTCACGGCAACCACGCCCGCGCGGGCAGCGGCCAGCGCTACGGACCTCCAGACGGCCTACGAGCGCGTGGTCCAACGGGTCTCGCCGTCGGTCGTGCAGATCGAGAGCGACGACGGCCTCGGCTCCGGCGTCGTCTATGACGGCGACGGCCACATTGTCACCAACGACCACGTCCTCGGCGACGGGCGCACGTTCACGGTCACGCTCGCCAGTGGCGCGGAGCACAAGGCCACGCTCGTCGGCGCGTTTTCACCCGATGACCTGGCGGTCATTCGGCTGGAGTCCGGCAACCCGCCCGCGGCGACCTTCGCCGCGGATTCCGCCAAGCTGCGCGTCGGGCAGCTGGCGCTCGCGCTAGGCAACCCGCTCGGGCTGCGCTCAAGCGTCACACAGGGGATCGTCTCGTCGGTCGGGCGCACCGTCAGCGAGGGCAACGGCGCGGTCATCGCCGCGGCCGTGCAGACCAGCGCGGCAATCAACCCCGGCAACTCCGGCGGCGCGCTCATCGACATCGACGGCAACGTCATCGGGATCCCGACCCTGGCCGCGACCGTGTCGGAGCTCGGCGGCAGCCAGGCGGCGGGCATCGGCTTCGCGATCCCGGCCAGCACCGTCCGGCGGATCGCCGGTCAGCTGATCTCCTCGGGGAAGGTGACCGACTCGGGGCGCGCGTTCCTGGGCGTGTCGGTCGCGACGCTCGTGTCGGGCGACGGCGTCGTCGTCGCGAATGTGACCGCCGACAGCGCGGCTGACAAGGCCGGGATCGTGCGCGGTGACGTGATCACGTCGGTAGCCGGCACGGAGATCACCTCAGGCGACGACCTGTCGGTCCGGCTCGCGGAGCTTGCGCCAGGACAGACCGTGCCGGTCACGATCCAGCGCCCCGATGGGACCAAGAAGACGGTGCAGGTCAAGCTGGGCGAGACGCCATCCTCGTAAGCCGCGCGCGGCTAGCGCGGCCCGCCGCTCAGGAGCGGAAGGCGGTGAGCGTGTCGATCGTCGCCGCGCCGGTCGCGCGGTTGAAGATGGCCTTGAACTGTGCGAAGCCCCGAGCGTTGGCGTAGTGGCCGGTGCCGCCCCTGAGCGTCGCGATCCCGGTAAACGGCGACCGGCGCGCAAGCGACTGCCCGCGGGCGTCGATCTTCACGCGCAGCGTGCCGCGCTTGGTGGCGATGCTCAGCGTGCCGCGCCAGACCACCCGGCTCAGCAGCGTGCTCTTGGCCCGCACCCGGCCGGCGATCGGCCCGGTCGCACGCCCGGTGTGGGTGAGGATGACCTTCTTCTTGCCCGTGCGCTTGGTCAGCTTCAGGGTGATGTGCTCGCTCGGGGCGGTGCGTGCCGTTGAGGCCGTCGGCCCGGCGGCGAGCCCCATCGCGAGGATGACCAGGACCGCCACGGCCGTTGCCTGGCGATGGCCAAAGAGGATCCGCATGGCGGTCAAAGCTAACACGGGGCTGTGTCTCAACGCGCCGCTGTGTCTAGCGTGCCGCTTGGGACCCGGCGACGCGCGCGGTCTGCGCCATCCTGCGCCGCTCCTTCTTGAGGATCTGCGTCGCGACGTCATGGCCCGCGTAGGGCAGCAGAAGCGTGAAGACCAGGCCCGGCAGCAGCCCGGGGAGCTCGGCGTGCCGGCCGGCGAGCACGCGCGAGTAGACGACTTCGAAGATCCCGCCGACCAGGGCCTGGGCGATGATCGGTGATGGGGGCGTGGCGTTCGGCATCGCGGCGGCGGCGGTCTCGTCGATGAGGTCGCTCAGCGTCCGCAGGTTCGCGTTGCGGCGCTCGATGACGACCGGGCCGGCCGCCAAGGCCTCCACGACGCACATGTCGGCAAAAGCGGGCTCGGCGGCCAGGAACCCCAGCAGCGCGCGCAGGCTCTCACGCGCGCGCGGGACGATGCCCTCGTTGGCCTCATAGGCCGTCTTGACGCGGAGCAGCAGCCGGGAGGTCACCTCGTCGTAGGCAGCGACGAACACATCCTCCTTGCCCTGGAAGTTGTCGTAGAACGTGCGCCGCGAGACGCCGGAGGCCACGACGATGTCCTCAACGCTCATCGCTGCGTAGCCGGCGGTGCTGCAGACCTCGGCCACGGCGACCACGATCCGCTCGCGCTGGTTGGACGCGACGAACTGCCGCGGCAGGCCGTGACGACCCGAGGGAAGCTGGCGGGGCTTGCGTGCATCCTTCTTGCGGGGCGCGTCCACACCGCAAAGATAGCTGCGCCGAACGCGCTTGTCTGCTCAGCGGGTGATCAACAGCGCGTCGATGTCCTGCGCGGCGCAGAACGGCGTCAGTGCGACGGCGAGCACCTCGGGCAGCGCATGGGGCAATTCGGCGATGCGGTTCTCGGAGGCGTGGCGGGTGATGACGTGGAGGACCGACGAGCCGATGAGCTGGCCGTGGAAGACCGAGACGCCTGGCTCGGCGAGCGCCTCGTACCCGGGGGTGAGGAAGGCGGTGAACGCCTCGACGGCCGTCTCCAGCCGCAGCCCGCCTTCGGCGCCGAGCGCCCAGATGCCGTCCAGCGCGGCGCGCAGGTAGATCGGCTCTGAGCCCAGCAACTCCAAGAGCGCCGCCAGCCCCTCGCGGGCGCTCACCGGCCACGGCACGTCCTGCGTCCGCTCCAGCACGTAGTTGAACGTCTGGTGGAAGAAGGCGCCGAACAGGGCGTAGAAGCAGGCCTCCTCGTCACCGACGAGACGGCGGACCTCCGGGCTGCGGATGCCCGCTTCCTGGGCGATCTCGGCGACCGTTGTCGCGCGGTAGCCACGCCGATCGATGACCCGTGCGGTGGCCGCCAGCACTGCTCCCCGTGGCGTGGTGAACACGAGTCCGTCTGCCATCGCGCAAAGATACACGTGACCGTTCCGTTGGCGATAGGGCTAAGGCGGCGCAAGCCAGCCGTCATTGATGTGCGGCAGCAGGATGTTCACGAGGTCGCGGTAGGTGCCGGTCGTTGGTGTGTCGGGCGCGAAGTGGGCACCTGGCCGCTCGATGCGCTGGACGGGGAAGCCGGCCGCCGCCAGCGCGTCGGTCTCGGCCCGGACGCCAGCGATCGGGTATTCGGTGTCCTCAGTGTGGGCGAGCTGCACGACATGGAACTTCCAGAAGGCGGCGGCCAGCGACTGCGCCTGCGTGGACCCGGTGCCGCGAAACGGGGACGTGTTCAGGCCCAGGACGCCGGCGAAGGTGTAGGCGTTGTAGAAGGCGGTGCGGTAGGCGAGGTCGCCGCCTGAGGAGTAGCCGCCGACGATCACGCGGCGCGGGTCGACGTTGAAGTGGGTCTTGACGTTGGCGATGGCCGCCAGGACCTTCGGCATGTCGACGTCGGGATACCAGCAGTCGCCCTCGCGCCCGTCAGGGGAGATCGCGATGTAGTGCTGCTGGGCGCCGCCCGGCGAGATGGTGGAGATGTCGTCGGCGTCCTTGGCCTCGCAGCCGTGCATCCACACGAAGAGGGCGATCGGCGTCGCGTGCGTCGCGTCGTAGGACGTGGGCACGGTGATCCAGTAGCCGCCCTCGGCGTCGCTGAGCTTGAAGACTTGGTTCTTGGTGAAGGCGATGGGCGCGGCCGGGACCGAGGAGGCCGGGCGGGACGGTGGCGGTGGCGGGATGACCGGCGTTGGTGGGGTGGGCGCCGGGGCGACGGGTGCTGGCGTGGCCGGCGCGGGGGTCGTGACCGGCGCGGGGCCGGGGCTCGGGGCCGTCGCCGGCGTTCGCAGTGGCGCGCTCGTGATGCGGAGTGCGCCGATCGTCGTGCAGTTGTTGGTGTTGGAGCGCTCACGGACCGCCTGGCGGCTGTCGGCGCAGACGCGCAGCGGGAGCCTGCCGGCTGGCAGGGCCTTGGGCAACGCAGCGGCGATCGTCACGCGCGTGGAGCTCCCCGCCACCAGCGGCGGGAGCGTGAAGCGCTTGACGGCCCGCCAGCGGTGGTTGGCGCGCACGCTGAGCGCGGCGATCGATCGCGCGGCGCGTGCGGGACCGCGGTTGGCGGCCACGAAGCGCCCGCTGAGCTTGCCGCCGGCGACGACGTTGACCGCACCGCTGGAGATCACGAGGTCCGGGCGAGCGACAGGTTGCTTGGCGGCGGCCGCCGCAGCTGCCGGTACGAGCAGCAGGGCCGCCAGGACCGCGAGGGACATCGGCATCCGTGCGCGAGACCGCATGGCGCGCGATCCTAGTCGGCGCCGGTCCGGTAGCCCGCGTGGTCAAGGATCGGCGGACAGTTTCCTAGGCCGTCGGCCATGCCTCGGCCGGCAGCGCCGGCGGCAGCGGGACGGCGCTGGCGGCGAGTGCCGCGAGGCGCGAGCGCGATGGCCGCCGCTCGCCGGCGCGCGGCTCGGCCAGCGCCACGGTGGCGCCGTGCACGGCGCGGGCGAGGAAGGGCGCGAGCGCCGGCTCCAGCCCGTCGGCGGCGAGATCGCGCGCGAGGCCGGCCTCGAGGCGGTCGGGGATCCGTCGCAGCGCCGCCGCGACGTCAGCGGCCACCGAGGAGGAGCTGTGATGGGCGGTGTGGGCCAGCAGCCGCGCGCCGGCCGGTCGCGCCGCCGCGTGGTCGAGCAGCGCGTGCGCGGCGGCGGTCGCGCGATCGCGCGCGCAGCGGCCGGTGCTTGCACGCTCGGCGGCGTGCAGCCGGTCGGCGACCCGCTCGACCTCCGCCTCGACGCTGCGCAAAAAGAGCGTGTCCTTGCTTGTGCCATGCACGTAGAGGGTCGGCTTGGCGATGCCGATCGCGCGCGCCAACGCGCCGGCGCTGATGCCGTGCAGCCCGTCGGTGGCAAACGCGTCGGCGAGCGCGGCGAGGTCGAGCTGCGCGCGGGGCCGGGCCATGCGCCGGAGTATGTTCTCGAACCGGCCGGTTCATCTTCGACCGTGCGGTGTGAGTTGGTCGAGCAACCTTCGACCACATGTCGTAGAGCCCACTGCCAGGCCGCGCCTAGCGTGGCCGACATGAGCACGATCGTCGATGGCAGCACCGCCCCGGCCGGCCTTACTGGGGCGGGTGAGACAGTCTCAGCGCCCTCCCGCGGCCGCTGGATCGAGCACTGGGAGCCCGAAAACGAGGCCTTCTGGGAAGCGACCGGCAAGCGCGTCGCCCGCAAGAACCTGATCTTCTCGGTCTTCGCCGAGAACATCGGCTTCAGCATCTGGGTGCTCTGGACGATCGTCGTCCTCAACCTCGCCAACGCGGGCATCGCGCTGTCGATCTCCGAGCTCTTCTGGCTGACCGCGGTGCCGAACCTGATCGGCTCGTTTTTGCGGATCCCCTACACCTTTGCGGTGCCGCGCTTCGGCGGCCGCGCATGGACGGCGTTCAGCGCCTCGCTGCTGCTGATCCCCGCGCTGGCGCTCGCCATCGTCGTGCCCAGCGGATGGCTGGCCGACCAGGCCCACGGCACGCAGTTCTGGGTGTTGATGGCCTGCGCGGCGACCTCGGGCTTCGGCGGCGGCAACTTCTCGTCCTCGATGGCCAACATCTCGTTCTTCTATCCCGAAGGGCGCAAGGGCTTCGCGCTGGGCGTCAACGCCGCGGGCGGCAACCTTGGTGTCGCGATCGCCCAGTTGGTCGTGCCGCTCGTCGTGATCATCGGGGTCTCCGGCGCCGCGGTGAAGCTCCCGGTCCACCCGGTCCATCTGGCCTACGCGGGGCTGATCTGGATCCCCTTCATCTTGCTCGCGGCCTTCTGCGCCTGGCGGTTCATGGACAGCTTGACCGCCGCCAAGGCGGATCCGGGCGCCTACGTCAAGGCATTGGGCCACGGCCAGACGTGGATCATGGCGATCCTCTACATCGGGACCTTCGGCTCGTTCATCGGCTACTCGTTCGCGCTGCCGCTGGTCATCAAGACCACGTTCCCGGACTTCCTCGGCCAGCACCCGTTCATCGCGACCTACCTGGCGGGACTGGGCTTCGTTGGCGCGCTCGTGGGATCGGTGTCGCGCCCGCTGGGTGGCTGGCTGGCCGATCGTCTTGGCGGTGCCCGGCTGACGCTCGCGTGCTTCATCGGGATGGGCGCGTGCACCGGCGTGGCGATCGCGGGCGTCCAGCAGCGCAGCTTCACGCTCTTCTTCTGCGCCTACCTGGTGATCTTCTGTTTGGCGGGGATGGGCAACGGCTCGACCTACCGGATGATCCCCTCGATCTTCGCGACGCTTGGACGTCGCGAGAGCGGACGCGGCGGCGGCGACGAGCGTGCAACGCTGCTGGACTACCAGCGGCGTGCCGCCGCCGCGATCGGCGTCGCGGGCGCCGTCGGGGCCTTCGGCGGCTTCCTGATCCAGGTCGCCTTCCGGCAAGCGAGCCTCGACATCACCGCGGCGGTCAAGGCGGCGACGTCGCCGGCCGAGAAGCTCGCGGTCGCCCAGGCCAATGCCGACTGGTCGGTGCCCGCGCTGTGGGTCTTCTTAGGGGCCTATGTGCTCTGCGGCGCGCTCACGTGGCTCGTCTACCTGCGCCCCGGCCGCGGCTTGGCCTCCGCGCGGGTCTGACCTCGTCCTCCTCTAACCATCGCGAGCAGCATGTACTCGACCGCTCATATCCTCGTCATCGGCGGCGGCATCGCCGGTCAAGCGGTGTGCGAAGCCACCCGCCAGCTGCACCCCGACGTGCCGATCACGCTCGTCTGCGGAGAGGAGCATCCGCCGTATGACCGCGTCCGCCTCGGCGCATTGCTGACGCCTGGCGCGACGGTCGACGAGCTGCGGTTGCGGCCCGACGCCTGGTATGACGACCACGCGATCGCGCTGCGTCTCGGCCGGCGCGTCACGGCGCTCGATCCCGACGCGCAGAGCGCGACGCTGGACGACGGCACCGTGCTGCACTTCGAGCACGCGGTGCTGTGCACCGGTTCGGATGCCTTTGTGCCGCCGATCCCCGGGCACGAGCTGCCGGGCGTCGAGGTCTTCCGCAACCCAAAGGACTGCGCGGCGATGCTGCGCGCCGCGCAGACAGCCAGCCACGCGGCGGTCATCGGCGGCGGCCTGCTGGGGCTGGAGGCGGCCTACGCGCTGGCCGGGCAGGGCTGCGCGACCTCGGTCATCCACCTCGTCGACCGCCTGATGGAGCGTCAGCTCGACGCGGCGGCGGCTGCGCTGCTGGCGCCGTCGATCGCCGGGCTCGGCGTTGATGTCCGCCTTGAGCATGCGACCGCGGAGATCGTCGCGGGAGCCGATGGCGGCGTCGGCGGGCTGCGCTTTGCCGACGACACCATGTTGGACTGCGATCTCGTCGTCGTCGCGGTCGGGATCACGCCGAATGTCGGCCTCGCACGCGCGACGGGGCTGGACGTCGAGCGGGGCGTCGTCGTCGACGATCGCATGGTCAGCTCGCACCCACGCGTGCTGGCGGTCGGAGAGTGCGCGCAGCACCGCGGGATCGTGCACGGCATCGTCGCGCCGATCCACGACCAGGCCAAGGTCGCGGCGCAGACGCTGACCGGCGGCGAGGCGTTGTACATGGGGTCGATCCCGACGGCCAAGTTGAAGGTCATGGGCATCGACCTGGTGACGGCCGGCCAGGCCGAGGGACCGGCCGAGATCGTCGTCGCCGACCAGGAGGCCCGCGGCTACCGCAAGCTGGTCTGCGACGCCGATGGCACCGTCATTGGTGCGGTGCTGCTCGGCGACGCGCGCGGCGCCGAGCTGCTGAGCGATGCGGTGCGCACGCGGCGGGTGACCGACGACCCGCTCGGGCTGTTGGTTGAGGCCTCACAGGCGACGGCCGCCGAGCTGCCCGACAGTGCGCAGGTCTGTAACTGCAACGGCGTCTGCAAGAGCGAGATCGTCGGCGCGATCCGCGCGGGTGGTCTGGGCTCGACGCAAGAGGTCGTGGCGGTCACGCGCGCCGGCGCCGGCTGTGGGTCGTGCAAGCCGGTCGTGTCGGAGCTGCTGGCGATCGAGCGCGCGGGCGCCGCGGAGGAGCCCGCGTATCTGTGCCCCTGCCGGCGCCAGACGCGCGAGGACCTGGCGGGGATCGTGCGCGAGGAGGGCATCGAGTCGGTCTCCGAGCTGGGCGAGAGCTGCGGTGCCGGCCGCGACTGCGGCGCCTGCAAACCCGGGCTTGCCTACCTGGTCTCCGAGATCCAGAACGGGCGCTTCCGCGAGGAGCGCCACGCGCGCTTTATCAACGACCGCGTCCACGCCAACATTCAGAACGATGGCACCTTCTCGGTGATCCCGCGGATCCGCGGCGGCGTCGTCACCGCCGACCAGCTGCGGCGGATCGCCGACGCCGCCGACAAGTACGAGCTGCCGATGATCAAGATCACCGGAGGCCAGCGGATCGACCTGCTCGGCGTGCGCAAGGAGCAGTTGCCGGCGATCTGGGAGGACCTCGGGATGCCGTCGGGCTACGCCTACGCCAAGGCGGTCCGCACGGTCAAGACGTGCGTGGGCTCGGAGTTCTGCCGCTTCGGCCTTGGCGATGCGATCACGACCGGCATCGACCTCGAACGGGCGATGGAGGGCCTGCACACGCCGCACAAGGTCAAGGCGGCGGTGTCGGGCTGCCCGCGCAACTGCGCCGAGTCCTACGTCAAGGACATCGGGATCGTTGCGGTCGAGGGCGGCTGGGAGATCTACGTCGGCGGCGCGGCGGGGGCGAGCGTGCGCAAGGGCGATCTGCTGGCACAGACCGAGACCGACGACGAGGCCCAGCGCGTCGCGCTAGCGTTCCTGCAGCACTATCGCGAGCAGGGCGAGCACCTCGAGCGCACCTACGGGTTCCTGGAACGCGTGGGCATCGCGGCGGTTCAGGAGGTCGTCCTGGACCTTGAACAGCAGGACGCGCTGCTGGAGCGCTTCGCGATCGCTAAGGCCGCCTGCGATCCGGACCCGTGGCGTGAGCGCCACGCGCCGACGCATCCCAAGCAGTTCGCCGAGCTCGACTCCGAGGCCGATGGGCTGGACCTCGTCGCGATGGCGGAGGCGCTGTCATGAGCGACTGGGTCCGGATTGGCGCGACCGCCGACGTCCCGCTGCTGGAGGGGCGTGCCGTGACGGTTGGCGGCCGGCGCGTGGCGATCTTCCGGCTGCCCGACGGGTGGGCGGCTGTCGACGCCGCTTGCCCGCACCGCGGCGGCCCGCTGCAGGACGGCCTCGTCGCCGACAGCTGCGTGACCTGTCCGCTGCACGGCCGGCGCTTTGACCTGCGCAGCGGCGCGCAGCTCGGCGGGCCCGACGCGATCGCCGTGCACGAGGTGCGCGAGCACGACGGCGCGCTCTGGCTGCGAGCGGTCGCGACAGCGCGGGCGGCGTGACGCCGCCCGAGCTCCAGCGCACCCGTCAGGTGCGTACCGGCTGCCCCTACTGCGGGACCGGCTGCGGGCTGATCGGCGAGGTCGCCGGCGGGCGGCTGCAGTCGGTCAAGGGTGACCCGCTGCATCCGGTCAACCGCGGCGCGACCTGCCGCAAGCCGCTGGGGTTACCCGCGGCGCTCAGCGCCCCTGACCGTGCAACCGAGCCGCTGTGGCGAGACGCGCTCGACGAGCGCTGGCGGCCGCGGACCTGGCGCCAGACGACGGGCGAGCTGGCGCGGCGGCTGACCGATGTCCAGCGCCGCCACGGGGCTGACGCGGTCGCGTTCTACATCTCCGGGCAGCTCTTGACCGAGGACTACTACGCGGTCGGCAAGCTCGCCAAGGGCTTCTTGGGGACCAACAACCTCGACTCGAACTCGCGGTTGTGCATGTCCTCGGCGGTGGCCGGTTACACGGGCTCACTGGGTTCCGACGGGCCGCCGGCCTCCTACGCCGACATCGACCAGGCCGACTTCATCCTGGTGTTGGGGTCCAACACCTCGGCGTGTCATCCGATCGTCTGGTCGCGGATCCAGCGCCGTCGCCAGGCGGGCGCGCATGTCTGCGTGATTGACCCGCGGCGCACGCCGACCGCCGAGCAGGCCGACTCACACCTCGCCGTCCGGCCGGGCGCCGACCTGCCGCTGCTCAGCGCGATGCTTGGCATGCTCGACACGGAGGACTTGGTCGACCGCGCGTTCATGGAGCGCCATACGGAGGGGGCGGAGGAGGCGCTCGCTGCCGCGGCGGCGTGGTCGCCGGAGCGCGCCGCGGAGGCCTGCGGGGTTCCGGCGTCGCAGATCGTGGAAGCCGCGCGCGGCTTCGGGCGCGCGCGGCGAGCGCTCGTGCTGTGGTCGATGGGCGCCAACCAGTCCACGGTCGGCACGCTCAAGAACCAGGCCTTGATCAACCTTTGCCTGGCGACCGGCAACATCGGCCGCAGCGGCAGCGGCCCGCTCTCGCTGACCGGGCAGCCCAACGCGATGGGCGGCCGTGAGTCCGGCGGCCTCGCGCACCTGCTGCCCGGCTACCGGCTGGTGACCGATCCCGAGCACCGCGCCGAGATGCGGCGGCTGTGGGACATCCCGGCCGGCGCGCCGGGGATCTCGCCGGCTCCAGGCATCGCCGCGACCGAGCTGGTCGAGGCGCTGGAGGCCGACCGCGTCAAGGTGGTGTGGATCGTCGCGACCAACCCGGTGGTCTCCCAGCCCGACGCGGCGCGCTTCGCGGCGGCACTGCGGCGGGCGGAGCTGGTGATCGTCCAGGACGCCTACCACCCGACCGAGACCGGTGCGCTCGCGCACGTCATCCTGCCCGCCGCCCAATGGGCCGAGAAGGACGGCACCCAGACCAACAGCGAACGGCGCGTGGGACTGATGCGCCGGATGGTCGACCCGCCCGGCGACGCGCTGCCCGACTGGGAGATCTTCGCCCGTGTCGGCCGCGCGCTCGGCCACCAGCGGCAGTTCGCCTGGAAGACCGCCGCCGAGGTCCACACCGAGTACGTCGCGACGACCGCGGGGCGGCTCTGCGATCAGAGCGGGCTCTCCCACGAGCGCCTGGGGCGGGAGGGGCCGCTGCAGTGGCCGATCCCGGCGCGCGGGTTGGACGGCACCGACCACGGCGGCTCGGAGCGGCTGTACACGAGCCGTCGCTTCCCGACGGAGAACGGTCGCGCACGACTGGTCGTCACCCCGCACAGCGAGCCGGCCGAGTCGCCGAGCGCCGAGCACCCGCTGGTGTTGACCACCGGCCGCGTCGCCCATCAGTGGCACACGATGACGCGCACGTCCAAGGCCAAGGACTTGCTCGCCGCCGAGCCCGAGCCGTTCGTGGAGGTCCACCCGCAGGACGCGCGGCGGGCGGGCGTTGACGATGGCGATCGCGTTTTGCTGCGTTCCGCCCACGGGCGCGCGACCGTGCGCGCGCGAGTAACGGACCGGGTTGCCGAGGGCGTCGCGTTCGCGCCGTTTCACTGGGGCGCCCTGCATCTGGAGCCGGGTGCCGGCGCGCTGAACGCCGTGGTCGGCCGGGCGATCGACCCGACCTCCAAGCAGGCCGAGCTGAAGGCGACGCCGGTCCGGATCGAGCCGATGGTCGATCGCGTAGAACCCGTGCATATCGCGGGTTCCACGCGTTTGGCGGTGGGCGGGCGCGTCGCGCGGCGCCGGCTCGTCGTGGTCGGTGGCGGGATGGCCGGGATGGCGACCGTCGAGGCGCTGCTGGGCCACGCTGATGCTGCCGATTGGGAGATCACGATCGTCGGCGCCGAGCCGGTCGCGCCCTACAACCGCGTCCTGTTGTCGTCGCTGCTGGCCGGGGCGGTCGGCGAGCCGCAGCTGGCGCTGCGCCATCCCCAGTGGCTCCAGCAGCGCGGGGTCGGGCTGCGGCTTGGCGTGGCCGTGCGCCACGTCGACACGCAGGCGCGCACCGTCGAGCTCGCTGATGGCGAGACGCTGGACTACGACGACCTCGTCCTGGCCACCGGCTCGCGGCCGTTCGTCCCGCCGATCCCGGGCGCTGAGCTGGCGGGGGTCCACGTCTTCCGCACGCTCGCCGACGTGCACGCCATCCAAGCGGAGGCGATCAGCGCGCGGCGCGCAGTCGTCATCGGCGGCGGGTTGCTCGGCCTAGAGGCGGCGCGCGGGCTGCGTGAGCACGGCGTGCACGTGACCGTCGTCCACCTCGCCGACCGGCTGATGGAGCAGCAGCTCGACGCGCCCGCCTCCTCAATGCTGGCCCGGACGCTGCGCGGGCTGCGGATCGCCACCCGGACCGCGACGCGCACCGAGGCGCTGCTGGCCGATGAGGAGGGCCACATCCGGGCCGTCGCGCTGGAGGGTGGGGAGGAACTGCGGACCGACATGGTGGTCATCACGGCGGGGGTGCGGCCGGAGGTCGACCTCGCCCGGACCTCAGGCTTGGAGGTCGAGCGCGGGATCCTCGTCGACGACGAGCTGCGCACCAGCGCGCCCGGCGTGCGCGCGGTCGGCGAGTGCGCTGAGCACCGCGGAGCGCTCTACGGGCTGTGGGCGCCGCTGCTGGAGCAGGCCAAGACCTGCGGAGCGTCGCTCGCCACGCGCCCGACCGCGTTTCACGGCGCCTCGCCCGCGACGACGCTGAAGGTCGCGGGCATCGAGCTCTTCTGCTGCGGGCGGGTTGTTGAGGAAGATGGCGACGAGGAGATCTTGACGCTCGACACGCGCCGCGGCCGCTATCGCCGGCTGCTGCTGCGCGACGGCCGCCTGGAGGGCGCGATCCTGCTCGGGGATCTGCGCGACGCCCAGCAGCTGCGGGCGCTGCTAACCGACCGCGACGAGGTCCCGCCCGCGCTCTTGGACGGGCCGCCGGGTGACGCAAACGCGCAGGCCGACGCCGAGGCGGTGATCGATCCGCAGCTCAACGTCTGCTCGTGTCAGGCCGTCAGCTATGGACAGATCGAGCACGCGATCCGCGACCGCGCGCTGACGACGGTCGAGCAGGTTGCCGAGCACACGCGCGCCTCGACGGGGTGCGGCGGTTGTCGCGCCGACGTGGCGGCGATCCTCGCGCGGGTGCGGCAGTAGAGCCCGGCCGCGACGTCTGTCGCAATACATCCGCGACGTTCAATGGGGAAGCTGGTCGAGCGTTAGGGAGGGTTCGTCGTCCATCAGTCGTCCAGATTTCGGTAGGTGGTCGACGGTGTGGGCAGCCCGATGGCATGCCCCTCTCACACCGATCGACGTGGCGGCGCCGCGCGGCAGCGACCGGCGCCGGCCTCACGCTCCTGGCCGCCGTCGCGGGCACGGGTGCCGCACACGCCAACACCAGCCACGAGGGCTGGCCCCGGATCAACGGCATGCTGTTGATGAACAAGCTCGATCAGAGCCGTCCGCTCGATGCACGGGCCGGTCACGATCCGTTCGGCGGGCAGGACCCGGCCTACCGCTGCGACGGCCTGCATAAGAACCAGTCCTGCCTCGCGGCGACCGCTCACCGCACGAGCACCGGCTTTGTGGTCAAGGCCCACGGGCGCCACAACGAGCTGCTCGGCGGTCACGGTGACGACACGATCTTCGCCGGGCCCAACGGCGACGTGCTGTGGGGCGACTACAAGCCCTCCGGTCAGCCGACGAGCCAGCACGACCGCATCGCCGGTGGTCCGGGCAACGACTTCATCTACGCCAGCCACGGCACCAACGACATCGCCGCGGGCTCGGGCAACGACTACATCAAGGCCCACTACGGGCGCGGCACGGTCGACTGCGGCGGTGGCCGCGACGTCCTCTACATCAGCCGCAAGGCGCAGCGCCACTACCGCATCGCGCGCTGCGAGACCGTCAGCCACCGCACGCTCGGCTACTAGCCGCCGTGCTCCTCGAAAGGCCCAACATGCTTGCTCGCTCATCCGCCGTGTGGCGTCGCGGCGGCGCCGCGCTCGCCGCCGGCGCCCTGACCATGGCGCTCGCGACGGCGGCCTCCGCGGAGGCCGCCTCGCCATCGGTCTGCCGCGCGGCCGCGGCGCGCGTCGCCGCGCCTCCCGTGGCCATCGCCGAGCCGACCGTGGCCAACCCGGCCGGCACCCCGTGCGCCAGCGACAGCCAGCAGGTGGCCGGCGTCGCGCCGGTCGGCCCGTTGGCGGTCACGGCGCCGCGCGCCACGACGCGGTCGGCGCCCGGCGTGATCGCCGCCGCCGCGAGCGTCGAGGGGGCGACGCTGGACCTCGGCGGGATCCCGATCGCCGTGGGCGCCGTCGCCGCCGAGCAGACGGCGAGCTGCGCCGGCGGCGCCAGCGTGTCGGCCGGCTCCTCCCACGTCGACGCGCTGAACGTGGGCGGGACGCCGATTGCGCTGCTCGCCGGACAGACGCTCGATCTCAACCTTGGCGTGGTGCGTGTGCGCACCAACCAGCTCGACGGTGACATCCGCCGCGCGCTCGTGCTCGACGTGGGCGATACCCAGGTCGTCCTTGGCGAGGCCCAGGCCTCCGGCGATGCCTGCGCGACCTTGGGCGATGGCAATGGTGATGGCGACGATGGCGACGGCGATGGGACGACCGGCGGCAACGGTGGTAACGGGACGACCGGTGCGGGCGGGAGCGGTGGTGGCCCGGGCGGGAAGGCCGCACGCAGCATCTGCCCCAAGGGGAGCACCTACCGCGTCGAGGAGAACCAGTGCGTCATCGTCGACGGTGACGGCTCGGGCTCAGGCGACGGCAACGACGTGACCATCGTCGGCGCGCCGTACCTCGGCTTCGGCGGCGGTTCGGTGGTCAGCCTCGCGGGGGCCCAGGCCCTCGTCAAGGCGGGCAAGCTCGCCGACAGCCCGTGCCTGCACGGCAAGGGCGCCGACTACGTCGTCCTCGGCACGACCAGCGGCCGCGACCGTCTCACCGGCACCAACGGCGACGACCGCATCCTCGGCCTCGGCGGCAACGACGAGGTCGGCGGCGGCCGCGGCGCCGACTGCATCGACGGCGGCACCGGCAGCGACACGCTCACCGGCGGCGACGCCGCCGACGAGCTCGTTGGCGGCACCGGCAACGACCACCTCAACGGTGGGCCCGGAGCCGACATCCTCAGCGGCGGCGCGGGCAACGACACCATCAACACCTCCTACGGCGCCGACCGCGTCACCGGCGGCGCCGGCAAGGACGCCATCAACGCCTCAACCGCCGGCCCCGCCGCGCGCATCGACGGCGGCCGCGGCCGCGACACGGTCCGCATCAACGCCAACGAACGCCGCCGCGTCAAGCACGCCGAGACCGTTCACACCTTGCGCTAAAACGCGCACCAACCGGACGCCTCGCCCACGCCGCCCCCGGCGTGGCGCGGGGTCTCCGGCGGGCGGGATGCGTTGGCACTCCGGGGAGGGGTGGGCCTGTTTGCGGCCGTCTATCGTCCGCCAACAGGCCCACCTCGCTGTCCGAGCAGCAGTCGCGAGGACGTGGGCCCGTTGACGGACGGCCTACGTCCGCGAACAGGCCCACCTCGCGCTCCGCCTCACGGCCTAAGATCCCCGCCCGTGACCCTCACCCTCCTGCACAACCCGCACTGCCCGACCTCCGTCCACGCCCTCGACGCCCTCGAAGGCGCCGGCCACGAGGTGACCGTGCGCAAGTACCTGCTCGTCGCCGAGCGGCTCAACGAGGACGAGCTGCGCTCGCTCGCTCAGCGGCTCGTCGGCGACCCGCCCGACGCGCTGATCCGGCGCGACAAGCAGTACGCGACGCTGGGCCTGGAAGCCGACGGCTGGGATATCGAGCAGGTCGTCGCGACGCTGGTCAAGCATCCGGCGCTGCTGCAGCGCCCGATCCTCGACGACGGCACCGCCGTGATGATCGGCCGGCCGCGGACGCGGGCGGCCGAGTGGGCGTCAGCCGGCCGCGTCGTCTGACGGCGGCCGCACGAGGCGATAGGTCAGCCATATGCCGAGCGCGAAGAGCGGGATGCCCATGGCCGTGCGAGCCACGCCGAGGGCGCCGACTGCGCCGGCGAGGTAGAGCGGGAGCTGGACGGCTAGGCGCAGCCCGAAGAGCGCGGCCCACATCAGGCTCGCGCGCATGAAGGCGCGGACGCGCAGCGGGTCCTGGCGCCAGGCCGTGCCCTCACCATCGAGCTGGCCGACGACGTAGCCGATCAGCGGCCGGCGGATCGCGACCGAGACCAGCATCGCGGTCACGTAGGCGGCATTGGCCAACAGGCCGGGCAAAAAGAAGTTCTCGGCCTTGCCGCTGCGCGCCGCGACGAAGGCGGCGAAGCCGATGCCGACCAGGCCGGTCAGCGCGTGGCGCGGCGTCTCGCGCCGTGCCAGTCGCGCGAGCGCGAAGACGAGCCCGACCGCCACCGCGACGATCGCGGCGACGTTGGTGCCCGTGAAGCCGTAGGTCGCAGCGAAGGCAACGGGCGGCAGCGACGTCTCGGCCATGCCGAGCGGGCCGCCGAGCGCTTCCATGAGCCCGGGCGGCTCCTTGCGTTGCGTGCTGTTGGCCGCGGACACCGAGACGATGATGGCGCAGCGCGGGCTCGGATGCTCCCGTGGGGCGTTAGCCGTCGAGGGGATGCAGCCGCCCGACGATTCCGTGCGCCAAGCGGCCCGGCTCCAGGCCCTCGGCGCGCTCGGCCTCGCCGATCCAGCCGTCGATCCGCACGCGCAGGCGGCCGCCCTCGATCGTCGTGGCGGCGACCGTCCCGGTCAGCGCGCCGGCCGGTCCGGCCCCGGGCCGCACCTCGATGTCCCAGGGATAGACGGCGACCTCCAGCTCACCGTCGGCAGCGAGCTCCACGCGCCCGTCGCGCCGTGCGCCGCGAACGGTGCTGCCCCCGGTCAGCGCGACGACAAAGCGATCGGCAGGAGCGCTGAGCAGCTCGGCCGGCGACGCCAGCTGGCGCAGCGTGCCGTCGACGATCACCGCGACGCGGTCGGCGAGCGCGGAGGCGTCGGAGAAGTCGTGGGTGACCAGCAGCGTCGGGATGCCGAACGTGCGCAGCTCGGCGGCCAGCTCGTCGCGGACGGTACGCCGCGTGTGCGCGTCCAGCGCGGCCAGCGGCTCGTCGAGCAGCAGGACCTTCGGCTGCCGGGCCAGCGCACGCGCCAGTGCGACCCGCTGGCGCTCGCCGCCGCTGAGCCGCGCCGGGCGCTCGGCGGCCAGGCGCGCGATGTCCAGGCGTGCGAGCAGCGAGTCGACCGTCGTCGCATCGGCGCCGGAGAACGCGACGTTCTCGCGCACCGTCAAGTGCGGGAACAACGCGTGGTGCTGGGGGACATAGCCGACCGAGCGCCGCTCCGGCGCCAAGTCGACGTCGCGGTCCAACCAGACCTTCGCGCCGCACGCGATCCGTCCCCGATCGGGACGGTGCAGCCCGGCCACCGCTCGCAGCACCGTCGTCTTGCCCGCGCCCGACGGCCCCACCAGTGCGACGACCTCGTCGCCGACGGCCAGCTTCAGCGCGAGACTGAAGGAGCGAAGCTCGCTGGTGATGTCGAAGTCGAGGACCGCCATGCGCCCAGCAGCTTGTAGGAAAGCAGGACGGTCGCGCTGAGCGCCACCAGCAGCACGCCGAGCGCGAGCGCGACGTCAAGGCTGCTGTCGAGCTCTTGATAGACGGCGAGCGTCAGCGTCTGTGTCCGTCCCTGCACGTTGCCGGCGAAGATGATCGTGGCGCCGAACTCGCCGACCCCGCGCGCGAACGCCAGCACCCATCCGGCGACCAGGCCGCCAGCGGCCAGCGGCAGGGCGACGCGCCAGAAGGTCCGGGTCGGCGACGCACCCAGCGTGCGCGCTACGTCGGTGAGATCGCCGTTGACCTCGCTGAAGGTCGCCACCGCCTGGCGCAGGTAGAACGGTGAGGCAACGAACGTGATGGCCAGGATCACCGCCCACGGCCCGAAGGGCAGGACCACACCAACCGCATCCAGCACGTCGCCGAACAGCCCGCCTTGGGCGTAGGCGGCCAGCAGCGCGATGCCCGCGACTGCCGGCGGCAGTACGAGCGGCAGCTCGCAGAGCGTCAGGATCGCCGCGCGCCCCGGGAAGCGCCGCGTGGCAAGCACCCAGGCCGCGGGCGTCCCGAAGGCCAACAACAACATGTTGGCCGCGACGTTGGTCTTGACCGTCACCCAGATCGCGTCGCGGACCTCGGGGCGGCCCAGCAGTGACGGGAGGTCACTCAAGGGCGCCTGCACGAACAGCGCGATCACCGGCACCGCCAGGAACACGACGACGATGCCGAGCGCCACCGCGGTGCCGGCGCGCCGGATCATGCCTTGGGCGGCAGCCCGAACCCGAAGCGCTTGAGCAGGCCGCGGCCGCGCGAGGACCGGATGGCGTCCAGCAGCGCTTGGGCCCCGGCGGTGTCGGCGCCGTCGCGGACGACCACACAGCCCTGGTAGCGCACGGCCGGCTGCGCCCACTGAGGCACAGGGAGCGCATCGATGCGGTCAGGCTGTGTGCGCGCATCGGTCGCGTACACGAAGCCGGCATCCGCGCCACCGAAGGCCACCTGCGAGAGCACCTGGCCGACGTTGGACTGCTGGGAGACCTTGTTGGTGGTCAACACGCTGCTCATGCGCAGCCGGTGCAGCAGCCGGCGGGTGTAGTCGCCGATCGGCACCGCCGCGTTGCCGATCGACAGGTTGAGGCCGCCCTTGCGCAACCCGGAGATCGAGCCGATCCGCTGCGGGTCGCCCTGGCGCACGATCAGCACGAGCTTGTTGGTGGCGAACGTCACGGGCCGCTGGCAGCGGCCTTCGCGGTACAACGCCTGAGCTTCGTTGGGCTCGGCAGCCAGGAACAGGTCCGCGGGTGCGCCACGCTCGATCTGCAGCCGCAGCGTGTTGGAGCCGCCGAAGGCATAGGAGGCGTCGCGCTCGATCTCCGGCATCACGTTGGTTAGCGACGTCGCGGCCGACACGTTGAGGGCTCTCGCTGCCGCTGTCGGCTTGGCCAGCGTCAGCGCTACCGCCGTGGCACCCGCGAGCAGCAGCGCTCCGAGAACGACGGCAAGCAACTGACGGCGATGCGTACCTAGGTTAAACCTATGCATCGAAGGTCATCTAACCACACGGATGACGACCCTGCAGGAGGCGCAGCGCGCGGCCGCCCGCGCCTGTCAGGCGGGCGACCGCGCTGCTCTCAGGGCTTGGCTACGGCGCGGGGACGATCCGCAGCCACGGCCGCGGGGCGTCCCAGCCGTCGGGGTACTTCTCCTTGGCGGCGTCGTCGCTGACCGAGCCCGCGATGATCACGTTCTCGCCGGGCTGCCACTGGGCCGGCGTCGCGACCGCGTGGTTGGCCGTCAGCTGCAGCGAGTCGATGACGCGCAGGACCTCGTCGAAGTTGCGGCCGGTGGTCATCGGGTAGATGAGCACCAACTTGATCTTCTTGTCCGGGCCGATGACGAAGACGTTGCGCAGCGTCGCGTTCTGGGCAGGCGTGCGGTCGGTTGGATCGCCCTCGACGTCGGCGCCGAGCATCCCGTACAACTTGGACACGTTGAAGTCGCTGTCGGAGATCAGCGGGTAGTTCGGCGCGGTGCCTTGCGTCTCGGCGATGTCCTGGGCCCACTTCTCGTGGTTCTCCAGTGGGTCGACCGAGAGGCCGATGATCTTCACGCCGCGGCTGTCGAAGTCCGGCTTGATCGAGGCCATGTAGCCAAGCTCGGTCGTGCAGACCGGCGTGAAGTTCCGCGGGTGCGAGAACAGGACGGCCCAGCCGTCGCCGATCCAGTCGTGGAAGCTGATGCGACCCTCGGTCGTGTCGGCCTCGAAGTCGGGTGCGGTATCGCCGATGGTCAATGCCATGGGGAGCTCCTTGGGGTAATGGCCAGAAAGGGGATGGGGATTCCAGCTTAGTGGCACCGCACCCGCTATTGCGGCTGATCACTCGGCCGGCGCGCAGCGCGTGCGGCGCAGCGCTGCCTCGGCGCGCCGCGTAGCGGCAGCCGCGCGGTCCGCTGCGGCCTGCGCCCGTTCGGCGGCCGACTGCTGGCGCCGGCGCGCCGCCTCGACGATGTCGGCGGTCGTCGGCGCGAGCGCCGAGGTCGGCAGCTCGAGCGCATCCTGGCCAAGCTCCAGCGTGTCCTGCAGGCGATCGTGGCCGCCCTGGGTGTCGTCGATCTGCTGCTGGTAGGCGTCGCGACGGTCCTGCGTGCGCGTCAGCTCGGCCTGACGGTGCTCGAGCGCGAGGTGCGCGGCGAACTGGTCGATCGGGGTCTCGGCGCGCTCGATGTCTACGAGCGTCTGGCGGGCGTCGAGGCGCTCTTGCTCGCGGTCTGACAGGGCCTGCTCGCGGTAGGCGATCGATTGATCGAGATCCGCGACCGCCTGCTCCTGGTCGAGCTCGCGCTGCTGGGCAGTGATGAGGTCGTCGGTCATGATCGTGTGCTGCTCCTCAGGGTGTCATCGGGAAGGACGTCTTCGAGTGGTCCGGGACGTGCGATGTGGTAGCCCTGGGCGTAGTTGACGCCCAGGGTCTTGAGCAGGCTCAGCGTCTCGGCGTCCTCGACGCCCTCGGCCACGGTCTGCATGCCGAAGCCGCGGGCGAGGTTGACGACGGCTTGCACGACATGGAGGCTGGCCTCGCTCGTGCGCAGGTCGCGCACGAACTCGATGTCGATCTTGAGGTAGTCGACCGGCAGCTGCTTGAGATAGGTGAACCCGCCGTAGCCGGTGCCGAAGTCGTCGAGGGCCAGCTTGCAGCCCAGCTCGTGGACGCGCTGGACGAAGTGCCGGCCGGCCTCCTCGTCGGAGACCAGGGCTGTCTCGGTGATCTCGAAGACCAGCAGCGCCGGGTCGGCGCCGGTCTCGTGCAGACAGGCTTCGATGTGCGTGATCAGCTCGGGGTCGCTAATCGACCCGCCCGAGACGTTGAGCTCGACCGGCAGGCCGCGGGCGGCGAGGCGCGTCGCCCTGCGGATCACCCAGCGGTCGATGTCGCCGATCAGGTTGTGCTCCTCGGCGATCTGCAGGTAGGAGCCGGGGCCGACGATCTCGCCGTTGGGCTCGCGCATCCGCAGCAGCAGCTCGTGCTGGACGACCTCGTCGGTGGCCAGGTCGAGAATCGGCTGTGCGTAGAGGACGAAGCGCTCCTCGCGCAGCGCGTCCTGCACGCGGCCGGCCCAGGAAAGCGCTTCGAGCTTGCGGCGCAGCTCGCGCTGCTCGGCCTGGCGGACCGTCGCGTCGGTGAAGACGATGACGCAGCCCTCCAAGCCCTCTGAGGTGACCAGCGGCGCGGCGGTGTAGGACGTTGGCAGCTCCGTGCCATCGCGGCGCATGAAGATCTCGTCCTCGGCGCGGATCGTGGCGCGGAGCTCCAGCGTCTGCAGGATGGTGCTCGCGGAGGCGGGCTGGGGTGAGCCGTCGGGGCGGCGGTAGTGAACGAGGTCGTGCAGGACACGGCCGCGCAGGCCGCTGAGGGTCCAGCCGAGCATGTCCTCGGCGGCCTCGTTCATCAGCGTGACGCGCCCAGCGCTGTCGAGGACCAGCAGGCCCTCGCCCATGCTGTCGGTGACCGCGGCGAGGTGGTTGCGCGCGTTGAGCGCATCGTCAGCAGCACTCTCGAGGACTTGCTGAGCCTCACGCAGCAGCGTGCGCTCTTGGGCGTGCCCGGTCACGTCGCGGCCGACCACGCACCACACGTCGCCGTCGGATGCTCCGCTCCACGCGAGCGTGCAGTAGCTGCCGTCGCGGCGGCGCCAGCGGTTGACGAGCTCGTCGAGTTTGCTGCCGGCGATGTGCGTGCGGGCGAGCACCTCGACGGTGGCCTCAGCGTCGTCGGGATGCACGAACGTGAGTAGCGACCGGGTGGTGAGGTCTTCGCGCGACCAGCCCAGCAGCCGCTCCCACGCAGGATTCAGGGCGTACAGCATGCCGTCGCGGCCGCAGATGGCAAAGAGATCGGTTGCCAGTTCCCAGAAGCTGTCGATGCCGCTGTGGGGGACGACCCGCGAGTCGATGACCGCAGCCGAGCCAGGAGGGCGCGCCGCGGTCCGGGGTTGGGTCATCGCGACTCCTCTGCAATCGTGCGCCCGGGAGCGGGCGGGTCGTCATCCGCGACAGCTCCGGCGGACGTCCGACCTCAATCCACTCTATCGGTGCCGAACGGTCGGAACTGTAGCCCGGTGATAGATCAAGGTTCTTCAGTTTTCTGCCGATAGGTGCCCATGTCTGCGGTCGCCACCTCCCCTGCGCCGAAGGCGATCGTGCTGGCCGAGCACTGGCGCCGCTACCGCCGTGACGGCGAGCGGGAGGTCCGCGATCTGCTCGTGCTGGCCTACAGCCCGATCGTCAAGCACGTCGCCGGGCGCATCGCCTCGCGGATGCCACCGCACGTCGATCTCGCCGATCTCGTGGCCTACGGCCTCGCCGGCCTGATCGAAGCCGTCGAGCGCTACGACCCGGCGCGCGGCGTCCAGTTCGAGTCCTTCGCCGGCCTGCGCATCCGCGGGGCGATCATCGACGCGATGCGCTCGATGGACTGGGTCCCTCGCGCGGTCCGCGACGAGGCGCGCGAGCTCGAGCGCACGAGCGCCGAGCTTCTGATCCGCCTGCAGCGGCTACCTACCGACGCCGAGCTGGCCGTCGCCTTGGACATCGACGGCGAGGAGCTCGACGCACGGCTGCAACGCGCCGCCGCGGCGCAGCTGATCGCGCTCGACCAGCCGTGGGGCTTCAACGGCTCAGACGCGGCGCCGACCACGATGCTCGACTTCCTGCCCGACCCCGATGCCGGCGACCCGGCCGACATCGCCGACCGGGCCGACGTCGCCGATCAGGTCGCCGCGGCGATCCGGCAGCTGAGCGGGCGCGAGCAGACGATCCTGGCGCTGCGCTACCACCAGGATCTGACCTATGCCGAGATCGGTGAGGTCTTCGACGTCACCGAGTCGCGCATCAGCCAGCTCCACACCAAGTCGATGCTGAACCTGCGCGTGCTGCTGGGCGACACCGCGGTCTGACGATCAGGCGGCTTCAGCCAGCTCGCGCAGGTGCTCGAGGCTGCCACGGATGACGCGCGAGACGTGCATCTGTGAGAGGCCGACACGCCGGCCGATCTCGCTCTGAGTCAGATCCTCCTCGAAGCGCAGGCGCAGGATCCGACGATCGCGGCTCGGCAGGCGCGCCAGCAGCGGTGCAAGCGTCGCTCGCTGCTCGGCTGTCTCAAAGCCGTCGTCGGTGGCGCCGAAGCGGCGGTCGAGGATCGTCTCCTCGGCATCGTCGTCGATGCCGGTCGGCAGCGACAGCGAAGTGAAAGTCCGCGCGGTCAGCGCCTGGCGCGCGTCCAGGATGGCCTCGTCGTCGAGGCCGGTCGCGGCGCTGGTCTCCGCGATCGTCGGTGAGCGGCCCAGTCGCCGCTGCAGATCGCCGGCCGTCCGCTCGACGTGCAGCGCCTGCTCGAGCAGGTCTCGAGGCGGCCGGACCGCCCACCCACGGTCGCGGAAGTGACGGCGCAACTCGCCCGACATCGTCGGCAGGGCGTAGCTGCTGAACGCGCTCTGGCGTTCGGGGTCGAAGCGGTCGATGGCCTTCAACAACCCGAGGCAAGCGACTTGGAGCAGGTCGTCGTATGGCTCGGAGCCGCGCGCGTATTGCCTGGCGGCATAGCGGGCGAGCGGCAGATAGCGCTGCACAAGGCGTTCGCGCAAGTGCGGATCGCGGGTCGACGCGTAGGCATCGAGCAGAGCGGCGTCGCGGTGGGGCGCAGACGCGTGGACGGACATTGGGACCTCCCGAGAACGGCAAGACTCCGCTCCCCAACCTACTCCGAAGTCCAGGCCCGAACCAAGGGTTTGGGCGCCTACCCACAGTGCTTGGCGCGTTCGGGGGGTGTTCTCGGCCCGGACTTCGGGGATGACGGTCCCATGGCTCGTGAGACCTCGTCAGAGCGACGCTTCACCCACGACCGTCGGTCTGCCGACGCGGCGCCCGACGATCCGACCGACCTGTCGGCCCGTTCGTGGTGGGCGGTGCTCAAGCGCACCATCAAGGAGTTCAAGGCCGACAACCTGACCGACTGGGCCGCCGCGCTGACCTATTACGGGGTGCTAGCGATCTTCCCGGCGATCATCGCGTTGGTGTCGATCATCGGGCTCGTCGGTCCGTCGGCGACGCAGCCGATCCTCGACAACCTCGCGGCGCTCACGCCCGGGCCGGCCAACGACATCTTGTCGGGCGCGGTCAAGCAGGTCGCCGGCAGCCGCGGCAGCGCAGGCCTGGCGTTCATCTTCGGAATCGCGCTGGCGATCTGGAGCGCCTCGGGCTACGTCGGCGCGTTCGCGCGCGCCTCCAACGCGATCTACGAGGTTCCTGAAGGACGGCCGTTTTGGAAGCTGCGCCCGCTGCAGCTGGTCGTCACGACCGTGATGATCCTGCTGATCGCCGCGTGCGCGATCGCCGTTGTCGTGACGGGGCCGGTCGCCCAGCAGCTCGGTGATGTCGTCGGCGCCGGCTCGGCCGCGGTGACCGCGTGGGACATCGCCAAGTGGCCGATCATCGCGCTTGTCGTCAGCGTGATGTTCTCGGTGTTGTACTTCGCCGCTCCCAACGTCAAGCAGCCGGGATTTAAGTGGATCACGGTCGGCGGCGTCGTGGCGTTGGTCGTGCTGCTTCTCGCCTCGGCACTGTTTGCGGTGTACGTCGCCAACTTCTCGTCCTACAACAAGACCTACGGTGCGCTCGGTGGCGTGATCGCGTTCCTGGTGTGGTTGTGGGTGGCCGACCTGTCGGTGTTGCTCGGCGCCGAGCTCAACGCTGAGCTGGAGCGCGGTCGCGAGCTGGCGGCCGGGCAGCCGGCCCACGACGAGCTGCAGATCGAGCTGCGTGACGAGCCCAAGGCCTGATCGGGCAGCTTGACTCACCGCTGCTGATGGGCGTGGACGCACTCGGCGACGCGGCGCCGAACACGCCAGACTCTCCGCGATGAACGCGCCCGATGCCGAGCAGGATCTGGTCGTCGTCGGCGCGGGCATCGTCGCGCTGGCCGCTGCGCGCGAGCTGCTGACGCGCAGGCCGGGCCTGCGGCTGACGATCCTTGAGCGTGAGCCTGAGGTCGCACGCCATCAGACCGGGTCCAACTCGGGCGTCATCCACGGCGGGATCTACTACGCGCCCGGCTCCCTCAAGGCGCGGCTGTGCGTCGAGGGTGCGGCGAAGATGTACGCGTACTGCGAGGCTCGTGGGATCCCGTATGAGCGCTGCGGCAAGGTGATCGTGGCCCTCAGCGAGCGTGAGCTGCCGGGCCTTGACACGCTGGAGGCGCGCGGTCGCGCCAACGGCGTCCCAGGCCTCAAGCGGGTTGGTCGGGCTGAGCTCGCCGAGCTGGAGCCGCACGCCGCCGGCATAGCCGCGCTGCACTCGCCGTCGACCGGGATCGTCGACTTTGGCGCTGTCGCCCGTGCGCTGGCCGATGACGTCCGGGCGGCGGGGGCGACGATCGCTACGGGCTGCGAAGTGCTGGATCTCGTGCCGGGCCACGGTGGGGGTGTGACGGTCCGTCATACCGGCGGCGAGCTGCGGGCCGGCCGCGCGCTGGTCTGCGCGGGCGCCTGGACCGATCGGCTGGCCCGGCGTGCTGGTGCGCCCGCCGACCCGCGCATCGTGCCGTTCCGCGGCGCGTACCTGCGCCTCAAGCCGGAGTCGCGCGGACTCGTGCGCTCGCTGATCTACCCGGTCCCCGATCCTGCGTTGCCGTTCCTCGGCGTGCATCTGACCAAGCGCGTCGACGGTGAGATCTGGCTCGGCCCGACGGCGCTGATGGTCGGCGCGCCCGACGCCTATAGGTTGACGTGCGTCGAGGGTGCAAGCCTGCGCTCGACGCTCACCTGGCCGGGGACCTGGCGGATGATGGGCCGCCACTGGCGCGCGGGGTTGAGCGAGCTGAGGCTGGGGGCGAGCCGTCGCGCCTTCGTCAAGGCCTGCGCGGCCTATGTGCCGGAGTTGCGTGTGAACGACGTCCTGCCCGGGCTCGGGCCGTCGGGTGTTCGTGCCCAGGCGATCGGGCGAGACGGGATGCTCGTGGACGACTTCGTCGTCCACGAGGTCGAGGCGGTGCAGTACGTGCGCAACGCGCCGTCGCCGGCGGCTACGTCGGCGTTGGCGCTGGCGGAGTTGCTTGCAGATCGGGTGGAATCCGCGCTCGCCTGAGGGGCATCGACGTCGTCGGCTCGCTGCGTCGCGTTCCGTTGCGGGGTCAGACCCCCGCAACGGCGCTGGCACTTAGACGTTGGACCGCGATGTCTAAGTGCCAGCCGTCCTGCGAGCCGTTGCTCGGATGCCTATGTGGTGATGGTGTTGCTGTAGGCGTCGAAGACCTTGTTGAGGGCTTCGACGCCGTGGCGGTTGGCGTAGATCTCGGACATCACGATCGCGTTGGCGTCGTTGTCGGCCCCGATGTCGGTGAGGAGGTCGAGGTTGGTGGCCAGCAGGTCGCAGCGGCGTTCGTGGAGTTGGTCGATGTGGCCGCGGGTGAGTGGGACCTCGACGTCGTCGGTGTTTGGGGCCATGTTGGGGTCCCAGCCGAGTGCGTCGATGACGGCGGTGGCGTCGCGGTAGACGTTGACCAGCGCGAGCTGCTTCGTGGGCACGTAGTCCATGAAGTCCTCGAAGGGGTCGTGGTTGAACATCAAGACCTTCTTCGTCTCGATGCGCAGCACGTCGGCGGTCGAGGGGTCGACGCTGATACGGCAGGCTGAATTACCCTGGTGGGCACTCATGGGAGGTTGTGTCTCCTTGGGTCATGCCCCCGGGCCGTTCCAGCGGTCGCGGGGGTCTTGATTTGTGGGGCGCGAAGCCTAGCGGGTGGGGTGGACGGAATTGGTGGATTTCGCAGAGTCGTTGCAAAGTCGCAGTTTCGTCGCAGATCAACCACCTCAACAACTCCCGGGCGTCTGTCATTGCCTATTGCCTTGGGACGGGGAGCGGACCACCCAAGACTGTCGTCGTGGGGCGCTGGTCGCGGGGCGTTCGTGGTGTGGTGCGAGCGCTTGGGTGGCGCGTCTGCGTGGGCGTTCCGCTCAGACGGTGTCGTCGTGCCGGCGTGGTCTGTCGGCATCGAGGGGAGTGAGCGGTGTCGGTTGCTCGTCGTGTTGGCCGGTCGTCCGCGGGCGCTCGGGTGGGCGATTCGGTTGTGCGCCGAGAACGGGCGGCGATGGTGCTCGTGGTCGAGTTGACCGGGATTGTCCACGTCAAGTCGACCGGCGACGATCTAGGTCCGCCGAGCCAAGGCGTGGGTGTTGTCCCAGGCATCGGCTTCGTCGTCGCTCAGCCAGTCAGACCAGGCTTCGGCGTAGCTTCCGGGCAAGGCACTGACGCGCAACGCGCGAATCGCGTGATGCATCGCCGCAGAGCGGGAGCCGAGCTGATGCTCAGCGGCATAGGCGTCGAGGAAGGCGATGTCCTCGGAGGGCACGCTCACGCTCAGCTTCATGCCGACGATGCTACGAGCGGCAGCACCGCGAGTACCAGCCCGACGGTCGTGGTAGCCGACCCGGATCCGCGCAACGCCTCGTTGGCGGCGCGAGCGCGAAGGGAGGACGGTGATCCGTGATGTCGCCATCCGCGCGGACCCGGTTCGATGCCCACACAAATGCGCGCCAAACCACAGCGCAGCTACGTACCACACGCCCCAGACCACAGGAGCGTGGTGGCGATCGTCACGGAGCGCCGACCATCCAACCACGCCCCGAACCAAAGGAACCGCAAGGTCCGGGCGCCGGCGTCGCCGCCGGCGCCCGAACTACTAGCCCTTGACGGCGTTCTTGAAGGCGCTCGCGGCGCTGAACTTCGGTGCCTGGGATGCGGCGATCTCGATGGTCTCGCCGGTCTGCGGGTTGCGGCCCTGACGAGCCGAGCGCTGGGCGACGCTGAACTTGCCGAACCCAGCGATGGCGACTTCGTCGCCTGCCGCCACACGAGCGGAGACGATGTCGAAGACCGACTCGACTGCCCGCTTGGCGTCGGCGCCGCTCAACTCGGTCTGCTCAGCGACAAGCGCCGTGAGGTCCGTCTTGGTGATGTTGGCCATGAGGCTTCTCCTGTCTGTGCGCGGCGTGATGCCGGAAACGAGTTGGACAGGCTCGCAGACGGGGAGGCCGGAATAGGTGCTGAAGGGCGTCTAGGCCGCTATTTCCGTCAGTGCGCGGGCCAAGAAATGCCCTTTTGGACGCGAAAAAGCCCGGTTTGACGGCCTGTCACCGGCTTTCAGGCATGCCATCGGGCCCGTCGCCGGGCATCAGCCAGGCCGACATCCGGTCGTTTCTGCCCAGCAGCGTGGCCCGTTGTAGTGCGGTTGTGCCGTAGCGATCGCGGATCGCGTCCAGCGTCGCGTCGAGCGCCGGCGGTGGCTGGCCGTCGACCGCCAGCTCAAGTTGGATGCCCGCGTCGGCACGCTCCAGGTTGGTGATCGAGATCCCGAGCAGCGTGAGCCCGCGGCGGCGGATCGTCTCGCGCTCGGCGGCCAGCAGCGCGCGGAGCGTGATGAGGATCGTCGCGGTGGCGGCGGTCGGCCGGGGCAGGGTCTTGGAGCGCGTGGCGCGGGTGAAGTCCGAGAAGCGCATCCGCAGGACGACCGTGCGCCCGACGCGGCCGCCGCGCCGCATCCGGCGCGTGACGCGGTCGACGAGTGCGATCGCGACTGCATCCAGCTCCTCCGGCGTGCGCCTGCGTGAGCCCAGCGCGCTCTGCGAGCCGATCGAGCGCCGTCCACGGGGTGGGTGGGACGAATTCACCCGTCGCGGGTCGCGGTTGTGGGAGATCGCGTGGAGCTTGCGGCCTGCCGCGCGGCCCAGAATCGTCATCAGCACGCCCTCGGGCAGGCCGGCGAGCTGGCCGACCGTGACGATGCCGTGCTCGCGCAGCCGCGCCTCGGTTGCCGCGCCGACGCCCCAGAGTCGCCCGACCGGCAGCGGATGCAGGAACGCGAGCTCCTCACCCGGCGCGATCGCCAGCAGGCCGTCGGGCTTGGCCGCGTTGCTGGCGACCTTCGCCAGGTGCTTGGTCGTCGCGACGCCGACGCTGATCGGTAGCCCGACCTGCTGGCGGACCTCGCGCCGCAGCCGCTGCGCGATGACCTCCGGCGTCCCGCTGATCCGCTCCAACCCGCTGACGTCGAGGAACGCCTCGTCGATCGAGACCGCCTCGACCACGGGCGCCGTACGCTCGAAGATCGCGAAGACGTCGCGGCTGGCCTGCACATAGGCCGAGAATCGCGGCGAGACGACGATCGCGTCCGGGCACAGCTGTCGCGCGCGGCCACCACCCATCGCCGACCGCACACCCCGCGCCCGCGCCTCGTAGCTGGCGGCCAGCACGACACCCGTGCCCACGATCACCGGCCGCCCACGCAGCCCCGGGTCGTCACGCTGCTCGACGGCGGCGAAGAAGGCGTCGAGGTCGGCGTGGAGGATCGAGGCAGCAGTCGACACGAACGTATGTTCGCATGCGGGATGTCCTGCGGCAAGCCGTCGTCGCGCTGCCCTTGCGTCGAGGGACGACTGAATCTCGTAGAGCGAGATCGAATCGTCCCTCGACGCCAGCTGAGGCCGGATGTGCGTTCGGTCGTTCGGTCGTTCGGTCAACGGCGATACAGATCTGTATCGTCGCGCCCATGCGCTCGCTCACCTACGCCGGACCGCGCCAGCTCGAATGGCGCGACGTCCCTGAGCCCCGGATCGCCGGAGACGGCGAGGCGATCGTCCGCCATATCGCCGTCGCAACCTGTGACCTCGACGCGATGATCGTCGCCGGCGCCTCGCCGTTTCCGGCGCCGTTCGCGCTCGGTCACGAGGGCGTTGCCGAGGTGCTCGACGTCGGCGATGGCGTGACGACCGTCAAGCCCGGCGATCGTGTCCTCGTGCCCTTCCAGATCAGCTGCGGGACCTGCGGCGCGTGCGTGGCGGGGCGGACGGGCAACTGCGAGACGGTCCCGCTCGGCCAGACCTACGGCTTCGGGTTCGGCGAGGAGCAGACGCGCTGGGGTGGCTTCCTATCAGATGCCGTCAACGTTCCATTTGCCGACGCGATGCTCGTCCGTCTCCCCGACGGGCTGGCGCCGGAGGTGGCGGCTGGAGCCTCGGACAACATCACCGACGCCTACCGCGCGGTCGCCCCGCACCTCGCCGCTCGGCCCGGCGCGCCGGTGCTCGTCTGCGGCGGCGCCCTGTCGGGCTCGATCGGCCTCTACGCCGTCGCCGAGGCGGTCGCGCTCGGCTCCGAAGATGTGCTGTATGTCGATACCGACCCCGGTCGCCGCGCGATCGCCGAGCGCTACGGCGCGCGCACGCTCGACCACATCCCGGACCGCACAGACACGCGCTTCCCGATCACCATCGACGCCAACGGCACGCGCGAGGGCCTCGCGCTCGCGCTCGGCAGCCTCGACCGCGACGGCGTCTGCACCAGCACCGCGATCTACTTCAACACCACCGCGATCCCGCCGTTCCCGCTGCTGCCGATGTACGTGATGGGCTCGACCTTCATCACCGGCCGCATCCACGCGCGCCACGACGCGCCCGCCGTCCTCGACCTGCTCGCCGACGGGACGCTCGATGTCGCGCCGGTCACGACCAAGGTGGTGGCCTTCGATGACGCCGCCGAGGCGCTGAACGAGTCCTACACCAAGCTGGTCTTCACACGGTGAGCGCGGCGCGCGAACGCGTCCTGGCCACGGCCTCCAAGCTCTTTCACCGCGAGGGCATCCGGGCCGTCGGCGTCGACCGGATCGCGGCCGAGGCGGAGGTCGGCAAGATGACGCTCTACCGCCACTTCGCCACCAAGGACGACCTCGTCGTCGCGGTGCTCGAAACCCGGGACGGGCCAGCACAAGCAGCGCTCGCCGCCGCGATGGAGCACGCCGGCGACGACGCCCGCGCCCGGCTGCTGGCGCCCTTCGCGATGCTCGAACCGTGGTTCACGAGCCGCGGCTTTCGCGGCTGCCCGTTCATGAACGCCAGCCTGGAGCTGCACGACCCGGGCCATCCCGCCCGCGCCGTCGCGCGTCGCCACAAGGCCGCGACGCGCGACGCGTTCGCCGCCGCAGCCCGCGCCGTCGACGGGGTCGGTGATCCCGACGCGCTCGCCGACCAGCTCGCGCTGCTCTTCGACGGCGCGATCGCCCAGGCGCAGATGCGCGAGCCGGCCAGCGTCGCGCGCGCCGCGCTGGCGGCCGCAACGGCGCTCGTCGGGCCGGCGCGCCCAGCTCGGGAGAAGTGATTTACTTTGGATTCCTCATGGACGGCTTGGTGCGCGTGCTGGAGGTCGATCCCGACCTCGGACAAGGGCTTGACCCGGACGGCTTCGTGGCGGCCAAGCGCGAGCTGGTCGCCGACACGCTGACGGTCGCCCGCGGCGTGTGGGAGCTCGATCCGACATGGGCGTCGACCGGCGCGGTGCTCGGGCTGCTGCTCCTCGCCGGCGTGCTGGCGCGCGACCTCGTCATCGGCCGGCGGCGGAGCCTGGAGATCCTCGGCCCGGGCGACATCGTGCGGCCGTGGCCAAGCGACCGCCATCCGGGCGCCTTCGACGTGGACCTGCGCTTCACCGCATTGGAGCCCGTGCGCTTCGCGGCGCTCGACGCGCGATTCGTCGCCCGCGCCGCGCGCTTCCCGGGCGTGATGAGCCAGATCACCGGACGGGTGATGGGCCGCGCCACGAGCGCCTCGCTGCGGCTGATCGTCCATCAGGTCGTCCGCATCGACGACCGCGTGCTGGTGTCGCTGTGGGGCCTGGCCGAGCGCTTCGGCCGGGTCACGCCCGATGGCGTGCTGCTGCCGCTGGCAATCAACCACACCATGATGGCCCGCTTCGTTGGGGCCCAGCGCCCGACGGTCAGCCAGGCGGTCGGGCAGCTGACGCGCCGCGGCGAGGTCGAGCGCCTTACCGACGGCGGGTGGCTGCTGAAGGGCTCGTTCCCGGCCCATGTGATGCCGGGTATCCGCACCGACCGCTGAGCTGCACGTCCAGCGCCATCCGTCCGATCGTGCTTCCAAACACGGCCGATCGGGCAGTCACCGCATAGGTTGAGGCCGTTGCGGCAGAAGGGGGCGGGGTGATGGACGACGTTGCACCGGTGCACGTGTTGGTTGTCGATGACGTAGCTGCCTCGCGCGGGCTGGCTTCGATCTGGCTCAGCGACGGCCTGCGCGGCGGCGTCGAGGTTGTCGAGGCGGCGACGTTGGCCGAGATGCGCGCGGCCTGGGCGGCGCGTCGCCCCGACATCGTCGTGCTCGACCAGCGCCTGCCCGACGGCGAGGGGCTGGACGGCGCCCGCGAGTTGCTGGCCGAGGACCCCGACGCCACGATCATCCTGCTCACCGGGATGGCCGACCCGGCGCTGGACCAGGAGGCCGAGCGCATCGGCGTCGCCGACTTCCTGGTCAAGCACGAGATCGACGGGCCGATGCTCGCCCGCACCGTGCGCTACGCGCTGCGCCGCCGCGAAGACCGTCGCCGCCTGCGGCGCTCCGAGGAGCGCTACCGCAACCTCGTCAAGGAGCTGCCCGACACCGGTGTGCTCGTGGTCGACGAGCAACTGCGCTTCGTGATGGTCGCCGGCGCGGCGATCGAGCAGGCTGGCCACGACACCGCAGCGATGGTCGGCCAGAGCGTGGAGGAGGTCTTGGCGCGTGCCGACCGCCCCGAGATGCTCAACCACTACCGCGACGCGCTGGCCGGCGTCGCGAGTCAGGTGGAGACCGTCTCGGCCAGCGGGCGGACCTATCGCACCACGTTCCGTCCGCTCGGCGCCGAGGCGATGGCGGTCACCTTCGACGTCACCGACCAGCTCGCCCAAGCGGCGGAGCTGCAGCGGGCGCAGTCGCTGGCCAGGACCGGCTCGTGGCGCTGGGACGTCGAGACCCAGAAGATGACGTGGTCGCCGGAGCTGTGCCGGATCTATGGCTTCGATCCGTCGCAGCCGCTGCCGAGTTTCAGCGAGTTCCTGGAGACGCGCGTCGACCCGGCCGACCGCGAGCGCCTCCTCGAGGTCACGCGCGCGGCGCAGCGCGAGGGCCAGGACACCGAGCTCGAGATGGTGATCCTGCGCACCGACGGCACGCAGCGCACGCTGCACTCGCGCGTCCGGGCGGTCCGCGGGGCCGACGGGCAGCTCGCCCGGATCGAGGGCATCAGCCAGGACGTCACCGAGCAGCGCGCCGCCGAGCGTGCTCGCCGCGCCGCCGAGCAGCGCTTCGAGGTCGCGTTTGACCGCGCGCCCAACGGCATGTTCCTCGCCGACCGCGAGGGGCGGTTCCTGCGCATCAACGACGCGCTGACGCAGTTGACCGGCTACTCGCGCGAGGAGCTGATCGAGCACGGGCCGCTCGGCACCGTGCATCCCGACGACGTCGCACAGGTCGTCGAGGCGATGGCGACGATGGGCGACGGCGACATCCGGCTCGAGCATCGCCTCTGCCATCACGATGGCCACGACGTCTGGGTCTCGGTCAGCGCCACGCTGGTGCGCGACGAGCACGGCGAGCCGCTCCACGTCCTGGGCCAGATGCAGGACGTCACCGAGCGGCGCGAGTACGAGGCGCGGCTGCGCCATCTCGCCGACCACGATCCGCTCACCGGCCTGCTGAACCGGCGCGGCTTCGAGCGCGCGCTGGAGGCCCATGTCGCGCGGACGCGCCGCTACGGCGCGGCGGGTGCGCTGCTGGTCGTCGATCTCGATGGGTTCAAGTACGTCAACGACACCCTTGGCCACCACGCCGGCGATCAGCTGATCGTCGCCTGCGCCTCGGCGCTGCGCGAGCGGCTGCGCGAGACCGACGTGCTGGCCCGGCTCGGCGGTGACGAGTTCGCGGTGCTGCTGCCGGTCGAGTCCGCCGCCGAGGCGGCGGTGGTCGCGGCCGCCCTGGTCGAGACCGTTCGCCGGCGGGCCCGCGGCTTCGGCGATCAGCAGGCCGGCAACGTCACCGCCTCGATCGGGGTGGCGGCGATCGACGCGACGACGGTCAGCGGGGGCGAGCTGATGGTCGGCGCCGACCTCGCGATGTACGAGGCTAAGGAGGCGGGGCGCAACCAGTTCGCCGTCTACCACGCCAACGGCGACCGCCAGCCGCGGATCCGGGCGCAGATGACCTGGCTGCAGCGGTTGGATCGCGCGCTGGCCGAGGAGCGTTTGGTGTTGCACGCGCAGCCGATCGTGGACCTGCGCACGCGCGAAACCGTGCGCCACGAGCTGCTGTTGCGCATGATCGGCGACGATGGCGAGCTGATCTTGCCGGAGAGCTTCCTGCCCGCCGCTGAGCGTTTCGGGACGATCACGGCGATCGACCGCTGGGTGATGGCCGAGGCGATCCGGGCGATGGGGCGGGTCACCGCCGCCGGCGGGCGGCTGCCGCTGTCGGTCAACGTGTCGGCGCGGTCGGTTGGGGACGCCGAGCTGGTCGCGGTGCTGAGCGCCGAGCTGGCGGCCGCGGGCGTTGATCCCGCCGATCTCGTCGTGGAGCTCACCGAGACCGCCGCGGTCTCCGACATCCCGCGCGCGGGGGCCTTCGCCGAGGCCGTGCGGGCGCTCGGGTGCGGCTTTGCGCTCGATGACTTCGGCGCGGGCTTCGGCTCGTTCTCGTACTTGAAGCACTTGCCGTTCGACATGTTGAAGATCGACGGCGAGTTCGTGGCCGGTGCGGCCGCCAGCGACACCGACCGGCTGGTGATCGCCGCGGTGACGGGGATCGCGCACAGCCTCGGGTGCACGACGGTGGCCGGACTCATCGAGGACGGGCCGGTGATCGACGTGCTGCTGGCCCATGGTGTCGACCTCGGGCAAGGACATCATCTCGGTCGCCCGGTGGAGCTGGATGAGCTGCTGGCCAGCATGGGCGTGCCGGCGCACCGCGCGCGGGCGGACACGCTGACGTGACCTCTGGATGATCGGAGGCGTTTGGTGCTCATGTCCACGCTTCTGCGCCATCTCGCTCTTCCTGTTGTTGCCGCGCTGTCGGTGTTGGCCGCCGCGGCCCCTCCGACGTTGGCCGACGAGCCCTTCGGCGCCAGCGCGCGCGGGACGGCGATCGTCGCCGATGCGGGCTATGCCGTCTGGCGTGCGGATGACGGCCGCTTTGTCGTCCGTGCAGGCCGGAGCAGCATGGCGCAGACGTCGAGGCTGAAGCCGCCGGCGGGTGCGACCTTCGATGTCGGCAAGGGCGCCGGCGGTCGGGGTGCGCAGCTTGTCTGGACCGAGGGCTGCTCGACGCGGTCGGGCACCTGTGTGGTGCGCGGCGGGCCGCTGCTCAGCTCCGGCGTCTTCAAGCCTCGCGTGCTCGCACGGATCCCGTACCGCCGCGGAGGCGGCTCGCCGGCGGTGGCGATCACCGGTTCGCGCCTGGTCTACGCCGTGCACGGGATGACGGGCTCGGGCCGGTCGAGGTCGGCCTGTGACGTGCCCTACGTGCGGACCCTGTCCTCGCGCGGTTCGTCGACGCGCAAGCTCGACCGCGGCCACTGCTCGGCGATCACCCAGCTCGACGCCGGCGAGGGCTATGTCGCGTTGCTGGCGCACCCGGCGGTGCGGTACGGGTCGGGGGCGACCGAGGCACGGGTGGTGAAGATCGGTGGCGGCCGCTCGCGCACGCTGCAGCGCGAGGCTCAGGGCGAGGAGTCCAATTACATCGGGGCGGTCTCGCTGGATCGTGGCGCGCTGTACACGGTGCGGGGCGGGATCCGGCAGGCCAACGTCTTCACGCGGATCCAGCTCAGCAGCCGGGCGCGCACCGACGTGCGCGCGTTCGTCAACCTCGCCGGAGCGTTCGCCCGCGATCGCGGACACGACTACTACGCGCAGACCGTCTCGTTTGAGAGCAGCACCGAGTGCGCGTGCATCATCGTCGCCGGTGATGATCCGTTCGCCGTGGCGCAGCGGGTGCTGGCGCCCGAGCTGGCGCTGACCGTCGCGCCGCAGCCGGTGTACGTCGACTCCGCGCCGGCGGCCGTCGCAAAGCTCACCCGCCGCACGGTGTCGCGGACCGCCGTCGTGGCGGTTGCGCCTGTGGCCGGTATGCCGGTCGAGCTGCTGTCGACCGACGTCCTCGGCGGTCGCGTCAACCAGCCCCCGCCGGTGCCGACCGGTGCCACGGCGACCACGGGCGCTGACGGCACGGCGACGATCCCGATCCCGGGCACGCCGCGCTGGCGCCTGCTGCTGGCGGCCGTGACGCGCTCGATCGTCGGGGGCGCCGTTGCGATCCCGACCACCCAGAACCTGTACGTGACCACCTACGTCCACATGACGGCCGGCGCTGCGCGCCTGGCCGACGGACGGCTGCAGGTGAGCGGGACGATCAGCCCGGCGCAGCCCGGGCGCAAGGTGCGGCTGGACCGCCGGCTGGAGCGGGTGTGCGATCAGCGGCAGTTCGGGCCGGCGGTCGTGACGCCGTCGTCGGTGGGCGTGCCCGCGGGGTGCTTTGACCGCTGGACGCAGGATCCGGTGGCGACGGCGACGGTGAGCGCTGATGGTGCGTCGTATGTGATTGAGGCGGCCGCGCCGGCCGGGACGTACCGCGTGTCCTTGGACTTTGCGGGTGGCGCGGCGGTGTATGCGGGGGAGAAGGCGGCGGTGGAGGTGCCGTAGGGCGGTGGGGGCGTCTGGGTCTGTGGGCGGCGCACGGCGTGGCTGGCGTTCAGTTCGCGGCGCTGGAAGGGCGCGCAACGTGGTCTGTCGGCACCGAGGAGAGCGAGCGGGGTTGGCGCTTCGAGGCGGGGCCGGTCGCCCGCCGCGCCTGGGGGAGGGGTGGGCCCGTTTGCCGCGATGGGATCGCGCTCCACGGGCCCACTCGTCGCTCGACGGTGCGCCGAGGTGACGTGGGCCTGTTCAGCGCGGCGGCATCGCGCTCAACGGGCCCACTCGTCGCTCGACGGCGCTTCGAGGTGACGTGGGCCTGTTCAGCGCGACGGCATCGCGCTCAACGGGCCCACTCGTCGCTCGACGGCGCTTCGAGGTGACGTGGGCCTGTTCAGCGCGACGGCATCGCGCTCAACAGGCCCACCGGCTCGCGGCGCGCCACCGTCGACGCGCGAGCGACCCGCGCCCCGGCGCGGGCGGACGACGAGCCAGCCCGCGAGCGCCAGCCACGCTCACGCTCCTCGGTGCCGCCAGACCACGCAGCACACCGCGACCCACGCTTCGCACTGCCCACCACGAGGCCGCGTCCGGCGCAGCACAGCACCCTCTGAGCCCACTACGACACCCAATACGACCACGATAGGTTGCGCTCCCCGATGACTACCTCCTCGCAGCAGATCGAGCTGCACGGCCATCCCGTCACCTATCACCGGATGGGTGAAGGGCCGGCCGTCCTCCTCATCCACGGCATCACGTCCTCCTCGCGGACGTGGCGCACCGTCATGCCGGCGCTGGCCGAGCGCTACACGGTGATCGCGCCCGACCTGCTCGGCCACGGACGCTCGGCCAAGCCGCGTGGCGACTACTCGCTCGGCGCCTACGCCTCGGGCCTGCGCGATCTGCTCGTCGCGCTGGAGATCCCGCGCGCCACCGTCGTCGGTCACTCGCTCGGCGGTGGTGTCGCGATGCAGTTCGCCTACCAGTTCCCCGAGCGCATGGAGCGCCTGGTGCTTGTGGACTCCGGTGGGCTCGGAGGCGAGGTCAGCCTCGTGCTGCGCGCTGCGACGCTGCCGGGCGCCGAGTACGTCCTGCCGCTCCTGGCTTCGAGTCCGCTGATAAACGCCGGGACAGCGCTCGGCTCCGTCCTCGGGCGTGTCGGCCTGCGCCCCTCGGCTGACGTTCGCGGCATGGCCGAGGGCTTCGAGTCGCTCGGCGACGGCGACGCCCGCCGTGCCTTCCTGCACACCGCGCGCTCGGTGATCGACCCGGCCGGCCAGCGCGTCGACGCGACCGACCGGCTCTACCTCGCCGAGCATGTTCCGTCGCTGATCGTGTGGGGCGAGAAGGACCACATGATTCCCGTCAAGCACGCCCACGACGCCCACGTCCACATGCCCGACAGCCGCCTGGAGATCTTCGAGGGCGCCGGCCACTTCCCGTTCAACGACGAGCCCGTCCGCTTCGTCTCCCTCCTGCACGACTTCATCGCGACCACCGAGCCGGCGACTTTTGACGACGACCTCGTCCGCCAGCTGATGCTCCGCCACCGCTCATGACCGATCTTGCCGCCTACCCGCACCGGATGACGATTCCGACGCGGTGGAACGACAACGACGTCTACGGTCACGTCAACAATGTTGAGTACTACGCGTTCTTCGACACCATCATCAACGCGTATCTCATCCAACAGGGTGGGCTGGACATCCTTCAGGGGCCGACGATCGGCCTCTGCGCGGAATCGCACTGCAAGTTCAGCGCGGCGCTCGTCTTCCCCGAGCCGGTCGAGGCCGGCCTGCGCGTGGGACTTCTGGGCAACTCGTCGGTCCGATACGAGATCGGGCTGTTCGGCGAGGGCGGCGAGATCGCGGCGGCAACCGGCTGGTTCGTCCACGTTTTCGTCGACCGCGAGACGCGCCGCCCGCAGCGGATCCCTGACCCGATCCGCTCGGTCCTGGAGCGACTGGTGTGAAAGTCCGCGGCGCTGTCCTGCGGTCGATGGGACTCCCCAAGCCTTACGTCGAGTCGCGGCCGCTGGAGATCGTCGAGCTGGAGCTCGCGCCGCCCGGGCCGGGCGAGTTGCTGATCCGCGTCGGCGCCGCCGGCCTCTGTCACTCCGACCTGTCGGTCATCGACGGCTCGCGGCCGCGGGTGATGCCGATGGTCCTCGGCCACGAGGCGGCGGGCGAGGTCGTGGACACCGGCGGCGACACGCCGGGATTCGCGCCCGGCGACCACGTCGTGCTGTCGTTCGTGCCGACCTGCGGCGCGTGCGGCCCGTGCCGCGCGCAGCGGCCTGCGCTGTGCGAACCCGGCGCGGCGGCCAACGCCGCCGGCACGCTGCTCAGCGGCGAGCGGCGCTGGGCGGGGGCGGGCGTTGGCGACGGGCACCTTCACCATCATCTTGGCGTCAGCGCCTTCGCCGACCACGTCGTCGTCTCGGCCCACTCGGCGGTCAAGGTCGATCCCGATCTGCCCTACGACATCGCCGCGCTCTTCGGCTGTGCGGTCCTCACCGGTGTCGGCGCCGCGGTCAACAGCGCGCAGGTCCTGCCCGACGATCGCGTGGTCGTCTTCGGCCTCGGCGGCGTGGGCCTCGCCGCGCTGCTCGGCGCGCAGATGGCGGGCGCCGCGGAGGTCGTCGCGGTCGACGTCGTGGAAGAGAAGCTGGAGCACGCGCGCCGTCTCGGCGCGACGCCGATCCATGCCGGAGACGGCGCGGTGGAGGCGATCCGCGAGGCAACGGGCGGCGGGGGCGACAAGGTCATCGAGACGGTCGGCAGCGCGCGCGTGCTGGCCCAGGCCTACGAGGCGACCCGCCGCGGTGGCACGACCGTCACCGTCGGCCTCCCGCATCCCGAGCAGCGGCTCGACATCCAGGCCGTCAGCCTCGTCACCGAGGAGCGCACGCTGAAGGGCTCCTACCTCGGTTCGTGCGTGCCCGAGCGCGACATCCCGAACTTCATCGAGGCCTACAAGAACGGCAAGCTGCCCGTGCAGGAGCTGCTGACGCACCGCATTGGGCTCGACGACCTCAACGAGGGCTTCGACCGTCTTGCCGCCGGTGCCGCTGTGCGCCAGGCCGTGATGATGTAGGACTACGTCGGTGTCGACACGAGCTCCTGCAGCCGCCGCGCGTTGCGCGGTGCAAAGCCCTCCCAGTCGTTGTTGAGGTAGACGAAGACGGCCGCGTCGCGCCGCAGGACGTCGATGCGGCGCGCCCACTCCTGCAGCTCGCGCTCGGAGTAGTTGCCGCGCCGGCCGCGGCCGCCGTAGTGCAGGCGGACGATCGTGAAGTCGCTGGTTAGCTCGTACGGTTGCCAGGGACGCTCCGGATGGTCGCCGATGGTCAGCGCGACGCGGTGCTCGCGCAGCAGCGCGAGGACGTCGGGCGCAAACCAGCTCTCGTGGCGGAACTCGAAGGCGTGGTGGCCGGGCGGCAGCTGGGCCAGAGCGGCGGCGAGGCGATCGTCGTCGCGGCGGAAGTTCGGCGGCAGCTGCCAGAGGACCGGGCCCATCTTCGGACTCCGTGCCAGCGGCTCCAGCCGCTCCCAGAGGCGCTGCACGCCCTGCTCAAGGTCGGTCAGGCGCTTCATGTGGGTCAGGTAGCGGCTGGCCTTGACCGTGAAGAGGAAGTTCGGCGGGGTGCGATCCACCCAGGCGGCGACCGCGTCGCGCTTGGGGAGGCGGTAGAAGGTGCTGTTGAGCTCCACGGTGTCAAAGCGCGTCGCGTAGTGCTCCAGCCAGCGTCGTTGGGGGCAGCCGGCCGGATAGAAGTCGCCCGCCCAGGAGCGGTAGATCCATCCGGAGCAGCCGATGCGAACCGATGCCATCGGGTGCTGTCTTTACCCTCCCGCGCCGATGCCGGACCTCCTCGATCTTCCCGGGCCCTCGCGCCGCATCCGCGTCGAGCCGCTGCGGCTGCCCGTGCCCGCCCAGGCGCCGCGCGAGCGCGAGCCCGCGCACAACGAGCCGGCGCCCGAGGCCGAGCCCGCCACCGCGCCCGAGCGCGAGCCCGTCCCGGCGTAATGCGGAAGACCTCGCCCAGAGGCTCGGCTTCCGGGCGCGAGCTCGCCTGGCGGCTCGCTCGCACGGCCTGGGAGGAGCGATGAGCGACGGTGGCGGCGCACCCGACTTCCTAGAGGCCGTCGTCGGCTACCGCGCCTGGCACGTCGAGGAGGACGGCCTGCTGCGGCCGTGGACGTTCATGGCGCTGCCGTGGCAGCCGGGTGCCAACCGCGCAGTCTGCGCGCGTGACGTGCGCCACGCGCCGCCGGTCGCCGAGTGCATGTGCGGCCTCTATGCGCTGACCGACCCGGCCGACCGGCGGCTGGACTTCCGCGCCGACCAGGCTGTCGGCGCGATCGCCGCGTGGGGCGATCTGGAGGTCCATCGCAGCGGCTTCCGGGCCGAGCACGCGTGCGTCACCGCGCTGGCGCTCCCGGATCGCGCCGGCTTCGAGCAGCGCGAGGCGCTCGCGCGCGCGGCCGAGCGCTACGGCGTCCCGCTCGTCGCGGCCGACCGCCTCAGCAACGAGGCGCTGCGTCACGGCGCGCCGCTGCCTGACGACCTTTGGGCGCCCTCGCCGAGCTGGCCGCCGCCGCGGCGCGTGGGCGCACGCGATCCCCGCGCGATCCCGCCCGTTCCGACGGTCGACCCCGCCGCGTTCGGCACCGCCGCCCGCGGCATCGCGCTCGACGCGCACCTGTGGGTCGAGACAGCGCTCGGCGCCGTCGTGGTCGGCCTCACCGCGGCGCTGGCCCGCGACCTCGGCTCCGGTCTGACGCTCACGCTCCCCGAGCCCGGCGCGGCGCTGGAGGCCGGCGACCCCGCCGCGACCGTCAGCACGGCGGCCGGTACGTTCGGCATCTGGGCACCGGTCGGCGGCTCGGTCCTGGTGGTCAATCCACGGCTGGCCGAGGATCCCGACCTGCTCGCGCGCGACCCTGAGGGCGCCGGTTGGCTGCTGCGCCTGGCACCGCGCGACTGGGAGCGCGACGCGCCGGCGGTCACCTGGGGCGCCGCCGCCGACCGTCACTACGCGGCGCTTGTGGCCCGGGATGCCGAGCGCGGCGACGCGTTCGCCGACGTCCGCCTGGAGCGCCTGCGCGCGCTGCCGCCGGTGCGCTCGGCCGGCGACGTGCTCGCGCACCTGCGCGCCGAGCGCGAGGCGCCGCGCTTCGCCGATGCCGAGGCCGTGATGATCGAGCTCGGCGGCCGCGTGCGCGACGCACTCGCGATCGACGCAGCGCTGCGCGCCCGCCTCGGCCGCATCGACCTCGTGGTGCGCTTCGCCCTGCACGAGCCCGACGCCGAACTGCTGCTCGACCTGCGCGCCGGACAGGCCCAACTGCTGCAGCGCTTGCCCGCCACCGGTGTCGACCTCGAGCTCTCCTGCAGTGGAGACGACGCCTACCGCTGGTTCATCGGCAAGCTCGATCCTGCCAGCGCGCTGCGCTGCGGCGACCTAGGCTCGTCCGCCGGTCCGGGCCCGACGCTCCGCGCGCTCGCAGTGCTCAAGCACCTGCGAATCCCCGCGTGGGATCCGGCGCCAAGCTGGGCCCGCTGAAAAGCGCCTACGCCGCCAGCGCGTCCGGCGGGGCGAGCGGCGCCGCGTCACCCGCGCCCGCGCGCGCACGGCGCGCGAGCACATCGGGCAGGCGCGCGAAGACATCACCATCAAGCGCGTGCGGCACGTCGCCGCCCATGATTGCCAGGACCTTCTCGACCGGCAGCGACTCGCGGTAGGGGCGCCGCGCCGTCAGCGCCTCGGCGATGTCGGCGACGACGAGGATCCGCGCCTCCAGCGTCAGGTCGCCGCCGGTCAGCCCGCGGCCGTAGCCGCTGCCGTCGAGCTTCTCATGGTGGTTGGCCGCGACCTCGGCCAGATCGGCGAAGGCCGGGATCCGCTGCAGGATCTCCAGCGTCCAGGTGGGATGGCGACGCACAGCCGCCCACTCGCCGGCATCGAGCTTGCCGGGCTTGTCGAGGATCCGGTTGGAGACGCCGAGCTTGCCGATGTCGTGCAGCAGGCCGGCCCGGCGCAACCGCCGCTGGGCAAGCGCGTCGAAGCCGAGCGCGCCCGCCAGCGCCACCGCGATCTCGGCGACGCCCTCGGAGTGGCGGGCGGTGAACGGCGTCTTGGCGTCGACGATCCCGGCGAACGCCGCGGCGATCCGGTCCAGCCCGTCGTCGTCGGCATGCAGCAGGCGGTCGACCGGCTCCAGCGACGCGACGCGCGGCTCGTCGAGCGAGGCCCAGAAGGCGTGGTCTGACTCGGTGCCACAAAGCGCATCGACGAGCGTCGGGTCAAACCACGTGCCGCGCCGGTCGCGCGCGACCCCACACGCGCCCGCCGCGCCACCGCCGTCCTGCCAGTAGACCTCCGCGGTCTGGGCGAGGCACAGGATCCGGCCGCAAAGCGAGATCTGCTCGCCGACCAGCGAGTGCGGGTAGCCACGCCCGTCGAAGTGCTCGTCGAGATGGCGGATCGCGGCCTCGGCCTCAAGGCTCAGCCCGACCGAGCGGGCGACCTCGGCGCCACGCTCGCAGCGCAGCTCGGTCAAGCCGCGCGAGCCGGCCGCGCCATGGGCGACCAGCAGCTTGAGGTGGCGGGCCTTGGCGATCGGTGAGCGACCCGGCGCGGTGGAGCGCACGAGGTGGCGGATCGACTGGCCTGCGATCAGATGATCGGTGAGCTTGCGGTCGCGCTTGACGTCGGCGTCGTCGGCGCCGTAGAGCGCAGCGACCTTGGCGGCGTTGGAGGAGCACCCGGCGTCCTTGAGCAGCGCGGCGTGAAAGAGCGAGGAGCGCGTCTGATCGCCGAGGCCAAGCTGCGTCGCGATCCGCATGCTGATCAGGCAGGTGCGCTCCGCGTGGCCGCGCGGTTGGCCCTCGGTGATGTCGAGTGCGTGGGAGAGCGCGGCGAGCACTTCCGAGAGCCGGACGTCCATGTCCCGGATGTCGGACGGGCGCGTGTGACCGGTTAGGCGCCCGGACGCATGGTCGAGACGGCGGCGCGCCCACACACCTGGCAGTCGGGGTCGCGCGGGACGTCCTCGTGGGTGACCGCGAGCGTCGTGAGGTCGATGACCGTCGACCGCCCGAGGCACGCGACCGGCGCGAGACCGGTGATGTGCGCGATCGCCTCGTTGGCCACGAGCGACCCGATCAAGCCGCAGGCCGGCGCGTAGGTCGCGGCGGGGGAGTCCTCGGAGATCGCCGCGCGGGCGGCGTCAAAGAGCGGGAAGCGCCGGCGGTAGGCGGCCTCCTGGCAGGTCAGACAGCCGGTAGCGCCAGGGAGGTAGGTCGGGCCGACGCGCACCAGCGGCGGATGCTGGCTCATGCCGACGTAGGGAATGCCGGCCTCCCAGCAGGCCGCGTTGACCCAGCCCGAGATGCGATCGGCGGGCCAGTCCACGGCAGCCACGACGAAGTCAGCGCCGGCGATCGCGTCGGCGACCGCGGCGGTGGAGTCCAGCCGGCGCGCGATGCCGGCGAAGCGGCTGCGGGCGTTGAGCTGGCTCAAACGGTCGGCCGCCGCCTCGACCTTGAGGCGGCCGAGGTCGTCTTGGCCGTAGAGGACCTGGCGCGCCAGGTTGCTGAGCTCGACGACATCATGGTCGACGCCGACGATCGTGCCGACGCCGCATACCGTGAGCATCGTCGCGGCCATGCCGCCCAGCCCGCCGAGGCCGAGCACGGCGACGGTCGCCGCCTCCAGCCGCGCTTGGGCCGCCGCGCGCGGGACACCCGCGCCGGCGAGGTCGCCGAAGTACCGCAGTTGACGGTCATAGCGCTCCAGGCCGGCGGGATCGAGATGGCGCGCATCATCCGTCGCGTCTTCGATCAGGCCGTCGGCAGTGAGCGCATCGAGCGCCTCGGCGAGGTCCCCGGCGCCAAGCGCGGGGGCGACAGAAGCCCTCAAGGCGCCGAGGACCTCGGCGGGACCGCGCGTGCCATCGAGCAGCGTGAGCAGCTCGATGAGCACGCGCGGGTCGCCGTCCAACGCGACGTCACCGTCGCGATGACCGCCACGCAGTAGCACGAGGCGATGGCCATCGTCAACGACCTCGATCGTCGACTTCAGGCGCGGACGCTTCCGGTCCTGACCGCAACGGGGGGCGGTCAGGATCGGGCGCACCGGCCCTAGTTGCCCTTGGTGATGGACAGCGTCGGGAGCGTCGGCTCGTCGATCTTCGTGATCTTCAGCATTGGTCTTCCTCCTTTCTGTTCTCGGGGTCATGGAAGGCGTGCGACGTAGATCCGCTTGATGTGGACCGTGTCGTCAGGAATCGGGTCGCGATCGCCGCCCTCGCGCTGACCTTGCACGGCGAGCAGTTCGAGCTCAGCGGCGGTCAGCGCGGCGCAGACGCGCGCGTGCGGGTGATGGTGCTGGACGTGGTGACTCACGCTGTGCGTCCAGCGGTCAGGATCGGTCCGATCCGCGGTGAAGGCGTGCAGGTCGGCGCTGTGACCGCCGTCGTCGTCGCGCCCCAGGCTCTCCCAGACCAGGAACAGCCCATCAGCCGACCGGCAGAACGTGCGCCCGAAGAAGCGCTCGAACGTCAGCGGCGTGTTGGCGTCAAAGAGCAGCACCCCGCCGGAGGCCAACCGCCCGGCCATGGCGCTGATTGCCGCGTCGAGGTCGTGCGGGGCGATGTAGTTGACGATGTCGTTGACCGCCGTGACCAGGCCCAGTGGCGGGCCGGCGGGGATCGCGGGGAGCGTCGCGACCTGGAGATCGACGCCGTCGCCGACGCGGTCGCGGGCGATCTCCATCATCCGCGCCGAGGCGTCGCAGCCGCTCGCGTCGAAGCCAGCGGCCAGCAACGCCTCGAGGCTGCGGCCGGTCCCACAGCCGACATCCAGTGCGCGCCCGCCAATTGCCCCGTGCTCGGCGGCGAGCGCGATCAGGCCGGCCAGCCACTCGGGATAGCGCATGACCTCGGCGTCACCCACGAAGGCCTCGTAGTGAGGAGCCATGGCGTCATAAGAAGCCATCGACGTGTCTTTCTCCGCTGGCTCGGCCGGCTGGATCAGGGTCATGTCATGTCAAGACCCCCAAAGCGTTCAGAACCGTTTCATCGCGATGCGAAGTTCTCGTTCCATGACGATCTGGACTGGGAGCTAGCCTCCGACCGCTGCCTGCGGGAGGCCCGCAGGATGGCCGGCCCCAACGACGCCGCCGACATCGCCCAGGAGGCGATGATCCGGGCCTGGCGGAGCCTGCGCGACGGCACCATTCCGGACCATCCGATCGCCTGGCTGCGCACCATCGTGCGGCGCGAGGCGCTCCGCCACCGGGCCCGAAACGGGGCCGCGATCAGCCTCGACGAGCATGGCGACGTCGAGGAACATTCAGCTACGCGAAGGCTCGATGTACTGCCGCTTCAGGTGGACGTGCGCCGAGCGGTTAGGAATCTGACCCCTCAGGACCGTAAGCTGTTGCTCTTGCGGTACGTCGATGACCTCACGCAGCCAGCAGTGGCGCTCGCTCTCGGCATTCCCGAGGGCACGGCAAAGGTGCGCTTGCACCGTGCTCGCGGGCGGCTGCAGCAGGTCCTTTCCGAGCATGAAGGCGGGGAACGCAGATGAGCAAGACCACGAGTGAGGCACGGCGCAACGGCAGCGAGCCGCACGAGCTGGACAGCAACATCGTCAAGGCGCTGTCGCATCCGCTGCGCATGCGGATCCTCACCCGCCTGAACGACGGTGTGGCCAGTCCGAACGAGATGGCCAAGGAGTTCGACGAGTCGCTGCCCCTCGTCAGCTACCACGTGCGGATCCTGCGTGAGCTCGATTGCATCGAGCTGGTTCGCACCACGCCGCGACGCGGCGCCATCGAGCATCACTACCGCGCGTTGACGCGCCCGTTCCTCGACGATGACGACTGGGCGCAGCTTCCGCCGAGTGCCCGCAAGGCGGTGTCCAACACCGTCCTGAGCAAGGCGATGGGCGACGTGCGCGATGCAGTGGCGGCGGGGACGTTCGACGATCGCACCGATCGCCACCTCTCCTACTCGTCGCTGCTCCTCGACGAGCAGGGTTGGCGTGGATTGGCCGACCGTCTCGGCGAACTGCTCGAGTGGGCGATCGAAGAGCAGGCCGCCAGCGCGGGCCGTCGTCAGGACGGCGAGGCTGGGGGCGCCGAGGTGCGTGCGCGATTGACCCTGCTCGCCTACTCCGCGCCGCCGGTCGGCACGGAGCGCGCGCCTGCGCCCAAGCGCCGTCGCGCCAAGCGTTAGCTTTCGACACGTGAACACGAGGGTTCGACGCGCGGTGACGGGCGCGCTGTTGTGTGCGTCCGTCATCGGCGTGTCGGCCTGTGGCAACGACGGTGGCAACGAGCCGCGCGTTGAAGCGGGACATGGCGGCACGCTGACGGAGCTTGCGCCGACCGACGTCGACTTCCTCGATACGGGTCGCACCTACTTCGCCCTTGGGATCCAGGTCGCGCTGGCCACCCAGCGGCCGCTGTACCGCTTCCGCCCGGCGGACCTGACCCGGGCCGTGCCCGACCTGGCGGCGGCGATGCCGTCGATCGGCGCCGATGGGCGGACGATCACGATCCGCTTGCGGTCAGGCGTGCGGTTCTCGCCGCCTGTCAACCGCGAGGTCACCTCCCGCGATGTCGCCTACGCGTTCGAGCGCTTCTTCAGCGTCAACGTCGGTGGGCAGTACACGTCGTATTTCTCCGATCTGGTCGGCGCGCCGTCTGCCCCGACCAAGGGCGTTCAGCCGATCAGCGGGATCTCGACGCCCGATGCGCAGACGATCGTCTTCCGGCTGCGGCGCTCGACCACCGCGACGTTCATTGGCGCTTTGACGCTTCCCGCCAGCGCGCCGGTGCCCGAGGAATACGCACGGCGCTTCGACGCCAAGAACCCCTCGACCTACAACACGCACCTGGTTGCGACCGGCCCCTACATGGTGCGCAACGACAAGGCGGGCAACGCGGTCGGCTACAAGGCGGGGCGCTCGATCGAGCTCGTGCGCAACCCGAACTGGCGGGCCGCGACCGATGCCCGGCCGGCGCTGCTTGATGCGATCCGGATCCGGACCAACGCCAGCGACACCAACGTGGCCGCGCGCCAGGTCCTGGCAGGCAAGAACATGGTGTTGGACGGAGCGCCTCCGCCATCGATCCTCAAGCGGATCGTGCTGGGGCACAGCGACCAGGGCCAGCGGCTGCCGTCGGGCGGCTACCGGTTCCTGCCGATCAACACGACGCTGCCGCCGTTTGACCGGCTCAACGTCCGCAAGGCGTTCGTCGCTGGCTTTGACCGCGAGGCCGCACGCCGGGCACGGGGTGGCGTCACCACCGGCCCGCTCGCGACGCACTTCCTGCCACCGGGGATCGCGGGGTTCGAGGAGGCCGGCGGGTTCAACGGCCCGGATGATCCCACGCTGGCCGCTGACGGTGGCGACGACCGACTGGCGGCCGAGTACATGAAGAAGGCCGGCTTCCCCACCGGGAAGTACACCGGGGATGAGACCTTCCTCGTCGTGGCGGGCTCCTCGGCGCTGGAGCGGGCGACCGGTGAGATCGTGCAGAACGAGCTGGCCCAGCTCGGATTCAAGATTCGGCTGCGGTCGGTCCCGACCGACTCGGTGTTTACCGACTGGTGCTCGGTTCCAGCGCGCAAGGTGCTGATCTGTGGCAGCGGCCTGGCTTGGCTGAAGGACTACCCGGACCCGCAGCCGATGCTGCGGCCCGTCTTCGACGGCGACCGGATCATGCGCTCGGGCGGCAACAACAACTACTCCCAGCTCGACGACCCGAAGATCAACGCTGCCATGGCGGCTGCCGAGATCACCACGGGCAAGGCTCGCGCTGCCGCCTGGGGCGCGATCGATCGCATGATCGTCGCCGCTGCGGCGGCCGTCCCCCTCCAATGGGACGTCGTGACGCTCATTCGCTCCAAAAACGTCAAGGGCGTGACCAACGTCTACTTCGACGGCTGGGATCTGTCCTCCACGTCGCTGAAGTAGGGGCCGCTTAATGACGAAGGCCCGCCGTCTCGGGCGGGCCTTCGAGCTGCATGCGGATGAGAGGACTCGAACCTCCACGGGATTGCTCCCACGGCGACCTGAACGCCGCGCGTCTACCAATTCCGCCACATCCGCTGGCGTCCAGCGAGCATATCGCTCACCGGCAGCTCCACGTCCGGACGTGGCCGCTCACGCGCTTGCTACGCTGATCGTCCCCGAGCCGCCATCGTCTAGGGGACTAGGACGCCGCCCTCTCACGGCGGAAACCGGGGTTCGAATCCCCGTGGCGGTACTACGGAAACCCGGCAATTCGCCGGGTTTTCTCGTTTTCGGGCGGGTCGCGGTACCGTTCGGCTCCAGATGGTTCCAAGCGATGTGATCGAGCGTGCCGGGCGTCGGCTCGCGGACGCGGCTAGGTCGCCGGTTCGTGTCGTGCTGTTCGGATCGCACGCGCGCGGAGACGCAGGACCGAATAGCGATCTCGACTTCCTCGTGATCGAGCGAGAGGTGTCTGATCGGCACGCGGAGATGGTGCGTCTGGAGCGTCTGGTGCGGTCGTTCGGCGTCCCGATCGACATCGTCGTCGTCAGCGAGGCGTACGCCGCCGAGTGGGCCGGGGTGAAGAACTCGATCGTCCATGCCGCGCTGAGCGAAGGTCGCGAACTTGCCACGGCGTGACGGTCGTCAGGCGACGCTCGCGCTGATCGAGGAGATCCGCGTCTGGGCACGAGCGTCGGTTGATCGCTGACCAGGTCGCCGAGGTCGATCAGAGCCACCAGCGCAGGCTCGTCGGCTCATCACCGCGATGACCGTTCAGCAGGCGATCGAGCTCCGTGACCATGCGGCCGATCGTTCTTGGGTTGCCGCGGACGTATTTGGCGGGATCGATGAGGATCAGGCCGTGGTGGGGGAGCCCGCGCAGGTCGGCTGCGTCGGCGATCGGGCAGAAGTCGCCGATGTTTTCGCTGACCACTGCGCGTTGCTCCTGTTGCGCGGTGGCGAAGATGGTGTCGTCGGGAAGCGAGCGCAGCTCGGCTCGTGCCGTCACGGCATCGACATCGTGACCGCGAGCGCGCAGCTGCTCCGCGATGGCCGATGGATACATCTCATCGAGCAGGAGCTTCAAGCCAGCGCTGCCTGTGCTCGCTCCCAGGCGGCGCGCTGGCGCTCGGCCTCCTGGCGATTGAGCAGGATCCGCGCTTCGACCTCGTCGCGGTAGTCGGCGTAGTAGCGCACGGCGGCACGCACCTGCAAGAGCGGCAGGTTGCTCCACTCGGCCGTGGCGGCGATCGCTTCCTCGCCGCTGAGGCCGGTGCCCTGGAGCGTGGTGATGACTTCCCAGACGTCGGGTCCTGCCGCGAGCGCGGCGCGGCGTCCGCTCGGTCCGTCGCGGAAGACGATGCCGGGGTGGTCTTCCATGCGCAGGCCCTCGTCGATGAGTCGTTCGGCGGTGCGGGCCTTCGCCTCGCCCCGGCGTCGGGCGCCTAGATCGAGGCGCTCGAGCGTTCGCTCGCTCATGCGGATCGAGAACGGCTTTTGGGTCGAAGAACGAGCCATGTAGTCGAGTGTAGGCGCAAGCACTACGTTTGGGCTAGGGATCATGTTTCGTAGAGCTGTTGGCGTCATTGACGAGACCTCGGCAAAAGTTGAGGCTTGACTTCCGGCCAGTGGCGTGCTCGTGCCAAAGCGGCAAGACTCTCCACCATGTCAAGGATGAACCGTCGTTCCTTCCGTCCTGCCGCAGCGCGCATGCTCGCGGCCGGCGTACTTGCCGCGGGTCTCGCGGTGCCGGCCACGGCTTCTGCCGGGGTCTTGGACTCCGTGTCGGGCTGGTGGCCCATGTACGAGGGCTCCGGCCAGACCGTGCGTGACCTGTCGGGTAAGGGCACCCACGGCACGCTGGGCTCGACCGCGGGCGTCGATGCCAACGATCCGACCTGGATCAAGGGCTGGCTCTTCGGCTCGGCGCTGCGCTTCGACGGCAACGACTTCGTGCGCATCCCTGACTCGCCGGCGCTCGAGTCCGAGAAGCTCACCGTCTCGGCCTGGGTCCGCAGCGCCAGCTCACCCGGCACCAACCGCTACATCGTGGGCAAGGGCGCCACCGGCTGCGACTCAAGCTCCTACGGCCTCTTCACCGCCTACAACGGCGGCCTGCACTTCTACGTCACCGACACGACCGGCACGTTCCGCTGGTCGGGCCCCGTCGACGCGGGCGCGATCTGGAACGGCAAGTGGCACCACGTCGCCGGCACGTTTGACGGCGCGACCGCCAAGCTGTTTGTGGATGGCAAGCTCATCCCGAACCCGACCGGCGGCTCCGCGCCCATCGACTACAACACGCCGACGACCGGCGACGCCTCGTTCGGCGGCTTCCTCGGCACCTGCGATCTGTTCTACACGGGCGACATCGACGACGTGTCGATCTTCAGCCAGGCGCTGCCGATCGACAAGTACTGGTCGGCGCTGTCGCTCCTGTTCCCCAAGCCGCTGCGGTAGGACTCCACCCCCGACCGTGGCGGAGGCTGCGGCGACGGCACCCGACGGGCCGCGAGCCCTCGGGTGCCGTCCGCCGCGCCTCCTACACCTCGGACAGGTCGTGCCTAGGCGACCGCGGTCCGGGGCGGGGTCGTGCGTCTCCAGCCAGGGGACGAGATGAGGCTCTCAAGCGGCGCCGACGGCGTCCAGAGCCGGTCCGGCAGATCTCAGCGGTCCCTTGATCGAGCGTTGATCGGACCGGGCTACCGTGCGGTGCACGCATGCTGCGTCGCCCCGGACCACCGCTCCTGCTTGCCACGCTGACCGCGATCGCGCTCGCGATTACCGGTGTGCTGGCCCAGTTGGTCGGGCTGACCCGCGCGGGCGACGCCCGGACGCTGGACGGGTTCGTCGACCTCAACGCGCCGCATCTGACGCCCGCGCTGAACACGATCGCGCACCTCGCCGACCCGCTGCCCTACGCGCTGACCGGGCTTGCGCTGGCGGCGATCGCGCTGGCGCGCGGCCGTGCGCGCGTGGCGGTGGCGATCCCCCTGCTCTTCGTTGCGACCGGCGCGACGACCGAGTCCCTTAAGCATCTGCTCGCCACGCCGCGCTTTGACGAGTGGCTTGGCCACGCTCAGATTGGCGCCGCCTCGTGGCCCTCGGGCCACTCGACCGCCGCGATGACGATGGCGCTCTGCGCCGTGATCGCCGCGCCGCCGCGCCTGCGCCCGACGGTCGCCGCCGTCGGCGGGGCCTTCGCGGTCGCGGTCGCCTACGCGATTCTCACGCTTGGCTGGCACTTCCCGTCTGATGTCTTCGGCGGCTATCTGGTCGCCGCGACCTACGTCCTGCTCGCGGTCTCGGCGATCGCGTTCAGCGAGCGCCGCTGGCCGAGCCGGCGTGGGGCCGAAGCGGGCAGCCGTCCGGCGGATGTCGTCCCGGCGCTCGGCGTCGCGCTGGCCGGTGTGGGCGTGGTCGCCGGCGTGGCGCTCGCCCGCCCGCACGCGCTGATCGACTACGCCGCTGCGCACACGACCTTCGTGGCGGGAGCGGTGGCGATCGCGGTGCTCGCCGCCGTGCTGGCAGGCGTGATCGGGTCCGGGTTCCGCTCGCCCGCCTAAGCGTTTTTGGTCGTTCCCGGCTCCCACAGCGGCTCGTCGCCGCCGTTGGCGGCGCGGCTCAGGATGAAGAGCAGATCCGAGAGCCGGTTGAGGTAGCGCACGACCTCCGGGTTGCCGTCCTCCACCAGGATCGCCCGGCGCTCGGCGCGGCGGCAGACCGTGCGGCAGACGTGCAGCTGCGCGGCCGCCGGCGTCCCGCCCGGCAAGATGAAGGACTTCAGCGGCTTCAGCGTGGCGTTGACCTCGTCGCAGGCGCCCTCCAGCCAGCTCGTGTAGCCCTCGTCGACGCGCAGCCGCTCGCGGTCGCCGCCATGGGGCACCGCAAGATCGGCGCCGACGTCGAAGAGGTCGTTCTGGATCCGCCGCAGCCATACCGCCTGCTGCTCGGGGAGGTCGCCCAGCGTCAGCGCGACGCCGAGCTGCGCGTTGAGCTCGTCGACGACCCCGTAGGCCTCGATGCGCGGGTGGGTCTTCGGCACCCGGCTCATGTCGCCCAGGTGCGTCTCGCCGCCGTCGCCAAGCTTGGTGTAGATCCGGGTGAGGTTGACGGTCATCGTGCTCGGAGGCTACCGACGCCTCCACGCCTCCGATGCCCGGGAGGGGGTAGCATCGTCGGGCATATCTAGGGTCGGTGGTTAAGGGAAGTCGGTGCAAGTCCGACGCGGACCCGCCACTGTGACCGGGCGAGTGCCTCGCCGCACGCGTCGCGCCAGCGCGACGCAGCCACTGGGCCCAATGGCCCGGGAAGGCGCGGATGAGGAGAGGCCCGGAAGCCAGGAGACCTGCCTCCGACCATCAAGGACTCGACGCCCTCGTGGCAAGGGTTGGTTCCAACATGAAGAAGCAGATCCTCGGCCTCCTGGTAGGAGGCTTCACGCTCGCGATGACCGCGAGCCCGGCGCTGGCGGCATCGGTCTCGGTGGAGATCGAAGGCCAGTCCAAGATCCTTGCGCCGACGGTCGTGACGACGCCAGCATCGGTCAACAAGGACGGCACGAACACCTGTGACGGCAACACCGCGATCGGCGCCCTGGATGCCGCCACCGGTGGCAACTGGAGCGGCTCGTACTCGTTCAACAACTACACGGTGGAGACGCTGCTGGGCGAGTCGCACGCGTTCGGCTCGGGCGGCTACTGGACGTTCTACGTCAACGGCAACTACGCCAACGACGGCGCTTGCGGCATCCATGTCCAGGACGGCGACAAGATCCTGTTCTACGCGGGAGACGATCCCTTCACCGATGGTCAGGGCGGCTTTGACGAGCCGGTGCTGTTGACCGCGCCGGCGACCGCGAAGCCCGGCGTCGCGTTCACCGTCACCGCGCGCAACGCGGTCACGACGTTCGATTCGAGCTTCACCGGCACGACGCACTTCGAGCCTGCCGTGGGCGCGACGGTGCAGGGCGGGACGGCGGCGGTCACGACCGGTGCCGACGGCTCGGCGCAGGTCACGGTCCCGTCAGGGACCTACACCCTCGTCGTGACCAACGCCAATCGCGCACCCGGTCGGATCAGCGGCTGCGCGACGACCGGCACCGATGGCGCCTGCGGGTCGACGCAGCTCATCTGCCCGGCGGGCGGCAACCCTTGCGGCACGCCGCCGCCGGCGCCCTGCTTGACCACCGGCAGCGACGGCTTCTGCGGCTCGCCCGACAAGGTGGTGGCCAACGCGGCGATCACCGCGGTGTCCGAAGGCAAGAAGTACAAGAAGGGCGCAGGTCCGCGCGAGCTGTCGGGCAAGGTCGCCAACGACGGCTCCGGGATCGCTGACGTCCGCCTGCGCCTCACGCGCAACGACGGCGGCAAGTGCTCGACCTACGACGGCAAGACCGAGAAGTTCAAGACGCTGAAGAAGTGCGGCGCAGCGCGCGGCGTGTGGTTCTCGGTCGGCGCCAAGCAGGAGTTCACCTACCTGCTGCCATCAAAGCTCGGCCGTGGCCGCTACGTCCTCGACGTCGAGGTCACCGACAAGGCCGGCAACACCACCAAGTCGCTGGCCCGCGGCACCTCGCGCGTGGTGTTCTTCGTTGCCTAGCCGGTCCCGCGTCCATGGCCGCCTGTGGGCGACCACCGTCGTCGCCTCGCTGGCGGCAGCGGTGGTCGCCGGCTGCGGCCTGGGCGCGGGACCGAAGGCAAGCGAGACCGAGTTGTTGGTGTCCAAGAACTTTGGCACCGAGCCGATCGTCCAGACCGACCAGCCAAAAGTCGGCGGGTCCGACACGGTGATGCGCCTGCTGCAGCGCAACGCGCCGAAGGTGACGACGCGCTACGGCGGCAGTTTTGTCCAGTCGATCGACGGCATCAGTGGCGGCGGCAGCGGGAACACGTTTGACTGGTTCTTCTACGTCAACGGGATCGAGGCCGACAAGGGCGCGACCTCGATCAAGGTCCACCAGGGCGATCGCGTCTGGTGGGACTACCGCGACTGGGGCGTCACCGACGACATCCCGGCGGTCGTCGGCTCGTTCCCCGAGCCGTTCTTGCACGGCGTCGACGGCCGCCGGCTGCCGACGCGCGTGGAGTGCGCCGATCCCCAGAGCGACGCCTGTGACACGGTCGCCGACAAACTGGCTGACCTCGGCCAGGTCGCCGCACGCGGTGGCGTCGGCAACAGCTTTGTGACCGACACGCTGCGGATCCTGGTCGGGCCGTGGAGCGCGCTGCGCAACGAGTCGACGGCCAAGCTGCTGGAGCGGGGGCCTGCGGGCAGCGGCGTCTTCGCCAAGCCCGCGGCCGACGGCAAGTCCATCGCCTTGGTCGATCAGGACGGCAAGGTGACGCGCACGCTCGGTGCGGCCAGCGGCCTGATCGCGGCGACCCAGGTCCGAGACGTCAAGGACGAGGTCAGCGACCCGGTGTGGATCGTCACCGGGACCGACGACGCGGGTGTCGTGGCGGCCGCGGCCGCGCTTGACGAGGGCGCGCTCAACGGGCGCTTTGCGGTGGCAGTCTCCGGCGGCAAGCCCATCGGCCTCCCGGACCGCGGCCAATGAGGCCGAACGCTGCTGTCGCCTTGCCGGGCTCGTCTGAGAGGCGCGTTCGGTGAGGTACCGCCGCCGTGCGAGCGCGCTGCACGCGGCCCGCGCCGCGGCGGGCGGCATGTGGTGCGCGGCGCTGGCGGCGGCGGCGCTGGCGGCCGAGCACCCGCTCGTGCTGGTCGGCCTGACGCTCGTGGTGCTGGCGGGCGCGGCGGGGGCCGGCGTCGTGCGCGAGGTCGGGCGCATTGTCCTGTGGATGCTGCCGTGGGCCTTGACGATCGCGATCATCAACATGCTGGTGGTGCGCGAGGGCTTCACGATCCTCGCGCGGCTGGGGGAGATCCCGCCGTTCGGCCAGGTCGATCTGACGCTTGAGGCGTTGGTGTACGGGTTGCTCTTTGGCTTGCGGCTGCTGACGGTGGCCGCGGCGTTCGCGGTCTTCACGGTTGCGGTCGATCCCGATGACCTGCTGCGCGTCATGCGCCGCGCATCGGTGCGCTCGGCGCTGGCGGCGACGCTGGCCACACGGTTGGTGCCGGTGCTGGCGGCCGACGCGCAGCGCGTCGAGGACGCACGCCGCTGCCGGGCCGACCAGGGCGGGGAGGGCGCGGTGGCGCGGATGGCCGTCCTGCGGGCGGTGGCCAGCGGCGCGCTGGATCGTGCGCTCGACGTCGCCGCGACGCTGGAGGTGCGCGGCTATGGCAGCGCGCGGCGTGGCGGGCGGTCGGGCCGGCCGTGGTCGCGTCACGACCGTGCGTTCACGGTCTCCGCTGTCGCGCTGATCGCGTTGACGGTTGTCGCGCGCGTTGTGCCGGTCGCGGCCTTCGACCCGTATCCGGAGATCACAGGCGCCGGCGTCGCCGAGGCGCTCCTGCTGACGGTCGCCTTCGCGCTCGTCGCGCTGCTGCCGTTCGCCGACCGGCGGGGGATCGCGCCGTGACGCCGCCGCCGATCCTTGAGCTCGAACACGTCACCTACACCTACGCGGGTGCGACGGCGCCGTCGCTGCGCGATGTCTCGCTGCGTGTGGAGGAGGGCGAGATGGTGGTCTTGGCCGGACGCTCGGCGGGCGGCAAGTCCACCATGTTGCGTGCGGCATCCGGGTTAGTTCCCCATTTCCACGGCGGGACGTTCGGCGGCGTGGCGCGCGTCGGCGGGATGGACACGCGCGAGCACGGGCCCGCCGAGCTGTCGCGGATCGCTGGCTCGCTCTTCCAGGACCCCGAGTCGCAGGTCGTGCTGACGACGGTGCGCGCCGAGCTGGCGTTCCCGTTGGAGAACCGTGGCCACGGGCCGGCGGCGGTCGCGCGCGGGGTGGAGGAGGCGGCGCTTGCGCTCGGGATCGCGCACCTGCTCGACCGGGCGACCAACGAGCTCAGCGGCGGCGAGCTGCAGCGCGTGGCGCTCGGCGCGGCGCTGGCCGGGCGACCCAAGTTGGTGTTGTTAGACGAGCCGACGTCGCAGCTGGATCCGGTCGCCGGCGACGAGCTGATCTGGCTGCTGCGGCGCCTCAACGAGGAGTGGGGGACGACGATCCTCCTCGCCGAGCACCGGCTGGAGCGCTGTCTGCCGGCCGCCGACCGGGTCGTGGTGATGGCCGACGGCGCGATCGCGTGCGACGCGCCGCCACGCGACTTCCTCGCCTGGGCCGGCGACGCCGCACCCGAGCTGCAGACGCCGGCGGCGCGCATGTTCCGCGCGGCCGGACTGGCCCCACCGCCCTCAGGCGTCAAGGAGGCGCGCGCCGCGCTGCGCGCGCGCGGGATCGACCTCGAGGCCACCGCCACCGCCCCCGGGGGCGTCGAGGGACGATTGAACCGGCATATGACCGGTTCAATCGTCCCTCGACGGCCTGGGGGCTCGGTCGACGGCGCTGGGGGCTCGGTCGAGGGCGCTGGGGAAGGGGTCGATGGCGTCGCGGGCGAGGAGGCGAGCGCGCCGAGGCGGCCTGGGCGGCGCGAGCGGCGCGATGCCGCGCTGAGCTTCGATGGCGTCTGGCATGAGCGCCGCGGCGGTGCGGTGGTCCTGCGTGGCGTCGATCTGGCGATCGCGCCCGGGGAGCGCGTGGCGCTGATGGGCCGCAACGGCGCGGGCAAGTCCACCATCTTGCGCCATGCCGCCGGCCTGATGGCGCCGACGCGCGGCACGGTGCGCGCCGCCGGCCGCGTCGCGCTGCTGCTCCAGGATCCCAATGACTACCTGTTGCACGAGCGCGTTGGCGAGGAGGCCTCGCTCGGCGCGCTGGCCGCTGTCGGTCTCGACCAGCTGCTCGACCGCCATCCGCGCGACCTCTCCGGCGGCCAGCGCCAACGGCTGGCGCTGGCGATTGTCCTGGACTCCGAGGAGCCCGCCGCAGTGATCGGCCTTGATGAGCCGACGCGTGGGATGGACCGCGCCGCCAAGGCGGCATTGACCGAGCGCCTGGCGGGCTTTGCCACCGGTGGCGCGGCGATCATCGTCGCCACCCACGACCCTGAGTTCGCCGCCGAGGTCGCCGACCGCGTCATCCTGCTGGCCGACGGGCGCCCGATCGCCGACGGTCCGGTGGGTGCGGTCCTGGCGGGCGGCTGGTACTTCGCAACCGAGACGGCGCGCGTCACCGGCGGCCGGGCGCTGCTGCCCGCCGCGGGCGTCGCGCTCCTGGACCAGCACGATCACACGGGGGTCGTTGTCCCGTGACCTGGCAGCTGACCACCTTCACGCTGCTTGCGCTCGTCCTCGGCCTGGGCTTCGCCTGGTATGAGCGCACGCACCCGACGAGCAAGGTGTTGGCCATGGTCGCGACGCTGGCCGCGCTCGCCGCGCTGGGCCGGATCGCCTTCGCGCCGCTGCCCAACGTCAAGCCGACCACCGACATCGTGTTCTTGACCGGCTACGTGCTCGGCGGGGCGCCCGGCTTCGCGGTCGGCGCGCTGGCCGCGTTGTCCTCCAACCTGGTCTTCGGCCAGGGTCCGTGGACACCGTGGCAGATGGTCGCCTGGGGCATGATCGGGGTGATCGGCGCCGGCTGGGCGCTGCTGTGGCGCGGGCGGCTGCCCCGGATCCCGACCGCCGCGCTGCTCGTGCTGTGTGCGCTCATGTTCGGCGCGCTGACCAACTTGTCCACCATGACCGCGGCTGGCGGGACGCCGTCGCTGGGCCAGTGGGCGGCCATCGAGGCCGCCGGCCTGCCGTTTGACCTCGCCCACGGCGTGGGCAACGTGGTGTTCTTCTTCGCCTTTGGCCCCGCGCTCGTGCGCGTGCTGCGGCGCTATCGCGCGCGTCTAGAGGTTCGCTGGACCTCGGCGCCACCGACCTTGCTCTCAACCCTCCAGGACCCTCCCCGATGACCAAGCTCACCCTCGCGCTGGCGACGCTCGCGCTGACCGTGGCGCTCGCACCCGCCACCGCCCACGCCTCCGACAGCTCCGCTGCACGCGCCGGCGCCGCCTGGCTCTCCTCAGCGGTCAAGCCCGGCGCCGATGGCATGGCGGCCGACGCGATCGTCGCCATGCGCGCTGCCGGTCGCCTGCCCTCCGGCGAGGCCGCGCGGCGCGCCCGTGCGCTGCGCGCCGGCGCCAACAGCTACGCCCGTACCGCCGGGGCGACCGGCAAGACGATCCTTGCCCTGGTCGCTGCCCGGAACGGCAGCGCGCGCTGCGCTGGGAAGGTCGACCTGCTCGCGCGCCTGCAGTCCTACGGTCGCGCCGGCCGCTATGGCACCACCGTCTTTGACCAGACGCTTGCGATGCTTGCCGCGCACGCGCTGCACGCCGGCCCGTCACAGCGGTCGGTCAGCGTGCTGCTCAATGCCCGTGGCGCCGGCGGCTGGAACTTCAACCTGACGCGCTCGGGCGGTCGCGCCGACGATGTGTCGAGCACCGCGATGGCGATCCTTGCTGCCCGGGCGGCGGGCGTCCCGACCCGCAACGGCACGCTGCGGGCGGGCCTGCGCTGGCTACGCGCCCAGCGCACGCCGGCCGGCGGGTTTGCGCTCGGCCGCCGCGACCGCAACGAGGCCAACTCGACCGCGCTGGCGATCCAGGCGGCCGCGGCGATGGGCAGCCGCGACACCCGCGCTGCTCAAGCGCTCGCGTCCCTTCAACGCTCCGGCGGCGCCTTCCAGTTCACGCGCGATGACGCCGGCAGCCGCGTGCTGGCCAGCAACGACGCGGTCGTGGCCCTCAGCGGCCGCCGCCTGCCGGTGGCCGCGCTGCACCGCACGCCCGGCCGCTGCTGACGCGCCCTCCAGCCACTTCAGCGCCCGTCAGCGGGGTCGAGGGACGATTGAATCTCGCTCTACGAGATCCAATCGTCCCTCGACGCCGTGGGGGTAGCGGTAGGCGCCGCGGCCTGCCGGGAGGGTATGTGCGGACTGGCATATGTGAGCCGTCGTCGGCAACCCCTGCTCATATAGGGTCCGCCGCTCTTATGCGGATCGGTGTCCCGAAGGAGTCGATCGACGGTGAGCGGCGGGTTGCGCTGGTCCCCGAGGTCGTGAAAAAGCTCGTCGCGAAGGGTCATGAGGTCGTGGTGGAGGGCGGGGCCGGACAGGCTGCGCTGGTCCCCGACACGCTCTTTACCGACGCCGGCGCGACGATCGGCGACCCGTGGGGCGCCGAGGTGATCGTCAAGGTCGCGCCACCGGCAAATGGGGAGCTCGGGCGGCTTGCCGCGGGCCAGACGCTGATCGGGTTCCTCAACCCGCGCGGCAATCCCGATGGGCTGCAGGCGGTCGCCCAAACCGGTGCGACGGCTTTCGCGATGGAGGCGATCCCGCGGATCTCGCGCGCCCAGTCGATGGACGCGTTGAGCTCGCAGTCCAACGTCGCGGGCTACAAGTCGGCGCTGCTCGGCGCCGACCACGCGACGCGGTTCTACCCCATGTTGATGACGGCGGCGGGCACGATCCCGCCCGCCAAGGTCCTGGTGCTGGGCATCGGCGTGGCCGGGCTCCAGGCGCTGGCCACCGCGCGCCGCCTCGGCGCGCAGACCACCGGCTACGACGTGCGACCAGAGACGGCCGAGCAGGTCGAGTCGCTCGGCGCCAAGTGGCTAGACCTCGGCATCGAGGCCGCCGGCGAGGGTGGCTACGCGCGTGAGCTGACCGACGAGGAGCGCGCCCAGCAGCAGCAGGCGCTGACCGACGCAATCAAGGGCTTTGACGTGGTGATCACCACCGCCTTGGTTCCCGGCCGGCCGGCGCCGCGCCTGGTCACCGCCGAGGCCGTCGAGGGCATGAAGCCCGGCAGCGTCATCGTCGACCTCGCGGGGGAGACGGGCGGCAACTGCGAGCTGACCGAGCCGGGCGAGACCGTGGTCAAGCACAACGTGACGATCGTCTCGCCGCTGAACCTCGCGGCGACCATGCCCGAGCACGCCAGCGCGCTGTATGCGCGCAACCTGCAGGCGCTCATCGAGCTGCTGGCCGACGACGAGTCCGGGGCCTACACGCCCGACTTCGAGGACGAGATCGTCGCCGGCGCCTGCGTCGTCAAGAACGGAGAGGTCCAGTAATGCTCGTCACCAACTTGGCGATTCTGGTGCTGGCGGGCTTCGTCGGCTACGCCGTCATCTCGAAGGTCCCCAACACGCTGCACACGCCGCTGATGTCGGGCACCAACGCGATTCACGGCATCGTGGTCCTCGGCGGCATCTTGCTGCTGGTCGAAGGCCACTCCAACGGCGCGCTCAACAAGCTGCTGCTGGTCATCGCTGTCGTCTTCGGGACGATCAACGTCGTCGGCGGCTTCCTGGTCACCGACCGGATGCTCGAGATGTTCAAGGCCAAGCCCAAGGAGCTCGTCGAGGCCGACGTCAAGGAGGGCCAGGCATGATCGCGTCAACGACGTTTGGGCTGACGCCCGTAACCGCCTCCTTCATCACCGACCCCGACTTCCGCTCGGTCCTCTACATCGTCAGCTTCTCGCTGTTCATCTACGGCCTCTCCGGGTTGACCGGCCCGAAGACCGCGGTGCGCGGCAACCGCATCGCCGCCGTCGGCATGGCCATCGCGGTCATCGCGACGCTGCTGGTCCCCGACGTCAACAACATCTTCTTGATCATCCTCGGCGTCGTGATCGGCACCGCCGTCGGCGTGCCCGCGGCCCGCCAGGTCAAGATGACCCAGATGCCGCAGATGGTCGCGCTGTTCAACGGCGTTGGCGGCGGCGCGGTCGCGCTGATCGCGTGGGTCGAGTTCCGCGAGTCCGGCGGCTTTGCCCACGTCCCGACCTACGTCGCGATCTTCAGCTGTTTTGCCGCGATCGTCGGCTCGGTCTCCTTCTGGGGATCCAATGTCGCCTTCGGCAAGCTCCAGGAGCTGATCGACGGCGGCTCGAAGGTCATCGGCTCGGCCCAGATCCAGTCGTTCATCAACATCGCGCTCGGCGCCGTCGCCGTCGCCTGTGGCGTCGCGATCGTGGCCGGCTCGCACTCCGAGATCCTGATCATCGGGATCCTGGTCTCCGCCGCACTGCTGGGCATTTTCCTCGTGCTGCCGATCGGCGGCGCCGACATGCCCGTCGTCATCTCGCTGCTCAACGCCTTCACCGGCCTGAGCGCCGCGGCCACCGGCGTCGCGCTGAACAACACGTCGCTGATCGTCGCCGGCATGATCGTCGGCGCCTCGGGCACCCTGCTGACCCAGCAGATGGCCATCGCGATGAACCGCTCGATCATGTCGGTGATCGCCGGTGGCTTCGGCGGGACCGTCGAGGCCGCGGCCGGCGCCACCAGCGCGTCCGGCGGCACCGTGCGCTCCACGTCCGCCGCCGACGTCGCGATCCAGATGGCCTTCGCGCGCCTGGTCGTCGTGGTCCCCGGCTACGGCATGGCCGTCTCCCAGGCCCAGCACGCCGTCCGCGAGATGGCCAAGCTGCTGGAGGCCAAGGGCGTCGAGGTCAAGTACGCGATCCACCCGGTCGCGGGCCGCATGCCGGGCCACATGAACGTGCTGCTCGCCGAGGCCGACGTGCCCTACGACCAGCTCAAGGAGATGGACGACATCAACGGGGAGTTCCCGCGCGTCGACGTCTCGCTAGTCATCGGCGCCAACGACGTGACCAACCCCGACGCGCGCAACAAGGCCGACTCGCCGATCTACGGGATGCCGATCCTCAACGTCGATGACTCCGCCAGCGTCATCGTTCTCAAGCGCTCGATGAGCTCCGGCTACGCCGGCATCGACAACCCGCTGTTCGTCAACCCCAAGACGAGCATGCTCTTCGGCGACGCCAAGGGCTCGGTCTCCGACATCACCGAGGAGCTCAAGGCGCTGTAGCCCGAAAAATGGGAGGGCGGTGCCGCTCTGGGCGGTGCCGCCCCGGCATCGCCAAGCCCCTTTCAGAAGCGGCCCGAGGGGGGTAGCCTCGCTGATGTGAGCGCTGTGCCGCTCGAGGTTAAGGCCATCGTCGCCATCGCGCTGGTCCTCTCTGTTGCCCGGGCCTTCCTCGGCGTGCCCGCACGCCGCGCGCACGAGCGCCTCGCCCGGACGCTCGTCGGCCTCTCGATCTGCCTCTACGTCCTGGCCGGCGAGGCGCTGCTGGAGAACGAGGACGGCATGGCCGGCGCGTTTGTCATCTGCGGTGTCGAGGCGCTCTGCCTCGCGGCCTGGGTCGCTCGCCGCCGCGACGACGACGACGGCTGGGACGACGGCGGTGGTGGCGGCGACGGCCCCGACGACGAGCCGCCGACGCCGATCGACTGGGACGCGTTCGACCGCGCCCGCGATGGCTGGCGCCCGCGCGAGCCGGTGGCCTGAAAAGGACGACGAGGGCGGCGCCACCACGCGCCGCCCTCGTCAAGGCGCGGCCCACTCGGCAAAAAGGGGCCACGCGGCTTGGTGGCCTGGGTGGTGGGCCTAAGCGGGGTTGGGCAGCGGCGAGGGCTCGCCCGCGCGCGCTGCAGCGACCTGCTCACGGCTATCGCGTGAGGAGATCAGCACGGCCGCCAGGATTGCGCCGGTCACCGCGAAGCCCGCACCGACCAGGAACGCGGTCTGAAAGCCCTTGGTCAGCGCGGTCGCGTCCGGCGGTGCGCCATCGGCGACCGAGTTGATCCGGCTGGTCGCGATCGAGGACAGGATCGCGAGGCCGAGCGCGCCACCGACCTGCTGGGAGGTGTTGATCAGCCCCGAGGCCAGCCCGGCCTCGTGCGGCTTGGTGCCCATCACCGCGCCGATCGTCACCGGCACGAACGAGAAGCCGAGGCCGATCGCGGCGAGGATCGACGGGAACAGGACATCGCCCAGGTAGGTGCCGTCGGGCGAGACGCGCGAGAACCACAGCAGGCCGGCGGCGATGAACACCATCCCGAGGATCAGCGACGGCTTGAAACCGATCTTGGTGACCAGCTGCGACGCGGCACCGGCCGAGAAGATGATGACCAGCGCCAGCGGCAGGTAGGAGAAGCCCGCCTTCAGCGCGCTGTAGCCGAGTACCTGCTGCAGGTAGAGCGAGATGAAGAAGAACATCGAGAACAGCGACATGCCGATCAGCAGCCCGACGATGTTGGAGCCGCGCAGACTCCGCAGCCGGAAGATCGAGAACGGCACCAGCGGCGATGGCGACCGGAGCTCGACCGCGGTGAAGACGGCGAGCAGTGCGACCGTGATCGCGCCGAGGACGAGCGTCTGCGTCGAGGTCCAGCCCGCGTCGTTGGCGTCGATCAGCGCGTAGACGCCGATGGCCAGGCCGGCGGTCACCGTGAAGGCCCCAGCGGCGTCGAAGTGGCGGACCCGGTCAACGTCGCGGCTCTCGCCCAGCAGGCGCGGCGCGAGCAGCGCGGCGGCGATGCCGATCGGCACGTTGACGAACAGCACCCACTCCCAGCCGGCCCACTCGGTCAGCATGCCGCCAAGCAGGACGCCGGCCGCGCCGCCAGAGCCGGCGACGGCGCCCCAGACGCCCAGCGCCTTGTTGCGCTCGGCGCCTTCGGCAAAGGTCGTGGTGACGATCGACAGCGCGGCGGGGGAGACGAGTGCGGCGCCGAGACCCTGGACGGCGCGGGCGCTGATCAGCCACATCTCGCTTTGGGCGAAGCCGCCCACCAATGAGGCGAGCGCGAAGAGCACGAGCCCTGCGATGAAGAGGCGGCGGCGGCCGAGCAGGTCGGCGAGGCGCCCGCCGAGCAGCAGAAAGCCGCCGAAGACCAAGGTGTAGGAGTTGACGACCCAGGAGAGGTTCTCCGACGAGAAGTCGAGGTCCTTGCCAATCGAGGGCAGGGCGACGTTGACGATCGAGGCGTCGAGGACGACGACGAACTGTGCGGTGGCCAGCAGCGCGAGCGCGAGCCACTTGTTGGTGCTCTGGGGAGGAGCGGTGGACACGAGTTTGGACCTCCGGGATCGTGTCGGGGGAAATGGAGAGGAGATTCCGGTTGCGCGGACGACCATACGGAGAAGCAGTTCCGTTTGTCAAGCCTTCTCGCTACAGTCCGGACCATGAGCTCGACCGAGCCCAAGCCCCAGAGGGCGGATGCCGTGCGCAATCGCGAGCGGATCGTCGAAGCTGCCCGCGAGCTGTTCGCCGAGTGCGGCCAGGCGACGCAGATGGACGATGTCGCCCGGCGTGCGCAAGTTGGCGTGGGGACCGTCTACCGCCACTTCCCGACCAAGAGCGCGCTCCAGGGCGAGCTGATGGCCGCGAAGTTCCGCCACCACGCCGAGGTGGCACGCCGCTGGGCGGCTTCGGAGTCCGACGGCTGGGCCGCGTTTGAAGGCTTCCTGCGCGAGTCGTTTGCGGCGATGGCCACCGACGCATCGCTGCGTCAGCGCGTCACCTGGAGCGAAGACGCCGAGGCGCTCGCCCTTGCCGAGCCCGAACGCCAGGCGCTGTCGGCCGTCGTGGGCGAGATCATCGAGCGCGCGCAGGCCCAGGGGCGGATGACGCCGGCGTTCACGGTTGCCGACATGCCCGCCTTCATGTGCGCTGCCGGCGCCGTCATCACCGCCCAGCAGGCGTCGCCGGTCGTCCACAGTGATCGCTTCCTTGAGCTGTTGATCGACGGCCTGCGCGCCTGCCCGAGCGGCGCCTCGCTTCCTCGCTAGCGCTCGAGTTCGGCGCGCTCGCTAGCGCTCGAGCGCGCGCTTACTCGCTAGCGCTCGTGCGCGGGTCGGTACGCGTCGTCGTCCCGATGCGCGGAGTAGAACTTCACCATCGCGCCGACGTACTCGGGGAAGCGCGGGCAGCGCAGGCCGTTGCGCCCGAGCACCTCGCCCGCCTGTGCGGTGTCGAAGGTCACCGGGTGGTTGAGATAGACGATCGACTGCCGTGGCGTCCCACCGAACATCTTGCGCACCGCGCCGAGCTTCAGCGAGCGGTCCACGAGGCCGGGTGGCAGCGGGATCTTGGGCTCGCGGCCGGCGTACTCCAGGGCCAGCAGCCGCGCCAGCTCGTGTGAGGAGACCGGCTCGGGGTCGACGAGGTGCAGCGTGTGGCCGACGGCTTGGGCGTCGCGCGCGCCCGCGGCGATCGCATCGATGACGAAGTCGACCGGCACGACGTTGAAGGAGGCGTCGCCGCGGCCGATCTGCAGCAGCGCGCCGAGCGGGCTCGCCATCGAGCGCAGCAGGTAGTAGGGGCCGTCGAACTTCTGGGTCTCGCCGGTCTGCGAGTCGCCGACCACGATCGCCGGGCGGTAGATCGTCGTCGGAACGTCGTGCATCGACGCGCGCACGAGCACCTCGGCGGCGAACTTGGTCGACTCGTAGAAGTTCTTGAACTCCTGGCCCATGGCGAGGTCGTCTTCGAGGATGAGGCCCGAGCGCGTCCCGGCGACGTAGGCCGTCGAGATGTAGTGGTGGCGCTCCAGTTGGGATGCCGCGCGGCAGAAGTCGATGACGTGCTGGGTGCCTGCGACGTTGACGCGCTCGGCTAGATCGGAGCCGACGGCGAGGTCGTAGATGGCGGCGAGGTGAAAGACCTTGACGGTCTCGGCCGCCAGCCGCTCGTAGGTGCGCGCGTCCAGGCCGAGCAGCGGGTCGGTGATGTCGCCGGGCTGGACGTCGACGCCGTCGGGCGCCAGCGCGCGGGCGCGCTGCACCATCCGCGGTTCGACGAGCGCGACGATCCGCGCCTCGTCGTCGTCTTGCAGCAGGCGCGGGACGAGCCGGCCAGCGAGAAAGCCTGGAAAGCCGGTGAGCAGGTAGGTCCGGGGCATCGGCTGAGGAACTTAGACGTTTTCAGTCCACGAGACGTCGCTCGACGGCCCAGCGGCTCAGCTCGTGGCGGGTGGAGAGCTGGAGCTTGCGCAGCACGGCGCTGACGTGGGCCTCGACGGTCTTGACGGAGATCCCGAGGCGCTGGGCGATCTCCTTGTAGAGATAGCCGCGGGCGATGTGGCGCAGGACCTCGCGCTCGCGCGGGGTGAGCTGGTCGAGCTCGGCGTCGGGCGCCCCGGCGGTGGCGCGCCCGCTGGCCGCGCCACCGCCACCGTCGTTGGCGAACGCGTCGAGCACGAAGCCCGCCAGCCGCGGCGAGAAGACGGCGTCGCCCTCCTGGACGCGGCGGATCGCGTCGACCAGCTCGGTCGGCGAGATCGTCTTGGTCACGTAGCCGCGCGCGCCGGCGCGGATCACCGCGATGACATCCTCAGGATCGTCGGAGACCGAGAGCGCGAGGCACTTGGCTTCCGGCGCCTCGGTGCTGAGACGGCGCAGGATCTCGACGCCGCCGCCGCCCGGCAAATGGACGTCGAGCAGCACGACGTCGGGCGCGCGCTCGACGATCTCCCGCACCGCGCGCTCGACGTCGCCGGCCTCGCCGAGGATCGTCACCAACCCGTCGAGCTCGGCGCGCACGCCGGCCCGGAAGATCGCGTGGTCGTCGACGAGCACGACGGTCGGCAGGCTCTCAGTCATCTTCCAGCACCAGCTCCACTTCCGTGCCCTGTCCGGGCGTGCTGTGCACGGCGGCGGTGCCGCCGTGGCGGGCCATCCGGCCCATGATCGACTCTCGCACGCCGCGCCGATCTTCGGGGATCTGATCGGGATCGAAGCCCTGGCCGCGGTCGCGCACGAAGACCTCGGTGCGGCCGCCGGTGACCTCGACGTAGAGCGCGATCGGCTCGTCGCTGGCGCTGTGGCGCACGGCGTTGGCCAGCGCCTCGCGGGCAGCGGCCACCAGCGCGCGGTGGCGCTCGTCGAGGTCGTGGTCGCCGACGGCGATGACTTCGATCGGGACGCCGTGGGCCTCCTCGATCTCCTCGGCGGCGGCGCGCAGCGCGTCGGCCAGGCACTCGTCCGGGCGGGCCGCGGGTGCCCCCGAGAGCCAGCTGCGCAGCTCGCGCTCCTGGAGGCGCGCGAGCGTCGCGACGGCGCGCGGGTCATCGGCGCGCTTCTGGACGAGCGCCAGCGTCTGGAGCACCGAGTCGTGCAGGTGTGCCGCCACTTCGGCGCGCTCCTGCGAGCGGATCCGCTCGTTGCGCTCGTCGCGCAGGCCGCGCGCGAGGCGCAGCCAGAACGGCGCCAAGATCAGGCCGAGGCCCAATGCGACGACGACGAAGGCGAGCACGAGGTCGCGAGCGCCGCTGAGGGCGCCGTTGGCCTGCAGGAAGAGGAGGCCGGCGCCGACGACGAGCGCGATGCCAAAGCCGCCTTGATAGATCGAGCGCAGGCGCTGGGGGAGCGCGGAGCCCAGCGGCGGGCGCTCGTCGGCGGCGAGCGCGGGCTCCTCGGTCGCGGGCACGGTCGCCGGCTCGTGCTCGACCGTCTGCACGCCGTCGCGTGGGGAACGTGTCGGCTCGGGCCCGGCGCGGCGCGCCGTCGTTTGGCGCCAGAGCATCGCCGCGCCCGCTGCGGCGAGCACGAACGGCCAGACGATCGCGTCGCTCCACCAAAAGCCCAGCTCGCGGATCGTCAGCAGGCCGCCGAGCGTGAGGCAGCCGACGCCGGCCCCGATCTGCCAAGCGCCGGGGCGGGCGCGCAGCCGGGCGGCGATGGCCGGCGAACCGTCGGCCGGCGGCAGCAGCAGCCAGCCGGCGATGTAGATCGGCAGGCCGACGCCGGAGGCGACCGTCAGGACGACCACCACGATCCGCACGATCAGCGGGTCGACGCCGAGCCAGCGGGCTACGCCGGCGCAAACGCCGGCGATGACCTTGCGGTCCTCGTCACGGCGCGGCGGCGGGCGTCGCGGCTTCTCCATCAGGCTCCGTCGCGCTTGGCGAGTCCACCAACAAGCAGGACCAGCCCCACGACCGTCAGCACGATCGGGGCCAACGAGCCGAAGTCGAGGCTGACTTGGCCGGCTTGGTCGAGGAGGAGCACGGTGCCGAACGCCAGGACGGAGAGACCGGTGATCAGGGTCGCGAGGTCGGGGCGGCTCACGCTCGCTCCCCGGCGCAGCCGGCCGCGGCCAGCGTTGCGCTGATCTGGTCCGGACTGTGGCGGTCGTGATCCCAACGGCCGTTGTCGGAGGTCCGGGTGTGGCGGACCTCGATCGCGCCGATGCCGACGTGGGCATCGAGGATCAGCTTGCGGGCCGACGAGCTCCGCGCCAGCGTGCCGTGCTGCTCGTCGATGTCGGCGCCGCCGGTCTCGCTGCCGAGCAGGTTGACGTAGCCCAGGCCGGCGTGGCTCTTGGCCTGCAGGCAGACGTCAGCAGGGACGAGGACCAGCGCGTGGCCGGTGCCGACGTCGACCTTGAGGCTCACGGGCTCGTTGCGCGGCCACCGCGTGTCGCGCAGGTCGACGACTAGCTCGCCGACGCCGAGCTCGTAGCCGCCGGGGCGGATGTCGTTGATCGTCGCCGGTGCGTAGTCGCGGTTGCCGATGCCGTGGTCGACATCGACGCCCGCGGCGGCCACGACCCCGGACGGGATCGCCAGCGCGAGCGCAGGCACCGCGAGCCAGCGGGCGCGGCGGTCGCGGAAGGAGAAGGCCACCATCAAGACGCCAAGCACGATGACGACGCTGGCGATCACGGTCCCGCCACCCGCGGCGGTGGCCACGGCGGCGCCGGCGGCGGCGATGAGCGCGCCGGCCAGGATGGCGCTCAGCAGCAGCGCGGCGCCGGCGATGCGGGCGGCGGCGGGCTGCGACTCGCCGCGGTTGGCCAGCAGCCGCTGTCCGGCGATGGCGAGGACCGCGACGATCAGGACCGTCGGGGCGAGCGCGCCGAAGACCCAGCCGAAGCCGACGCCCCAGTGGCCGTCGAGCAGCGCAACACCGGCCAGGACGATGACGAACGCGCCGGCGATCGTCGAGAAGCGGCCGGGCTTGCCGGCGACCGGCTGGCCGGTTCCGTCGTCCTCGGGGACAAGCAGCAGCGCGGCGATGTAGGCGATCACGGCGAAGCCGCCGACGAAGATCAGCGCGACGGCCGCGATCCTGATGATCAGCGGGTCAACGTTGAAGTAGCGCGCCAGGCCGGAGCAGACGCCGCCGAGCACGCGGTCGTCGCGGGTGCGCAGCAGGCGGCGGGGAGCGGGCGGGGTGGCGGCAGGCTCGGGCTCGGGCTCGGGCCGCGGCGCCTCGGTGGTCGGGTCCTCGGGCACCGGCTGGCGCGACGTGGGGGCGTCGTGCGGATCGGGGGAGGAGGGAGGGGTCTCGGGCATAGGACCAAGATCGCGCGGCGTGGCCGCGCGCACCATCCGGGATGACCCTAGAGCGGCTCGGGGATGTCCCCCAGAGGGAGCCGGGCGGCCAGCGCGTCATCGGGCCGTCCGTCGATCAGGTAGCCGAGGATCTCCTCGCGGTACTGGACCTCGATCCGCGCGGCCAGCGCGAAGGACACCTCGGCGACCGCGGCGACCAGCGCCAGCCCGTCGGCCAGCTCCTCGGTGCGCAGGTACGCGCCCACGGTGCGCGTGTCGCCGGACCCGGCCCCACCCACCCCGTCGAAGAACCCGGCCTGCGGGACGGCGCGGGCAGCGGCGCGCAGCGCGTCGGCGTGGCCGTCGTCGGCGGGGTCGGCGACGAAGAGGACGAGGTACGGGTCCGCCATGGGGCGTCGACGCTAGCTGACAGACTCTGGTCTCGATGATCGACCGCGCAGCCGCCGTGACCGCCCTTGCGGCCGAGGAGTTCGACGTCGTCGTCGTCGGTGGCGGGATCACCGGCGCCGGCGTGGCGCTCGACGCCGCCACACGCGGCTACAGCGTCGCGCTCGTTGAGCGCCACGACTTCGCGTCGGGCACCTCGTCGCGATCCTCCAAGCTCGTCCACGGCGGCCTGCGCTACCTGCAGAACTTCGACCTCGGCCTCGTGCGCGAGGCGCTGATCGAGCGCCAGATCATGGTCGGCTTGGCGCCACATCTGGTCAAGCCGCTGCCGCTGATCGTCCCCGCCTTCGACGGCGCGCGGCCCGACCGCATGATGGGCATGGGGCTGAACCTCTACGACGTCATGTCGGTGGACAAGCTGCGCTCGCCGCTACGCCGGCGCGGGCGCGCCGGCGCCAACGACACTGCTGACGCCGCGACAGCCTCCTGGTCGCCCGACCGCCATCGCATCATCGATGCTGGCGAGGTCGCCGAGGGTCTGCCGGCGCTTGCCGCGCGCGAGCCGACCTCGGGCTATCTCTTCTATGACTGCCAGACCGACGACAGCCGGCTCGTGCTCACCGTTCTGGGCGAGGCTGAGCGCTTCGGTGCGGTCTGCGCCAACGGCCTCCTGGTCACCGAGCTGGTCGAGGAGGGCGGGCGCGCCCGCGGCGTCCGCGTGACCGACAGCGCATCGGGCGAGTCGTTCGTCGTCCGGGCCCAGAACGTCGTCAACGCCACCGGCGTCTGGGCCGACCGCCTGCGCCCTGAGGAGCTCCACGATGTGGCTGAGGTCCCGATCATCCGGCCCTCGCGTGGCACGCACGTCACCTTCCGCCGCGAGGACCTGCCGCTCAACGTCGGCGCGATCGTCCCGGCTGGCGGCGGGCGCTTCATCTTCGCGCTGCCGTGGCTCGGCGGCTCGCTGGTCGGCACGACCGACACCGACTACGACGCGACCGACCTCGATCACGTCCGGCCCGCCGATGATGACGTCGAGTACCTCCTCGATGCCGTCAACGCGTTCTTTGCGACCGAGCTGACGGCGTCGGATATCACCGGCGCCTTCGCGGGCGTCCGGCCGCTGATCAGCTCCGCCGATGCGGGCAAGTCGGTGGACATCTCGCGCAAGGCTGAGCTGTATGAGACCTCGTCGGGGATGGTCACGATCACCGGCGGCAAGCTGACGACGTGGCGGCGGATGGCCAAGATGGCCGTCGACCGGCTGGTCGAGCGCGAGGCGCGCGACGCGCCCTGCCGCACCCACGAGATCCCGCTCGGCCAGGCGATCGAGCCCAGCGAGCTGCCGCGGGTCGAAGGCGTGCGCGAGGACGCCTATGCGCCGCTGGCGGCGCGCTACGGCCATGCCGCCCACGAGGTCCTGGCGATCGCCGCGCAGCGCGGCGAGCTGGCCCAGCCGGTCGTCGAGGGCCGGCCCGATTTGCTCGCCGAGGTGGTCCACGCGGCGCGGCGCGAGCAGGCGCGCACGGTCGGCGACGTGCTGCTGCGCCGGACCCGGCTGGGGCTCGTCGCGGCCCGCGATGTGGCCGCGCCCGACGGCGAGGTCGCACGCCGCGTCGCGGCGGCGATGGCCTCGGAGACCGGCTGGGACGGCGCCGCCCAGGAGGCCGCCGCAGCGGCCTTCGCCGACGAGGCGCGGGCCGAGGGCATCGTCCCCGGGTGACGCCGTCGCGACGACCGTCGGGCGCGCACCGTAACTTCCAGGGCTGCAGCGGTTTCCCCGAAACGATCGCCGCAGACTTACTTCGTCCCCTCCGAGGAGCAGTTCCGCCGCTCATGCGCCGCCGCTTGGCCTTCATCGTCACGACCATCGCCGCCCTGGCCGCCGTTCCCGGCGCCGCGCACGCCGAGTTTTACGCCGGCGCGCCGGTTGACGGGCCGAGCGCCGACATCCGCTCGGTCGGTGACGTCGACATCGCGCGCGACGGGACCGGCGCCGTCGCCTATGTCCGCCGCGACGGCGGCCTCGACCACATCTTCGTCTCGCGCCTGGTCAACGGCGCCTGGCAGGCGCCCGAGCGCGTCGACATCGGCCTTGACGCCACGGCTGCGACGCCCGCGGTCGCGGCGTCTGATGGCGGCCGGCTGGCGGTCGTCTTCATCGCCGGAGGCTCGTCGTTTGCCGTCGTGCGCCAGGCGGGCGCCCCGGCCTGGGGCGCGCCGCAGATGCTGGCCAGCGGCGCGGCCGACCCGTCGGTCGACATGTCGTTCAACGGCGCGGCCTATGCGACCTACACGGTCAACGGCGATGTCCTCGGTGCCCGGATGGACCGCACGGCGACGGGCTTCACCCCGCTCGCGGCGCCGCTGGATGCCAACTCCGCCGCGGTCGCCGGTGACGGCGCCAACCGCTCACGTGTTGCGATCGCCGCCGACGGCACCGGCGTCGCGGTCTGGGGCGAGGCCGGCCACGTCTTCGCCCGGCGCATGTATGGCACCAACCCGTCGAGCGTCGTGCAGGACCTGACGCTGGCCGATCTGGACGGCCACCCGGGCGGCACCGCCGATGCGCCGGCCGTCGACATCGAGGACGACTCGTCCTTCGCGTGGGTGGCGTTCCGCCAGCAGTTCGACGACGGTGGCGTCGCGAAGCCGCGGGCGATCGGTATCCGGTTGCGCGGCTCGCGCTCCGACCCGCCGGTGGCCTTCGACGGCCTCGGCTGGGGCGGTCAAGGCGTTCAGGCGCCGGCGGTCGACCTCAACGGCAAGGGCGTGGGCGTCGTGACCGCTGGGACAACGGGCGGCTCAGCGCTCGCCGGCGTGCTCAAGGACGATGTCTTGAACCCGGCGCGCGTGCTCGGCGGCTCCGGCGCGCCCGCCCAGCCCATCGGCGCGGTCGCCGAGACCACCGACCGCGTCGTCGGCTGGCTCAGCCCGGGTGACGGCAGCGTTCGCGGCGTCTTCTACGACGACAAGGCCGCCTCCCGGCTCATCCCCGGCCCCGGGCCCGACACGGCTCTGACGAGCCCCGACCTCGGCCCTGTCGACCCGGCTGCGGGCTTCGACGTCGCCGGCGATCGCACGGGCGACTTCGCGTTTGCCTTCGTCCAGGGCGCCGGCGACGCGCGCCGGCTTGTCGTGGCCGAGTACGACCGGCTGCCCGGCGCGTTCAGGATCAGCACCAGCTCGAAGAACTGGCGCAACGTCGTCAAGAACGCGCTGGCGTGGGGCACGGCGCTGGACCTCTGGGGCCCGTTGAACTACACCGTGCTGGTGGATGGCAAGCCGGTCGCGCAAACGCAGACCACCAAGGCGACGCTGCCGGTCGGCGCGCTGTCAGAAGGCCTGCACACCTGGCGCGTTACCGCGACCGACCGCCGCGGGCAGAACGTCACGACGACGGTCAAGCCGCTGAAGGTCGACACGGTCGCGCCGACGGTCTCGTTCTCGGTCAAGCGCAAGCAGCGCGTGGCGACCGTCACCGCGAAGTCCGCCGACGTGATCCCGCCCAGTGGCAACGCGGCGGGCATCAAGTACGTGCGGATCGACTGGGGCGACGGCAGCGGCTTCGAGCAGACGCGCAAGGCCAGCCACAGCTACCGCCGCAAGGGCGCCTTCACGGTGCGGGTGAGCGCGACCGACCGCGCCGGCAACGTCGGGGTCGCCGAGCGCCGGATCCACATCGGCGGCAAGTAGGGCTCCTTGGGCGGCGAGGCGCTCCAGCGGCTGGAGGACGGGGCGCGGCGCACGGCGCGCGACCTCGTCGCCGGCTTGGGGCTGGACGCGCCCCTCGCTCACGGAGCGCGGCCGCGGGTCGTGGCCGACATGGTCGCCACGGTCGATGGGCGCGCGGCGGTGCAGGGGCGTTCGGTCGCGCTCGGCCATCCGGCCGACCGCGCGCTGCTGCGCGAGCTGCGCACCGCGGCCGACGCGATCCTGGTCGGCAGCGCCACGCTGGTTGCCGAGCGCTATGCGAACCTGCTCGACTCCGAGCAGCGCGCGCGGCGAGTAGCCGACGGTCGGCCGCCGCATCCGCTGGTCGTCACGCTGTCGCGGCGCCTGACGCTGCCACGCGACGTCCCGCTCTTCAACGAGCCGGGCGTGCCGATCGTGGTCGTCACCTACGCGGGGGAGGAGATCGCGGCGCCGGCGCTCGGCGCCGACCTCGACGTCGTTCGGGTCGCCGCCGAGACGCCGCTGCTGGGGGCGGCGCTCGTCGCTCTGGGCGCGCGTGGTGTGCGCTCGGTGCTCTGCGAGGGCGGCCCGACGCTGCTGGGGCGCCTGGTCGCCGATGGCGACCTCGACGACCTGCTGCTCACGGTCTCGCCGCTGCTGGCCGCGGGCGCTGCGCCGACGATCCTCGACGGCGTGCCGTTTGTCGATCCCGCGCGCCTGACGTTGCGTGACGTGCACCGCGCCGACGACCACGTATTCCTCCATTACGGTCTGGGTCGGTGAGCACACCGACGACGCCCGCACGCCTGACGCTCCGCGACCGCAGCTTTGACCTCCGGCCCGGCCGTCCGCTGGTCATGGGTATCGTCAACGCCAACCCGGATTCGTTCTCCGACGCCGTGCGCCACACGACGCTCGACGCGCAGGTCGCGCTGGCGCTGGAGCTGGTCGAGCAGGGCGCCGATGTGATCGACGTCGGCGGCGAGTCCGGCGTCACCTACACGGACGTGACGGCCGCCGAGGTTGAGCGCGGCCGGGTCGTCCCGCTGGTGGAGCGGCTGGTGGCCGAGGGCGTGTGCGTGTCGGTCGACACCTGGAAGCCGGAGGTCGCGGGCGCGGCGCTGGACGCGGGTGCGCACGTGCTCAACGACGTCTCGGGCCTGCGTGATCCCACGCTCGCCGACCACGCTGCGCGGACCGGTGCGGCGCTGGTCATCATGCACACGCGCGCGGCGCCCAAGCAGGAGCACTTCGCCGACTACGGCGGCGATGTTGTAGGCGATGTTGTGTCTTTCGTTGAGGAACGCTGCGCGATTGCGCGATCCCGTGGGGTGGGCGACACGCAGCTGATCGTCGACCCCGGCCCGGACTTCGCCAAGTCGCCGGCCGAGAGCGTCGAGACGTTGCGCGCCATCGATCGCCTCGCCGCGCTCGGCCACCCGTGGCTGGCCGCGGTCTCGCGCAAGTACTTCCTCGCGGCGGTCACCGGCCGCCCGCCCGCCGAGCGCCTGGCGGGCACCCTGGCGGCCGTCGGCCACGCGGTCGACCACGGCGCGGCGATCGTCCGCGTCCACGACGTGGCCGCGACGGCGGACTACCTCGCGGTGCGCGAGGTGCTGGCCGGTGGAGCGGAAGTCGGCGCGTTCGACGCCGACGACGACGGGCTCAAGTGGATCCGCGCGCAGACCGCCGGCGACACGCCCGCGGCCTCCTGACCGGCGACTTCGGTACGGTCCGACCACTGGAGAGAGTCGCCGTCTCGCTGCCTGACAACGCGAGAGGGACGCCCACCGACACCTGAATGCCTAGGAGGACCAAGATGTCCGTCATCACCCGCTCCGCCCTCGAGGCGAGCCCGCTCGCCGACCTGCACACCATCGCGTCGGAGCTCGGCATCGACGGCTACCGCCGTTTGCGCAAGGCCGACCTCGTCGATCGCATCATCGTCCAGCAGGGTGGCGAGGAGGCCGTCGCGGCCGCCACCACCAACGGGGACGGTGGCGACGAGGCCACCGAGGCGCCCAAGCGCCGCTCGCGCAGCGGCCGCAGCTCGCGCTCGCGCCGTAAGGACGCCGACGAGGACGTCATCGCCACCGAGGACGAGACCGTCGCCGACGACGTCGTGGCCGAGGAGCCCATCGAGGTCGACGTCGACGTCGACATCGAGCCCGTCGGCGATTCCGATGTCGAGACCGAGGCTGAGGCGCAGGAGCGTCCCAAGCGCCGCGCACGTGGTGGCCGCGGTGGGCGCGATCGCGAGCGTGGCGGTGACCGTGAGCGCGGGGGCGATCGCGAGCGTGGCGGCGACCGTGAGCGCGGGGGCGACCGTGACGACCGCGACTCCGAGCGCGAGGACCGCACCATCGCGGGCACCGTCGAGCTGCTGCCCAACGGCTCGGGCTTCGTGCGCCTCACGCCGCCTGAGCCCTCCGACGACGACGTCTACGTCTCGGCCGCACAGGTGCGCCGCTGCGAGCTGGTCTCCGGCGACAAGGTCGGCGGCCCCGTCCGCGAGCCGCGCCGCTCCGAGCGCTACCCGTCGCTGATCCGCATCGACACCATCAACGACCGACCGGCCGACGAGGTCGCCGAGGGCACGCACTTCGACGATCTGCCGTGCACGCTGCCGACCGAGCGCCTCGCGCTCGGCTCCGAGGACGCGACGCTCAAGGCGATCGAGTGGCTGACGCCGATCGGCAAGGGCTCGCGCGTCGCGATCGTCGGCGAGGCGCACGCGGGCAAGTCGGAGGCCTTGAAGCGGCTTGCGGGCGCGCTGAAGTCGGTTGAGGGCCTCGAGGTCCACGTCGTCCTCGCCGCCGTGCGGCCCGAGGAGTGCGCCGAGTGGCGCGCGGGCGAGATCGAGCCTGTCGCATCGCTGTCGCTGGCCGCGAGCGCGGACGCCGCGGGCCAGGCCGTCGAGCGCGCGGTCGACACCGCCAAGCGCATCACCGCCCGCGGTGGCGACGTCGTTGTCTTGATCGACGGCCTCGACAGCGTTGCGCCGCACGCCGCACGGCGTGCGCTGGCCGCTGCCCGCAACGTGGTCGACGGCGGCTCGCTGACCATCGTCGCCACCGCGACGGCGCCGGTCGGCGGCGAGACGACGATCATCGCCCTGGATCGCACGCTGACGCGGACGGGCCGTTTCCCGGCGCTCGACCTCGTGGCCAGCGGCACACTGCGCCCGGAGCTGCTGGTCGGCGACGCCGGCGCGGATGCGATCGCGCAGGCGCGGGCGCAAGCGCTCGGCGCCTAGCGAGATCTCGCAGCGGGCCCTGCGTGCCGCTCAGCGCGGCACGTAGGCGACCCGGCCCCACGAGGGCTCGGGCGCCAGCTCGACGGGCTCGCCGTCGCGGTCCGGCTGGACGTACATGAAGGTCGAGCTCTCCTCGTCGAACTCGATGTCGAGCTCGTTTTCCTTGACGCGCTGGTCCAGCCAGGCGGAGCGGAAGACGAGGCGGCGCAGCCAGTGCACGAGCGAGCGGTCTGACGGGCCGACCAGTTCGGGCCAGCAGTCGTTGACGTGCTCGCCCAGTGCGGACGCGGGCTCCTGGATCTCGCCGTTGACCGACAGGGTCACGAGATCCTCGAGTTCGGGGTCGTCCAAGCGGCCGGAGACAAACCCCAGCTTGTTGGCGGCCTGTTCGCAGCGCTCGCGGAAGTCGCGCTCGTTGAAGGTGAACCGGAGTTCGCCGTATTCGAGGACGAAGTCCTCACCGCTGTCGTAGTTGCCTCGGCGTGCGTCGTTCATGAAGGTGATCAGTTCGAGTCGCGCCGAGGTAAGACGGCTGCTCCCGAAGTCGTCGGCATCGTATGCCCGATCCCTTCGCCTTCGCAGGTCATGGGATGGATCTTGCAGTCCGTCCGCTCGATCTGCGGTCGCCGTCCGAGGGGTTTCGGGGTGTCGGAGCGCGACCCTGCCTCGTGGGTGAAGGGGGCGAGTTCTGCAACGCCGCGCCCTAAGGGGGCATGACCCACGACACGCCCGCCACCATCCTCGTGGCCGAGGACGACGACACGACGCGGACGTTCCTCGCCGACGAGCTGACCGCCGACGGCTGCGAGGTGCTGATCGCCGAGACGGCTGCAGATGCGCTGCGCCTGCTGGAGGCCAAGTTCCCCGACCTCGCTGTGCTGGACGTGGGCTTGCCCGACAGCTCGGGGCTGGAGATCGTCCGCAGCGTCCGCGCGGCCGACGGCGTCGCGAGCCGCATTGATCCCGAGACGCCGCTGCTGGTGCTGAGCGGCCGCTGCGGCGACACCGATCGCGTCCGCGCCTTCGAGGCAGGAGGGGACGACTTCTTGGCCAAGCCGTTCGTCTACGCCGAGCTGCGGGCGCGGGTGCGCGCGCTGCTGCACCGCTCCGAGGGTCGTCGTCGCGGCGGGCGCGTGCGCGTCGGCGCGCTGGAGCTCGATCCCGCTTCGCGGACCGTGCTCATCGGCGGTCGCTCGGTCGACCTGACGCAGACCGAGTTCTCGCTCCTGCGCGTCTTGGCGGCGGCGCCGACCACCGTCCACACCAAGGCCGAGCTGTTGCGAACGATCTGGGGCTACCGCTCGGTGAGCGACAGCCGAACGTTGGACAGCCATGCCTGCCGCCTTCGCTCGAAGCTCGGCGTCGACGGCGATCGCTACGTCCTCAACGTCTGGGGCGTCGGCTACCGGCTCGTGGACGCGCTGGGTGTGGATGGCGCCCTCGACGCTCAGGTGGCAGCGTGACGGTCCTGTTCATCCTGGCCGGCTTCGCGATCGTTGCGCTCGTCGCGGGGGTGCACGTGGTGCGTGGGCTGCGCGAGCGCGCCGCTCGTGTCGCCCATGAGGTTCGTGGCCCGCTGTCGGCCGCCCACCTCGCCCTTCACGGCGCGGCTCGCCGTGGCGACGTCGGCCCGCTGCTGGTCGCCGCGCTGGAGCTGGAGCTGCGCCGGGCCGCGCTCGCGCTGGAGGATCCGTCTGCGGCGCGCCCTCATGACGTCGATCTCCACGCGCTGCTGACCGTCCAGCTTCAGACCTGGCGGGATGTCGCTGCGGCGCACGACAAGACGCTGACGCTGGAACCTGGTCCCGACACCGCGCTTGTTCACGCCGACGTGCTGCGCCTCGTGCAGGCGCTGAGCAACGTGATTGCCAACGCCATCGAGCACGGCGGCCCGCAGATCGTGATCCGCACGGTCCATGCCGGTGATCGCATCCGCGTCGAGGTCACTGATGGCGGCCCGGGCCTGCCCGCTTCGGTCGCCGAGCTTTCCCGTCGGCCACGCGCTGGTCGTGGCGCCCGCGGTCGCGGTTTGGCGATCACTCGCGCGGTGCTGGTTCACTGCGGCGGTCGGATCTTCGCGCTGCCGACCACGCCGGGCGTCGCCATCGACCTGCCGCTCGGCGGCCGGTCGGCATGATCCGCGGCCGTCGCGCCGCCGTCCTGCTCGGCCTGGCCCTGCTGCTCGGCGGCCTTGCCGCCTCTGACGTCGCGGGCCGCGAGGCGGCGCTGCGGCGGGCGGTCGGGCCGATGGTGCCCGTGGTGGTCGTTCGTGGTCGTCTTGCCGCGGGCGATGCCTTCGCCGCGCGTCACCTCGCGATCCGCCGCGTGCCCGCGCGCTTTGCACCCGCCATGGCCTATGGGTCGACACGTGCGCTGATCGGTGCTCGCGCGGCCGTCGCGCTGGAGGCGGGGGAGGACGTCGTGCCGTCCTCGGTCGATGACGGCACGCGCCCTGCCGGTGCGCCGGTGCGTCCCGGCGAGCGCGTCGCCGAGCTCGTCGCGCGTGGCTCGGTGACGCTGATCGGCGCCGGTGGCCGCGTGGACGTCCTCGTGACGCGGGAGCGCGGCGACGGCAGCGGCGCCACAACCGTTGCGCTCGAAGACGCCGAGGTGCTCGCCGCCCGTGCGGCACCGGCCGACGATGGCGGCGCCGGCGCCGGCGCTGTGGGAGATCGCGTCGCGGTGTCGCTGCGCGTGAGCGTGCGCCAGGCGGTCTACCTCGCCGCAGCCCAGTCCTTCGCGCGCGAGCTGCGCCTGCTGCCTCGCGCGGCAGGCGATCGGCGCCACGGCCTGGCGGGGACGACGGTGGGATCCGATCTCCGATGAGCGTCGCGAGGAGCACGGACACGTCCTGTGCGCGGTGTCCGAGCATCCATCGGCCACCCGTCCACACGAGGGTCCCCACCTCAAGGGTGGCCCCACGCGACCGATACCCCGGGCCGAGGCTACTCATGCTGCGATCTCTTCGTTCCCTTTCTCTCGTCCTCGCCGTGGCCAGTCTTCTGGCCCCCGCGGTTGCCCACGCGGCTTCCAAGAAGAAGCCCGTCTACCCGACGATCTCGAGCATCTCCCCGCGCAAGCTCATGATCGGGGAGAAACTGACGGTCAAGGGCGCTCATCTCAGCGCCGGGAAGACCAAGAGCAGCGTCGCCTTCTACCGTGCCGGCAAGCCGGTCGTCTTCGTCAAGGCGGACTCGGCGACGAGCACCAAGCTGGTCGTGACGGTCTCGACCAAGGTCGGCGCGCTGCTGGCCCAGCGCGATGGCCTCGCCGTCCCCACGCAGCTGCGGCTGCGCGTGGTCGCGACGAAGATGAGCAAGAGCTGGACCAAGAACAGCCGCTCGCCGGTCGTGACCCCGCTGCCCGGCGGCGGCGTGACCGCGGCCCCCGGCTCGGCTGCGGCCGCCCAGCAGGCGGCCGCCCTGGCCTACAAGACCTGTCGGGAGCAAGCCGCCGCCGCACTCGCCGGTGACAACGACACCGACGGCGTCGCCAACGGCACCGAGCTGCAGTATGGCCTCGATCCCTGCACCGCCGACACCGATGGCGACAGCCTGGTCGACGGGTACGAGTTCTGGTCGGCGGTCGACCTCAACGGCGCTGCGGTTCCGTACCCGGACAAGCGCCCGTGGCCGAACCCGCTGGATCCGTCTGACATCAACTACGACTTCGACGGCGATGGCCTCCTTCTGTGGCAGGAGTACAAGCTCTGGAAGGGCAGCAACACGGGCTTCCCGCTGGCGCAGTACAGCGACGGCACCCAAAACACCGCAGGCTCGCAGCCGGTCACCACGGTCGCGCAGCGCTACCTCGACCTCGACCGCGACGGCAACCTTACCGACGACGAGCGCGACTTCGACGGCGATGGTCTCTCCAACATGGTGGAGTTCAACTACACCGGCACGCAGGCGTGGTGGAAGGCCATCAACTGGCACTACAAGCCGCATGGCCCGGCGACCCCCGGTGCGGTCAGCTACATCGAGCCGGTCTACGAGCAGCGTGCGTTCTCCGATCCCGACGCGGTCGATGCTGACAGCGACGGCGACGACATCGCCGACGGCCTCGACGACCAGGACAACGACGGCTGGTCGAACTTCGTCGAGATGCAGTTGGGCCGATCGCGTGCCGGCTACCGCGTGCACCCGTTCAACCCCTGCCTGCCCGATCCACATGCCATCGTCTGCAGCCGCTGGATCCCGGAGGACGGCAAGCGGTTCCCGCCCTACGACATCGTCAACACGTTGACCAACGAGATGTCCGGCATGCCGGGCGACGCGATCCCGTTCGGCTGGTACGAGCCTGTGAACTACGCGGACTGGGTCGCCGACGGTTCGCGCCCGCCGCATGACCCAAGCCTGCCCCACCCGATCAACTACAACCCGTGGATCGAGGTCGGCCCATGGGACAAGACGCCCTGGTTCACGGAGGCATGGGACGGCTTCACCGGACCGCAGGGCCCGTAGGGCACCCGCCTCTCACCACACGACTCTCGACCATGCGGCCGGGCGGATCTTTCCGCCCGGCCGCGGTCGTTGTAGGACGACGACGGACTGGGCAGTGGCGAGCAGCTCCGCAAGCTGCCTGAGCCTTGACAGACAGGCAGGTTCTGCCACGGGGCAGGGACCCGAGGTCGACGTGCTCAGATACGGAGAGTATTACTGATCTTGTAGGAGCGCTGCCCTCGGGTGGGTAGGGATCGGGATGATCCCAGCCGGTGGGCGAGCTGGTGCTGGGCTCACTAGGAGCTTTCAGATGTTGAAGATGGTTTCGAGGAAGAGCGTGTTGCGCGTGGGCGTTGTGTTGGCGTTGTGCGCGTTTGTGTTGCCGTCGGTAGCGTCGGCGGCGAGTTGGACGCCTGCCGGTACTTCGGATGGCAGGATCGACTCGCCCAACTTCGGGTTCTTCATTCCGGCGATCCCGATGATCGGGTTCGGGGGGACCGGGACGGCTTGCGCGGCAACGACGTTCAGTGTCACCGTTGACAGTGCTGCGGTGGCAACTATCACCGGCGCCAGCATCGGGAATTGCCACAACACCGCTGGTACTGGCGTTGGTTGCACTGTGACTCCTGCCGGTACTAACTTCCCGTGGCGGGCGACTGCGGTGACGACTAACAGCATCCAGATCCATGGCCTCGACGTTGACGTCAGCTATGCGACTACTCCCGGCACTCTCAGCGAGTGCGCCGACACAGGTGTTCGATTCCGATGGACTGGGACCTTGACGGCGAGCTTCACTCCGGGTGCTGCGGGCTCGAGACGGTTCGATTTCAACGGTGAGATCGGCCTGTCCGCGCATCTCGGTCCTCCATTCACTTTCACCGCACACGCAACTGCACGAGGCCATGCCGCTCCTACTGGCCTTTTGAACGTGTTGGACTGATCAGCGTTGCGTGGAGAGGTGTGAGGTTGCAGGTCGGCTGGGGCCGCTTCGGCGGCCCCAGCGACAGGGTCACCCGCGGCGAGCGCACTCGCGAGCAGCTGACAGGGGGCGAGTTCTGGTGTTCTGCACCCTAAGGGGGTGTGGACCAAGCGCTGGATGACCTTGCCGACCGTCTCCGCGATCGCCTGCTGACCGAAGCCGGAGGCGGCGCGCTTGACGGCGCGCCGCCGCTCGAGCGCATCCGCCTGCTGGTCGACCGCGAGGCGGGGCTGCTCGACGCGTCGACGCGCTCGGATCTTGTTGCACGGGTCGCCCGGCGCTCGTTCGGCCTCGGTCCGCTGGAGCCGCTGCTGGCCGACCCCGAGGTCGACGAGATCATGGTCAACGGCGCCGGGCCGGGAGGTTCGGTCTGGGTGGAGCGCGGCGGGCGCCTGGAGCGGACGGAGGCCGTCTTCGCCGACGAGGCCGAGCTGCGCCACGCGATCGAACGCATCCTCGCGCCGCTGGGGCGCCGCGTCGACGAGGCCGAGCCGATGGTGGACGCGCGGCTGACCGACGGCTCGCGGATCAACGTCGTGTTGGCACCGCTAGCGGTCGACGGCCCGCTGCTGACGATCCGCCGCTTCCGGGCGACCCCACTGGATGCCGCCGAGCTGGTCGCGCGCGGCACCTGGTCGCCGCCCCTGCGGGACTTCCTCGCCCGTGCGGTCCGGGCCCGGCTCAACATCCTAGTCAGCGGCGGCACGGGCTCGGGCAAGACGACCACCTTGGGGGCGTTGTCATCGTTCATCGCGGCGGACGATCGAATTGTCACGATCGAGGACACCGCCGAGCTGCGTCTCCAACAACCCCATGTCGTGCGTCTCGAGGGCCGCCCGCCCAACGTCGAGGGCCGTGGCGAGATCACGATCCGCCGCCTGCTGCGCAACGCCTTGCGGATGCGGCCGGACCGCATCGTCGTCGGCGAGATCCGCGGGGGAGAGGCGCTGGAGATGCTGGCGGCGATGACGACCGGCCACGACGGCTCGCTCTCGACCGTCCACGCTGGCTCGCCCGCAGAGGCCCTGCGCCGCGTCGAGACGCTTGCGCTGATGGCCGATGTCGACCTCCCGCTGCCCGCGATCCGGGAGCAGCTCGCCGATGCGCTTGACCTCATCGTCCATCAGGCGCGTCTCCCCGACGGCCGCCGCCGAGTGACCGCCGTGAGCGAGGTCGTCCGGATCGCCGCAGGGCCTGCGACGCGCGACATCTACACCTTCACCACCACCAGGCCACGCTGGCGCGCGGCGCTGTCGGAGGAGCTGGCGTCGCGGTTGGAAGCCGCATGACGCGTCAATCCTGTGCATGCGAGTCCATCGTCATGCGGTCCGCCGCATGACGCGTCAATCCTGTGCATGCGAGTCCATCGTCATGCGGTCCGCCGCATGACCGGTCCACTGCTCGCCGCGGCCGCGGCGATGCTCGGCGTCTTCGGCGCGTGGGAGGCACTGGCGATTGCCGAGCGGCTGCGCCCGGCGCAGGCCGTCGGAAGGGCCCTGGCGCCGCTGCGGTTGGCAGGCAGGATCGGGCATGCCCCGACGGCGCCGGAGCGCCGGCGCCTGGCGCTGGTTGCGGCGGGCACGCTGCTGGCCGCGGGCTGGCTGCTGGCCGGGCCAGCGGCCGGGATCGTGTTGGGCGCTGCAGGCCCCGCGGCCGTCGGTCCCGTGCTCGCCGCGCGCCGGCGCCGCTGGCGACGGGCGCTGGCCGACGGGGTGCCAGGCGTCGCGCGGGCGCTCGCCGACGCGCTGGCCGGTGGCCACTCGATCCGCGGCGCGCTCGCAGAGCTGGGCGCCGACGGCCCTGGCGCGACACCGCTCGCCGCCGCAGCGGGCGACCGCGCAGCCGGCCTGCCGGGCCCCGCCGGCGCCGAGCTGCGCACCGTCGCGCATCGGCTCGCGCTCGGCGCCCCGACCGAGGAGGTGCTGATTGGTCTGCGCGATCGCGCGGCGCATCCCGCGTGGGACACCCTCGTCGCCGCGATCCTCCTGCAGCGTGAGGCAGGCGGGGACCTCGCGGCGCTGCTGCGGTCGATCGCCGAGGCGGCAGAGCATGCCCGTCGCGTCGAGGCAGACGCCCGCAGCCTGACCGCGCAGGCTCGCGCTACGGCGCGACTGGTCGCGGGCCTGCCCTGCGTCGCCCTGGTGCTGGGCGAGCTGCTCGCGCCTGGGACCCTCGCCGCGCTGGTCGCCGACCCGCGCTCCCGCCTCCTCCTGCTGGCCGGCGCGGCGCTCGCCGCCGCGGCGCTGCTCGCGATCGGCCGCATCGCGCGGGTGGGCGGGGCATGACCATTGCCTTGACCGCGCTGAGCCACGTCGTGGTGGAGGTGGTGCCATGACCGTCGCGCTCGCCGCGCTCGCCGGCGTGCTCCTGGCGGTTGGGCTCATCGATCTGGCCGCGGTCGTCACGGCGCGCCGCGCCAGCACACCAACACGGACAACAACCTCCACGACCGGTGGCTCGCACGCGGCACGCGGCCTCGCGGTACTCGCGCGCCTCGGTCGGCGGCTCGGCGTCCCAGCGCCTCCCGGCGACCTCGGCTCGCGCCTGGCGGCCGCCGGCCTGGGATCGAGCGTGCGCGTCACCGACGCGATGGCGGTCAAGGCCGGCGCCGGCGCCGCGGTCGCGCTCGCCGCCGCCCCGGTGCTCGCCGCTCTCCCGCCGCGCCTCACCCTCGTCGCGCTTCCTGCTGGCGCCGCCGCCGGGTTCCTGGCTCCGGACCTGTGGCTGGCCCGCCGCGCGCGGCGGCGTCTCGCCCGCGCCGGGGTGGAGCTCGCCGACGTCCTGGACCTGCTGCGTGTCGCGATTGCCGCCGGGCTGCCCGTCGGACGCGCGCTGTCGGAGGTCGGCCGGCGTCGCGGCGGTCTCGTCGCGACCGAGCTGCGAACCGTTGCGGACCGGCTGGCGCTCGGCGTGCCGCGCGCCGAGGCGCTCGCCACGCTCCAGCGCAGCCTGCCGCTTGCGGCGATCGCCCAGCTCGTCGCCGCGATCACCCGCGCCGACCGCCATGGCGCGCCGCTGGCGCCGGCGCTCACCGCCCTCGCGCGCGAGGGACGGGCCGATCGCGCCCGCGCCCTGCACGAGCAGGCCGCGCGCGCCGCGCCGCGGATCCAGCTCGCGGTCGCGTTGCTGCTCGTCCCCGCCGTCTTGCTGATCGTGGCCGCCGGCCTCGTCCATGGGCTCGCGTGACGCGTTCCCGGCGGGAGCACGCGACGCCGCACGCGATGCCTGGTCCGCGCGACACCGGGCCCTCCACACCACCGACTAGGTTCGGTCCATGGCATCGGATCCGCAGCGGCTCGACCCCGCCACCTTCCAACTGCCAGTGGGCCGGTTGCGGGCCGGCTACTACAGCGACGCGTACTTCAACTCCACCAAGGAGCTGCTCGAGGCCCAGGACCGCCATCCGCGGGTCCTGATGCAGGTCTTCCAAAAGCGCGGGTCGCTGCTCGGAGGCGTCGACGAGGCGATCGCCGTGCTGAAGGTCGGCGCCGGGCACATCGGGGCCGACGGCGTCTGGCTGCCGGCGTGGGACGAGCTCGTGGTGCACGCACTGCACGAGGGCGACACCATCGCGCCGCGCGAGACCGTGATGACGATCGAGGGTGACTACGCGCAGTTCGCGCACCTGGAGACCGTCTACCTCGGCTGCATGGCGCGGCGGTCGTTGGTGATGCGCAACGTGCGCGCCGTGGTCGACGCCGCGGGCGGCAAAGAGATCCTGTTCTTCCCGGCGCGCCACGACCACTGGCTGGTACAGACCGGCGACGGCTGGGCCGCGCACGTCGCGGGAGCGATCGGCGTCTCGACCGACGCGCAGGCCTCGTGGTGGGGCGGTCGCGGCGTGGGCACGGTGCCGCACGCGCTGATCGCCGCGTTCGGCGGCGACACGGTCGCCGCGGCCCGCGCGTTCGCCGACCGCTACCGCGACCGCGTCAACGTCACGGTGCTCGTCGACTTCGACAACCACTCCGCGCGGACGGCCGTCGACGTCGCCGATGCGCTCGGCGACGCGCTCTGGGGCGTCCGCCTCGACACCTCCGAGACGCTCGTCGACGAGGCGCTGGCCGACCTGGGCGATGCCGCGCCACGCGGGGTCAACGTTGAGCTCGCCCGCCGCGTTCGCGCCGCGCTGGACGGTGCCGGCCACCAGCGCGTGAAGATCGTCGTCTCCGGCGGCTTTGACGCCGAGAAGATCCGGCGCTTTGAAACCGAGGGCGCACCCGTCGACGCCTACGGCGTCGGCTCCTCGCTGCTGCGCGGCCAGAACGACTTCACCGCCGACATCGTCGCCGTCGACGGCGCCCCAGTCGCGAAGGTCGGCCGCCAGCGGCGGCCGAACCCGCGCCTCGTGCGCGTGCCGTAAGCGCCGGCACGCGCACGAGCCACCGCGACGGGCCTACGGCACCGCCACCGCAATCTTCAGCCGCGTCACGTCGCCGTCTGACGACATGCCCGCCGCCGCCGGCCCGAACGCGTCCAGCGTCGGCTTGGCCTTCACGAAGTCCTCGTCATTGCCAGCCACCGAGGACAGCAGCTTGACCACCTGCGGCGTGTCGAGGAACAGCGACGGCTTTGCGCCACCCAACAGTCCGGCCGCCGTCTTGAACGGCTCCGAGTCGCCGAGGGTGCTCGACGCGCCCAGGGCATCAGACAGCGCGTCCTTGCCGTAGGCGATCACGAACTTGTCGCCCTTGGCTGCGACCTGGATGCCCGCGGGCAGCGGCCCGACGTCGACCGAGAAGCCGTCGGCGCCCGACGCGCCCGCGCCGCTGAGCGCGCCCGTCTTGACGTTCAACCCCTCCATCAGCTTGCGCAGCGTCCCGATTGCCTTGCGCGACGCCGCCGGATCCTTGGACGTCACGACCAGCGCGCCGCCGAGGTCGTCCATCGAGGTCCCGCGGACGAACAGCGCCGCATCGCCCATCCACGACAGCAGGTCCTTCTGGACGTCGACGCCGAGCTGCGACTGCAACCCCTGCAACAACGTCTCTGGGTCCATGCCGCCGGTGGCGCCGGAGTCCCCGAGCGAGCTGATGGCCTTGGAGATCGTGGCGCCGACATCACCGACGCCAACGCTCAGCCACGACCCTGCCGGCACCGCGGCGGCCGCGCCGGGACCGTCGCCGCTGCCGACCTTCGTCTTGAGTCCGATCGCCGCGCCGTCGATCCGCAAGGCGTTGCTCGTAACGTCGAGCTTCGCCGCCACCGACTGCAGCCCGCTGCCGGTCAGCAAGCCCTTGAACATCTTCAGCTGCGCGTCGTCGACGCCCGGCGCCTTGCCCGACGCGGCGCCGGCCGCCAGGTCGAAGAACCGGCCCGGATCGGCGTAGGCAAACCCGAGCCCGTCGGTGCCGACGGTCTCGCGCGCCTTCTTGAACGTCGCCGAGCTGGCCAGCGTGTCGCCCGACCGCGCGTCGATCGCCGACTTGAAGCCGCGCTCGGTGCCGATCAGCACCGCATGGTCGATAACTGCGGCCGCCAGGTCATCGTCGGCCTTGTAGCGGTACTTGACGCCGCGGTACTCGCGGTCGCTCGCGCCCTTGCGCCCATCGACGAACTTCTGCGCCGCATCGTCGTCCTTGCTCGCGATCGCCGCGGCGATGTCGGAATCCTTGCCGCCGGCGCCGACGCCGACGATCGCCAGACCCGCCCGCTGTCCGAGCCACGGCGCGATATCTCGCTCGTAGCTGGCCCCGTCGTCCTTGAGCCCCTTGTCAAGCAGCCCGGCGATCTTGCCGCCCGGGTCGCCGGTGCGCAGGATCTTGCTGGCGACGGTCGTCGCGTTGGCCTTCAGGTCGCCGGTCGGCTGGACCTGCGCCTCGACGTAGACGGGGGCGGCTGCGGGGAGGAACGCGGCTGGGTCAGCACCGGCGCTGCCGGCGCTGTTGGAGCTGGAGGAGCTGTCGCCACAGCCGGCGATGGGGATCGCCACGGCTGCGAGGACCGCTAGCGCAGGCACGAAGCGGGGCAGGAAAGAGGTGCTCATAAGGCGAATTCTACGGCGGTCGACCGCGGCGGGAGCCGTGCCTGGACGGCTGGCGGCGACCAATCCCATCGGCTCCCACCGCAGGCACACCCGGCGGACGGAACGGCGCGAATTCCGCAATCGCCCCTGCGCGCCGCCGTTTTGCAACGCGGCGTGCGTCGCTGGCCAAAAGTTCTCCCACCGCGTCCCACCGCCGGAAAGCCTGTCTCCATACGGGTTCGCGGCCGTTCTTGGCGCGCCTGAGGTCCGAGGGTGGGGAAAAGTGTGGGATCGGTGTTGCATCGTGGGGGAGAGTGGGATAGAACGCCACCTACGGACCGGGGTGGAGGAGCTCCTCCCACTCCTCCACCCCGGCCCTTCTTCTTTCTTGCAGCGATGCGCCCGTCCTCATGGACACCTCGTTCACCGGCCAAGCCGACTACACCCTCGACGCGAAGAACCGGCTCACGGTCCCTGCGCGGTATCGAGGCGCGCTTGAAGGTGGCCTCGTCCTGGCCAAGGACATCGAGCCGTGCGTCGCGATCTGGCCGACGGCCGGCTACGACGACTTCCGCCGCGCGGCGCTGCAGGACGTGCACCCGATGAGCCAGCGCGGACGCAAGATCATGACCTTCCTTTCTGCCAACTCGATGCCCGCGGGTCTCGACAGCGCCGGCCGCGTGCCGCTGCAGCCGTTCCTCATGGACCACGGCAAGCTCACGCGCGAGGTGACCGTCGTCGGTGCCGGCGACCACCTGCAGCTCTGGAACCGCGACGCCTGGACGGCCTACAACGACCAGCTCGCGGCCGACATCTTCGACATCTCGGCGGCATTCGACGCGCCGGCCACCGCGTGATGCTCACTATCCCTTATGACATGACCGCCTCCCACGTCCCGGTTCTCGCCGGCGAGCTGATCGAGGCGCTAGATCCGCAGCCGGGGCAGATCGCCATCGACTGCACCTTCGGCGCCGGCGGCCACGCCCGCCTGATCGCCGAGCGCATCGGCCCGACGGGCACGCTGATCGCGATCGACCGCGATCCGATCGCCGAGTCGCACTTCGAGGCGCTTGCCGCTGAGGTGAGCTGCACCACCCGCTTCGTCCACGCATCCTTCGCCGACGGGCTGCGCGAGCTGCTCGCCGAGGGCATCCGCGCCGACCTCGTCTACGTCGACCTCGGCATCTCCTCGATGCAGGTCGATACCTGGGAGCGCGGGTTCTCCTATAGCTACGACGCGCCGCTGGACATGCGCATGGACACCGAGCAGGAGCTCGACGCGCGCACGGTCCTCAACACGTGGGAGGTGCGCCGGATCGCGCAGCTGCTGCGCGAGTACGGCGACGAGCGCTACGCGTCCCAGATCGCCCGTGCGATCGGTCGCGTGCGCGAGGAGCGGGAGATCGAGACGACCAGCCAGCTCGTCGCCATCATCAACAACGCGATCCCTGTGAAGGCCCGCTTCGCCGGTGGCCATCCCGCCAAGCGCAGCTTCCAGGCGATCAGGATCGCGGTCAACGATGAGCTCGGCCAGGTCGACGCGGCGCTCCCGCTCGCGTGGGAGATCCTCCGGCCCAATGGTCGCTTTGCAGGTATTTCGTTCCATAGCGGCGAAGATCGGCGCGTGAAGCGCTTCCTCGCCGCACGTGCCGAAGGCTGCACGTGCCCGCCGCAGCTTCCGGTCTGCGTCTGCGGACGCACCCCCGAGGCGGAGCTGATCGGCCGGGGCATCGCGCCGTCGGCCGGTGAGATCGCCAGCAACCCCCGTTCGGCGTCCGCCCGGATGCGCGCCGCTCGCAAGCTCAGGGAAGAGGCTGAAACCGTATGACCCCACCAGCCGCAACTGCTGCCGGCCGCACGCTGACGCGTCCGGTCGCCCCGCGCGCGCCCCGCCGCGTCTCCGGACCGGCTGCCCGGCCCCGCCGTGGCGCTGACGGGCGGGCGGGACGGGGTCAGCGTGCCGCTGCCGCGCCCGACCCCTTCATCTTGCGCGCGCTGCACCGCACGCGCGCGCTGGCCGATTCCCGCTTCCTGGACCGCCTGATCCGCGGCCGCCTGTGGATCCCGATCGTCGCTGCGGGCCTCATGGGCATCGTCTTTATGCAGGTCTCGATGCTCAAGCTCAACGCCGGCATCGGCCGCGCAGTGCAGAGCGCCGCGACGCTCGAGCGCCAGAACGCCAACTTGCGCGCCACCGTGTCGAGCATGGAGTCGGGCACCCGGATCGACGCCGCCGCTCGCCGTCTCGGCATGGTTGTGCCGGTCGACGGCAGCACCCATTACGTCACCGCCGCGACCCGCGGTCTGGCCACCGCGGCCGCGAGCCGGATGACCGCGGCCGACGCCGAGGCGATCACTCGTTCCAAGGCCGCGACCGCGCTGGCTGCCGGGCAGACGACGGGTGCGGCGCTGACGGCGGCCGCGACCGGCGCTGCCACCCAGACCGCGGCCGCAGCTCCGACGACGACCACGACCACCGCCGCGACGCCGACCGGCACCGTCGCCGCGGCACCGGCTGCAGCGGCGACCACCGCGCCCGCCGCGGCGACGACGCCGCCACCCGCCACGCAACAGCCCGTCACCACCGGCGCCACCACAGCGCCGGCGACCCAGACCCAGACCCAGACGCCGCAAGCCTCAACACAGACCCAGCAGGCCGTCGGCGCATCCGCCGCCACATCCACCTCCGGCGGCGCGGTGGCGCCCCCGCAGGGGTAGTTCCTGATGGTCTTGGTCGAACGCCGCATCGGCCTCCTCTTCGCGTTCTTCTTGTGCTTGATCCTGCTGGCGGGCATGCGCTCGCTGCAGCTCGGCACGCTGCAGGGCAGCAAGCTCGCCCGCGCCGCGACCAGCCAGCAGGTCAGCGAGCCGATCGTGCCCGCCCGTCGCGGCACGATCGCCGATCGCCACGGCACCGAGCTCGCCGTCTCCCAGGCCGCCGATGACATCTCGGCCAACCCCAAGCTCATCACCGACCCGGTCAAGTCCGCCGCCCAGATCGCGCCGCTGCTCGACGTCAAGGAGGACGTCGTCCTCAAGCAGCTCTCACGGCGCGACACCGGCTTTGTCTACCTCGGCCGCCACGTCCCCGCGGACGCCGCCGACAAGATCCGCCAGCTTGAGATCCCGGGCGTCGACTTCACGCCCGGCCAGCGCCGCACCTACCCACGCGACTTCCTCGCCTCGCAGGTGCTCGGCGGCGTCAACATGGCCGGCGACGGCTATTCCGGTGTGGAGTACTCGCTGGACTCCGAGCTCCACGGCGCCGACGGTCGGCGCCGGATCGTGCGCGACGGCGTCGGCGATGACGTCCAGGTCCGCGACATCAAGCGCGCTCAGCCGGGCAAGGAGGTTGAGCTGGCCCTGGACGCCAACATCCAGGGCAACGTGGAGTCCGTCCTTGGCGGCATCGGCAAGACCTACCGGCCCAAGGGCGCGACGGCGATCGTGACCAACCCGCAGACGGGTGAGATCTTGGCACTGGCCAACTGGCCCCAGATCAACGCCAACGACCCCTCGGCGGCGCCCGACTACGCGCGTCAGAACCGCGCGGTCGGCATTACCTATGAGCCGGGTTCTACGTTCAAGGCCATCACGGTGGCTGGCGCGTTGGAGGACGGCAAGGTCACCCCCGAGACCTCCTTCAACCTGCCGCCCCAGATCGTCGTCGCCGATCGCACGATCAAGAACGCCGAGGAGCGTGGCTGGGCCACGATGACCACGAGCGACATCCTGGCCCAATCCGACAATGTCGGCGCGATCATGATCGGCCAGCGGCTCGGCAAGCAGCGCTTCGACCACTACGTCCGCAAGTTCGGCTTCGGCAAGATCACCGGCACCGACCTCCCCGGCGAAGAGCAGGGCATCGTCCCGAAGCTTGAGAACTACTCGGGCTCCTCGATGGGCAACCTCCCGATCGGCCAGGGCGAGGCGGTGACGGCGATGCAGATCGCCCAGTTCTACGGCGCGATCGCCAACGGAGGCGTCCTGCGCACGCCGCATCTCGTGCGCCGCATCGACGGCCGTCTGCAGACCCAGGTCGCGTCGCGCCGGATCATGTCCGCCGCGACCGCCGCGGCGCTGCGCACCATGCTCGAGGGCGTTCTGGCGCCGGGCGGCACCGCCTCGGAGGTCGCCCCGATCAAGGGCTACACGCTGGCGGGCAAGACCGGCACGGCCAACAAGATCGACCCGGTCACCCACGAGTACTCGCAGTCGGACTACGTGGCGTCGTTCGTGGGCTTTGCTCCGGCCCGGAACCCGAAGCTCCTGATCTCGATCATGGTCGACGAGCCCAAGGGCGGGATCTACGGTGGCCAGGTCGCGGCGCCGGCGTTCGGCAAGATCGCCAGCTTCGCTCTGACCTACCTGAAGATCCCGCCGTCGAAGTAGGCGACGGAGTCCTCGGCTATGGTCGCCGCGATGCTCTTGGGCGACCTCTTCGCGGACCCCACGCTCCCGGACGTCGACGTCGCCGCTCTGGCCTACGACGCGCGGGCCGTTAGGCCCGGTTCGGTCTTCTTCTGTGTGCGCGGCTTCACGGCTGACGGCCACCGCTACGCGCCCGAGGCGGTCGCCAACGGCGCGGTCGCGCTCGTGGTCGACCACCCGCTCGACCTGCCCGTCACCCAGGTGCTCGTCGACGACGTCCGCGCCGCGATGGCGCCCGCCGCCGCACGCTTGGCCGGCGACCCGACGGCAGAGCTGGCGATGGTCGGAATCACCGGCACCAACGGCAAGACCACCACCTCGTACTTGACCCGCGCGCTGCTGGAGGCGTCCGGGCGCCAAACGGGGCTGATTGGGACCGTGACGTCGTGGATTGGCGGCGCCGAGCGCCCGGTCGTGCGCACGACGCCCGAGGCGATCGACCTCCAGCCCACGTTTCGCGCAATGCGCGATGGCAGCGATGTCGCGGCGGTGATGGAGGTCTCCTCGCATGCGCTGTCGCTGCATCGTGCCGACGCGATCCACTGGGACGTCGCGGCGTTCACCAACCTCACGCAGGACCACCTCGACTTCCATACCGACATGGAGGACTACTTTCTGGCCAAGCGGCGGCTGTTCGAGGTGGCTTCCGAGCAAGGCGCGACGCTGATCGCCTGCGTCGACGATCCCTACGGCGCGCGGCTCGCGCGCGATTTCCCGCAGGCTGTGACGATCGGAATCGATGCGGTGGAGGCGGCGGTGCGCGCGACCGCGCTGCGGGCCGGGCCGGCCTCGACGGACTTCACGGTCGACGGCACGGTCCTCCGCGCGCCCTTGCCCGGGCGCTTCAACGTCCTCAACGCGCTCGTCGCGCTGGCCGCGGCGCGTGCCCTGGGCGTCGATGACGCGACGATTGCCGCCGCGCTGCCCGCTGCCGGCGGCGTGCCCGGGCGCTTCGAGCCGGTCGATGTCGGCCAGGACTTCGCGGTTATCGTCGACTACTCGCACAAGCCCGACGCCCTCGACAACGTCCTGCGCACGGCGCGCGAACTGGCCACCCGGCACCTGATCGTGGTCGTCGGCGCGGGCGGCGACCGCGACCGCGGCAAGCGCCCGCTGATGGGCGCGGCGGCTGCACGGCACGCCGACACGGTCGTCATCACCTCCGACAACCCGCGCAGCGAGGATCCGGAGGCGATCATCGCCGCGATTGCGGAGGGGGCGCCGGAGGCGACCAAGATCGTCGACCGCCACGAGGCGATCGACCACGCGATCGGCCTCGCCGGCCCAGGCGACGTCGTCGTCATCGCCGGCAAGGGCCACGAGACCTACCAGGAGGTCGCCGGCGGCGTGAAGCTGCCGTTCGATGACCGCGAGGTCGCCCGGGAGGCGCTGCGTGCGCGGCTGGGCTGAACTTGGCGCTCAGCGCCACGGTGTGGGGGAGGTGGCGCATGCGCGGCTGGAGCGCTGAACGCGTCGCCGCCGCGGCGGGTGCGCGGCTCGTGGCGCCAAGCGCTGTCGCCGGCGGCCCGGCGCGCGCGGTGATCGACTCGCGTCACGCGGGTCCGGGCGATCTCTTCGTCGGGCTGCCCGGCGAGCGGACCGACGGCGGGCGCTTTGCGGCCGACGTGCTCGCGGCGGGCGCCTGGGGCGTGCTGGTGGGTGAAAGCTGGGCCGCCGTCGAGATTCGGCCCGGCGCGGGCGCCGTCCTCGTCGCTTCCGATCCGTTGGCCGCGCTGCAGCAGCTGGCGACCGCGTGGCGCCGCGAGCTCGGCGCGCAGGTCATCGGCGTCACCGGCTCGACCGGCAAGACCTCCACCAAGGATTTGCTCGCGGCGATGGTCGACCAGCAGCGCCGCGTGGTCGCCACGCCGCTGAACCTCAACACCGAGATCGGGCTGCCGCTGACCGTCCTGAGCGCGCCGGCCGGAACCGAGGTGCTGGTCTTGGAGATGGCGATGCGCGGCGCTGGGCAGATTGCCGAGCTTGTTGCGATCGCCGAGCCCGACGTAGGCGTCGTGGTCAACGTCGGGCCGGTGCACCTGGAGCTCCTGGGGACGATCGAGGCGATCGCCGCGACCAAGGCCGAGCTGATCGAGGGCCTGCGACCTGGCGGGACGGCAGTCGTGCCGGCCAACGAGCCCCTGCTCTCGACGCATCTCGAGCAACTGCGCGATGGCGTCCAGACGGTGACGTTCGGCCCCAAGGGCAATGTCTGCGAGCTGCCGCAAGGACTTGAGATCCGGGTGGGTGGCGACCGTCTTAGCGCCCACATGCACTCCAACGCCCTGGCGGCCCTGGCCGCGGCGCGTGCCGTCGGCGTCGAGCCCACAGGCCGTCTGGAGGTCGCCCTCAGCGAGCTGCGCGGCCAGCGCCGGGAGCTGCCCGGAGGCCTCGTCGTCATCGACGACTGCTACAACGCCAACCCGATGTCGATGCGCGCCGCTCTCGACGACCTTGCCGCGTCCACATCTGGACGTCGCGTCGCCGTGCTCGGCGACATGCTGGAGCTGGGGCCCGACGAGGTCCGGTTTCACGAGGAGATCGGCGCCTACGCCGGCGGCGTCGGGCTCGATCTGCTGATCACCGTCGGCCCGCTGGCGGCCGCGATGGGTCCGGCCTTCGGCGGTCAGACGGTGGCCGTCGAGCGCGCCGACGACGTCGTTGGCGCGCTGCGCCCGCTGCTGACGCCTGGCGACACGATCCTCGTCAAGGCCTCGCGCGGGGTCGGCCTCGAGGTCGTCGCCCAGGAGTTGGCGCGCTAAATGGGCGAGGTCCTGATCGCCGGGATGGCGTCGCTGCTGATCTGCATCTTCCTCAGCCCGTCGTTCATCTCCTATCTCCGACGTCGCGAGTTCGGCCAGAACATCCGCGAGGAGGGGCCGGAAGGCCACCACGAGAAGGCCGGCACGCCCACGATGGGCGGCATCATCATCTTCACGGCGATCTCGGTGCCGTTCCTGTTGTTGAGTGACTACGACTGGCGCTCGGTCGGCGTCTACGCCGTCGCGATGCTCTCGGCCACGCTCGGCTTCGCCGACGACTTCACCAAGATCATCCGGCGCCGCTCGCTGGGGCTGAGCGGCAAGGCCAAGCTCGGCGGCCAGGTCGCGATCTCGCTGTTGTTGTGGTACATCGCGACCCAGAAGGCCGACCTGCCCGCGACGCTGCGGCTGCGGACGATCGACGCGACCGTCGACCTTGGCGTCTTCTACCCGCTGTTCATCTACCTGGTGGTGGCGGGGACGACCAACGCGGTGAACTTGACCGACGGGCTGGACGGGCTGGCTGCCGGCTGCGCCGCGATCGTCCTGTTGGCCTACATCGGGATCACGTTCATCACGTCGGGTCAGGACGATCTGTCGCTGCTCGCGGGCTGCCTGGTCGGCGCGTGTGTCGGCTTCTTGTGGTTCAACGCGTTCCCGGCAACGATCTTCATGGGGGACACGGGCTCGCTCGGCTTAGGTGGCGCGGTCGCGGGGCTGGCGGTGATGACCAAGACCGAGGAGCTGCTGATCCTCCTCGGCGGGATCTTCGTCGTCGAGGCGCTGAGCGTCCTGATCCAGGTCTTCTCGTTTCAGACCTTCCGCAAGCGCGTGTTCTTGATGGCCCCGATCCACCATCACTTCGAGATCATGGGCTGGTCGGAGACCAAGATCATCCTGCGCTTCTGGATCATCGCCGCGGTGTGTGCGGCTTCTGGTTTTACGATTTATCAGCAGTCGATCTCGTAGGGGCGGGGTGGGGTGGGCGTCGATGGCGCCCAGTGCGGTGCGTCTGGGTGCTGCGTTGCGTGGTTCGTCGGGACACCAGACGGCACGGGTCACTGATTCGGCACCGAACGCTCGGTCCGGGGCGTCTCGTGGTGAACTATTCACCACGAGACGGCCCGGACCGCGGCGGGGGCCGCCGCCCCAGCCACTACCGTCCGCGCCCGAATGTCGTCCCGCCGCCCGCCGCTGCCACCCGGCCCCTACCTCGTCGTCGGCCTCGCCCGCTCCGGCCAGGCCGCCGCGGCGCTGCTGCACGCCCGCGGCGAGCAGGTCATCGCCGTGGACGCCGCGCCCGCCGAGCGCCTGCAGGACACCCAGCTGCCGCAAGGCGTCGAGCTCCACACCGGCACCGACGGCGTCGCGCTCCTGGAGCGCATCCGCGCCGTCGTCAAATCCCCCGGCGTCCCTGCCACCGCGCCCGTCATTGCCGCCGCTCGCGAGCGCGGCATCCCCGTGCTCGGCGAGCTGGAGCTCGCCTGGCGCTGCGTCCCAAACGAGGTCATTGCGGTCACCGGCACCAACGGCAAGACGACGACGGTCGAGTTGCTCGGCCACCTGCACCGCGAAGCGGAGATCCCGGTCGAGGTCGTCGGCAACGTCGGGACCGCGTACTCGTCATTGGCACTCGACACCAATCCAGCGCCCGACGCCGTCGTCGTCTGCGAGGCCTCGTCCTTCCAGCTTGAGGACACCATTGCCTTCGCCCCTGAGGCCGCCGTCCTGCTCAACCTCGACAGCGACCATCTCGACCGCCACGGCTCCTTGGCCGCCTACCACCAGGCCAAGTTGAAGGTCTTCGCCAACCAAGGCAACGATGACGTCGCCGTCGCGCCGCGCGATCTCGGCATCGCCGACCTCGGTGGCTGCGCGCGCCGCGTCTGCTTCGGCGACTCGCCCGAGGATGAGTTGTCGCTGCGCGCCGGCACGCTGTGGTGGGATCAGGCGCCGCTGCTGCGCACCGACGAGCTCGCGCTGCGCGGACCCCACAACGTGCGCAACGCGATGGCCGCGGCGGCGGCCGCGCTGGCGCGCGGCCTGCCGATCGATGCCGTCCGCAGCGGCCTCAGGAGCTTCGCCGGGGTGCCGCATCGCCTTGAGGAAGTCGCTGTCCGCGACGGCGTCATCTACGTCAACGACTCCAAGGCCACCAACGTGGCCGCGGCGCTCGTCGCCCTTGCGTCGTTCGACGTCGGCGTTCACGCGATCATGGGCGGCCAGGGCAAGGCGGAGGACTACTCGCCGCTGCGCGACGCGGTCGCCAGCCACTGCGCCGGGGTCTATCTGATCGGCGCCGAGGCGCCCTCGCTACGAGCCGCCCTCGATGGCGCTGCGCCGCTGCACGACTGCGAGACCCTGGACCGCGCGGTCGCCGCCGCGCGCGCCGCCGCCAAGCCGGGCGAGGTCGTCCTGCTGTCACCCGCCTGCGCCTCATACGACCAGTTCAACAACTTCGAAGCTCGCGGGGAGGCTTTTCGCCAGCTGGCGCGAATGTAGGGCCTGATGGCCCGCCGCCGCCATCCCCACCCGATCGAGCACAGCATCTTGATCACCGCCACCCTCTGCCTCCTGGCAGCCGGGGCGGTGATGGTGTTCTCTGCCTCGTCCGCACGCACGCTGCTCTCCGGGCAGGGTGACGGCACGTCGTTCATGGTCAAGTACGTGGCCTACGGCGCTGTCGGCTTCGTGTTGATGCAGATCATCGCGCGTCGGGGACTCGATCTCGTCCTCAAGGCGACCGTGCCGCTGCTGGCGGGCGCGTTCGTCGCGTTGCTGCTCGTCAAGGTCCCGGGCATCGGCGTGTCGGTCAACGGCGCGCGCCGCTGGCTCGGCGCGGGGCCGTTGGTCTTCCAGCCCTCAGAGGTGATGAAGCTCGCCCTGGTGCTCTACGCGGCCAAGCTGCTGGCCGAGCGCCCGAAGATCATGCGCCGCCCGCAGAACCTCGGGCCGTTGGCGCTCGTGGCGGGCGGCGCCGTGCTGCTGATCGCCTCCCAGCCCGATCTCGGCACCGCGCTGGTCATCTCCTTCACCATGGCCGCGATGCTCGTCGCCGCGGGCATGCCGATCCGCTGGCTCGCCGCCGCGAGCGGGGGCGGGGCGATGCTCATCTTGATGTACGCCATGACCGCGCCCTACCGGCGCGACCGGCTGATGACGTTCCTAGACCCGTGGGCCCACGCGAGCGACGAGGGCTTCCAGTCGGTTCAGGGGCAGATCGCGATCGGCTCCGGCGGTCTGTTCGGTCGCGGCCTCGGTGAGTCGCAGCAGAAGAACTTGTTCTTGCCCGAGGCGCACACGGACTTCATCCTGGCCATCGTCGGTGAGGAGCTGGGCGTCGTCGGGATCTGCGGAATCCTGTTCCTGTATGGGTTGATCGCCTACGCGGGACTGCGCGTGGCCAAGAACGCCCGCGGCACCTACGCCAAGCTGCTGGCGGCGGGCATCACGTCGCTGTTCCTCAGCCAGGCGATGTTGAACGTCTTCACCGTCCTGGGCCTGGCGCCCCTGACCGGCGTGCCGCTGCCGTTCATCTCCTACGGGTCGACCAACCTCATCGTGTTGCTCGTCGGGATGGGCATTCTGCTCAACGTCGCCAGCGGCGGGAACGTCAAGCTGCGGGCCGTCCCCGATGTGGCAGGGTCCCGGAGGAATGCCACCAACGATTCTGATCGCGGCCGGCGGGACAGCCGGGCACGTCGTTCCAGCGCTGGCAGTCGCCGACGCGCTGCGGGCTGAGGCCGGCGCGCGCGTCGTCTTTGTCGGCGGCGAACGGGCCGAGAAGACGCTGGTGCCTGAGGCGGGCTACGAGCTGCGGCCGATTGCGGTGGAGGGGCTGTCGCGGACCAACCCGCTGAAGGCCGCGCGTGGCGCGCTGCGCGCTGCCGCCGCGCTGCGCACCGCCCAGAAGATCCTCCGCGACGTGCGCCCAGATGCCGTGATGGGCGGTGGCGGCTACGTCGCCGGGCCGGTCGGCGCGGCGGCCGCGGCGGGTCGGATCCCGCTCGTGCTGACCGAGGCCGACAGCCACCTTGGGCTCACCAACCGGCTGCTCGCGCGGGTCGCGCACCGGGTCTGCCTGGCCTTCCCGCTGGCGGGGCGCGAGGGGGAGAAGTACCGCGTGACGGGCCGTCCGGTGCCGCTCGTGGTGACCGACCGTGACGCCGCTCGTGCCCGCTTTGGCCTCGGCGCGAGCGACTCCTGCGTGTTGGTCTTCGGCGGCTCGCTGGGCGCGCGGTCGATCAACGAGGCGGCGATCGACGCCTTCCGCGACGCGCCATTTCGCGTGCTGCACGCCTGCGGCACGCGCGACTACGAGGCGCTACGCGAGCGGTTGGGTTCGCCGCCGCCCGAGGCCTATGACTTGCGCGAGTACATCACGCCCTTCGGCGATGCGCTGGCCGCGGCGGACCTGACGGTCGCGCGTGCGGGCGGGTCGATCTTCGAGATCGCTGCCCACGGGCTGCCGGCGATCCTGGTGCCCTATCCGCACGCAGCTGCCGACCACCAGACCGCCAATGCGCGCTGGATGGTCGATGCGGGCGCGGCGGTGGTCGTGCCCGACGCTGAGCTGACAGCCCAGCGTCTCGGCGACGAGGTCGGCGCGCTGCTCGGCGACCCGGCACGCCTGGCGGCGATGGCCGAGGCATCACGCGCACTTGCGCGACCGGAGGCGGCGCGCGACATCGCGCGCGAGGTGCTCACCGCCGCGGGGTCGCGGCCGTGACCGAGGGTCCGTGGGCCGGTCGAAAGATCCACCTCGTCGGCATCGGCGGGGCGGGCATGAGCGGGTGGGCGCGCGTGGCGGTGCAGCTGGGCGCGACCGTCAGCGGCTCGGACCGCGCGGAGTCGCCGGCCCTGGAGAAGCTGCGCGCGCTCGGCGTTGCCGTGCACGTGGGCCACGACGCCGCCAACGTCCCCGAGGACGCCGACGTCTTCGTCTCGACCGCGATCCCGGCCGACAACCCGGAGCGGGTCGCGCGCGCGCTGCCGCGGGCCGAGCTGCTCCGTGAGCTGACGGCCTTGAAGCACGTCATCGCGATCGCGGGCGCGCACGGCAAGACCACGACGACGTCGATGGTCGCCCATGCGCTGCTCGGCGCCGGGGCGCAGCCGGGGTACCTGATCGGCGGTGGGCTGCGGACGACCGGGGAGAACGCTGACTGGGGCGCGGGCGACTGGTTGGTGGTCGAGGCCGACGAATCCGACAAGTCGATGTTGGCGCTCGACGTCGACGTGGCCGTCGTGCTGAACATCGAGCTCGACCACCACGCGACGTACGGGTCGCTCGCCGAGCTCAACGAGGCCTTCGACGCGTTTCGCGCAGCCGCGCCGGCGCGGGTGGTCGCGCCGGAGCTGGCGCGCGATGGCGACACGGTCTTCGTCCCTGAGGATCTCGTCCTGGAGCCGGGCGGCTCGCGCTTCACCTGGCGCGACCATCAGGTCATGCTGCAGGTCCCCGGCGCCCACAACGCCCGCAACGCCGCGGCGGCGCTGGAGGCGATCCGCGTGGCGGGCGCCGCCGACCCGGCCGCGGCCGTGGCCGCGCTGGCGAGCTTCGTGGGTGCGGGCCGGCGGTTCGAGCGGCTGGGGGAGACCGCGTCCGGCGCGCTCGTCGTCGACGACTACGCCCACCACCCAACCGAGGTCGCGGCGACGATCGCCGCGGCGCGGTCGCTGCAACCGCGGCGGCTCGTCGCCATCTTCCAGCCTCACCTCTTCAGCCGGACCCAAGAGCTCCACCGTGAGTTCGGCGCCGCGCTCGCAGGCGCCGACGTCGCCGTCGCGCTGGCCGTCTACCCGGCCCGCGAGCGTGCCGAGGACTTCCCGGGCGTGTCGGGCAGGCTGATCGCCGAGGCTGCCGCCGACGCGGCCGCCGGCCGTCCCGTCTTCTGGCTGCCGACCTTCGAGGAGGCCCTGGCCGTCCTCGGGCCCCGGCTGCGAGCCGGCGACCTCGTCCTCGTCATGGGCGCCGGCGACATCGACTCCCTGGGACGCGCGCTCGTCGGGTGAGACACGGATCTACCGACAACGCTTGCAGGTAACCCAACCGCGGCGGCGAACCCCCACCCGGATGCACCGCGCCGCCGCCATGCCGCGGGTCCGCAGCGTTCCGCGCTTGCCGCGAGCCGCTGTCTGGGCCCTTGCCCTGATCGTCTTGTTGATCGCGGGGTTCGTGTGGCTTCGCGACTCCCAGCTGGTTGCGGTTAAGAACGTCACGATCACCGGGTTGTCGGGGCCTGAGGCGGCCCGCGTCACCGCGCAACTCGAGAGCGCCGCGCGCGACATGACCACGTTGCATGTGCGGACCGACCAGCTGCGCTCGGTCGTCGAGCCGTATCCGGTCGTCAAGGACCTCCGGGTCTCCGCCGACTTCCCGCACGATCTGAAGATCACGATCATCGAGAACACGCCGGTGGCGGTCGTCGTGGCCGGCGGTGAGAAGACGCCTGTCGCGGGTGACGGACGGCTCTTGCGTGGCGCGCAAGAGCGCCAACTTCCGACGGTTCCGGTGAACGTCGTCCCCGGCGGCGATCACCTCGTCGACCCGGTTGCACGGCAGGCGGTCGCCGCGCTCGCCGCGGCGCCGTCGGCGCTGCGCGAGCGCGTCTTGCGCGCGTCCTCGACCAAGCACGGCGGCCTCACGCTCGTCCTTCAGGATGGTCCAGACCTCCGTTTTGGCGGTGCCGATCGGCTTGCCGCCAAGTGGGCCGCGGCCTCGGCCATCTTGGCCGACAGCGGCTCTGCCGGTGCCACCTACCTCGATCTTCGCTACCCCGAGCGGTCTGCCGCCGGGGGACTGGAAGACCCCACTCTGCAGCGCGATCCGGAGGCCGTCAACGCGGCCGAACCGGCTCAGACGCCGACGTCGGCAGTGCCGGCGGCAGGCGCCACGCCATAGCCAACCTCAACCTCAGCTTGAGCCTACGGAACGCCGTAAGTCTCAAGGGCAACTACAGACTTCCGCAAACTGCAAGCAAGATTGCGCTCTAGACTTGGCGTTGACACCCAAGAATGCCGATGCGTACGGTGCATCGGCCGGGAGTGGCGCACACGCGCCAGAAACTCTCGACGCTACCTAGAGGGTCGGACAGGAACTTCAAGCACATGGAAAGCGGCAGCTACCTCGCGGTCATCAAGGTCGTCGGCGTCGGCGGCGGTGGGACCAATGCGGTCAATCGCATGGTCGACGCCGGTCTGCGCGGCGTCGAGTTCGTGGCCGCGAACACCGACGCGCAGGCGCTCGCAATGTGCGACGCCGACATCAAGCTCAACATCGGCCACGAGCTCACCAAGGGGCTCGGGGCGGGTGCGAACCCCGACGTCGGCTTCGGCGCGGCGGCCGAGTCGCGTGACGACATCAAGGAGGCGCTGAAGGGCGCCGACATGGTCTTCGTTACGGCCGGCGAGGGTGGTGGCACCGGTACCGGTGCGGCCCCCGTCATCGCCGAGATTGCCAAGAACGAGATCGGTGCCCTCACGGTGGGCGTCGTCACCAAGCCGTTCGAGTTCGAGGGCACGCAGCGCATGCGCCAGGCCGAGGAGGGCGTCCAGCGCCTCCGCGACGTGGTCGACACGCTGATCGTGATCCCGAACGAGAAGCTGCTGGCGCTCGTCGAGCGGCGCACGACGATCCTCGAGGCGTTCCGCGAGGCCGACAACGTCCTGCGTCAGGGCGTCCAGGGCATCACGGACCTGATCACGATCCCGGGCCTCATCAACCTCGACTTCGCCGACGTCCGCACGATCATGGCCGACGCCGGATCGGCGCTCATGGGCATCGGTCAGTCCGGCGGCGAGACCCGCGCGGCAGACGCCGCCAAGGTCGCGATCAGCAGCCCGCTGCTGGAGCAGTCGGTTGAGGGTGCCACCGGCATCCTGCTCAACATCACGGGCGGTCCCGACATCGGGCTGTTCGAGATCAACGAGGCGGCCGAGATCGTCCAGGGCGCGGCCGACGCCAACGCCAACATCATCTTCGGCTCGGTCATCGACGAGTCGCTGGGCGATGAGGTTCGCGTGACCGTCATCGCCACGGGCTTCGACCATGGCCGCGCGCGGCCGCGTCAGGCCCGCGAGGAGACGCGCGACAGCGCACGCCGTCGTGATCGCTCACCGCGGGTCGAGCGCGAGTCGCTCGAGATCCGCGACGACGAAATCGACATCCCGCCGTTCTTGCGGTAGTCCGTTTGGCTGTCAGCAGCCGAACACGCTGAGGTCGACAAGAGGTCTGACCACGACGGAGGACCAGGTTCTGGGTCCTCCGTCGGACGCAAAATCCCAAGAACCGGGTATGGCGCGAGGCGCTACAACTGACGACAATACGTCCGGGACATCCTCGTCCCGGCTTCGTCACCCCGCAAGGACGCACGCAATGCAAGACATGACAACGGATGAGCTCGCGGAGCTGCTGGCACAGCTCGAGTTGAGCACCGAGGACTCGCGCGACGAGCTCCTCACGGACTTCCTGGTCCGCCCGTACCCCACCAAGAGCACCCAGGACAACTAGGGCGCAGCAGCGACCGCGGTACCGCGGCGCGCGGCGTCCAGCGACTCGAGCGTGCGGGTGACCGACTCGGGCAGCGTGCGGCCGGGCAGCCCTACGCCGGCGAACACCTCGTCGACCAGGGAGCTGAGCGTGGCCGTCTCACGACGCCGGGCGCGCGCCGACGCGGCGACGAGCACCGGGCAGTCGTCACAGCGCGGGCATGAGCGGCAGCAGCGCGTCGAGGGCATCAGCGCGCCAAGCGTAGCAAGCTTCGTAGGGCGCCCTAAGACTTCGTAGGCGCTCCTAACTCGGGAGCCCTAACTTCAAAATAGACCCACCTAACACTCTGGAGTGGCGGGTTTTGGCGTTGTACTGTGCAAATCCATGCCTTCCGAGCGCTTTGTTGATGCCCTTAACTCCCAGGTCTCCCGCGAGTTCGCGGCAGCCCATCAGTACACCGCCATCGGCGCCTACTACGCGGGAGAGACCTACCCACAGCTCGCCGCGTTCTTCTACAAGCAGGCCGAGGAAGAGCGGGAGCACGCGCTCAAGATGGTCAACTACCTGTTGGACACCAACTCGCCCGTGAACTTCACCGGGGTCGACGCGCCGCGCAGCAACTTCGAGGACCACGTCGCCCCGATCCGGCTTGCGCTGGACCAGGAGAAGTCGGTCACCGTGTCGATCAGCGAGCTGTTCGAAGTGGCCCGCGAGACCAAGGACTACCGCAGCGAGCAGTTCCTGGACTGGTTCTTGGAGGAGCAGACCGAGGAGGAGTCCTCGATGTCGGACCTGCTCGCGGTCGCCGAGCGCACCGCCAGCGTGCCGATGCTGCTGGAGGAGTATCTGGCCCGCGAGACGCCTGGCGACCACAAGGACTAGCTCAGCTCAGGCGCGCCCAGATCGCCGAGTGGTCGCTTAAGCCCGCCTCGCGCCACCCGTGCTCGTAGGCACCGGCCTCCACCGTGAGGCCCCGTACGAGCGCATGGTCAAGGCGGTAGCCGAACGCGCCGTTGGCGTACATCCAGCTGCGGTCACGGGCACCGTAGCCGTGCACCTCGCGGAAGGCATCGGTCCAGCCCGAAGCGGCCAGGCCGCAGATGATGCCGAGCTCCGCCGCGTCGTGGCGCTCGTCGTAGCCCTCGCGCAGGTTGCCTGTGCGGGTTCGCGCGAACGAGCGGACATCACCCTCGCGCGACTCGTAGGCCGGCGTGTTGAAGTCGCCGACCAAGACCGCCGGCGGCGCGTCGCCCGCGGGCGTCGTCAGCCAGGCTGCGACCGCCTCGAGCGTGACCACCTTGACCCGCTCGGCCTTTGCCGAGATCGGGGCGTGCAGCGCGTGGATGTCGAAGCCGAGCGCCGGGGCGTGCGCCGCCGCGTAACGCTCCGGCCACGGCAGCTGCGGCGGTCCCTCCAGCGGCTCAAGCGGCGTGCGTGCTGCCACCAGGACGCCGAGGCGGCGCTCCGGCGTCCCGCCGGCCGGGGGCGCGGAGTAGTGCTGGTGGACGAGGCCGATCTCCTCGAGTCGTGCGCGCCATCCGGCGTGCGCGCTCGCCCGGACCTCCTGCAGCGCCACGACGTCGGTCTTCCGGCCGGCCAGCGCGGCGGCCTGCTCGGGCACCGAGCGGACCCGGCCCGCGACGTTCCAAGAGAGCACGACAGCCACTGCCGCCCGTCATGCCCACTGAAGGCCGAGTGCTAGCCTCGCCGCGTGGCCGCCGCCTCCATTGACACCGCCCTCAAGCGCACCCCGCTTTACGACAAGCATGTCGCTGCCGGGGCCAAGCTCGTGCCGTTCGCGGGCTGGGAGATGCCCGTCCAATACGGCGACGGCGTCAAGGCCGAGCACCTCGCCACGCGCGCGACTGCGGGCGTCTTCGACGTCTCCCACATGGGCGAGATCGCGACCTCCGGGCCGCAGGCCGAGGCGTTCCTGCAGCACATCCTCAGCAACGACCTGACCAAGCTGCAGACTGGCGGCGCCCAGTACTCGGTCCTCTGCCGCGAGGACGGTGGCGTGCTCGATGACCTCTTCACCTACCGGCTGGGCGCCGAGTCCTTCCTGACGGTCACCAACGCGTCCAACCACGACAAGGACCTCGTCTGGTTCCTCAAGCAGGCCGCGGGGTTCGACGTGACGGTGACCGACGCGCACGACCAGTACGCGATGCTCGCGGTGCAGGGCCCGCAGGCGCGCGAGATCGTCCAGGCGCTGGCCGACGGCCCGCTGCCCGACCGCTTCACCTGTCGCCACCGCCTGCTGCGCGGCCAGCGGGTCCTGGTCTGCGGCACCGGCTACACCGGCGAGGACGGTGTCGAGCTGCTGATCGACCCCGCCGACGCGCCGATGATCTGGGACGAGGTCGTCAAGCGCGGTGCGGTGCCCGCCGGCCTCGCTGCCCGCGACACGCTGCGTCTGGAGGTCAACTACCACCTCTATGGCAACGACCTGATGGAGGAGCGCGGGCCGATCGAGGCCGGCCTCGGCTGGGCGTGCAAGGAGGAGACCGGCTTCATCGGCTCCGAGGCCGTGGCCGCGGTTCGCGCCGCCGGACCCTCCGAGCAGCTCATCGCCTTCACGATGGCCTCCGGGATCGCCCGCCAGGGCAATCCGATCGTCGGTGGCGGTGAGGTGACGTCGGGCACGATGTCGCCGTGCCTGGAGATCGGGATCGGCATGGCCTACGTACCCGCAGCGATGGCCGTCGAGGGAACCGAGATCCAGATTGACGTCCGCGGCAAGCAGCGCGCCGCGACCGTCGCGAAGAAGCCCCTCTACAAGAAGTAGGCTGCCGCGCCATGGCTGACGCGAGCTACCCCACCGAACTGCTCTACCACCCCGAGCACGACTGGGCCAGGATCGACGACGGCACCGCCGTCTTCGGGATCACCTGGTTCGCCCAGGACGCCCTGGGCGAGGTCGTCTTCTTTGATCCGCCCGAGGTCGGCTCGACGGTGACCGCCGGTGAGTCCTACGCCGAGGTCGAGTCCGTCAAGGCGGTCTCCGACGTCGTCGCGCCGCTGAGCGGCGAGATCATCGAGGTCAACCTCGGTCTCGGGGACACGCCCGAGAACATCAACAACGACCCCTACGGCGACGGCTGGATGGTCAAGGTCAAGCTCTCGGACTCCTCGGAGACCGACGGCCTGCTCGACGCCGGCGCCTACGAGGCGACGCTCTCCTAGGAAGGCGAAGCCTTCCTCGATCCCACGAAGGACGCTCTTGACGCAGTACACCGCCGTCACCGATGCCGACCTCGCCGAGATGCTCTCCGCGATCGGCGTCAGCTCCGTCCAGGAGCTGTTTGACCGTCAGATCCCCGCCGACGTGCGGCTCGGGCGGGCGCTGGACCTGCCTGCCGGTTTGCCCGAGCAGGAGGTCTACGCGCACCTGCGCGAGCTCGCACGCAAGAACGTCAGCGCCGAGGACGAGATCACGTTTTTGGGCGCCGGGATGTACGACCACTACGTCCCGGCGGTCATCGACATGCTGTTGGGGCGCTCGGAGTTCCTGACCCCTTACACGCCCTACCAGCCGGAGGTCTCGCAGGGCAACCTGCAGGCGATGTTCGAGTACCAGACGGCGATCTCAGAGCTCACGGGGCTGCCGGTGTCCAACGCGTCGGTCTACGAGGGGCCGAGCGCCGTGGCGTCCGCCGGGTACCTGGCGCGGCTGGCCAACGGCAAGCCGAAGTTCGTCGTGTCGCGCGGATTGCACCCGCACTCGCGCGAGACGCTGGCGACCTACGCGCACGGCTTCGGCGCGGAGATCGTCGAGGTGCCCTTGAAGGACGGCGTGACCGACGCGGCCGCCTGGGCCGAAGCGATCGACGGCGAGACCGGTGCGGTCTTCTTCCAGCAGCCGAACTTCCTCGGCGCAGTCGAGGATGCGGCGGCGCTGGCGGCTGCGGCGAAGCAGTCTCCGGCCGTGGTCGTTGGACAGTACGACCCGATTCCCTTGGGCATCCTGAAGCCGCCCGGTGAGTGTGGGGTGGACGTCTGCGTCGGCGAGGGTCAGACGCTGGGCAACCGCCTGGACTTCGGTGGACCGTCGTTCGGCTTCTTCGCCGCGACCGAGGCCTACCTGCGGCGGATGCCCGGCCGGATCGCGGGGGAGACCGTCGACGCCGACGGCCGCCGCGGCTTCGTCTTGACGTTGCAGACGCGCGAGCAGCACATCCGCCGCGAGAAGGCGACGTCGAACATTTGCACCGCGCAGGCGCTCAACGCGCTGGCGGGCGTCGTGTACCTGACGTGGTTGGGCAAGCAAGGGCTGGTCGACCTGGGCGAGCTGCTGTTGCAGCGCACGCACTACGCGCGTGAGCAGTTGGTGGCCTTGGACGGCGTGACCGCGCTGCACGATCAGCCGGTCGTCCGCGAGTTCGCGGTCTCGCTCAACGGCGCCGACGTCGGTGCGGTGATCCGCCGCTGCCAGGACGAGGGTGTCAACCCCGGCTACGCGCTGGGGCGCGACTACGACGAGTTTCCCGATGGGTTGTTGGTGGCGTTGACCGAGCAGCGCTCGAAGGCCGACATCGACCGGCTAGTTGAGGTCCTTGGGACTGCCGTGGCTGCTGAGCGCTCCACGGTGGGGGCAGCCGCTTCATGACCCTCAACGACAACAAGCTCCACGGGGATCCGGGGATCGAGGCACATCCGTTGCACCACGAGATCCCGGTGTCGTTGGATGGCGCCACGCCGATGCAGCGCGATCGCGCGACGACGATCTTCGAGAAGGGTGCCGCCGGCCGCCGAGCGTTCGTCGCGCCCGCGCTCGACGTCCCTGAGGTCGAGCCCGCCAAGCTGCTGCCGCCGGCCTTCCGTCGTGATGCGGCGGCGCGTTTGCCTGAGGTCTCCGAGCCCGAGCTGGTCCGTCACTACGTCAAGCTCTCACGTCGCAACTTCGACCTCGACACGGGCTTCTACCCGCTCGGCTCGTGCACGATGAAGCACAACCCGCGGCTGCACGAGCGGGTCGCCTCGCTCTCCGGCCACGCGCGGCTGCATCCGCTGCAGGCGCCGGAGCGCTCACAGGGCGCGCTGGAGTTGATGTACAACCTGGAGCGCGCGCTGGGCGAGGTCTCCGGCCTGCCGCACGTTTCGCTGCAGCCGAGCGCCGGGTCGCACGGCGAGCTGGCGGGCGTCCTACTGACGCGCGCCTTCCATGAGGATCGCGGGCAGACGCGCACCAAGGTGCTGACCCCCGATACCGCGCACGGGACCAACCCGGCGACGGTGACGATGGCGGGCATGACGGTCGTCAAGGTCGGCACCAACCCCGACGGCGGCGTCGACCTCGACGACCTCCGGGCCAAGGCCGACGACACGGTCGCCTGCCTGATGCTGACCAACCCCAACACGTTGGGCGTGTTTGACCCCAACATCACGGAGATCGCCAAGATCGTCCACGACGTCGGGGCGACGCTCTACTACGACGGGGCGAACCTCAACGCCATCATGGGTAAGGCGCGCCCGGGCGACATGGGCTTCGACATCGTGCACTTCAACCTGCACAAGTCCTTCACGCAGCCGCACGGCGGCGGCGGTCCGGGCTCAGGACCGATCGCGGTGTCTGAGCGGATGAAGCCCTACCTCATGAACCCGCGGATCGTGCGCGCCGATGACGGCTCGTTTGATCTCGATGACCACGGCTACGAGAAGTCGATCGGTCGCCTGCGCGGGTTCCAGGGCAACTACGGGTGCTTCGTGCGCTCCTATGCCTACATCTGCTCGCTCGGCGCCGAGGGGCTGACCGACGCGTCAGAGACCGCGGTGCTCAACGCCAACTACCTGCTGGCCAAGCTGCGCGAGCACGGGGTGGCCGACAAGCTGCCGCTGGCCTTTGGCGAGCTTTGCATGCATGAGTTCGTACTCAGCGGGTCGCCGATGAAGAGGGACCTGGGGATCAAGACGCTGGACTTGGCCAAGCGCCTGCTCGACCACGGCTACCACCCGCCGACGGTCTACTTCCCGCTGCTGGTCGACGAGGCGCTCCTGGTCGAGCCGACCGAGACCGAGACCCGCGAGACGCTCGACGGCTTCGCCGAGGCGATCGCGAAGATCCTCAAGGAAGCGGCTGGCGATCCCCTCATCGCCCAGAACGCGCCCTACACCACGCCCGTCCGCCGCCTCGACGAGGCACGCGCGGCCAAGACGCCCATCATCCGCCAGCCGCTCTAGCCCTCCGCGGCTAGGGCGTGCTGCGAGGGCGTTCGAAGCGTGTGACGTTCGCGTCGTCGCCGGCCTCGGCCGGCATCTGGGTGCGCTTCTGGACGACGTTGGCCTCGGCGCAGAGCGTCGTGAAGCCCGTCTGCAGCCAGTCGTTGGCGGCGGCGAGGGCGAGGACGGGGAGGACGACCTGGGCCTCACGCGGGCGCAGCAGCCGCAGCCCGACGAGGCCTAGCGCGCTCCACGAGCCGACGCAGCGCGTGCAGCTCAGCAGCTCGCCGACGGCGTAGCGCAGGCGCTTGCCCTTCGGTCGGCGCTCGCCGTTTGGCTTCTCCTCCAGGAACGGCTCGCGCACCCACGAGTCGACCTTCTCCTTGGCGACCAGCTTGGCCAGGGCGAACGTTGCGAGGCCCATCACCGGCAGCTCTCCGGGCCGGATCGCCGGCGCGTCCTTGGCCCGCGCTGCCACCAGCAGCGCACCGGTCAGCGCGCCGTAGCCCGCGCTGAGCGCGGCGTAGTCGATCGGCTTGGTCGGGGTCTTGCTGACGGGATCCACGTTCTCACGCGGCTACCCCGGGCGCATCATTCGTAGACGAGATCGGGTCGATCGGATAGCGTCGGCCGCACATAGCTCTCGATATGAGCGAGAGCGATCAGACGCGCGTTCGACTGCTGGGCATCCGGCGGTACCGGGAGCGTTCTCACGGGATGAGGAACGCGGCGTTGCCCAGGGCCTAGTTTGGGTTTGGTGCCGTCCTTCGTCCGCTTGTGATGCCATGAGCGTTGCGAGGTGGCGCGTTGACCCAACCGAAGCAGTGGCTCACCCCGAAGTCCGACTCGTTGGAGTCGTTCATCTACTTCCTGCTTCGCGTCCTCACTGTCCTCGTGCTCGTCGCGCTGGCCGGCTACCTGGCGATCGCCGACAAGGCACCCGCCCTCTCGGGAGCGGCCCTGCTCGCCACCGTCGTCGCGCTCCTGCGCCACCGCGCCGCTTCATAGACTCCGCCGCGATGCGCATCTTCAGCGGGATCCAGCCCACCGGCCGCAAGCACCTCGGCAACTTCATCGGGGCGATCGTGCAGTACGTGGAGGGTCAGCAGCGTGCGGCCGACGCCGGCGACATCGCGATCTACTGCGTCGTGGACCTCCATGCGATGACGGTGCCGTGGCAGCCGGCCGAGATGCGCGAGCGCGTCTACGACACCGCCGCGATCCTGCTCGCCGCCGGCCTCGATCCTGAGCAGTGCATCTTCATCCGTCAGAGCGACATCCCTGAGCACACCGAGCTGGCCTGGCACGTCGGCGCCGTCACGGCGCACGGCGACCTCAACCGCATGCACCAGTTCAAGGAGAAGTCGGCGCGCCAGCGCGACCTGGTCTCCGCCGACCTCTTCACCTATCCGGTGCTGATGGCCGCCGACGTGCTGGCCTACCGCGCCGACGACGTGCCGGTCGGTGACGACCAGCGCCAGCATGTCGAGCTGATGCGCGATGTCGCCCAGCGCTTCAACGACCGCTTCGGCGAGGTCCTGGTCGTGCCCGAGCTGCGGATCCCGAGCGTCGGCGCGCGGATCATGGACCTTCAGGATCCGACGTCGAAGATGTCGACCACGAGCGGCACGCCGGAGGGCACGGTCTACGTGCTCGATGACGCTAAGGCGGTCGAGAAGAAGTTCAAGCGCGCGGTGACCGACTCCGACGACCCGCCGCGGATCGCGCGCGACCCGAGCAAGCCGGGCGTGTCGAACCTCATCGACATCCTGGCGGCGGCCCGCGGCACCTCCTTCGCCGAGGTTGAGGCGTCGCTGGCCGATGCCCGCGGCTACGGCGATCTGAAGGCGGCGACCGCCGAGGCGGTCAACGCCCTTCTGGACCCCGTCCGCGGGCGCTACGAGGCGCTGCGGGCCGACGAGGACGCGCTGGAGGCGATCTTCGCCGCGGGCGCCGTCAAGGCGCGGGCGATCACGCGGGACACGCTGGCCGATGTCCGCCAGGCGATCGGGGTCGGCCCGCGCGGCTGAATCTCCGCAGAATGCGGGCAGAGCGGGCGAGGGCGTCGGGACCGCTCGCTACGGTCTTGCCGGTATGAGCACCCTGGTCGCCGAGCTTGAGCTCGACCTCGAGGTCTTCACCGGCCCGTTCGACCTCCTGCTGACGCTGGTCCTCCGCGAGGAGGTCGATCTGCTGGAGGTGGAGCTGGCCGATGTCGTCCTCTCCTACATCGACGTCCTGGAGGCGCGTGGCGAGCTCGACCTTGAGGTCGCCACGGAGTTCCTGGTGCTCATCGCCGCGCTGCTGGAGCTGAAGTCGCGCCTGATGCTGCCGCGCGAGGACGAGGAGCTGCTCGACTTCGAGCCCGACATCGCCGCCGAAGAGCTGCTGGCGCGGATGCTTGAGGCCAAGCGCTACCGCTCCGCCGCGCTGCACCTGATCGAGAAGCTGCGTGGGGAGGACGGGGTGCGCTTCCGCAGCGCGCCGCTGCCCGCGCACTTGCGGGTGACCGAGATCGTCGACATGGAGGGCGTCTACAAGCCCGCGCGGCTGGGTCGCGCGATCGGCAGCATGCTGGCGATGCCGCCGCAGGTCGACATCCGCCACCTGACGATCCCACGCGTGTCGGTCGCCGATCGCCTGGCCCACCTGCGCCGGCTGCTGCGCTCGGGCACGCGCACGACCTTCGAAGAGGCCGTGCGCGGTGCCGATCGCGTGACGGTCTGCGTGACGCTCTTCGCGCTGCTGGAGCTCTACAAGCAGGGCGAGGCGACCTGGTCGCAGGACGAGCCGTTCGGCGAGATTGAGATCCGCCCGGGCGCGGCTGAGGCGTCCATGCCCGCGGCCGCGGTCGCGTGACGTCGCCGCTCGCGCGCACCGTCGAGGCGTTGTTGTTCCTCTCGGCCGAGCCGGTCACCGAGATGGAGCTGCTCGCCGCGTGCGAGTGCGAGGAGGAGGCGCTGAGCGAGGCGCTGGCCGAGCTGGGCGAGGCGTTCGCGCCGGGACAACGCGGGCTGGAGCTGCGCCAGCTCGCCGGCGGCTGGACGCTGGCCACCGCGGCGGACACCGAGCAGGCCGCGCGGCGACTGCTCTCCAAGCCGCGGACCCCGCCACTGTCGCCCGCTCAAGCCGAGACGCTGGCGATCGTCGCCTACCTGCAGCCGGTGTCGCGCCCCGAGATCACGCGTATCCGCGGCGTCAGCGCCGACTCGGCCGCCGGCACGCTGCTGGAACGCGGGCTGATCGAGGAGTCCGGCCGCTCGCCGTTTGGCGCCGTGCTCTACCGCACGACCTCGCTGTTCCTCAAGCTCTTCGGGATGACGTCGCTCGACGACCTGCCCGACATCGAGGAGTGGGATCCGTCGCCCGAGGAAGAGGCCGACCTGCGCGAGCGCCTGCTGCGCGCGGGCGAGGCGCGAGCCGGCGCGACGCCGCCGACGCAGGGGTCGGTGGAGGACGAGGGCCCGGACGAAGGTGAGGGTGGCGAGGGTGCCGTGCCCACGGACGAGGACGTTGAGGTCGATGAAGAGCGCCCGATCGAAGGCGGTGGGGCGGACCCGGCGGCTGCGGGGCTGACGCCGGTCGCCGAGGCGGAGGCCGAAGAGGCTGAGGCGGAGATCGAGGAGGCCGAGGCGGAGGTCGTCTTCGACGATGAGCCGCCGAGCGACGATGACGAACCGCCCGTCGCCGACGACGAGCCGCCGACCGACGACGAGTAGCGCGGGGCGCCGTTGGCGCGCAGTGCGCGGCGGAGTTGGCGATGCGGTGCGTCGTTCGTCGGCAGCGAGGAGAGCCGGCGGGATCGGCGGCTCGTGGCGTTGGCTCGTCGTCCGCTCGGCGCCCTCGGGCGGGGTGGGCCTGTACGCGGACGCGACACGGCCGCATACGGGCCCACCGACGCCGGGAGCCGGCGGATCCGCCAGCGTGGGCCCGTATCCAGACGGTAGGCGGCCGCAGACAGGCCCACCGTGCTGCGAACGCCGCGACAGCACGCGGGTGGGCCTGTTGAGCGCGACCCCATCGCGCTCAACAGGCCCACCTGAGTCCGGGTCGAGTTATCCGATGATGTGCCGGTCAACTCGACCAGCTCCTCGGTCCCAGAGATGGATGGCACCTTGACGTTGGGCGGCTTCAGGGGTTCATCGCAACAGCAGTTGGTTCATCTTCTCAGAGGGCGTTGCCCAGCCGAGCGTTTGTCGGGGTCGGCCGTTGAGCTCTGCAGAGATCTGATCCAGATCGGCTTGGGAATGAACAGCTAGGTCTGTGCTCTTTGGCAGGTACTGGCGAAGCAGGCCGTTGGTGTTCTCGTTGCTGCCCCGCTGCCAGGGGCTGCGTGGGTCGCAGAAGAACACCTCGACGCCGGTCTCGATGCTGAACCTGGCATGCCCAGCCATCTCCATGCCCTGATCCCAGGTCAGCGAGCGAATGAGCTCTGCGGGCAACTCTGCGATGCGCTGCTTGAGCGCACGAGTGACGTGCTCGGTATCGCGCTGGTTGCCCAGTCGGGCGAGCATCACAAACCGGGTCTGACGCTCGACTAAGGTCGCGATGCTCGAACGGCCATGAGCGCCGAGGATCAGATCGCCCTCCCAATGGCCCGGCACAGCACGGTCCTCGATCTGGGCCGGACGCTCAGAGATCAAGACCATGTCCTTGATCTGGCCGCGCCCACTGCGGGCACCCTGGGCACGGCGCTTGGTCCTTGCGGTCCGCAGATGCCCGGTGAGCTGGCGCCGCAGCTCGCCACGCGACTGCACATAGACCGCCTGATAGATCGTCTCGTGACTGATGCGCATCTCCAGATCGTCGGGAAAGGACACCAGCAGTCTGGCCGAGATCTGCTGCGGCGACCACCGCTGCAAAAGACCCGCCTGCACTTCGGCCCGCAGCCGCGCGGAGAGTTCGAGCTTGCCTGCGCGAGGCCGCTTGGCACAACGGATCGCCCTGCGCTCGCCGGCCAACGCGCGATAGCGCCGGCACCCACCGTTGGCGTTGACCTCGCGACTGATCGTCGACGCCGATCGCCCGAGCTGCCGGCCGATCGCCCGCAACGTCTGACCGGCCGCCAGACCACGACTGATCTGCTCACGCTCGGCCAGCGACAACCGCAACCCCGAACGGCCCGCACGCTGCTCGACCAACCGCCGATCAGCCCACACCCGAAACACCGTCCGCCGCGAACACCCCACCCCGGCAGCGACCGTCATCACCGCCACCCCGGCCTTCAGCCGCTCCACGACCTCCAACCGCTCGGCCTCTGACAACGAAAACCCACGCCGACCACCCATCTCTTCCTCGATTCATCGACATCACAACACCACGTGATGCGATGACCGATAGAGACCACCGTTGTATCTCAACGTCGAAGTGCCAGCGGGATTCCTTCGGACGACTCGTCTGCGCTGTCACCAGCGGACGACCCGGGCGCCGCGTGGTGCCTGACACGCTCACTCCTCGCTGCCAGCAGACCCACGCACCGCAGCACGACCACCGCCCGCGCTGAGCGCCACCGACGCCCGCGGCGCTCCCGGCTACCCCTCGCGCTCGCCCTCGCGCTCGCCCTCGCGCTCGCCCTCGCGCCACCCCTCGCGCTCGCGCAGCAGCGCCGCGAGCGCGGCGTGGCCGCCCTGCTGCGCCCACCCGGACGCCGGACCGTCATAGAGCGCATCGCGCAGCCTCGGGTCGGCGCCGGACGCCAGCAGCGTCTCGACGGCCGCCGTCTGCCCGGCTTGGGCGGCGATGTGCAGCGCGGTGGCGCCCTCGCCGTGGGCCGGGCCGCCGAAGGTGGCGCGGGCGTCGACGTCGGCGCCCAGCTCGATCAGGCGCGTGACCGCCGCCACGCGGCCGTTCGCCGCCGCCCACGTCAGCGCGGTGCCGCGGTAGACGTCGGCATCGATCCGTGCGCCCCGCTCCACGAGCAGCGAGAGTGCCTCGGGGCGATCTGCCCGCGCGGCCCAGGCCAGCCCCTCATCAACGATCTCCTGCGGGTCGTCGGCCGCAGCCCACGCCGGGAAGCCGCCATGTGGCCGGTAGAAGCCGCGCAGCGCGCCGGCCGCCTCGCTGACGACGCCGTCGGCCGACACCATCGCGTCGATCGCCTCCACGTCGCCGGTCCCGGCCGCGACGCGCAGGTTGCCCGGGTGGCGTCCGGCGGCCAGCAGGACGTCGACCACCTCGCGATGCCCCCAGAACAGCGCGACGACCAGCGGCGTGCCGCCCGCGCCACGCGCCGAGACATCTGCCGGCGCGCCCGCGTCGAGCAGCAGCTGCGCCAAGTCACCGCGGTTGCCGTAGGCCGCCTGATGCAGCGGCGTCCAACCATGGGCGTTGGGGTGGGCCACGTCGGCGCCCGCGTCCAACAGCGTGCGCAACGTCTCGGCATCCGACGCCATGTTGATCAGCGCGTTGCCGTTGGTCCCGCGCGCCGTCGCCAGCTCCGGGAACCGCGCCAGCAACGCGGCAAGATCATCATGTCGCCGCTCCTCCAGCGCCCGGTATGCCCGCGCGAACGGCTCGCCGCTCTCGGCCAGCCCCTCGATGTGGCGGCGCAGCGCCGACCAGCTGGCAAAGCCATGGCGCTGGGCGACGACCACGCGCGCGCCTTGCTCGGTCATCTCCACCCGCTCGCCCTCGAACGCCGCGGCGGCGCTCGGCGTCCGGTCCCGCGCCGAGGCAAGCAGGCCGTCGGCGCGTCCCTCGTAGTACTCCATGTCGGTATGGAACGCGTGCTCCAGCCCCTCGCCGCCGAGGTCGAGCCGCTCGACGTAGGACTGCAACTTGACCCAGGTCGGGAAGCCGCGCTCGCGGGCGATCACCAGCAGGGCGCCGGCAGCCTTGAGCGGCTTGGCTGGGTCAGGACGGAACGGTGCGACGCGAGCCAGGGCGGCCGGATCGCCGCGCCGGTGCGCGCGCTCCAGCTCGCGGGCCTCGCGATGGAGGGCGTCGAGGGTCAGCGTGGGCATCGCTCAGGAGGCCTGGGCCAGTGCCTTGGCGGCCAGCTGGCCGCAGGCCGCGTCGATGTCCTGGCCGCGCGTCAGCCGGACGGTCGCGCCGATGCCGTGCTCTTCGAGCGCCGCCTTGAAGGCGCCGATCGCCTCGCGTCCCGAGCCGTCGTAGGTGCCGGTCGGGTTGTAGGGGATCAAGTTGATCTTGTACTTCTTGGGATCGAGCACGTTGGCGAGCTGGACGGCTTGCGCGTAGGAGTCGTTGACGCCCTTGAGCATCACGTACTCGATGAAGATCATGCGCTTCTTGGCCTCGTAGAAGCGGTCGCACGCGGCGAGCACCTCCGACAAGGGGTAGCGGTCGTTGACCGGCATGATCTGCGACCGCAGGGCCTCGTCGGCGGCATGCAGCGACAGCGCCAGGCGGATTGGCATGTCGCTCTCGGTCAGCGCCTCGATTCCCGGCTTCCACCCGACCGTCGAGATCGCCGTGCGCCGGTGGGTGACACCGACGTCGGGCAGCCGCCGGCACGCTTCGAGGACGTTGTCGAGGTTCATCATCGGCTCGCCCATGCCCATGAAGACGACGTGGTCGACTTCCTCGATGCGGCGGAAGTGCAGTGCCTGGTCGAGGATCTCGCTGACGGTGAGGTTGCGCCCGAACTTCATCGTGCCCGTCGCACAGAAGGTGCAGGTCAGCGGGCAGCCCGACTGCGAGGACAAGCACAAGGAGCGGCGCCCGTCGCGGTAGCGCATCAACACGGCCTCGACGGGGCGGCCGTCCTTGCGCGTCGAGAACAAGGCCTTGATCGTGCCGTCCTTGGAATGCGCCTCGTTAGTGACCTCCAGCGTGGAGAACGGGACGCGCTCGGTCAGCTCGGAGCGCACCGCCGCGGGCAGGTTGGTCATCGCCTCATAGGACGCCGTCCCGCGCGCCGTCCACTCCCACACCTGCTTGGCGCGGAAGGGCGGCTGACCGAGGTCGGCGAGGGTGTTGTCGAGGAATTGGAGGTCCATGGGGCGAATACAGGCTAGCCTCGACTAGAGATGCGCCTTGCGAAATACCTCGCTCATGCCGGCGTCGCCTCGCGCCGCAGGGCCGAGGTGATCATCGCCAGGGGCCGCGTCAGGGTGGATGGGGTCATCGTCACCGACCCCGCGCGCGACACCGACGACACGCATCTGGTCATGGTCGACGACAAGCTGGTCGCCATCGGCAGCGCCGGGCAGGACCGCGCGGTGTGGCTGGTCCACAAGCCGCGCGGCGTCGTCTCGACCTCCAAAGACACCCATGGCCGCCCGACCGTCGTCGCCATGGTCAACGCGCCCGGCAGGCGGCTCTATCCCGTCGGCCGCCTCGACGCCGACACCACCGGCCTGGTCCTCTTGACCGACGACGGTGAGCTCGCCAACCACCTCACCCACCCGCGCTACGAGGTCCCGAAGATTTACGTGGTCCACGTCGGCCGCGGCGGTACCGCGGTCCCGGAGCAGGCGCTGCGCCAGCTGCGCGAGGGCGTGGTCCTGGACGACGGCATCACCGCGCCGGCCGAGGTACGCCAGCTCGAGCCCGGCATCCTGGAGATGACGCTGCGCGAGGGCCGCAACCGCCAGGTCAAGCGGATGTGCGCAGAGGTCGGCCAGCCGGTAGCCCGGCTCAAGCGCGTCGCCTTCGGTCCGTTGCGCCTCGGCGATTTGCCCGAGGGCCAGACGCGGCAGCTCAGCCCCGCGGAGGTCCAGCGGCTGCACGACGCAGCGGTACCACCTGCGCTCGCGTAGGGCTGACGACCTGGTCGCGCCCATGGGCTTTGGCCTGGTTGAGCGCTAGGTCGGCGGCGGCGAGCGCCTCGGCGACTGCCTGATCTCCTGAGCCGACCATGGCGATGCCGCCCGAGGCCGTCGTGCGCACGTCGAAGGCCCACGTCCCGACCTTCTGCTCGCGGATCCCGGCAACCGCGCGGTCGACGGCGAGCGTCACGCCGTCGGCGTCGGTGTCGGGCAGCAGGATCAGGAAGCCCTCCTCGCCGGCGCGGCCGAGGATGTCGCGGTCGCGCAGCAGCGTGCGCAGCCGGCCCGCGACCGACATCAGGACGGCGTCGGCGGCCAGCGGCCCGTGCTCGTCGCCGATCGCCTTGAGGCCATCGACGTCGATGAGCGCCAGGCCCAGCGGCGCGCCGGCGGCGCGGGTCCGGTGTAGGTGCTCGGCGGCGACGAGCGTGGCGGCGCGCGTGCGCACGCCGGTCAGCGCGTCGACGGCGCCGGCGCGCGCGTCGGCGGCGCCGCCGAGGACGCCGAGCCGGCGGATCCCGCCGAGCAGCAAGGAGAGCAGCAGCGCCGAGGCGACGAGATCCAGGACGCTCGACGCTTGTCGGCCGACCGTGTCGAACGACAGGGCGATGAGCGTCAGCGCCGTGGCGGCCAGGACGCAGGCGACGACCACGAGTAGACGGCGCTCGATCGCGGTGCGGCGCCCGCGGCGGGCGACGACGATCAGCGCGAGGAGATCGAAGGCAAGGATGATGGCGGCGCCGATCAGGCCCAGCGCTGACAGGCCGCCGTCCTCGACGACGGTCGGCAGCGAAGCGCCGAGGCCGATGACCAGCCAGGCGATCCCCGCGACCGTGGCGGTGACGAAGGAGAAGGACAGGACGACCGCGCGCGGGCGGCGGGCGGTCGGTCCCGCCAGACGCCGGCGCGCGTTGGCCGGTCCGCCCCAGAGCGCGACGGCGAGCCCGAGCGGCAGCACGCCGTGGCCGATCGCCCACAGCCAGGCCGGCGCCTGATCGCCCCCCGCGCCGAGCAGGGCGTCGTGGGTCGCCGCCCCGGGAAGGACGAGGAGATGGACGACGGCCAGCAGCCCCGCCGCGAAGTAGGCGGCCGCGAGCCCGAGCAGCTGGGAAGAGCTGCGGCCGAGGAACTGCGTGGCCAGCAGCGCGGCGGTCAGCAGGTCGCAGGCGGCGACCGCCGCGAGGCAGATCGGCAGGAAAGATCCCATCACCTCGAGCAGTCGGCTGGGAACGCTCCGAGGCGGAGCGGGCTGGACGAACGAGTGACGACCTGCCACCTGGCATCATGGCGCGCCGATGCGGCTCTTCGCCCTCAGAGGCGCCACCACTGTCGAACGCAACAGCTCCGACGAGATCCTCGCCGCGACCGAGACGCTGATGCGCGACATCATGCAGCGCAACGGCCTCGCGCCCGAGGACGTCGTCAGCTGCCTGTTCACGCTGACCGAGGACCTCGACGCCCAGTTCCCCGCTGTCGCGGCCCGGCAGTTGGGCTTTGCCCAAGTGCCGCTGATGTGCGCTCGCGAGGTCCCGGTGCCAGGCTCGCTGCCACGCGTCATCCGGGTGTTGATGCACTACTACGCCGCCGACGACCACGTGGCCAAGCACGTCTACCTCGGCGAGGCGCGCAAGCTGCGCATGGACCTCGAGTCCGCTCAGTAGCCTGAGGGCAATGGCGATCGAGTTCTCTGCGGCGGTGAGCCGCATCCCGGTGTACCCCGCAGCTGCGGCCTACGCGCTGCCTGAGGACGTCGCGCTGCTGGCGTCCAACGAGTCGCCCGAGCCGCCGCTGGAGCCGGTGGTCGCCGCGATCGCCGAGATCCTCACCGGGGTCAACCGCTATCCGGACCCGACGAACGCCAAGCTGCGTGCCGCGCTCAGCGACCGCTACGAGGTGCCAGCCTCGCGGATCGCGATCGGCAACGGCTCGTGCGACATCCTGCTGGCCGCCGGCGAGGCGCTGCTGGAGCCGGGCGCCGAACTGGTCTACGCGTGGCCCTCGTTCAGCGTCTACCCGCATCTGGCCGCCGCGACCGGCGCCACGCAGATCCAGGTGCCGCTCAACGATGCCCAGGAGCACGACCTCGACGCGATGCTGGCCGAGATCACCGCCGCGACGCGGCTGGTCGTCGTCTGCAACCCCAACAACCCGACGTCGACCGCGGTCGCGCTGGCTGACATCGCCGAGTTCGTCGCCAAGGTTCCCAAGCACGTCTGTGTGCTGCTCGACGAGGCCTACTGCGAGTACAACACGCTCGACGATCCCGACGCGTCGTTGGACCTCCTCAAGAAGTACCCCAACTTGGTCCTGTTGCGCACGTTCAGCAAGGTGTACGGGTTGTGCGGGCTGCGCGTCGGCTATGCGCTCTGCGGCTCCGACGCGTTCGTTACCGCGGTCAATCAGGTCCGCCAGCCGTTCTTCTGCAACGCCGCCGCGCAGGCCGCCGCGGTCGAGTCGCTCAAGCACGGCGACGCGGTCGCCCAACGGGTCGAGCGCGCGATCATGGCCCGTCTGGAGATCGAGGATGGCCTTGGCGAGCTGGGCATCGTCCCGGCGGCCTCGCAGGCCAACTTCGCCTGGTTCGACCTGCCCCTGTGGGACGGTCAGGAGCCCGGCGAGGTCGAGGCGGCCATCGTCAAGGGCCTTGGCGAACGCGGCGTGCTCGTGCGCGCCGGGGCGGCGCTCGGCAGAGCCGGTGCGCTGCGCGTCACCTACGGCACGCCGCAGCAGAACCAGCGCTTCTTGGACGGCCTGCGCGAGCTACTGCCGTAGCCAGGCGGCATGGATGGGGTTCCCATCCACCCTGCCTTTGCGTACACTGGTCGCGGTTTCATGTCCCGCATGTCCCTCACCAAGCGCACTTCCGACGGCCTGACGGCCGGCGTGCGCATGCAGGTGGGCAGCGGGACCTCCGCCGCTTGGTATTGGCGATTTAGCTAGGCGCTCGGCCGGCCGTGAGGCCGTGTCCCTGCGGGCCATTCGCGTCCGCATCGGACCCTTGGGTCGAGCGCCGCAAAGCACCCTCCTGCGTGCACGGTCATCTCACGTGCATGCCAACTCGCCTCTTAGACTCCACCTCCAAGCTGTAGAAGGAACCCCTAGATGATGATCGTGATGAAGCCGACGGCCACCGAAGACCAGGTGCAAGCCGTGATCGAGCGGATCGAGTCCGTTGGCGCTCAGGCGCACCCGAGCCGAGGCGAGGAGGTCACGGTCATCGGCGCCGTCGGCGACCGCGAGCACGTGGCGCGCCTCGGCCTCGAGGGCCACGAGGGGGTCGAGAAGGTCGTCCCGATCCTCAAGCCCTACAAGTTGGCTTCCACGCAGTTCAAGGGCGATGTCCGGACTGTCCTGGACCTCGGCGGCGCGAAGATCGGCGGCGAGCACTTCGCGCTGATCGCCGGCCCCTGCACCGTCGAGACCCGCGACCAGACGCTCGACACCGCCGACGCGATGCTCGCCGCCGGCGCGACGATGTTCCGCGGCGGCGCCTACAAGCCGCGGACCTCGCCCTACGCCTTCCAGGGGCTAGGCGTCGAAGGGCTGCGGCTGCTGGCCGAGGCTAAGGAGCGAACCGGCCTGCCGATCGTCACCGAGCTGATGGACGCGCGCGACATCGAGGCGGTCGTTGAGGTCGCCGACGTCATCCAAATCGGCGCGCGCAACATGCAGAACTACCCGCTGCTGTCTGAGATCGGGCGCAGCGGGATCCCGGTGCTCATCAAGCGCGGGCTGTCGGCGACGCTGGAGGAGCTGATCATGGCCTCCGAGTACGTCCTCAAGGAGGGCAACGAGTCGGTGATGCTCTGCGAGCGCGGCATCCGGACCTTCGAGACCGCCTACCGCTTCACGCTCGATCTCACCGCGATCCCGGTGCTCAAGGAGATGACGCATCTCCCGGTCGTCGTCGACCCCAGCCACGCCGCCGGGCGCCGCGTGCTGGTCGAGCCGCTCTCGCTGGCCGCGGCCGCCGCCGGCGCCGACGGCATCATCGTCGAGACCCACCCCGAGCCCGACGAGGCCATCTGCGACGGCCCGCAGCAGCTGCGCGTCGACGGCTTCAAGGAGTACGCCGCCAAAGTCGAGCAGGCCGCGATGCTGGCCGGCAAGCTGCCGTTCGGCGCGGCCGTCGCACAGAACGCCGCAGCGTGACGGAGGCCGACACAGAGGCTGCCCGTCCGATGCGGCTTGCCCTGCTCGGGCTCGGCCTCATCGGCGGGTCGGTCGGCCTCGCGGGGCGCGAGCGGTTGGGCGCGCACGTCACCGGCTTTGACCCCGATCCGCGGGTGAGGAAGCTGGCGCTGGAGCGCGGCGTCGTGGACGTGGCAGTCGACGATCCCGCAGACCTTGGGCCGGCCGACGTCGCGCTGGTTGCGGCGCCGGTGCAGGCGCTGGCGCAGCGGATCGCCCAGGCGTGCGAGCACGTCGCGGGCGCCGTGGTGACCGATGTCGGCTCGACCAAGCACGCGCTAGTCGAGTCCATCGCCGGCGCCAACTACATCGGCGGCCATCCGCTTGCGGGTGCCGAGGTCGCGGGCGTCGAGCACGCCCGTGCCGACCTGTTCGCCGGCGCCACTTGGTACCTCACGCCGCGCGTCGACAGCGAGGGCATCCTGCTGGAGCGCCTGCACCGCTTCGTCACCGGTATCGGCGCGGTCCCGACCGTCATCGGCCACGCCGACCACGATCGCCTGATGGCCGCCTTCTCCCACGTGCCGCACGTCGTCGCCAACGCGCTCGTCACGCAGGCGACGCGCGCGCTGGGCGACGAGGCGATCCCGGTCGTGGGCCCGTCGTTTCGCGATGCCACGCGCGTCGCGGGCGCCAACCCGCCGCTGTGGGCGGGGATCTATGACGCCAACCGCGACGCGATCCTCAACGGTCTTGACCAGACGATCGAGCTGCTGGCCGAGGCTCGTGCGCTGCTGGCTGCCGGCGACGGTTCGGCACTGGAGTCCTGGCAGGCGACGGCCGGCACGCAGCGCCGCGCCCTGCTGGACATCGGCATGACCGGCGGACCGCTGCGCGAGGTCCGCGTCGTCGTGCCCAACCGCCCTGGCGTGATCGCCGATCTCGCCCTCACCCTCTCCCGCGCAGGGATCAACATCCACGACATGAGCCTCTCGCCCCAGCCCGACTTCCGCAGCGGCGAGGTCGCCCTTTGGGTGGCCGAGGACCACGCCGAGCGCGCGCGCCAGCTGGTCGAGGAGGTCCTGGCATGACGGTGGTGAAGTGGTCGCCCGCCAAGCGCTTGCGCGGCACGGTCGCGCCGCCGGCCGACAAGTCGATCTCCCACCGCGCCGCGATCCTCGGCGCGATGGCCGCCGAGCCCGTGAGGGTGCGCAACTACCTGCACGCCGAGGACACCACCTCGACGCTGAACGCGATGCGGGCCCTGGGCGCGCTGGTCACCGTCGACGAGGACGTCGTGACGATCCGCGGCACCGGCCTGCGCAACGCCACCGAGCCTGGCGCGCCGATCGACGTCGGCAACGCCGGCACGTTGATGCGCCTGCTGCCAGGCTGGCTGGCGGGGCAGGAGGGCAGGTCCTACACCTTGGACGGCGACGCGTCGATCCGCACGCGCCCGATCGACCGCATCGCCGAGCCGCTGACGCGGATGGGCGCGACGATCGACGCGGTCGACGGTCGGCTGGCGCCCTTCACCGTGCACGGCGCCCATCTGCGCTCCATCGCCTATGACTTGCCCGTCGCCTCGGCGCAGGTCAAGTCCTGCGTCTTGCTGGCCGGCCTGATGGCCGACGGCGCAACGACGGTCGTCGAGCCGGCGCCGTCGCGCGATCACACCGAGCGGATGCTCACCGCGGCGGGCGTCACCGTGCATCGCAACGGGCGCCACATCACGGTCACCAGCGTCGACGAGCTCGTCCTCGACGACATCACGGTGCCCGGCGACCCCTCCTCGGCGGCGTTCCTGATCGCCGCCGGAGTCTTGGTCGGCGGCTCGCGGATCCAGGTCGTGGGTAGCGGTACCAACTGGACGCGCACGGGCTTTCACCGGATCCTCGAGCGGATGGGCGGGATCGTCGTCGGCGAGCTGGAGGAGGCGCCGGGCGACGGCGTCGTCGGCACCGAGCCGGCGGGGGACCTCGACATCGCCCACGGCCCGCTGACCGGCACGATCGTCGAGGCCGAGGAGGTGCCCCTGGCAATCGATGAGCTGCCGCTGGTCGCGCTCCTGGGCTGCTTTGCCGAAGGCGAGACGATCGTTCGCGGTGCCCACGAGCTGCGGCTCAAGGAGTCCGACAGGATCGCGACCGTCGTCGACGGACTCAACGGCCTCGGTGGCGACCTCGAGGCGACCGACGACGGCTTCGTCGTGCGCGGCACCGGCGGGCTAAAGGGCGGCACGATCGCCTCCCACGGCGACCACCGCTTGGCGATGCTCGGCGCGATCGCCGGCCTGGCCTCCGACGAGGGCGTCACGGTCGACGGCATGGAGGCCGCCGACGTCTCCTACCCGACGTTTGCTGACGACGTCGGGGTGCTGCTGAAGGGCTGAGGGTCCTCGGGCGCCGCCTCGGCCGCCGCGGCGGCACGCGCGATGCCGCCGTCCTCGGCCCGCAGGCCCGGGATCGCGTAGAGCATTACCAGCGTCAGGCTGCCCGCGACCAGGCCGGCCACGAGCAGGATCGTCTCCGCGCCGAACGCTGCAGCCGCCGGGCCCGTGAGCGCGAAGGAGACCGGCGTCAGCCCGACCGACACCAGCCAGTCCAGCGAGGCCACCCGGCCGCGCAGGGAGACCGGCACCCGCACCTGCATCAGCGTCGCCCAGATCGGGTTGCCCGCGCCGCTGAGCAGGCCGAAGGCGAAGCTGAAGACCACGAGCTGCCAGACCGTCTGGGCCAGCGCGTAGCCGCACAGCGCGAAGCCCGCCAGGCCCCAGACCCAGTACAGGACCGAGATCTCGCGCTTGGGCATCCCGATGTGCCCGAGGGCAAACGTGCCCAGCGTCGCGCCGACGCCGCCGGCGGCCAGCACCAGACCAAAGCTCCCGGCTGACGCGTCGAGGTCGCCTTCGATCCGGATCGGCAACAGGACCTCGGTCGGGCCGAGGAAGACCAGCAGCGCGATGGCGGCCATGATCAGCGTCGCCCACAGCCAGGTCTGGCCGCGCACGAACGTCGCGGCCTCGCGCACCTGCGCGAGCAGCGGCTCGTGCTCGCCCTCGTGGATGGGAGCCCGGGCGCGCATCGCCAGCAGGCAGGCGATCGAGATCGCGAACGTGGCCGCATCGACCAGCAGCGCGCCGCCGGTGTCCAGCAGCGCGACGGTGGCGCCGCCAAGGGCCGGGCCTGCCAGGCGCAGCGCGATCGGCCGCAGCGAGCTCTGGAGCGCGTTGGCCTGCACGAGCAGCGGACCGGGCACCAGGTCGGGCACGATCGCGCCCATCGCCGGCCCCGTCAGCCCTTCGCCGGCGCCGAAGACGAAGCCCAGGGCGACCATGTGCCAGATCTCCAGCACCCCGCCGAGCGACAGCCCGCCGGCCGTGCCGACCGCCACCAGGCGCAGCGCGTCGGCGATCAGCAGCTGGCGGCGTTTGTCATAGCGATCGGCCAGCAGGCCGCCCGCGAGCAGGAAGCCGACCATCCCGAGCGACCATGCCAGGCCGACGAGCGACAGCGATCCGGCGCCGCCGCCGAGGCCCAGGACGGTGAAGGGGAGAGCCACGAGGTAGATCCCGTCGCCTAGCAGCGACACCAGGGTGCCGGCCCAGAACAGCGCGAAGTCTCTCTCCCGAAGAGGCCCGATCAGGCGCACGACGAATGCGGACGATGCCACACCACCGGAGACCGCATACCCTCTCGCCCGTGCTTGTCGCCATTGACGGACCTGCCGGAGCCGGCAAGTCGACCGTGGCGCGCGCCGTTGCGCGCGCGCTCGGCTTCACCTACCTCGACACCGGGGCCATGTATCGCTGCGTCGCGCTGGCCGCCAGCCGCGGCCTCGACGAGGTTGCCGCGCTGGAGATCGCCTTCGACGGCGACCGCGTCATGCTGGGCGCAGAGGACGTGACGGAGCTGATCCGGACGCCCATGATCAGCGACCAGGCGTCGGTGGTTGCCAACGACCCGCAGGTGCGCGAGGCGCTCGTCGCCCAGCAGCGCGCGCTGCTCGCCGCCGGCGACTTCGTGGCCGAGGGACGCGATATCGCGACCGTCGTCGCGCCCGACGCCGAGGTCAAGGTCTTCCTGACCGCCCATCCCGCCGAGCGCGCGCGCCGCCGCGCCGCCGAGCTGGGCGCCGATCCCGAGCACGTCGCCGCCGAGCTGCTCTCGCGCGACGAGCGCGACTCCGGCCACGGCCGCACCACGCTGGAGCCCGCTTCGGGCGCCGAGCCGCTGGACACCACCGGTCTGAGCGTCGAGGACGTCGTGGCCGAGATCGTCGCGCGCGTCGCGGCGGCGCGCGCATGAGCATCGCGGGCCCCAAGGTCGCCGTCATCGGCTACCCCAACGTCGGCAAGTCTTCGCTGGTCAACCGTCTCAGCGAGTCGCGGATCGCCGTCGTGCACGAGGCGCCCGGCATCACGCGGGATCGCAACGAGGTGCCGTGCGAGTGGAACGGGCGCCAGTTCACGCTGATTGACACCGGCGGCATGGACTTCTTCGACGAGGACCCGATGGCCGGGTCGATCCGCGAGCAGGCGCAAGCCGCGATGGCCGACGCCGATCTCGCGGTGTTCGTCGTCGATGGGCAGGCGGGAACGCGCCCCGGGGACGAAGAGCTCGCCGACCTGCTGCGCCGCTGGGACAAGCCGGTGATCGTGGTGGCCAACAAGATCGACTCGGTCAAGGACGTGCCGTCGGCGACCGAGTTCTACAGCTTGGGCCTGGGCGAGCCGGTGGCCGTCAGCGCCACGCAAGGGCTCGGCACCGGCGACCTGCTGGACCGCGTCACCGCACTGCTGCCCGAGGGCGACTTCGAGCCCGAGGATGACGAGACGATCCGCCTCGCGTTAATCGGCCGCCCGAACGTCGGCAAGTCCTCGCTGGTCAACAAGTTCCTGAAGTCCGACCGCGTGATCGTCTCCGACGTCGCCGGCACCACGCGCGACGCGATCGACCTCCCGATGGAGGTCGACGGCCGGCGCGTGATCGTCGTCGACACGGCCGGCATGCGCCGCCAGAGCAAGGTGTCGGAGTCGGTCGAGTACTACACCACCTTGCGCTCGCAGCGAGCGGTGGAGCGCGCCGACGTCGCGCTCGTCATCTGCGACGCCCACGACGGCGTCACCGCGCAGGATCTCCGGATCGCCGAGCTGTCGATGAAGGCGGGTTGTGCGACCGCGCTGGTCCTCAACAAGTGGGACATCGCCCCGATGGAAGAGGCCGACCTCGACCACGAGCGCGCGCGGGTCAACAACAAGATCCGTCTGCGCCCGAAGGTCCTCACGGTCTCGGCGCTCAGCGGCCGCAACGTCGAGCGGCTGCTCAAGGAGGCGATCATCCTCGGCGACCGCGTCAAGACGCGCATCCCGACGCCGCAGCTCAACCGCTTCATTGCCGAGGTCGTTCAGGAGCGCCAGCCGCCGGCCAAACAGGGCTCGCGACTGCGCCTGCTGTACATGGCCCAGTTCGAGACGCGCCCGCCGCGCTTCGCGATCCAGGTCAACAGCCGTAACCGGGTGACGCGCGACTACGCCTACTTCGTCGAGAACCGGCTGCGCGCGCGCTTCGGCATGGACGGGATCCCGCTGATCATCGACTTCAAGGAACGCAAACAGCGAGACGACAAGTGAGGACGATTGACCTGCCAATTGGCAATTTTCGGTCGGGAATCACGGTGATTTGTTCCCCTCGCTACTCTTCCTGGACTTCAACAGGCTGTTGACAGCGAATCCACCGCGGAGATCCCTCCTAACTACGCCATGAGCTACGCCGACAACGAGTACCTCTTCACCTCAGAGTCCGTGACCGAGGGTCACCCCGACAAGGTCGCTGACCAGATCTCCGACGGCGTCTTGGACGCCTGCCTCAAGGACGATCCGCTCTCGCGCGTCGCCTGCGAGACGCTGGTCAACACCGGTCTGGTCGTGGTCTCCGGTGAGATCACCACCGACACCTACGTCGACATCCAGGAAATCGCGCGCCAGACGATCCACAACATCGGCTACGACGACGCCGAGCTCGGCTTCAGCGCCAAGAGCGCTGCCGTCCTCAACGCCATCGACAAGCAGTCGCCCGACATCGCCCAGGGCGTTGACAAGGCCGACGAGGTCCGCGAGGACGGCTCCACCGACGCACTTGACGTCGCCGGCGCCGGCGACCAGGGAATGATGTTCGGCTACGCCTCGAACGAGACGTCGAACCTGATGCCGGCCCCGATCACGTTCGCTCATCAGCTGGCCGAGCGCCTGGCCGCGGTCCGCAAGGACAAGACGCTCGACTACCTGCGCCCCGACGGTAAGACCCAGGTCTCTGTCCGCTACGTCGACGGCAAGCCGGTCGCGATCGAGAAGCTGCTGATCTCCACCCAGCACGCCGAGCACGCCACGCGCGAGCAGATCACCGACGACCTGTGGGAGAACGTCGTCCTGCCGGTCCTGCCGGCCGAGCTCTACGACGCAGACCAGCTGCGCAAGGAGTTCCTCGTCAACCCGACCGGACGCTTCGTCATCGGCGGTCCCGTTGGCGACGCGGGCCTGACCGGTCGCAAGATCATCGTCGACACCTACGGCGGCTTCGCCCGCCACGGCGGCGGCGCGTTCTCAGGCAAGGACCCGAGCAAGGTCGACCGCTCGGCCGCTTACGCGGCGCGCTGGGTCGCCAAGAACCTGGTGGCCGCCGGCATCGCCGACCGCGCCGAGGTCCAGGTCGCCTACGCCATCGGCGTCGCGCATCCCGTCAGCGTGATGGTCGAGACGTTCGGCACCGAGAAGATCGGTCGCGGCAAGATCGCCGAGCTCGTCAGCGAGTTCTTCGATCTGCGCCCCGGCGCCTTCCGCGCGGCGCTGGACCTCCACCGCCCGATCTACCAGAAGACCGCCGCCTACGGCCACTTCGGCCGCGACGACGCCGACTTCACGTGGGAGCGCACCGACAAGGCCGCCGCGCTGGCCGAGGCCGCTGGCCTCGCCGTGCCCGCCACGGCCTAACACTCCCAGCGGACAGCACCTGCCCGGCACGGGGCGGCCTTCGGGCCGCCCTTTGTCGTGCTAGAGGGAAGGTTGCTCGCCGCGCTCGGCGGCGACCGTGCGCTCGATGCGCTGGGCGCGATCCACTGCCGCGACGATCCGGGCGGGGTTTGCCACGCCGCGGAAGGTGAAGTCCGAGTCATCGGTGCCGGCGGTGTCGAAGTCGACGGCACCGACGCGCAGCAGGCGGTCTAAGAACGTCTGTTCGGTGTTGACGTTCTGCACGCGGTTGATGCTGGTCTGCTGCACGCGCTTGGCCAGGATTCCCGTGCGGATGTTGAGGCGCTCGGTGCTGATGACATAGCGCGTGGCCATGCGCATGATCAGGCCGACGACGATCACCAGCGCCATGACGATCGCGAACGCGAGGATGCCCACGCCCGTCGAGACAGCGAAGAGCAGGATGGCGCCGATCGCGAGCGCGATCGCCAGCCCCTTGAGGTAGAAGCTCAGCACGCCGCGCCACGACGGATGGCCTTCGAAGACGATCTCTTCCCCGGGATGCAGGTCCATGGTCTGCTCAGCCTATCCTCGTCGGGCCTCGTGTCCGCACCGATTGTCCAAGTCGAGCCGCTGACGACGGCCCGTGCGCTGCGCGGGCCGTTTGACTACCTGCGGCCCGATGGCGTCGACGTCGGCTCGTTGCTGGAGGTGCCGTTCGGGCGCCAGCGGCTGACCGCGGTGGTCACCGGGTTGGCCGAGGAGTCCGAGCACAAGGTGGTCGCGCCGCTGCGCGTGCTGCCCGACGCGCTGCCGGGCGATCTGGTCGACCTCGGGCTCTGGCTGGGGCATGAGTACGCCTCGACGCCCGCGCGGGCGCTGGCGCTGATGCTGCCGCCGCGTGGAGCACGCGAGAAGGTCCAGCTGTGGGCGCAGCGCACCGACGAGGGCGAGGCGGTCCTGCTGGGCTCGGATCAGTCGCCAGGAGGGACGGCGACGCGCCTGACCGGCAAGCAGCTCGGACTGTTGCAGCAGCTGCCGCGCTTCGCGGGGACCGACCTTGGCTCGCTGCGGCGCCTGGAGGCCCGGGGCCTGGTGGCGATCGGCCCGCGCGGGCGCCGGCGCGCGCCGGAGCACCACGCGGTCGGCGTGCGCAAGCCCGCGCCGGCGCTCACGCCCGACCAGCAGGCGGCGCTGGACGCCGTCCTGGTGGAAATCGGTCCCCGCCCAGCCGCGGATCCGCCTGCCAAGCTGCTCCTGCACGGCGTCACCGGCTCGGGCAAGACCGAGGTCTATCTGCGCGCCGCCGCCGAGACGCTGGCCCAGGGGCGCGGCGTGCTGATCCTCGTGCCCGAGATCGGGCTGACGCCGCAGATGATCGATCGCTTCGTGGCGCGCTTCGGCGACACCGTCGCGGTCCTGCACTCCAAGCTCGGCGCGGGGGAGCGCTACGACGAGTGGCGCCGCCTGCGCTCGGGCGAGGCGCGCGTCTGCGTCGGGCCGCGCAGTGCGGTCTTCGCGCCGATCGCCCACCTCGGGCTTGTCGTCGTCGACGAGGAGCACGACGGCTCCTACAAGAACGAGGGCGACCCGCGCTACGACGCGCGGCTGGTCGCCGAGCGCCGGGCCGCTCAGCACGGCGCGGTGCTGGTCTGCGGCAGCGCGACGCCGCGGCCCGAGTCGGTCCACGCGCTGCGGCGCATCCGCCTGCCGCGGCGCGTCGACGACTCGCCGATGCCACCGGTGGAGATCGTCGACCTCAAGGCCGCCGCCGGCGCCGTGCATCCGCGAACGCACGAAGCGCTGATCGACGCGCGCAAGGCGATCGTGTTGCTCAACCGCCGTGGCTGGTCGAACTTCCTCACCTGTCGCTCCTGTGGGCGCGTGTGGGAGTGCCCGGACTGCGATGTCGCGCTGATCCTGCACCGTGACCAGGGCGCCGTGGCCTGCCATCACTGCGGCCATCGCGAGCGGATCCCGAGCACGTGCCCGGACTGCGGCTCGGTGTCGATTGCGCGCCACGGCACGGGCACCGAGCGCCTGGAGCATGACCTCGCGTCGCTGGGCAAGCCGGTCCTGCGGCTGGATGCCGACATCCGCGACGCCGGCGCGGTGCTCAGCGCCTTTGAGCGCGCCGAGCGCGCGATCCTCGTCGGCACGCAGGTGGTGGCCAAGGGCCATGACTTCCCGGACGTCGATCTGGGCGTCGTGCTCGACGCCGACTCGACCTTGCGCTTCCCGGACTTTCGCGCCGAAGAGCGGACCTTCGCGCTCGTGACGCAGCTGGCCGGGCGGGCGGGCCGGGGAGGCCACGGCCGAGTGATCGTCCAGACGATCGATCCGACCGCCAGCGCCATCGTCCATGCGGCGACCCACGACAGCGACGGCTTCCTGGCCGAGGAGCTGGAGCGCCGTCGCTTCCTGCGCTACCCGCCGTTCTCGACGTTGATTCGGATCGTCTGTGCCTCGGAGGTCGTCGGCACTGCGCACCTGGCCGCGACCGAGATTCAGGCTCGCCTGCCCGGCTCGCTCGGTCCCGCACCGCTCTTTCGGCTGCGCGGCAAGGAGCGCAGCCAGGTCGTCGTCAAAGCCGCCGAGCGTCGTTCGACGATCGATCAGGTCGACGCCGCGGTCCGCGAGGTCAGCGGCGCCAAGGCCCACAAGGCCGTCGCCTTCTCGGTCGACGTCGACCCGCAGTAGCGACGCGGCGGCGCCACGCTGTGCGCAGCTAGCATCCGATCCGTGGCCCAGCACCACGAAGAGCTCGAAGAGGCCCCGGAGCCTGCGACCACCCTCGATCCCGAGACCGCCGCGCGGCGCCGCGCGGCGCTCGACCACGTTCGCAAGTTCGGCGACCCCGTGCTGCGCTCCAAGGCGCGCCCGGTAGACCGCTTCGACGACGAGCTGCGCGACGAGATCGCGCGGATGGGCGTGCTGATGCACGACGCCTACGGGATCGGTCTTGCGGCCACCCAGGTCGGCATCCTGCATCGCGTCCTCGTCTATCGCGTGGAGTCCGATAGCCCGGTCAACGCGTTGGTCAACCCTGAGATCGAGTGGTCCTCCAAGGACAAGGAGCACGCCGAGGAGGGCTGCCTGAGCCTGCCGGCCGTCCACGTCGAGGTCGAGCGCCCCGTCCATGTGCGGGTCAAGGCCCAAGACGAGCAGGGCGAGCAGATCCTCGTTGAGGCCTCGGGGCTGGAGGCGCGGGTCATCCAGCACGAGATGGACCACCTCGACGGCGTGCTGATCCTCGACCGCACGTCACGCGACCAGCGCAAGGAGGGCATGCGCGCTCTGCGTGCGGCCCTTGAGGCAGCAGAGCAAGACGACGCCGCCTAGTGCCGGTTGTCTATCTCGGGACGTCCGACTTCGCCGCGGGCGTGCTGCGGGATCTCGCCGAGGGTCCGCACAAGCCGAAGCTGGTCATTACGCGACCCGACGCCAAGCAGGGGAGGGGCCGCAAGATCGGCCCGCCGCCCGTCGCTGTCACCGCCCGCGAGCTGGGGATCGAGACCATCCAGCCCGCGTCGGTCAACGACGAGGAGACGAGCGCGCGGGTAGCGGCGGTCAGGGCGGACGCGGTGATCCTGTGCGCGTTCGGCGCGCTCGTCAAGGCGCCGCTGCTGACCGACTACGACATCTTGAACGTGCACCCGTCGCTGCTGCCGCGCTGGCGCGGTGCGGCGCCGGTCGAGCGGGCGATGATGGCCGGCGATGCGCAGACCGGCGTCTCGATCATGCGCCTTGTCGCCGAGCTCGACGCCGGGCCCGTCTACGCTCAGCAGGCCGAGCCGATCCTGCCGACCGACGACTACGCCTCGCTCTCGGCTCGGCTGCAGGATCTGTCGGTCGCGCTGCTGAGCGAGGTCCTGGAGACCGATCCCGTCCCCACGCCCCAGCCCGAGGACGGCGTCACCTACGCCGAGAAGCTGACCGCTGAGGACCGCACGCTGGACCTCACGCGCCCGGCGGAGGAGAACGTCCGGATCGTCCGCGCGCTGCACCCGCACATCGGCGCGCGTATCGCGCTCCCGTCGGGGGACTTCCTCGGCGTCCAGGAGGCGAGCATCAGCCTCGACGGCACACTCGAGCTCGTCACCGTCCAGCCCGCGGGCGGACGGCCGATGGCCTACGCGGAGTACCTGCGTGGCCATCCGCCGGTGCTGTGACGGCCACGGTCAGACACGGCGGCCGTGCCGCTCAACGGCTTCTCCTAGTCTAAGAGCAGTGCCAGCCAGCCCCGCCCGTCGCACCGCGCTGACCGTCCTACGGCGCGTCGAGGAGCAGGGCGCGTACGCCGATCGCGCATTGCACGGCGACGCCCGCGACCTCGACCCCCGTGACCGCGCCCTTGCCAAGCGGCTTGTCTTCGGCACCGTTCAGCGCCGGGCGACGCTCGACTGGATCATTGCCCGGCACGTCGATCGCCGGCTGGAGCCGCAGGTCCGCGCGGCGCTGCTGCTCGGCCTCTACCAGCTGCTCTACACCGACGTCCCGGCCCACGCCGCCGTCGCCGAGTCCGTCGAGCTCGCCAAGCCGAGCCCGGGCGCCAAGCTCGTCAACGCCGTCCTGCGCAAGGTCCAGCGCGAAGGCGTACAGCTTCCCGCCGACGACACGCCCGAGGGTGCCGCGATCCACCACTCGCACCCCGAGTGGCTGACGCGGCTGTGGTGGGATTGGCTGGGTGCTGAGGAGACCCGAGCGCTGCTGGCCGCCGACAACGAGCCCGCCGAGCTGGCGCTGCGCATCAACCCGCTGGCGGGGGTCGACGTCGAGCTCGAAGGTCGCCGCGAGGAGGACGCGCTCGTCGTCGAGGGCCCCCTCGACGTGCTCGCTCATCCGCTGTATGCCGCCGGGGCGATCACGCCGCAGTCGCGCGCATCCCAGCGCGTCGCCCGGGCCGTCGACCCGCAGCCCGGCGAGCGGATCTTGGACCTCTGCGCCGCGCCCGGCGGCAAGACCACGCACCTGGCCGCGCTCATGGGCGACGAGGGCGAGATCGTCGCCGTCGAGCGCCATCCGCGTCGCGCCCAGGCGCTGGTGGCCCAGGCCCAGCGGCTGCACGCCAGCAGCGTGCGTGTCCAGGTCGCCGACGCCAAGGAGATCACGCCCGAAGCGCTCGGCGGCCGCTTTGACCGCGTCCTGGTGGACCCGCCGTGCAGCGGCCTCGGCACGCTGCGCACGCATCCGGACCTGCGCTGGCGCGTGACGCCCGAGTCGATCGAGGCGCTGCGCGTCGAGCAGGAGGCGATTGTCGCCGCGGCTCGAGGTGCGTTGGCTGGAGGCGGACGGCTGGTCTACTCGACCTGCACCCTGTCACCGCGGGAGGAGATCGTCGCGGGCGAGATCGTTCGCACCTTGCCGCATCGCGACAGGACCGACGGCTTCTATATTGCCGTCGCAGATGGTGAGTAAGGAGCTTGCCCTGGGTGAGCAGGGAACGGCATGAGTGAGCCAGGGTTAGGCCTGAAATGCCCCGGGTGCGGGGAGCCGTGGCTGCGACCGACCACGCTGGCCGGCCGCTACCGCTGCGTGTACTGCCTGCACCGCTACGAGCTGCGCTCCGTCTGCCCCGACTGCGGCGAGCATGGGACCATCGTCCGGATGTCCTCGACTGCCACGACCGTCTGCAATCATTGCGGCGGCTCGATGCTCATCGAAGTGTGACCCCGTAGGGTCCGTTCTGATGACGCCACGCCGCATCGCCCCGAGCATCCTCGCGGCCGACTTCGCCCGCCTCGGCGCCCAGGTTGCCGAGGTCGTAGACGCCGGCGCGACCGTCATCCATGTCGACATCATGGACGGCCACTTCGTCCCGCCCCTGTCGATGGGCCCGCAGGTCCTCAGCGCGCTGGTCGACCTCGGGCTCGATGGCGTCGAGTACGACGTCCACCTGATGATCGAAGCGCCCGAGCGCCACGTCGCTGACTTCGCCAAGGCGGGCGCGCACAACATCACGATCCACGCCGAGGCGACGCCGCACGTCAACTACGTCGTTCAGCAGATCCGTGAGCTGGGTTGCACCGCAGGCGTCGCGGTCTGCCCGTCGACGCCGTTGGCGATCTTCGAGGAGGTCGACGTCGACCTCGCGCTCTGCATGACCGTCAACCCCGGGTGGGGCGGCCAGAAGTTCATCGACTCCTCACCGGACAAGATCGCTCGACTGCGGAGCATGCTTGCCGACGGCGTCGAGCTGGAGGTCGACGGTGGCATCGACGTTGCCACCGCCGGTGCAGCGGCCGCGGCGGGTGCCACGCTCTTCGTTGCCGGGAGCGCGCTCTTCGGAACGCCCGATCCCGCCCAGGCCTACCGCGACATCGCCGCCGCGGCCGGGGTGTAGCCAGCCGTAGATACTCGGCCCTGCGCAGGGCCGATCATTGTGAGCAAGCCCGTGAGCACGAAGGTCCTCATCGTCGACGATCACCCGACCTTCCGGTCGACCGCTCGCCTCCTGCTGGAGAGCGAGGGCTTCGACGTGGTCGGGGAGGCTCCCGACGGTCTGAGCGCCATCGCTGCTGCGGGGGAGCTGCATCCCGATCTGGTGCTGCTGGACGTCAACCTCCCGGACCTCGACGGCTTCGACGTCGCGGCGCGCATCACCAGCGTGCTCGGGGCACCCGCCGTGGTGCTGACCTCCAGCCGCGACAGCTCGGACTTCGGGCCGCTGGTGCACCGCAGTGGTGCCCGCGGGTTCATCCCGAAGGGCGAGCTCTCCGGCGCGGCGCTGACCGAACTGATCCGATGAGTTCCCTGCGGGCCGCGCTGATCGCGCTGTTCGCAGCCTCGGTCGCCATGGCTGCGGTGATGGTGGCGCTCGTCGTCTCCAGCGACCACGAGAGATCCAAGGAGCTGGCGGCGGTGCTCGGCCCGTTCATCGGCCTGAGCTTCTGCGGCACCGGCGTCTTCGCCTGGCTGCGCCGCCCACACAACCGCTTTGGCGCGCTGATGACCGGCGTCGGCTTCGCCTGGTTTCTCTCGGCGCTGACCGAGGCCAACGACCCGTGGGTCTACACGCTCGGCGTCTACCTCGGCCCGCTCTACCTCGTCCTGGTCGGGCACATGCTGCTCGCGTTCCCGTCCGGGCGGCTGGAGACGACGGCGGCCCGGACGCTGATCGCCATCGGGTACCTCGACGCGCTGCTGGTCCAGCTGCCGTACTTCTTCCTCAACGGCGACATCTCCGGCACCGACCACGCGCCAGCCAACGCGTGGGGAATCATCGACAACCCCGACAGCGCGCAGGTCTTCGCCACCGTGGCGCAGCTGGTCGCCGTCGCGCTGATCTTCTGGCTTGCGGTGCTGCTGTTTCAGAAGCGCAAGGTCGCTACGCCGCCACAGCGGCGCGCGATGGCGCCGGTGCTGTGGACCGGCGTCGCGCTGATGTGCACGCTGGCGGTCGCGAGCCTTCAGCACCTCGTCGACGCCTCGAACCTGACCGTCGCGGGCCCGAGCGTGGCGTCGCTGATCGTCTTCGCGGCCCTGCCGTGGGCGTTCGTGATCGGCCTGCTGCGCACGCGCTACAGCCGCGCCGGCGCGGTCGGCGATCTCGTCGAGCGCCTCAACGCCCAGGGCGTCGAGGGCGAGTCGCTGCGCGACGCGCTCTCCGACGCGCTCGGCGACCGCTCGCTGACGCTGGCTTTTTGGTCGCGCAGCTCGGAGCGTTACGTCGACGCCCACGGCCAGCCTGTTGATCTGCCGCCGGCCACGTCGCGCTCGCGCGCGATCACCGAGATCGAGCGCGAGTCGGTGCCGGTCGCGGCGATCGTCCACGACGCGGCGCTGCTCGACGAGCCGGGGCTCGTGCGCGCGGCGGGTGCCGCGGCGGCGCTGGCGCTGGAAAACGAGCGCCTGGAGGCCGAGCTCAAGGCGCGCGTCGCCGAGCTGCAGGTCTCGCGCGCCAAGGTCATCGAGGTCGGCATGGCCGAGCGCCGGGCGCTGGAGCGCAACCTCCACGACGGCGCCCAGCAGCGGCTCGTCGCGCTCTCGCTGCAGCTCGGCCTCGCCAAGACCAAGCTGCGCGACGCCCCCGACGTCGCCGAGCGCATCCTCGACGGCGCGCGCACCGAGCTCGCCTCCGCGCTGGAGGAGCTGCGCGAGCTGGCGCGCGGCATCCACCCGGCGATCCTGACCGACCGCGGCCTGGCACCGGCGCTGGAGGCGCTGGCGTCCCGCGCGCCGGTCCCGGTCGAGGTCGACGAGGTGCCCGAGGGCAGGATGCCGATGCCGGTGGAGGCGGTTGCGTACTTCGTGGTCGCCGAGTCGTTGACCAACATGGCCAAGTACGCCAATGCCGAATATGCGAGTGTCCGCGTACTGCGAGAGAATGGCTATGCAGTCGTGGAGATCGAGGACAACGGCATCGGTGGCGCGGACCCGTCCGCAGGCTCAGGCCTGCGGGGTCTCGCCGACCGTCTGGCCGCGCTCGATGGAAGACTTGAGGTCGACTCCCCACCGGGTGTCGGGACAACTGTGAGGGCGAGGATCCCGTGCGCGTAGTGCTGGCTGATGACTCCGTGCTGCTCCGCGAGGGACTCGCGGCGCTGCTCGAAGGCAAGGACTTCGATGTCGTGGCCCAGTCGGGCGACGCCGAGGACCTGTTGCGCAAGGTCGGTGCCCACAAGCCCGACGTGGCGATCGTGGACGTCCGGATGCCGCCAACGCACACCGACGAGGGGCTCAAGGCCGCGTTGGAGATCCGCGAGCGCTTCCCGGACACGGGCGTGCTCGTGCTGAGCGCCTACGTCGAGGAGACCTCCGCGCTGGAGCTGCTCGCCGACGACGCCGCCGGCATCGGCTACCTGCTCAAGGACCGCGTCAGCGACGTGGATCGCTTCACCGAGGCCGTCCGGCGCGTGGGGGAGGGCGGCAGCGCGCTGGACCCGGAGGTCGTGTCACGGCTGCTGGGCCGCCGGCGCCGCGAAGATCCGCTGGAGGCGCTGTCGCCGCGTGAGCGCGAGGTGCTCGGCCTGATGGCCGAGGGCCGCTCCAACCACGCGATCGCCGAGGCGCTGGTCGTCACCGAGCGCGCGGTCGAGAAGCACGTCACGAGCATTTTCACCAAGCTCACGCTGCCGCCGACGGTGGTCGACCACCGCCGCGTGCTGGCGGTGCTGGCGTACCTGCAGTCGTAGTTCCCCGGGTGACCCCTAGGGGCTAAGCGGGGGATAGCCGTACCTCCTGCAATTGGCCGCTCTGGGAGGGTTCTGGCATGACCTCCATCGTCTCTGCCCAGGATTTGCGCCGTGTCTACGGTGAGGGCGGCGCCGCCGTCACGGCGCTGGACGGCGTCAGCGTCGATTTCCCCGCCGGCGCCTTCACGGCCATCATGGGCCCGTCGGGCTCCGGCAAGTCGACCCTGATGCACCTCCTCGCCGGGCTGGACCGTCCGACCGCGGGCACCGCGGTGCTCGATGGCACCGACCTAACGTCGCTCAATGACGACGCGCTGACCCAGCTGCGTCGCGATCGCGTCGGCTTCATCTTCCAGGCCTTCAACCTGCTGCCGGTCCTCGACGCGCGGGAGAACATCGTGCTGCCGATGTCGATCGCCGGCCGCGAGCCTGACGAGGCCTGGGTCGACCAGCTGATCGACCTCGTGGGCCTGCGCGATCGCATCACCCACCGTCCGAGCGAGCTCTCGGGCGGCCAGCAGCAGCGCGTTGCCGTCGTGCGCGCGCTCGCCAGCCGCCCGGCGGTCGTCTTCGCCGACGAGCCGACGGGCAACCTCGACTCCTCCGCCTCGACCGAGATCCTGCAGCTGCTGCGCCGCTCGGTCGACGAGTTCGGCCAGACGATCATCATGGTCACCCACGACGAGGACGCTGCCGCTTACGCGGATCGCCTTCTCATCTTGCGCGACGGCCAGATCGTCGAGGACCGCGCCACCAACCGGACCGCCGCCCCGGCGTCGGTCTAGCGACCCCTCTCCTCCTCCGAAGACCTCCCTGAGCTCATGCGCAAGATCGCCATCCGCGGGCTGCTCGCCCGCAAGGTCCGCCTCGCCCTGACCGCGCTCGCCGTGGCGCTCGGCGTCACGCTGATCGCGGGCACCTACATCTTCACCGACACCATCAACAAGTCGTTCGAGAACATCTTCGTCCAGTCCAACAAGGGCACGGACGTGGCGTTGTCGCCCAACAACGACCTCTCGGGTGAGGAGGACCCGCCGCCGATCCCGGGCTCAGTCCTGCGCAAGGTGGAGCAGGTCGACGGCGTCGCCCAAGCCGAGGGCTCGGTCTTCAGCGCCGGTGGCTCGTTCCGCAAGGCCGACGGGTCCAAGCTCAAGGGCCAGGGCTTCAACGCGATCGCGGGTGTCCACAACATCCAGCGCTTCGAGTCCTTCGCACCGACCGATGGTCGTCTCCCGCAGACGGCCGACGAGATCGCGATCCCCAAGGGCACGGCTGACACCAACGACTTCAAGGTCGGCGACAAAATCCAGGTCGCCGACGAGGCGCCCAAGAAGCTCTACACGATCTCGGGCATCGTCAAGATCTCCGGCGTCGACTCCTTCGGCGGCGGCGTGATCGCGGTCATGACGCTGCCCGAGGCGCAGCGCATGACGGGTCACGGTGACTCCTACGACGACATCGAGGTTGCCGCCAAGCCCGGTGTCACGGCCGACCAGCTGCGGGCGCGGATCGCGCAGGTCGTGCCCCAAGGCGTCGAGGTCCGCACCGGCAAGCAGCAGGCCGACAAGCAGACCAAGGACATCAACGACAGCTTCCTCAACGTCCTGCGCACGGCGCTGCTGGCGTTCGCGGGGATCTCGCTCTTCGTCGGCGCGTTCTTGATCTTCAACACCTTCTCGATCACGGTCGCCCAGCGCACCCGCGAGTTCGCGCTGCTGCGCGTGCTCGGCGCCAAGCGCAAGCAGGTTCTGCGCTCGGTGCTGGCCGAGGGCCTGACGATCGGCGTGTTCGGCTCGGTGATCGGGCTTGCGCTCGGATTCCTGGTGGCCGGCGGGCTGCGGGCCTTGTTCAAGGCTTTCGGTGCCGACATGCCCTCGACCGGCACGGTCCTCGAGACGCGCACGATCATCGTCTCGCTGGTCGTCGGCACGGTCGTCACGCTGATCTCGACGATCGCCCCGGCGATCCGGGCGACGCGCGTCCCGCCGCTGGCCGCCCTGCGCGAGGGCCTCAGCACCGAGCACAAGCGCTCGCGCTGGTCGACGCCGCTGGCGACGGTCCTGACGGTCGGCGGCCTGGCGATCATGGCGATCGGGCTCTTTGCCTCACTGAAGCCCGGCGCGGCGCTGTCGCTCATGGGTCTCGGTGCGGTGCTGACCTTCCTCGGCGTGGCGTTCCTGAGCCCGCGCCTGGTCGGCCCGATCGCCGGCTTCGTCGGCGCGCCGTTCCAGCGCTTCCGCGGCGTCACCGGCCGAATCGCCCGTGAGAACACGGTCCGCCAGCCCGGCCGCACGGCCGTGACCGCGGCGGCGCTGATGGTCGGCGTCGCGCTGGTCACCTTCGCCTCGGTCTTTGCCGGCAGCGCCAAGTCGACGTTCCGCGACGCAGTGACCAACGGCTCCAAGGCCCAGGCCGTCATCCAGAACACCGACGGGTTCAGCTCGTTCACGCCGCAGGCGGCCAAGACCGTCGCAGAGGTGCCCGGCGTCAAGGACGTCGCGGCGGTGCGCTTCGGCCAGGCCAAGATCGACGGCAAGAAGCAGGGCGTCACCGGCATCGACCAGCAGACGTTCCCCGACCTCTACCGCCAGGGCTACATCGAGGGCAACGACGACACGCTGCGCCAACTCGGCCCCGGCACCGTCATCGTCGGCAAGAAGTACGCCGAGGACAACGGCACCAAGGTCGGCGACACCCTGACGCTGCAGACGAGCCTGATGCCGGCGCTCAAGTTGAAGGTCATTGGTATCTCCTATGACAAGGGTGGGCTGACCGGGAACCTGACGGTCGCCAACAGCGTGCTGGAGAAGGACTTCGGGTTCCGCAAGGACGGCTTCGTCCTCGTTGGGTACGACGACTCCAAGCCGGAGACGCAGGTCAAGGCCGCGATCGACAAGGTCCTCGACGACCGCTTCCCGGAGGCCGAGGCCAAGACCAATGCGGAGTTCATCGACTCCCAGGCCGCGCAGATCGACCAGGTCCTCCTCCTGATCTACGCCCTGCTGGCGATGGCGATCATCGTCTCGCTCTTTGGCATCGTCAACACGCTGGTGCTCTCGATCGCCGAGCGGACGCGTGAGCTCGGTCTGCTGCGGGCGATTGGCATGTCGCGCCGTCAGGTCCGGCGGATGATCCGCTATGAGGCGATCATCACCGCGCAGATCGGTGCGGTGATCGGGCTGGTGCTCGGCATCGTCCTGTCGATCCTCGTGACGCGGGCCATCGACGATTTCCAGCTGTCGATCCCGATCGGCACGCTGATCTTCCTGCTGATCGCTACGGCCATCGCCGGCGTCTTCGCGGCGATCCTCCCGGCCCGTCGCGCCTCCCGTCTCGACGTGCTCGAGTCGCTGGCCTACGAGTAGGCCAGCACCGCAACAGCACGCGCAAGCTCCGGGGCGGCGAGTCGATCTCGCCGCCCCGGCCGTTGTGCCGGGCCGTACTGTTCGGTCTCGTGACGTCTTTGCGTGAGATCTATCGCCGTGGACAAGAGGGCTGGCCGTCGCGCTTTGTCCTCGTGCAACTCCCGAACGCCCCGCTGTGGGTGGGGCTGGGCGGCGGAGCCGTCGCGGCGGTAGTGGACGACGGCGCGGTCCATGACGGCGCGCGCATCGTCGGGACCGCGGGCTTCGTCGTCTGGGCGACCATGGAGCTGGCCCAAGGCGTCAACTGGTTTCGCCGTGCGCTCGGCGCGGGGTTCTTGGTGTACTTGTTCGTGTCGCGGCTGCGCTAGCGCGTGCCAATGAAGAGCGCGATCGCCTGTTCGACGAGCGGGCGCGCCAGCGGACCGAGGCGAATCGTCCAGCCGCCGTCGAGCTCCTGACGCAGCGTGCACTGGATGTCGCGGAGCTGGAGGATCGACTCGTGGAACTCGGCGTGGCGGTAGCCCGTCACGCCCTGAAAGGTCGCGTCGATGCCGAAGGTGCCGTCCTCGATCGGCCAGATCGTGATGCGATCGGGCGGTGGCCCGATCGCGTCGGGGTCGGGTTCGGGGAGCCGGTCGAGTGCGTCGGCCATCCGCTAGAGGATGCCCTCTGCGGTGTCGCCGAACCTGCGCCGGGCGATGTCAGCCGCCGGCTCGGTTTCGGCCGCGCCGCGACGCAGGAAGAGCCAGACACCGAAGGCCACACCGGTCAGCGTGAAGACCGCCCACGGGATTCCTTGGCCAATCTGGGCGGCGATGGGGGCGGGGCAGGCGTCGGCGATCGCCCAACCGGTGCCGAACAGCAGGCTGCCCACGATGTGGCGGCGCCCGACCGGTTCGCGCCCGTAGCTCAGACGGTCGCCGGTGAGGAGTGCGGCGCGCTCACGGCGGCGCAGCAGCGCAAGTCCGAGCGAGGCGGTCGCGACGGCCGAAGCGAACATCAAGAAGAGGTAGGCCTGCTCGAACAGCAGCGCATGGCGGATGATCTCGGGGCTGGCCATCCCGCTCCAGCTGATGACGATCCCGAACACGACGCCGATGGCCGCGCCAGCCATGGTCTTCATCTAGATCACCGCCTCGATCAGGAAGCTCACGCCGATGGCTGTGCCAAAGAACGTGGCGGTCGCCGCAAGGCTCGCGGGGGAGAGCAGCGATGTTCCCGAGAGGCCGTTGCCCGACGTGCAGCCGCCGGCGGCCTTGGCGCCGTAGCCGATCAGGACACCCGCGCCGAGGAGCAACACGGGGATCGCGATCCGACCGCTGCCGTCGAAGGTGTCGGTCATCCAGCCGTAGCCATGAAAGCTCGGTCCGCCGGCGGCGAGCGCGAAGACGGTCCCGCCGAGTGCCACGCCGATCGCAAACCAGCCGCGCCAGTCGAAGCGCAGGCTGCCCCGCCCCAGCTTGCTGACGAGCTCCGAGAAGCCGCCGGTGACCCCGAGCCGGGCGTTGAAGAGGATGCGGCAAGCGAGGACGCAAAGTCCGAGCACGGGTCCCGCGACGTACCAGGCCAGCTGATGGTGCTCCATGCCACTGAGAGTAGCTTCTCAACTGGTTCGCTAGAGAAGCCGGAGCGGTTAGGGTGCCGCGCATGGCCAAGGTCAAACTGCATCGCTGCTCCTGGACGTTCCTGCACACCGACATTGACGCTTGCTGGCGGGTGCAGAAGGCACTCGACGAGCAAGGCATCGAGTACGAGGTCGTCAAGCACGGCTTCGGCAAGGGCAAGCGCCCTGAGGTGGTCGAACTCAGCGGTCAAAAGCTGCTGCCGGTTCTCGAGTTCGAGGACGGCACGAGCTACCGGGCCGAATCCAAGGACATGGCCGAGCGCGTGCGCTCCGGCTCGCTCCTCGACAGCACCGGCTGAACCTCGATAGGTTCCCCGGGCTCAGGCATCAGGAGGAAGTCCGGTGAGAGTCCGGCACGGTCGCGCCACTGTGACCGAGGGGCCCTAGGCCACCTCGGAAGTCAGGAACTTCACCTCCGGATGCGATTCACCCGAAGTCGGGACGCGACATCCCGAAGGAGGTTCATCGTGGCTCAGGACATCACCCGTTGCACTCTGCGCTCGTCCGCGGAGGCCAGCGAGCGCTCGCCGCTCGTTCTACCGAGCACAACAGCAGCACCGCCCCCGGCGACGCGCCGCTAGGCCGCCGTCCGCGTGCCCCGCGCCCTGACGGCGCGGCGGCCCCTCATCTCACCGGCCCCCGCTCACGCGGGGATCTCGGCGTCCGCTGAGCGCGGCCGCGCCGACGGCATCACCGACGTCGATCGACCCACCCTCCGCACGGAGCCGAGCCGGTGCGCCTGCTGCTGATCAGTCAGGCGGCCGTCGCAGGCTCACGGGAAGCGACCAGGGAGACCGCCTCGCTCAGCGAGGCGGCGCTGGCGCGCGCCGCCGAGCTTGGACGGTTGCTGCCGACGCCACGTGTCGCGTACTGCAGCCCGGCACGGCCGGCGCTTGAGACAGCGTCGGCGCTCGGCCTGCGGGCCGAGGTCGTCGACGAGCTGCGCGACCGGGATCGGGCCACTGAGTCGGGCGCGGAGGTCGTTGCTCGCGTCTGCGCCTGGCTTGGTACGCAGTCCGGCGCTCAGGGAACACGCGCCGCGGTGACACACGCCGCGGTGATCGGGGCGGCCGTCGCAGCAGCGCTCGATGCGCCACGCGCCTCGGGCCGGGTCGACATCGCCCCGTGCTCGGTCACCGAGCTCAGCTTCCGTGTCGGGAGCTGGCACATCGCCCACCTCAACTGGGAGCCCGCGCTGCTGCACATCCCGCAGCGCCGCGGCCGCCGGCGGTCGCGACCGCCGGCCTGACTCCCTCGTCTACTCACCTCTAGAGGAGAACCATGCTCACCAAGATCCTGCTCTCGGCGCTCGCCGCCACCCTCATGACCGTCCCGGCCACCGCGCTCGCCGCACAGCGCGACGCGTTCCCGGTCACCGTTCGCGCCGCCAACGGCGCGGTCACCATCGGGCACGAGCCGCGACGCATCGTCGTGCTCTCGGCCTCGGCCACCGAGACGGCCTTCGCGATCGGCGCCGGCGGCCAGGTCGTGGCCGTCGACGACCAGTCAGATTATCCGGCGCCAGCGCGGCGCAAGCGGACGAAGCTCTCGAGCTTTCGGCCCAGCGCCGAGGCGGTTGCGCGCTACCGGCCCGACCTTGTCATCACCTCGACCAAGGCCAACAACCTGCTGCCGGCGCTGGCCAAGCTCAAGATCCCGACGCTGCTGGCACCGGCGCCGACCAATGTCGGCGGCGCCTACGCGCAGATGCGGCAAATCGGCTCGGCCACCGGCCATCGGCCTGCCGCCGACCGCCTGATCGCGTCGATGCGGCGGCGGATCGCGCGGATCGTGCGCCAGACGCCATCGGGCAAGGGCATCACCTTCCTGCACGAGCTCTCACCCGACCTCTATGCCGCGACGTCGGCGACGTTCATCGGCCGCATCTACTCGCTGTTCGGCGTGCGCAACATCGCTGACCAGGCGGGCGGTGACTACCCGCAGCTCTCAGGGGAGTACGTCATCGCGGAGAACCCGCAGTTCGTGGTGCTTGCCGACACCGAGTGCTGTGAGCAGAGCGCCGAGAGCGTCGCGCGACGTCCGGGCTGGGACCGGATCGCGGCCGTGCGTGACCACCACGTGTTTGCGCTCAACGACGACATCCCGTCGCGATGGGGACCGCGGATCGTCGACTTCGTCGCGCTCGTCGGTCGCATCGTCGGGCGCATCCGCGGCTAGGTGCCGATCCGTCGAGCCACCCTCGTCGCCGCCGGCGCCGCGACCCTACTGGTCGCGGCGATGGCCGCCGGCGTCCTCGTCGGCCCTGTGCCGATGAACGTCGTCGACGTGCTGACCACGCTGGGCTCCGGCGTGCCGGGTGTCGGACTGCGCAGCCACCTCGACTCGACGCTGCAGGCGATCGTCCTCGAGCTGCGCCTGCCGCGCGTCGTGCTGGGCGCGCTGGTGGGAGCGATGCTGGCGGTCGCCGGCGGCGCCTATCAGGGCGTCTTTGGCAACCCGCTCGCCGACCCCTATCTGCTGGGGATCGCCGCGGGCGCCGGGCTCGCGGCGACGTTGGTCATCGCCTACGGACCGGACGGTGTGTCGACCAGCCGGCTGCTGCCGGTGGCGACGTTTGCCGGTGCGTCAGGCAGCGTGCTGCTCACCTACCTGCTCGCGCGCGCCGGGGGTCGTGGGATCGGCAGCCTGATCCTGGCCGGCGTCACCGTCGCGGCGTTCCTGACGGCGGTGCAGACGTTCTTTCAGCAGCGGCGCTCCGAGACGCTGCGCGACGTCTACGGCTGGCTGCTGGGCCAACTACAGACCGCGGGCTGGGCCGACGTCCTGATGGTGCTGCCCTACGCGGTCCTCTCGATGGGGTTGATCATCGCGCATCGCCGGCTGCTCGACGTCCTGCGCCTGGGCGACGAGGAAGCGGCGGCGCTCGGCGTCGACGTGCGTCGCGTGCGCGTGGTCGTCATCGCCGCGGCGACGATCGGCACGTCGGCCGCCGTCGCGGTCAGCGGGCTGATCGGCTTCGTCGGGATCATCGTCCCGCATACCGTCCGGCTGCTGGCCGGCAGCAGCTACCGCACCGTCCTGCCGCTCTCGATCGTCGGGGGCGCGGGGTTCCTCGTGCTCGCCGACACCCTCGCGCGGACCGTGCTGGCGCCCGCCGAGCTGCCGATTGGCGTCATCACCGCGTTCTTCGGCGCGCCGTTCTTTGCCATCGTCTTGCGGACGACGCGGGCGGCCGCGCCATGACGCGGCTGGCGCTCGACGATGTCTCGGTGAGGCTCGGCGGCCGCGCGATCGTCGAGCAGCTCTCGTTCACGGTCGCCGAGGGGACGTGGTCGGCACTCATCGGACCCAACGGCGCGGGGAAGACGACGACGCTGCGGGCTATCGCCGGGCTCGTGGGCCACACGGGCCGCGTCCTGCTGGGTGATGCTGATGCCGCGGCGCTCAGCCGCCGCGAGCGCGCCCGGCGGGTCGCCGTGGTCCCGCAGCTTCCGGCGACGCCACCCGACATGACCGTCGCCGACTACGTGCTGCTCGGCCGGACGCCGCACTTGTCCTACCTCGGCCGCGAGAGCCGTGCCGATCGCAAAGCCGCCGAGCGCGCCATCGGTCGTCTGCAGCTCGGCGGGCTCGCGCGGCGCTCGCTCACCACGCTCAGCGGCGGTGAGCGCCAGCGCGCGGTCCTGGCGCGCGCCCTCGCTCAGGAGGCCGGCGTGGTGCTGCTCGACGAACCGACCAGCGCCCTGGACCTGGCCCGCCAGCAGCAGGTGCTCGAGCTCGTCGACAGCCTGCGCCGCCAGGACGGGCTGACCGTCGTGGCGGCGATGCATGACCTGACCTTGGTCGCGCTTTACGCCGACCGGGTGAACTTGCTCAGCGGTGGACGGCTGGTGGCGCGCGGTGCGGCCGCCGAGGTCCTGCGCGCCGAGACGCTGAGCGAGCACTTCGGCGCGCGCGTGCGCGTCATCTCCCATGACGGCGAGCTGATCGTCGCCCCGACGCGCGCATGAAGCTCAACATCCACGAGTTCTGGAGGACACCACATGAGCAGCACCCGCAAGGCAACGACGATCGCGCCGTCACTGGTGGTCGTCAACACCGGCGACGGCAAGGGCAAATCCACCGCGGCGTTCGGCGTGATGCTGCGTGGCATCGCGCGGGGCTGGAACGTCGCGGTGGTGCAGTTCATCAAGTCGGACCGGTGGAAGGTGGGAGAGGAGGGCGTCGCCGTCGGCCTCGGCGTCGACTGGCTCAAGGGCGGTGATGGCTTTACCTGGGAATCGACCGACCTCGATGCGTCGGCGGGCCGCGCGCGGGCGGCGTGGGCGCAGGCCGCGGCGGCCATCGCCGCCGGCGAGCACAAGCTCGTCATCCTCGACGAGATCACCTACCCCATCAACTACGGCTGGATCGACGGCGAGGAGGTCGCCGAAGCGATCCGCGACCGGCCCCGGCACGTCAGCATCGTCGCCACCGGGCGATCGGCACCGGACTCCCTGATCGCGGTCGCCGACACCGTGACCGAGATGGTCAAGGTCCGCCACGCCTACGATCGCGGCATCCGCGCGCGGCGAGGGATCGACTACTGAGCGCCCGGCGCGCTCGCCGGGAGCGGCGCGTGCCGGTAGAGCCCGTACAACAGCGTGCAGAGCAGTCCCGCCGCGCCCGCGTAGCCGACCTCGGCGCGCACCAGCTCGTCGTCGACCACAGGCAACACCATCCACACCACGAACGCCACCGCCGCGACCAGCCACGCCGCCGCCGCCTGATGCGCGCGCCCTCGCGCCAGCGCCGCCTGATTGAACGTCCCGGCGGTCAGGTGCAGCCCCATGCCAACCGCGATCACAGCCAGCCCCACGCGGCCGTAGTCGGTGTCTGACGGAAACAGCACGTCCATGACGAACGGGCCGATCGCCAAAAGCCCAAGCGCCACGGCGCCCGCGAACGCAGCAATCGCCAGGACCGTCGTCCGGATCGCGCGCGCGAACGCCTCGTGGCCCGCGGTCGCCTCCAGCCCCGCCAGATGCGGGAGCAGCGACGTCTGCACCGCCTGAAACAGCTGCAGCGGCGCCCGCGCGATCAGCAGCGCGCTGAAGACGATGCCGGCCTTGGTGGAGTCGGCTACCAGCAGCACCGCGGCGTTCAGCAGCGTCTGCTCGGCCAGCTGAATCGCCGCGACCGAGCCGGCGAAGCCCGCGCTCTCGCGCATCTCGCCTCGCGAGCGCGGCACCGCGTCGGCCGCGGTCGCCTCGTGGCGCCGCAGCGCCCACGGGATAACCATCAACGACGCTAGCGGCGCCGCCACGATGCCCAGCGCCACCGCGGTCTCGCCGCTGGCCACGCCCACCGCCACGGCGACCGGGAAGCAGAACCGCGACAGCGACTCGAACAGCACCAACCCGCCGTACAACCCGAACCACTGATGGCCCGCCAAATAGCCACGCGCGAAGTACGACGCCGCGTAGGCCACCGTCGCGGCGATCAAGATCCAGTACAACGCTGCCTCGCCGTCAAACAGCCCGTCCTCGATCGGCCCGTGCAGCGCGAAGGCAACCACGAGGAACGCCGCCGCGAACGACGCTTGGATCGTCGCCGGCACCCGCAGCGGATGTCCCCCTTCGAGTCCGCGCGCGCGGCGGTCGGCGATCGTCCGCGACAGCAGCTGCTCGACCGGCCGGTAGATCACCGACATCGTCACGAACAGCACCGACCACAGCAGCGACACCCGCCCGTAGGCGTCGTCGTCGAGCACATGGCTGGCGACCGAGAAGTAGGCGAAGGTAAAAAGCCCGGTCGCCGCGATCCCGATGCTCAGCAGGCGCGCGCCGGACCCGTAGGACCGCTCGCCGCCCGTCGCGCCGGCGTCGCCCTCGGCGGACGCCGGCAGATCCTGCGCGCTAGCTCCCAATGCGGACGAGGAGCATCGTCCACGGGAACGGCGAGCGCGCCTCGACGACGGTTCCGTGCCGTCCCAGCAGCGAGATGAAGCTGCGCTTGGACCAGTGGTTCAGGTGACCGGGCGTGTTGCCCAGGTCCTTCCAGTACGCGCCACGGGCCATGTTCAGCCCGCGCCACAGCGGCTCACGCGGGACCGAGACCAGCAGCCACTTCGATGCGCAGCGCGCCATCTCGGAGACCGTGTGCTCGGGATCCGGGACGTGCTCGAGCACCTCGATCGCCGTGGCGACCTCGAACTCGTCATCGGCAAACGGCAGGTTCTCGGCCTTCATGACGACGTACTGCAGGCACGGGTGCTGACGGCCCTTCCAGGCCTCGTGCAGCTGCGGGTCGTCCAGGTCGAGCCCGACGATCCGCTCCATGCCCGGCGTCTGCGCCCACTGATGGGTGAGCACGCCCTCGCCACAGCCAACGTCGAGCAGCGTGGTCGGCGCCGCCTTGGCGTACAGCTCCTCCAGCGTGCCTTCAAAGCGCGCCATCAGCCGCTTGACGACCGGGTTGGTCGAGCCGTACTTGTCGTACGTGTTGCCGGTGACCGTGCCTTCGTCGTCAACGGTGACGGTGGGGGGCGTCATAGCTTGAGAGCCTCTCGTTCCTCGGTGCGGCCGGCCTGGGCGCCGGTGGTGGCGGGCTGGCCGGTGTCGGTCGCGCCCGGCTCGTAGTGCGACGGCGGGACCTTGAGCTGCAGCTCGATGCGGCGCACGCGCTCGAAGATCCGCTGGGACATGATGCGCTGGCTGTAGAGCAGGTCGCCGATGATGCCCAGCGTCCCGACCACGACCGCGGCGTTGAAGAGCACCGCGCCGAAGATCAGCGACTGGACGTGGCCTGCTCCCTCGCCGTCGATGTAGGCGACGACGAAGCGCACGAACGGGATCAGCGCGAGCACGAAGAGGAAGGTCGCCATGTAGGAGAAGACCTTCAGCGGCTCGTACTGCGTGTAGATGCGCGCAATCGCCACGGCGTTGCGCCGGACGTAGGAGCTCATCGACGGGAAGAGCCGCGACTCGCGCGTCTTCGGGTTGGTCCCGATCGCGACGTGGTCGGTGGCGACCAGCAGCTTGCCGGCCTGGATGATCGTCTCGAGCGTGTAGGTGTACTTCGAGACGACCGCCATCTGGATCGCGGCCTCACGGTTGTAGGCGCGAAAGCCCGAGGTCGTGTCGGGCACGTCGGTGTCCGAGGCCTGGCGCACGACCCACGAGCCGGCCTTCTGCAGGCGCTTCTTCAGCGGCGAGAAGTGCTCGATCGAGTCCGTCTCGCGGTCACCGACGACCATGTCGGCGCTGCCGGCGAGGATCGGCCCGACCAGCTTGTGGATGTCGTGGCCGCTGTACTGGTTGTCGGCGTCGGTGTTGACGACGACATCAGCCCCCAGCTTCAGGGAGGCGTCGAGGCCCGCCTGGAACGCGGCCGCGAGGCCCTTGTTGTTTGTGAGCTTGACGATGTGGTGCACGCCGTTGGCGCGTGCGACCTCAATCGTGCGATCGGTTGAGCCGTCGTCGATGACCAGGACTTCGATCACGTCGAAGCCCGGGATCTCGCGGGGGAGGTCTGCCAGCGTCGCTGGCAGCGTCTCCTCCTCGTTGAGGCAGGGGATCTGGATGATGAGCTTCATGAGAAGTGGGGTGGGGACGGCGCGCGAAGGGAGGGATGCGTGCCGTACACTCGCGGGCCCAGTATCTCAGAGGTTCGGGACGTTCGTCGTCGCACGCAACACCTCCTAACCCGGGCCACTGGAACCTCGACCTGTATGGAGAGCGCGACGCTCACCTCGCCGCGCGCCGGCACGGCATCAAAGACGTCATGGCTGGCGTAACGCGCCCCTTGCCGCGTCGCGGGCTCGGCCTGCTCGCGCGGGTACGTGCCGTGCCGGAACGGGTGTGGGCGCGTGCGGGCTTTGTGCTGCTCTGCATCGGGGCCGCCATTGGGTTTCTGGTGTACCCGACCTATCCCAATTACGACTCGGCCTACTCGCTGATCTGGGGCCGGGAGCTGCTCGACGGCGCGCTGCCGTCCTTCGACGCCTACCGCACGCCGACCGAGCATCCGCTGGCCGTGGCGTTCGGCGCGGTGCTCGCCCCGCTGGGCGACGCGGCGCCACGGATCTGGCTGGGGACCACGGTCTTGGCCTTCTGCCTCCTGGTCGCCGGCGTCTACCGCCTGGGTCGCGCGGCCTTCACGCCGTGGGTCGGGGCCGTCGCCGCGCTGCTCGTCCTCAGCCGTCTCGACTACGCCTTCCTCGCTGTGCGCGGCTACATCGACATCCCGTACTTGGCGATGGTCGCCTGGGCCGCCGCGCTGGAGACCGAGAAGCCACGCCGCGGAGGCGCGGTCTGGGTCCTCCTCACCCTTGCCGGCCTCCTGCGCCCCGAGGCCTGGATCCTCCTCGCCGCCTACTGGCTCTGGTGCAACCTTCCGACCCTCCGAGCGACGCGCAGGGGTGGTGGCGAGGCGGTGCGGACGGCGGCGGTGGCGGCGATCGCGCCCGTCGTGTGGGCGCTGACCGACCTGCTCGCCACGGGCGACCCGCTCTTCTCGCTGCGCCACACCTCCTCGCTGGCCAACGACCTGCAGCGCACCAAGCCCGCCTCGGAGGCCCCGGGCTTCGCGCTGCATTCCCTGACGGGCACGCTGAAATGGCCGGTCCTGCTGGGCGCGCTGCTCGGGCTTGGCCTCGCCCTCGGGTTCGCCCGGCGGCGTGCGAGCGTCCTGTTGGCGCTGAGCGCCTCGGGCCTGGTCACCTTCGGGGCGATTGCTCTCGCCGGCCTCTCGGTCATCGACCGCTACCTCGCCGTCACCGCGCTCGGGCTGCTGGTCTTCGCCGGCTTGGCGATCGCGGGCTTCACTGTGCTGCCGGAGGGCCACCGCGCGCGCCGCCCCTGGATCGCCGCCGCGCTCACCGTCGCGGTGGGGGGCGCCGCGTTCACGGCGACGCATCTTCATCCTGGGTACATCGACCGCGAGCTCACCACCCGCCGCGAGCTGCGCCAGGAGCTCGCGCGCCTGGTCACGACGCCGGCCTTCGCGCTCGCCAACCGCTGTGGCCCCGTCACCGTCCCCAACCACAAGTTAATCCCCGACACGCGCTGGGTCCTGCACGCCGACGCCGACGAAGTCCTGGCTCGCAGCAGCCTGCCGTCCTTCGGTCAGCGCACGCGCGGTGTGCAGCTCTTCGTGACGGGCCCGACCATGCTCACCAACTCGACCTACGGACCGTTCGTCCCCGGCTCCCGCGACGATGCACGGATCCAGGTGCCCGGCCCAGGACTCCGCCTCATCGACCGCAGTGCCCATTTCCTCGCGTATGCCAGCTGCTGAGACCGCGGTGCGCGGTGGCTATGACCGTGCGCTGAAGCGCCTCGCCAGCGTGCCATGGCCCGCGCTGGCGTTGCTGGCGCTTGCCATCGCGACCTTCATCGGCTTCCTCGTCTACCCGACCTATCCCAACTACGACAGCTACTACTCGCTGCTGTGGGGCCGAGAGGTTCTGCACGGGCAGTTGCCGAGCTTCGATGAGTACCGCTCGCCGACCGAGCACCCGCTGGCCGTCGCCTTCGGCGCCGTGCTGTCGCTGCTGGGCCGCAGCGGCGACCGCGTCATGGTCTTCTGCACCGAGGCGTCGTTCGTCGTGCTCTGCGCCGGGATCTACCGGCTTGGGCGGCTGGCCTTCACGCCGCTGGTCGGCCTCGCCGCGGCCGGCATCTTGTGCACCCGCTTTGACTTCCCGTTCCTAGCCGCGCGCGCCTACATCGACATCCCGTACCTGGCGTTCGTCATCTGGGCGGCGGCCTTCGAGCTGGCGCGCCCGCGCCGCGGCGGGATCGTCTGGGTCCTGCTGGCCTGCGCCGGCCTGCTGCGCCCGGAGGCCTGGCTGATCATCGGGCTGTACTTCCTGTGGATGTGCTCAGGCGAGCTCGGCCCCGGTCATGACGCCCGTGAACGCCTGCTGCGCTGGGCTCGCTACGCCGGCTACGCCGCGATCGGTCCCGTCGTCTGGGTGCTCACCGACTTCATCGTCACCGGCCATCCGCTCTTCTCGCTGCAGCACACCAGTGGCCTAGCCGAGGAGCTCGGGCGCACGCAGGGGCTCTCCGAGGTCCCGGAGTCGACCAAGAAGTTCTTCCTCAACTTGGCCAAGGCGCCGGTCCTCTATGCGGGCATCGCGGGCTTCGTCGCCGCGGTATGGCTGGCGCCGCGGCGCGCGCTCATGCCCGCGGCCTTGTGGCTGATCGGCACCGGGACGTTCGTCCTGGTCGGCGTCGCGGGCCTGTCGGTCATCGACCGCTACCTGCTGGTCCCGACGCTCATGGTGATGGTCTTCGCCGCCGTCGCGCTGGCCGGCTGGACGATGCTGCGCGAGGGCCTGCTGATCCGCAAGCTCTGGGCCATCGCCGCCGCGGCGATCGTCATCTACGGCGTCGCGTTCACCGTGACACGAGTCAACTTCCACAACTTCGACGCCGAACTGAAGCTGCGCGGCGCCTCGCACCGCTCGCTGGTGGACCTGCTCGATCAGCCCGCCGTGCGCGACGCCGCACGCCGCTGCGGCGCGGTCTCGACACCGAACCACAAGCTCGTCCCCGATGCGCGCTGGATCCTTGGCGCCTCGGCGAGCGAGGTCGTCCCGCGGGCCGATGACACCGAGGCCAAGCGCATCCAGAAGGGCGTCTCGATCTTCGTGGTCGACCGCGGCGCGCTGCTACGCCAGGCGCTGGTCGCCGAGACCGACGACCCGTTCGACAACCTCCCGCTGCCCGGCTTCCGGCGCCTCGCCTTCACCGACTACTACGCCACGTATGTCCGTTGTTGAGGAGGACGTGACCGCCTACGCCCATGACGACGCGCCCGTCACCGAGGACACCGCCCGCGCGGCGGTGGCGCGGGCGCGGCGGCGTGAGCGCCTGCGTTGGGCGCCGGCCGTGCTCCTGCTGCTGGCCGTCAGCTTCGCGCTGCGCGTGTGGGGCGCCAAGCAGGGCCTGCCCTACGCCTACAACGCCGATGAGAACGCGCACTTCGTGCCGAAGGCCATCGGCCTCTTCGGCCACGGCCTGAACCCGCACTACTTCGTCAACCCGCCGGCCTACACGTACCTGCTGCACGTGGTCTTCGCCGTCTGGTTTGGCGGCCGCGAGGGCGTGTCGAACTCGTTTGCCGCCGACCCCACCGACGTCTTCTTCGTCGCCCGGATCGTCGCCGCGGCCTGCGGGACGGTCGCCGTCTGGCTGCTGTACTTGGCCGGGACCAAGATGTTCGCCGACCGCCGCGTCGGCTTCTTGGCCGCCGGCCTGCTCGGCGTCGGCTTCCTGCCGGTCTTCTACTCGCACCTGGCGCTCAACGACGTCCCGATGCTCGCGCCGATCTGCCTCGCGCTCTACGGCACGGCGGGCATCATGCGCCAGGGGCGGCTGGCCGACTACCTGCTCGCCGGCGCGGGGCTCGGACTGGCCTGCGCGACCAAGTACACCGCCGGGATCGCGCTGCTGCCGATCCTGGCCGCGGCCGCTGGCTGGCTCGTGGGGCGCCGGCGACCGCCGGTCTCGACGGTCGTCGGGGGCCTGATGATCGCCGCTTTCTCCGCGCTGGTCGCCTTCCTCATCTTCAACCCCTACGCGTTGCTGGACTTCGCCGGCTTCCGTGATGGGTTGCAGCATCAGAGTTCGGCCGCCGACGACGCGCTGGGCAAGCTTGGCCTGACCGAGGACAACGGGCTGGCCTACTACCTTTGGACGCTGACCTGGGGCCTGGGCTGGGTCCCCGCCATCGCGGCCGGCGTCGGCGTCGTCGTGCTGGTTCGCGACAACTGGCGGATTGCGGCCGTCCTGGTCCCCGCGCCGCTGCTGTTCCTGCTCTTCATGGGCACCCAGGAGCGCTTCTTTGGCCGCTGGTTGATGCCGGTCTTCCCGATGATCTGCCTGCTGTCGGCCTATGCCGTGCTGCGGGTCGTCGAGCTCGCCGGGCGCCGTCGGCCCATGCTCGTCCCGACGCTGATGGTGCTCGCCACCGCGGCGCTCTGCGGGCAGGGGCTGATCGCCTCGCTGCACATCGGCCAGGTGCTCTCGCGCCCCGACACGCGCAACCTGGCCCGCGCGTGGATGGTCGCCAACGTCCCGCCCAAGACCAAGGTCGTCGTCGAGCCCGTCGTCCCCGACGGTTGGGCCCAAGACATCGGTCATCCGTCGCCGCTGACCAGCAACGGCAACCGCTGGGTCAAGTTCCCGACGAGCCGCTCGAACATCGCCAACGACGGCTCGGAGATCCTGGGCCCGGGGCGCCTGGTCAACATCGAGGACTACGAGCGCACGCTCTACCCAGGGCTGGTCGACCGCTACGAGCAGCAGGGCTACTGCTGGGTCGTGGTCGGCTCCACGCAGCGTGGCCGGGCCGAGGTCGAGCCCGAGGCCGTCCCGCGCGCGCTGGCCTACTACCGCGAGCTCGAGCGCCGCGCCGACACCGCATATGTCGCCTCGCCCTACCGCGCCGGCGCAGGCCCAGTCGACTTCAACTTCGACTGGTCGTTCGACTTCTACCCACTGGCCTACCACCGGCCGGGTCCGACGATGTGGATCTACCACCTCCGCGGTGGTCGTTGCGCGGCCAGCTAGGGCGAGCCTTCGGCCCCTATCCTCCTGAAGCGGTGCAACGGACCGAGAACGACCACGACCATCTGTCGCGCGCGATCGAGATCGCGACTCGCGGTCGCGGCCGCGTTCACCCGAACCCTGTCGTAGGTGCCGTGGTCGTCAAGGATGGCGCGGTCCTGGGGGAGGGCTGGCATGCCGAGTACGGCGGCGAGCACGCGGAGGTCAACGCGATCGCGGCCTGCGAGGGCGCCGATCTGACCGGCGCCACCATCTACGTGTCGCTGGAGCCGTGCTGCCACCAGGGCAAGACGCCGCCCTGCACCGAGGCGATCCTGTCGGCGGGCATCACCCGCGTCGTCGTCGCCTCCGACGACCCGACCGAGAAGGCCTCCGGTCGTGGCCTCGGGATCCTCCGCGACGAGGGCGTGACGGTCGACGTCGCCGGCGGCGAGCTCGCCGCGCGCGCCCGGCTCGCCAACCAGGCCTTCCGCAAGCACGCCCGCAGCGGCCGGCCATGGGTGCTGTTCAAGTCCGCGATGACGCTCGACGGCAAGGTCGCCACGCGCACCGGCGACTCCAAGTGGATCTCCTCGGAGTCCAGCCGCGCGCTCGCCCATCGCTGGCGCGCCTCGGTCGACGCGGTCGTCGTCGGCATCGGCACCGCACTGGCCGACGACCCGCAGCTGACCGCACGGATCGAGGATCCCGACCCGGCCGTCCCGCCGTTGCGCCAGCCGCGACGCGTCGTCTTCGACGCCACCGGCCGCCTGCCGCTGGACTCCCAACTCGTCCAGCAGGCCCCGGAGATTCCGCTGACCGTCGTCGTCTCGCGCGCCGCGCCGCGCAGCGCCGCCGACGCGCTGACCAACGCGGGCGCCGACGTCATCGTCGCCACCGGCGAGCATGAGCCCGCGCGTGTGCGCTCGGCGCTGGACCAGCTCGGCGAGGCCGGCATCCACGCCGTCTTGCTGGAGGGCGGCCCGCACCTGGCGGGCGCGTTCCTGGACGCAGGCGAGATCGACGAGGTGCGCCTCTTCCTCGCGCCGCTGCTGCTGGGTGGCAGCAAGGCCCGCGACCCGCTGGAGGGCGAGGGCGTGGAGAAGATCTCCGAGGCGCTGAAGGCGCTCACGCTCGACTGCGAGCGCGTCGCCGACGACGTCTTGATCAGCGCACGGCTGCGGGAGTGGTGAATGTTCACCGGACTTGTTGAGGATCTTGGAACGGTCGTGGCGGTCGACCGCAACGACGGCGGCGCGGTGCTGACGGTGGAGTCCCGTCTGGCGCCGCAGATCGGTGAGGGCGACAGCGTCGCCGTCAACGGCGTCTGTTTGACCGCGACGGCGATCGTCGGCGACCGCTTCGGCTTCGACGTCATGTTGGAGTCCTTGCGCCGCTCGTCGCTAGGCGAGATCGATACGGGCTCGAAAGTCAACCTGGAGCTGGCCCTGCGCGCCGACGCGCGCCTGGGCGGCCACATCATGCAGGGCCACGTCGACGGCGTCGGCACGGTTGCCGCGCTGCGCGACGAGGGCTTCTCGCGGATCGTCACGATCGATGCGGACGCTGAGCTGCTGCGCTACGTGGTCGAGAAGGGCTCGATCGCGGTCGATGGCGTGAGCCTCACGGTCTCGCGAGTCGACGACACATCGTTTGACGTGTCCTTGATCCCGGAGACGTTGGAGCGGACCAACTTGGGCGCCACCACGGTGGGGCGCACCATCAACTTGGAGGTTGACGTGGTCGCCAAATACGTAGAGAAGCTGGTTGGCGGAGGCGCACGCGCATGAAGGTCGAACCGCAGGCCACCCGCGACGACATCCAGTTCGCGACGATCGAGGAGGCGCTGGAGGACATCGCCGCCGGCAAGATGATCGTGGTCGTCGACGACGAGGATCGCGAGAACGAGGGTGACGTCGTGATGGCGGCGGAGTTCACCACCGCCGACGACATCAACTTCATGACGCGCCAGGCGGGCGGTTGGATCTGCCTGACGCTGACGCCGGAGCGCTGCGAGGAGCTCGGTCTTGAGCTGATGTCGCTCAAGAACGAGTCTGCCCACGAGACGCCGTTCACCGTGACGATCGAGGCGCGCGAGGGCGTGACGACGGGCATCTCGACCGCCGATCAGGCGACGACGATCCGCACCGCCGTCGATCCCGCCAAGGGCAAGGCCGACATCGTGGTCCCCGGCCACGTCCACCCGCTGAAGGCGCGCAGCGGCGGCGTGCTGGAGCGCACGGGGCACACCGAGGCATCGGTCGACCTCGCCCGCCTGGCGGGCTGCACGCCAGCCGGCGTCATTTGCGAGGTCCAAAACGAGGACGGCTCGATGGCGCGCGTCGGCGATCTGGCCGCCTACTGCCACAAGCACGGCTTCAAGATGATCACGATCGCCGATCTGATCGCCTACCGGCGCCGCCACGACAAGCTCGTCGAGCGCGTCGTGGCGACGTCGATGCCAACCGGCTTCGGCGAGTTCACGGTCATCGGCTACCGCTCGCTGGTCGACGACAAGCACCACGTCGCGATGGTCAAGGGCGAGGTCGAGGGCAAGGAGGACGTGCTCGTCCGCGTGCACTCCGAATGCCTCACCGGCGACGTCTTCCACTCGCTGCGCTGCGACTGTGGCGAGCAGCTGGAGTCGGCGCTCTCGATGATCGAGGCCGAAGGCGAGGGCGTGCTGCTCTACCTCGCGCAAGAGGGCCGTGGCATCGGCCTGCTCAACAAGCTCAAGGCCTACAAGCTGCAGGAGGAGGGCTATGACACCGTCGACGCCAACCTCAAGCTCGGCCTGCCGGCCGACCTGCGCGATTACGGCATCGGCGCTCAGATCCTGGTCGACCTCGGTTTGACGTCGATCCGGATCCTGACCAACAACCCCAAGAAGATCCGCGGGTTGGAGGGCTACGGCCTACGGGTGGCCGACCAAGTGCCGATCGCCCACGCTCCCAACAAGCACAACGAGGCGTACCTGCGGACCAAGGCCGAGCGGATGGGGCACACACTCCACCACCAGGGCCTGGCCCTCGATGAGGAGATGCTCCACGGCGAGCACCTCAGCGACAGCAAGCGCGACGCGGGGTCGGCGTCGTGAAGGTCGCGATCGTCGTCGCGCGGTTCTACGAGGAGCTCGCCGACCGTCTTACCGCCGGTGCGCGCGGGACGCTGGCCGAGGCGGGGGTGACCGACATCGACGAGTTCTCGGTGCCCGGCGCCTACGAGCTCCCGCTGGCCGCCAAGTACGCCGCCGAGTCGGGCCGCTACGCCGCGGTCGTCTGCCTCGGCGCGGTGATCCGCGGCGAGACGACGCACTACGACTACGTCTGCGGCGAGTCCGCGCGTGGGATCCAGGACGTGCAGCTGTCGACGGGCGTGCCGTGCTCGTTTGGCGTGCTGACGGTCAACAATCTCGATCAGGCGCTGGCGCGCTCGGGCGGCGACAAGCGCGACTCCGGCCGCCACGCCGCCGAGGCGGTCCTGGCGCTGTTGAAGATCAAGGCCCAGTTGGCGGATGCGGCCGCCCTGCCGGCTGGCTGACCTTCGGCGCAACGACGGTCGCAGCCGCCGCTAGGCTGGCATTCGTGAGCCTGGAGGTCATCGCGATCGCGCTGACGGTCATCGTCCACTTCATCGGGGCGATCGTGCTCATCTGGGCGATCATCGGTGATGAGGAGATCGACTGGCGCGGCATGCTGTGGCCAGGCGACGACGACGGCGGGGGTGGCGGACCGGGCTTCGAGCCACCGCGCAGCGGCGACGGTGGTGGCGGTGGCGGCATGCTCGCCCCACCGCTGGCCGACGCCGCGCCATCGCCCATCCGGCTCCGCGAGCCCGGCCGCATCGCCGACGCGCATCCGCGGCCCAACCGCCGTCCGGCCCACGTGCCGGAGCGCGCCCCGGCGCGCGAACCGGTCACCCGCTAGCCGCAGGCTCGGCCGCGATCGCGGCCCAAGCACCGTCGGCGATGAGGACGGCGGTGCCGGGGTCGTCAAGGTCGATCGTGCCCCTGGCGGCGTGGTGGGCGACGATTGCCGGCTGGTTCATGCAGCCGACGACAAGCGCGCTCAGCACGCGGACGGGGCCGGGCTTGACGGTGCCGTCCGCTTGGCCTTCTCGGATGAGCTGGTCGACGATCCTGATGGGATAGGGGAAGTCGGCCGGCAGGGCAGAGAGGAACTGTTGCTGGTGGCCGAGCACGAAGCGGTGCGCGGTGGGGTCGGTGCGGCGGGCCAGCAGCGCGGCTCCGACGAGGCCCTTGATCCGTTCTCGCGTCGAGCGTGCGGGGTCCTCGGCGACCGTCTGGAGCAGCGCCGCATAGCGGCGCATATGGGTGGCGAAGAGGGCGAGGCCGACCGCCTCCTTGGAAGGGTGATGGCGGTAGAGCGCGGCCTCGCTGACGTGCGCACGCTGCGCGATGTGGCGGATGCGCGTGGCGTCGTAGCCGCGCTCGGCGAAGCAGGCCAAGGCAGCGTCGAGGATTTCGGCTTCGCGGCTGGGGCGCGGCACCGGGCGCTACAGCGTGTCGGTCTCCCGTAGCCGTCGGACTGACTGAGGGTCGTGGCTCGGGAGGTAGACGGTGGGGTTGGTCTTGGCGTGCGCCAGGATCGTCTTCATGGTGGCTATCGCGACGTCGTCCTTCGGGCTGACGCCATCGACATGAAGGTCTTGGAGTTGTTGTTGGTCATACGCCGTGTCGCCGCCGAGCACGACGTGATGGTCGGGCTGGACGATGAGGATCGCGATGTGGCCGAGGGTGTGGCCGGGCGTGGGGACCGCGACGACGCGACCGTCGGCGGTGAGGCTCTTGGAGGTCGCAAACGCGCCCAGCGCCGGGCCGTTGAGGGTGATCGGCTGGGGTGCGAAGCCCGGTGGCAGTGGTTGACGGGTGATGGCGCGCTGGAGGCGACCCATGGGCGAGTTGGCGACCGCGATCTCCTGCGCGTTGGCGAGGACGGTGGCGTGGGGGACGTGCGAGAGGCCGTTGACGTGATCGCCGTGGATGTGGGTGAGGACCACGGTCTTGATGTCGGTCGGAGCGACGCTGGCGGCGGCAAGCTGGTGGTCGAGCTCGTCGGCGCGCGTGACGTGGAACTCGGCGAACGTCGCACTGCGGGCGGCGTGGGTCTCGCCGGCGTCGACGAGGATCGGACCCTCGGGGTGCTCGATCAGCCAGGCGTGGATGGGGACCGGCTCGCCCATCGGGCCTTTGCGCAGGATCTTCGCGCGGCGTCGAAGGCCGGTGCCCTCGCCGCGGTGCATCTTGGCGTGGATGCGGACGCGGCCGGTGGTAAGGGGCTGGATGGGGATGGCGTCGGGCATCTCTCGGCGACCTCGGTTCGCAAAGTGAACGTTTGCTTACTTTGCCCTGAGGGTGCGTGCGCTGTCAACCGTCGGTGGCGTCTGGTGCTTCAAGGCGCGGGTCCGTCATCCGCCCGCGCCGGAGGATCCGGGTCGCCTCATGGTGAACTATTCACCATAAAACGCCCTGAACCGCTGGCGGATGACGAACGAACGCCTCGGAGCGCCAGACGCTCGCGCCGCGAAGCGCTCAGCCTGCCGCCGCCGCTGCCTGCTGCGCCGTCTTGAGCTCCTTGCGCACGATCCCGCGCTTGTACTTGGAGATCTGCAGACGTTCTTCGAGCAACGGGATCGCCTCGGCCGGGCGGCCCGCGAGGCGCAGCGCCCAGCCGTAGTTGTAGAGCGAGAAGGCGTAGTTGAGGCTGCGCGTGTCGCCCGCGGCGCGGAACTTCTCCACGGCGCGCGCCAGCAGCGGCAGCGCGCGCTGCGGATTGCCCGGCAGTAGCGCGTAGCCCGCGTTGTTGATGGCCACGGCGGAGCGGCCATCGTCGGGCGCCGGGGTGGTCGCGGTACCCGATGGCGTGCTCGACGAGGCCTCGGACCCAGCCTGCGGGGCAGACCCTGCCTGCGGGGCGGACCCAGCCTGCTGCGCGGGTGCCGCCGGCGTCGGCGCGCCGGTCGTCGACGTGGACGATGCTCCCGTGCCCTTCTGTGACGGCGTCGTGCCCTGCGGCTTGGAGCTCACCGCCCGCGGCGCGGTCACATCACGGCCGCCGTTGTTGCCGTCGTCGCTGATGAGCGCTGCTCCGGCACCCACGCCGAGGCACACCGCCGTCAGCCCGGCCAGCAGGTATGCCCGGTAGTGCGGGCTCCGCTGCCGTGGCACGGGATCCGGCGGCGGCGGGCGCCGCACGGCGGCGGTCGCGACGTCCTGACCCGCAAGCGGATCCCACCCGTCGTGAGCGGCGGGCGCTCGCCGAAAGCGTGGTTGCTCTGCCGGCTGCGGCCGTGGCATCACGGTCGTCACCCGCGTCGGCTGCGCCGCGTCGCCCAGCGCATCCTCCAGCGCCGTCACGAACGCTGCGGCCGTCGCCGGCCGGTCGGCGGCCTCACGCGCCAGCCCCCAGGCCAGCACGTCGCCGGCCGCCGCGCATGGGCCTGTCGGCGCCGCCGGCTCCTGCTCGATCCGCGCACGCGCCTGCGCCATCGGCGTGTCGCCGTCAAACGGGCGTCGGCCGCAGAGCAGCTCGAAGGCGACCACCGCGAGCGAATAGCGATCCGACGCCGGGGTGGCCGGCTGGCCGCGAGCCTGCTCGGGGGAGAGGTAGGCCGCGGTCCCCAGGATCTGCCCGGCTGCGGTCATCGCCGTCTCGCCCGCGATCGATGCGATGCCGAAGTCGCCGACCGCCAGGCGGCCGTTCTCATCCAGCAGCAGGTTGCCGGGCTTGACGTCGCGGTGGACGATGTCGGCGGCGTGCGCAGCGTCCAGCGCGGAAGCCGTCTCGCGCAGCCAGCGCAGCGCCAGCGGCACCGGGATGGGGTCGCCAGCCTTCAACCGGTCATCGACCGTCCCGCCCGCGAAGTGCTCCATGACGATGAACGCCTGCGTTGGCGGGGACGACATCTCGCCGATGTCGAAGATCGTCACGACGTTGAGGTGGTCAGAGACCCGCGCCGCCGCCCGGGCCTCGCGGGTAAACCGCTTGCGCGCCGACGGATCGGCTGCGTACCCGGCCGCCAGCACCTTGACCGCCACCAGCCGCTCCAGCACGGCGTCCTCGGCGGCCCAGACCGTCGCCATGCCGCCGTTGGCGATGTGCCGCAGGACGCGGTAGCGCGGAGGCAGGTCGACCTGCTGGGAAAGGGCGGACACGAGTCCCGATTACCCTAGGCCAGGTGGCCTCACACAGCCGCGCCGCCCTGCCGGCACCGTCCCGCTACACTCCCCGGCCGAATGTCGAAGGTTTGCCACAGCTGCGGGCGCGGTCCCGCTTTCGGACAGAGCCGCAGTCACTCCATGCGCGCTACCAAGCGCCGGTTTGATCCGAACCTGCAGAAGGTTCGGATCTTCGTGGGCGCTGCGCCGCGTCGCGTGTACGTCTGCACGCGCTGCCTCAAGGCCGGCAAGGTCACCAAGGCCGCTTAAGTCGGGCCCGCCCGCCCGTCCGCCAGCCCCACCCGCCGCCCCCTACCGGCCGACCGACGCGCTACGGTCGCACTTGTGTCCGATCCGAGTCTCGTCCGCTTTCGCGTGGCGGTCCAAGGCGCGCTCGCGCACCTCGAGTCCCGCCGTCAGGAGATCAACGATCTCAACGTCTTCCCGGTCGCCGACGGCGACACGGGCGACAACATGGCGCTCACGCTCAAGGCCGTGCTTGCCGAGCTCGATCGCCTCGCGTTGCTGCACGACCGCTCGATCGACGAGATCGGCCGCGACGAGATTGTTGAGACGGTCGCTCGTGCCGCCCTGCTCGGCGCGCGCGGCAACAGCGGCGTCATCCTCTCCCAGCTGATCCGCGGCGCCGCCGAGGAGCTGGTCTCGCGCCCCGGCGAGCTGGTCGATCCTGTGCTGCTCGGCGCCGCGTTCGCGACTGCCGCCCAACGGGCCTACGCGTCCGTGCGCGAGCCGGCCGAGGGCACGATGCTCACGGTGATGCGCGACATGGCGACCTCGATCGCTCATGACCTCGCGCACCTGCCCGAGGATCAGCGCCGGCTTGCCGCCGCGGCCGAGCCCGAGCAGCAGAACCTGTTGATCGCCGCTGCGCTGGAACGCGCGATCGTCGCCGGCGAGGCGTCGGTCCAGCGGGGCCCCGAGCTGCTGCCCGCCCTGCGCGAGGCGGGCGTCGTCGACGCCGGCGGCTACGGCGTCATCATCATCTTCGCCGGGATCGTCGCAGCCCTGAAGGGCACCGACGCGCCCGAGCTCGAGCACTACGCCCCGGCGCGGATCACCCATCCCGAGCACGCGAGCGAGACCTATCGCTACTGCACCAACTTCGCCGTCACCGGTCAGGGGCTCGAAGCGTCGCGCTACGTGCCCAAGCTGGAGGAGATCGGCGACTCGGTGCTCGTCGTCGGCGACCACGCGACGCTCAAGGTCCACGTCCACACCGACGACCCCGAGCGGGCGACGCTGGTCTTCGCCGGCGCGGGCGAGGTCTCGCGCCTGGATGTCGCCGACATGCACGCCCAGGTCGTCGAGCGCGAGGCGCGCCTCAGCGCGATCGGGTCAAACGGTCACGACAACGGCGCTTCCGCATTCAACGGCGGCGGCACTGCGATTGCCGACGTCGAGCACCGGCAGACCTGCGGCGCGCTGGCCGTCGCCACCGGCGCCGGCCTCGTCGCGCTGTTCGAGAGCCTTGGCGCGCGCGTGCTCGATGGCGGCCCGACGCTCAACCCCTCGACGATGGAGATTCTCGCCGGCATCCATGACGTCCCCGCCGAGGAGGTCGTCGTGCTGCCCAACAGCCCCAACGTCTTCATGGCCGCCGAGCGCGCCGCCGAGCTGTCGGAGAAGGTCGTCCGCGTGGTGCCGTCACGCTCTCAGCAGGCTGGCCTCTCGGCCGCCTTCGCGCTCAACGCCGAGCGCGGCGCCGGTGCGAACGCCGACGCGATGCAGGTGGCGCTAGACGCCGTGCGCACCGGCGGCGTCGCGCCCGCCGCGCGCCAGGATCCCGACGGCCGCTTCGCCGTCGGCGACGCCGTTGGCTATGTCGGCGAGGAGCTCGTCGCGTGGGGCGAGCCGCGCTCGACCTTGGAGGCGGTCCTCGGGCGCCTGGCGGCTGATGCCGAGCTCGTGACCTGCATTGAGGGCGACGGCGCTCCGCTCGACAGCGCCGCGGTCGCGGCGCTGGCCCCCGCCGGTGTGGAGCTCGAGCTCGAGGACGGCGGGCAGCCGTCCTGGTGGTGGCTGCTCGCGGCCGAGTAGCCCGGGACCGCCGCCGTGCCGCCACCAGCCGACCGTGAACCCCCGCCCGCCTTCGGCCCGGGTCTGACGCCGCCGATCGCCTTCGCGCAGGCGCGCGAGCTGAGCGCCGAGGAGCTGTGGACGGCACCTGTGCGCATCCCGCGGCCCTCGCGGCTGCGAGCGCCGTTGGACATCAAGCCGACCACCGCCGCGGCCGCCGCGGAGTCGATCGGCCTGGAGACCGTCGGCGATCTCCTGACGCACCTCCCACGCGCGACCGGCGAGGCACGGACGGTCGCAGAGCTCGCGCTCGACGAGACCGCCACGGTCATCGTCGAGGTCAAGTCCATCACCTCGCGCCCCGTGCGCCGGCGCGGGATGAAGCCCCTGGTCGAGGCGACCGTCACCGACGGCACCGGGATCATGAAGGCGACGTTCTTCAACCAGCCGTGGCTGTCGGCGCAATACCCGATCGGCACGCGGCTGATGCTGGCCGGCAAATACCAGGGCAACGGGCGCTTTCGCGTCAATGCCCACGCCAAGACCGACGCGGTCGTGGCGATCGGCGAGGAGGCCGGGGTCGCGGGCCAATACCCCGCGACCAAGGGCATCAGCTCGACGCAGCTGCTCGCCCTCGTCCAGCAGCACCGCGACGCCGTCTTTGACTTCACCGACCCGCTGCCGACCGCGCTGCGGCAAGAGCTCGGACTTCCCGATCGACCTACCGCGCTGGCCGCTGCGCACTTCGGCGACCACGAGGGCGGTCGCCGGCGCCTGGCCTTCGACGAGCTGCTGATCGATCAGATCGTCCAGCTGCGCCTGCGCCACGAGCGTCGGGCCGATGTCCAGGCCGCGCCGCTGGCCGAGCCGCCGACGATCACCGCGGCCTGGCGCGCCGAGACGCTGCCGTTCACGCTGACCGGCGACCAGGAGATCGCGATGGCTGACGTCGACGCCGACCTCGCGCGCACGCGCCCGATGCAGCGGCTGCTGATGGGAGAGGTCGGCTCTGGCAAGACGGTCGTCGCCCTGCACGCGATGCTGCGCGCCGTCGAGCACGGTGGCCAGGCCGCGCTGATGGCCCCGACCGAGACGCTGGCCGACCAGCACTTCGCGACGATCCAGTCGCTCATGCCGGGCTCGCTGCTCACGGCCGCGCTGCTGACCGGCTCGACCACCGCCGCCCGGCGCCGCGAGATCCTCGCCCGTCTGGCCACCGGCGAGCTGCAGCTGATCGTCGGTACCCACGCGCTGATCGAGGAGCCCGTGGTCTTTCAGAACCTCACCGTCGCCGTCGTCGACGAACAGCATCGCTTCGGCGTCCGCCAGCGCGCCGCCCTGGACGCCAAAGCTGGGCGGGCGGGCCAGGATCTGGTGCCGCACCTGCTGCACATGACCGCGACGCCGATCCCGCGCACGCTCAGGCTCGCCAACTTCGGCGCCCTCGACGTCACCGCGCTGCGCGAGCTGCCGCGTGGACGCCAGCCGATCGCCACCCACGTCTGCTCGACCGAGGCCGAGCGCCACCGCGCCTATGAGCGCATCCGCGAGGAGCTGCGCGCGGGGCGTCAGGCGTTCGTCGTCTGCCCGCTGGTGAGCGAGTCAGAAGCCCTGAACGCCCGCGCTGCCACCGCGGAGTACGAGCGGCTGAAGTCCGGTGAGCTGGCCGACTTCGAGGTCGTGCTTCTCCACGGTCAGATGCGCCCGGCCGAGAAGCAGGCGGCGATGGAGCGCTTTGCTAGCGGCGAGGCGCACGTGCTCGTCGCCACGACCGTTATCGAGGTCGGCATCGACGTCCCCAACGCCACGGTCATGCTCGTCGAGGACGCCGAGCGTTACGGGATCTCCCAACTGCATCAGCTCCGCGGGCGCGTCGGGCGCGGCGAGCACGCGTCGCTTTGCCTGCTCTTCGGGCCGCGCGAGTCCGCGCGCCTCAAGGCGCTGGCGATCAACGAGGACGGCTTCCGGCTCGCCGAGATCGACCTGGAGCTGCGCGGTGAGGGCGAGCTGACCGGCACCAAGCAGTCCGGGCTGGCCCGCTTTCGCTTCGCGCGCCTGCCCGATGACGCGCTCGTCCTGGAATCGGCCTTCGCGACCGCCGAGGCCCTGCTGGAGCGCGATCCCGAGCTCCAGGCCCCCGAGCACGAGCTGCTGCGGGTCGAGCTGGAACGTGCGGAGGCGGCTCCCCTTGCCGCATGAGTACGATCCCGCCCCGTTGACCTCCTCCACATCTCAGAACGCATGACCGACGAGAAGCGCATCGCTGTCTGTCCGGGCAGCTATGACCCGATCACCAACGGCCACCTCGACATCATCGGCAGGACGGCCGCCCAGTTCGACGAGGTCGTCGTCGCGGTCGTCAACGTCTCGGTGCGCAAGAACCAGCCGATCTTCTCGATCGAGGAGCGGCTCTCGTTCATCGAGGAGGCCACGGCCGACCTCCCGAACGTCCGCGCGGAGCCGTTCAGCGTCCTGGTGGTGGATTTCGCCCAAGCGATCGGGGCCCGAACGATCGTCAAGGGTCTGCGCGCCATCTCGGACTTCGAGTACGAGCTGGAGATGGGTCAGCTCAACCGGATGCAGGCCCCAAACGTCGACACGCTCTACCTCATGGCCAGCCCGCAGTACAGTTTCCTCAGCTCCAGCGGAGTGAAGGAGCTCGCCACATTCGGCGGCGACATCGACAGCCTCGTCCCCGAGCGCGTCGCACGCCGGCTGAAGGAAGAGCTCACCCGATAACGAAAGACGCTTAGCCATGGACGTCCTGGTCCTCATTGACAAGCTCGACGACCTTGTCCACAACGCCAAGAAGGTCCCTCTCACCGACGAGGTGCGGGTGGATCGCGAGCAGATCTACGACATTTTGGATCAGATGCGCGCGACCATCCCTGAGGAGATCAAGCAGGCGCGGTGGATCGTCAAGGAACGCCAAGAGATGCTCGCCGAAGCCAAGCGGGAGGCGGAGCGGATCGTCAAGGACGCCGTTCGCAAGCAGGAGGAGCTCGTCTCCGATCAGGAGGTGACGCGCGAAGCCGAGCGCGCCGCCGAGGAGATCGTGGAAGACGCGCGAGCCCGCGAGCGCGAGATCCGTCTCGGCGCCGAGGACTACGCCGACGAGATCCTCAACACGCTTGAGGTCAACCTCTCGAAGTTCATCGCCGCCGTGCGCCGCGGCCGCGAGCGGCTGCAGGGCAAGGAAGAGGAAGACTCCGTAGAGGCGGCGTAAGCCGCCTGCGGCGCCCCTAGCGGATCTCTCCGCGCAGGAAGCGCCAGGCGCCGATCGCCATCGGCAGCGCCAGCCAGAGCAGCAGCGTCGTAGCGACGCGGGCCCACGCGTGGGCGCTGTAGACGTGGTCGGTGAGGTCAGGGAGCGTCGTGCCCGAGTCGAGCCACCGCGCCGCGCCGTCCAGGCCCGGGATGAGGTTCGTCGCCACGCTGAAGCCGATCGGGAGGACAAACGACGCCACGATCGCCGGTGCCGAGAGCAGGATCGCCGCGCCGAGCGCGACGCCCATCAGCGTCGAGATCACGATGTAGAACGCGGTCTGCGCGAGCACGCCCGCCGGCAGCGACCACGCGCCGTCGCTGGCGGGGTTCAGCGCCGTGCCCACGAGCGCGAGGACCAAGGCCAGCGCGAAGGCGATCAGCGCCAGAACCACGCTGGCACTGACCTTCGCGGCCAGCACACGGCCACGTCGAGGCACCAGCGTGAAGGTCACCTGGGCGGTGCGCTGGGACCACTCCGAGGTGACCAGCAGGATGCCGACGATCGGCAGCAGCAACGTGACCACCTGCGACGTGCCGTTGAAGATGTTGCTCAGCGTGTGCTCGTCGGTGTCGTCCAGAAGGCCGCTGAGGCCGGCGACCAGGAGCGCCAATAGCGCGCAGATCAGCAGCAGCCAGAAGCCGGCGCGCGTGTCATACATCTTGCGCAGTTCGACGCGGGTGAGCGTCGCGAGGCTGGGACGGTGCTCGCGCGCGGTGTCCGCAGAACGCGGCGAGAGCGGGTCATCAAAGCGGGCGGTAGCGGTGCTCATCGGACGGTCTCCTGTAGGTCGGCGGACGTGGGCGCGTCGGGCGCATCGGGCGCATCAGGCGCGCCGCTGGTGAGGTCGAAGAAGAGCTGTTCCAGGCCGGCGCTCTCGGATGGGCCCAGGCGCGACAGCGCGACCCCGCCGGCCAGCGCGGCGCGCCCGACCTCCTCGGGCTCGGCCTCGACGATGAAGCCGCCCTCGGGATGGGGACGGGCGGCGAGCCCGGCGGTGGCCATCGCCGTGGCCAGCGCGGAGCCGTCATCGGCTGCGCGCACGAGCGTCCCGGCGCCGGCCAGCAGCTCCTCGCGCGTGCCGGCCGCGACGATCTTGCCGCCGCCGATGATCAGGAGCTGGTCGGCGACCGCCTCGACCTCGTGCAGGAGGTGCGAGGAGAGCAGGACCGTGCCGCCACGGTCGGCGAAGTCGCGCAGCAGGCCGCGCATCCAGCGCATGCCCTCGGGGTCCAGGCCGTTGGCGGGCTCGTCGAGGATCAGGATCTCCGGATCGCCGATCAGCGCGTTGGCGATGCCGAGGCGCTGGCGCATGCCCAGCGAGTAGGCCTTGACGCGCTGGCGCGCGGCGCGCTTCTCCAGGCCGACGCGCTCCAGCAGCTCGGGGACGCGCTTGGGGTCGGCACCCATCGTGAGCGCCGACAGCGTGAGCGTCTCCTCGCCGCGGCGGCCACCGTGCTGCGCGCTGGCGTCGAGCAGGATGCCGACGCGGCGGCCCGGGTTGGGCAGCGCGCGATAGGGCCCGCCGAGGATCTCGGCGTGGCCGGCGTCGGCGTCTGACAACCCGCACAACATGCGCATGGTGGTGGTCTTGCCAGCGCCGTTGGGGCCGAGGAAGCCGGTGACGGTTCCGGGCGCGCAGGCGAAGGTCACGTCGGAGACGACGGTGCGTCCGCCGAGGCGCTTCGTAAGGCCAAAGGACTCGATCATGGACTGCAGCATGGTCGGTCTGCCAGACCGGTGCATTGGTCGGACGGCGCAACTGGCTCCGACCGAGGTCGAGCGTCGGATCGACTTCGGTCGGGGGTCGGAGCCAGCCGACCGCCGTACGCTGTCGGGACCGATGGAGGCTGCCGAGCATCAAGTGCCGGCCGGGCTGGCCCAATGGCAGCGCTTGCTGCTGCCCGCGGCGCTGCTCGAAGAGCCGGGCGCTCGGCGCACGCCGCGCGACTGGCTGGTCGATGCGTTGATGTACGCCGTCAGCGGTGCGTTCGGGGTGGCGGTCCTGGCCACGACGGTCGGTCCGCGCTCTGACGTGATGATCGGGATCGACATTGCGGCGGGGATCGTGGCCTTCGCGGCGCTGGGGTTCCGGCGACGCTGGCCGGCCGAGGTGGCCGCGATGGTCGTCGTGCTGGCGTGCTTCTCGGCGTTGGCCGCCGGTGCCGGGCTCGCCGCCCTGTTCAATGCCGCGCTGCGGCTGGGGCCGCGGCCGCTGGCGGGCATCGCGGCGCTGAACCTCGCGGCGATGCTCGTCTCGTCTGCCGTCTATGGCAAGCCCGACGGCTATGACTGGGGTGGCCTAGTCCTCGGGGGGCTGCTCACGATCGTGGTGTTTGGGTGGGGCCTCTTCGCCCGCGCCCAGCGCGATCTCGTGCGGTCCTTGCACGAGCGCGCACAGCGGTTCGAGGCCGAGCGGCGCTTACACGAGGAGCAGGCCCGCGATGCGGAGCGGCGCCGGATCGCCCGCGAGATGCACGATGTGCTCGCCCACCGTATCTCGCTGCTGAGCGTGCACGCCGGGGCGCTGGAGTTCCGTCCAGACGCGCCGCCGGAAGAGATCGCCGAGGCGGCCGGCGTCGTGCGCGGCGCGGCACACGCGGCGTTACAGGAGCTGCGCGACGTGATCGGTGTGCTGCGCGACGAGGAGGATGGCGCAGCGGGCGAGCGCGACCGCACCGAGCCGCCGCAGCCGACGCTGGCCGACATCCCGGCGCTGGTGCAGGAGTCGCGCGAGGCCGGGGCGCGTGTGGTGCTGCGCAGCGACGTGCTGGAGACGGCATCGGTGCCCCCGGCGCTCGGGCGCACGGCGTACCGGATCGTCCAGGAGGGGCTGACCAATGCGCGCAAGCACGCGCCGGCGGCGGCCGTAGACGTCGAGGTCACCGGTGGCAACGGGCAGTTGGCGGTGAGCGTGGTGAGCCGGCGTCCGGTCGCCGTGGTGGCACATGCCGGGGCGCGCCTGCCCACGCCGGGCGCGGGCACCGGGCTGATCGGCCTTGCCGAGCGGGTCGCCTTAGCGGGCGGCACGCTGGAGCACGGGCCCGACGGCGCCGGCGACTTCGTCCTGCGCGCGACGCTGCCGTGGACGGTGTGAACGTGGACGACGCGGGCGCCGCCGACGCGCCGATCCGCGTCCTGCTCGTCGACGACGACGCGCTGGTGCGCTCAGGGCTGAAGATGATGTTGTCGGGCGCCGAGGGGATCGCCGTGGTCGGGGAGGCCGACGATGGGCGCGGCGTCCTGGAGGCGTTGGATCGCCACCGTCCGGATGTCGTGTTGATGGACTTGCGGATGCCGCAGGTCGACGGGATCGCCGCCACGCGCCTGGCGCGCGCGCAGCCCGACCCGCCGGCCGTGGTCGTGCTGACGACCTTCGACGCCGACGAGCTCGTGCTGCGCGCCCTGCAGGCCGGCGCCGCCGGGTTCCTGCTCAAGGACACCCCGCCGCTGGAGATCGTCCGCGCGATCGAGCTGGTGCACGCGGGCGACGCGATGCTCTCGCCGGCCGTCGCGCGGCGCTTGATCGCGCTGGTGGCCGGTGACGGCGAGGCCACGGCCCGGCGCGACCAGGCGCGTGAGCGGCTGGCGTCGCTCAGCGCGCGCGAGCACGAGGTCGCAATGGCCGTGGGCCAGGGCCGTGCCAACGCCGAGATCGCGGCCGAGCTGCACATGAGCGTGGCGACCGTCAAGGCGCACGTGTCCAAGCTGCTGGCCAAGCTCGACCTCGACAACCGGGTCCAGATCGCCCTGCTGGTCCAGGACGCGAGCCGCGTCAGCGAGGTCGAAGTCCGAGCACCAGACGCTCGATGACCTCGTCGAGGGTCTCGGTGAGCGGCGTGCCGTCGAGCATCCCGTTGTTGGCCAGTGCGACGAGGCCCTGGAGTGCGGCGAAGGCGACGATGGCAACGCGATGCGGGTCACCGGGGACCACCGCGCCGGCGGCCTGGCCATCGGCGACGGCGGTCAGCGCAGGGGCAAAGGCGCGCTCGCCGGCCTGCGTCAGCTCGGGCGACGCACCGTCTGCGTGCTTGGTCGCGAACATCAGCTCGATGAGCGCGGGGTGGTTGGTGGCAAAGTCGACGTAGGTGCCGGCGAGGCCGCGCATCCGCGCGTCGAAGCCGTCGCCGGCGTTGGCGACCGCGCCGGCCAGCGCCGCGCCAAGGCGCTCCCAGCCGCTGAGGGCCAGCGCGTCGAGCAGCGCCTGCTTGTCGGGGAAGTGGCGGCGCGGGGCGGCGTGGCTGACGCCGACCTCCCGCGCCAGCTCGCGCAGCGACAGGTTCTGGGCGCCGCCGGCCTCCAGCGCGTGCTCGCCGGTGCGCAGCAGGGCTTCACGGAGGTTGCCGTGGTGGTAGGGGCGCGCGGCGGTCGTCACGGCCACAGCGTACCGGCGGGAGTAGACGCTGCCAGCATTGTTGTCATTGACAGCTTTGTCGGCGGCGACTACATTGCGGCGCATGCCCGCTTCCTCCGCTTGGTCTGCCACCGACCTCCCCGACCTCTCTGGCCGCACCGTCGTCGTGACGGGCGCGTCGAGCGGCCTCGGCGCCGTCACCGCGCGGGAGCTGGCACGGGCCGGCGCCCACACCATCCTCGCTGTCCGTGACACCGCCAAGGGCGAGCGCGTCGCCGCCGCGTTCACCGGCGACTGGGAGGTGCGTGAGCTCGACCTCGCGTCGCTAGCCTCGGTGCGCGCGTTCGCCGCCGGCTGGAGCGGCGACCTCGACATCCTCATCAACAACGCGGGCATCATGGCCGTTCCGCAGTCAAAGACCGTCGACGGCTTCGAGGCGCAGATCGGCACCAACCACCTCGGGCACTTCGCGCTGACCAACCTCTTGTTGGGGCACATCACCGACCGCGTCGTGAGCGTCTCCTCGGGCGCGCACCGGATCGGCAAGATGCACCTCGACGACCTCAACTGGGAGCGGCGCCGCTATGACCGCTGGCGCGTCTACGGCCAGACCAAGCTGGCCAACCTGCTGTTCACCTCCGAGCTGCAGCGGCGGCTGGAGGTGGCGGGCAGCTCGGTCCGCGCGGTCGCCGCGCATCCGGGCTACGCGAGCACGCACCTGCAGAGCCACACGGGCAGCCGGATCAACCACTTGCTGTTCAACACGATCGGCAACCGGCTGCTGGCCCAGAGCGAGGAGATGGGCGCGCTGCCGACGCTGTATGCCGCGACGCAAGACATCCCGGGCAACTCGTTCGTCGGTCCGGACGGGTTCCTGGAGCAGCGCGGCCACCCGAAGCTCGTCGGCCGCACGAAGGCAGCGCAGAACGCTGATGACGCCCGCCGGCTGTGGGAGCTCAGCGAGGAGCTCACGGGCGTCGATGTCGGCCCAACCACCCCAGCGGCAACGCCCGCGTAGCGCTACAACAAGGTCTGCTGCTCGCCGAAGTCGTCCGGCGGGCCGCCGCCGACGAGCGCGGCTTCGAGCTCATCGGCGAGCGTGGGGGTGGGGACCGGCGGGACGCGGGCCGTCGCGGGCTTCTCGACGACGGTGGCGTCTGCGGGTGGCGCGATCGCGTCGGTCGCCACCGTCGCGCTCAGCTCGATGACATCAAGCCGGCGCTTGGGCAGCGTGGCGCGCGCGATCTCGACCAGGTGGCGGTGATGCGTGAGCACCATCACCTGCGTTTGGGTCGCCAGCTCGCCGAGGGCGGCGAGGATCCGCTGGGCGCGCTCGTCGTCGGACTCCAGCAGGACGTCGTCGAAGAGGACCGGCACGGCCTCGGCGGTGGCGACGTGGCGCTCGATCGCGGCGAGGCGCAGCGCGAGGAACAGCTGCTCGCGGGTGCCGTCGCTCAGCTCTTGGACGCGGCGGCGCGAGCCGTCGGCGGTGATGGCGATGAGGACGTCCTCGTCGCGCTCGTCGACGTCGGTCTCCAGGCGCGCGTAGCGCTCACAGGTGAGGGCGGGGAAAAGCGCGTTGGCGCGCGCCAGCAGCGGGCCCTCGTGGGCGGAGCGGTAACGGGCGATCGCGTCGCGCAGCACGCGCTGGGCGAGGCGGGCGCGGGCGTAGCGCTCGGCCAACTCCTGGATCTGGGCCTCCAGGCTCGCCTTGGCCTGGGCGGCCTGCGCCGCCTCTTCGGAGCGCTCTAGGCGCGCGAGCTTGTCGCGGGCGCGGGTCAGCGCCTCGCCGGCCTCGTCGCGCTCGCCACGGCGCACGACAGCCAGCGCCTCGAGCTCCTCGGCGCGCGCCGGCAGCGCGTCGGCATCGAGCGCCGCCACGGCATCGGCGACCTCGGCGGCGGGCGCGCCACCCGCGCGGGCCAGGTCGCCGTCGAGCTGCGCGATCTCGGCACGCAGCTCCACGGCCCGGGCGCTGGCGTCCTCACGGAGCGCCAGCTCCACGTCGTCGGCCGCACCGGCGGCGGCGCGCAGCGCGGCGAGCTCCTCCTCGGCTTCGGCGACAATCGCCGCGGCCTCGGCCTGCTCGGCTTCCAGCGCGGTCAGCTCGGCGGCCAGCACCTCGCGCTCGGCGGCGGCGGCGCGCGCCTCGGTGGCGCGGCGATGCAGGACCGCGGCGGCTGAGGTCGCCGGCTGCTCGGCGAGGTCGGCCGCGGCAGTGGCGGTGACTAGCTCGGCGATCGCGGCCTCGAAGGCGTGTCGGCGCGCGTCGATCGCGTCGATGTCGGCGGTCAGCGTGTCGAGACGCTCCTGATGGCGTACGGCCTGCTCGATCGAGCGCAGCGCGCTGAGCGCGCCGTCGGGCTCGAGTGTGTCGGCCAGCCCGCAGCCCGCGCGCAGCGACGCCCACTCCTCTTGCCATTCGGCCAGCTGTCCTTCGGCGTGGCCGACCGTGACCTCCGCCACTTCACGCTTGTCGACTGCCCGTTCAAGGGCCTCCGCAGCTCGACCTGCACGCTCAGCCTCGTCACGCAGCGCGTCGAGCCGCGTGTCGGCGAGCTCGATCAGGGCCGACAGCGGAAGATCGGCATCGGCGCTGGCGCCGAGGGCCGTGCACAGCGCGTTGCGGTGCTGTCCGCGAAGGGCCTCCGCCGCCTCGGCCCGCTCGGCGGCGCTCGCGGCGTCGGCAAGGTGGGCCAGCACGGTGTCGCGGGCCGCGAGCCAGGCGCCCGCTTCTGCCGGCGCGGGCGCCTGCGCGCCGGCCGGCGCCCACGCCACAGACCACGCCGCGGAGGCCCGCTCGCTGGCCGCGGCATGTCGCTTGCGTCGGTGGGCCAGCTCCTCAGCATCGTGGGCGAGGACCGTGAGCTCGCGCTCGACATGGGCCAGCCGCGCGACGTCCTCGGCGCGTTGCAGGCGAGCGTCGGCGACCTCGTCGGCAGCCGTGACGGCGCGCTCGTGCTCGGTGGCCAGCCTCGCGGCGTCCTCAACGACGATCCCGGAAGCCAGGGCTTCGCGCACCGCTTCCCACGTCTGCGTCCGCGCCGACCGCGCGCGCTCCAGCGCGCTCGCATCGAGCACGGGCGCCTCGGCCGCGAGCTCATCGCGCTGGCGCTCCAGCAACCGCACGCGGTCCTCGATGCCCTCGCCCTCAAGCGTCAGACCTTCCGCGACCTGCTCAGCTTCGACGACATCAACCAGCAGCCGCTCGACGGTCGCACGGTCGGGCACGGGCAGTGCCGCGAGGGCCCGCGCGTCGGGTGCAGCCGGCCGCATCTGCGCCGCTAGCTGCTCAGCGGCCGCCAGTGCGCTGCGTTGCTCAGCGCGCGACCGCGCGGCATCCTCATCTACCGGCCCGGCCGCCCGTGCCGCGCGCAGCACCGCGGTCAGCGTGGCGTCATCGATCTTCACCGGCGCCTCGTCCGCCGCGCGCTGCGCCCGCTCAAGGGTCCACGCGGCCTCGAGCAAGCCCTCGCGTGCGGTGCTCATCGTCTGCTGCACGCCCGCCCGCATCTGCAGACACTGCTCCAACCGCGCGCGGGCGTCGTCGTCCAACGCCAGTTCGCGCAGCGAGCGGCCGCCGAGGGCCACCGACAAGGACCCCAACAACTCTTTCAGCCGCGGCGCCAGTGTCGTCCGCTGCGCCGCGAGGTCCTCGCGCCGCGCCGCGTCCTGGGCCACCGCGGTGCCCTGCGCGTGCAGCTCTTCCAACTCGCTCACGAACGGCAACAGCCCCTCGTCAACTGCCAGCGCGGCGAAGCGCGTCTGGCGCCGCTGCAGGTCTCGCTGAGCTGCCGCGCCACGTGCGCGCGCCGCGTCGCGCCGCTCTTGCGCGGCGCTGCGCCGCGCCGGGGCATCCGCGGCCAGCGCCGCCACGTCGCCCAGCTTCTCCAGCTCACGCGCCCGCGTCGCCCGCAGCGCCGCCAGCGGCAGCGCGCCGCGCAGCCGCTCCAGCCGCGCGCGCTCGCGCTCGACCTCGTCCAGCTCGGCGCCCGCCCGCGCGTACGCCGCCTCCAAGCCCTCCAGCGCCCGGGCCAGCGCTTCGTGCTGCGGTGGCCGTAGCGCGGCGTCGCGCAGCGTGCGCAGCGCCTCGGCGTGCAGGGCCAGAAGCTTGTTGAGGTCCTTCTTGCGGCCCAAGGGAGTGAAGACCGCGTCCGCGTCGCCCTCAAGGCGCCGCAGCAGCGCGTGCAGGCGGCTGGTGCCCGCGGCTGCGGCAAACAGCGACTCGCCGACCGCGCCGCGGCCTGCCAGCAGCTCGTGGCCGCCCTGCACCAGCGAGTCATGGGTGATCTCAAAGAGCCCGGCGTGGACCTCGCCGCTCAGCCCGCCCAGCGCGCGATCCAGCGGCGCCGGGTCAAGGACCTCACCGTCGGCGTCCAACAACGTGTTCTTGCGGCCCTTGCGCCGGACGACCTCAACGGCCGTCCCGTCGAGCTCCAGCAGCGCGCCGACGCGCAGGTCTGCGCCCGGGCGCCCGAACGTGTCGACCGTCCGCTCTGGCACGCCGAACAGCAGCGCGCTGACGGCGCGCCGCGTTGTCGACTTCCCGGCCTCGTTGGCGCCAAAGACGAGGTGCAGCCGTCCTGCCGGCCCGAAGCTCAGTTGGCGCCCGTCGAAGTGTCCCCAGCGCTCAAGGTCGAGCCGCGCGATTCGGATCACGAGTCGCCACCGCCGTCCAGCAGCAGCGCGGGCAGCTCGCGCTCGACGTCGGCCAGCAGCGAGCGCACCGTCTCGGGCGCCAGCGGATCCCAGCCCAGGCCCACCGGGAGCTTGGCCGCCAGCGGCGCCAGCTCTTGGGCCAGCGTGGCCACCGCGTCCTCATCGTCCGCCGCTTCGCGCACCGCGCGCGACAGCTCGGCGAAGACGTCGTCGGATTCGAGCTGCGACGAGCCGGCACGCTCCGGCACCGTGCGGACCACAACCTTCTCGACCCACGCCCGCTCGCCCGCGACCTCGCCGGCGGCGCTGCGCACGTCCCACTCGAAGCGCCGCGCGTCGCGCACCAGTGCGCCGTGGGCCGCCGAGCTGCCCGTCACCCGCACGCGCGCGGCCAGCAGGCGCCCGTCGGCGGCCTCGACGGCCGCCGCAAGCGCGTCGCCCGCCGCCTCGACCACGGCGTCGGCATCGGCCAGCTCGGAGGCGTCGACCGAGCAGACCGCCCAGCGCACCACGTCGAGCACGCGCTCCTCAAGCACCGGCCGCCCGTCGGCGCCGAACGTCACGACCGTCGCGCCCTTGGGCCCGGTCTCGCGCACGTTGCGCCCCTGCAGGCAGCCCGGAAACAGGATCGGCGGATCCTCTGCCAGCAGCACGCGCTCGTGCACGTGCCCGAGACCCCAGAAGTCGTAGCCGTGGGCGGCCAGCCGGTCGACGCGGCACGGCGCGTAGGGCGCGTGGTCAAAGCGGCCGTCGGCGCTGGTGTGCAGCAGCCCGACGTTGACCATTCCCGACAGCGCGCGCGGGTAGCCCGCTGAGAGGTCCTCGGTCACCGCCGCCGTGGCATAGCCCTGGCCGTGGACGGCCAGCCCCAGCTCCTCGAAGATCACCGTCCCTGGCGCGTCGACCGGCAGGGCGTGCACGTTCTCGGGCAGCCGCAGCGCCTTCGTGATCCGGCTGGCCGCATCGTGGTTGCCGGTGACGAGCACGATCGGGATCGACGCCTCGGCCAGGCGCTGGGCCTCACGCACGAACTGGGCGCCCGTCGCGTAGTCGTGCCAGTCCCCGTCGTAGAGGTCGCCCCCGATCAGCAGCGCGTCGGCGCGCTCGTCCAGGCAGAGGTCCACGAGGTTGCGCAGGGCGGCCCGCGTCGCCAGCCGCAGCTCGCCCACGGGGGCGGTGTCGTAGGCGGCCAGCCCGTGCATCGGGCTGTCGAGGTGGATGTCGGCGGCATGGACCAGCTTCATGGACGATCGCCCAGTGTGGGGGTGGCCACGGACAGACGACCGCGCCCGTCCCCATAGGCTGCGTGGGGATGCGGCCGACGGTCACTGGCATCGAGCGGGTTCTGGCCGATGCGGGCGGGGCGGATGCTCCGCGGGACCGCGTTGGCCAGCTGCGCACGTTGTTGGGAAGGGAATTGCAGCACGGGGTCGAGGAGCTCGCCGCAGCACGCTCGGGCTACGAGCATCCGGTCGTCGTCGCGGCGGCGTTTCACACCGACGGCCTGGTCGTCGTGGCGCCGATCGCACCCGAGCTGCGGGCCGACCCGGACGCCGTCGACGAGCGCGCGTGGCTGCTGGCCGCCGCGCTGGTCGGGGCGCTGGAGGAATCGGTGAGCGTCTCGGGCGAGCTGACCGCCGGCAGCTTTGACGGCTACCTCGCGCTCCACCTCCACGCGCCGGTCGCCGACGCCGTCGTCGAGCTCTTCCCGCTCGCCTTCGAGGAGCAGGTCGAGCCCATCGACCGGCTGAAGGCGATTGCGCTCGCGATGCCCGAGGCGCTGCTGGAGGAGGTCGTCGACCTCAAGGCGCCGATCGGTCCCGCGCATCCGCTGCGGGTCGCGCTGGAGATCGCGCGGCTCGGCGGCCGGCCGGCCGATCAGAGCGCCCACACCGAGCACGAGGACGCGATCATCGCCGTCCTCGACGCCGCCCACGACGGCGTCTCCCGCCCGCACGACGACCCCGATCCGTCTCGCCGCGTGGCGCGTCGGATCCTCCAGCGGCTCGACGGGATGGGCAAGTGGGGCGGCTACCACACCGCCTTCACGCACCTCGCGCGCGGCTTTGCCGGCAACGACCGCGCGTTGGCCGAGGAGGTGGGAGAAGCGTTGCTGCTCTCAGGGTTGCTGGCCGAGAAGCCAAGCGTGGGACAGCGCCACGTCTTCCTCAACCCGCGGCGGGCTGCCGACATCCGCGCGCTGATCGAGCGCGGCGACGTTCCCGACGACCTGGCGCTGCCCTAAGCGCCAACGCCAAGCGTCAGGCCGTGTCGCCACGAACGCGTCCCGTTAGTGCCATATTTCCAAGCAATGTCACAGGCGCAACACGTCCTTGACCTGGTCGGCAACCGCGCGCAGGCCGTGAAGGTCCTCGCCGAGGCCGGCGTCATCCGCCCGATGCGGCCCGACAAGCTCGTCACCATGGCGACGACGATGCTGCGCTGGGGACCGACGCCCGCGGCCGGCTACGCGGTCTCCGCGGCGCGCCGCCCCGACAAGCTCGGGATCGTCGACGAGCTGGGGACGCTCACGTTCAAGGAGATCCACGAGCGCACCAACGCGCTGGCCAACGCGTGGAGCGACCTGGGCATCGGCGAGGGCGACGGCGTCGCGATCCTCTGTCGCAACCACCGCGGCTTCGTCGACGCGACCGTGGCGTGCTCCAAGCTCGGTGCCAACGCGCTGTACCTCAACACGATGTTCGCGGGCCCGCAGATCACCGACGTCTGCAAACGCGAGAAGCCCAAGGCGATCGTCTACGACCAGGAGTTCGCCGAGCTCGTGCAGGAGGCGGGCAAGCGCCGCAAGCGCTTCGTGGCGTGGTTCGATGGAGACGACGGCGCCCCCTCCGATGATCCGTTGTTGGAGGACTTGATCGCCCGCGGCGACCGCTCCGACCTCGTCCCGCCGGCCGAGAAGGGCCGCGTGGTGATCCTGACCAGTGGCACGACCGGGACGCCGAAGGGCGCCAACCGCAGCCAGCCCAAGTCGCTGCTGCCGGCTGCCGGGTTCCTCTCGAAGATCCCGCTGCGGTCCGAGGAGCCGTGGATGGTCGCCGCGCCGATGTTCCACTCCTGGGGTTTCGCGCACTTCACGCTCGGGATGGCCCTGGGCGCCCAGCTGGTGCTGCGTCGCCGCTTCGATCCGGAGGACACGCTGACGGCCATCGCCCAGCACCAGTGCACGACGCTCGTCGTCGTCCCGGTCATGTTGTCGCGGATCCTGGAGCTGCCGGCCGAGACCATCGACCGCTACGACACCCGCTCGCTGACGGTCATCGGCGCGAGCGGCTCGGCGCTGCCCGGCCCGCTGGCCACCGAGGTCATGGATCGCTTCGGCGAGGTGCTCTACAACCTGTACGGGTCGACCGAGGTCGCGTGGGCGACGATCGCCCAGCCCGCCGACCTCCGTGCCGCGCCCGGCACCGCGGGCCGCCCGCCGTTCGGCACCCTGGTCAAGTTGCTCGACGACGACGGGCGCGAGGTCGCCGACGGCGCGACCGGCCGCATCTTCGTCGGCAACGAGCTGGTCTTCGACGGCTACACGGGCGGTGGCAACAAGGCGATCATCGGCGGCCTGATGTCGACCGGCGACGTCGGCCACTTCGACGACGGCGGCCGCCTGTTCATCGACGGCCGTGACGACGAGATGATCGTCTCCGGCGGCGAGAACGTCTTCCCCCGCGAGGTCGAGGACCTCCTCAGCCACCACGACGCGGTCGAGGAGGCCGCGGTCGTCGGCGTCGACGACGCGCAGTTCGGCCAGCGGCTCAAGGCATTCGTCGTGCTCGGCAGCGACGCAGCCGCGTCGGAGGACGACCTCAAGGCCTACATCAAGTCGAACCTCGCCTCCTACAAGGTGCCGCGCGCGATCGTGTTCCTCGACCAGCTGCCACGCAACGCGACGGGCAAAGTCTTGAAGCGCGAGCTTGCTGCCGACGAGGTGGCCGGAAAGTCGTAGCTCGAGCGCCCATGGCGCTCAGCTCGCGGCGCGGTCGTGCAGCGTGGAGCGGTTCGTCGGCAGCGATGAGCATGAGCGGATTGGTGGTGCACGGCGTCTCCCGTCGTCCACCCACGCCCCGGCGAGGGTGGGCCCGTTTGCGGACGGTCGTCGTCTGAATTCGGGCCCACCTCGTCATCCGCGAGCCCGGCGAGGGAAGGTGGGCCTGTTTGCGGACGGCACGCGTCCGCAGACAGGCCCACCCCTCCGGGAGCGCTCGCGGATGACCCCGGGCGCCAGAAGCGTCGACCCGCTCGTGCTCTTCGCTGCCGACAAACCACGTCGCACACCACCGCTGCGCGTCGCGCTGAGCGGCAGTTACGTACGCACCGCGGGCTAGGGAACGACGACCGCGGCGCCCTCCAGGGCGCCTGATCGCAGATCGTCGAGCGCGCGCTGCGTGTCCTGCAGCGCATAGGTCGTCACCTGCGGACGCAGCGGCACGCGCGGGGCCAGCGCGAGTAGCTCGTGGCCGTCGGCGCGCGTGAGGTTGGCGACCGAGCGCAGCGAGCGCTCGCCCCAGAGGTCGGCGTACGGGAAAGACGGGATGTCGCTCATGTGGATCCCGCCGCAGACCACGATCCCGCCGGGGCGCACGGCGCGCAGCGCGAGCGGCACGAGCTCGCCCGCCGGCGCGAAGATCAGCGCGGCGTCCAGCTCGACCTCCGGGCGCTCGTCGGTCCCGCCCGCCCAGATCGCGCCTTGGGACCGCGCGAACTCCTGCGTGCTCGCATCGCCCGGCCGGGTGAAGGCGTACACCTCGCGGCCTTCCCAGACGGCGATCTGACAGATCAGATGCGCCGCGTTGCCGAACCCGTAGATCCCCACGCGCGCCGGGTCGCCGCCAGCGCGCAGCGTGCGCAGCCCGATCAGCGCGGCGCACAGCAGCGGCGCCGCGTGGATCTCATCGATGATGTCGTCCCGCCCACCCAGCGGCAAGCAAAAGCGCTCGTCGGCGACCGTGTACTCCGCATAGCCGCCGTCAAGGTCCTTGCCGGTGAAGCGTGCTGCGACGCAGAGGTTCTCCTGGCCGCCGGTGCAGTACCGGCACGTTCCGTCGGTCCAGCCCAGCCACGGGACGCCGACGCGCTCGCCGGTGTCGGCCCGCTCCGCGACGATCTGGTGCCCGAGCACGAGCGGCGAGCGCGTCGCCGCCACCTCGCCGTCGACCACATGCAGATCGGTCCGGCAGACCCCGCAGGCGCGCACCTTCAGCAGCACCTGGCCGGGGTGCGCAACGGGCATCGGCAGCTCGGCAAGTCGCAGGGCCGTCTTCGGGCTGTCCAGGACCATCGCGCGCACCGACCCATCTTCTACCCTCAACGGCGAGATGTCTGCGCGTACCGACACGTTCGACCTGGGCCCCCTGCACCTGCGTGCCGGCGAGGCCCGCCACCTCGATCTGGAGGTCCCGCTCGATCACTTCGACCTGAGCAACGAGCGCTACGACGTCGCACCGACGCCGATCCCTATCCAGCTCGACGCCTCCAAGATGACCGGCGGCGGCTGGTCGCTGCGGCTGCGTCTGCGCGCCGAGCTGCATGGGCCGTGCATGCGCTGCCTGGAGCCCGCCTCGCCGGGCTTCGAGGTCGACGCCTACGAGGTCGACCAGCCCGGCGGCGGCGAGGAGCTGGATTCGCCCTACGTCGAAGGCGAGGTCATCGACATCGCGGCCTGGACGCGCGACGCGCTCGCGCTCGAGCTGCCGGCCAACATCCTCTGCCGGCCCGCCTGCCTCGGCCTCTGCCCCGAGTGCGGCATCGACCTCAACAACGCCGGTCCCGAGCACCACCACGAGAAGGCGCCCGACCCGCGCTGGGCGGCGCTGTCACAGCTCAAGCTAGAGGAGTAGCTGCGCTCGCGGCCTACAGCGTCTTGACGTAGGCCACGATCGCCAGCCCCATCGGGGGATAGACGTCGCGGCGCCCATCGCGGATCCAGCCGAGCGTCGTGTAGAGCCGCTCGGCGGGGGAGCCCTCCAGCGTCCACAGCTGCGCGCGCTCATGGCCGGCGGCGCGCATCGCCGCGTCGGCGCCGTCCAGGAGCCGGCGAGCGACCCCGCGCCGCCAGCGGCTGGGGTCCACGAAGACCGCGCTGACGTGCGCGAGCCCGGGAACGATCGTGTGGTCCTCGCGTGACACCTGGCCGTTGGCGAAGGCGACGACGCCGGCGATCGTCCCGTCGTCCTCCTCAGCCACCTGGATCCACGCGCCGCCGCGCGCGAAGCGCAGCTCCCACTCCAGCTCTTCGGCGGCCTCGGAGGGGGTCGGCACCTCTCGGCCGAGCCATTCGGGCACGGTCTCGTCGCAACGGCGCACGAGGGCGGCGATTGCCGGGATGTCGGCGCGCGTGGCGGCGCGCAGCCTCACAGGTACGCCCCGCTGGGCAGGTAGGGCGCCAGCGGGCCGAGCTCGCCGCGCACGAAGATCGGGCCGTCGGGCGTGAGCGATAGGCCGGCGTCCAGCGCGAGGGCGACGGCCCAGTCGTTGCCCTGGGAAATGAAGTCGATGTGGACCGGAGCGCCGGGAGCGCCGGTGGCCAGGGCCGACCAGGTCAGGTCGGTCGCCGCGGCCTCGTCGACGGCGGCCACGATCGCGGGCCATCCCTCGCGTGCCGCGGCCCAGCCGCGGCCGGGGATCACCAGCAGCTGATGGCCGGTCGCCAGCAGCACGGCGATGTCCTGCGCGTGCGACGCGCCGCGCACGTGGCGCGAGGCGACGTCGATCGTCTCGCGGTCGGCGTCGAGGTCGCCAGGGCGTGCCTTCAGGCCGCTCGGGATCCGTGAGCGGTTGAGGCTCCCGGCCGCCGCCAGACATGGCCGGACGCGAAAGCCCGCGCGGAAGTACCGGCGCATCGCGCGCGGGTCCGAAGAGCTGAGGATGATCGCGCCACGGCAGCCCTCGGCTGCGCGCAGCGCCCCTTCCAGCAACGGGCCGCCGATGCCCTGGCCCTGCAGCCCCGGCTTGACGCCGAAGAGCGAGAGTCCCCAGACACCTGCGCGCACGAGCGCAAGCGCCACCCCGACGATCTCGCCGTCGAGGTCGGCGACCCACGCGCCGGCGGGATCGCGGTCGCGAAGATGGCTGACCCTGAGGCGGGCACGGCGCGTCTGCTCGGCGCGCGCCGCCGCGTCGGCGACTTGGAACTCGGCTGGGTAGAGCACTTCCAGCGCTGCGTGGCCGACGGCCGCGGCGCCGTTGACGTCGTCGGGCAGCATGGGGCGGGTGATGGCGGTCGCAGACACGGCCCGCCGCAGTCAACCACGCCGCGCGGACCCGCACGGCGGGGCGGTCCGTCGTCCGCTACCCTTCGGCGTCGCCCATGGCCGTCCCGAAGCAGAAGCAGTCGCACAGCCGCACGACCAAGCGTCGTTCGCAGCACAAGATCAGCTCGCCCGCGATTAACGCGTGCCCGCAGTGCCACAGCCCGCGCCGTCCGCACCGGGTCTGCCCCGTGTGCGGCACCTACGCCGGCCGTCAGGTCCTCGAGCCTGACACCGATCACCACGGCCACGAGCACTAGGCCGGTGGCTTCCCCGGTGGACGGGGCAGCCGACCGCCGCATCGTCGTCGCGGTCGACGCTAACGGCGCCGATCTTGGACCCGCCGAAGTCGCCGCCGGCGCCGCGATTGCCGCACGCCAAGGCGTGCACACACTGCTTTTCGGCCCGGCGGAGAAGTTCGGTGAGATCGATGCGCCCGACGGCTTTGTCGAGGTCGTCGACGCTCCCGTCTCGATCGCGAAGGTCCCCGACCCCGTTGCCGCGGCGCGATCGACGCGAGACGCCTCGATCGTCCTGGCCGCCAAAGCCGTCGCCGAAGGCCGTGCCGACGCGCTCGTCTCCGGCGGCTCCACCGGCGCCGCGCTCGCCGCTGGGCTGCTGAACGTCAAGCGTGCCCAGGGCATCTACCGCCCGGCTCTGGCGATCCCGCTGCCCGTTCCCGGCGGCCGCCAGCCCGTCACGCTGCTCGATGTTGGCGCCAACGCCGAGGTCCGTCCCGAGCACCTCGTCCAGTTCGCCTTCATGGGCGCCGCGCTGGCCTCGACCGTCCTGGGCATCCAGCGCCCGCGCGTGGCGCTGCTGTCCAACGGCACCGAAGCGATCAAGGGCACGCCGCTAGTTCAAGAGGCTCACAAGCTTTTGCAGGAGCGCGCCGCCTCCTCGCCGCTGGTCGACTTCGTCGGCAACACGGAGGGCAACGTCGTCATGGACGGCGTTGCCGACGTCGTGGTCGCCGACGGCTTCACCGGCAACGTCGCGCTCAAGCTCATCGAAGGCATCTCCTCGGCGACGCTGCGCTCGATCCGCGAGGCCGCGGAGGGCTCGACGCGCGGCAAGCTCGGTGGCCTGCTCCTGCGCGGTGACCTGCGTGCCCTGCGCGCAGAGATCGACCCCGAGGCCCAGGGCGGCGCCTACCTGCTCGGCCTGCGCAAACTCGGCGTCGTGCCCCATGGGCGCTTCACGCGCACCGGCTTCTCCCAGGCGATCCTGCTGGCCGCGCGCGGCGTGCGCAACGATGTCATCGGCCGGACGCATGCAGCGCTGGAGGAGGCGGGAGCACTCAAAGGTCCCGCGCCAATCTCCTCGGCGTCCGATTCCCGCACTACCGTTCCCGAGGCACCATGACCCGCGAAGCCGTCTTCACCCTGATCCGCGACCACCTCGCCGACGAGCTCGACGTCGACGCTGGCCGGATCGAGGAGGGCACCCGCTTCAAGGAGGATCTGGATGCCGACTCGCTTGACCTCTACACGCTGGTCCAGGAGCTTGAGGACTCCTACGGCGTGAAGATGACCGACGAGCAGGCCGCGCAGATCCTCTCTGTGGGTCAGGCGGTCGACTTCGTCCTCGCCCACGCTCCCAGCGGCGCGGCCTAGATCAGGATCCGGATCCGCTGCAACAGCTGCACGCACTCCTCGACGAGGTCCCCACGGACCTGGCTCGTCAGGTCTTCACCCACGCCTCGTGGACCGCGCGACGGTCAGACTCCTACGCGCGCCTCGCGTTCCTGGGCGACAGCGTGCTCGGCCTCGCGATCACCGCGCACATCTACCCGTTGCTGGAGGCCGAGCGCTATGGCGCCGGCCGGCTGACGAAGATCCGCGCGCAGACGGTCTCGGGGCCGTCGTGTCGCAACGTCGCCGAGCGCCTAGGCGTGCCGGAGCGGTTGCGCGCCGCCGCGCCGGAGGGCGCCGAGCAGACGACGGCGCTGATGGAGACCGAGCGCGTGCTGGCGTCGATCATCGAGGCGGTGATCGGCGCGTGCTTCCTGCACGCGGGGTACGAGCGCACGGCCGCGGCGGTCGTCGAGGCCTTCGCGCCGGAGCTGGCCAACGCGCTGGAGCATCCCGTCGACTACAAGTCGACGCTGCAGGAGCGCCTCGCGCAGCGCGGCGAGGTCGTCGCCTACGTGGTCACCGCCGAGCGCGGGCCGCCGCACGACCGCACCTTCGAGGTCTCCGCCGGGGTCGAGGGCAACGTCATGGGCACGGGCTCCGGGCGCTCCAAGAAGCACGCCGAGCAGGAGGCTGCGCGCGTGGCGCTGGAGTCGCTGGAGCCGGAGGAGACCGCCGAAAGCCCTGCATAGGGCCGGACGGCTCACGCTTCGGTACCGAACGTCCGGGGCACCCGCCACCATGTGGGCGTGCATCTGAAGTCGCTGACCCTGAAGGGCTTCAAGTCCTTCCCCGACCGCACGAAGCTCGAGTTCGGCGAAGGCGTGTCGGTCATCGTCGGGCCCAACGGCTCCGGCAAGTCCAACATCACCGACGCGGTGCTGTGGGCGATGGGCGAGCAGTCCCCGCTCGCCGTGCGCGGCCAGTCGATGCAGGACGTCATCTTCGGCGGCGGCCGCGGGGTGCAGGCGCGCTCGTCGGCCGAGGTCGAGTTGGTGTTGGACAACTCCGACGGCACGGTTGACCTGCCGGTGGGGGAGATCTCGATCCTGCGCCGCCTGGATCGCAACGGCGACGGCGAGTACCGGCTCAACGGCGCGCGCTGCCGGATGGTCGACGTGCTGGAGGTGCTCTCCGACACGGGCCTGGGCAAGGAGTCGCACTCGGTCGTCTCGCAGGGGCGGGTGGAGGCCATCGTCACCTCCAAGCCCAAGGACCGTCGGCTGCTGATCGAGGAGGCCGCGGGCCTCGGCAAGCACCGCAAGCGCCGGCGCCGCGCGCAGCTCAAGCTAGAGCGCACGCAAGACAATCTGGATCGTGCGCTGGACGTGGAGCGTGAGGCGCGCTCGCGGCTGCGGCCTTTGAAGCGCCAGGCCGAGGCGGCCGAGCTACACGAGCGGCTGGAGCGCCAGACGGTCGAGGCGCGGTGGGAGCTCGCGCGCGAGACGGTGCGCGCACGCCGGGCCGAGATGGCCGAGGCGCTGGAGACCGCGACGTCGGCCAAGGCCGCGCGTGAAGAAGCCCAGGGCGAGCTGCGCGAAGTCGCCGCCCGCCGTCAGTTGGCCGAGGAGGCGCTGGCACAGCGCTCCGAGCAGCGCGAGGCGCTGGCCCGGCGCGTCGAGCGAGCGCGCAGCGCCGCTGAGCGGATCGAGCTGCGGCTGGAGCGCACGCGCGAGACGGCCGAGCAGGTCGCCGAGCGGGCGCAGGGTCGCGAGCGTCAGCTCGGCGCGCTGCGGCTGCAGGCCGCCGAAGATCAGCCCGACGAGAACGGTCTGGAGCGGATCGAGTCGATCGAGGCGCAGCTCAAGGCGCTCAACGAGGACCGCCAAGGCGCGCTGGAGCGCGAGCTCGCGGCGCTGGAGGAGCAGCGCTCGGCTGCCGCGGCACGGGTCGAGGAGCTGCGCGTGGTGGTCGACGCCAAGCGCGCCGCGCTGGCCGAGGCCGACGCCGCCTGCGAGCTGGCCCGCCAGGCACGGCGGGCGGCCGAGACCTCGGCGGAAGCGGCACGCCGCGAGGCGGCCAAGATCGGCGCCGAGCTGGCCCGGGCAAATCAGTTCCTGCGCTCGGCGGCTGGTCCGTCGGGCGGAGCGCGCTCGTTGAGCGATGACTTGGAGGTCGAGGCGGGCGCCGAGCTGGCGCTGTCGGCCGCGCTGGGTGCGCGTCTCTCGGCCGCGGTTGTCGAGGACCGTGCCGCGGGCGGCGCGCTGCTGGATCGCGCCAAGCGCGACGGCGGCCGCGCGCTGATCGCTGACGGTTCCTCGGTCGCGCCTGCCGGCGATGGCGCGGCCGTCGCGGGGTCCTCCGCCACGGCGCCCGTCCCCGGCGCGCGCCCCTTCTCCGACCTCATCCGCGGTCCCGAGCCCGCGCTCTCACTAGCTCGCCGCCTGCTCGCCAACGCCTGGCTCGTCGACACGCTCGACGACGTCCCCGACGACTTCTGCGGCGTCGCCGTCACGCCCTCTGGCCGCGCATGGCTCGGCGCGACGCGCGAGCTGCAGCAGGCCGCCGAGGGCGGGGCGGAACGGGTCCTGGCGATGCGCAACCAGCGCGACGCGCTGATCGCCCAGTCAGAGCAGCACGTCCAGGCCGAGCACGAGGCGGGCAAGGGCGTCGAGGCGGCATCTCAGGCCGTCGCCGCCGCCGACGCCTCGCGCGACGAGGCCGAGCGCGGCCGCCGCGAGGCCGAGCGCTCCTACGCCGAGGCCAAGGAGTCCGAGCGCCAGGCCGCGTGGCTGATGGAGGAGCGCCGCAAGGCCCCCGAGCAGGGCGAAGCCGCCGTGCGTCGGGCCCAGCTCGAAGGCGAGCTGACCTCCGAGCGCCGCGTCGCCGAGCAGGCTGCCAAGGCGCGGGCCGAGCGCACGCAACGCATTGCCCACCTGGAGGCCCAGCTCGCGCGCGACACGGCGCTGGGCCCGGCCGCCGGTCGCGTCGCTGACGTGCTCGCCACCGTCCACGAGGCGGTCATGGAGCGGATGCGCGAGATGGAGGCCGCGCTGGCCGCCGACCGCGCCGAGGGCGAGGGCGTCGCCGCCGAGCTGCGCGCTTGCGCTGCCGCCGAGGCCGAGATCCAGCAGCGGCTAGGGGAGCGCAACGAGCTCGTCACGCGCGCCGAGGTCCGCGCCCAGCAGCTGCGCGACCAGGAGTCCGAGGCCGCCCTGGAGCTGACCGCGCTGGCCGAGAAGCTCGAGCTGCCCGCCGAGCCGCGCGAGGAGGCGCTGGAGCCCGAGGAGGCGTCGCAGCTGCGCCAACGCGTCGAGCGCCTCGTCAAGCGCCGCGAGCAGCTCGGCCCGGTCAACCCGCTGGCCAAGCAGGAGTACGACGAGGCAGTCGCCCACGTCGACGAGCTCGAGCGCCAGCGCACCGACCTGGAGACTGCGCTGCGCGAGCTGCGGGCCTTCATCCGCGACACCGACCGCCAGATCCGGACCACGTTTACCGAGACGTTCGAGGCCGCGGCCAAGAACTTCGAGGAGCTGTCGCAGACGCTGTTTCCGGGCGGCAGCGGGCGATTGACGCTGGTGCGCGAGGAGAACGCGCCGCGCCCGGTGCTCGGCGGCGCGAAGCCTGACGACGGTGGCGATGGCTCATCAGAGGTCGAGGCCGAGGCGGCCGCCGAAGCCGCGGCCGACGCCGAGGCTGAGGCAGCCGAGGGCGGTATCGACCCCGACGACGACCTCGGCGTCGAGATCGAGATCACGCCCGCGGGCAAGTCCATGAAGCGCTTGACGCTGCTGAGCGGTGGTGAGAAGACGATGACCGCGATCGCCTTCCTGTTCAGCGTGTTCTTGGCCAAGCCGTGCCCGTTCTACATCCTCGACGAGGTCGAGGCCGCGCTCGACGATCTCAACATCACGCGCTACCTCGACCTGCTCCAGGCCCACGCCGACCGCGCGCAGTTCATCGTCGTCACCCACCAGAAGCGCACCATGGAGGCCGCCGACACGCTCTACGGCGTGTCGATGAGCAACGACGGAGTGTCGAAGATCGTGTCGCGCAAGATGCCGAAGGAGTACGTGGCCGACGCCGAAGCGCTGGTCGCGGGACCGGCGTAGCCGGCGTCGCTGGCGAGGTCCGGGTCGCTTCGTGGTGAAGAGTTCACCACGAGACGCCCTGGATCCTCGCTTCGGGTCCGAAGCAACGATCCGGGTCGCCTGGGGTCCCAATATGGGGTCCGAAACGCCCCGGACTACGACCACGCCTCGAAGCACCGGCGCCCGGGCACCAGCGGACGACAGACTCGCGCTCCGGGCCGCCAGCTACTGCTCACTCCCCTCGGTGCCCCGAACCACGCTGCGCACGAAGACCACAACGCGCGCTGAGCGCCACGGGTGCGCCACGCCAGCCAGCGCCCGCGGACGACCAACGAACACGCGCGCGCGACGCTTCCGAAGCGCTTGCCACCCGCGCCCCCGGGTAGTCCCAACCCCATGGACGACCACGGCGCACCCGCCTCATACCTCACGCTCACCCCTGGCACCGACGTGGTGTCCAGCGACGGTGAGACCGTCGGCAAGGTCCAGCACGTCCTGGCCGACGAAGGCACCGAGATCTTCGACGGCCTCGTCATCGACACCCGGCTCGGTCCCGGCGGGCTGCGCTTCGTCGACGCGCCGGAGGTCGACGAGATCTTCGAGCGCGCCGTCGTGCTGACCGTTCCCGCCGCAGATGTCCACCAAATGCCCGAGCCGAGCGCCTCGCCCGGCGTGATCGAGAGCCACGGCGAAGAGGACTCCGACAGCGCGCTGCAGGGCAAGCTGCGCCGCGCCTGGGACCTCATCTCCGGGCGCTATTAGCGTCCGACAGCGCCTTCTCGCCCCAGAAGCTCGCAAACGGATTCGCGTTGAAGTTGCCAATTGGCTGGTAGCCCGCGCGCTCGTACATCGCCTGGGCCACCGGCTGGTGGACGCCCGTGTCGAGTCGCGCGATCGTGTACCCCAAGCGCCGCGCCTCCTGCTCCAAGGCCCGCAACAACCGCGAGGCATGGCCGCACCCGCGCGCCTCCGGGACCACGTACATGCGCTTGATCTCACAGGCCTCGTCATCCAGGCGCTTCAGGCCTCCGCCCGCCACGGGCACGCCGTCCTCGAAGACCACCAAGAACGCACCGCCCCGCTCGGGTGAGAAGTCCTCTGGCGAGGCCGTCGGCGCGCCCGGCACGTCGATGCGGCCGTAGAGCTCGGAGACCTCGTCGACCATGGCGGCGACGAGCTCGGTTGCGGGCGGCTCGCCCGACGGGACGGTTCGCGACTCGATCACCCCGCTATCTTCGCGCGCCATGGCCCGTGAATGGCGCGACCTCTTTCTGACCGGCGACGCCGGCGACCCCTCCTCCTCCGCAGAGGACGGGCAGCCCGAAGAACGTCGCGGCGGCTTCTTCAAGCGCCTGCGCCAGAACCTCTCAAAGACCCGCGAAGCGCTGACCACCGAGATCCAGGCGACGCTCTTCGACACGCTCGATGACGAGACGTGGGAGCGGCTGGAGGAGGCGCTGATCATGGCCGACGTCGGCGCGCGCACGACCGCCGGCGTCGTCGGCCAGCTTGAGCAGGAGGCGACCGCCGGCAGCGTCGAGGGTGGCCCGGCGCTGCAGGAGCGCCTTGTGGAACTGCTGTCCGGCATCGCCAAGACCGGCACCGACACGATCGACCTGCGCCACGAGCCGACCGTGATCATGGCCGTCGGTGTCAACGGCACCGGCAAGACGACGACGATCGGCAAGCTCGCGTGGCACCTGCGCCAGGAGCTCGGCAAGACCGTCCTGCTCGGCGCGGCCGACACCTTCCGCGCCGCGGCCGTCGAGCAGCTGACGGAGTGGGCGCGGCGCGCCGATGTCGAGATCGTCACCGGTCCAGAGAACTCCGACCCGGGCTCCGTTGCCTTCGAGGCGGTCAAACAAGGCCGTGAGCGCGGGGTCGACGTCGTGATCATCGACACCGCCGGGCGTCTGCACAACCAGGACGAGCTGATGAACGAGCTCGCCAAGATCCGCCGTGTGATCGGCAAGCAGATGCCCGATGCGCCGCACGAGACGCTGCTGACGATCGACGCGACGACGGGCCAGAACGGCGTCCGCCAGGCCAAGCTCTTCTCGGAGGCGGTGCCGGTCGACGGGATCGTCTTGACCAAGCTCGACGGCACCGCCAAGGGCGGCATCGCGCTGGCGATCGCGGGCGAACTGGGCATCCCGGTCAAGCTGATCGGGATCGGCGAGGCACTGGAGGACCTGCGTCCGTTTGACGCCGACGATTTCGCGCGCGCGCTGGTCAGCGCCTAGGCACACACCCTCGCCGCCGTCCCGGCGGCCTGTGATACTCGCCGGGCAATGGACGCTTGGATTATCTGGCTGATCGCGGGGGTGTTCGCGGCCGTGGGGGAGATCCTCACCGCGGGCTTCTTCCTCGCCCCCTTCGCCGTCGGCGCCTTCGGCGCGATGCTCGTCGCACTCGTGGGCGGTGGCGCCGTCGTTCAGACCGTCGTCTTCGCCGCGCTGACGCTGGCGAGTTTCGCGCTCATCCGGCCGATCGCCAAGCGCCACATGTACACGCCGCCGAGCATCCGCACCGGCGCCGCCGCGCTCATCGGGACGTCGGGCATCGTCCTGGACCGCATCGCCAACGACGAGGGCGTCGGCTCGGTCCGCCTCGACGGCGAGGTCTGGACCGCCCGCGCCTATGACGAGAACGTGGTGATCGAGGCCGGCACGAAGGTCGACGTCGTCGAGATCCGCGGCGCGACCGCGCTCGTCGCGCCGTGACCATGGCCATCAACTTCGCAGTGACCCGAATCCCCTCACCGGAGGTATCCCCGTGGCCGCGCTGATCGCGCTGATCGTCATCCTGCTCTTCGCGCTGTTCGTCGCGTCGCAGACCATCCGCATCATCCCGCAGGCGCGCGCCGGCGTGGTGGAGCGCCTCGGCCGCTACAGCCGCACGCTTGATCCCGGGCTGACGATCGTCCTGCCGTTCATCGACCGCGTGAAGCCGCTGATCGACCTCCGCGAGCAGGTTGTCAGCTTTCCGCCCAACGGCGTGATCACCGAGGACAACGTGACGGTCAACATCGACACGGTCCTCTACTTCACGATCACCGATCCGAAGTCGGCCTCCTACGAGGTCGCCAATCCCCTGCAGGCGATCGAGCAGCTGACGGTGACGACGCTGCGCAATGTGATCGGTGGCCTGACGCTGGAGCAGTCGCTGACCAGTCGCGACCAGATCAACACCCAGCTGCGCATCGTCCTCGACGAGGCGACGGGCAAGTGGGGGATCCGGATCAACCGCGTGGAGCTCAAGGCCGTCGACCCGCCGGCCGGCATTCAGGAGGCGATGGAGAAGCAGATGCGCGCCGAGCGTGACCGGCGCGCAGCAATTCTCACCGCAGAGGGCTCCAAGCAGTCGCAGATCCTCGACGCCGAAGGCGAGAAGCAGTCGGCGGTCCTGCGCGCCGAGGGTGCCAAGTCCGCCGCGATCCTTCGCGCCGAAGGCGAGGCGAGCGCGATCGCCACGGTCTTCGATGCCATCCACAAGGGTGACCCCGATCCCAAGCTGCTCAGCTACCAGTACCTGCAGATGCTCCCGAAGATCGCCGAGGGCGACGCGAACAAGCTGTGGGTCATCCCGTCGGAGTTCACCGCCGCGCTGTCCCAAGTCACCAGCGCGTTCGGTGGTCCCGCCACGCCCGACAAGGAGCCCCCACATGTCGGACCTCGTCCGGTCTGACATCGAGGCCTACACGGCCGGCCACACCACGCCGATGCCGGCCTGGATGGACCGGCTGCACGCCGAGGCGGTCGCCGAGCTGCCGTTCCCGCAGATGCTCAGCGGCCCGGTCGTCGGGCGGCTGCTGGAGACGCTCGTCTTTGCGCTGCGCCCGGCACTGGTCGTCGAGGTCGGCACCTACGCGGGCTACAGCGCGCTGGCGATGGCCGCTGCGCTGCCGCCCGGCGGGCGCGTCGTGACGCTGGAGATCAACGACGCCAGCGCCGACTTCGCCCAGCGCCACTTCGACGCCTCGCCGTTTGGCGATCGCATCGAGATCCTGCGCGGCCCCGCGCTCGAGTCGCTTGCCGAGCTCGATGGCCCGTTCGACTTGGTGTTCATCGACGCCGACAAGACGGGCTACCCCGACTACTACGAGGCGGCGCTGGCCAAGCTGGCGCCGACCGGCTTGATCGTGGCCGACAACACGCTGCGCGGAGGCGGCGTCCTGGCGCCCGACAGCGAGAGCGACGAGGTGATGGCGCGGCTTAACGACCGCTGGGCCGCCGACGAGCGCGTGATCGCCACGCAGCTGACCGTGCGCGACGGCGTGACGCTGATCCGCCCGCGCTGAAATCGTCCTCTGGGGCCCGCGCGCGGGCCCGTACACTGACGGCCTCGTGTTCGACGCCCTTGCCGAGAAGCTCCAAGAGACCCTGTCTGACGTCCGCGGCCGCGGCACGCTGACCGAGGACGACGTCAACAAGGCCATGCGCGAGATCCGGCTCGCGCTGCTGGAGGCCGACGTCAACTTCAAGGTCGTCAAGCAGTTCACGGCCACGGTCAAGGAGCGCTGCCTCGGCGCCGGCGTGCTGGGCCAGCTCAATCCCGGCCAGCAGGTCGTCAAGATCGTCAACGAGGAGCTGACGGCCCTAATGGGCGGCTCCTCGGCGGGCATCACCTTCGCGCCGCGGCCGCCGACGGTTGTGCTGATGGCCGGCCTGCAGGGCTCGGGCAAGACGACCGCCACGGCCAAGCTCGCGCGCCTGCTCAAGGAGCAGAACGGCTCGTCGGTCGCCGTTGCCGCGTGCGACGTCTACCGCCCGGCGGCGGTCGACCAGCTGATCAAGGTCGGCGGCCAGGCCGGTGCCGCGGTTTACGAGCAGGGGACCGACAAGGACCCCGTCGACATCGCCCGCTGGGCGCTGGACCGCGCCAAGCAGGAGGGCAAGGACGTGTTGATCGTCGACACGTCCGGTCGCCTGCACGTCGACGAGCGCCTGATGCAGGAGCTCAAGGACATCCGCAAGGCGGTCAAGCCGACCTCGATCCTGCTGGTCGTCGACGCGATGACGGGCCAGGACGCGGTCAACGTCGCCCAGCAGTTCTCCGAGGCCGTCGACTTCGACGGCGTCGTGATGTCCAAGCTCGACGGCGACGCCCGCGGCGGCGCCGCGCTCTCGGTCAAGGCCGTCACCGGCAAGCCGATCCTCTTTGCGTCGGTCGGCGAGAAGCTCGACCAGTTCGAGGCCTTTCACCCGGATCGCATGGCGCAGCGCATCCTCGGCATGGGCGATGTCATGTCGCTCATCGAGAAGGCCGAGCAGCAGTTCGACGAGGACGAGGCCAAGGAGCTCGAGCGCAAGCTGCGCAAGGACGAGTTCACGCTGGAGGACTTTCTCAAGCAGCTGCGCCAGCTGCGCAAGATGGGTCCGCTGACGTCGCTGCTGGGCATGATGCCCGGCTTCGCCGGCCAGCAGATGAAGAACATGAAGGTCGACGAGAAGGAGCTCGATCGCGTCCAGGCGATCATCCTCTCGATGACCCCGGAAGAGCGCCGCCGACCCGAGCTGATCAAGGGCTCGCGGCGCCTGCGGATCGCCAAGGGCTCGGGCACCAACGTCCAAGCCGTCAACCAGCTTGTCAAGCAGTTTGGCCAGATGCGCAAGGTCATGAAGCAGATCGGGCGAGGCAAGATGCCTGACCTGCAAGCCATGATGCGCCAGGCTCGCTAACCTCCCACGTCGCTTTCCCGCGCAAATGTGCTGCGGGTTCCGACGATCTTTCAGGACCGACGCAAGGACTTTCATGGCAGTTCGACTCCGACTCACGCGCGTGGGCGCCAAGAAGAACGCGATCTGGCGCATCATCGCCGCCGATCAGCGCTCGCCCCGTGATGGGCGCAACATCGAGATCCTGGGCCAGTACAACCCCCAGACCGAGCCCTCGACCATCACGGTCAACGAGGAGCGCGTGCGCTACTGGGTCTCTACGGGTGCCACGGCGACCCCGCAGGTCCGCAAGCTCCTGCGCACGCAGGGCATCGACGTCTCCAACGTCTAGCGCTCGATGAAGGAGCTGCTCGACTACCTGGCGCGGCAGCTCGTCGATGATCCCGACGCCGTCGCCGTCGAGCAGTTCGACGAGGAGGACGGCACGGTCGTCCTCGAGCTGTCGGTCGGCGATGAGGACTACGGCCGGGTGATCGGCAAGGGCGGACGTACCGCCAACGCCTTGCGCACCGTGGTCAAGGCCGCGGCGGTCAAGGAGCAGCGCCGCGTCCTCGTCGACATCGTCGACTGAGATGGCCGACGCGGATCCGGCTGCCGCTCAGGCCGCCGGCACGCTGCTCAGCGTCGGCCGCATCGGTCGCGCTCATGGTCTGGACGGCTCGTTCTACGTGACCCAGCCTCGCGAGCGGGTGCTGGGCGCCGCGGTGGCGGTGATCGTCGACGACGTCGAGATCGCGATCGTTCGCCACGACGGCACGCCGTCGCGGCCGATCCTGCGCCTGGCGGGCGTCGAGTCGCGCGAGGCGATCGAGCGGTTGCGCGGCACCGATCTCTGGGTGCGACGCGACGACGCGCCGCCGCTGGGCGAAGACGAGTGGTATGCCGAGGACCTGATCGGCTGCCGCGTGGTCGACGGGGAGACGGCGGTGGGCACCGTCGCCAAGCTGCTGCCCTATCCGTCCTGTGACCTGCTCGAGGTCCAGCGCCCGGAGACCGATCCCGCCCACCCCAAGGCGTTGTGGGTGCCCTTGATCTCCGACGCGGTGCGGACGGTCGACCTCGACGCGCAGACCATCGACGTGGATCTGGCCTTCCTCGGAGAGGACGCCTAGCTTCTTATGCAACTTGATGTGGTGACGCTGTTCCCGGAGTGGTTCGAGTGGTTCCAGACGCAGCGCCATGTGCGCAACGCGACCCAGCGCGGGGCGGAGCTGCGGACCTTCAATCCGCGCGACTACACCCCGCTGAGTGGTGGCCAGGTCGACGACACGCCCTTCGGCGGCGGCGCCGGCATGGTGCTGCGCGTCGACGTCATGGACAAGGCGCTGCAGGGCATCTACCACCAGGATCCGGTCGACCTGCGGCGCGAGCGGCGCGTGATCGCGCTGACGCCCGGCGGACGGATGCTCGACGACGCGCTGGTCGACGAGCTGGCCGCCGAGCCGGCGATCACGCTGCTGTGCGGCCGCTACGAGGGTTTCGACGAGCGCATCGTCCAGCACTTCGCGTCTGACGCGATCTCGGTCGGGCGTTTCGTCCTGAGCGGCGGCGAGCTGGCGGCGATGGTGGTCATGGACGCGGTGCTGCGCAAGCTGCCGGGCTCGCTGGGCCACGCCGAGTCGGCCCTGGAGGAGTCCTTCAGTCAGGCGCTGGGCGGCGATCCCGAGTACCCGCACTACACCCGCCCGGCCGAGTACCGCGGTTGGAAGGTCCCGCCGGTGCTGCTGTCGGGCCATCACGAAGAGATCCATACCTGGCGGCGCATGCGCAGCCATGAGCGTGGAGTGGTGGGGCCGACGGCACGGCCACCGGATCCCGAGCCCAACGAGACGCGCCAGGCGGGAGGGGTGGGCGGGCCTGACGTCTTCGGGCCGATGTCGGATGCGCCGCCGCGCAGCGGTGGGCCGGATCCCTTCGGCCCCATGTCTGAGTAAGGTCCCACCCGACCAGCCCGAGCGATCGTGGACGACCGCTGACCGCGGGAGCTAGCCCTCCGGGCGAGCCTGCCGTCGCGAAGCGAGCCCTCCGGGCGAGTCTTCGCCTCCTTCGCTACCATCACCCAGCCGACGCGCGGAGCCGATCTCCGCGCCTTCTCTTTGCCATGAGCACTGTCATCGAATCCCTTGAGCGCGCCCAGCTGCGCCGCGTCCCCCGCTTCCAGGCGGGCGATCGCGTCCGCGTCCACTTCCAGGTCGTCGAAGGCACGCGTCGCCGCACGCAGGTCTTCGAAGGCGTGGTGATCAAGCGCCAGGGACACGGTGCGCGCGAGACCTTCACGGTCCGCAAGCAGTCCTTCGGCGTCGGCGTGGAGCGCACGTTCCCCGTGCACTCGCCGAAGATCGAGAAGATCGAGGTCGCCGCCCGCGGTGACGTCCGTCGCGCGAAGCTCTACTACATCCGTGATCGCGTCGGCAAGGCCGCCCGCGTTCGCGAACGCCGCTACATCGGCCCGGAGGAGGTCGTGGAGGCAGGTCTGCTTCACGATCCCGCCGCCGAGCTCGAGGCCGAGGTGGCCGATGAAACCGCGCCCGTCGACGCGGAGGGCGTGACGGCCGAGGAGGTCGTCGTCGACGCTGAGGGCGTCGAGACCGCCGATGCGAGTGCCGAGGCAGCCGAGGCTCCGGCCGAGGCAGACGCCGACTCCGAGCAGTCGTAAATGAGCCCCGCCGCCGGCGGAGCCAGCAAGGAGAAGTCGGCGGGCAGCTCCTTCGTCGAGCTCATCGTCATCGTGGTGGTCGCGCTGGGGTTGGCGCTGGCCATCCAGGCGTTCCTGATCAAGCCGTACAGGATCCCGAGCGAGTCGATGGTCCCGACGCTGAAGGTCGGCCAGCGCGTGCTGGTCAACCGTCTCGGCAACCGCTTCAACGCGCCTGAAGTCGGCGAGGTCGTGGTCTTCCACCCGCCCGCCGGCTCCGACAGCAACACCTGCGGCGACCCGAACAAGAAGCCCGACCAGGCCTGCGGCCGTCCCACGGCGACCAAGGCCAAGGTCAACTTCATCAAGCGCGTCGTCGCCGGCCCGGGCGACACGCTGTACATCAAGGGCGGCCACGCCTTCGTCAACGGCAAGCGCCAGGCCGATGGCTTCACCCGTCCGTGCGAGGGTGGGACCGGCTGCGACTTCCCGCGGCCGATCAAGATTCCCGCCGGCCATTGGTTCATGATGGGCGACAACCGTGGCGAGTCCGACGACAGCCGGTTCTGGGGTCCTGTCCCGCGCAAGTGGATCATCGGTGGCGCCTTCGCCACCTACTGGCCGCCCAAGCGCATCGGCCTCCTCTAGCGCCATCTCGATCGAGCCGACCAGCCTGACGCTCGCCGAGGAGCTTGCCGGCGCGGTGCCCGCAGTCGTCGTGCCCGCGCCCGACGCCTCGTCCAAGAAGCCCAAGCCGCGCAGGAAGAAGGGCAAGAGCCGCACTGGCCGCAAGCTCTTCCAGCACGATCGCGCGCTCGGTGTGCGGTTCGTCGCCGGCGCCGATGAGGCCGGCCGCGGCTGTCTGGCCGGCCCGCTGGTCGCGGCGGCCGTGCTCTTTGACTACGACCGTCTCGGCCCGCGCGAGGTCCGCGCGCTCTCGCTGCTCAACGACTCCAAGCAGCACACCGAGGAGGCGCGCGAGGCGCTCTACCCAATCGTGCTGCGGATCGCCACGCGCGTCGCGGTCGTCTCTCGCAGCGCCGGCGGCATCGACCGCCGCGGGCTGCACAAGACCAACCTCGCCGCGCTCCGCGAGTCGCTGCTCAAGGTCGCGGGTGGGCGGGATGGGGTCATCTGCCTCAGCGACGGCTTCCCGGTCGGCGACCTCGACGGCCACACCGGCCGTGCGATCGTCGAAGGTGACGCGACCAGCGCCGCCATCGCCGCCGCGAGCATCATCGCCAAGGTCACCCGCGACCGCTTCATGCACCGCGCCGACGCGCGCCACCCAGGCTGGGAGTTCGCGACACACGTCGGCTACTCGACGCCCGAGCACCGCGACGCGATCCAGCGCCACGGCGTCTCGCCGCTGCATCGGATGTCGTTTCAGAGCACGGCCTACCAGCAGCTCGCGCTGTAGCGTCGGCAGGCTCAACGCGAGCTCCGCGCGCGTCATCAGAACGCGTTCTCCACATGCTCTAGGCGCGTCAGGCGCCCGCGCAGGTCGATGACCACGCCGATCGCGTCGAAGCGGACCAGCCGGGTCCGTGGCCGGTCGGTCGCCTCCGCCAGATAGGCCCGCGCCATGCGGCGGACCTGCGCGCGCTTGGCCTCGTGCAGTGCGTCCCACGGCTCGCCGCGGCCGCGTCGTGTCTTGACCTCGCAGAAGATCAACGTCTCGTCGTCGTGAGCGATTAGGTCGATCTCGCCGAAGCGCGTGCGGTGGTTGCGGCACACGATCGTGTGGCCGAGGCGCTCCAGGTGCTCGGCGGCGAGCTGCTCGCCGAGGCGGCCGAGGTGCTGGCGGGGATTAGTGGACACGTGCACGAACCTAAGGAGGAAGGTGTGTCGTGTCTGATCCGGAGCGTGACGATCCTGCGCGATCACCGTTCCGGCATCGATGAGGCCCCACGGCGACCTCCCGGTGCTCGTCCTGCCTGCGGCCAGGCCCGGGACGCAGATCCTGCTCGGCCGCTCGCGCGCGAGCGACGTCCGCTTCCTCGAGCCGTCGGTCTCCCGCCGCCACGCCGCGCTGCACCGTGTCGACGGCGGCTGGCTGCTGGTCGACCGTGGCTCGACGCACGGCACGTGGGTCAACGGGCGCCGGATCGACCGCGCGATCGTCGCCGTCGGCGACGAGATCGGGCTCGGCCACGCCCGCATGGTGGTCTGGATCTAGCGCAGTCAGCTATGCGTCCAGCGCGTGCGCCTCGTTGGTCGTGCGCGCGCGTCACCGGTAACGCACGGGAGACCGGCACAGGGCGCGCCGCGACCAGGTTGTAGGAGTGGCTGCGCAGGATTGTCACGGTCTGCATCTCCCGTGGCACACGTTGCCGCTTAGCGTCGCCGGACATGTTGGCCCACGTCACCACCTTCGCGATCCAGGGCGTCGAAAGCCGCCGCGTAACGGTCGAGGTGGACATCCGCCCCGGGCTGCCGGCGTTCACGATCGTCGGGCTCGGCGATCGCGCCGTCCGGGAGTCGCGCGAGCGCGTGCGCTCGGCGATCCTCAACTCCGGCTTCGAGTTCCCCGCTCGTCGGATAACCGTCAACCTCGCTCCGGCGGCGCTGCGCAAGGAAGGGCCGGGGTTCGATCTGGCCATCGCCTGCGGCGTGCTCGCCGCATTCGGCGAGCTGCCGGCGTCCGTCCTGGAGCGGGTCGCCGTCTTCGGCGAGCTCGCGCTGGGCGGCGAGCTGCGCCCGTGTCGCGGTGTGCTCGCGGTGGCCGAAGGCGCGGTCGCGGCAGGGTTGGGCGGTCTCGTGCTGCCCGCCGTCCACGGGCGGGAGGCGGGGCTGGTCGACGACCTGGGCATCTTCGGCGCCATCGACCTGGCCGAAGTCGTAGCGATCCTGCGCGGGGAGAGCGACGGCCAGCCGCCACCACCCGACGATGGTGGCGCGACGGCGCCCGCGGGACCGGCGCGCGACCTCGCCGACGTACGCGGCCACGGCGGCCCGTTGCGGGCGCTGGCGATCGCCGCGGCCGGCGGCCACAACCTCTTGCTCGCCGGTCCGCCGGGCACGGGCAAGACGATGCTCGCGCAGCGGCTGCCGTCGATCCTGCCGCCGCTGTCGCGCGCCGAGGCGATCGAGGTCACGCGGATCCAGGGAGTGGCTGGCGTCCGGCCGGGCGCCGGCCTGGTGACCGAGCGGCCGTTCCGCGCGCCGCACCACACGATCTCGGCGTCCGGGCTGGTCGGCGGCGGCTCGCAGCCGCTGCCGGGGGAGGCCACGCTGGCGCATAACGGCGTGCTCTTTCTCGACGAGCTGGCGGAGTTCGCACGGCCGGCGCTGGAGGCGCTGCGCCAGCCGCTGGAGGACGGCCGCGTGGCGATCGTGCGCGGTCAGCGCCGCGCGCTGTTTCCGACGCGGTTCATGTTGGTGGCCTCGACCAACCCGTGCCCTTGTGGCTATGCGGGCATGCCGCGCTGCCGCTGCGGGGAGGCCGATATCGCGCGCTACCGGCGCCGGCTCAGCGGTCCGCTGCTGGATCGTCTCGATCTGTTGGTCGACGTCCAGCGGCCGACGCCCGCGGACTTCGCGGCCGGACCGGTGTGTCACAGCGCGGTCGAGCGTGAGCGCGTGGTCGCTGCCCGCGAGCGCCAGACGGCGCGGCTGTCGGGCACGGGTGCGATGTGCAACGCGCACCTCGATGGCGCGCTGGTCCGTCGTCACGTCGCGCTCGATCCTGCCGCTGCCGCCGTGCTGCGCCGTGCCTATGACCGTGGGACGCTCAGCCCGCGCGGCCACGACCGCGTGTTGCGGGTGGCGCAGACGATCGCCGACCTGGACGGTGTCGACACGGTCGGCCACACCCACCTGCTCGAAGCGCTGGGGTTCCGCCAGGACGTCGCCGACAGCACAGAGGAACAGGCCGCATGATGACCCAGGCCTCGACAGCGATGAAGTCCGGCGCGAGCGTCGGCGAGCACTGCTGCGCCGCGTGCCTGCGGCGCACGTGGCTGCTGTCCCACGTCGCCGGTGGCCTGGAGGTGGCTCACCGCCGCCGTCGGCCGATCCGGTCGGTGCTGGCGCTGGACGACGAGGCGCTGATCGAGGCCGTCGGCGGAGGGGCGGAGCTGCGTCAGCAACTGGCGAGCGCGAGCCCGTCGGACCTGCTCGCGTCGGCCGCCGATGCCGGGCTGGCGGTGCTGTGTCGCCACAGCGCCGGCTATCCCGAGCGCCTGTTGGACGACCTCGCGCCGCCTGCGGCGCTGTTTGTCCGTGGCCATGGTGACGCGCGGGCCCGGCTCACCCGCTTGGTCGGCGACGCCCCTGACGAGCCGGACGCCCCTGACGAGCCGGACGCCCCGTTGGCGGCAGTCGCGATCGTCGGCACGCGCCGCGCGTCTCCCGAGGGACTGGAGGTCGCACGCACCCTCGGCCGGGGCTTAGCGGGGGCCAACGTGACGGTGGTGTCGGGGCTGGCGCTCGGGGTCGACAGCGCCGCGCACGCCGGTGCCGTGGAGGTGTGCGGGCCGACCATGGCGGTGCTCGGTGGCGGTGCCGATGTGCCCTACCCGACACGCAAGGCGGGCCTGTACCAGGCGATCCTCGCGGCGGGCGGCGTGGTCGTCTCCGAAATGCCACCCGGCTTCCGCGCCTTTCGGTGGAGCTTCCCGGCACGCAATCGGATCATCGCGGCGCTCGCGCCCGTGACGATCGTTGTCGAGGCCGCCGAGCGCTCAGGATCGCTGATCACCGCTGAGCTCGCGCTCGATCTCGGCCGCGACGTGGCCGCGGTGCCGGGTCCCGTGTTGAGCTGGCGCTCGCGCGGGACCAACGCGCTGCTGCGCGATGGCGCGACGCTGATTCGCGACGTCCGAGACGCGCTCGAGCTCGTGCTCGGCACCGAGGCTGCCTCCGCCGCGCTCAAGTGCGCGGCGGAGAAGCCGGTCGAGCCGCCGGCGACGCTGGCGCCCGAGCTGCGCGCTTTGCTGGCCGCAGTCGACGACGGCCGCACCACCATCGGGTCGCTGGCGTCTGACCCCGCTGGGGCGGCCATCGTCGGCGCTGGCCTCGCGGAGCTCGAGCTGCTCGGCCTCGTCCGCCGCGTCTCGGGTGGTCGCGTGCTGCGGACCACCCGAGCGCCAGCGTCATCAGGGGCGTGACAGATGCACCTGGGTGGTGGTGTTGGTGAAGCCGGCGCGCGCGTACACGCGGTGGGCGTCGTCGTCGCCCGGCGTCAGCCAGACCGTCGTCGTGCCCGCGGCGTGTGCGGCGCGGGCCAGGCCGGCGGTGATCGCCCCGGCGATTCCCCGCCGGCGATAGCGCTCCAGGACGCCGATGCCGGCGACCTCGGTGACGCCGTCGCCCGGGACGGTGGCGACGCCGCCGCCGACGACCGCACCGGTGGCGAGGTCGCGAGCGAGCAGCGCGAGCCCGCCGTCGGCCAGGCGCTGTCGCTGGCGCGCGAGCTCGTCGTCGTCACCGCTGTCGGCGTGTTCCCCGACGATCTCGCCGAACGCCGCGTATTGGGCGGCGCTCATCGCGCGGAAGTCGTCGTCGGTGATTGGCGGCGCGATGACGATGCCGTCGTCGGGCGCGAGGTCGACGACGGCGCCAACCGTGCAGGTCATCACCGCCAGCCGTGCCTCGACGGCGAAGCCGCCCGCGAGCAGCGCGGCCTCGACATCGGGCGCGGCGACCGGCAGGTACTCCAATCGCGGGAGACGATCGTGCCGAGCATAGGCGTCGACGAGCGCCGCGACGTCGGCCGGCGTGGGCTGGGCGCCGTCGTCGGGGATCGCGTAGCTGAGGTACGGGATGGTGCTGTGCGGGTCGAACGTCGCCAGGAACGGGCCGATGCGCTCGACGTCGCGATCGCGCGACGCGGCGCCGCGCAAGTACTGCTGGAGCTGCTGGTCCAGCGATGGAACGCCGGACGGGGAGTGGAGATGCACTGGTGGGCCTTTCGGCTCGGAGGCGATGACGAAGGACCGGGCACGCAGGTGCGGTGCCCGGGGCTCTGCAGAACGTGGACCGACGGCGCGCTACTGCGCGGAGCCGTCGGCGGTCTGGGAACGCGTCGTCGTCAGAGGCTTCAAGGTCAACGTACCAGCCGTCTTAGCCGAGAGCCAGGGGGCTAGCATCGGGCGTGATGTCGACCGATTCCGCCGCGCCGCCGTTGCCCGCGCCGCACGTGCCCGTCTGCCTCTCGATCGCCGGCTCGGACTCTGGCGGCGGCGCCGGCATCCAGGCCGACCTGAAGGCCTTCGCCCGCTGCGGCGTTCATGGCACGACGGCGATCACGGCTCTGACCGCGCAGAACACGGTCGCGGTGACCCGCGTCGCAGCCGTCGAGCCGGCCATGGTCGTCGCGCAGATCGAGGCCGTCGCGAGCGACTTCACGATCGGCGCCGTGAAGATCGGGATGGTCGGCGACGCGGACGTGATCGCCGCCGTCGCCACCGCGCTCGATGCGTTGCCGGCCGGCACGCCGGTCGTGCTCGACCCCGTGATGGTCGCTGAGTCCGGTGCGCGGCTGCTGCCCGGCGCGGCCGAGCGCGCGCTGATCGAGCTGCTGCTGGCGCGCGCGACCGTCGTCACCCCGAACGTGCCTGAGGCGCGGGCGCTGGCCGGCGCCGCCGCGGCCGACCTCGATGGCGCGGCGCTGGCCGAGGCCGTCCAAGCGGTTGGCGCGAACGCGGTCATCGTTACCGGCGGGCATCGCGCGGAGGCGATCGACGTCCTCGTGACGACCGACGGCACGGCCGTCGAGATCCCGGGCCAGCGCTACCCCGACGGTGCCGCGCACGGCTCGGGCTGCACGCACTCCTCGGCGCTGGCGGCTCACCTCGCGCTCGGGTTCACGCTTGCCGAATCCGCCCGCGCCGCCCGCGCCATCGCCGCCGAGGCTGTCCGCTACGGCCTCCGCGACCTTGGTGCCGGCCCGGGGCCGGTCAACGTCCTCGGTGTCGGCTACGGCGACGTGCACGCGGTCGCGAACACCGGCCGCCTCGGCGCGCCCGCCTGAACGCCACACGCACGCCAGACGCACCGCACCGCCGCCCCGCCCAATGAGCGGCGACGCGCCGAGTCATAGGCCAGGCGGCAGGGACCACGTTCCGTCTGTCCAATCACCCCTCAGCCCTTTGCCATAATCCCGTCGGTGAGGCTCCTGCGGATGAAGCCCGGTCACGGCGAGGTCCTCTTGGCCGAGGGCGACGTCGAGGTCGCGGCCGAGGAGCAGCTGCTGGTGGACGAGTTCCGCCGACAGCTCGACGAGGGGATGTGGGCCGCGGTGCCCATCATCTCGTCGGCCGGTCGTCGCGAGGCGCGGATGGTCAAGGCCTTCGAGGACGTCCCACGCGACGCCGATCGCGTCATCTTCTTCCCACGCGCCGCCGGCGGCAGCTGAGTCACCTGGAGCGACGTCGCGATGCTCCTCGCCCTCAGCGCCACCCTCATCGTCATCGTGGCCCTGCTCTGGGAGGTCGCGGCGCCGCGCGTCACCGAGGGCTGGGAGCGCTATCGCGCACGGCGCGCCCGCGTTCCTGTTGACGTCTACGACCCCGGGCGTGAGCGCCGCGCCGAGCAGCGCGCTCGCCAGCTGCTGCGCTCCTGCGTCAACGACGAGGAGTGGGACATGTACCGCGAGCTCGGCTTCATCCGGGTCTGGGGTGCCTTGTCGGCCGGCCCCGAGCAGGGCGGCACGCAGGCCACCCGCGCCGGCGCGCCCTACGCCTACATCATCTATCCGCACAAGCCGATCGTGGCCTACCTCCCGCAGACCCGCGAGCTGCTCGCCGAGTACTGCGTGGCCTTTCCGGACGAGACGCGCCCCTATGGCAGCGCGCGTCTTCCGGACTCCGATGACGCGCTGGCCAAGTGGATGGCCTTGACCGGCGACGAGCGCCATCTCGTCGGCCAGGCCAACATGCATCTCCCCGGCCGCCAGATCGACCCCAAGCAGGTCCGTCGCGACCTCTGGCGCCTGACACAGTGGGAGCAGTCGCGCCTACGCCGCCTCGCGCGCGAGCAGCGCACGACCACGTCCTAGGATTCCGCGGGTTCGGCCCCCGGCGCCGACACCCGCGAGGCAATCGGGCCCTCTAAGCCGCCGGTCTCTCCCAAGAAGTCCTGTACGAGCGCGTTGAACGCCACCGGACGCTCCAGCATCGAGAGGTGGCCGGTGTCCTCGTAGACCACGACCCGCGCGTCGGGGATCAGCTCGCCGAACTTCCAGGCGTCGCGGGCCGGCACGAGCGCGTCCTTGGCGCCCCAGACTACGAGCGTCGGAGCCGTGATCTCGCCGAGCCGGTCGCGGAGCGGGTAGCTGGTCAACGCATCGAGCGCGTCAATGAAACCCGGCCGGCCAGCGCCATGCAACTGCTCGGCCACCAGTGGGGCCGGCAGCCGGTCGGGATGTGCCGCGACCAGGCTGAGGATCGCCCGCCGCGAGCGCGGGCGCCGCGCGAGCGTGTCGGACTTCGATGCCAGCCAGCCGCTTGCCAGGGCTAGCAACCGCGAGCCGCGCCGCAGCACCGCCAGCGCGTGGTCGTTGCGCAAATACTCGGTCGTCAACCCCGCGGCGCTGACCAGCACGAGCTTGTCGACCCACGTGCCGAAGCGGATCGCTACCTCGGCGCCGACGAAGCCGCCCATCGAGTTGCCGACGACCGTCGCGCGCGTCACGCCGAGCACACGCAATAGCTCGTCGACCGCGGCGGCGTACCCGCTGATCGTGATCGTCTCGGCCGGCATCTCGGACTCCCCGAAGCCCGGCAGGTCCATCGCGATGCAGCGGTGCGTGCGCGCGAAGTGCGGCAGGTTCTCCAGCCAGTTCTGCCAGCAACCCGACAGCCCATGGATCCAGACGATCGTGCCTGAACCAGTACCCCCTTCGGCGGGTCCGACTTCCGCCGTCGGCCCGATGTCGATCACGTTCATTGCCCGGCCGCCGACCTGGACCCAGCGCTGGTGCTCGCGCCAGTCGATGTCGAGCCACGCGCTGCGGCCCACCGGCCCGTAGAGGTCAAGCGCGGTGGTCACCCGGTCGGCGGTCGTCAATGTCGCCATGGCCCTACGATAGAAGCGCGGGCCGGCGGGGGAGGCGGTCGCGCTGATTGACCCATGCGCATTGCCATCGACATCGACTCCACGCTGCACCACTACTGGGACGTGCTCTCAGCCGCCGCCCAGCGCCGCTTCGGCATCGACCTGCCCTACGAGGAGCAGTTCGACTGGGGCCTCACCCGTCTCAAGCCCGAGCAGCTGACCTGCTGCATCGATGAGACCCACTGCGACAAGGCGATCCTCGCCGGCCGGCCCTATCCGGGCGCCGTCGAGGCCGTCAACGCTTGGGCGCAAGCCGGCCACTTCATCCACATCACCTCGCACCGCTCCGAGCGCGCCCACGCCGCGACCGCGACCTGGTTGACCACCATCGGCCTGCGGTTCGATGAGCTTTACTGCTCACAGGACAAGGTCACGCGCTGCGTCGAGATCGGCATCGACCTCCTGATCGACGACAGCCCCCACAACATCGAGACTGCGCTGGAGCGGGGGATCGCGGTGGCGACGATCCGCCACCCGTGGAACGACGACGTTTGCGAGACCGAGGACGTCATCTGCGGCGACGACTGGGCTGAGCTGGAGCGCAAGCTCGGTCCGCTGCTCGCGCGCGAGTCGGTCGCGCGCGGTTAACCAGACGGTCCGTAGCTTGGAACGCCCCCGCCTGGGACAATTCGGACGGGATGGCCGACACGACACGCAGCACGCTGCGCCAGGCAGACCGCGAAAGCACGCGGATCGATGACGACGACCGGCTGGCGCTGGTCGATGACGCGGCCTCGTCGGAGCCCGGCCGCGGCGTCTCCGAGCGTGAGCCCGACCTGCGCGAGTACCTCGCGCCGATCGAGACCGAGCGCCAGGTCACCGACTGGGGTCGCTCCGAGCGCGTCGAGGGCTTCTTCGACAAGACGCTCGTCGACTTCTACTACAACTTGTGGTTTCGCTGTGAGGTCGAGGGCATCGAGCACGTCCCGGCCGAGGGCGGCGCGCTGCTGGTCTCCAACCATTCCGGCGCGCTGCCGCCTGACGCGCCGATGATCGCTAAGGCGATCAAGGAGGAGCACCCGCATCCACGGCCCCTGCACCTCACCGTCGAGCACTTCTTCAAGGGCTATCCGGGCCTGAGCATGCTGATCCCCAAGATCGGCGGCGTCCCCGCCCACCCGGCCAACGTCCATCGCCTGCTCGACGACGAGCAGCAGCTCGTGCTCGTCTTCCCCGAGGGCCGCAAGGGCACCGAGAAGCTCTACAAGGACCGCTACCGCCTGCGCCGCTTCGGTCGCGGCGGCTTTGTCGAGGCGGCGATGCGCGCTCGCGCGCCGATCGTCCCGATTGCGCTCGTCGGCGCCGAGGAGGCGATGCCCGTCTTCGCCCAGCTCGGCGCACTGCAGAAGCTCACCGGCCTCATCTACTTCCCGATCACGCCGACCTTCCCGCACTTCGGGCTCTTCGGCGCGCTCGGCTACCTGCCGGCCAAGTTCAAGATCCGGTTCTTGGCACCGGTGCCGACCGACGACCTCGGCGTCGAGGAGCCGTGGGAGGACCAGGCCCTCGTGCAGACGATCGCCCACGACATCCGCGCGACGATCCAGGATGAGCTGATCGACATGCTCGGCAAGCGCCGATCGGTGTGGTTCGGATGAGGTCGCGCCGCGTTCTGATCACCGGCCTGTCGACCTACTGGGGCGGTCGCCTGGCCCAGGCGCTTGAGCAGAACCCCGAGATCGAGACGGTCATTGGGATCGACCGCCGGCCGCCGAAGCTCGCGTTGGAGCGCACGGAGTTCGTGCAGGTCTCCGACGCGCACTCGCTGATCCGCCGGATCGTCGAGGCCGCCGAGATCGACACGATCGTCGACACCCGCCTGGTCGTCGACTCGATCGTCACCTCGCGCGCCCGCGCCCACGAGAACAACGTCATCGGCACGATGAACGTGCTCGCCGCAGCGGGCGGGCCGTCGTCGCCCGTGCGCAAGTTGGTGTTCAAGTCCAGCGCTCGCTACTACGGCTCCGAGCAGGACGACCCCGCCTTCTTCACCGAGGCGATGCGCCGCCCACACGTGCCGGGCACTCCGATCGAGCGCGACATCTGCGAGGCCGAGGCCAATGTCTCGGACTTCCGCCACAAGAACCCCGACACCACCGTCACGGTGCTGCGCTTCGCCAACGCGCTGGGCCCGGACCTCAAGACCTCGTGGCAGAGCTACCTGCACCTGCCGGTGATCCCGACGATCCTCGGCTTCGACCCGCGGGTGCAGTTCCTCCACGAGGACGACATGGCCAACTGCCTCGAACACGCGGTCAAGTACGACCTTGACGGCACGTTCAACTGCGCGGCCGACGGCGTGCTCGTCCTCTCGGAGGTCGTCGACCTGCTTGGCAAGGCAATGGTGCCGGTCCTGCCTCCGTGGGGGACCGCGCTGGCGGCGCAAGCGCTGCGTCGTGCCGGCGTGCCGCTGCAGTCAGAGATGCTGCCGTCGCTGCGCTTCGGCCGCGCCCTAGACAACCGCCGCTACAAGGCGACCGGCTTCGTCTATCAGCACACCACGCGCGAGACCGTGCTGCGGCTACGCGAGCAGCAGCGCCTGGAGCCCATCCTGCGCGGCGCGGTCGGCACGAGCTACCGCTATGAGTCGGCGGTCGAGGAGTTCCTGCGCTTCAGCCCGAGCGTGCGTCAGTCCAACGTGCGGCCGGCGCCGCTGCCGCCGGCCAACTCGGCGCCCGGAGCGCGCTCCGAGCAGGACCGGCTCGGGGCACCGTCGTCGGCGACACCGCCTTCGAGCACCGCCTACAGCTCGCTGCCCGCGCGCGAGATCCTGACCATCCTGCCGTCGCTGAGCCACGAGGACCTGCGCGTGCTGCGCGAGCACGAGCTCCACCACGCGGCGCGCGCGACCGTCTTGCGCGGCATCGATCGCCTGCTCGGCGCGCCGGCCACGTCCGCGCGCTGACACCAAAGCTGGCGCGCGCCCGTCCACGGGGCCGGCATCGCTCCTTGCAGGGGTTCTCCGACGCCGCAGGAGCCACTACTCTGGACGCGGACCTCCTTCCCCTCGATTTCGCTCACCATTGCTCGCACGCCCCGTCATCACCGTCACCGTCCTGCTGGTGGCGATCGCCGCCATCGCCGCGGCGATCGTCGTCTATGACCATGGGCAGCAGGACAAGATCAGCAAGGGCGTCACGATCGGTGGGGTCGATGTCGGCGGCCTCAAGCGCCAAGCGGCCGAGGCCAAGCTGCGCCAAGAGATCCTCGCGCCCCTGAACCGCGAGGTCACCGTCGACCACGGCAGCCGGCGCTGGCGCTTGACCGCCCGCGAGGCGAAGGTCGCCACCAACCTGGAGGCGACCATCACCGACGCGCTGGAGCGCAGCCGTCAGGGCAACCTGCTCAAGCGCACCTGGCGCGGGGTCACCGGCCAGAAGCTCGACGCCCGTCTGCAGCCCGAGGTCACGTTCTCCGACGCGGCGGTCATCCGGCTGCTGGATCGCATCCGCAAGAGCGTCAACCGCCCGGCTATGAACGCGACGATCAAGTTCGCCGTCTCGGGTCCGACGACCACGCCCAGCCACGATGGCCTGGCGGTCGACGCCACGGCGCTGCACAAGAAGATCAACGCGGCGCTCGTCTCGCCAACCGCGTCCCGGCGCTTCAGCGCGACGACCCATCACGTCAAGCCGAAGATCGACACCGAGAAGCTGATCGCCCAGAACGCGACGACGCTGGTCGTCAACCGCAAGGCGTTCAAGCTCACGGTGTTCAAGAACCTCAAGCAGGTCAAGAGCTACTCGGTGGCGATCGGCGCTGTTGGCCGCGACACGCCGGCCGGGCTCTACCACATCCAGAACAAGGCGGTGAACCCCGCCTGGACCAAGCCCAACTCCGACTGGGTGCCCGAGGACGAGCGGGGCGAGGTCGTGCCCGGCGGGACGGCGGCCAACCCGCTGAAGTCGCGCTGGCTGGGGATCTTTGACGGCGCCGGCATCCACGGGATCGCGCCCAGCGAGTACGGCTCCATCGGCCAGGCCGCCTCACACGGCTGCGTCCGCATGCGGATCCCCGACGTCGAGGATCTCTACGAGCGCGTCCCGGTCGGCGCACCCATTTTCATCGCCTAGCGCTGTTGTAGGTCGACGTTACGGATGGCGTCGACGTCGACGTCTTCCCAGCCTTCGGTCAGCAGGGAGGCATGGTGGTCGGAGTGGCGAAAGACGAGCGTGCCAATGAAGATCCCGTTCGTCCGCTTGCGGAGCACCGCGTACCACATCGTCGAGGAGTCGAGGTTGCCGCGCACGCGGTGCCACGGCCGCGGCGGATCGTCGCTTTCGGGCGCGATGCCGGCGTCGATCAGCTGCCGATGCGTAGCGACCTGACCGGAGTTGGTGTCGATGAAGAAGAGTCCCACGGTGGTTGAGGATACGGCCGCCGACGCGACGCGCGCTGAGGCGCTAAGCAGCGCGTGGCAAGAGGCGCTGCGGCTCTTTGACGCCGACCTCCTGCGCCGCGGCGCCGCCGCGCGCACGCGGCGCGCCTACGCGTTTGACTGCGCTCAGTTCGCGCTGTGGTGCACGACCAACGGCCATGAGCCGACCGACGTCACGACGCGCGTCCTGCGTCGCTACGCCGCGGCGCTGGGCGAGCGCGACGTCGTCGCCGCCACGGTCGCGCGCAAGCTCGCCGCACTGCGCTCGCTCTACCGCACGCTGCGCGAGCACGGCCACATGGCGGCCAACCCGGCCGACCTCGTGCCTGCGCCCAAACGGCCGTCCAAGCTGCCGCGCGTCCTGAAGGCCGACGAGGTCGCCGATCTACTGGACCGGATCCCGCAGACGACGCCGCTCGACGTTCGCGACCGCGCCCTCTTCGAGCTGGCCTATGCCTGCGGCCTGCGCGCCGAAGAGCTCGTCAATCTTGACCATGGCTCACTGGACTTCGACGCCGAGGAGGTGCGTGTCGAGGGCAAGGGCGGCAAGACGCGCATCGTCCCGATCGGCGAGTCGGCCGTCCAGGCGCTGGCGCGCTACGTCGAACGCGCCCGTCCCGCGTTGCAGGCCGATCGCGCCGAGGCGGCGTTGTTCTTGTCCAAGTCCGGCCGGCGGCTGTCGACCAGCGACGTGCGGCGGCGCCTGCGCGTGTGGTCTCGGCGTGCGGCGCTGCAGGGTGGGGCGCACCCGCACGCGCTACGCCACTCGTTCGCCACGCACCTGCTCGACGGCGGCGCCGACCTCCGCGCGATCCAGGAGATGCTGGGCCACAGCAGTATCTCGACGACGCAGATCTACACCCGTGTAGAGTCCGCGAGGCTCAAGTCCGCGTATGCGCGTGCGCATCCGAGGGCGTGAGGAACAGGGATGGAGACCAACGTCAAGGCCATTGAGCTGCGAGACCTCTGGCGCCGGTACAAGGCGACGGGTGACACGCACGCGCGTGAGCGGCTCGTCATCGCCTACTCGCCGCTGGTCAAGTACGTCGCCGGGCGCATGGCCTCGGGCCTGCCCGCGCACGTCGACGAGGGCGATCTCATCTCCTACGGCCTCGTCGGCCTGATCAGCGCGATCGAGCGGTTCGACCTTGAGCGCGAGATCAAGTTCGAGACCTACGCAATCACCCGCATCAAGGGCGCGATCATCGACGAGCTGCGCTCCCTGGACTGGGTGCCGCGCTCGGTGCGCGCTAAGGCCCGCGAAATCGAGAAGGCCAACACCAAGCTCGAGCACCAGTTGCAGCGCGCGCCGACCGACGAGGAGATGTCGGGCGAGCTCGGCGTCAGCGTCGATGACTTCCAGGAGTCGCTGCTGCAGATCTCCAATTCGACGGTCGCGGCGCTGGACGAGCTCTGGACGGTCGGCGACTCCTCGGGCGACGCCGTCTCGCTGCTAGACACCCTGACCGACGAGAACGCGCCGGATCCGGCGGCGGTCATGGACCAGACCGACCTCAAGGATCGCGTGGCCGACGCGATCGCTCGCCTGCCTGAGCGCGAGAAGCTCGTGGTGGCGCTGTACTACTACGAGAACCTCACGCTGCGTGAGATCGGTGAGGTCCTCGGCGTGACCGAGTCACGCATCTCCCAGCTGCACACGAAGGCTGTCTTGCGCCTTCGGTCTCGCCTGCTCGAGCAGGAATAGGCTCCCCGGGGGCAAGCCCCGGGCGATGACGGCTGGCGCACCTCGGCCTTGCGGCCTTGTGCGCTTCAGCGCTAGGTTCGGGTGCAATCCGAACATCAGGCCGCGTGCCTGGCATGCGGCCTCCGAGGAAAGGAGCCTGGCATGCACAAGGCTGCGGACCGCATCCGCAACGTGGCCCTCGTCGGCCACCGCGGTAGCGGCAAGACCTCGCTGTTCGAGGCGTTGCTCTTCCAGGCGCAGGCCACCACGCGCCTCGGCAGCGTCGCGGACGGCACATCCCTGTCGGACTCCGAGCCTGACGAGCAGGCGCGCGGCATGTCGATCGGCGCCGCGCTGAACTCGTTTGAGTGGCAGGACCGGCGCATCAACCTGCTCGACACACCCGGTGAGCCGAGCTTCGTGGCCGACGCGCTCGGCGCGCTGCGCGTCTGCGAGTCGGCCGTCTTTGTCGTCAACGCTGTCATGGGCGTCGAGGTCTCGACCGTCCGCCTGTGGGAGCGGGCGACCGAGCTCGACCTTGCGCGCATGGTCTACGTCAACATGCTCGACCGCGAGCGCGCGGACTTCTTCCGCTCGCTCGAGTCGCTGAAGGCGGCCTTCGGGCCGCACGTCGTCGCGGTGGAGATCCCGATCGGCACCGAGCAGGACGTCCGCGGGGTCATCGACCTCGTCGACATGAAGGCCTATGAGTACCTCGATGCTTCCCGCGAGGGCTGTCGCGAGATCCCGATCCCCGACGACCTGCTCGCCCAGGCGGAGGAGTACCGCGAGAAGCTGATGGACGAGGTCGCCGAGGTCAGCGACTCGCTGATGGAGCGCTACCTCGAAGGCGCCGAGATCGCCCACGAGGAGATCGTCGCCGCGCTCAAGGACGGCACCAACCACGGCGGGCTCTTCCCGGTCGTCTGCGGCGTCGCCACGCGCAATCTCGGGACCAACCGCCTGTTGGACGCGATCGTCGAGGACCTGCCCTCGCCGGTCATGCACGGCGTCATGGAGGTCGCCGACCACGGCGCGCTGGAGCCCGTTGAGGACAAGGAGCTGTTCGCCTATGTCTTCAAGACGCGGGCCGACACGTTTGCGGGCCGCATCAACCTGTTTCGCGTCTACCAGGGCGTCATGAGCCACGACAGCCATGTGCTCAACACGCGCTCGCACCACAAGGAGCGCGTGGGCCAGCTGCTGCGCTTCAGCGGCAAGGAGACCGAGACGGCCGACGAATTCGGGCCCGGCGACATCGGCGCCGTGGCCAAGTTGAAGGAGACGCGGGCCGGCGACTGGCTGGCCTCGCGCGACGAGCCGATCGCGATGCCGCAGATCAAGCTGCCGGCGCCGGTGATGGCGTTCGCGATCGAGCCCAAGGCCAAGGGCGACGAGGAGAAGGTCTTCACCGCGCTGCGGCGGCTGCAGGAGGAGGACCCGACGATCGACCTGCACCGCGATCAGCAGACCGGTGAGCAGATCGTCGCGGGCCTGTCGCAGATGCACGTCGAGGTGATCGTCGACCGGCTGAAGTCGCGCTTCGGCGCCGAGGTCATGCTCAAGCCGCCGCGCGTGCCCTACCAGGAGTCGATCCGCAAGCCCGCTAAGGCACACGGCCGCCACAAGAAGCAGACCGGCGGGCGGGGACAGTTCGGCGACTGCCACATCGAGATCGCCCCGCACTCCGACGACTTCGAGTTCGTCAACGCGATCAAGGGCGGCGTGATTCCGCAGGGCTTCATCCCGGCGGTGCAGAAGGGCGTGGTCGAGGCGATGGCCCATGGGCCGGTCGCGGGCTATCCGCTCAAGGGCGTCGAGGTCCGGTTGGTCGACGGCAGCTACCACTCGGTCGATTCCTCCGAGCACGCCTTTAAGGCCGCGGGCATGATCGCGATGCGCCAGGCGATGGAGCAGGCAGCCGCCGTGTTGCTGGAGCCGATCATGCACGTGACGCTGTCGGTGCCCGAGGACTCGGTTGGCGACGTCATCGGCGACCTGAACTCGCGGCGCGGACGGCCGCAGGGTATGGAGCCGTCGGCGGCCGGCATGACCGAGGTCAAGGCCGAGGTGCCGATGGCCGAGATGCTCACCTACGCGCCGGACCTGCGCTCGCTCACGGGCGGCCAGGGCGACTACACGATGGAGTTCGCGCGCTACGAGGAGGTGCCGGGCCATCTCGCGGCCAAGGTCATCGCGTCGGCCACCCAGGAGGAGGAGGCGGTACGCGCCTAGATTCGACGTGGTGGATCGACGCTTGCGGTCAGCCGTCGCCGGCGGCCACGTTGCTACCCTCGGCGACGACTTGACCCGCAAGTCGATCACGACCAACCCTGCCGTCGTCACGTGCGACGTCTGCGGCCGCACGCTGTTGCGCGGCGAGCACCACGACGTCTTCATCGGCGGCGGCCAGCGCCGCAGCGTGTGCGAGCTCTGCACCGGGCGCGCCGTGCACGAGGGCTGGATCCGTGAGGGGCTTGACGACGTCGTCGCCCGCGGCCGTGAGAGCCGTCGCGGTGGCTCGCTGCTCTCACGCCTGCGCAGCCGCCGTTCCGAGCCGTCGCCCGACCAGCTGCCGCGCGACCCGTTCGTCGATGCAGGCGCCTATCGGAGCCCGGAGCCTGCCGGCGCCTATCCGCCCGAGGAGCACCTCCTGGAGGCGGAATCCGTCGGCGCGGCCGAGCCGCATCACGCCGAGTCGCGCTACGTCGCGCCGCCCGAGCCGCGGCCTGATCGCGAGTCTGGGCCTGAGGCTGCCGAGCCGACTGACCACACGTTGTATGAGTCGCGTTCGGTGCGCGGCGTGCCGACCAACGCGGAGCTGAAGGTCGCGCGCGCGATGGAGCTCTTCAACGCTTCGCCGCAGGTGCGGACCGTCGCCGGCGTCGCGCGCTCGCTGGGCGCGCCGATCGTCAGCGCGCGGCCGTCACGCACCGAGGGCAGCGTCGTGACGATCGTCGTCGCGTGGGAGCTGTCGTGGTACCGCTTCGAAGTGGACTTGGGCAACGAGGCGGCAGGCGTCCGCGTCACCGCGCAGGGCTCGGAGCTCTCCGAGCTGGACACGATCGACCAGACGCCCAACGCGGCGGCCGACGATGGCGGTCGTTTGCACCCCGCCGCGTCGCTGGCCTAGGGTTCGCTGCGCCGATGATCTTCTGCGTCGTCCCCGAAGAGCTGGCGCCCGACCTCTACGACCAGTTGTCGTCGTACTACGCCGACGACCCGCACGTCGAGGTCATCATCGACCGCCGCAAGTCCGAGCGCCGCGACGGCCAGGCGGAGAACGGCGCTCACCGGCGCGAGCTCCGCGACCGGCGCCGCTCGCGCGTGCCGGGCGAGTTCCCGCAGCTCGACCCGGAATGAGCGGCATGAAGGTCGTCGTCCATGTCGACGGCGGCGCACGCGGCAACCCGGGCCCTGCCGCCGCGGCGGCCGTCCTGTCAGATGCCATCAGCGGTCACGTGCTCGACGAGGCGACCGAGTTTCTCGGCCACACCACCAACAACGTCGCGGAGTACCGCGGGCTGCTCCTCGGCCTCGCCCGCGCCGCGGCGCTCGGCGCCAACGCCGTCGAGGTCGTCAATGACTCAGAGCTCGTCGCCAAGCAGGTCAACGGCGAGTACAAGGTCAAGCACCCCGACATGAAGGCCTTGCACGCCGAGGCGCTCGCGGCGTTGGCGGGCTTCGACGCCTGGGCGATCCGCAGCGTCCCGCGCTCCAAGAACGCCGACGCCGACGCCTTGGTTAACCAGGCGCTCGACGCGGCGCGCGAATAATCCGGCCGAGCTTGCGCACCGCTCGGACGGGCAGCGACACCGGCTTCGGCGCGCGGTGAAAGGCGAGCTTGCGGACGTACTCGGGGACGTCCCACACCGCGTGGCTGTGCAGCGCGAAGTGGCCGACGTCCCCAACGCCGAGGGTGATCGTCTGCCCGCCGTCGTCGGTTACATGGACCTCGCCGTCAAGGATGTGGACGATCTCATCGACGCCGAAGTACCAGTGAAACCGTCCGGCCGTGCAGTCCCAGACGTGCGTCGAGACGAGCCCGTCGGCCGACTCGGTCAGCTGGATGCTGCGCGCTACCGGCGTGCCCTCGATCACGTGGTCGGGGTTGATCGGCGCGGCTTGGAGGTCCTGACGCGCGGCGTCGCCAGTGAGGATCGCGGGGGAGGCCATCGTCATGAGATTGCCACGATCTCCACGCTCGCCGCCTCGAGGACATCGCGCCCGTCGAGGACCGCGTAGCCACGGCGGTAGTAGAGCTTGGCGATCCCCGCGTTGGCGATCAGCTTCGCGCACGGCGGGCAGGGGAAGTCGGTGACGTAGATTGTCGCGCCGGCGGTGGCGCGGCCGTCGCGTGCGGCTTGGGCGATTAGCGCGGCCTCGGCGTGCGTGGCGGTCGAGAGCTCCAGCTCGACGCCCTGGGTGAAGTTGCTGCGCGGGTCGCCGGCGGCGTAGGGCGCGAGCTCGTGGGGGTGGTGGACGTTGGTCGCCACCTCCAGCGTTCCGTCGGCAAAGCGCAGGGCGGCCCCGACCTGGCGCCACCAGTCGATGCTCCGTGCGGCCGCGCCCTGTGCGGCGTCCTCCAACTCGGCGACGAGCACGTCCTCGGCCACGGATGCCATCGGCTGCGGGTCGAGCATCTGCACGGTCTTGCTCTTGTCCCAGCGCAGGAAGACCGGGTCATAGCGGACCGCCGCACGCGGGAAGTAGCGCTCGACGACCTGGTAGCTGACGTCCTCGGCAGGGAGGACGAGCGACGGGTTCTCCGCTGCCAGCGCCTCGGCGCCCGCGATGTCGAGCACGTCGACCGACGACGCGATCTCCCATCCCGCGATCGCCGCGGCCGCGTCGGCGGCCGGCAGCGCCCGGACGTCCTTGGCCAGCGGCCGGTACTCGGCGTGCAACTCGGGCCCGATCAGATAGAGCGCGCGGTCCCGGGCGTGGCGCTCGAAGAACCGACGGTAGCCCTCGTGCAGGACCGGGACGTAGGCGAGGACGACTTGTGTCATCCCCGGCGGATCGTCTCGTCGATCAACCCGGGGAGGATTTGGGCCAGCTTCGGGCCGAGCTTGTCGCCGAGGTTCATATACATCTGCCGGATGCGCTCCGACGTCGTCACCGACGCCTGGCGCTCGATGACCGCGATCTCGCCGACGATCTCCCCGAGTTGTGCGAGCTCGTCGTCGGTGTAGGAGTGGTCGGCGGTGAGGACTAGGACGTCAGGCTCGACGGCCTTGATCAGACCCCACGCGGGGTCCTCGTCCTGCTTGAGGTAGATCAGGTCGACGGGCCGCTGGTGAGCCAGCAGCTCCAGCCGCTCGTCCTCGGGCACCATCGGCCGGTCCTCGCCCTTGCGGCGGCGGATCTTCGCGTCGCTGTCGACGCCCACCACCAGGATCCCGCCCAGCTCCTTGGCGCGCGCGAGGTACTTGACGTGGCCGAGGTGGATCAGGTCAAACGAGCCCGACGTGAGCACCACGCGGTAGTCCAACCCCTTGAGGTGAGACACGGTGCGCGTCATCTCCTCCAGGGATCCGACGAGCCGGTCCTCAAAGTTGACGCCCGGGCTCAGGACGCCGCTGGTCGACATGGGTGCAGGATAGAGGCGTGCTCGGCGGATCGTTCGGGGCCGATGGAGTCGGCGGTCGGGCCAGCTAAAATCTGTGGGTTTTCCAGGTGTTTTACGCGGTGCTCGCTCGATGACGTCCGGCGGTGCCCCTTGAATGGCGCTCCTCGATGCCCAATTACCTTTCCTACGACGAGCGTCGTCCCGGCACGCAATATCAGGACATGCTTCGCACCATTCGCGAGCAGGGCGTCCAGGTTGAGACCAAACAAGGCGAGGATGCGCTCGCCGTTGCTGGGTATCAGATGCGCTTTCCCATGGCGCATGGTGCTGCGGTGATCACCGAGCGGTCGATCAATGGCTTTGTGACGAAAGCCATCGGTGAGCTCTGCGCGTTCATCAACGGTGCTCGAACGCTGGATGAATTGCGCGACTTTGGCTGCGATTGGTGGGACGCCTGGGCAACCCCTGCCAAGAGCAACTCGCGTGGTCTGGACACCGGAGACCTTGGTCCCGGCTCTTATGGACATGCATTTCGCAACTTCACGACGAACCTCGACGATGAGGCCGACGAAGGATTCGATCAGTTAGCGCATCTCATCGAGAAGCTGCGCACGTTGCCGCTCGATCGCACCGCGCTGATGAGCCCTTGGATCCCCAACGCGAACCACCGCGAAGCTGGGATCAAGTCCCGCAACACAATTGCGCCATGCCACGGCTGGATCCATGCGCTCGTCTTCAACGACAAGCTGCACCTCATTCACAACCAGCGGTCAGGTGACACGCCGATTGGCGTGCCCTCCAACATGGCGCAGTACACGGCGCTAGGACTGATGATCGAGCAATTGACGGGATACGAGTTCGTCGAGTACGTGCACTGGATCCAGTACGCCCATATCTACGTCAACCAGCTCGATCAGGTGGACGAGATGCTGACGCGTGAGCCTCGTCCGCTGCCCACGCTCGAATTGACCGAGGCGGGCAAGCGCGTCACCGACGTGCACGACTTCCGAGCAGAGCACTTTGCGCTCTCGGACTACCACCCGCATCCGAGCATTCGCAGCATCCCCGTCCTGACGTGATCGCGGTCGTGGTCGCCTACGCGCGCAACCGCGTGATCGGGCGCGATGGTGATTTGCCATGGCACCTGCCGACCGACATGCAGCACTTCCGCGAGCTGACGACCGGCGGCACGGTGGTGATGGGGCGCAAGACCTATGCCTCGATCCCAGACAAGTTCCGGCCGCTGCCGGGACGGCGCAACATCGTGTTGAGCCGGGACGCAACGTTTCGCGCGCCGGGTGCCGAGGTCGTGTCGAGCCTTGGTGCGGCGCTGGACGCCTGCGGGCGCGACTGCTTCGTCATCGGCGGTGGCGCGACGTACGCCGAGGCCCTGCCGGATGCCGAGCGCGTCTACGCGACCGAGGTCGCCGAGGACGTCGAGGGCGATACGTTCTTCCCGGTGTTGGCCGACGATGTGTGGACCTGTGTGAGCAGCGGTGAGCCAGTCGCCGAGAACGGCCTAGAGTTCCGGATCCGGGTCTATGAGCGACGTTGACCGCCTCTACCACCTGCCGGCCGCGCGCAGCGAGGACCAGCGCGCCTACATGGAGGAGCTGGAGGCCGCAGGCGTCTGCGTCTTCTGCCCGGAGCACTTCGAGGCCCATCACCGCGAGCCGATCGCCTTCAGCGGCGAGCACTGGTACGTCACCGAGAACGACTACCCCTACGCGGGCGCGGCGGCCCACTACCTGATCGTGCCGCACCGCCACGTGACGTCGTTTGAGGAGCTGCCCGACGAGGCGGGGGCGGAGCTTTGGGCGATCAAGCGGCGGCTGCGTAAGGAGCTCGCTCCGCTGGCGACCGCGACCGTCGAGCGCTCTGGGGACATGCGGTTCAACGGCGGCTCGGTCGCGCATCTGCACACGCACTTCGTGGCGTTGAAGGCGTCGCCAGAGTCGACGGTGCGGTTCAAGGTGAGCGAGCTGGGCGCCGACGAGGTACGCGAATCCACGTAGTCAGCGTCCTGGATGGCCGGCGATCGGCTGTGGATGCGGCGTGGACGCTTTGCAGAGGCGGGGTCCAAGGGGGTAAAGTCGGCCACTCGGGTTGAACATCAGGTTCGACCACCAGCGCCAGCGCCCGCAGTCGTTGCCTTCACCAGCACCCTCCGCGTCTCGCAGGACAACAACCAACAGGAGGGCCGCTCCATGGCCACCGGCACCGTCAAGTGGTTCAACGACGACAAGGGGTTCGGCTTCATCACCCCCGACGACCAGGGCAAGGACCTGTTCGTCCATCACTCCGGCATCGCCGGCGACGGCTTCAAGTCGCTCGCCGAGGGCGCGCGCGTGTCGTATGACGCCGAGCAGGGCCCGAAGGGTCCGGCTGCGGTGAACGTCGCGCCGGCCTAGGTCGGAACACCACAAGCTCTTGTAGTTCTTGGCGGCCCGTCTCCAGGCTTGGAGGCGGGCCGTTGGCATTGCCGCTTGCTGTGGAGATGCCCGCTGAGGGATGATACGTCGATGAACGGCGCTGACTGGAATTGGCGAGACCTGCCGGGAGGGCCGTGATGGATCGGAACGTCACCAACTTGACGGTCTTCATCGCGTCGCCAATGGACGTCGCGCAAGAGCGCGACGCGGTCCAGCGGGCTGTCGAGCGCGTCGACCGGATGCTGGATCGGCCGCGTCGGGTGCGCTTGCAGGCACGGCGGTGGGAGACGTTCGTTCGTCCGGGGGCCGGGCGCTACACGCAGGACGTCGTCAACCGCCAACTCGACGAGGTCGCGCCCTACGACATCTTTATCGGCATCTTCGGCGACCGGCTGGGCACACCGACGCCGGCGGGAGCCTCCGGGACGGTCGAGGAGTTCGAGCGGGCTCTCCAGCGCTTCCGGGAGGTCGGACGTCCCTCGCTGATGATGTACGTCAGCGCGAGCGCTGTCACACGCAACGCCGACAACCTTCGGGCCGCGCTCGCCGTCGAGGAGTTCTCCACCCACTTGGATCGCCTCGGCTTCTTGCACTGGCGGTTCCACGACGTCAACCAGCTCGAGCACGACGTGGTCGAGCACCTAAATGGGGAGGTCAGGGAGATGATGGGAGTCGTCGATGCCCGCCGCTCCAGCGCCGTGTCCCCGCATGATGAGCGGACCGGCGCCGATGGTGACGATGAGGACGATCCGGACAGCGTTGAGGCTGATCTGCTTGACCTGCGCCTCAAGCTCGAGATGAAACTCACCTGGCTGTGCAAGCACTTGCTAGCAGGCCCCGACACGCCGACCTTCGCCACCATCGGCAGCCTGGCCCATGACGGGTACCTCAACGACGACCAGGCGCGCCTGCTGACCCGGATCCTGACCGGACGCGTCGGCAGTACCAGGCCGGCGATCGTCCGACAGTTCGTTGCCGACGCCAAGCAGACGGTCGGCACGTTCCGGGCAATCGTGTTCGACGCCCACGTGCGCATGATGCTCAAGGAGGAGGGCTGGGGCATCATCGACTTCCAGCAGCCACCCACGCATCGGCCCGACTTCTTGGCGGTCAAGGACGGGCGCGCACACCGGATCAGCCCGCGGCTCATCACCTCGCGCAAGTCCAAGATCCGCGAGCGCACGACCCGGCGGCTGCGCAAGGCCGATGACGAGCCGCGGCCGATCGAGGGCAGCATCATCGTCATCCCTGACGCGACGCGAGCGCAGTCGGCCAAGAAGGCGTCCCCGCGCGTGCTCAAATTGAAGGATCTGGCTGCCGGCCTGTCGGCGAAGTGATCCGAGCGTTGACGGCCGGTGGCCGAAATACCGCTACGCCGCAGCGTGACGCAGCATGTCGGCGACGACCTCGCCGATGTCGCGCCCTTCGCGGGTCGCACGGTCGCTTAGGTTCGACAGCGTGCTTGGGTCGACGGAGACCTCAAGGATGGTCTCGATGTCGTCGCGTGGCGCGAGCCACCGTCCGCCGTCCGGGTCTTCGGCGATGAGGCTGTTGAGATCGTCGATGGTTGGATCTTCGGGCATCGTGTCTCTCCTCATGATGAAGGCTCAGCGCGAACACCCATCGAACGTAGGCACGAGGCGGACGAAGGAACCTGTACCTGAAACGACGAAGACCCCGCGATTTGCGGGGCCTTCGTAGAGAGCGGCTGAAGAGACTCGAACTCTCGACCTTCTGCATGGCAAGCAGAAGGTGGATGGCCGATGTGGCTTTGTTGCTGGAGGTTGGGTCTGCTGAAACCGCATGAAATAAGGCCACATGAGGCTCATGCGGTAGCCAAAGTGGTAGCCAGACCGGGCGGTAGCCACGTGGTAGCCACGGGCCGGAATGCCATGTACATTGCTGTGCGATGCCCGCCGCGCACCAGCTCCCGACCGGCTCGCTCGTTGTCCGCGCGGGGCCAAAGGGCGATCCGTTCTATGAGGCGAAGTGGCGCTACGAAGGTCGCCAGCGCATGCGCCGCGTTGGTCCGGCGTGGCTGATGGCCGACGGAAGCGGGGGCTGGGCTCCTCGCAAGGGGCGTGTACCGGCGACCCACTACGACGAGAAGCGCGCGATGGTCGCTATGGCCGCCCTGATCGAGCGGGACGCAAACGACTTCGCGACTGCGGCTCTGGAGGACCGGCGCCGCAAGGAGCGGCCGGTCACGTTCCGGGAGGTCGCAGCGGCGTGGCTTGAGTGGCTGGCTGAGGTCAAGGGCGCAAAGCCGTCGACGCTGCGCGACTACCGGTCGATCCTCGCCGAGCCGGGCGCGCGGCATGCACGCGGCGGCGGCAGGTGCGAGGGCCGGATCTTGGCCGCGTTCGGTGATCGTCCGGCGGCCGCAATCGAGACGGCGGACGTCTCGACGTTCCTGCGTGGACTGGATCGTGCGGGCTTGACGCCGCGTAACGTCAACAAGCACCGTCAGGTCGTCTCGGCGATCTTCACGTTCGCCCAGCGCGAAGATACCTATGCCTTGGCCGCGAATCCGGTTTCGGCGACCGACAAGCGCCGCGAGGCGCCGGCCTCGGTCCTGGACTACTTCGAGCCCGAGGAAGTCGAGCTGCTTGCGAGCACGGCCGCGGCGGGCAAACATCGCCGCACCGGGGCGGGCATGACCGACGACGAGATCGCGGCGCGTTGCGCCGAGGACGCCCAGGACGGTGAGCTGTTCCGCGTGCTGGCTTACACGGGCATGCGGCTCGGCGAGGCTCTCGCACTGCGCTGGGTCGACGTCGACCTCTCAGGGCGCCGGTTGATCGTCCAGCGCGCGGTGAGCGGGACGACCGAGGGGCCAACGAAGGCGTGGCAGGTCCGCTACGTCCCTCTCGCTGATCCGGCCCACGACGCGCTGGAGCGACTCCGAGCACGGGAGGACTTCACCCTGCGCGATGACTACGTCTTCTGTGGCCGGACCGGCAGCCGTCTCGACGCCTCAGCCCTGCGCAAGCGCTACCACGCGGCCCGCCGGAAGGCGGGGCTTCGCTACGTCAAGCTGCACGGCCTCCGTCATGGCGCGGGGAGCCTCGTCGCTCGTCAGAGCGACGCAGTGTTCGTCCAGCACTTCTTGGGGCACTCGAAGATGGCGACGACCGAGCGCTACATGCACGCGAAGGCGCGCAAGGAAGACGTCGATCGTCTCAACAAGGCGTTCGCGCTCGCTGGTGGAGCGCCCAATCCAACGCCGGTCAGCGGCTAGGACCGCTTCGGGCTTTCGCGGAGGTCGGCAGCGATTGCGCGCATCTCGTCGGTGACTTCGCCAGCAGCGATGGCACAGCGCAGAAGAATCGCTTCGCGGATGAACTGGCTAGGTGACTGGCCAACGGAGGCGGCGGCCCGGTCCATCAGCTCACCGATGTCGTCGGGCAGATTGACGGAGGTCTTGCGCACGAGGCATCAGAGCCTACGGCGTCAATGATGGGCTAGCACGGACACCACATTTGCGGTAGCATGCTTGGGGTCCGAAGTAGAATTGCCCCCGCGACCGCCACTAACGGCCCGGGGGCTTGGCCCACAGGAGGAGTGCTCCCGTGAACGATGCAGACAGTACCTCGCAAGGCGAGGTTGAGCTTCCCGAGCATTTGGTGCCCGAGTTGCACGCGGCGGCTGTGCTCGGGGTGGAGATGGCGTGTGACGGCGAGTGGAGGGAGGACGTCCATCTCGAAAGCGTTGTGGCCGCCGTCCACACGCTCGATGCGGTCGAGGTGGGGGCGTGTTCGCGCAAGCAGGTGGTTGCGCTTGCGTCGCGGGCAGTAGCGATGGAAGGCGAGGTCCTCCGGTCGGCTGTCGAGCTGGGCGAGCCGTATTGGCCGACAACAGTCCACGAGGCCGACGTCCTTAGCGATCGGGCGCATCTCACGCGCGATCTGATCGAGCTGCGCGACGCGGCAGGCGGATCGCCGTCTCCGCGCGCCGAGCCCGACGAAGCACCCGATAGCTAGCCCGGACGCTTCACCTACAACTTGCCGCACCTGCTCGGTGTGGCCGGATCGCACGGCCCCGGTTCTCCTCGCCGGGGCCGTGCCCGTTCTGGGCGGCGAGGAGACGGGCCTGCACGGGGCCATGCGGCAACGTCTGCGTGTGCGTACACCTGTGCGCACACGCAGGCGCACCCACAGGTGTGCGCACGTGCGCACCCACGTGCGTGCGCGCATCTATGCGCACGGCGGTGCTCACGGGCGTGCGCACAGGTCTCCGGCCTCAGCGGAGACGACGAGCTCGGCCCTCCGAAGACCGTCTGCCTTCACCGCTCACCCGTCGCCCGTCTTTGCGCTTCGCCTTCATCCCACTTCCGCGCTTCGCTTGTCGTTGTTCCCCTTGTTGTTCGTCTTCTGTCTTCCGTCCTCTTCGTGCCCCCCGGACCCCTGCTCTATCCGTTCCCCGTTGTCCTCTCTGCATCTGCTTGTTGTAGTCCCTGAATCCCGTCCTGACAGTTCCCAACCACTCCCCCATTTTTGTTTGATGGTGTGGGGGTGTGGTTGGGAACTGGAGGAGAGGGATTCTTGGCTCTACCAAGCCAAATCTGCGGCGGCTATCCGGTGCATCGGACGAACGGATAGAGCAGGGGTCCGGGGGCATTGTTTCGAGGCCCTACTGATGGCGTCGCTCGTGTGACGGCGTGGTGGCCGGCCGCAACGCTGGCAGGAGCTACGAGATGGGAACTCGTCGCGGCCACAACTCCAGCCGCTACAGCGCGAACGCTGAGAACACGCGGGCGTGGTCGTGTGAGTGGCGGACGTGCGCGACGCGTAGTCCGCCGTTGCTCTCCTCGATCCAAGCGGTTACGACTGCCCGGTCTTCCACACCGTTCAAGTGACCAAACATGCGTTGCTGAGCCACGCGAACGCGGCGTCGAGACGCGCGCTGCTCTTAGGCTCGTAGCCATCGAATAGCTCTGCTGAGATCGGAGGGACCGGCCGCCTGTCATCGATGTCGCTCGGCGTCGTCCCCGGTCGCCAGAATCGGTGACGCTCGGCCTGGCACCACGCGCCGCGATTGAAAGCTGCTAGCAAGGTCTGCGATGCAGGTACGGCGTCAGCGCGGTCGTCTGCGTCTACCCATGTGAGGAGCAAGGCTGCGGTCGGGCCAATCGGCACCCGGACTTCGAGGCTTGCGAGAAGAAGTGCAGGGGGTTCACTGCTGGAGCGGGTCTTGTCGCGCGTCCACAGCGTGGTACTTATCGGATGGTCGGATGAGACCAAGCTTGGGCTCGTGAACTGCAGCAACGTCCAGTGCATCTGCCCTAAGAGCGACGCGGCCGTGCTGACGTCTTCGAACATCGAGTCCAACTCGAAATCCGCCTCGCACAGTTCGTGTCGCTGATCAGCCGTGAGCTGCGCGAACTCGGGTGCCTCGCGATCCAAGTAGGCGTAGAAACGCGCGACCATATCTGGCAACTGTTGCCGTCGCCGTGGGCTCGTGCACAGAATCATCGCCAGCCACAATGCAATCCAGGCCCGCTCGCCACTGTCGCGTAGCGGCCAGCGTATAGGCAGTTCCCGCAGTAGCGGCAGCGCCTCGGTTTCGACAGCGTGGCGCGCCCGCTCAGCGGGAGCCGCCCTCCGGGTGCCATCGGGCCCCGGCGATCCCGCATAGAACTTCTTGCGGACGCCCACGTGGCTCGGCGCGAGTGATCGGCGTCTTCCGTCGGTAACAAGCTCGCACTCCACGACCTCATCTACCGCCCAGTTGCGGATGTAGCCCGCGCTAACAATGTGGTTGCGGTCTTGCTTCACAGCACCAGTGTGCTGCACGACGGGATCCCGTCGTGGTCAGCGAGCGCGGACGTCATTAGGTGGACGTCTCGGTGTAACAGGGGCTTGAGATGGCAGCGGACCGCTAAGGGGCATTCCGTCGGCGGCGATCTGTAGAACCTGCATCGTCTGAACCAAGGAACGGAACCGACGGCCCGCCGATACCCGGTCTAACCACCCGGGTGGCGGGCCGTCCTCAGTCCGTCCGGGCTGTGTGCTTCCCTGCTCGATGACTAGAGGTGGTCCCTCTAGAAACGTTCTACGGTTCATTTGAAAGGCTCCTGTGCAGACATATCGCTACCCGCCCCTAATGCCGGGGCCGGGCGACAAGGCCCTCGCGGAGGTCCTCCGTCACATCGCGGTCCCGCGTGACGTCCTCGGAGAGGCCAAGGCACGTCGCAACCTCGTGTGCGAGATCGCCATGCAGCATCCGGCGGCACGTGCCACGTGGTACGCGGGGTCGATCGCACACGGCACGCACAACTCCCCGCTGGGTGACGCGGACTGCGGAGTCATGGTCGATCGTCGGTCGATGGAGTTCCGGGCCTTCGGACCAGACGCGGAAGGGGCCGGCCGGGGACCCGAGGAGTTCATTCAGTCCTTCGCGCAGTCCGTATTGCCGGGTGTACGTGCAGCGGGCTATCCCGACGCTGAGGTTGACCTAACCGGCAATCGGGCGATCAAGTTCATGTTTAACTCGCGGGTGGATTTCGATGAGTTCGGGGCCGTCGATCCCTACGTCGATCTGATTGTCGGGTTAGATCGTCGTGACGCTCCCGGGATCTGGATTCCAAACCGCCGCGAGAACGGGTGGGACGCAGCCCATCCGCAGAGGCATACAGAACTCATGACGGCGTGCGATCCCCGTGAGATTGTCGTGCATCGTGCGCATCTGGTTCGTCTTGGCAAGCGGGGAATCAAGCGTGACGGTCAGGAACCACGTGTTCCGGCGATGTGCTCATGGAACTTCAGCGCGCTGGCCCTCGAGCATGTGACTGAGCGAGGACCTCTCGCCAGCAGTTTGGCCGAGCTGTTGACCAACGCCTCAGCGAGCATCGCTAACGGACTCACCGAGGACCCTGCCAAGGTCGCCGAGCCGATCTCGTTGCCTGATGGGATCACTAACGCTGAGTCGGCTGTGCGATTGCAGGCGATGGCACGAATCGTTTCTGCGGCCGCCGAGGCTGCGAGCCTGATTGAGGCCCGGCGGATCCTGTCCGGACTGTTCGGCGTCGAGATCGACGAGATCCGCGCGCACGAGCAGAATGTCGTTCGTCGTAGCCCGCTCAATCCCGCGTTGCGCACCGGCGATGCGGCTGCGATCGGGACCGCACTCGGTGCGCCTGATCTGAAGAAGACGACGCGTTCGCACGGTGACCGGCCGTGCCGGTGATCTCATTCGACGGTCTTGAGATCCCAGTTCGCGAGCGCAGCACCGCAGCAGGGATTGAGTACACGTTCCCTTTCAAGGTCCCGGCCACAGGTGAGCCGGTGACCGTGATCGCTCAATTGAGGATGCAGCGACAGGGGACCCAGACAAGCGTCTACGTTCGAGGCGCCCCGGACTGTCGCCGTCACCGCTTCGCCGACCAGTCGCTGTGCATGTGGTTCGATCCCGACGAGCCTGACAAGAAGTGGGTAATCACCGACGGACTCGATCACCTCGCCGTTCACGTTGCACGACACCTCTTCCAGGAGGCCGTTTGTCGGGCCGGTGATCCGTGGCCTGGTGAGGAGTCGCCGGGGCCGCATCCGCGCCCTCCTACATGTACGACGTGTGGTGGCGAGGGACGTTGAGGCGTGATTGACGCGTTGGTCTGTGGGCACTCAATCGGCACCGTGGTCCGGGACTTCGGTCCAGCCCTCGGACTCGTTGGCGTTGGTCTCACGTTGCTCATCAACGGCCGTCGAGAGGAGCGCCGGCGAAGACGTGAGGTCCATGCTCGCGGGTTAGAGGCGGTCGCTCTTTATTACGAGATGCCATTTCTCATTCGGCGTCGGCGCAACGACGAGCCCAGCGCCGAGCGCGCTCGGCTCGCAGAGCGCTTCGCCGATGTTCAGGCCGAACTTGCAAGCTGTGAGGCGCTTATCCGTGCTGATCCCGACTCGAACGTGCGGGCCGCGTTTGCGAACTTGGTGGAGGCTCTGCGGGAGCATGCTGGAACTCAAGCTTCGATCGCTTGGAACACGCGTCCGATCACATCAGATGAGCAGATGGCGATGGGAGATGTCTTTACCGCGCTTGAGCCGATCCAAAAGACGCTTGCCCTATGCGAAACGGCTATGGCCGCATCGACCACGCCCACGTATCGCAGCGTCGGTCGAGGGGCCTAGACAATTGATCGTGCCCGGGTTGGCGCTCGTGGCCGATGCGTAGCTCCGTTGTCGTTCGGCCACAGCTGGTGGAACTGCTTTTGCGCGCGCTCACACCTCAGCCCCGGTGATGGCTAGCGCAGCTCAGTCGTCTGCGGTCAGCCATGCCTCGATCTCCCAGCGCAGATAGAACCGTCGCTTGCCGCGTTTGCGGCTCGGGATTACCCGACGACGCGCCCAGTCCTCAACAGTCGACCTGGGGACAGCGAGTAGTTCGGCCACCTCGGAAGCTCGCAAGACATCAGCTCGCGTAATGGCGCGTCCTCCGTGCCGCTCGTTTGAGATCTCCATTAGGCGCTAGGCGTCGCCAAGTCGATCGTGGCGCATGTCGGTCTCGCCGACAGAGGGCTGTGGTCAACGCTGCGTACGGCGTGGCGATAGAGGCCAGTAGCCGGGAGTACCGCTACGCCGCAGCGTGACGGAGCACGTCGGCGACGACCTCGCCTATGTCGCGCCCTTCACGGGTTGCACGGTCGCTCAGACTCGACAGTGTGCTGGGGTCGACGGAGACCTCAAGGATGGTCTCGATGTCGTCGCGCGGTGCGAGCCACTGCCCGCCGTCCGGGTCTTCGGCGATGAGGCGGTTGAGATCGTCGCTGGTTGGATCGTCGGGCATCGTTTCTCTCCTCATGATGAAGGCTCAGCGCTTGGATTGGTAGTCGGCGATCTGGCGCGGGTCGGAGTCCCACCCGGTCATCACGTGCCAGCGCGTGGGGTCCGCTTCGTCAGGCTGGAGCACGACCGTCAGGAATCGCGCTGAGCCGGTCGGGCCGATCGCGTAGATCGAGCCGGGCACGCGTGCGTTGGGGTTGCCGCGCACGCGCGGCCCGTTCGCGACGACCTCCTCGATCTCGCGTGTCGTGATCCCGCGGGCCGCGAGCTTCGCGCGAGCGAGGGCGTTGAACACGAGGCGGAGGATCAGCACCAATCGAACGTAAACGCGAGGGCGGACGGGCATCGGAACCTACGTGCAGGCTCACGGCTGGAGCCGGAGCTCAGTCGACTTGGCGACGTGTCCGAGGCCAAGCGGTAGCCACGAGCGGTAGCCATCAACACCGGGCCGGTGGGGAAACCGACCCCCAGAACGACGAAAGCCCCGCGATGTGCAGGGCCTTCGTCACAAGCGGCTGAAGAGACTCGAACTCTCGACCTTCTGCATGGCAAGCAGACGCTCTAGCCAACTGAGCTACAGCCGCGTAAGGGGGCAGTCTAGCGAAGGACTCGGGCCAGATGCATTCTCAGCTGCGGTGCCTGAGCGTGGCGTGGAGCAAGCGGGTTCATCCCAACGACGGCGCGCCATCCGCCTCATCCCACTCCTGCTCCGGATGGTCCTCGGCATACGCTGCGCGCCCGTCCCACTTCGTCGCATCGGACGGCCCTGGCATTCGGCCACCGTCGTCCCAGCCGATACGCAGCGCGACGCCGGCCAGGAGCAGGAGCGCACACGGCACGCCGACGAGCAGCGTGGTGATCGAGAAGCCGCCGACATCCACCACGACAGCAACCACCGAGACGGCCAGCGGCAGCGCCACCGTCCACCAGCGCGGGACGATCAGGCCGAAGCCGAGATGGACGACCGCCATCGCCGCGAGCAGCGGCAGCCACGGGTCGTCGCCGGTCGCGAGCAGCAACGCGACGACGACAGCGCCCACCGCGACGGCGTAGGTCGCCACGATCGCAATGGGCTTGAGCGGTGCGCGCACGCGTTGAAGTATCGAGATTGGCCCGGACGGCGGGGGCCACGGGGCGATGTGCGGTTTGCGTCCGCGAGCTGCCTGATGTCCAGGCATGCGAAAGGCGCCGACCAGAATCGAACTGGTGTACACGGCTTTGCAGGCCGCTGCGTAGCCACTCCGCCACGGCGCCGGGTGGATACGGAAGGGTAGATGGTCCGCCGGTCGCGCGTCCGGCCGGAGGTTGCCAACCCGTCTGACAGAGATGATCACCGCCCCAAGGAGACCCCGCATGCCCAACATCTATGACCCGGACTTCGACATCGAGCAGGACAACGAGCCCTACATCTGGCAGCGCGCACTCGTCGGCCGCGCCGCCGGCGCCGAGCGCCTCGGCGCGTCGCTGTTCGCTCTCCCGCCCGGCGGGACGACGTTCCCGCTCCACGCCCATCTCCACAACGAGGAGTTGCTGATCGTCATCGCCGGTGCGCCGACGCTGCGGACACTCGAGGACGAGCGGACGCTCGCACCCGGCGAGGTCGTCGCGTTCCCCGCCGGCCGCGCCGGCGCGCACCAGCTGCGCAACGACTCCGACCAGCCCGTCTCGCTGCTCATCGTCTCGACGATGGTCGCGCCCGAGATCAACCTCTTCCCGGACACCGACGAGATCTGGGTCCGCGACTACATCCCAGGCACCGCCGCGCCCGACGGAGCATTCGACGCCAAAGCACCGCTGCCCCGCGGCGGTTGCTAATCTTCCCGGACCCCAGGGGCGATTAGCTCAGCTGGGAGAGCGCCTGCTCGACAAGCAGGAGGTCACTGGTTCGAGCCCAGTATCGCCCATGACAAAGGCCCCGGAAACGGGGCCTTTTCGTGCTTGTGGCCAATTTGTGGGCTATAACCGCCCTGCGGGTTGTGCTTGACAGGGACGCGAACGCGGTTCGTGACTCGCCCACGGGTCACTGGGTTCGCGGCTGCCCAGGCCGACGTCATGACTGCGCGGTACCGTTGCGGTATGAGCGAACCGAGTGACGACTCGACCGCGCAGCTTGAGGAGCAACTCGACGGCGTCTCGCGGACGCTGTCGAGCATGGAAGAGCTGAACGCCCGGCAGGCGGAACGCGTCGGTGCTCGCATGGATCGTCTCGCGTCTCAGCTACTAGAGCTCAGCCCGCCGCCCTCGATGGACGGGGTGTACCAGCGGCTGGGCATGGCTCCCGCCACCGACGAGGAGTTCGCGTCGCTGGTGGAGGAGATGGGCCCGTCAGACGGCGAAGGCTGAATGACGTCGGCTGCGCGCCGGCTTGCGGTCCGCTTCGAAGAGGCCGTTTGGCAAGAGGCGATACGCGGGTTCTCTCGCGAGCCGTTGCAGATCGCGATGAGCGCACGCCGCATTGCTGAGCGGCACGGCATCGCGCTTGCCGATGTGCGCCCATGCGAGGCCATTGGGCCGGACGGGCCCCAACTCGTCGGTTGCGCAAAGCTGTATCTCCCGCTCGGCGACGGACCACCTTCAGAGCGACCGATGGCGTTCGTCCTGCGCCTCGCTCGGGCGCCCGACCGGACGGTCGCATGGATCTTTGTCGCCTTCGGTCATCGCCATCCAGGACCGGGCGTGCGCAGCGTCTATGAGCGAGCGCACCGTCAGTTGCATGGTCGATTCCCTGATCGCGGCGGTTTGGGGTAGCCGACAATGAATCCGACGTGTGGGGGCCAATTCGTGGGGCCCGCTGCCCCGTGCCGTTCGAAACGGGCACGAGCATGGCACCAATGGATTCGCTAGGCCGAACGCGTCGCTGCTCGTATGGATCGTCTCGCGTCGACCCCTTCGGCGCTGTTACGACCAAGCCTGGCGCATGACCTCGGGATCCTCTAAATCGGAGAAGTGGGACGCGAACTGCTGCAGATCAGCCGCGGTCACTGACGATGAGGGGTGAGCCGCCACCTGGTGAAGCCGACGCCTCAGGTACTCGGCCCGCGAGATCTTCAACCGAGCGGCCATGGCGTCAATACGGGCAAGATCTGTTTGCACACGTTCGTTCATCCGATTCGCCGAGGTTACTGCGCGTAGCTCATATCAACGGCGTCGGCCGATTACTGGGTGACCCTCGTCCGCCGGTGACCGAAGTCGTCCTGCAGCCCGACCCCCTAGGCTCCCGCCTTGATGGCTGGGGCAAATCATCCAGTGTTGCTCTTGGTCGGCGGGAGCTCCGCGGACCCGATGCGTGTGGAGATCGAGGGCTACGGCCTGGACATGGTCGTGGTCAACAAGGAGTCGCTTCGCCTGTTGGGCGCAGACTGGGACATGCCCGGCTTCTACCTCCTGCTGGGACGCTCGCAGGACAATGGCAAGTTCACCGCCTACGTCGGCGAGGCGACCAAGCAGAGCCTGCGCCGCCGCGTCTCGCAGCATGTGCGGACCGAGAAGAACTGGGACCGCGCGCTGCTGGTCACCGGTCAAGGGTTTGACTCGGCTGCGATCGGCTATCTGGAAGGCCGCTTCTACGACGTCTTGACCAACGCCGCCGCGGCAGAGGTCCTCAATCTCCGGCAGCCCAAAGATGAGACCGTGCCCGAATACCGCCGGGCGGCGCTGGACCGCTACGTCGAGCCGGTGACCCTGGCGTTGCGGGCGCTGGGCTGTCCACCTGACACCGCCGACCAGCGTCCGACCGTGCCGAGGCGCAAGCGACGGGTCTTCACGGAATCGGTTGCTGATCTCATCGACGCGGGCTTGCTGAAGGTCGGAACGCGGCTTCGCCCGTTGCGCAAGCGCTTCGACACGCCCGCGACGGTGCTCCCGATGGCTCGCTGGAAGTGGCCGGCGCACCGTTCCCAACCGTTTCAGCCGCTGCGAAAGCCGTGACGGGCACGGACTCGGAGGCGGGCTGGCACTTCTGGGCCGCTCCGTCGGGCGACGGATCTTTGGTTTCGCTGGCTGATCTCCGAGCCAGGCTGCGCGAAGGCGCGTCCGGAGCCGCGGCAGCCCCTCGCGAACCTCGTATCACCCCGCCTGCCGCGGGCACCGCGCGCCATTTCGCGGTGACGCTCGAGCAACTCGTCGACTCCGGATTGCTCACTGACGGGGAGACGCTCGTCGCCCTGCGCAAGCGCGTCGCGCAGGCAGACGCCACCTTGCATCGCGACGGGTTCGTCACGGTCGACGGTCAACGACACAACAGCCTGTCCGGTGCGGCCAAGGCCGTCGCCGGGACCGCCGCGGAACCAGGATGGAGGTTCTGGGGCGTGCGCCGAGACGGCAAGGTCGTACCGCTCTACGACGTGCGTGCGACGTACTTGGAGGCCGCGAACGGTGGAGACGTCGGCAACCGGGGAATCTGACCCCACGCTCCGCCCGCCTAACCTCTGCGCCCGTGTCGCCCTCCGTCGCCCTCGGACTGCTGCTCGCGCTCTGCTGCTCGATCGTCGCCCTGCTCGGCTTCCTGTTCAAGCAGCGCGGCGCCGTTGGTGCGCCCGCGGTCCAGTGGCGCCATCCCGTCCGCTCGACCGGTGCACTCTTCGCCAACCGCTGGTGGACGCTCGGGATCATCGTGGCCACCGCGGCCTGGGTCTTCCATGTCGCCGCGTTGTCGCTGGCGCCGATCAGCCTTGTGCAGAGCGTGATCGCCGGCGGTCTCGTCCTGCTGACGCCACTGGCCAGCCGTGTCTTCCATCTGCCGGTCACGAAGCGCGACTGGATCGGGGTCGCGATCACGGCCGCCGGTCTGGCGCTGCTCGCCGCGACCCTCGGCAACTCGGGCGAGAGCGCGCATCGCTCGTTCACGGCGCTCACCCTCTGGCTGTACGTCGGCATCCTCACCATCGCCGCGCTCGCCTGCTGCGCAGCGGTCGTCGACGACACGCGCCGCGCCGGGCCGGTCCTTGCGCTCGCCGCCGGCCTGCTCTGGGGTGCCAGCGACGTGACGATCAAGGCCGCCTCGGGCGACCTCATCGACCGCTGGCTGCTCGCGCTCCTGACGCCCGAGGCAGCGGCGATCACGATCCTTTCGCTCGTCGGCCTCGTCGTCAGCGCCCGCTCGCTCCAACTCGGCCCGGCGGTCGCGGTCATTGCGATCACCAGCGCGGCTGCCAACGTGGTGACGATCGCGGCGGGCCCGATCGTCTTCTCTGAGCCCCTGCCGGACGGCACGCTTTCGCTCATCGCCCGGCTCGCCGGCTTCACGGCTGTCATCGTCGGCGCGATCCTCACGCCGGGCCCGGAGGTCGAGGAAGCGCCACCGCCTGCGCCCGCGCCGGAACCCGCGCCCGCCTGACCCCGGCGCGCACACTCCTCACTGGACGCAAGACGCCGCATCATCCTCCCGTCCAGTCAGCCTCCGGACACCCGTACCCTCGCCGGTCATGCGCAGGCTCATCGCCCCGCTGGCTCTCGCTGCTGCCCTCACCGCAGCCGGCCCAGCATCCGCCGCGATCACGGTCGCCAAGACCGCCGCGGACACGATCACCGTCACGTCGACCGCGGCGTCGCCGAACGACACCATCGCCTACAAGTTGACCGCCGGCAAGCTTGGGATTGACCGGACCACGGGGGAGAACCTGGCGCCTGGCCTCGGCTGCACGGGCAACGGCAGCAACGTGACCTGCGCGGTCGACTTCATCACGCGCGTCGTCATCGACCTTGGCCCCGGCGACGACCAGATCGTCGCCCAGCCGACCGTGCCGATCGGCATGCACGCCGAGATCCACGGCGGCCCGGGCCGCGACACGCTGCGCGGCGCCGACGCCAGCAACGACCTGCTCTTTGGCGACGACGGCGACGACATCCTGGACGGCGGTTTCGGCGACGACAAGCTCGACGGCGGCGCCGGCGATGACGCGCTGACCGCCAACCTCGGCGTCGACGTCTACCGCGGCGGCACCGGCATCGACGCCCTCAGCTATGCGGCTTACACCTCGTCGGTCCGGGTAACGGTCGGCGCGGGCGGCGCCGATGACGGCTCGGTCGGGGAGACCGACGACGTCGGCGGCGACATCGAGCGCGTCGACGGTGGCACCGGCGCCGACACGCTGATCGGCTCGGCGGCCAGCGACCTGCTCTACGGCAACGCCGGCAGCGACGTCCTTGACGGCGGCGCCGGTGTCGACCTGCTCGCTGGCGGGGCCGACAACGACACGATCGCCGCGCGTGACGGCGTTGCCGACCTGATCTCCTGTGGCGACGGTGCCGACGCGCTCACGAGCGACCAGCTCGACGCCGTGGACTCGTGCGAGTCGGTCCAGAGCGAGACCGTGGCGCTCGGCGGCGGCACGGGCGGCGGCGGCACCACCACTACCGCAGCAGATGCCGACGGCGACGGCAACCCGGTAGGCGTCGACTGCGACGATCACGACAAGGCCGTTCACCCCGGCGCGACCGAGATCCCCGCCAACGGCAAGGACGACAACTGCGACGGGCTAGCGACCTCGCTGCTCTCGCCGGCGGTCACCCTCACGACCGCGCAGAGCGCCGGGGCCAAGACCACCATCTTTCACAAGTTCGCGCTGGGCGGGGCACCTTCCGGCGCCACGGTGACGCTCACGTGCAAGGCCCCCAAGAAGGCCAAGGGCTGCCCGTTTGCCACCAAGAACGCGAAGGCGCACGCAGGCAAGACGATGTCCTTTACCGCGGCGCTCAAGACCGCCAAGCTGCCTGTCGGCACCGTGCTGGAGCTGCGGACCGAGGCCGGCGCTGCTACCGCGATCCGTCTCGAGCGGCTCACGATCCGCGCCCGCAAGGCGCCCAAGCGCCAGACGAGCTGCGTCAACCCTGTGACGGCGATGACGCTGCCCGCCTGCTGAGCAGCAGCGCACGGGCGCCCGCCACGTCGGCGGGCGCGAACCACGGCGTGTCGTCGTCATGGCGGCGGGTGCACACGCGCACGGTCAAGCCATACAACAACCGCGCCGCGCCGAGCTCGTCGAGCGGCCCGGTGACGAGCGCGAGATCCAGCCGCGGGTCGTCGGCGAGGCCGAGCTCCTCGGCCAGCGCCGAGATCCGCGCGGCGGCTTCCTCGGCGTCGAAGGTCGAGGCGTCGACCGCAATCGTGACGTCGTCCAGGTCGCCGAGGGCAGCCGCACAGGCGGCCAGGATGCCGGGATCGCGGACGACATCGTCGGCGTCGAGGCAGGCGACGAGCGGTCGCGCGCCGCGCAGGGGATAGGGTCCGACGCCGTCGGGGACCGCCGCGCGGATCGCGATCAGCGCGCCACGCGCGGCGTCGGAGAACGGGTCGGCCGCCGCGCCCCGCATGGCGAGCGCGAGGGCGGCATGGAGGTCCAACGAGGCACTCCGGTCATCGAGGGACGATTCGATCTCGTACAACGAGATCGAATCGTCCTTCGACGCTGAGCGTGCCTCTGCGGCCAGCACTTCCGCCTCGCGCGCGTCCTCCTCGCTCACCGCCACCAGCGCCACAAACGGCGTGCCCGCCACCGCCAGCGCCTCGCTCGCCAGTCGCTCGAACGCATCCCAACACTGCTCAAGCTCGCTGACCGTCATCTCCTGCGCCGTCACCCGCCGCAGGAACCAGCGCTGTAGCGTCAAGCCCTTGCGCAGCTCCCGGAGCTTCGCCGGCCCCTCGGCCCCGAGCGACATGTTGGTGGCGTGGAAGCGATACAGCGTCCGCGGGATCGGCAGGTACGCGATCTCCGAGAACTGCGCGGTGCGCGCCGCCAGCCACCAGTCGGCCCACGCCATCTCGTCTGGGATCGGGAACAGGACGTCGCGCAGCGTCCCGCGCACGACGATCGACGAGCCGGTCACGAGGTTCTCGCGCAGGAACATCGGCAGCCCGCGCCCCGTCGGCGGGCGTGCGTCCGCGAGCCATGACTCCTGCAGCACCGCGCCGTCGGCGTCGATGACGCGCATGTCGGTGTAGACGAGGCCGACCTCGGGGCGCGCCGCAAAAACCTCAACTTGGGCGGAGAGCTTGCCCGCCGGCCACGCGTCGTCGGCGTCCAGAATGGCGAGCAGATCGGCCTCCACGGCCACGCGCTCGGCCGCCGCCCGGTTGACCGCCCCGACCGACCCTCGGTTCTCCTGGCGCACCAACGTGACCCGCCCGGGGTGCTCCTCGGCGATCCCCGCGACCACCGCGGCCGTCGCATCAGCCGAGCCATCGTCGACGACAACAACATGGAGTCGATCGGCCGGATATTCCTGCGCGAGCGCCGAGCGCACCGCCTGGCCGACGAACCGCTCGGCGTCAAACGCGGCGACGAGGACCGTGACGCTGGGACGCACACCAGTCATGACCTACACCAACGCCGTCAGCAGCCGCTGCAAGTCATCCTCGTCGTTCCACGCACCGATCGACGCGCGCAGCCGTCCGGCGCCCGGCAGGTCACGGATCGTGACGCCACCAGCCTCAAGACGGTCGCGCACGGCGATCGCGGCCTCGTCGCCGCCCTCCACCGCCCAGGAGACGAGCGTCGTGTCGCCGCGCGGCACCACCGCAAGGCCGGCAGCAGTCAGCGACGAGGCCAACGACGCCGCCAACCCGATCGCGCGCTCCTGCACCGAAGCGAGCCCCGCCGCGGCGAGGATGTCGAACGCGGCGGCAGCGGCCGCGACGGTGGCGAGATCCTGCGACGGCACGTCGTAGCGCCGCGCGTCCGCCACCAAGCCAGACGCCAGGCCTACACCATGGTCGGCGACGCCACGATAGGCGGGCGCGAGCGCCGCGATCCGGTCAGCGAACGCAGGCGCGATCCACAGCATCCCGCAGCCGACCGGCCCGCAGAGCCACTTCTGACCCGAGCCCGCGTAGGCCGCGACACCAAGTGCACCAACATCGACCGGCACCGCACCCACACCCTGCGCGCCGTCGAGCAGCACAGGGATGTCATATGCCTCCGCCGCCGCGACGATCGCCGCCACGGGCGCGACCGCGCCGCTGTGCCACGACACGTGCGAGCACGCGACCAACTTGGTGTTCTCGCTCACCGCGTCGGGAATCGACGCCAGCGGCACCGCCCGCAACGTCACGCCACGCTGCAGACGCGCGGCGATAAGCGGCCCCTGGAGTCCCGGATGCTCGTCGTCGGCGGTGAGGATCTCGTCGCCCGGACCGAGCGACACGCCGGCGACGACGCGCCCGCAGCCGTCGCTCGTGCCCGACGTCAGCGCGACCTCCTCAGCCCGGGCAGTCCCCAGCGCGCTCGCATACCGCGCGCGCAGCTGATCCGACATCGCCATGAGCCGCTCGTAGAACGCGCCGCTGCGACCCTCCTCGGTCGCAAACCGCCACGCCTCGGCGGCGGCGCGCTGCGCGGCGGCCGGCAACGGCCCGCACGTGCCCGCGTTCAAGTACGCGGTGCGCTCCAGGACCGGGAAGGCGGCGCGCAGGCGGGCGGCGTCCATGTCCGCCACCTTACGAGAGCGCTCGGCGGCCTCCGGTCACTGTCCGCAGACGGGCCACTGGCCCGGGCCGGCCTGCGCCAGCAGCGCGGCCGCGCGACGATCTTGCTCGGCCTCGGAGGCCTGCGCGGGGTTGCCCGAGCCGCCGACCGCCTGCCAGGTGGCAAGGGTGAACTGGTACTTGCCGTAGAACCCGTTGCCGGTGTCGGTCTGCGGGTTGCCGCCGGACTCGCAGGCGGCGATCGCCTCCAGCGCGGGGGAGGCCGTCGAGGCTGCGGCGTGTGCTTCAGCGCGTGCCTGCGCGCGCGCTCGGCGAGCCGAGCGCAACTCGCGGCGCAGATGGCGGTGGTGGCGCGTGAGCTTGGTCAGCGACCACGAGCGCACCGTGCGCGCGTACCCAGACGTCAGGCGCTCGCCCTCGACGCGGGCGACCCGCCGCGCGAGGCGCAGGTCCTTGGCGATCAACGGGGTCTTCACGACCCGCACGAGCGGCGCGAGCCCCCGTTCGGGAGTTAGTAGGTCGTCGGCGATCGGGGTCGCCGCGCCCGCGGGCGTGGCAGCTACTGCTGCTAGGACGGCGAACGTGCCGCCGGCGAGCGTCAGTCCGGTGAGCATGTGAGATCGCATGGGGGATCCCTCCTTCGGGCGGCCACGAGCGAGACGCACAACTGGTGCGCCACGTCCTGAGCCGCTTCGGGTGTGCTGCGACAGCCGGTCTGGGGGCGTGTGCGCGCTGCGCAAGACCAACACCCTCCGGAGATCCGGTGACCACACGGTAGCGAGCACTGGCAGCGTGCAACGAGCGGACCCCTGCCAGCGGGCAGTACGGCCGCAACGCGCCTACGGGCTCTCTCCTAGGATGGCCGCATGAAGGTCACCCTCCCGGACGGCAAGGAGCTCGAGCTCGCCGACGGCGCCACTGGCGCCGACGCAGCGGCCTCGATCGGACCGGGGCTCGCGAAGGCGGCCCTCGCGGTGAAGGTCGACGGGACGACGCAGGACCTCTCCCAGCCGCTGCCTGATGGCGCGGTGCTGGAGATCCTCACCGACCGCTCGGGCGAGGATGCGCTGGAGCTGATCCGCCACGACACGGCCCACGTGCTGGCGGCGGCGATGATGGAGCTCTACCCGGGCGTGAAGATCTCGATCGGCCCGGCCATCGAGAACGGCTTCTACTACGACTTCGACTTCCCGGAGGGCACGCAGTTCACCGACGCGGACTTCGAGCGCGTCGAGGCCAAGATGAAGGAGCACGTCGCCGCCGACGAGGCCTTCGTCCGCGAGGTCGTCTCGGTGCCCGAGGCGCTGGAGCGCTTCCGCGCCGAGGGCCAGGACTACAAGGTCGAGCTGATCGAGGACCTCGTCAAGAACGAGGGCGTCGACACCGTCAGCCTCTACACCAACGGACCGTTCACCGATCTCTGTCGCGGACCGCATGCGCCGACCACCAAGCGCATCGGCGCCTTCAAGCTGCAGTCGGTCGCGGGCGCCTACTGGCGTGGCGACTCCGAGCGCCAGATGCTCACCCGCGTCTACGGCACCGCCTTCTTCAAGCAGAAGGAGCTCGACGCCCACCTGCACATGCTCGAAGAAGCGCGGGCGCGCGACCATCGCCGTCTGGGCAAGGACCTCGGGCTGTTCACGTTCTCCGAGCTGGCGCCGGGCATGCCGCTCTGGCAGCCGCCGGGCATGACGATCTGGAACGAGCTGACCGAGCTCTGGCGGACCGAGAACCGCAAGCGTGGCTACCAGGAGGTCAAGACCCCGATCCTCTGGGACGTCGAGCTGTTCAAGGCCAGCGGGCACTGGCAGAACTACCGCGACAACATGTACTTCACCGACATCGAGGACCGGCCGATGGGCCTCAAGCCCATGAACTGCCCGGGCCACGTTCAGCTCTTCAAGGACGTGCGGCGCTCCTACCGCGAGCTGCCGATCCGCTTCAGCGAGCAGGGCCTCGTCCATCGCCATGAGCCCAGCGGCACGCTCCATGGCTTGATGCGCGTCCGTCACATCACCCAGGACGACGCCCACATCTTCTGCACCGAGGAGCAGATCGAAGACGAGGTCGTCGGCTGCCTGGACTTCGGCTTTGACCTCTACCGGCTGTTCGGCTTTGAGCCCAAGCTGGAGCTCTCGACGCGGCCCGCCAAGCGCCTGGGCTCCGACGAGACCTGGGACCACGCTGAGCAAGCGCTGGAGAACGCGCTCAAGCGCCAGGGCCTGGAGTACGAGATCAACGCCGGCGACGGCGCGTTCTACGGCCCGAAGATCGACCTGCACATGCGCGATTCGCTGGGCCGCTCCTGGCAGTTGGGCACCGTCCAGCTCGACTACCAGATGCCCGAGCACCTGGACGCGACCTACATCGGCTCAGACAACGGCCTGCACCGGCCGGTGATGATCCACCGCGCGCTGTTGGGCTCCTTCGAGCGCTTCATCGGCATCCTGATCGAGCACTACGCCGGCGAGTTCCCGCTCTGGCTGACCCCGGCCCAGGCGATCGTGCTGACGATCGCCAGCCGCCACGAGGACGCGGCCCGGACGGCCACTGAGGCGTTGCGAGCGGCCGGCCTGCGCGTCAAGCTCGACGACCGCACCGAGTCGGTCAACCGCAAGATCCGCGAGGCGGAGCTAGCGAAGATCCCCTACATGTTGATCGTCGGCGACCGTGAGGCCGAGACGGGCTCGATCTCCGTCCGCCGCCATCGCGGCGGTGACGAGGGGACCTTCACCGTCGAGGAGTTCGTCGCGCGCATCGAGGCCGAGATCGCGGCCGAGCGCAGCGCCGAGCCGGAGCTCAGCTCCCACACGTAGGCGGGTTCGGGCAGGTCAGACGCGCGTGCCGGCCTTGGCGGCCAGCAGCGCGTCGTCGGCGATCGCCAGCAGGCGGTCGCCGGTCTGGCCGGGGGTGTGCTCGGCGGCACCGATGGTGATGCCGACGGCCGAGCCGTCGGCGGCGAAGCAGCGCGCGGCGATGGCCACGGCGACACGCGCGGCGACCTCTTCGGCCTCGGAACGGTCGGCTTCGGCAAGCAGGATCACGAACTCGTCGCCGCCCCAGCGAAAGCAGCTGTCAGGCGTGCGGACGACATCGCGCATGACGGTGGCGACGTCCTGGAGGATGCGGTCGCCGCCGTGGTGGCCGAAGCGGTCGTTGATCTGCTTGAAGTTGTCGAGGTCGCCGACCAGCGCCGAGAGCGGGCGCTTGGCGCGGGCGGCCAGCGCGACCTGGGCCACGAGCGCCTCGTCGAGCGCGCGGCGGTTGCCGAGGCCCGTGAGCGCGTCGACGCGCGCCAGCTCGTCGGCCTCGACGCGCTCGTCGATGAGCGTGCGGCGGATGCGCCGCATCCGCTCGGCGTGGATGGCGCAGACGCAGGCCAGCGTCCAGACGATGCCGATCGTCGCGATGTCCTGGGTCACCACGTCGGGGTGCGTGCTGTAGAGGCGGGGCAGGAAGACGACCCCGGCGTCGAGCCCGGCGATGACGGCCAGCCGCAGCGGCGGCAGCACCGTCCCCGACCACAGCACCGAGAGGATCAGCAGCTGGGCGTAAGCCGGCGCGCCGTCGGTGAGCCATTGCAGCGCGGCCAGCATGATCGGCCCTGACAGCCCGGTCAGCATCAGCTGGTTGGTGCGCATGGTGCGCCGGTTGAGGATCATCGCCAGGCCGCTGACGAAGGAGAGCGAGATGAGCAGCGCCGCCGGCAGCCAGCCGCCGTGGCCGGGCACGTCGGGCGGGTCGAAGGCCAGCATCAGGGCCGCCAGGATCCCGGCGCAGCAGAACAGGAACCCGGCCAGGTGACCGGCACGGCGCTGGTCGATCAGCGCGTAGTGGTCCGGAGCCTCGCGAAGGGCCCGGATGGCCCGCCGCGCGCGGACACGGGCAGGGGGCGTGAGCAAGCGGCTTGCCACGCCCCGATGGTCGGCATGCCGGGGCGGTCCTGAAGCCCAACGGACGAGGGGTAGCGGATGCGTGGACGATCCGTCTATACTCGGTGTCGTTGACTTGCATCACGACATGGTCGGCGCCGCGGTCTTGATGACCCGCCGACAGAACAGCTAGTGCCGGTCCCGAGACGGTTTGACCGGCGCCCGCCCGAGCGGGACACGACGCGCGTCAACGAGCGCATTCGTGTACCCGAAGTTCGGGTCATCGGCGATGACGGCCAGCAGATTGGCGTCATGAAGACCGACGAGGCCCTGCGCTACGCGCAAGATCGCGATCTTGACCTGGTCGAGGTGGCCGCCGAAGCGCGCCCGCCTGTCTGCCGCGTCCTGGACTACTCGAAGTACAAGTACGAGCAGGCCCAGAAGGTCAAGGCCGCCAAGAAGCACCAGCAGCAGATCGTCATCCGGGAGATCAAGTTCCGGCCGAAGATCGCCCAGCACGACTACGACACCAAAAAGGGTCACGTCGAGCGGTTCCTGCGCCACAAGGACAAGGTGAAGATCACCATCATGTTCCGTGGCCGTGAGGTGACGCACCCCGAGCGCGGGCGCATGATCCTGGACCGGCTCGCCGAGGAGCTTGCCGAGCTCGCGATCATCGAGCAGCGTCCGAACCTGGACGGCCGCAACATGACGATGATGCTCGGCCCGTCTAAGGCCGTGCTGGCCGGCACCATCGACAACGCCGCGGCGGCGCCGCCCGAGGCCGAAGCCGAGGCGCCTGAGAACGCCGAAGGCGAGGCCACCGCGGCCGCGACCGAGGCACCCGCCGCCGAGGCGACCGAGGCACCCGCCGCCGAGGCAACCGAAGAAGCTCCCGTCGACGCCGCTCCCGCGGCGGCCGACGACGAAGCGCCCGCCGCCTCCTAGCGGCGCCCGCGCTCAACCTGCAGCGAGCCCGAGGCGGTGTGCGACCGCCGCCGCCTCGGTTCGACTGCGGACGTCCAACTTGGACAGGATCCGCGAGACGTGGACGCTGGCCGTCTTCTCGGCCATGAACAGCTCGGCGCCGATCTCGCGGTTGGTGCAGCCGCGCGCCACCAGCGTCAGGACCTGCCGCTCGCGGGGCGTGAGGCCAAAGGGATCGAGGTCGTCCTCGGTGCTAGACGGCGCGCTGTCGATGGCGGTCTTGTCGTCGCCTTCCAGCGTCAACCGTGCCCGCGCGATCAGCCCCTCAAGCTCGTCGACCAGCCACGCCGCGCCGATCCGTCGCGCGCCCGCCAGCGCGATTCCAGCCGCCTCGGCGGCGCTGTCGCGCCGCCCGTGTGCCAGGCACGCCTCGGCCGCGTGACGCTGCATGGCGGCGACCAGCAGCGGGCGCTGGAGTGCCGTCCAGGCGTCCGCCGCGACGATCCACGCCTCGCCCGGGTCGTCGCCCGTCGCGCGGAAGTGATGGGCGACCGCCGTCGCCGCGTAGGCCGTCTCCATCGGCCGTCCTGCCGCGGCCGCGGCCTGCGCACGCGCGAGCATGATCGCGGCGCGGGCGATCGCATCCGCTTCTGCTTCGGTGTCGCCGAGATCGCGCGCCCGTTGGGCCAGATCGGCCTCGATGGCCACGCCCGTGGCGGCCAGTCGTGCCAGCCGGACCGTGTCGTCGCTGCAGAACTCCAGGCGCTCCAAGGCGCTTTCGACCGCCTCACGCGCGCAGACCGGATGGCCGTTGCGGCGATCCAGCTCGGCACGTAGCACGCCGGCGACGGCGACGAACTGCGGCTCCAGCGAGTCGACCAGCAGCGCTTCGGCCTCTTCGATCGAGGTCCGCGCGGCCGCGTCGTCACCGCGCGCCAGCGCGAGCTCGGCGCGGCGCAGCTCGACGTTGACCCGGCTGTTGCCGCTGGTGCGGCTGGTGGTGCGCAGGTAGCCCGCGGCGGCGTCGTACTCGCCGAGGTCGATCGCCAGCTCGGCCGCGAGGGTCGGCACCCATGCGCTGCCTGACACGTTGCTGTCGATCGTCTGCATCGCCTCGTCGATGACGGCCTTGGCCTCGTCGGGACGTCCCGACAGGTGGAGCGCGTCGGCGAGGTTGACATAGGAGATCGACAGCAGGACGTAGTCGTTGTTGGTGCGCGCGATCGTCCCCGCCTCGCGCAGGTTGGCCACGCCGCGCTCGTGGTCATCGGTCATGATCTGCGCGAGCCCGAAGTTGTTGTAGGTCTCGCTGCGAAGGAGCTCGCCGTCGTGGGTGTCGGGCAGCTGGGGGAGGACCTCCTCGGCCAGCGTGATCGTCTCGCTGTAGCGCGATTGCAGCGTCGCGAGCTTCATCCGCGAGATCGTCAGGCTGATGCGCTGGGTCTCTGGCGCGTCGTCGGCCAGCAGCCGCCGCGCGAGGTCCAGGGACTTGCGGCTCGCCTCGCCGCGGCCGAGGCCCCACTCGGCCATGGCGCGCTGTTGCAGCAGCAGCGGCACGCGGCGGTCGTCCGGGTCGGCCGCGCGCGCCTCGCGCAGCGCCTGGTTGAGCAGCGTCACGCGCCGCGCGTCGTCGGTGTTGCGGTGCGCGCGGGCGGTGCGCACCAAGAGGTCGACGTGGTCGAGGCGCTCGCCGCCGGCCAGCGCCTCGGGCTCGGCGACGCGCTCCCACAGCTCCAGCGCGCGCTCCAGCAGCTGGGCGGCGTCGGCCTCGGCGTGGGCGGCGGTCGCGGCGTCGGCGGCGCGGATCGCTGACCGCAGCGCCTCGGGCTGGTCACCGGAGCGGTGGAAGTGGTGGGCGATCGCCGACGCGAGCCCCGGGCCGCCGTCGCCCGGCAGCCGTGCCTCCAGGGCGCGCGCGACCGCGCGGTGCAACTCGGAGCGCTCGCCGGGCAGCAGGTCGTCGTAGACGACCTCGCGCAGGAGGACGTGGCGGAAGGTGTAGCGGTCGCTGTCGTCGACGGTGACGACGTGACCGGCGATCGCGTCGCGCAGCGCGGTTCGCAGCGCGGTGTCGTCGAGCACCTCGAGCTCTTCCAGCAGCGCGTGGTCGGCGGGCTGGGCGACCGAAAGCGTGCGGACGACCTCCTGGGCCGACTGCGGCAGCCGCTCGACGCGGACCATCAGCGCGTCGCTGAGGCTCGGCGGCAACGGGCCAGGCCCGGCGGCCAGCAGCTCCTCGATGAAGAGCGCGTTGCCGTCGCTGCGGCGCACAAGGCGATCGACCTGCTCGGGCGAGGGCTCGTGGCCGGTGACCTCATGGGCCATTGCCCTGATGTCGGCCGGCAGCAAGCCGCGCAGCTCGATGCGCCGCGCCTGCGGCGCGCGCTCCAGGACGGCCAGCAGTGGCCGCAGCGGGTGGCGGCGGTGCAGCTCGTCGGGGCGGTAGCTGAGCGCGATCAGCACGCGCTCGTCGGCCAGGTTGCGCCCGAGGAACGAGAGGAAGTCGCGGGTCGAGCGGTCGGCCCAGTGGACGTCCTCGATGATCAGGACGACCGGCGTGTCGCGGCCGAGGCGGTCGATCGCCGCCAGCAGCGCCTCGAAGAGCCGCGACTGCGCTTGGCCGTCGGATTCGGCGCGCTGATGATCGGCGGCTGCGCTCGTCGCACTCCCGTCGGTATTGGCCAGGCCCGGCAGCAGCGCCGCCAGTTCATGGCGCGCGCTGGCGGGGAGCTCCAGCAGCGCGGGATCTTCGGCGCGGACCAGCGGTCGCAGAGCGCCGACCAGCGGCGCGTAGGGCAGCTCGCCGTCGCCGAGCTCGACGCACTCGCCGCTGAGCACGCGCGCGCCATCCTCGCGCGCCTGGCGCGCCAGCTCGCTGAGCAGCCGCGACTTCCCGACGCCCGACTCGCCGGCCACGAACGCCAGCGTCGGCCGGCACGCGTCGGCATCGCGCACAGCCTCCACGAGCGTCGCGAGCTCGTCGTCGCGGCCGATCAGACGGCTGCTGATGGTGGAGGCGGCCACATCGCTAGCCTACGCCGAGGGCCAGACCGCGCGTCACCGCGTGTCCTCCTATACTGGCCCGCTCCGCCATGCCGAAGATGAAGACCCATTCGGGCGCCAAGAAGCGCTTCAAGCTGACCGCCAAGGGCAAGGTCAAGGCTCGTCACGCCTTCACGAGCCACATCCTCGAGAAGAAGTCGCAGAAGCACAAGCGACACCTCGGCAAGGATTTCGTCCTGTCGCCCCATGACCAGCCGCGCGTCAAGACCCTCCTGGGAGCGAAGAAGAAGTGACCCGCGTCAAGCGCTCCGTCAACGCCAAGAAGAAGCGTCGCAAGACGCTGGAGCTCACCAAGGGCTTCCGTGGCGAGGCGAACTCCAACTACAAGCGCGCCAAGGAGGCCTTGACCAAGGCCGACTCCTACGCGTACCGCGATCGCCGCAACCGCAAGCGCGACTTCCGCCGCCTGTGGATCACGCGCATCAACGCGGCCGCCCGCCTCAACGGCATGTCCTACGGCGAGTTCATCCACGGCCTCAAGCTGGCCGAGATCGACCTGGACCGCAAGGTCCTGGCCGACATCGCCGTGCGCGATCCCGAGACGTTCCGACGCTTTGCCGAGGCCGCCCGTGAGGCGTCGGCAGCCGCTGCGTAGCGACTCCGCCGACATCAAGCCTTACAGGGCGCCGCTCCTCACCAGGACGGCGCCCTTTCTTTTGCCCGAACCGCACCGCACACCATGATCACCTCCCACCACAACCCGCTCTTGAAGGACATCCGCCGGCTTGCCGCGCGGAAGGAGCGCGGGCGCTTCGTGGCCGAGGGCGAGGATCTGCTGGCCGCGGCGCAGGAGTCCGGATGGGCGCCGGTGCACCTGCTGCGCGCCGGTGTCGAGGTGAGCGAGGACGCGCTGGCCAAGGTGTCGTCCTTGGGCTCGGGCACGCGGGCGCTCGCGGTCTTCGAGGAGCGCTGGGCGCCGGCGCCGTCCGGGCCGCTCTGCGTCGCACTCTGGGGCGTCAGGGATCCCGGCAACGTCGGCACCGTGCTGCGCGCCGCGCTGGCCTTCGGCGTGGACTCGGTCGTCCTCGGTCCCGGCACCGCCGACCCGTATGGGCCCAAGGCGGTGCGCGCGTCGATGGGCGCGATCTTCGCGGTCTCCGTCGCTCGCGCGATGTCGATCGAGGAGCTGCCGGGCGTGCGCGTCGCGCTGGACGCGCGGCGCGGCGAGCCGCTGCGGGGACCGGCCGAGGGAGAGGTCTCGTTGGTCGTCGGTGCCGAGCGTGCCGGTTTGTCACAGGACGTCCTGGACGCGTGCGACCGTGCCGCCCATATTCCGATCGCCAACGAGTCGCTGAATGCCGCGATGGCCGCCACGCTGGCCGTTTATGAGTTGACTAGGGTCACGGAGGCCTCGTGCTGACACGCATTGAAGAGATTCACGACGAGGGCCTCGCCGCGATCGACGCGGCGGCCTCGACCGAGCAGCTCGAAGAGCTGCGCGTCCGCCTCCTGGGCCGCAAGGCCGAGCTGCCCAACCTGCTGCGCGGCGTGGGCGAGCTGGAGCCCGCCCAGCGGGGCCAGGTCGGCAAGCGGGCCAACGAGGTCCGCAAGGCGCTGGAGGCGCGGCTGAGTGCTGCGGTCGATCGCCTCGATGCCTCCGAGCTCGATGCCAAGCTGATCACCGATCGCGTCGACGTCACGCTGCCCGGCGACCCGCTGCAGCCCGTCGGGCGGCTGCACCTCATCACCCAGACGTGGCGCGAGCTGGAAGACGTCTTCGTCGGCCTCGGCTTCACGGTCATGGAGGGCAACGAGGTCGAGACCGTCCGCTACAACTTCGACGCGCTCAACCACGACCCGACGCATCCCGCGCGCGGGAAGACCGACACCTTCTACGTGGCTGACGACACCGTGTTGCGCACGCACACCTCGCCGATGCAGGTGCGTGCGATGGAGGCACATCCGCCGCCGCTGTACGTCGTCATCCCGGGGCGCGTTTACCGGCGCGACAGCGACGCGACACACACCCCGCAGTTCCATCAAGTTGAAGGCCTTGCGGTGGACGAGGACATCACCTTGGCCGACCTGAAGGGCACGCTGCTGGAGTTCTCTCGCGCGATCTTCGGCGATGAGCGCGACGTGCGTCTGCGCGGCCACTTCTTCCCGTTCACGGAGCCGTCGGTCGAAGTCGACGTCTCGTGCTTCAACTGCAACAACGGCTGGATGAAGGACGGCTCGCGCTGCCCGCTCTGTCGTGGCGAGGGCTGGATCGAGATCCTAGGCGCCGGTGAGGTGGACCCCAACGTGTACTCCTACGTCGATGACGACCGCTATGACCCCGAGAAGGTCCAGGGCTTCGCGTGGGGGATGGGCATCGAGCGCATCGCCTTCCTCAAGCACGGCGTGAGCGACCTGCGATTGTTCTATGAGAACGACCTGCGCTTCCTGGAGCAGTTCGGATGAGGGTCCCGTTTTCATGGCTGCGCGAGTACTGCGCGCCGGACATCACGCTGGAGGCGCTGGAGCAGCGGCTCACGCTTTCGGGCACCAAGGTGGAGGCCATCCACCATCACGGAGTTTCCGAGCTGGAGGCGTTCGTCGTCGGCAAGGTGCTCAGCGTCGAGCAGCATCCCGACGCCGATCGTCTGCGCGTGTGCCTGGTCGACGTCGACGAGGGTGAGCCGTCACAGATCGTCTGCGGCGCGCCGAACGTCGCGGCCGGTCAGACCGTGGCGGTGGCGCGGCCGGGCGCGGTCATGCCCGACGGCACGCGGCTCAAGAAGGCCAAGCTGCGCGGGCAGAGCTCCGCGGGGATGATCCTGTCGGAGGATGAGCTCGGTCTGGCCAGCGACCGCGCGGGCGGGATCATGGAGCTCGACGACGCCTGGAAGGCCGGTGCCGCGCTCGCCGAGCTGCTGCCGATCTCAGACGAGGTCATCGAGTTCGAGATCACGCCCAACCGACCTGATTGCCTTGGTGTCTACGGGCTCGCGCGCGAGGTCCATGCCGCGACCGAGGCGCCGCTGGCGCCCGCGCCCTGGGCCGAGGATCTCGGCACGCCCGGCTACGTTCCGGGCGCGCATGTCCGGATCGAGGCTCCCGACCTCTGCCCGCGCTTCACCGCGCGGGTCTTCGAGAACGTCACGATCGGCCCGTCGCCGCGCTGGCTGAAGGCGCGCCTGATCGCCGCCGGCATGCGGCCGATCAGCAACGTGGTCGACATCACCAACTACGTGATGCTGCTCACGGGCCATCCGCTGCACGCCTTCGACCTCGACAAGGTCGCCGGCGGCGAGCTGACGGTGCGGCGGGCGGTCGACGGTGAAGAGATCGAGACGCTCGACGGCCAGACGCGGACGCTTGACGCCGAGATGCTCGTCATCGAGGACGCCGACGGCCCGACGTCGATCGCCGGCGTCATGGGCGGCGCGCGCTCGGAAGTCGAGGACGGCACCACGCGCGTGTTGATGGAGGTCGCTTCCTGGATCGGCCCCAACATCCACCGCACGTCCAACATCCTGGGGTTGCGCAGCGAGGCCTCCGGACGGTTCGAGAAGGGGCTCGCGCCCGAGCAGGCGATGGAGGCCCAGATCGTCGCGACCCGCCTGATGATCGAGCTGACGGGCGCCACGGTCGTTGGCGGCACGATCGACGCCGGGCCGTTTGCCAGCGACCCGTGGCCTGACGCGACGATCCGCTTGCGCGAGCACAAGGTCGCATCGCTGCTGGGCCTCGTCATCCCGCGCGCGCGTCAGAAGCAGACGTTGACCGCTCTGGGCTTCGGCGTGGCCGACGCGGCCGACGGGCTGGACGTCACCGTGCCGGGCTTCCGGCGCAACGACGTCACGCGCGAGGCCGACCTCGTCGAGGAGGTCGGGCGCTTTGACCTCGACAAGCTGCCGGCCACGCTGCCCAAGCGGCGCGGCGCGGCGGGGCGGATGTCGAGCGAGCAGCGGTTGCGCCGTCGCGCGGTCGACGCGCTGATCGGCCGCGGCGCTTACGAGATCGTCGGCTGGTCGTTCACCGAGCCCGGCGTCGCCGACCGGCTGCGGCTGCCCGCCGACGACCCGCGGCGCAAGTTCGTGGCCTTGCAGAACCCGATGAGCGAGGACCACTCGGTCTTGCGCACGACGGTGCTCGGGTCGCTGCTGGATGCCACGCGGCACAACGTCGCGCGCGGCAACGCGGACCTGCGGCTGATCGAGCAGGGTGCGGTCTATGTGGTTGACGAATCACAGCAGTTACCACAGGAACATCGGGCGCTCGGCGCCGTCCTGCATGGTCGGCTGAGCGCGCCATCGTGGGGCGACGGCGAAGCGCCGCGAGCCGTCGACTTCTTCGCCGCCAAGGGCCTGCTGGCCGCGACGCTCGACGCGCTGCGCGTCGACTGGTCGGTGCGCGCCGAGGCCCAGCCGTTCCTGCATCCGGGCCGCTCGGCCACCGTGCTGGCCGGTGACGATGTCATCGGCTGGGTCGGCGAGCTGCACCCGCTCGTCGCACGCGCCTGGGAGCTGGAGGGGGCGGTCGCCGCGTTCGAGCTCGACCTCGATCGCACCGTCGCGCACGCCGTGGCGGTTCCGTACTTCCGCGACCTCACGAGCTTCCCGCCCGTCCGTCAGGACCTTGCGGTGATCGTCGCCGAGGACGTCGCGGCCGATGACGTGCTGAGCACGGTCCGGGGCGCCGGCGGCAAGCTGCTGGATGCGGTGCGCGTCTTTGACGTCTACCGCGGCGCGCAGGTCGGCGAGGGGCGCAAGTCGCTCGCGCTGGCGCTGACGTTCCAGGCGCAGGACCGCACGCTCTCTGACGAGGAGGTCGCGCCCGTGCGCGACAAGGTCGTCGCGGCGCTGGCCAAGCAGGTTGGGGGTGAGCTTCGTGGGTGAGTCTGATGGGCCGTCGGTCCTGATCGCGGGCGCCAGCGGCTTCGCTGGCGCGCTTGCCGCACGGCTGATCGACCGCCACCCGCACTTCCGGCTCTCGGCCGTCACATCGCGCTCAGACGCCGGCACGCCGCTCAACGCGCTCTACCCGCACCACCGCGTGCCGCTGGTGCTCGAGGAGCTCGACCTCGATCTCGACCACCATGGCGAGGTCGACGCCGCGATCGTCGCCTATCCGCACGGCGCGGCTGCGCCGTTGGTCGCCGAGCTGCTGGAGGGCGGGATCAAGGTGGTGGACTTGAGCGCCGACTTCCGGCTGCGCGATCTGAAGGTCTACGAGGAGTACTACGTTCCGCACGCACATCCCAAGTTGTTGGCCGAGGCGGTCTACGGGCTCCCGGAGCTCTACCGCGCGGCGATCGCGGAGACCGACCTCGTCGCCGGCCCCGGCTGCTATCCGACCGCCGCGATCCTCACGCTGGCGCCGCTCGCGCGCGCGGGTCTCATCGACGACGTGATCATCGATGCGAAGTCCGGGGTCAGCGGGGCGGGCCGCGCCGCGACGCAGAAGACGCACTTCGTGGCCGTCGACGAGAACGTCGTGGCCTACGGGGTCGGCACCCATCGCCACGCACCGGAGATCGACCAGGAGCTAGCGGTGCTCGGGGCCGACGTCGCCGTGACGTTCACCCCGCACTTGCTCCCGCTCGACCAGGGCGAGCTGGTCTCTTGCTACGTCACGACCACCGACGTGGAGGCCGGCGACGTCGTCGCGCTCTACGAGGAGGCCTACGCCGCCGAGCCGTTCGTCGACGTCGTCACGGCCCCGCCCGGGGTGCGCGACGTGCGCGAGACCAACATCTGTTCCATCAACGTCCAGACCGATCCGCGGACCGGCAAGGTCTTGGCCTTCGGCGCGATCGACAACCTGTGGAAGGGCACGTCGTCGCAAGCCGTGCAGTCGTTGAACCTCATGTTCGGCCGCGATGAGACGGAGGGGATCCTGTGAGTGCTCCAGAACCGACGACGTTCTTTCGCTCCCGCTGGGTCGAGGTGCCCGATGGCGTTCGTGAGGTCCTGGGCGCGCCGCTGCCTGCGGGGTTCCGCGCGGCCGGCGCGGCGGCGGGGATCAAGCCCTCCGGCGGTCTAGATGTAGGACTGCTCGTCTCCGACAGCGAGGACACCACGAGCGCCGCGCGCTTCACGCGCTCGGGCACCGCCGCGCCGCCCGTCCTGGTCACGCGCGAGCGCGCGCGGCTGGACGCGCTCAAGGCCGTCGCCGTCAACTCGGGCAACGCCAACGCTGCCACCGGTGGTCGCGGCATGGACGAGGCCGCCAGGATGCAGGGCGCCGGGGCGATGATGGGCAGGACCACCGAGGATCGCGTCGCGGTCTGCTCGACCGGCGTCATCGGCGTGCAGCTCGATGGCCATAAGGTCGTCCGCGGCCTGCTGGAGGCCGGCAAGGCCCTGGCGCCTGAGGGCATCGACGACTTCCAGCGGTCGATCATGACCACCGACCTGTTCGAGAAGCGCGGGACGATCGAGATCGACCTGCCCGGTGGGACGGTCCGGCTGGCGGCGCAGTCCAAGGGCGCGGGCATGATCCAGCCGTCGTTCGCCACGATGCTCTGCTTCGTCGAGACCGACGCGATCGTCACCGCCGCGACCGCCGAGCTGCTGCTCGGCGTCTGCGTCAAGCGCTCGTTCGATCGCATCACGGTCGACGGTCAGCTCTCGACCAACGACACCGCGATCCTGCTCTGCGGGGGCGCCTCCGGCATCGCGGTGCAGCCGGAGTCCGAGGGCGAGTTGCTCTTCGGTCAGGCGCTCGACGCGCTGCTGCGCCAGTTGGCCATTGACATGTGTCGGGATGGCGAGGGCGCCCGGCGCGTCGGCCGCGTGACGGTGCGCGGCGGCCACGGGCCCAACGTCGAGCGCGTCGCCCGTGCCATCGCCAACTCGCCGCTGGTCAAAACCGCGCTCTACGGGGGCGACCCCAACTGGGGCCGGATCGCGCAGGCCATCGGCCTCGCGTTGCCCGACACCGCGCCGTTGCCCTATGACATCGCGATCGAGGGCGTGCAGGTCTGCGTTGCGGGCAACGCGGTCGACCACGACGAGGACGACCTCAAGGCGCGCGTGGCGCGCGACGAGGTCGAGTATGCGATCGGTCTGCCCGGCGACGGCTTCGAGACCGAAGTCTTCTTCTCCGACCTCGGCCACGAGTACATCAACATCAATGCCGAATACACCACCTAGGCCGGGACCGCTCATGCGCGACGTCAGCACGCTTCTCGAAGCCCTCCCGTACATCCGTGAGTTCCACGGCCGCACCGTCGTCATCAAGTACGGGGGCGCGGCGATGGAGGATCCGGCGCTGCGCGAGGACTTCGCACGCGACGTCGTCCTGCTCAAGTACGTGGGGATGAACCCGGTGGTCGTGCACGGCGGCGGCCCGGACATCACCGCCTACATGGAGCGGTTGAACATCCCGGTGGAGTTCGTCGGTGGCCTGCGCGTCTCCAGCGCCGAGACGGTCGAGGTCGCCAAGATGGTGTTGATCGGCAAGGTCAACAAGGACATCGTGTCGCGGCTCAACCGCCACGGGCAGTCGGCGATCGGGCTCTCGGGCGACGATGGCCGCCTGTTTTTGTGCGAGCGCGCGGCGGCGCCCGGGGGAGAGGACGTCGGCTTCGTCGGCCGCATCACGCGCGTCAACGTCGACGTGCTCAAGCACATCGCCGACGATTACATCCCGGTCATCGCCTCCGTGGGCTCCGACCGCGACGACAACTCCTACAACATCAACGCCGACGAGGCGGCCGGCGCGGTGGCGCGGGCGCTGCGCGCCTACAAGGTGTTGTTCTTGACCGACGTGTCGGGTTGGCTGCGCGATCCGTCCAACCCGCTGTCACGCATCTCGCAGGCCAGCGCCGAAGAGGTCGAGGCGGCGCTTGAGCACATCGCCGGCGGCATGCGGCCCAAGCTGCAGGCCTGCGTCGAGGCGATCCACGGCGGGGTCACCGCGGCGCACATCGTCGACGGGCGAGTGCCGCACTCGATCATGTTGGAGTTGTTCACGGACGAGGGAATTGGCACAAAGATTCGAGCTGCATCATGAGCTGGCACCGCGGACGTACTTTGCGCGGCACAAAGATCCGGGCGGCCTCGTGAGCGCTGAGACGACCCTTGACGACAGCGGGCTCGTCCCCGCCTACGCGCGCCAGCCGATCCGCTTCGTGCGCGGCGCGGGCGCGCGGCTGTGGGATGTCGATGGCCTTGAGTACCTCGACCTGCAGACCGGCCTGGCCGTCAACTCCGTCGGCCACGCGCATCCCGCCGTCGTCAAGGCCATCACCGAGCAGGCCGCGGCGCTGATCCACGTCGGCAACCTCTTTCACAGCGGGCCGGGCGCTGAGCTGGCGCGGCGGCTGGCGGAGTCCTCGCTCGGCGGGCGCGTGCACTTCGCCAACTCCGGCACCGAGGCCAACGAGGCCGCGATCAAGATGGCGCGCAAGGCCAAGCGCGGCGGCGACATCGTTTCGGTCCATCGCGGCTTCCACGGCCGCACCTACGGCTCGCTGAGCGCCACGCCCCAGGAGGCCAAGCAGGCGCCGTTCGCCCCGCTGGTCCCCGGTTTCTTCGCCGTCGCCCCGACCGTCGAGGCGCTCACCGCCGCGATCGGCGACCAGACCGCTGCGGTGATCCTCGAGCCGATCCAGGGTGAGAGCGGCGTCTACGTGCTGTCCGACGAGCTGCTGCGCGCCGCGCGCGAGGCCTGTGACCGCCACGGCGCCGCGCTGATCTTCGATGAGGTCCAGGTCGGCCTTGGTCGGACCGGGACGCTGTGGGCCTACGAGCACGCCGGCGTGCGTCCCGACCTCATGACGGTCGCCAAGGCGCTGGGCGGCGGCCTGCCGATCGGCGCGCTGATCACCAACGAGCGCTTCGCCGAGGGCTTTGAGCCTGGCGACCACGGCTCGACCTTCGCCGGCGGCCCCGTGCAGTGCGCCGCCGGGCTTGCGGTCCTGGACATCGTCAGCGACCCGGAGGTTCTCGCGCGCGTGCGTGAGACCGGCGAGCGCATCCGCCATGTGGTGGCCGAGCTGCCGGGCGTCGTCGAGGTCCGCGGGCGCGGCTTCATGCTCGCCGCCGAGCTGGACCCTGCGCGCGCCGAGCCCGCCACCGAGCTGGTCGGTCGCGCGCTGCGCGACGAGCGCCTGGTGCTCAACGCGACCGGTCCGACGACGCTGCGACTCCTTCCTCCTTTGACCATTACCGACGCGGAGTTGGACGAGGCCCTCGCCCGGCTCGCGCGTCTCCTCGACCCTCAAGAGAGCCGATGACCGACGATCAGCTGCTGCATCCCCACGAGCCCGCCGCCTCCTACCTGGCCCGTCCGGACCAGGTCGGTCGCGTCTGCCTCCTGTACTCCGGCGGCCTGGACACGAGCGTCATGCTCAAGTGGATCCAGGACCAGTACGAGGCCGAAGTGGTGGCGTTGACCATCAACTTGGGTCAGCCGGGCGAGGACTACAACATCGTTCGTGAGAAGGCGCTGCGGCTGGGGGCTGTCGACGCCCGCGTGATCGACGCGCGCGACGAGTTCGCCAACGACTTCATCGTCCCGGCGATCAAGGCCAATGCCATCTACGGGCTGAACTACCCGTTGTTCACCGCCTTGGGCCGGCCGCTGATCGCCAAGATCGCCGTCGACATCGCGCGCGAGACGGGCTGTGACACGATCGCCCACGGCTGCACGGGCAAGGGCAACGACCAGGTGCGCATCGACGCGACGGTCGCGACGCTGGCGCCCGAGCTGAAGATCATCGCGCCGGTCCGCGACTGGAAGATGGGCCGCGAGGAGGAGATCGCCTACGCGCGCGAGCACAACATCCCCGTCAAGGGTGGCACCGAGTCGGCGCCGTACTCGATCGACGACAACATCTGGGGCCGCTCATCGGAGGGCAAGTGGATCGAGGACCTGAGCCACGCTCCCGACGACGACGTCTTCCAGCTTGTCACGCGTCCTGAGGAGGCGCCCGACGAGTCGGAGATCGTCACGATCAGCTTCGAGGAAGGCCGCCCGGTCGCGGTCAACGGCGAAGCGCTGGGCATCGTCGAGCTGCTCGACAAGGTCGGCGCGCTGGGCATGAAGCACGGCGTCGGCATCGTCGACCACATCGAGGACCGGATCGTCGGCCTGAAGGTCCGCGACATCTACGAGGTCCCGGCCGCGGCGATCCTGCTGCCCGCCCACGCGGAGCTCGAGCGCCTCGTCGGCACGATCCACCAGAACCGCTTTAAGCCGACGCTCGACCAGCAGTGGGCCTACCTCGTCTACGCCGGATTGTGGTGGGAGCCGCTGCGGACCGACATCGACGCCTACATCAACGAGGTCAACCGCCAGGTGACCGGCACGATCGGCCTCAAGCTGTACAAGGGCATGGCGCGGGTCGTCACACGCGAGTCGCCGAATGCGGTCTACGACGCGTCGCTGGCTTCGTTTAACGAGTCCGGTGGGCTCTTCTCCCAGCAGGCGTCGCCGGGCTTCATCGAGCTGTGGTCGCTGCAGTCGCGGCTGGCTTGGCGTCTGCGCAACGAGCAGCGCGGGTAACCGGTCCTTCATGGGCTACAAGATGCTGGGATACGCCGTATGGCATGGCGGCAAGTGGTACATGAAGCGCCGGTTCGGCGTGCTGGGCTCGCGCAAGGCGCTGGCGGCAGGTGCCGTCGGCGCGGGCGTGGTGGCGCTCGCTGCGCGCGGCAGCCGCGGGACGAAGCACTAACCCGCGGCGTCGAGGTCCCTGGGTACGTTGACCGGGAATATCCCCGTCAACGTACCCGGCACTGTGGCGAGGCTGTGACGGGCTGAGTCGTTCGGGGGCGAATTCGTCCGGACGGGGGCCTAGTCTCCCGCCCGGATGTCTCAGCCTCCTCCCGAGAGCGGCAACGTCGTCGACCCTGAGGTCCTGGCCTCGCGGCGGGCCCGCCGCGCCGAGGTCAGCGAGGACGCGTCGCTGGAGCTACGGCTCTTCGAGGCTGACCGCCGGCTCGGCGAGGTCGCGGCCGAGCGCGACGCGCTGCGGGCGCGGATCGAGGGCGTCGAGCGCGACCTGCGCGGCACGCGTCAGCGCGAGTGGTCCGAGCAGCAGCAGCGGCTTGAGGCCCAGGGCGAGGCGGCGGCGGCGCGCGAGCTGGCGGGTGCCCAGCTGGCCGAGCTGCGTGAGCGGCTGGCCGAGGCCGAGGCGGAGCTGGCCACGGTTGCTGCCGAGCGCGAGCGGGCGCGCACGGCGCTGGAAGACGAGCGGCTGCGCGCGACGGCCGAGCGCGAGCGGCGCGAGGCACTGGAGCGTGAGGGGATCCTGCTGCGCGCCGAGCTGGTCCGGCGCGAGGAGCTGACCGAGGCTGCGGCCGACGCGGTTGCGCAGGCGCGGCGTGAGCTGGCGGCGGGCCGTGCGTCGTCGTTCGACAGCGAGGCGCTGGAGCGGCGGCTGGCGGCCGAGCGGCGCGAATTCGCGGTGCGGGTCGCGGCGGTCGAGCGCGCGGTTGCTGCGGTCCGTGAGCGCTTGGGCGCCGCGGCGCGGGTGCTGCGCGAGCGGCTGGAGACCGAGCGTGGTGCACGGCTGGCCGCCGAGGCGGCGCTGGGCGCGGAGCGCACCGCGCGCCTCGCTGCCGATGCTGCACTGGAGGGCGCGGCGGCGCGGGCGAGCGTCGCCGAGGGCCGCGCCGCAGAGCTTGCCGGTGAGCGCGATGCCGCCGTCCGCGCGGCCGCGCAGGAGCGTGAAGCGGCGGCGAGCGCTTCGAGCGCTGTGGCGCAAGAGCGCGCGCGGGTCGGTGAGCTGGAGCAGGCATTGGCGGCGCGTGTCGAGATCGAGGCGCAACTGCGCCGCGCGCTGGACGCGGTCAACGGCGAGCTGTCGGCCGTGCGCGCCGGCGACGGCGAGCGCGCTGCGAAGCTCGCGGCGCGCGTGGAGTCGGTGGTCGCCCTGGCGACCGGGCTGCGTGACGGCGTGCGCCGTGAGCTGGGCGCCGAGCAGGATGCGCTGACCGCGTCGCTAGCCGCCATGCAGGAGCGCGTCGCCGAGCTGCAGGCCGGGGTCGAGGAGGCCACGGCGCTGCGCGAGGAGCTGGAGATCGAGCGCGCCGCGCGCTGGGTCGCCGAGGCCGAGTTGGACGCCGAGCGCCGCCGCGGCGACGAGGACCGCGCTGCTCGAGCATCCGCCGAGCAGCGGCTCGCCGAGGTCGAGGCCGAGCTCGAAGCGCTGCGCGCACAGACCCATCGCGCCGGTCCGGACCCCACAGCACTCGCCTCCCTGCGCGCGGCGCTCGAACACCTACAGGCGCCTGCGGCGGGGGAGGGCGACGCAGCCACCACGCCATCCTTGAGCCTCGACCTCGCCGCCGCCGCCGAGCGCCTCCGCGCCACCGTCGCCGCGACGGACGAGCCCGAGGCCGCGCCCGACGCATCGAGGGACGATTCGATCTCGTACAGCGAGATCGAATCGTCCCTCGACGAGCCTGTTGAGCCGGCCAGCGCCGATGTCGCCTCCGGCGCCGATGTCGCCTCCGGCGCCGATGTCGCCTCGCAGGCGTCGAGGGACGACGCAACCACCGAGGGCGTGGTTGAGTCGTCCCTCGACGCGCCGGTCGAGGCGATCGAGGGCGTAGAGCCGCCGGCGCCCGCTCCTGAGCCAGCGCCGGTGGCACCCTCGCGCCCGGCCCCGCTCGCCGAGCGTCAGCCGCTGACCCCGCGCGAGCCGATCACCAAGCCCGGCCCGTGGCTGCGCGACGCGCTGCAGGGGCTCGCCGTCGATGAGCCCGACATCGCCGAGCTGTTGGTCGTCTCGCTGCTGTCTGCCCAAGCGGGGCTGGTCAAGGACTCGCTGACCTACGAGCTCGCCGTGCAAGGCGGCACGACGCATCGTGTCGTCGTCGCCCCGGACCGTGTGCGCGTCGAGCTCCCGGGCAAGGGGCCGGAGGCCGTGCGCGTCGCCGGACCGCTGGCCGCGCTGGTCCCGCTGGTGACCGGTGGCGCCGGCCGCCGCCTGCCGGGCACGCGCATCGACGGCCGTCGTCACCTGCGCCGGCTGATCAAGGCACGTCGCGCGCCGCTGGGGCTTGCCGAGCTGGCGGCGGCCGACATCGCGCCGTCACCCGGCCTGCTGCTGACGGTCATGGCCCGCGCGGTCGAGCCACGCTGGACCGGCCGCCCGCTGATCGTCGACGTCGCCTCCGAGGGCTCAGACCGCTGGCGCGTCGTGGCCTCCGGCGACGGCCCACTGACGATCGTGCCGGCCACCAGCGATGCGGGCGCGTCACCATCCGCCGTCCTGCACACCTCCGCGCATCGCCTCGCCGCCGTCCTCGCAGGGACCGCCGCGCCCGGTGACGCCTCCGTCGAGGGCGATCCCCGCGACATCCGCACGCTGCTCTCCTGGCTCGACCGCGCCCAGCGCCACCGGCCCTGATCACCGCGCCGCAACACCGAAGTCCGCACCTTGCGGGGAGCCTGCGCGAGCCACCGTCGCAGCACCTCTCGCCGTCCGCCCTTCCACCTATCCTCGACCTCTGCCCGTGAGCCAGTCAGCCGTCCATCTGCACGTCCACTCCGAGTACTCGCTGCTGGATGGCGCGTGCAACATCAAGGCGCTTGCCAAGCGCGCCGCCGAGTTCGGCCAGCCCGCCCTGGGCCTTACCGACCACGGCGTGATGAACGGCGCGATCGAGATGTACAAGGCCTGTAAGGCCGAGGGCGTCAAGCCCATCCTGGGCTGCGAGATCTACCTCGTTGACGATCACGCCAACCGCGCCCCCGGCAAAGTGGAGCGCAACCACCTCACGCTGCTGGCCGCCAACGAGACCGGGTACCGCAACCTCGTCAAGCTCTCCAGCGCCGGCTTCCTCGAAGGCTTGCACCGCGGCAAGCCGTCGCTGGACATGGCCCAGCTCGCCGCCCACGCCGACGGCGTCATCGCGCTGACCGGCTGCCTGGCCGGCCGCTTTTGTCAGCGCCTGATCGCCGACAACCCGGCCGAGGCGCGCGCCCACGCCGACGACCTGCTCCAGGTCTTCGGCCCCGAGGACGTCTACTTCGAGGTCCAGAAGAACGGCATCGCCGATCAGGACAAGGCCAACGAGGGCATCGTCAAGATCGCCCGCGAGATGGGTGGCAAGCTCGTCGGCACCGGCGACGTCCACTACCTGCGCCGCGAGGATTACCACCACCACACGGCGCTGCTCTGCGTGCAGACGAAGTCCACGCTCGCCGCGCCGAAGATGACCTTCGACACCAACGAGTTCTACCTGCGCTCGTCGGAGGAGATGGCCGAGAAGTTCGCCGAGTGGCCTGAGGCCATCCCGAACACGCTCGAGGTGGCCGAGCGCTGCAACGTCGAGATCGCGCTCGACCAGCAGCTGATCCCACGCTTCCTCCCTGAAGGGGAAGATGAGAAGGCCTATCTCCGCGCCCGCGTCGAGGAAGGCATGCACGCCCGCTACGGCCTGCCGCTGCCGGCCGAGGCCGTGCAGCGCATGGAGTACGAGCTCGGCGTCATCGACTCGATGGGCTTCAACGCCTACTTCTTGATCGTGTGGGACTTCGTCAAGTGGGCGAAGGACAACGGCATCGCGGTCGGCCCGGGCCGCGGCTCGGCCGCCGGCTCGATCATCGCCTACACCTTGCGGATCACCGACCTCGATCCGCTGCGCTACGACCTGCTCTTCGAGCGCTTCCTCAACCCCGAGCGCGTGTCGATGCCGGATATCGACATCGACTTCTCCGTCCGCGGCCGTGAGCGCGTGATGCAGTACGTGGTCGAGAAGTACGGCCGCGAGTCGGTTGCGCAGATCATCACCTTCGGCAAGATGTTCCCGCGCGCGGCGACGCGCGACGCTGCCCGCGTGCTCGGCCACGAGTACGGCCAGGGCGACCGCCTCGCCAAGCTGATCCCGGATCCGATCATGGGTCGCTCGCCGAGCTTCGAGGACTGCCTCAAGGAAGGCGAGCCGCTTCGCGCCGAGTACGACAAGGACCCGATCGCCAAGCAGATCGTCGACGTCGCCAAGGGCCTTGAGGGCATCGTCCGCAACAACTCGATCCACGCGGCCGCGGTCGTCATCGCGGGCATGCCGCTGACCGACGTCGTCCCGCTGCAGCTCGCTGACGCCAACGAGACCGACGCCTCGGGCAACAAGGTCTACCGGCAGGTCACACAGTTCTCGATGAAGCCCGTCGAGGAGCTCGGCCTGCTCAAGATGGACTTCCTGGGCCTACGCAACCTCGACGTCATCGAGGACGCGCTGGACATCATCGGCCGCTCGACCGGTGAGCGGCCCGACATGACCAAGCTGCCGCTCGACGACGAGAAGACCTATGAGATGCTCGCCGCCGGCGACTCCGTGGGCGTCTTTCAGTTCGAGTCTGAGGGCATGCAGGAGGCGCTGCGCAAGGTCAAGCCGACGGAGTTCGACGACCTCGTCGCGCTCGTGTCGCTCTACCGCCCGGGCGCCATGGAGCAGATCCCGACCTACGCGCGCGGCAAGCGCAACCCGGATCTGGTCTCGATCGCCGACGAGCGCCTGGAGCCGATCATCGGCCCCACGTACGGGGTCATCCTGTACCAGGAGCAGTCGATGCTGATCTCCAAGGAGCTGGCCGGCTTCACGGGGGCCCAAGCCGACGACCTTCGCAAGGCGATCGGCAAGAAGAACCGCGAGGCGATGGCCAAGCTGGAGCCGATGTTCCGCGAGGGCGCCGCCAAGAACGGCGTCGCGCAGTCGACCATCGACTGGCTCTGGGCGACCAACCAGAAGGCCGCCGACTACTCCTTCAACAAGTCCCATGCGGCGTGCTACGCGCTGATCTCCTACCGGACGGCCTGGCTGAAGGCCAACTACTGCGCGGAGTACATGGCCGCGCTGATCTCCTCGGTGATGGACACCAAGGACAAGGTCCCGTTCTTCGCCGCGCGCTGCGAGGAGATGGGGATCGAGATCCTGCCGCCCGACGTCAACCTCTCCGACCACGAGTTCGTCGTCGTTGACGGCAACATCCGCTTCGGGCTCGACGCCGTCAAGGGTGTCGGCTACGCCGCGGTCGAGGCGATGAAGCGCGCCCGCGAAGAGGGCGGCGAGTTCAAGTCGATCTGGGACTTCTGCGAGCGCGTCGACCCCAAGGCCGTCAACAAGCGCTCGATCGAGGCGCTGATTAAGTGCGGGGCCTTTGGCTCGACCGGCGCCTCGCGCAAAGGCATGTTGGAGGTCTTGGAGCAGGCCCAGGGGGCAGGCCAGAAGATCCAGCAGGACGCCGAGATCGGCCAGGGCTCGATCTTCGACCTCTTTGAGGCCGCGCCAGCGGATGGCGGGCCGAATGGCGCCGCCGCTGCCTTCGCTGGGCCGACGCACCCGCCGATCCCCGAGGAGGAGTTCGAAAAGAACGAGCTCCTGGCTCACGAGAAGGACGCCATCGGGCTGTTCCTCTCGATGCACCCGCTCAAGGAGGTCCGCGAGGCGCTGCTGGCCGCGGTCGACCGCCCGCTGAGCGAGCTGCCCCAGGTCAAGGACGGCGAGTGGATCACCGTCGGCGGCATCATCACCGCGGCGCGCAAGCTCAAAACGCGCACGGGCAACATGATGATGTTCGCGACGCTCGACGACCTGGAGGGCTCGATCGAGCTCATCTTCTTCGGCGACCAGCTGGCCGAGTACGAGCACATCGCCCAGGTCGATCAGATCGTCACCGTGCGCGGCCGCGTCGGCAACGACGACCGTGGGCTGACGATCAAGGTCCAGGCCTGCGAGCTCTTCACCCCGACCGAGGAAGAGGTCGAGACGGCGCGCGCCGCCGCGGTCGCCGTCGCCAAGGGCCCTGAGGCCCTGACGATCCTGCTCGATGCATCGAGCCTTCCCTCGTCGATCATCGACGAGCTCAAGCACGTCTTCGGCAACCACACGGGGGAGGCCGATGTTGTCCTCGCCATCAGCACCTCCGCGGGCGCCCGCACGCTGAAGCTCGGTTCCGACTTCCGCGTCGACCCCACACCGTCGCTGCGCGCCGAGCTGGCGAAGATCCTTGGGCCCGGGGCGCTCGCGGCGCCGGCCACGCCCGCTGCCGTCTGAGCACCACCGGGTCTTCACGATTCGGCGCTAAGCCGGTTTACGGGGCAGCAATAACCCCTGCACCGCGGGTGATGATTTCCCCCGCCGCCGCGCACTAGCCCGGTACCGTCGCGAATGCGGCCTCCGCTCTGTCGCTGGACCGGGGGCGGAGGCCGCGTTCTCGTCCACAGAAGGTGTCACCGCTCCGTGCGAGCGCGAAACCGGGTCATCGAGGGACAACTTGTGGGTCCTTGGGGCCCAGAAGTCGTCCCTCGACGCGCCCCGCGGGCTTCAGCTAGCCGCGCGCCTTCAACCCCAGCTTGCGCAGCTTGCGCGCCAGCGCGATCTCCTCGGGCGGCGTGCCCTTCTTGTCGGGGCCAGGCGTCTCCAGGATCACGGGCAGCGTCTCGAAGCGCGGCTCGGACAAAAAGACCGCGCAGCCGTCCTCGCCGAGCTCGCCCTTGCCGATGTCGGCGTGGCGGTCGAGGTTGGTGCCCAGCCCGTTGACGGAGTCGTTGAGGTGCAACGAGCCGAGGCGGTCCAGCCCCACGATGCGGTCGCACTCGTCGAGGACTGAGGTCAGCCCCTCCGCGGTGCGGATGTCGTAGCCGGAGGCAAACAGATGGCAGGAGTCCAGACAGATCCCGAGGCGCTTGCCGGCGCCGCCCGCGTCGATCAGCGCCGCCAGCTCCTCGAACGAGCGCCCTAGCGTGGCGCCCGTGCCCGCGGTGTTCTCCAGATGCAGGGCGCAGTGCTCGCTCTCGGCCAGCGCCTCCTTGAAGATCTCGCCGGCGCGAACGATCGCCGGCGCGACCTCGCCCTTCAGTGCCGAGCCCGGATGCAGCACGACCGACACCGCGCCTAGCGCGTCGCCCGCCTGCAGCGAGGCGATCAGCGACGTCAGCGTCTTCGCGCGGATCTCCGGATCCTCTGACCCCGCGTTGAGCAGGTAGACGGCGTGGATGACGAGCGCGTCGACGTCGGAGCCGGCCATCGCGGTCCGGAACTCTTCGACGGCCGCGTCGCTGTAGAAGGTCGGCTTCCACGCGCGCGGGTTCTGGTTGAAGATCTGGATGGCGTTCGCGCCGCGCTCGACGCCGCGCGCGACGGCCTTGGCCGGGCCGCCGGCGGGGGAGACATGGGTGCCGATGAGCATGTGCCTAGAGTCCTACCTCATGCGTGTCCGATTCGCTCCCTCGCCGACCGGCGCCCTCCACATCGGAGGCGCTCGCACCGCCCTCTACAACTGGTTGATGGCGCGCGGGAACGCCGGCACGCTGGTGCTGCGGATCGAGGACACCGACCGCGAGCGCTCCACGCCGGAGAACGTCGAGCAGATTCTCGACGCGCTCGCCTGGCTGGGCCTCGACTACGACGAGGGCCCGATCTCGCAGATCTCGCGGACCGAGCGCCATCAGGAACTGCTCAACCAACTCCTCGACGAGGGCAAGGCCTACCGCTCCACCGCAACCGGCGACGACGTCAAGGCCTATAAGTCGGTCCACGGCGCCGACAAGGGCTTTCGGGGCGAGGGGTGGGCGGGATCGGGTCAGGGCGCGATCCGCCTCCGCGTCCCCGACGAAGGCGCCACGACCGTCCACGACATCATCCGCGGCGACACCGTCTTCCAGCATGTCCACATGGACGACCCGGTGATCGCGCGCGCCGACGGCAGCGTCCTCTACAACTTCGCCGTGGCCGTCGACGACCTCGACGCCGGCATCACGCACGTTGTGCGTGGGGAGGACCACCTCTCCAACACGCCCAAGCAACTGCTCGTTTACGAGGCGCTCGGCGCGGCCGCGCCGGCCTTCGCCCACCTGCCGCTGCTGCACGGTCCCGACGGCAAGAAGCTCTCCAAGCGCCACGGCGCAGCCTCGGTCCAGGAGCTGCGCGACGCCGGCTTCCTGCCCGCCGCCGTGCGCAACTACTTGGCGTTGCTCGGCTGGGGCGCGGCCGACGACCAGACGATCCTCTCGACCGAGGAGCTCGTGGCGCAGTTCGACATCGCGCGCGTGCAGAAGAACCCGGCGCAGTTCGACGTCAAGAAGCTCACGTGGCTCAACGGCCAGTACGTTCGCGCGATGAGCGTCGATGAGCTGACCGCGGCGCTGGAGACCTTCACCGGACGCACCGGCTTGCGTGACGCGGCCGCGATCTCCCAGGAGAAGATCGGGACGCTGGCGGACTTCTGGCCGCTGGCCGGCTTCCTCTTTGACGGCCCGGTCGAGGACGAGAAGGCGCGCGAGAAGTGGCTCGACGCCGATCACCGCCACGCGCTCGTCCAGGCCCGCGAGGCGCTGGCGCACGTCGAGCCGTTTGCGGTCGGGCCGATCGAGCTCGCGCTGCGCGAGGTCGTCGAGGCCGATCCGCAGCGCAAGCCAAAGGACGTCTTTCAGCCGATCCGCGTCGCGCTGGCCGGCACGACGATCTCACCGGGCATCTTCGAGTCCCTAACGGTGCTCGGCCGCGACGCTTCGCTGCGGCGGCTCGACGCCGCGCTGGCGACCTCCTAAGCCCACCGCGCAGGACCAGCGGCGACGCGCCCGAATACCACCGGGCGGCAAGGTCGAAGACAAACGTTCGATCTGGTGCTCAATCATCCGTCCATGGCTGCCGATAACCGGAAGGTAGACGGGCCGCGGTGACCCCCATCCGTGCCCATGCCCATGGAGCCCAGAGACCCTATGCCCCCAGCCGCAGCAGCCTCTTCGAGCCAGCTCACGCCGGCCGCCGATGTCCAGCGACGCCACAACGAAGGCCACGGCCGTCGTCTGACGGCCGCGTTCGAGGCGCTCGAGGCGTTCCCCGCACTCGCTGAGTCCCGCAACCGCCTGCTGCGCGTCGTCCGCCAAGAGCGTGTCTCGACCGGCGAGGTCGTCGCTGCCGTCGAATCCGACGTCGCGCTCGTGATCTCCGTGTTGCGTCTCGGCAACCAGGTCGAGGGCAAGGCCCGCGGCAAGGTCGAGTCCGTCGTGCACGCCGTCGAGCTGCTCTCGCCCGAAGCCGTTCAGGCCCTGGCGACGCGCGCCCGCACCTTTGACTTCTTCGAGCGCTCATCTGTGTGGGATGCGGCGCCCGAGCGCTTCCGCCTCCACGGCGTCGCCACCCAGCGCGCTGCTGATCGTCTGGCCACCGAGGCCGGCTACGAGCATCGCGACCGCCTGATGGTGACCGCGCTGCTGCATGACATCGGCAAGCTCGTGCTGATGCACGCCTATCCCGGCTACCCGGGCCAGGTGCACGGCAACGCCCGCACGCCGGAGGAGCGCATCCACCGCGAGCGCCGCGAGCTGGGCGTCGACCACGCCTTGGTCGGCGGCGTCTTGGCTCGTCGCTGGGGTCTGCCGAAGGCTGTTGCGTCGGTCATCGAGCGCCACCATGCCGACGACGCCCAGGGCGAGGCCGCCTTCGTGCGCCTGGCCGACATGCTCGCCCACTACTCCCAGGGCGGCGCCGTCTCGCCGACCGAGCTGCTCAAGTGCGCCCGCACGATTGGCCTCGGCCCGAGCGAGCTGCGCTCCGTCATGTACGACCTGCCGTACCCGACGACCGGCCGCACGCGTCAGATCGACCCGTGCCCGCTGAGCGGTCGTGAGGTCGAGGTCCTCAAGCGCCTCGCCGAGGGCAAGGTCTACAAGCAGATCGCACTGGAGCTCTCCCTGAGCACCTCCACCGTGCGCACCCACTTGCACAACATCTACGGCAAGCTTGGCGCGGTCGACCGTGCCCAAGCTGTGTTGATCGCCACGGAGCGCGGCTGGCTGTAGAGCCGCTCCGTTTGCAAGACCCCTCGGGGGACGATCGACGTCCGGCATCGCGCCGGACCTCGCTCGTCCCCCGAAATCGTTCTGCGTCGTGTCTCTGTCGTAAAGTCGACGGGGCGATGCTCTCGATCACCACCAAGTCGCCCTACGCGCTCAAGGCGCTGACCGAGCTCGGCCGCCAAGGCGGCGACTCACCCATCCCGATCGGCGAGCTCGCCCGTCAGCGCGGCATCCCGGTCCAGTTCCTCGAGCAGCTCTTCGCCGTCCTGCGGCGCGCGGGCGTGCTGAAGTCCCAGCGCGGCGTCAAGGGCGGCTACTCGTTCGCCCGGCCGGCCTCGGAGATCACGGTGTTGGAGATCGTCGAGCTGCTCGACGGCCCGCTGGGCGGCGGGTCCGAGGGGATCTTCCTCGAGGCCGCGAACGCGGCGCGTGACGTGCTGGCCAAGACGACCGTGGCCGACGTGGTGGAGTCGGAGAAGAAGGCGGCGGGCGTGGCGATGTATTACATCTAGCCCAGGGCGACACCACCACATGCACCGGTTCGGTGACCTACCAAGCTGGAAGGCGTACCCTTCGCGGAGGGGAACACCGTGGATGTGATCCCGGCGGCAACTGGCTTCATGCCCACGGCTTGGCAGCCGATCATCGACGGATGGGAATCACGATGGCGATCGAGCCACACTTCAACGACGCCTTCGAAGCGATCCCGCCGCCCACAGCCCGGGCAGCATCACGCATGATTGCGGCCGTGGTCGGCGACCTCGACGTGCCGGACGGGACAGCGTTCCTCTCTGCAGATGACGCAAACTTTGGCGCGCTATTCGCGGTCCACGCATTCGATGAGGGCCGTCCAGTGTTGGTTGTCATGCCTGACGGCGTTGAATTCCTCTACGAGCCGCGTACCGATCTCGTCTCGCGACTGTCCCGCTGGTGGACAGCGCGATTTGCATCTCGTGACCTTCGGAGCATGGGTCCTCTTGTCATCGATGATTCGCAGTGGACCGATCTCGATATTGGCAACGCCGGCTTCCGGCATCGCGTGCACGGGCGTCGGCCCGTGACTGCTGTCTGAGCATTCAACCTCGCGGCCGCGTCCGGATACGCCCCGACGTGGGACAACGTCGACGATACGTGGCGCGCTGCTCACGCCCAGCGCAGCGCCGGGCTGGTTGCTGTCAGGGGCTGCAGCGGCGCCACATCGAGCAGTTCGGAGAGGTTGTCGGGCATCGCCGGACGCAGATCGCCGAAGGGGTCGTCTCCGCTGCCCGCGCTGCCCGCGTCATCGTGCTGTTCCATCATCTATCGCAACGGTCGATTCGGTGACCGCATCCCGATGATCTCGGCAACGCGCGGCTTCACGTCGTTGAGCAAGAAGTCGAGCAACTTGCGCTGAGTGTCCTCGTCGGGCTCGATCGCCCGTGGGAGGCCGCTCACCGGATCCGTCTCCATCAGCGCCCCGCAGAGCGTCTGGAGGCGGGAGACGGGATCGACGAAGTCCTCGGCCACGTCTGCGACGAGCGCGTAGTGGTGCTCGATGGCTCCTCGAACCTTGGTCTCTTCTGCAAGCTCGATCACCCCGGCCGATGCGAGCACACGCATGTGGTAGGCGACCGAGCCGAGCGACTGATCCGGCAAGGCTCGCTGGAGCTGCGTGGGGCTGATGGGGCTGCCGTAGGTGGTCATCGCGTCAAGGATTCGGTCACGGACGAGATGAGGGCGCAACGTCTCACGGCGGCGTTGTTGCTGCATCTTGCTGGTCATACGATCTGGCAAGTTAGTCATACTCAGCGTTGAATTCAAGCACGACCGCTGAGCCGCAATCAATACGGTAGTGTGATCAAGCTACCGGAGGTGCGATCACGCAGGCGAGGGGCGGCCTTATGGTCGCGCGTCTGTGACACAGATCTCGCCACGCGCTGTCGCACTCGCGGCCGAGGCCGGCTACCCAGTTCGGCTTCGGATCCTGCTTGCGCTGGAGGAGAGGGAGCAGAGCACGGCGGAGTTAGCGGAGCTGCTGGGGGTCACGTTCTTCAGTGCCGTCAACGCGGTGAACAAGCTGCTGCGGGCGGATCTCGTCGTGGTCGTGCGCACCGAGCAGGCGGCAGAACACGCGTCCACGATGCGTCGCGTCTACGCAAATCGGCACAAGGGTTGGGTGAAGGTGAGGGACGCCTTCGAGGAGGTCGCTGGAACGGCGTAGCACCGGTGCGCGTATCCGGGCGGGTCGAGCAGGAGCACGTAGGCGAAGGGCTGGCTGGTGAAGTGGGTCGTGGTTGAACCGGCGATGGGTCGAAACGTAACGACACTCAGCAGTGTGTGCAAGTTCACTGCTGGGGCGACGACCGCTGGCGTGGCAGCGCGCCTAGCTGAGGTGGGCTGCGCGAGCTCCTCAGATCAGCGCAGCGGCGAGGTCGGCTTGGCCCGCTTGCGAGTCGCGCCGACCTCGTCGAGTACTGGCAGCAGCTTCGCCCAGCCGACGTGCCGCGTCGCGAAGATGTTCGAGACCGCCGAGCGGCGGGGACCGGCGCGCTCGTGTCGCTCGAGCTGGACCAGCTCACCCTTCTCGAGCGTCTTCAAGGCCCAGTTCACCCTGTCGTACGGCACACCCAGATCGATTGAGAGGTCCTTCGGGCTGCGCGGCTTGGCTTCGAGGGCGAGCAGGATCCGCAGGCGAAGCGAGTCCTTGAGCCCGTCGAGCAGCCGCGCAGCATCTTCTGAGAGGTTGTCCATTGGGGTTGCCGGCGTCCTATCGGGTGGTCGGAGGCGTCTGGTTCCGTTGTGGGATCGCCCGCAGCGTGATGTCGTCTGTCGAGCCGTCGGCGAAGGTCACGGTCACGACCGCACCCGCAAGCGACGGGTCGGACAGGACGTCGAGGAACGCGCCACGCGTCACCGGCAGCTCCTTCCGCGCGCCGTCCAGCGTCAGTGCGACGCCGACCACGTCGGTCGAGACGGCGCCGAAGATCGCCACGCGCGATTCGTGCTCTGTGTCAGAGACCGGGGAGTAGTTGACCCAGAGCGCGAACTTCTCCTTGGCGAGGTCGGCGCAGCTGCCCAGCTCAGGCAGCTCGAGTGCGACGATCGCGTCTTTCGGTCCCATGCGGCCAAAGGCCTTTCCGTCGGTCCGTCCGACCTCCGCGCAGGTCCAATCCGTCTTGGAGGGGTAGGTGCGCATCGTCCAATCGCGGCCGCCGCTGGGGTCGGCGACCACTGGGCCCAGGGCGAAGCTCGTACCGGCGGGCTCACTGGCCTCCTGGCCGACGAGCGACGGGGGCGTTGGAAGCAGGGCGGAGGCGCCGGCCACGCCGCCGATGACGGCGAAGACCATCGCGGTGATGACGAGGACGACCGTCTTGAGGCGTCGCATCATCCGCACCAGTTCGGAGCGTTGTGCTGGTGGTAGCTGAAGATGCCCGAGTTCTCGACGCGGGCGTTGCCGAGACACTCGGCGAAGTCGCCGTAGGAGCGCGACCACACGCTGCACGTGGAGGTGTTGGTGTAGAGCTGCGAGCCACCGAGGCCGGCCGAGCCGATCCAGAGCTCGCAGTTGCGGTAGGTCGCGCTGCAGCCCGCGTCGATGCGGGAGAAGAAGCTGCCGTCGGTCTGGCTGCCGCCTTCGACGAAGCCGTGGCCGACGCACGTCGTGTGGTAGCTGGTCGCGCGTGCGACCGTGACGATGGCGCCAAAGCTCGCGGCGCACAACAGGGCGAGCAGGACAAGCCCGAGGGACATGCCCTTCGGTTGGGACAGCAAGTTTCGCTCCAATGCGTAGGGTTTGGAGCCTTCGTCTTGATGCCCGGCTGGTTTGTATCCGCGGTGCCCGGTCACTCCGTATTCCCGGTTTCAGGAGCTTCGGTGTCGTGAGAAGACCGGGTCGTATCCGCGGTGCCCCGCTACGGCTCGGGAGCCGCGCACCGAAGTCTCTGTTCGTCAAGGCGCAGGAGAGCCCGAGCGCCTTCAGCGAGGTTTATGTGGCCTACCACGAAGCCGTTCTGCGGTACTTTGCGCGGCGCACGTTGGATCCGGATGTCGCGTTTGACCTGATGGCCGAGACCTTTGCCGACCTGTTCGCCAACATCACGACATGGGACGTCACAGCCGAGGAACAGGGGTTGGCGTTGATGTGGACCGTTGCCCGGCGCAGGCTCTACGACTGGTATGAGCGCGGGCGGGTCGAGCGGCGCTTCCATGAGCGTGTCGGTGTGGAACCCCCAGTCCTGGGCACCGAGGACTATGAGCGGATCGAGGAGCTCGCCGACTTCGAGGGTGCGCGGCGCACGATGCAGAAGGCAATGGAGACGCTCGCGCCGAACTACCGCCAAATCCTGACGTTACGGATCGTCGACGAGCTGCCGTATGACACGATCGCCGAGAGCCTTGGCGTGACTTCCGCGGCTGCGCGGATCAGGGTGTCGAAGGCACGCCGCAAGCTCGCCGAGATCATGGATGAGCTGGACAGGCCTCATGCGACGTATGGCGGCGCGCGGGCATCAGAGGAGCTGCTCACATGAGCGGGCGTTCCAGGAAGTCGGACGAGGGTCCGTCCTCGCGGTTGAGCGGGGCATTTGGAAGCCTTGAGGACGCGTTTCGCGAAGCCGGCGAGCGGGAGGAAGCGGCGCGCCGCGCTCGGGTGTGGGAGCCGAAGGCAACGCGTTCCCCAGGGCGCGGTCTTGGCCGTCGCTGGCTGGGGCCGGCCATCGCCGCAGTGGCCGCCTTCTGTGTCGTTGGCGGAGGCGTCGCGATCAGCACCGATGTCTTCCTGGCCGACGGTGGCTCAACGGGGTCAGAACCTGAACTGCCTCCCGAGACCCGCCATGCGCCTGGGGACGCCTACCGCGGCAACGCGGTTGCCATTGATCCGATACGGCCAACCGCGCAGTGGGGCGTTGGCGTTTACCCGAGCGACAATGGCCGCGACACGTGCCTCCTGGCCGGCCGCGTCCGTGGGCAAGGGCTGGGCGCCGAGCATGGCGGCCGATTTACGAGCCTCAGCAAAGACGCCCCCGGCACGTGTGGCGACATCGATGCACAGCACGCCCTTTTCATCACACAGAGCTATTTCAGAGCCACCGGCGACCGGGCGCTGCTCTACGGCCTCGTGGACCGTACGGTGACGACACTGCGCCTCGGCGTGCCAGGTGCGCTCAAGGAGGTGGATGTCGCCACGGACGGGACATTCATCGTCGTCGCGAACGGCTCCCACGGGTTCCGTGGCCGGCAGTTCGAGATCACCGGCGAGACTGGCGTCGAGCGCTACATGCTTCAGCCCGCTCGTCGCTAGCGCCAGCGGCCCGGCGCGGGCGGCGCCCTCGGAATCGATCAAGACCGACGGGGGATGACGCCGGCCAATCACCAAGAGCGCCGCCGCGGACGCCTACTGCGCTCCGAGCCCCGTGCTCGGGCAGGCCGACAACATAGTGCTCCTCAGCGGTGGACGCAACTCCAGCGCTGATATGAGATTCTGGCGCTGGATCGGAACGCCTGCCACGCCTCGCGCTGTCAAAGGTCGATGCGCCACAAGCAAACCGATCCCCCGCAGGCCCGGCCACCGACCGGGCCTGCGGTCGTCGAGCGGAGGGCTCGCTGTTTCGAGGCGCGCGGGTTGGCGGATGCCGCTTTCCGCCGAGTCCGAGTGAGTTCCAACGCGCCAAACTGTTGACGTGAGACGAGTATTACTGGTCAGCATTGTTGTTGTGGTTGCCGGAGCGCTGGCGAATGGCGTCTGTATGCGGACACCCCAGTAGTGCGAACGCTTTTGCCGGGTCGAGTCGTACAGAGGTAGAGCGGCCTTCGACCGCTAAGCGTTTCAGTTTGGCCTATTGCCGGATGCCGTTTGAGGCTCCATTGCTCTGCGCGAGGTCCTCCGCTCGTATACGGTCAGCGCCGCCCAGTGGCGGTGAACCAGTCCACTGTGTCGAACCACGGACTGAAAGAGCACAATGCTGACTCGTCGCGGAACCACAATCGTCCTAGGCAAGACCGGCCTAGCGAATGGCCTGCTTGTCTTGATGCTGGTGTTGCTGGCCCTCGCGCCGACCCAAGCCGCGGCAGCAGACGACGAGGGTGCGCTTGTGCGTCCCGAAGGGGCGGTGCGGCAGCTGGAAAGCATGAAGACGGAGCGGTCGACGACCTGGCTCACGGAGTCCGGTCAGCAGGTGACCAACGTCGGTCTGGACCCGGTGCGGTGGCAGGACGCTGCGGGGGATTGGCACGGCTTCGACTTCGCGCTCCGAGAGCGCGGCGAGGGCAAGGAACTCGGGCCCGAGCCGTGGGCGCTCGATGGCAAGCCGATCGAGGTGCGCCTGCCGGTCAACCTCGACGAGAAGGCCGAGGGCAAGGGTCTCTCGACCCTCACGGCCGGCGACGACTGGCTGAAGACCGAGATCGTCGGGGCGCAGTCGAGGGCGGAGACGAGAGGTGAGCACGCGATCTACGCTGATGCGCTGCCGGGCGTCGATGTCGATCTGAGTGCGATTCCGAGCGGTCTGAAGGAGACGTTGACGCTTGCCGACCTCAAGGCGGCGAGCGACTTCAGCTACGTCATCTCGCTGAGTGACGGTCTCGTGCCGAAGATCGACTCAGCGACGGGCATGATCGTCGTCGAGGGCCCGACGCGTGCTGTGTTCACCATCCCGCGTCCGAGCGTCGCGGATGCGAAGGACAACGTCGGTCCGTCGCCTCGCTACAGCCTTGAGGAGCTCGGGTCGGGACGGTGGTCGCTGAAGTACAGCGTCGACCGTGAATGGCTGGACGACGCTGGCCGCGCATGGCCGGTCGTCGTCGATCCGACGACGGGGGTCGTGACCTCCAACGCCGCGGCGACGCTGATGTGCCCGTGGGGAGGGCACGACGTCACGACGGTCTGCAACAACCTCAACGTCGCCGACTACATGGTCGGTTTGTCGTCGCCGGGCGCCAACCAGGACATCCTGCTGCGGATGGCGGCGCTGACGTACCTGCCCGCGAGCGACGTCATCGACTCGGCGCATCTGAAGCTCTATCAGACGTCTACCACCAACCTGTTGACCGATCCTGGCATCACGGCGATCGCCAACACCGCGAACTGGACGAGCACGGCGCCGACCCTTCCCGAGCCTCCGGTGAGCACAAGCCTGGCGGCGCTCGGGAAGTCCGGTGCGCCAACGGCGTCCGCCGGGTGGCTGGACATCAACCTCTCGACGTTGGTCGCTGATTGGCAGGCACGTCGGAGCAGCTCGACCGACGGATTGCCCGACTATGGCGTTCGGTTGACGAAGGCCGGTGCTGGCCCGACGAGTCGAATCGCGGCGTTCGGCAAGCCAAACGCCCCCTATCTGCAGATCATGTCGACGCCGAACGCGCCGGCGGGCGCTGGCGTCGTCATGCCCAAGGAAGGCCAAGCGACGGGACGGCGGGTGAACCTGCTTGCGCATGCGCCGAACTCGTCGGTGTCGGCGATCACCTTCCAGTACGTGGCCGGTAACCAGCGCTACTGGACCGACATCCCGGCCTCTGCGTTGCAGTTCGTCGATGGCAGCGCAGTGAGCTCGAGCAACATCCCGGTCGTCGCCGCGCAGGCCGGCGGGGTGGACAGCAGGCGGGTGGTTTGGGATCTGCAGTCCACGCCGGGCGGCAACGTCGACGGTTCCGTGCATGTCCGTGCGGTGCTCACCGGCCCGGCCGGCACCAATGGGGCGACGAAGCCGGTCAACTTCAAGCTCGATCGTCGCGACCCGCAGAAGCAGGCATCGACCGAGATCGGTCCGGGGTCCGTGAACCTGCTGACCGGGGACTTCACGATGAGCGACACCGATGTCGATGTGGCGGCGTGGATGGGCAATCTGACGGTCTCGCGCACCTATCACTCGCGCAACGTCAGCACGCGGGATGCCGAGCTGTTTGGACCGCGTTTCTCGGCGAGCTTCGCGGCTGATGGGGGCGCAATGGCGTACAAGGGCTTGTACAACCGCACGCAGGTTGATGAGCAGACGGTCACCAAATGGGTTCAGCAGCCGGTTGACTACGCCTTCGATGTGGACCTCGATCTCGGTGATGAGGAGTCGGGGTCGAATCCGTTCACCGTGCCGATCGGGTTCACGGTGGATCAGTGGACGCCGGTTACCGACACGGTTCGCTGGACCTACCACTACAGCGAGATCGAGCTCAACGATGGGTCGAAGATCACCTTCAAGCAGACGGTGGACCCCAACGGCGTCGTCACGGGGTGGGAGGTCGACGACCAGCATCCGGGGATGACGCTCAGCAAGGCCGGCACGCAATGGACGTTGACCGATGTCGATGGCACGGCGACGACCTTCGACCAGGATGCGGCTGATTCGCCGCATTATCACCCGACGAGCTACACCAAGCCTGGGGCAGCCGGGTCGCCGACGATGACCTGGGCCACGACGCTGGGACGCGTGCGCCTGACGCAGGTGACGGCGCCGATGTATGGCACGAACGTCGCACAGAAGCGCTACCTGCGCTTCGCTTGGACGCAGAACGCGACGACCGGCAACCAGCCGCGGGTGACGAGCATCTACTTTGGCATCGGACTCACCGGTGGGGGCGTCGCGGAGACCGAGGAAGCGACCTACACCTACGACAGCCAAGGACGGTTGATCGAGGTCAAGAACCCTCGAATTCCGGGCGGCGCGCCAACCACCTACACCTACAACAGCACCGGCCAAGTGGCGACGATCACACCGGTCGGTCAGGTCGCATGGCGTTTGGCCTACGCGACGAGCCCGGGCGACGACAACACCGGCCGGTTGGCCTCGGTGACGCGGGCGCACCCGACGCTAGGCGACGCAATCTGGACCGTGCGTTACGGCGTGCCGCTGTCCGGAACGGGTGCGCCGGCGTCGATGACGCCAGCGCAGCTGGCGACGTGGGATCAGGTCGACGACCTCCCAACCGACGCGGCGGCGGTATCGCAGCCCAACCACGTTCCGAGCTCGTCAACCGATTGGGTCAACTCGACGATCCACTACCTCGATGTCAACGGCCAAGAGGTCAATCGGTTGCGGCCGAGCATCGGCGCGGCGGGTGTCGGCATCTCCACGTGGCAGTACGACACCAACGGCAACGTCGTGATGGAGCTGACCGCCGGCAATCGTGATCGTGCGCTCGCCGCGTCGGACACGGTTGAGGCGGCACGGTCGCTCTCCACGATCTACCACTACACCGCCGACGGGGTCGCCGAGGAGTGGCGCTTGGGCCCGACGCACAAGATGACCGTCTCTGGCGTGGGGGAAGTCGATGGGCGCACCAAGACCACGACCGACTACGACGCGGGCAAGCCTGACGCGACCGCGTACCACCTGCCCACGTCGGTGAGCGTTGCCGCCGACTACGTTGACTCGGGTGGGAACCATCAGCTGGCTGATATCCGCCAGACCGACTACCGCTACGACAGCCCTTGGAGCACCACGCATCCCAACCGCGGTTGGGAGCTGCGCAAGCCGACGAAGGTCATCGTCGATCCCAACGGCAAGGCGCTGACCACCACGACGATCTATCACGACACAGCGCCAGTGGTCCTTGAGATCCGCTCGCCCGGCTACACCACGGCGACCGCAGGACACGTCAAGCGCTACACCTACCACGGGATCAACAACACCGCTTGGTCGGGGATGGGCCTGCTCGCCAGCAAGACCACAAGCGTCGCCTCCCCCGAGGCGCCGATGCCCGAGCACCAATGGTCGTACGACAAGGACTGGAACGTCCTTTACCACAACGAGACGGTGGTGATCGGCGGCGGCACGACGCAGCGTCTCGAGTCACGGACCTACGACTCAGCCGGTCGCCTGAGCACCAGCCAGCAGATGCTGTACAGCAGTGCTACCGGAACCACCATCGAACCGAAGCTGACGACCAGCTACGACGCACAGGGAAATGTCAGCGGCGTCAGCAGTACCCCGGATGGGCAATCGACCCCAACCAAGACGATCCTGAGCAGTTACGACAACAACGGAAACGTACTGTCGTATCAGGACGCGAGCGCGTCGACCACAACCTATGCCTACAACATCGATGGCGACCTTCGGTCCACGACCGACCCGCGAGGCACGTACACCTACGTCTACAACGCGCGTCAGCTGCCGTCGAGCATCATCAACACGTCGTTCGGCAACGGTGTCCTCGCTTCTTACGACAACGATGACCACGTGACGAGTCAGTCCTTCTACGGGACAACCAAGGTGCTGACCTGGGACCCGGCAGGGAATGCCACCGATCTCAGCTGGAACAGCGGCGCGGTGCAAGATCACGTCAAGTACGACGCACAGGGTCGCTGGGTCTCCGAGTCAACGACCGCGGGCGGACGCAGTCAAACGTTCTCCTACGACACGGCGGGCCGCCTTGAGACGGTTGCGGACACGGCGATTGGGGGCGTCTGCACCACCCGTCGCTACGCCTACGACGGCATCGCCGGCAAAGACAGCAACCGCACCTCGCTCAAGAGCTACCCGGCTGGCCCCGGGAACGTCTGCTCAACGACGACCACACCGACCACCAAGACCTCGACCTACGACAGCGCCAACCGGCTCGTCAACGCCTACGGCAACGCCGTGACGCACGATGCCCTGGCACGCATCAAGACGGCCGGGACACTCCTGACCCAAGCCGGCTACTTCGCTGACGATCACCCGTCGGTGCTGACCCAAGGTGGCGTCACGCAGACCTACACCGAGGACCCGGCCGGACGCACGCAGACCCGACAGGCCGGAACGGTCGGCGCGCCCTTGGAGACCTACCACTACGCAGACGACTCAGACTCACCGTCCTGGAGCGAGAGCGGAACGACGTGGACGGCAAACAGGATGGGCGTGGAAGGAGAACTGCTGGCAACCAAGCTCTCCACGACGGGCGCCATCACCGTCCAGTTGACCAATCTCCATGGGGACGTGGTTGGCGCGGGGACCTGGAGCGGAACCTACGACGAATTCGGGAACGCTCAGACCGCCAACGGCCGCCAATATGGCTGGCTCGGCGGTCCCCGGCGCTCCACCGAGAGCGCCGGCGGCCTCATCCAAATGGGCGAGCGCACGTACCTTGCGCCGCTCGGCCGGTTCCTGCAGACGGACCCGGTCGAGGGCGGCTCGGCTAACGACTACGACTACACCAACCAAGATCCCGTCAATCAGTTCGATCTCGACGGCCGTTGCCCGATGTGTCTCGCTGGCGGGGCGCTGCTCGTACGCTCAGCCATCGCTTATAAGCGCGCTCGCACCGCGGCCACCGTCGCTCGCGCCGCAGCCCAGAGGACCGTGGCGGTCGAGAGGTTCAGAAAGGCAGCCGCCGTCCAGCGTTACGCGACGCGCCCGATGCAGCGACTAGCCTCAAAGGCGCCCGTCGGTGTCGATCGCGCTAACAAAGCCGGGAAGTTCTATAACAGCCCAATTGGAAGATTAACCCGATCCGTCGGTAGAGTCGCGTGGAAGCGTGTCACAAGGCAGCTCTGATATGGGCGATATCCACGACGAATTGATTGATCTCCGAGCACTCGCGAAGGCCAACGATCCGCGGGCCGTTGCGGCTGTCCTGCCACTGCTCGGTGAGGACACCGAAGTTGAGATCAAACGCGCGATAGTCAGACGGATCGGCCGTCTTCGCGGTCATGTCGCCGAGGAGGTACTCGCAACGATTGCCGAGCGGGATGCCCTCGCCGAAATTCGCGTGAAGGCGGCTAAAGCTCTCTCCGCCCTCGATAGAGAGCGCGGAGTGGACTTCCTGCTAGCGGAGCTGTCTGCTGATGAGGGTTTTGTTCGCGAGAATGCCATCCGGGCGCTAGAAGCGGACGAGACGTTGGAGGTTCGCGAAGCGATACGTCAAGTGCTCAGGGACGATACGGACCAGGGTGTCCGCGTTGTGGCGGCCGAAGCCCTGGCCACAATGCGGTACATGCCGGCAATTCCAGATGTCGAAGCCGCATACAAGAGTGCAAGAGGCGTGCACCGGTGGGTTCTGCGTGGCTACTTGCGCTCACTTCAACGACGTAGCCAGTCCGAATAGTACGTGGCGGTGCTGCATGCGCCGTTGCATCGCGATCTCGGCGGGGATCGAACCGTCGTGGCAGTCCGGACCGAGTTGGACCTGGCAAGTGGTAACACGGTCGCGGAGACGGCGATTGAGTTGACCTGGCCGTGGCCGAGGACCACTAACGTCGAACCTATTCGCCATACGCCGATGGATACTTTGAAGCCTTGTCGAAGTAGCTGGCCGCCCCTGTGGGAGACAGTGCCAATTGAGCGATGGGGGCCGCGATGAGCGACCGTGCGCAGGAAGTTCTCGACGCTGAGGTTCGGCGGCTCGGCAACGAGTCGTGGGAGTCGTTGGTGGGTTGGGAGGGCGAGCAGCACTGGATCGAGCGACCGCTCGGCGACGAGGTCTATGCCGTCGAGGTCACCTCGATGTGGGACGACAGGCGCGAGCGACGCGTGCTGCGCTTCATCGTGGAGGTCTTCTACCGCTTCGGTCCCGATGATGAGCCAGGGTCATGGACGAGAGCACTCGCCGCCTGTGGAGTGTTGCGCCACGTGGATGGGGTCATCGAGGACTGGCCGATGAAGGTATGACGACGGATCCGGTGCTCCACAGATGACGTCGCCGAGACATGCCGAGGACATCAGGAATGCCGTCCTAGCCATCAACGCAGGCGACGCGGACGAACTCAATGAGCTGGGGCAGCGTGCCGGGGACGACGGCGATCTAGAGGCGGCTGTCGCCTACTTCCGTGCGTCGATGGTTCTCGGGGGTGATGGTGCGGCGGGCAACCTCGGCACCGTGTTGACCTGGCAGGGTCGCTACGCGTCGGCCGCCGAGGCGTTCCGTGCCGCGGTGGACCGTGGGATCGAGGATGCGCGGTTGAGCCTCGCCAACGTCTTGTCTGATCACTTGGGCCAACCTTTGGAGGCGGAGCGCCAGTACCGGATCCTCGTCGCGTCCGGTCATATCGAGGCCATGTTCAACCTGGGCTTGCTCTGTGTCGACCTGAGTCGCGACGACGAAGCCGTCGAGATGTTCCGTGAGGCATCGGACCGCGGGGACGCCGATGCGTCGGAGCGGCTCGCCGGCCTGCTCGCTGACGCGGGCGCCGAGGAGGAGGCGCTGGAGGCTTACGACCTGGCGATCAGGCAGGGTGACGGAGGTGCGCGCCTGACGCTCGCGCGTCATCTGGCGGATCGCGGCGATGTCGATGGTGCACGGGCGGCATTTGAGCAGGCGCGGGACGACGGTGTCGAAGAAGCGGTGAACGGCTTTGGCGTGTGGCTGGCCGAGCAGGGACTGATGGCCGAGGCTGAGGCGCTCTATCGCGACGCCCTGGCCAGGGGCGACTTGTCGGTCTGGCGCAACCTCGGCAACCTCTTGGCTGACGACGCCCGGCGTGACGAGGCGCTGACGGCGTACCTCACCGCGATCGTCAGCGGCGATGCGGGGGCCTGGGTGAACATCGGGGTGCTCCTCGTCGAGATGGGCCGGCTCGAGGAGGCGGCACATGTGCTGGAGCAAGCGGCGGCAGACGGCGACCCACTTGCGCGAGAACTCCTGCCAGACGTCAAAGAGCAACTGCGTCGTCCAGGACCGGCCTGACCTGTGCATATCGCCCGAATTCCAATCCACTGACATGCCCGACGTAGAGATCTTCTGGAAGGTCAGGCGCGCTCGTCGCGAGCGCGACGTTCAGACGTTGGTCGCAGCGCTTCACGACGAGACCCAAGCAAGCCCGGCTGTTGACTACCTGGGGTAGATCGGTGCTGCGTCGGCGATTCCCGCGCTCACCCCGCTTCGACATGTGGCGCGAACGCTGGAACACAGGGCTAAAGTCACATGGCGGACGACGCCGATCCGGGACACCCGTCCACCGAAACGGCGACGATAGCCTGCGCTGATGGAGCTTGAGCAGGCAAAGGCGCTCATCGACGAAGTTGCCGATCGCACCGGCGTGCCTGACGATGGTTTGCTGACGAGGCTCGACGCTGCTGTTGCAGGGCTCGAGCAAGTGACCGGTGTCGCGGCTCAGGAGCAAGTCGCGCGAGCGCTCGTGCATAAGGGAGTGCTGCTTGGCGACCTGAGCCGTTGGCTGGACGCGGTAGATGTCGCTGACGAGGTCATTGATCGCTTCTCGCTTATGCCGCAGATCGGTCTGAGACGACAGGTGGCTCGCGCACTGAGCCACAAGGGCCACGCGGAGGATGTCCTCGGACAAACAGCGAACGCGATCATCACGTTCGGTCACGTCGTAGCGCGATATGCAGAGGACCCTGATCTGGAACTGCGGCAACACGTCGGCTACGCGATGACGATGCGCGCGGCGCTTATCGCGAGCACAGGCGATGAAGGCCGGTCCATTGTTGCGTACCAGCAAACGGTGGAGCATCTCAGAGATGCTCACGACCTCGAGCTACAGGGTTACCTTGCCAACGCTCTGGTCGGCCTGGGCACCCACCTAGCGATCGTTGAACGCCACACGGAGGCCATCGCGGCGTTCGACGATGTAGTGGCGCGATTCGATGAGGCGTCCGAGAGTGAGCTCCGCACGGAGGTGGGGAGAGCACTCATCGAGAAGGGCCTGGTCTTGGTTGACCTGGATCGGTTGGGTGACGCCATCGTCGAGTTCGATGCGGCCAATAGGTTGTTACATGAATCCCATGACTCTTCGAGCCGGGTGTTGGCTGCGCAGGCGCTCGTGAACAAGGGATTTGCACTTCAACGTGCCGGCCGACATATCGAGGCGATAGTCGGCTGCGAAGAGGCTGTGCGGATACTCGATGGCGTAGAGCCCTCGCCAGCAGTGGCGGATATCGTCCTACGAGCACTTCTCAACCTAGGGAGTGCCCGAGATGGTGCCGGGTACCAGACTGACGCGATCGCCGCCTATGACCAAGTCCTGGCGAGACACGCAAGCATTGATGTTGACGATCGCGATGACGATCACCGCGAAACCGTAGCGCTCGCGCTGCTGGGCAAGGCCACGACACTTCGCGATATGGGACGTAGCGACGAGGCGTTGGCAACGTTTGGGATGGTTGCGGAGTGGTTCGCCGATCGGGATAACGACCATTTCGACACGCTGCTGGCAAATGCAATGCGCAATCAGGTCGCCGTACTTGCCGAACTCGGCTGTCTCGACGAGGCGCTAACGATTTGCGATGCGGTACTCCAGCGTTTTGCGGGGACCGAGGTTCCGGCGCTGCGAGAGCCTGTGGCCGCCATCATGCTGGGCAAGGCGCGGGCCCTGTCAGCGCTGGGCAGAGAGAGTGACGCGGCACTGTCGCGCGACGAGCTCATCTCGAGCTTTGCCGAGGATAGCTCGCCGCTTGTGGCCGATCTCGTCGCCCAAGCCCGTTTAGACGCAACCGAGTACCGGGTAGCATGGCCAATCCAGCGACTGCTTGCCGCTGCTCAATTGCTCGTGCGCCGTCGTTAGGCGAGCTCGCCCGCGAAGCGGTCACAGAACTAGCTCAGGTCGCGTCGGTCAGATGAGCACCCAGTCCCGCGGCGCGTCGGGCAGCGGGTCACGGGAGGCTGTCCGATCCGGGAATGCCGGTCGATCCACTGCCCTTTGGCTCGGGGAGCCGTGTTACCCGCGAAACCGAGGCGGGGATTGGGCACCCCGACCTCGTCTGGCGTTAGGTCACGTGCTCTCCCCGGCTCGATCTCGTCAGGCGGTTGATGGTCTAGTCGAAACCATCCGAGGATTCGTTCAAGCATGTCTTCCTAAGTGATAGCGCGGTTGGGTTCCGGATGACAAGAGGGGATTCGCAGTCTCGCCGCGATGGGATTGATAGCTGCCGTTGCCGCGGCGATTCAGGTCAGCGCGTCCCACGCAATTTGGTTCCTGATGTTTGCGGTTATCTTCTTCATCGCGAGCCTTAGGCTGCTTCCCCCAGGTAGCGCTCACTGATCCAGGGCTCGGTGTTGTGGACCGCTGGGACGTGCTGCAGAACTCGACTCCGCGGTCGCCCACTAGGGAGCTGACGTCAGAGGGAAGAAGTGGGACTAGTCACCGCAGATCAACATCCGGCGCTCAGGGTTCTCGAGGAGGTTCTCGCAGTTCTTCCTCGCAGCAGCTATGCCGTTGATGAGGGGCCGCTTCGCGTGAGCGGACCCGTCGAGTACGTGGTTGAGGTGACGCCTAGCCGTGCGTCGGCTGCTTCGTTGGTCGTGTTCGCTTTGCCCGGCCATGGCCCAACCCTGCTGGTGGGGCGACACAGCAACCGCCTTGAGCTGTCCCAGAAGAAATCCGTCGCTACGAGACTCGGTGTCGATCCGGATCTCAGGCTGATGTATGTCGCCATATTTTCCGGACGCCTTCGCGCTGTGGTCTCGACTCGGCGGGGATCAAACCGTGTCGTGGCAGTCCGGACCGAATTGGACCTGGCAAGCGGTAGGACGGTCGCCGAGACGGCGATCGAATTCACCTGGCCATGGCCGAGGACGACCAAGATCGAGACCTATTCGCCATACGCCGATGGATGCTTTGAGGCCTTGTCGAAGCAGCAAATAACAACAGACGATGAGGCCGCGATGGGTAACCGTGCGCAGGAGGTTCTGAATGCCGAGGTCCGGCGGCTCGGCGATGAGCCGTGGGAGTCGCTGGTGGGCTGGGAGGGCGAGCAGCACTGGATCGAGCGACCGCTCGGCGACGAGATCTATGCCGTCGAGGTCACCTCGATGTGGGACGACAAGCGCGAGCGACGCGTGCTGCGTTACATCGTGGAGGTCTTCTACCGCTTCGGTCCCGATGATGAGCCAGGGTCATGGACGAGAGCACTCGCCGCCTGTGGAGTGTTGCGCCACGCGGACGGGGTCATCGAAGACTGGCCGATGAAGGTATGACGACGGATCCGGTGCTCCACAAATGACGTCGCCGAGACATGCCGAGGACATCAGGAATGCCGTCCTAGCCATCAACGCAGGCGACGCGGACGAACTCAATGAGCTGGGGCAGCGTGCCGGGGACGACGGCGATCTAGAAGCGGCTGTCGCCTACTTCCGTGCGTCGATGGTTCTCGGGGGTGATGGTGCGGCGGACAATCTCGGCACCGTGTTGACCTGGCTGGGTCGTTACGCGTCGGCCGCTGAGGCGTTCCGTGCTGCGGTGGAGCGTGGGATCGAGGATGCGCGGTTGAGCCTTGCAAATGTCTTGTCTGATCACTTGGGCAAGCCTTTGGAGGCGGAGCGCGAGTACCGGATCCTCGTTGCGTCCGGTCATGTGGAGGCCATGTTCAACCTGGGCTTGCTCTACGTCGACCTGGGTCGCGACGACGAAGCCGTCGAGATGTTCCGTGAGGCATCGGGCCGAGGGGACGCCGATGCGTCGGAGCGGCTCGCCGGCCTGCTCGCTGATGCGGGCGCCGAGGAGGAGGCGCTGGAGTCCTACGAGCTGGCGATCAGGCAGGGTGACGGAGGTGCGCGCCTGACGCTCGCGCGTCACCTGGCGCGTCGGGGCGATGTCGATGGTGCGCGGGCGGCATTTGAGCAGGCGCTGGACGACGGTGTCGAAGAAGCGGTGAACGGCTTTGGCGTGTGGCTGGCCGAGCAGGGACTGGCGGCCGAATCTGAGGCACTCTATCGCGACGCCTTGGCCAACGGCGACGTCTCGGTCTGGCGCAACCTCGGCAACGTCTTGGCTGAGGACGCCCGTTGCGACGAGGCACTGACGGCGTATCTCACCGCGATCGTCTGCGGCGATGCGGGGGCCTGGGTGAACATCGGGGTGCTCCTCGCCGAGATGGGCCGGCTCGAGGAGGCGGCACATGTGCTGGAGCAGGCGGCGGCAGACGGCGACCAACTTGCGCGAGAAGTCCTGCCAGACGTCAGAACATGGGGGACGCGATGAGTGACCGTGCGCAGGAAGTTCTCGACGCCGAGGTCCGGCGGCTCGGCGATGAGCCGTGGGAGTCGTTGGTGGCGTGGGAGGGCAAGCAGCACTGGATCGAGCGACCGCTCGGCGACGAGTTCTACGGCGTCGAGATCACCTCGATGTGGGACGGCAAGCGACCCGTGCTGCGCTACTTCATCGATGTCTTCTACCGCTTCGGCCCTGACGACAACCCAGAGTCATGGACGCGAGCGCTCGCCGGCCGTGGAGTCTTCCGGCATGCGGACGGGAGGATCGAAGACTGGCCGTTGAAGACATGAGGACGGGATCCGGCGCTGTGGACGCTCGGCGGGTGGGGCTGGCGGCCCGGTCCATCCGCCCCATCACTTAGGGTGCTCACACCCAAACAAGAATCGCCCCCGCGACCGTTGAAGCGGCCCGGGGGCATGACCCAAAAGGAGTAGTAGCTCCCATGAGTGCCCACCAGGGTAATTCAGCCTGCCGTATCAGCGTCGACCCGTCGACGGCCGACGTCCTGCGCATCGAGACCAAGAAGGTCTTGATGTTCAACCACGACCCCTTCGAGGACTTCATGGACTACGTGCCCATGAAGCAGCTCGCGCTGGTCGATGTCTACCGCGATGCGACGGCGGTGATCGACGCGTTGGGCTGGGATCCCGAGATGGTTCCGCACACCGACGACGTCGAGGTGCCGCTGACTCGCGGCCACGTCGAGCAGTTGCACGAGCGTCGCTGCGATCTGCTGGCCACCAATCTCGACCTGCTGACCGACATCGGGGACGACAACGACGCCAACGCGATCGTCATGTCCGAGATCTACGCCAACCGCCACGGTGTCGAAGCGCTGAATCGCGTCTTCGACGCCTACAGCAACACGATTACAAACTAGGCCGGTGCGGTTCCGTTGCGGGGTCTGACCCCGCAACGGAGCGTCGCCGGTTGGGGCGAGTCCGATGCTCAGTGCGGCGTGCCCGGGCCAAGAGCGCACGGGCTCACCGCCTAGCAGTCGCGCTGAGCGTGCTGCCAGCCGGATCGTTTGGGCCAGTCCTTCAATTGGCGCGAAAGACACTAGTTCGTGTATTGTCGCGCGCATGTTCGCTCTAAAGCGCTCCGCGGTTGCCCTTGTCGCCGCTCTTGCCATTGTGCTGATGGCGCCGCTCGCGGCGCAGGCCGAGGAGCCTCCCGCGCCGTCCGTCACCACGGAGGCCGCAACGGACGCCTCCGAGACGACGGCGACGTTCCATGCCAAGGTCTCTCCAAACAGCACGGTGACGACCGGGTACTTCGTGTACGGCACGGCGCCCGACCAGCTCACGCAGCGCACGCCCGACGTCTCGTTGGGCGCCGGGTCCGCCGAGGTCCCATTGGGCGCGGCGGTGTCGGGGCTGTCGGCCAACACCAAGTACTACGTCGTGGCTGTTGTCGAGAACGACGACTGGATCGTGACCGGCGGCCTGCTGTCGTTCTCGACGCTGCGGCCACCGGTGCCGGAGATCCTCGGTGGGTCGGTGAGCGACATCACCTACGAGTCGGCGACGCTGCATCTGAACGTCGCGACGCACGGCAAGCCGGTCACGGTCAGCGGCAGCATCAAGGCCTTCCCCGCGCCCGGCAGCTCCGCGATTGCGTTCGGTCCGATTCAGGTGACAGGTGACGGGGATGTCGCGATCCCGCTGCCCGGGCTGACCTCAGGCACCAACTACCTCTGGACGGCGACGGCCACGAGCGTTGCCGGAAACGGCGTGTCGAATGGCGGGTTCCGCACCGCGTCGCTGATCGTGATGCCCAAGCCGACGTTGGCCTCGGCTGTGGCGACCTACGGCAGCAAGGTCACAATCTCAGGCACGATCCCCAATAAGCCGGGGCTAGTCCTGACGCTGTCCGAGCAGGTTCACCCATTCACCGGGCCGATCGTGCCGCTCGCTGGGACGACCGCGACGACCAACGCGACCGGTGGCTACACGTTCGAACTCCTCGTAAAGCGTCCGGCGGCCTACGGCGTCACCGCAAACGGTGCGGTCGCCCTCACCGCCGGCGATCTCACCACGCTGAAGGTCGCCCCGGCGGTTACCGCCAAGGCGAAACGCGCCAAGCGCCATCGGTTCGCCGTCGTCGGCCGCTACCTGCCAGCGGTCGCGGGCAAGGTGTCGCTCTACCGCCGTGGGGGCGGACGCATTGGAGTGGCGCGGACGAGCAAGGGCACGTTCCGCTTCCCCGCACGGGCGCTGAAGCCGGGCAAGTATGAGGTTCGTGTCACGCCTGCCGTGAGCACCGGCTACGAGAAGGCCAAGAGCGCGGCCGTGACCGTCCCGCGACGTTAGGGGCTATCGGCATGTCCCGTGCACGCCTCCCGCTCATCACGCTGGCCGCGGCGCTTGGCTTCTGCGCACTGACCACGACGGCGTCGGCTGACTCCGCGACGATCACGTTCACGGACGCCAACGGCATGTCGGATCCCGTTGCGAGGGTGGGTCGTACGGTGACGATCAGAGGGACCACGTCGGCGCCTCAGCGCGTCTATGTCAAGTCCCGCGCGGTCGGTGGCGTTCCGTGCGCGCCATCGCCTGCCGACGACCCAGGCAACGAGCCGTTCGGGCGTCACTACACCGGCGACTCCTTCGACACGATGGTCAACGGCGACTTCACGTTGAAGCAGACCGGATCCTGGCCGTCGGTTGGCCCGCAGCTCTTCTGCATCTGGCTCGCCACCTCGTGGTCACAGAGCGTGACGCCGATCAGCCAGATCGTGACCTTCCGTGCGCCGACCGGGACGATTGCGGTCGCCGTCACCCCGGGCCAAGTGGCGCTTGGGCAGGCGATCACGGTGACGATCACCGGCACCTCGGAGGCGTCGGCCGTCGTCTATGCGACGTTGCACGGCAGTGCGAGCCCCTCTTGCGCGGCGTCCTACCGCGATGATGGCGGCCGCACCTTGGTGCACAGCAATGTCGCGGGCGGCGCGTTCTCGCTGGTCGCGACGACCACGGAGCTGTACGCAAACGACACGGCGGTATGCGTCTGGCTGGGCGACTCTCCACCAGTCGCGGGGCCGCAAGCGGCGTTCTTCTCCGTGGTCGCTCGCCAGGCACCCGGCTGCGTCGTGCCAGTGATCCCGGCCGGGACGCCGCGCGACCGCGTGGTTGTGGCTCTTGCGGCCGGGCGTTGTGCTCTGGGCAAAGAAACGCTCGTGCCCAGCCGCTCGCAGCCGAGAGGAACGTTGATCCGGCTAGGAGCAGATGCGGACACGGCTGTAGGACCGCCAGGCCTCGTTGACGCTGTGTTCTCCGCGGGCGCGCCGTGCCGCGTGCCCGCCCTGAAGCCGCGCACGCGCCTTGCGACTGCAAAGGCACGTCTCCGCGCCGCAGGCTGCACGGTCGGCCGCGTGCGGGTAGTCAGGAGCGCTCGTCGCGCAGGCATGGTCATTGCCTACGGCACGAAGCCAGGTACGCGCCTCGCGCCTCGTGCAAAGGTCGCCATCGTGGTGTCTCGCGGGCCCGGCCGGCGGAGTAGATGAGTCCGTCTGGTCGCGCTCGGTTCGTGGTCGCCGGCCGCTTCCACCGGGACCACGAGCAAGGTGTCGCGCTACCGCCGCGAGGTCGGATTGCGGCGGAGGTGCGCGAACGACTCCGTTCCGAGCAGGCCGAAGAGTTCGCCGCGTTCTTGTCGATCCGGCGTGACTAGGACCCAAGGCGTCCAGTGTCGGTTGACAAAGGACAGGGATCGGTCGGTGCCGGCGATGAGAACGCAACTTCAGTTCGTGCGCATGAAGAGGGCATCGCGGCCTTTCTTGTTCCGGCACGTGCTGCACGGTTCAGAGCGACGATCGGCAGTGAGAAAGGACGCGAGAAGATCCGGGCGCGTCTCCCGCATCATGTTCGCGATTTCGATCCGAGGTACGCGACGGAGTTGTCGTCCTCGTTACAGGTGCGCGACATCGAGGAGCTCTTGCGAGCGGCCGGAGCGCCGACGAGGTGCTACGTGCTGAGCGAGGACCCCGGCATCGATGGGCGGTTGCTCGACCTACACGATGCGCTCTGCGGCCTGCTCTTCAACGACTTTGGTGCGCTGGTGTCGTGCATTCCGGGCAGGCTCGCCCTGTTCTCAGACGAAGCCCCCGGGAGTCAATGGCTCCTGCGGCGACCCGCGCAGCGCTGAGGCATGCTTCGCCATCCAGGGAGCCCGGGTCTCGTAAGCAGTTCTAGGGTGAAGAGCGATGAGCTCTGCGGAACGAATAGCTGACAAGGATCTTTTGTGGGTGCGCTGGAACGAGGCTGCGCGCCAGCGCTATCCCGAGATCGTCGAGGCCATCGCGAGGTTCGATCCGGGCCCTCGGGAGTCGGCGCGGGCCGCGGCTGTCTGGCTGCGAGACCACGGACTCGGTGGTGAGTCACAGCCGTACTTGGCCCTTTACGAGTGGCAGCTTGTGGGGTTCTACGCGCTGACGGCCGGACAGGTTGAGCTCTCGTCCGGTGAACGCAGCAAACTTGGCTTGGCTCGGTCCACGCAGGGTGCGTACCTCCTGACCTGGATTGCCAAATCCGCGCGGCACAACTTCGACGGGGCCAGCCTCATCGGTGATGCCATCGGTGTCGCCCAAGAGCTCGCGGAGGAGGCCAGCGCCACGGTGCTGGCGCTGGATCCCTACGACGAGGAGACAGACCGGATGTGGCGTACTCGCTTCAGGATGCGACCGTCGAGAACTGTGCTTCGGGCCCGCGGTAGCAGCGGGCCGTTGAAGCGACTGTTCGTGCCGTTGCGGGAGCCTTAGAGCTCGACGCGACGACCCGCTGCGCGGGAGGCGCGCACAGACTTACGGGCCGACCGCAACACCTGCTGAACCTCAGGATCCTCCCAGGCAGCGATCACATCATCGACGTTGACGTGGATCACCGAGTGATGGGCGTCCTGCGCAAACTCGACGAGATCCTGCAGCGTGCCATCGCGCAGCAGTTCAGCTGCGCGATGCAGGTCGGCGGCGAAGTCGTCCCGGTGGCGCTCGACATATTCGGCCCACGCAGCGGCCAGCAACTCCCCGGGGGTCTGCTTGACAAGCTCGGAGACCCGTGAAACCTGGTCGTGGACTTCGCTCGGTACTCGGATGACGTTGGTGCTCATGACGGCGGGCCTCTCAGCTGGTGCTTCGGGTCTTCTCTATCGACAGGAAGTTCTCCTATCTGTAACGCTGTTACAGCGTAGCAGGGAGGGGCCGAAGCGCCGCACCTCTCGTCTGATTCCGCGTGGCTAGCTGCTACCCCTTGACCATGCGCATCCTGGTCACCGGCAGCTCGGGCCACCTCGGTGAGGGCCTCATGCGTGTCCTGCGCGCAGACGGCGCCGACGTCGTCGGCCTCGACCTCCTGCCCGGCGCCTACACCGACGTCGTCGGCTCGATCGTCGACCGCCCGCTCGTGCGCCGCTGCCTCGAAGACGTTGACGCCGTCCTGCACACAGCAACGCTCCACAAGCCCCACGTCGGCTCGCACAGCCGACAGGCGTTCGTCGACACCAACATCACCGGCACGCTCAACCTGCTGGAGGAGTCCGTCGCCGCGAACGTCACGCGCTTCGTGTTCACCAGCACGACCAGCGCATTCGGCCGGGCGCTCACGCCAAAGCCCGGCAAGCCGGCCGCGTGGATCACCGAGGACGTCTCACCAATCCCGCGCAACGTCTACGGCGTCACCAAGACCTCGGCCGAAGACCTCTGCGAGCTCGTCCATCGTGACGCGGGCCTGCCCGTCCTGATCCTGCGCACATCGCGTTTCTTCCCCGAGGCCGACGATCGCGACGAGGTCCGTGCCGCCTACGACGACGCCAACCTCAAGACCAACGAGTTGCTCTACCGGCGCGTCGACCTGGAAGACGCGGTTGCCGCCCACAAGCTCGCGCTCGACCGCGCGTCCACGCTCGGCTTCGGCCGCTACATCATCAGCGCGACGACGCCGTTCACGCGCGAGGATCTCACCGAGCTCACGACCGACGCACCCGCTGTCGTCGCCCGCCACGTGCCCGAGTACTCCGAGCTCTACGACCGCCTCGGCTGGCGGATGTTCCCCACCATCGAGCGCGTCTACGACAACGCCCACGCCCGCAACGACCTCGGCTGGACCCCGCGCTACGACTTCCGCCACGCGCTCACGCGCATCGCGGCCGGCCGACCCGGACGCAGCGACCTGGCAGAAGCCGTCGGCGCCAAGGGCTACCACCCGGTGAGCACCGGGCCCTAAGCGCTAATCGTCGGCGTTAGGCGTGCCGACGATCACGTGCAAGGCAATGCTCTTGCTCGTCCCATCAACGATGTGCTCGAGCTGGTAGCTGCCGGCCGCGGTGGTCTCCCAGGCGATGGCCATGGGGAGGACGAAGCCGTTGAGCCAGTTCTCGCGCGCGTTGTCGGTGTCGATCCCGAACTCGCCGCCGATGTCGGCGACGACCTCGCCATCCGGGCCGGTGATGACCGTGCGGCTGTGGTGCTGGTGGTCTGACCCCAGCTCGTCGGCGGTCGCCGTCAGGCGGATGGCGCACACGAGCTGCAGCGGGGCCGGAAGCTCGGGCACCCAGAAGGTGTCGATGCCGGCGCCGACCAGCGTCCCGAGGTTGTCGTGCACCTCGACGTAGCGGCAGGGGATGACCCAATCGACGTTCATACAGCGGTGAGTCTAAGGGCGCGACTCACCGCGCTGGGAACGCTAGCGCGGCTCCAGTACCGCGGACGGCTTGCGCAGCGTCTGCCAGAGCGCCGCGGCGACGAGCACGGTCATCCCAGCCGCCGCGAAGCCGCGCACGCCCGAGCCGCTTCTGCTGAGCGTCCCGGCCAGCGCCGCGCCGGCCGCGCTGCCGACCAGAAACGACGAGGTCAGCCAGGCGATCGTGCCCGGCAGCGCGCGGGCGCCCGTCAGCACGAAGATGCACGCCAGCGTCGGCGCCAGGAACGCGCCCGCCAGCGCGAGCGCCCCAGCCATCGCCGGTGTCGAGCGTGCCAGCAGGGCTGGCCCGAAGGCCAGGCCGAACACCACCAGCAGCCGCGTCAATCGCCGCTCGGGCGGCAGCGTCCAGCGGCGCGCCGCCGCGCCCAGGCCACCGGCCAGCGCGCCGACTGCCCATGCGGCGAGCAGCCAGCCGGCGAGGTCGCGGTTATCCAGCGTGTGCTCGGCGAAGGCGGTCGTGGTCACGTTGACCATCCCGGTCGCCGCGCCGGCCAGCAGCCCCAGCGCCAACAGCAACCCGACCTGCGGCGCGCGGACGGCGGCACTCCAGCGCACCGCCGCGTGCTCGCCGGCACGCCAGCGCCGGGCCGGTGGCGCCAGCGCGAAGGCGAGCGTCCCGAGCAGGCCGACGGCGGACGTCAGGTGCAGCGCCGCCGATGGGCTACCGACCGCCACGGCCACCGCGACCAGCAGCGGCCCGACGACGAAGATCAGTTCTTGCGCTCCCGCGTCCAGCTCGTAGGCGGCGCTCAGCGCGTGCTCGTCCTCGCCGGCGAGGTCGGGCCAGAGGGCGCGCAGCGCCGGCTCCAGCGGGGGCGTCAGCGCGCCGGCGGCAATCGCGAGCACGGCGGCGATCGCCAGCGACGCCGGCGCCACGAGCACGATCCCCAACAACGCCGCGCTGCGCGCCACCACCACGACGATCAGCACCACAGGCTGGCCGAGCCGGTCGATGATCCGCCCCGCGACCGGCCCGCCGACCGCAGCGCCCACCGCAAACGCCCCGGCCAGCGCGCCCGCCGTTGCGTACGAGCCGTGCTCAGCACGCGCGAGCAGCAGCAGCGCCAGCGGCACCATCGCCTCCGGCAGCCGGCCCACGAGCGCGCTAAGCAGCATGCGCAGCGCGTACGGGCGCCGGACCAAGGCGCGGAGATCGCTCATCGGCGCGAGGCTACGCGAGCTAGGGTCCGAGACCATGGCTGAGACCCCCGAGCTCCGTGCGTCGGACGCTGATCGCGAGCAGACCGCCGAGCTGCTGCGGCGGGCCGCCGGCGAAGGGCGGCTGACGGTCGACGAGCTCGACGAGCGGCTCGCCGAGGCGTTCGCCGCGCGGACCCGCGCCGAGCTCGAACAGCTGATCGCCGACGTCGTCGTCGGTGCTGAGGCGAGCCTCCCGGTCGGCGCGCCCGCCGCGTCGCTGCCCGTCGTCCCCGGCGACGGCGCGACGAAGTGGCTCATCTCCATCATGTCGGGCCACGACCGCCGCGGGCACTGGCGTGTCGGACCCAAGGTCATCAACTTCAACTTCTGGGGCGGCAGCGAGATCGACCTCAACGACGCCGTCCTCTCCGCCCAGCACACGGAGATCCGCATCATCTCGATCATGGGCGGCGCCGACGTCTACGTGCCCGACGGCCTCGATGTCCAGGTGTCGCAGTTCGCGCTGATGGGCGGCAACGACGTCAAGCTCGGCCGCGGGCATCCAGCCCCGGGCGGGCCGACCGTGCATCTGCGGCTCTTCTCCCTGATGGGTGGCAGCGACGTCAAACGCGGACGCAAGCTGACGCGCCGGGAACGCCGGGCGCTCAAGGAAGAGCGTCGCGCGCAACGGCGGATCGACGGCGGCGATCGCGCGGACCGCGGCGACTGACCGCTACTGCACGCGGTTGGGGTTGGTCGCCGAGGCGAGCATGAGCCGCGGCGCCGCCGAGCCGTCGGCCGGTACTTCCATCACTTCTTCATCGACGCCGTAGGCCAGGCGCTGGTTGTCGAGCCAGGCGATCTGGTCGTCGACCGACCGCGTCTCTTGCAACGTGGTCTCCTTGCCCGTCTTGAGATCCAGGACGTGGAAGCGCCACTGAAACGGCTTGCCGATGCGCGCTTTGAAGCCGATGCGCGTGCCGTCGGGCGAGAGCGAGGGGCACTCGACGCCGTCACGGATGACGGTGGCCGTCTTGGCCAGCGCGTCGCCCTTGATGAGGTAGTGATGGCTGCCGGTGCCGAGCGTCGCATAGAACTGCGCGCCCTGGCCGGTGAACGTCACACCCCAGAAGTTGAAGTCGACCTTGTCAATGGTCTTGCCATCGTGGGTCACCTTGTAGTCCTCGAGGTCGCCGAGCGACTTCCCGGCGGCGACGTCATAGACGCGCGAACGGGTCGAGAACGCCCCGGGCGTCGCGTAGCCGTCGCCACCGACGAAGGTCGTCGATGCGGCGTAGCGGCCGTCGGGAGAGACGCGCGCGCGGCTCGGGCTGCCGGGGACCGAGATCTTCCCGGTGACCTTCTGGTCGGCGTTGAAGAGGCGCGCCTCGTAGGTCGGCGTCGGCAGGCTGTGGGCTTGGGTGAGGCAGATGCCGCGGCCGCCGGCGAACGCGACGCGCTCGCAGGTGAGCTTGCCGATCCGGCGGACCTTGTCGCTGCCGATGATCACGAGCCGGCCCCAGGCCTTGGGACGCTTGCGATCGCGATCCAACAACACCATGTCGCCCTTGACGATCTTGGCGACCGGGGCCGAGGCCGCGGGCAGACCGTCGTCCTTGCTGTTGTTGATGAGGGTGATGCCGAGGTAGATGGCGATCACGGTCACGGCGATCGCGGTGACCGCGACGAAGAGGCCGACGCGCCGCTGGCGGGTCACGCGGTTCCCGCGGCGCGCGGGCGGGGACGAATGAGCAAGACGAGGATTGTGGCAGCCAGCGCGACCGCCAGGCCTGCGGTGAAGACGATAAACGCGGTGTGCACGCCGGCCGTGGCCCACAGCGCGCCGAAAGCGATCGAGGCGCCGAACTGCGCCAGCCCGGTCGCGGTGCCCAGGGCCGCGAGGCCCGTGCCGCGAACCGCCTCAGGCACAGCGGCGGAGCCGAGCGCCGCGAGCACACCGTCGGTCGAGGCATAGAAGATCCCGAGGCCCAGCAGCGTGGCGGGCACCAGCAGGTCGCTGGAAGCGCCCGACAGCAGGACGACGTAGAGCGCGAGCAGGATCGCGTAGCCGAAGGTGAAGACCTTGGCGCGGCCGATGCGGTCAGAGAGCCGGCCGGCGGGCACGGCCATGACCATGAAGATCGACGACGTCCCGACATAGAGCAGCGGGAAGAGGCTGTCGGCGAAGTCGAGGCGCTCGTGGAGCTGGAGGTAGAGGAAGGCGTCGCCGATCGTGGCGAGGCCGAGCAGGAACGAGATGACGACGAGGCCGCCGAGTGGGCCGCCGCTGAGCAGGCTCGTCGCGCCGCGCAGCGTCAGGCGGCCGCCCGCGGGCTCGTCGGCCTCGGTGGGCGCGGGGGCGGCGGGGACGACGGCGACAGCAGCGGCGGTGTCGGCCTCGGCGGCCTTGACGCGCTCGGGATCGCGCGCCGGATCATCGACGAGCAGCATCAGGATCGCGACGCCGATCAGGGCGAAGCAGAACGAGACGAGGAAGATGCCGTGGTACTCGTTGGGCGTCAGCGCCAGCAGGGCGAAGCCGAGCAGCGGGCCGAGCATCGCGCCGCAGGTGTCCATCGCGCGGTGCACGCCGAAGGCGGTGCCGAGCTCTTCCTGCGGGCTGCTGAGCGAGATCATCGCGTCGCGCGGAGCGGTCCGGATGCCCTTGCCGATGCGGTCGATCAGCAGCACGGCGGCCAGACCGCCGAAGGCCGTGGTGGCCAGCAGGCCGAGCTTGCAGATCGCCGAGAGGCTGTAGCCGAGGCCCGCGACCTCGCGGTAGCGGCTCATGCGGTCGGCGACGAAGCCGAAGATCAGCCGCGCGAAGGCCGAGCCGCCTTGGTAGATGCCGTTCAGGATGCCGTATTGAAAGGGGTTCAGGCCGAGGACCTGGACGGTGTAGAGCGGCAAGATCGCCGCCACCATCTCGGAGGAGATGTCGGTCAGGAGGCTGGTCAGACCCAGCAGCAGCACCGTGCGAGCGACGAACGGGCGACCGGTCTTGCGGGCGGCGGCGAAGCCGCGACGGGCGCGCAGGAGCGCGACGGAGTCCTGGACTTGGTACATGGTGAGAAGGGCGGTGATGCCGGCCCGTTGGGGACGGTAGATGCGGCGACGTGAATCGGGCCTGGCCGATCGGGCAGGGCGGCCTGCCACGCCTGGCCGGAAGGGTGGGTTGGACAGATTGTCCGGGTCAAGGCCGGCGAACTGGACGTACGGTCGCGCGGGTTATAAGGTCGGACCCGAACGAAAGCCGATCTATGAGCGATCCAGGACCAGCCCAGCTCGATCTCATCCGGCGTTACGCCCGCACCATGCGCGCGATGCACGCCGACGCGATGGCGGCACGGGGACCGCGCATCGGGGCGAAGGCGGCACGCGACCGCGCGGCGGCCGATCCGCTGCCGAACGATGAGCGTGCCCGGTCGGGCCGCCCGTCCGGCAGCAGGCGCGACGTCGGCACGTCGACGACGCTGCCGGCCTCCTAGCGCGACCCTCTTCCGCGGCTCAGCGCGGAGTCTGCCGCGTGCTGACGGGCGGCAACGGTAGCCTCGTCCGCGGTAATGGGCCAAATTCCGACCAACATCTCCGATCACATCGGCAATACACCGATGGTGCGGCTCAGCCGCATGGAGCCCGAGGGGGTCGAGCTGTACGGCAAGCTCGAGGCTTACAACCCGGGCGGCTCGGTCAAGGACCGCATCGGGATCGCGATGATCGAGGCCGCGGAGGCCGAGGGCCGGATTGAGCCGGGCACCACGACGATCGTCGAGGCGACCTCGGGCAACACCGGCATCGCGCTCGCCTTCGTGTGCGCGGCCAAGGGCTATGAGCTGGCGATTTTCCTCCCGCAGGGCATGTCGCGTGAGCGCGAGGCGCTGTTGAAGCTCTACGGCGCGCGTGTTGAGATCGTTGAGTCGCTCGGCGGGATGGACGAAGCCGTCAGGGCCGCCCGCAGCGCGGCGGCCACCGGCGACGCCTTCCTCCCCGACCAGTTCTCCAACCCCGCCAACCCGGAGGCCCACCGCCTCGGGACCGGCCCGGAGATCCTGAAAGCCATGGAGAACCGGGTCGACATCTTCGTCGCGGGCGTCGGGACCGGCGGGACGATCACGGGCGTGGGGGAGGCCATCAAGGCCGTCAACCCGAAGGCGCAGGTGATCGCCGTCGAGCCGGCGACGTCGGCCGTGCTCTCCGGACGCGCCCCGGGCCCGCACCGGATCCAAGGCATCGGGGCGGGCTTCGTCCCGGCCATCTTGGACCGCGAGGTCATCGACGAGATCCTGACCGTCAGCGACGACGACGCGATCGCCACCGCCCATCGGGCTGCCGCGCGCGAGGGCGTGCTGGCCGGGATCTCTTGCGGTGCCGCGCTCTTCGGCGCCATCGAGGTCGGCAAGCGCCCGGAGAACCAGGGCAAGCGCATCGTCACCGTCCTGCCGGACTCGGGCGAGCGCTACATCTCGGCGCCGTTCTTCGCGCCGCAGTAAGCCCGGCGACGGACGCTCGACGTTTTGTGACGTACATAGCGTCACAAACCGACGAGCGTTGCGACGCGGCCGCCTCAGGCGCCGACTGGCGCAACGGAGCTAAGCGCGTCCGTATCGCCGAGCGCCCACGCCTCCATCGCCGGCCACGGCCCGTAGCCCGCCTCGACGTTCAGATGGCCGGCGCCCGGGAGCAAGTCCACCACCAACTCCAGTGGCTTGCCCCAATGCTCGGCGGCGCCCTGTCCTGGGCAATACGCGTCGTTGTCGGAGCACACCAGCCGGGTGTGACCGGCCGCCGCGTCGATTGCGGCCTTGTCGGCGCCCGTCGGATAAAAGCGCGCGAGCTCGGAGACCTCTGCGCCGGGGCACGGCGGTGCGACCAGCACGACGCGATCGACGCGGTGGCGCGGGCCGATCGCCGCGGCCTCGCGCAGCCACAAGACGCAGCCCAGCGAATGGGCGATCACGACGCGCTCGCCCTCGTCGCGTGCCAGCGCGCGGATCTCGCGCTGCAGGGCGCCGCCCCAGCGGTCGGGGCACGGCACGTCGCAGTCGGGCAGCCGCGGGTACTGCACATGGGCGCCTGCCTCAGCGAGCCGTCGCGCCAGCCAGCTCTGCCAATGATCGGGCCCTGATCCTTGCCAGCCGTGAAGGATCAACGCGCGAAGCCCGGACATCGTCAGTACGGTAGTGGCCCATGCTGGGACTTGGCACCCTGCGCCGCGTCAGCTCCGAGTTGCGCCTCGACATCGCCGCCGCGCACCAGCGCGATCCGGCGGCGCGCGGCGTCTCGTCGGTCGAGGTGCTGATCGCGTGGCCGGGCGTCCAGGCCGTGCTCGCCCATCGCGTCGCGCATGCCCTGCACGACTCCAACATCCCGATCGCCCCGCGGGCGATTGCCTACCTGTCGCGCTTGGCCACCGGCATCGAGATCCACCCGGCCGCCAACATCGGCGACGGCCTGTTCATCGACCATGGGATGGGGGTCGTGATCGGCGAGACGGCCGACATCGGCGACGACGTCACCCTCTATCAGGGTGTCACCCTGGGCGGCACCGGCTTTGCCACCGGCAAGCGCCATCCGACGGTCGGCGACAACGTCACGATCGGGTCGGGCGCCAAGCTGCTCGGGCCGATCGAGGTCGGTCACGGCGCGAAGGTCGGCGCCAACTCAGTGGTCATCACCGACGTGCCGCCGAATTCCACCGTGGTCGGCAACCCCGGCCACGTCGTCCGCGTCGACGGCAAGCGTCCCGAGGGTCCCGACGCCGACTGGATCCACCTGCCCGACCCTGTCGCCGAGGCGATCCGCGAGCTTTCCAGCCGCCTCACCGACCTCGAGCATCGCCTCGCGTCGCTGCAAGGCGAGGATCCGCCGGCCGAGGTACGCCGGCTGCGTCCGATGCGCGGCCGGAACCCTGCCGGCGGCTGAGCCGCCCGCCGGCAGGACCGTCCGTGCCGCGTGTGGTGATGCGGTTTAGCTGACGTTCGGCTGATGTGCCAGCAGCGCTTGGGCGTCGGCGATTGCGGCCGCCGTGCCCGGCAGCGTCTGGGCGCGGCCGTAGAGGCGCTGCTCGCAGTCACGTGCGACACGGTCGGTCGCGTCGGCCCACACGAGGTCATAGCCGCCACCGCAGGAGATTGTGTCGACCGCGCCGCTGCCGTCAGCCGCGTTGATGATGTCGCCGTTGGGGCCAGCCGTGATCGTCGCCCCGCCCTTGGAGGTGATGAGGTCGCTGCCGGAGCCGCCGGTGATGGCTGCGCCGCCGAAGGGCGCGCCACCGATGAGGATGTCGCTGCCGTCGCCGCCGTCGAGATCGTCAGCGTCGCCGCCGACGAGGCGATCGCTGCCATCTCCGCCTGAGAGCGTCGCGGGTGCGGGGCCGGGCTGCTCGGTCAGCAGATCTGAGCCGCCGTCGCCGTCGAGCTCGTCGATGCCGCTGAGCCCGGCGAGGCGGTCGTTGCCGACGCCGCCCGATGCGGTGGCGCCGCCGTTGGCAACCATCACGATGATGTCGTCGCCGGAGCCGCCGAGGGCCGAAGCCGAGTTGTTGGCACCGACGAGCAGGTCGTCGTTGCCGGCGCCGCCGTCGACGGACACGTCGCCCACGGGGGCGAAGCTGTTGACGCGCGCGCTGTCGGCGCGATCGCCGAGCGCCGCCGAGATCGGACCGGCCGGGCAGGTAATCAGGACATCGGCCGTGCAGCCCGGGCCGGCCGACAGCGGTGCGCCGGTGTCGGCGAAGCCGAACGGCATGAACGGCGCCACGAGGTTGAGCTTGTTGGCCTCGCCCGGCGCGGCCTGGTAGATGACGGTTCCGGAGCCGTCCGTGGAGACGGTTGCGGCCGACGCGACGCCGGGCACCCCTGCCACGGCGACCACTGCGAGGGAGATCAGAGCGGTCTTCATGACCTGACCGTACGCCGGCTTCGCGCGGGCTGCCCTAGCCGTTCGGCAAGACCGGAAGTCCTAGTAATAGACGGTGCGGCAACGATGGCGTGGACGAGCCTTCAGCGCCGGCGCCTGGCCGCGGTTCCACAACCACATGTCCAACACGCGCGGCGGCACGTCGAGCCGTGCGCCGAGCACCTCGCAGGCATGCAGCGCGCAGGCGCGGATCTCGCGCTCCTCGCGCCCGGAGGCCAATGGCTGCTCGGCATCGATCCGCGCGGCGAGCCCGTCCGCATAGATCAGGACCCCGTCACAGCGCAGCACGTGCGGGACGAGGTTGTCGGCGAAGATTGTTAGCGCGTCGAGATCGTCGAAGGTCGCGACGCCGGCCGCCGCCAGGTCGTTGGGCACGATCTGCGCGCGCTTGTAGAAGCCGCGGTCGTCGTAGAAGGCCAGCGCGCCGGCGAGCGTTGCGGCCAGCCGGTCGGCCGATCCCTTGGCCTCGGCGATGACGTCCAGGACGGTGCGCGGGCCGAGAAAGCGCCCCAGCTCGCGCAATGCCTGGGTGTAGAGGCTCATCAGCTCGTGGTCGGCCGGTTGGCCGAGGATCGCGGCCAGCTCCTCGGTCCGCAGTGTCCGCAGGCGCTCGTTGTCCCAGGCGCCGTGCGCGCGAAAATGGTCGGCGAGGTTCCAGGCGACGGTGAAGTAGCCCGACACGGTCTGCCCGGTGGTGGGGTCCATCCGCTTGCGCAGCGTCGGAAACCAGCCCGAGCCGAAGTTGATGGTGTCGAGCGACAGCGTGTACATCGCCACGTCGGCGGGCGCGCCCTCGAGGTAGTGACGGACCGGGTCCAGACCCGGGTCGCTGATCACCGACCCGTCGGCGCCCGCGTCATAGGCGGCCAGGCGGTCGTGGTCGATCCGGACCGAGCGCGCGTCGGCCGCGAGCTGCGCGCACGAGGCGCGGACATGATCGGTGAGGCGGCCCATCGCCGCCAATGTAGACGAGCCGCGTTCAGCGCCGGACGCGCCCGAAGTTCAGCGCGACCGTCAGCGCGCCCGCCCCAGCGCCCTGTGGCGCGCCACGCGCAACGCCGATGCCAAGGTCGCGGAAGCCCGGATCCAGCAGGATCGCGCGATGTGGCGGGCTCTTCAGGAGGCCGCGCAGGATCGCCCGTGGCGCGCCGGCGCCGCCGTTCCCCCAGGCGATCGCCTCGCCCAGCCACCACTCGCGCACGCGATGCAGGTAGCCCGCGTGGCGGACGCGCTTCTCCATCGTCGTGCCGCCCGGCGACGCATGGGCGAAGTAGTCGCGGCCGGCCATGTCGCTGGCGTGGCGGCGGGCTGCGGAGCGCAGGTGGCGCTCGGCCCGGACCGGTCGCAGGTGGTGGGCACGGCGCACGCCGTTGATGAGGCACCGAAGGGCGTGAGAGGCCGCCGGCGTGCTCAGGTGCGCGGGCGCCACGCTGGCATGCGCACAGCGAGAATTGGCGGCCGCCGCCGGGGATGAGAAGGCGGCTGCCGCCGCTAGGAAGATTAGGGCCTGCACCCCCACGCGGCGCGTCCAGAAGTGTTCATGGCCGCGCCTGGCGGCCATGCCGTCGATTGTCCCCCGCACGACACGCGTTCTGTCGCATGTCATCCAACAACTGTGAGGTGCATCGGCAAGTGCGCTGATCTTGCCCCTCCAAGCTGTGCAGTTATTGACGCTCTCCGGCCGCCGGAGTCGCGCCTATCCTGGAGCGGTGCCGTCCGAAGCTCCCGCAGACCAGCGCGTCGCCGATCTCCTCGAGGGTCTCAACGCTCCTCAACGTGAGGCCGTCATGGCCGGCGACGGTCCGCTGCTCATCCTCGCGGGCGCCGGCTCGGGCAAGACGCGAGTGCTGACGCACCGCATCGCCTACCTCATCCATACGGGGCGCGCACGGGCGGGGGAGATTCTCGCGATCACCTTCACCAACAAGGCCGCGACCGAAATGCGCGAGCGCGTCGGGTTGTTGCTCGGCCACTCCACGCGCGCGATGTGGGTGATGACGTTTCACTCGGCCTGCGCGCGCATGCTGCGCTCCGAGGCGCCGCGGCTGGGCTACACGCGCACCTTCACGATCTATGACCAGTCTGACTCTCGGCGCCTGGTCAAGCGCTGTCTGGACCAGGTCGACGCCGACCCCAAGCGCTTCACGCCTAACGCGGTCCAGCACCAGATCTCCGACGCCAAGAACAAGCTGCGCAGCGCCGAGGACTACGCGCAGATGGTCGATGGCTGGTTCGAGAAGACCGTCGCCGAGGCCTACAAGCTCTACGAGACAGAGCTGGTCCGGATGAACGCCATGGACTTCGACGACCTGCTCTTCCGCATGGTCAACGTCCTAGAGCTCTTCCCCGAAGTCCAAGCCCGCTACGGCGCCTCCTTCCGCCACGTCCTTGTGGATGAGTACCAGGACACCAACCACGCGCAGTACAAGTTTTTGCAGCTGATCGCGGGCAATAGTCGCAATATTGGAGTAGTGGGGGACGACGCGCAATCAGTCTACAGCTTCCGCGGAGCCGACATCCGCAACATCCTGGACTTCCAGGATGATTTCCCTGACGCGCACGTCATCAAGTTGGAGCAGAACTACCGCTCGACCCAGACGATCCTGGATGCGTCGAACGCGGTGATCGCCCAGAACCGGGCGCAGATGCACAAGACGCTGTGGACCGATCAGGGCGCGGGGGATCCGGTGATCGTCCGCGAGCTCGATGACGAGTATGCGGAGGGTCGCTATGTGCTCGGTGAGGTCGAGCGGTTGCGCGACGAGGGTGTGTCGCTGGCCGAGATCGCGTGCCTGTACCGGACCAACGCGCAGTCGCGGGTCCTGCAGGACGCGCTCGTACGCGCCGACGTGCCGTTTCAGATCATCGGTGGGACGAAGTTCTACGAGCGCGCTGAGGTCAAGGATGCGCTCTCCTACCTGACGCTGCTGGCCAACCCAGCGGATGCGATCTCGTTCACGCGCGTGGCCAACTCGCCCAAGCGCGGGATCGGTCAGACGTCGCTCTCGCGGGTCCTGGCGCACGCCGAGAACATGGGCATCACGACCTGGGACGCCGCGCTGGACCCGGCCGGTGTGCCCGGGCTCGGGACGGCGGCGATCCGCTCCTTCGAGCGCTTCATGGCAACGATGGAGGGGCTGCGCGAGCGCGTCGCCGACAACGTCCCGATGGGCGACCTGCTGGAGGCCGTCCTGCACGAGACGGGCTACCTCGACGCGCTGGCCGCCGAGCGCACGATCGAGGCCCAGGGCCGGATCGAGAACCTCGAGCAGCTCGTCGAGGTCGCGCGCGAGTTCGACGGCACGCACGCCGCCGAGCAGGATCGCCTCGACGTCTTCCTGCAGGAGACCGCGCTGCGCTCCGACACCGACACGCGCGTCGACGACGGCGGCATGGTCACGCTCATGACCTTGCACAACGCTAAGGGCCTGGAGTACCCCATCATCTTCATGATCGGGATGGAGGAGGGCGTCTTCCCACACTCGCGATCGCTGGATGAAGGGACGCTCGAGGAGGAACGGCGCCTCTGCTACGTCGGCATGACGCGGGCGATGCGGTCGCTGACGCTCACCCACGCGCGCCAGCGCAACGTCTTCGGCTCGCGTGCCTACGGGCTGCCGAGCCGCTTTTTGGCCGAGATCCCGCCGGATCTCGTCGACCGTGAGTCGGCCCAAGGCTCGTGGGCCTCGGGCGCCGGCGCCGACCGCAGCGGTGGCATCCGCCCGCGCGCCTCGGCCTCGTGGGCCTCGATGCGCTCCGACGCGCCGCCGGCCGCGGCCAAGGGCGACTTCCGCGTCGGTGACGACGTTCTGCACGCCGCCTTCGGCGAGGGCGTGGTGACCGCCACCGAGCCCGGTGGCGTCGTGATCATCCGCTTCGCCCGCGACGGCAGCGAGCGCAAGCTGATGGCCGAATATGCCCCGCTGGAGAAGCGCTGAGCCAGCGACGCGAGGTAGCGTGCAGGACGTGAGCGCGGAGATCATCGACGGCAAGGCGATCGCGGCGAAGGTCCGGGAGGAGGTGGCCCGGGACGTCGCGGCGTTCACCGCCCGCACCGGCCGCCGTCCGGGCCTAGCGACGATCCTCGTCGGCGAGGATCCGGCCAGCGCGATCTACGTCGCCAACAAGCGCAAGTCCGCGGGCGAGGCCGGGATCGAGTCCTTTCACCACGGGCTGTCGGCCGACGCGAGCACCGAGCAGGTCGAGGCGCTGATCGAGCAGCTCAACGACGATGACAACGTCAGCGGCATCCTCTGTCAGCTGCCCGTGCCCGACCATCTCGACGGCGTCCACCTCACGGGCCTGATCGACGCGCGCAAGGACGTCGACGGGCTGACGCCGCTGAGCGCCGGCTACCTGGCGTTGGGTCGCGAAGGGCTGCGGCCCTGCACGCCGGCCGGCTGCATGCGTTTGCTCGCCGAGACCGGTGTCGAGCTGAGCGGCAAGCACGCCGTCGTCATCGGCCGCTCCAACCTCTTCGGCAAGCCGATGGCCCAGCTGCTGCTGGCCGCCAACGCGACGGTCACGATCGCGCACTCGCGCACCGCCGACCTGCCCGCGGTCGCGCGCACGGCCGACGTGCTCGTCGCCGCCGTCGGGCGCGACCGGATGGTCAAGGCCGACTGGATCAAGCCGGGCGCGACGGTCATCGACGTGGGGATCAACCGTTCAGACGATGGGCTGCACGGCGATGTCGACTTCGCCGAGGCCGTCGAGGTCGCGGGGGCGATCACGCCGGTCCCGGGTGGGGTGGGTCCGATGACGATCGCGATGCTGCTGCGCAACACGCTGACGGCCGCCGAGCTGGTTTCGCGCGAGGGGGCGCCGGCATGAGGCGCCTGCGGACCGGCGAGCGGGTCGCGGCGCTCGGCGCGGCGGGCCTGTTCGTCTCGCTGTTCTTCAACTGGTTCTCGGTCGACGGCCAGGCGGCCGGGTGGGGGGCCAACGCCCCCGCCGGCGTGCACCTCAGCGGCTGGGGCAGCCTCGGCTGGTTCATGGACCTGCTGCTCTGCATTGCGATCTTCGGCGGCGCCAGCTTGTCCTACATGACGGTCAAGCGCACCTCACCGGCGTGGCCGATCGGCGCCGGTGTTCTCACATGGACGCTGGGGAGCGTCATCTTCGTGGCGCTGGCGATCCGCGTCGCCACGCAGCCGGGCCTGGGCCTCGGTCTGTCCAACACGCCCGTCCTCGTCGAGGTACCCGCCTACTTCGGGTTGCTGTTTGCGGCCCTGATCCCGCTTGGCGCGTTCCTCAGCATCCGCGATGAGCGCACTGACTCGCCCGAGGCGCGCGAGTACGTGCAGCCGCCGGCCCGCACCGCGCCCGGAACCTGATCGCGACCGCACCGCCGCGGCAACGTCGGCCTCCTAAACTCGCGGACCGTGATCGACCGCGAGCAGGTACTCCACGTCGCCAAGCTGGCGCGCCTCGAGCTGTCTGACGAGGAGGTGGGGCGGATGGCCACCGAGCTGTCGTCCGTCCTGGGCCACATCGAGACGATCAGCAAGCTCTCGCTCGACGATGTGGCGCCGACCAGTCATGTGGTCGAGGTCGCCAACGCGCTGCGCGCCGACATCGAGACGCCGTGCCTGCCCCGCGACGTCGCGCTCGCCCAAGCACCGGCCGTCCAGGACGACGGCTTCCTCGTCCCGAGCCCCCAAGCATGAGCGACCTGACGCTCCTTACCGCCAAGCAGGCCGCCGATGCCGTCGCGGCCGGCGACCTCGATGCGACCGAGCTGTTCGAGGCCTATCGCGCCAAGGCCGCGGCCGACGAGCTCAACGCCTTCACCTGGGTCGCTGACAGCGCGCCGGAGGTCAACGGTGTCACCCAGCTCCCGCTCGCCGGCGTCCCGCTCGCCGTCAAGGACCTCTTCTGCACCGAGGGCGTCCCGAGCCAGTCGGGCTCGCGGATCCTCGAGGGCTACCTGCCGCCCTACAGCGCCTCGGTGGTGCAGCGCCTCACCGCCGCCGGCGCGCCGCTGCTGGCCAAGACCAACCAGGACGAGTTCGCGATGGGCTCCTCCAACGAGAACTCCGGCTACGGCCCGGTGCTCAACCCCTGGGATCGCACGCGCGTCCCGGGCGGTTCGAGCGGCGGCAGCGCTGCAGCGGTTGCCTCGGGCGCCGCGCCGTGGGCGCTGGGCACCGACACCGGTGGCTCGATCCGCCAGCCCGCCGCGCTGACGGGCATCGTCGGCCTCAAACCCACCTACGGCAGCGTGTCCCGCTACGGGATGATCGCGTTCGCCTCTTCGCTGGACCAGGCCGGCCCGCTGACGCGCGACGTCACCGACGCGGCGCTGCTCTACGGGCAGATGACGGGCCGCGACCCGATGGACTCCACCTCGCTGCAGCATCCTGAGGCGATCGTCCTGCCGACCGCCGAGCGGCTCGACGGCGTGCGCCTCGGCGTCCCGGAGGCGATCACCGGCGAGGGCATCGAGCCCGGCGTCTTCGCGCGCTTCGAGCAGACGCTGCAGCTCGCCCAGGAGCTCGGCGCGACCGTGCAGCGCGTCGGGCTCCCGCACGCCGAGTACGGCCTCAGCGCCTACTACGTGATCGCGCCGGCCGAGGCCTCCTCGAACCTCGCGCGCTTTGACGGCGTCCGCTACGGCCTGCGCGCCGAGGCCTCCGATCTGCTGTCGATGTACACCAAGACGCGTCACGATGGCTTTGGCGACGAGGTAAAGCGCCGGATCATGTTGGGGACCTACGCGCTCTCCTCCGGCTACTACGACGCCTACTACGGCAAGGCGCAGCGGGTCCGCACCAAGATCGCCGAGGACTACAAGAACGCGTTCGAGTCGGTGGACTTGATCGTTACGCCGACGGCGCCGACCGTCGCCTTCGCGCTCGGCGCCAAGACCGCCGACCCGCTGGAGATGTACCTCAACGACCTCTTCACGGTGCCGATCTCGCTGGCCGGCATCCCGGCGATCTCGATCCCGGCTGGGTTGAGCGACAACTTGCCGGTCGGCTTCCAGATTGCCGGCCCGGCGTTTAGCGAGAACCGCATCCTCGGGGCGGCCTATGCGCTGGAGCGGGCTATCGGCTTCGACGCGACGGCAGGGAGGGTCTAGACCATGAGCGCGATCGAGTACGAGACCGTCATCGGGCTGGAGATCCACGTCCAGCTGCAGACGAAGACCAAGATGTTCTGTGGCTGCCCGCTGAGCTTCGGCGATCCGCCCAACATCCACACCTGCCCGGTCTGCCTGGCACTGCCCGGCAGCTTGCCGGTCACCAACGCCGAGGCCATCCACTACGGGTTGATGATGGGGATGGCGCTGGGCAGCGAGCTGGCGCCGCGGTCGGTCTTTCACCGCAAGAACTACTTCTATCCCGATTCGCCCAAGGCCTACCAGATCAGCCAGTACGACGAGCCCCTGTGTCTCGGCGGCCAGCTCGGCGATGTACGCATCCATCGCGTCCACCTTGAAGAGGACGCGGCCAAGCTCGTGCACGCCGGCGGCTCCGGCCGTCTGCACGGCTCCGACGCGTCGGTCGTGGACTTCAACCGCGGCGGCACGCCGCTGGCCGAGATCGTCACCGAGCCCGACCTGCGCGACGCGACGGCCGCCGCCGAGTGGCTGCGCATGTTGCGCTCCACGCTGCGGGTGCTCGGCGTCAGCGACGTCAACATGGAGGCGGGCTCGCTGCGTTGCGACGCCAACATCTCCATCCGGCCGGTCGGCACCACCGAGCTGGGGACCAAGACCGAGCTCAAGAACATGAACTCGTTCCGGTACATCGAGCGCGGCATCCGCGCCGAGGCCGCGCGGCAGGAGGCGATCCTGCGCGCGGGCGGCACCATCGAGCAGGAGACGCTGCACTTCGATCCGCGGACCGAGGCGATCACCTCGTTGCGCTCCAAGGAGGATGCGCACGACTACCGCTACTTCCCTGAGCCCGACCTGACGCCGGTCGCGATCTCCCAGGAGATGCTCGATCGCGCGCAGGCCGCGCTGCCCGAGCTGCCGCTGGCCCGCGCCGAGCGCTTCGAGCGCGACCTGGGCCTCAGCGCCGAGTCCTCACGCCTGCTCGCGTTCCGGCCCGAGTTGGGCGACTACTTCGAGGCAGCGATCGACGGCGACGGCGCCAACGCGCAGCCGGTGGCCAACTGGCTCGGCAACGAGCTGCTCTCGCGGCTCGATGCCGACGCCGATCCCGCGCAGTCCAACGTCGCCCCGGCCGCGCTGGCCAAGTTGGTGGCCATGGTCTCGGCCAAGCAGGTCACCCAGGGCGGCGCGCGTCAGGTGCTCGACAAGCTCATCGCCGACGGCGGCGATCCGGAGCGGATCGTGGAGGCCGAGGGCCTCGGCGCGGTCGGCGGCAGCGACGAGCTCGCGCCGATCGTCGAGGCCGCGCTAGCCGCCAACCCCGACGTCGCCGAGAAGCTGCGCGGCGGCGACATGAAGCCGATCGGCGTCATCGTCGGCCATGTGATGCGCGAGACCAAGGGGCGTGCGGACGGGGGCGAGATCACCCGACTGGTGCGCTCGCAGCTCGGTCTGTAGGCCAATCGGCAGACCTCCTGGCGCACGAGCCCTCCGGGCTCGGTTTAGCATCGCGTGGCAAGCGAACACTGGAGCTGGGCATGTCACGTCTCGTCCGCATGGATCGCACCGGTCACACCACGCTGGCGGAGTGGAGCGCGGGAGATCCCGCGGGCCACGAGGCCGCCGTCGTCGCCTTCCGCGAGGAGCTCGACCGCGGCTACTTCGCGATGGTCTCCACCGGCGAGGGCCACGCCGAGCAGGTCAAGGAGCTGCCGATCGACGCAGACCTCGTGATCTTGCGGCTGCCGATCAGCGGCGGGTGATGGAGGGCTCCGCGGCGCACGTCGCGCTGCCCGAGACGGCGGCCGTCTACTGGCGGGCGCCGATGGATGGCGCACGCCTGCGCAAGCGCGGACGGCTCTGGACAATCACGACCGTCGCGCACGTCGTCCCGTTCATCGCCGCGGGCGTCGTCCTGTTTTTCGTCCAGCCGCTGGCGATCGCCGTCAGCCTCGCCAGCTTCGGGCACGCGTGGGTCATCCCCATGCTCTACGCGGCCCGCGGCGCCAACGTCCTGCGCCCGCGGATCCGGACCGGAGCTGAGGCCGAGCACACCGCGCTCGGCCTGCTCGGCGACCTCGTCGGCCATGACGCCCGGGCGCTGCATGGGCATACCGGCCTCGTGGTCGAGCGCGGCGCGCTCGGTGTCTGGGTCGTGGGGGAGGCGGGCGCCGTGCTGCTCACCGGGCGACGTGGGCGCCGCGCGACCTGCTTCTGCGTCCGCGTCGCCGATCCCGACCTGCCCAGCGCCGATCGCATCGCCCACCTGCTGCTCGCCCTACGCGCCGACGAGGTCGGCTTCGCCACCGTCGCCAACATGGCCTTCTCGGGCGCGCGCTGGCGGGTCCGGCGGCGGCTGCCGGCGGCGATGCGGCCGGCCATCGAGTCCGCCGCGGCGAGCGTTGGGCCTCGACCAGGTGTAGGACCGAACGTCGAGAACTTCGGACCGTCCGGCGATGGGCAGCGACCCCACGATCGCGCAAGATGATGTCCATGACCACCGCTTCCGCAAACCCGCTGTCGAGAATCATCCTCGTCGGCGAGCGGTCACGGCTGGGGTCGGGCCAGGACGCGCCGGCCATCCGCCGTTACCGCCTCGCCCGCCTGCACGTCAACGATCGCTCGTCGGGGAACGGTCAGCACGCGCATCTCCGTCGCAGTTACGACTGAAGGATCCAAGCGCATGGCGGCCGCGAGTACCTGAGGGGGCGCTCGCGGCCGCCGATTCGCCAATTCGCTCTCGCACACCCGCGGGTGCGACTACCCTGTAGGCATGGAAGACACCGCCGCCAAGCCCTCTATCCTGAAGCGGCTCCTTGCGTTTGTGGTCCTCGCGCTCGCCGCCGTGCTCCTGCTGAAGCTCGTCATCAGCGTGATCTCCGGTTTCGCGACGGTCATCGTGATCGTCTTCTGCCTCGTCGCAGTCGTCTGGGCGCTGCGGATCCTCTGACTCGGAGCCGGCGATGGTCTACATCGTCATCGCGCTGTTCTTTGGCCTCGCTGGCGGCTTCGTCGGCAAGATCAAGGGCAGCTCGTTCTTCCTCTGGTTCATCATCTCGGCCACCTTCCCGATCATCGGGCTGGCCGCCGCGGTGCTCTACCGCTTTGACACCGATGAGCCGCGCCGCCACTGTCCGACGTGCGGACACGTCTGCATGATCCACGACGCCCTGTGCACCCGCTGCGGCACCGAGCTGGACTTCCCCGACGAGTCGGAGATCCTGCCGCCCGTCGCCCCTGCATAGGCAGCGCGATTCCGCGATAGACTCGGCGATTCACCGAGCCGCCTGCCGGGCGGCTCGTTGCTGTTGTCTCACCAAAACCCTGACCTTTTACGAAAGGAGGTCAAGCGCATGCGAGCGGTCGATGCCGTGATGGAGTGCCTTAAGGCAGAGGGTGTGGACGTCGTATTCGGGTATCCGGGCGGCGCGAACCTCCCGACGTACGACGCCTTCGTGGACGCGGGCATCCGCCACGTCCTGGTGCGTCACGAGGCCGGGGGCGGCCATGCCGCCACGGGCTATGCCAAGGCGACCGGCAAGGTCGGCGTCGCGCTGGGCACCAGCGGCCCGGGCGCGACCAACCTGGTCACGCCGATCATGGACGCGATGATGGACTCGGTCCCGGTGGTCTTCATCACCGGCCAGGTCCGCACGGACCTTCTAGGAACCGACGGCTTCCAAGAGGCCGACATCATGGGCATCACGATGCCCGCGGTGAAGCACTCGTGGATGATCCAGCACCCGGCGGAGATCCCGCGTGTGCTGCACGAGGCCTTCCACGTCGCCCGCAGCGGGCGTCCCGGCCCGGTGGTCATCGACATCCCGACCGACCTGTCGAAGGCCGACATCCCGTACGAGCCGGTCACCGAGGTCCACCTCCCGGGCTACCAGCCCACGACGGAGGGCAACGTCAAGCAGATCCGCCAGGCGGCTAAGGCGCTGGCGTCGTCGCGCCGTCCGGTGATCTATGCGGGCGGCGGGGTCATCCTGTCTGACGCCTCGGCCGAGCTGACGGAGTTCGCCACCAGCGACCGCTTCCCGGTCACCAACACCCTGAACGGGCTCGGTGGCTTTTCGGGGACCCACGACCAGTTCCTGGGCATGCTGGGCATGCACGGCACGCGTGCGGCCAACTATGCGATGGACGAGGCAGATCTGATCTGCGCGATCGGCGCCCGCTTTGACGATCGCATCACCGGCAAGCTGTCGGAGTTCGCGCCGCGGGCCAAGTTCATCCACATCGACATCGATCCGGCCGAGATCTCCAAGAACGTCCCGGCGCACATCCCGATCGTTGGCGACGCCAAGAACATCCTGGTCAAGCTCGTCAACGAGTACCGGGCCTTGGGCGCGGATCCGTCGCGGCTGGACGAGTGGTGGCAGCGCATCGGCGGCTGGCAGGAGCGCCATCCGCTGCACTACACCGACTCCAGCGACTCGGAGATCAAGCCGCAGCTCGCGATCCAGTCGATCTACGAGGCTACGGGCGGCGACGCCATCGTGACCTCCGACGTCGGTCAGCATCAGATGTGGGCGGCGCAGTACTACGCGTTCACCAAGCCGCGCCGGTGGATCAACTCGGGCGGCCTAGGGACGATGGGCTTTGGCCTGCCGGCCGCGATGGGCGCCGCCGTGGGGATGCCGGATGAGACGGTCGTCTGCATCACCGGTGACGGCTCGGTGCAGATGAACAGCCAGGAGCTGGCCACCTGCGTCGCCAACCGCATCCCGGTCAAGGTGCTGATCCTCAACAACGGTTACCTGGGCATGGTCCGCCAGTGGCAAGAGTTGTTTTGGGAGAACCGTTACTCGCACGTCGACATGGGGCAGTCGCCGGACTTCGTCAAGCTCGCCGAGGCCTACGGGGCCACCGGCGTGCGCCTGACGGCCAAGGAGACGCTCGTTGACGACCTGCGCGCGGCGATCGCGACGGAGGGCCCGGTGGTCGTGGACATCCGCGTCACCCGCGAGGAGAACGTGTACCCGATGATCTCGCCCGGCGCCGCCGCGCGCGAGATGGTGGGCTGAGCTCATGGGGGATCCGGGAATCAAGGAGATGCTGAACCTCGAAGATCTCGAGGCCAGCGGCCAGATGCGGTCGGGGCGCAAGCACGTCCTGACCATCCTGGTGGAGAACAAGCCGGGTGTGCTGACGCGCATCGCCGGCCTGTTCGCCCGCCGCGGGTTCAACATCGACACGCTCACCGTCGGGCCGACCGACGACGAGGACATCTCGCGCGTGACGCTGACGGTCGACGGTGCCCTGCACCCGATCGATCAGGTCACCAAGCAGCTGCACAAGCTGATCAACGTCCTGAAGATCCGCGACCTCGAGCCGTCCGAGACGGTCACGCGCGAGCTGGCGCTCTTCAAGGTCGCGGCTGACGGCGTGCAGCGTGCCGAGGTTCTGCAGCTCACGGAGATCTTCCGTGGCCGCATCGTCGATGTCACGCGCCGCTCGATCATCGTCGAGATCACCGGCACGACCGACAAGATCGAGTCCTTCGAGGCGCTGCTGCGCCCGTTCGGCATGGTCGAGATGATGCGGACGGGCGAGATCGCGATCTCGCGCGGGCGCGGCGAAACCTGAGCGGGGACCGCGCTTCGCGGCGCCGCTGACGTTCTGTGACGGACCTCGCTTCGGCGGGTCCGTCGCCGTTCGTAGAATGCAAGTTCATGGCCTCGGTCCTCACCGCCTCCGGCGGCTTCGCGCTGTCGGCTGCCGACCATGTGCGGCTGACTCACCGGGCGGCGGCGGCCGTGCGGCGTGCGCGCCGGCACGGGGAGGCGCTGGCGGCGATCACGCTGCGCGTCGACGGCGGGGTCGATCCGAGCGCGGTGGTGTCGGCGTCGCGGCGTCCTCGTGAATCTTGGTTCTGCTTCGAGCAGCCCGACCGCGACCGCGCCGCGCTGGGGGCTTTGGGGACCGCGGTGGCGCTGGAGGCGTCCGGGCCCGATCGCTTCAAGGTGGTGGCCAAGCGCTGGCGTACGCTGGCCTCGCATGCCGCGTGCGATCCGCCGGACGGGCCGCGTGGCTGCGGGCCGATCGCGGTCGGCGGCTTTGCGTTCGCGCCTGATGGCGGCAAGGCGCCGCACTGGGGCGGCTACGCGGCGGCGTCGCTGCACGTGCCCGAGGTCTCGCTCGTGCGTCGCGGGGAGGACGTGCGGCTCACGTTCTGCGTGTTGGCCTGTCCGGACGACACCGTCGAGGATCTCGTGGTGCGCGTCGAGCGGCGCGCGTCGGAGCTGCGCTTCGGGGTGGGGCTGCCGTTGCACGATCCGGATCCCGCAGGGCGCTACCGCGTGGTGTCGGCGATGCCGCCCGAGCACTACGAGCAGGCGGTCGCGCGCGGCGTCGAGCGGATCGTCGCGGGCGACCTCCAGAAGCTCGTCCTCGCCCGCGAGGTCCAGGTCCACGCACCGATCGACCATGACCCGGCCGCGGTGCTGGGCGTGCTGCGCGAGGCGTTCCCGTCCTGCCACCTCGTGTGTGCGGGGCGCGGCGACGCGGCCTTCGTCGCCGCCTCGCCCGAGCTGCTGATCCGCCGCGACGGCGAGCGGGCGGCGACGCTCGCGCTCGCGGGCTCGACGCGCCGCAGCGCCGACCCCGCCGTCGACGACCACCTCGGCGAGCGCCTGCTGCGCTCCACCAAGGACCGCGAAGAGCAGGAGATCGTCGTTCGCCGCATCGCGCGGACGCTGCGGCCTGTCGCCGTCTGGGTGACCGCGCCCGAAGAGCCCGAGCTGGTCAAGATGACCAACATCCAGCACTTGGGCACGCCGATCCGCGCGCAGCTCGCGCGGCCCGTCAGCGCGATCGAGCTGGCAGGGCTGTTGCATCCGACGCCGGCGGTGGGCGGTGAGCCGCTGTCGGCGGCCGCACCGCTGATCCCGGCCCTGGAGGGCTTTGATCGCGGCTGGTACGCGGGCCCGGTGGGGTGGACGGACATCGACGAGGACGGCGAGTTCGTGGTGGCCTTGCGCTGCGCGCTGCTGCACGGCCCGATCGCGCGCTGCTACGCCGGCGTGGGCGTCGTGCGTGACTCCGATCCGGCGGCAGAGCTGGCGGAGACCGAGGTCAAGTTGCAGGCGTTGCTGCCGGTGCTGGCGGGCTGAGCGGGTCGGGTCGTTCTGTGTCCCATATAGGGACTCCAGGCGACCCGGATCGATCGTTCGCTGCCGAAGCGCCGGTCGGGGTCGTCTCATGGTGACATATTCACCATGAAACGCCCCGGATCAATCGTTCGCGCACGAAGCGAGGGCGCTGGTCGAGTTGTCGTGTTCTATGCCGGTCAACGCGCCGCGGACCACACCTCGGTGCCGCCGAACCCCGCTGCGCACCCCGGCCACATTGCGCGCTGAGCGCCGTGGGTGCGCCACGCAAGCCAGCACGAGCGGACGACCCATCAGGTGACGCGCTGCCACACAGGCGCGCCCTACGACTCCTCCGGCCGCATCGCCCCCGACCCCCGCGCCCGCCGCCAAACGCCCACCACATCCCGCACCGTCGCGCTGCGCCACGTGGACCGTCCATCCAGCGGCCGTACCGCCAGGTCAAACCGCCCGGTCTCCCGTTGCTCGATGCCTTCAACCAGCGCGTGGAAGCGGCGGCCCTTGCGGTCGACCTCGACGATGTCGCCCGGCGCGATGCCCTTGGACGTCAGTCGCGGCGCCGGCGCGACCGCCACCGGGCCGTCGGCAACACGCGGCTCGGGCTCGCCGAGAAGGGAGATCTGCTGGCCATCGAGCACCAGCTTCAGGCTACGGGGCGGACCGGACCGCGCCGCGCCAACGGCTAGGCCAGCGGGCGCTCGCGCTCGGGCACCGGCGGGAGCCAGACGCGCGCGCCGTGGACGCGGGCGAGGTGGTCGGCGGTGGGACGGTCGCTGCGAGCAGCGATCGTGGTCAGCGCGAGCAGCAGCGCAAAGGCGCCGAGCCAAGCGGCCGAGAGGGCGACGATCCACACCATCGGCCGCCAGCCTATCCGTGTGCGACCCGGCCGTCACCTCTTTGAATCAAGACTTTCACGCACCGCTTCGGCGACCGCTGCCCAGCTCTTGCGGTGCAATGCCACGTTGGCTGCTCGCTCGGTCTGCAAGTGAACGATGGTGGTGCCGTTCGGTGGTGTGCCGAGAGCGTCGCGCAGCCCGGCGATTTCGGTGACAGACCGGTATTCGGCGCCATAGAGCGCGGCGATGCGCTCAACCTCCAGCCCCGTCGGCGTGAGCACGTGCTCTTCATACTCGGCGCCTTGGGTGGCGACCGGCAAGAAGTCGAAGATCCCGCCACCGGCGTTGTCGACCACGACGATCGTCAGCGGCACGCCGAGGCGCCGGCCGGCCAGCAGGCCGCCGACGTCGTGGGCCAGGGCGACGTCGCCGATCAGCAGGTAGGTCGGACCGCCGGTCGCGGCGGCGACCCCGTAGGCGGTGGAGATCGTGCCGTCGATGCCGTTGGCGCCGCGGTTGGCCAGCGCGCGCGGCGGGGCGTCGAGGACGGGCCAGAACGTCTCGACGTCGCGGATCGGCATCGAGGCGGCGATCACGACGGTTGCGGCGGCCGGCACGGCGCTCGCTAGCTCGCGGGCGATGCGCGGCTCGTTGACCTCGTCGGTGCCGATCGTCGCCTCGATCGCGGACGCCGCGCAGGCGTCGGCCTCCCGCCAGCGCCCCAGCCAGGCGAGGTCGGTCGGCCACGTCTCGTCGATCCCGGCCAGCGCCGAGGGCGCCAGCGCGAGGACCGCGCTCAGCGCCGCGTCGGGGTCCGGCCACGGGCTCGCGGCGGCGAGCGCGAGCTGCGGTACGTCAGTCTCCAGCCCGGCCAGCCACTGGCGCAGCGGCTTGGAGGTCGGCAGGTCGCCGATGCGCAGAACGGACGCGGGCGCGACGGTCGCCGCCCAGCCGGCGTCGCGCAGCAGCGCGTCGTAGTGGGCGATCGCCGACCCGCCGGTGCGCGCGCCCGCCAGCGGGTCGGCCAGCAGCGGCCACGCCAGCGCCTCGGCCAGACGAGCGGTCGCGGGCCCGTCCGCGCCACGGCCGGCGACGATCAGTCCCTGGCCGCCGGCGTGCTCGTGCAGCCATGCGACGAGCGGGGCGGGATCCTGCGGTGCGACAGCGCGCGCGGTCCACGGCGCGCCGTCAGGTCGACCGCCGTCGCCGGGCGCGCCGTCCAGCGGCGTGTCGAGCACCAGTGGCTCGCGCAGCGCGACGTTGAGGTGCACCGGCCCGGGGCGTCCGTCGAGCGCCACCGCGTGCGCGCGGCACGCGAGCTGGCGGATCCAGCGCAGCCGCTGCGGCGTCGCGTCGTCGTGCGTGCCGACCTCGAAGAACCACTTCGCCGCCGACCCGTACAGCTTGATCTGGTCGATCGTCTGACCGGCGCCGACGCCGCGCAGCTCCGGCGGGCGGTCGGCGGTCAGGATGATGAGCGGGACACCAGCCTCGGCGGCCTCGATGACCGCCGGCGCGTAGTTGGCGGCCGCCGTTCCCGACGTGCAGGCCAAGACCGCGGGGCGACCGGTCGCCTGGGCGAGGCCGAGCGCGAAGAAGGCGGCCGAGCGCTCGTCGACGTGCGAGGTGACCGGGATCCGGCCGTCGCGCGCGAGGCTCAGGACCAGTGGCGTCGAGCGCGATCCCGGCGAGGTGCAGGCGCCCGCGACGCCGCAGCGATGCAGCTCGTCGACGAAGGCGCGCAGCAGGAGGTAGGTGTCGCGAGGATCGCTCATGGGATAGATAGGGGAGATGCCCGAGACGCTGGTACTGCTCCATGGCTTCGGCGGGACCCACCGCGCCTGGGACCCCGTCCTGCCCGAGCTCGATCACGAACGCTACAACCCGCTCGTGCCAGACCTCCGCGGGCATGGCACGAAGGCCGGTGTGCGACCGATCTCCTTCGAGGATTGCGTAGCCGACGTGCTGGCCGCCGCGCCGGGCGCGTTCGCGCTCTGCGGCTACTCGCTGGGCGGTCGCGTGGCCCAGCATGTGGCGCTTGCCGCACCCGAGCGGGTCACGCGGCTGATCCTCGTCGCGACCACGGCGGGCATTGCCGACGACGGCGATCGGGCCGCCCGTGCGGCCGACGACGAGGCGTTCGCCGACGACCTCGACCGCATGACGATCGAGGAGTACGCCGACCGCTGGATGGCCAACCCGCTCTTCGACGGCACATCGCCGGAGGCTGCGCGCTGGTGGCGCGAGGACCTTCTGCGCAACGAGCCGATCGCGCTCGCTGAGGCCCTCCGCCGGATCGGCGCTGGCGCGATGGCCCCGCTCTGGGACCAGCTCGGCGCGCTGACGATGCCGATCACGATCATCGTCGGCAGTCGCGACGGCAAGTTCGTGCGCCTTGCCGAGGCCGAGTATGCGGCGCGCCTCCCACACGCCACGATCCACGTGGTCGATGGCGCCGGGCACGGCCTTCCGCGCGAGGCCCCGCGGGAGCTCGCGGCGCTGATCGAGGCGGCGTGAGACGCGCGCTTGGGCTGCTTGCGGTCGCGGCGCTGGTGGCGGGGTGCGGCGGTGGGAGCGATGGCGAGACGCAGCCCGACGCGCCGTCGGCTAAGCAGACAGCCGCTCGCCGCAAGAGCAAGGACGACAAGAAGCCTGCGCCACTGACCCTCCGCCAGGCCATCGGTCAGCGCATGGTCTTCGCCTACTCCGGGACGCGCCCGCCGGCCGCGCTGCGCCGGCGGATCGCCCGCGGCGAGGCCGCCGGCGTCATCCTCTTCTCCCGCAACATCCGTGGCGTGGCCGGCCTGCGCGCGCAGATCGCCAGGTTGCAGCGCATCAAGCGACCCGCCGCCGTCGACGCGCCGCTGCTGGTCATGATCGATCAGGAGGGTGGGAACGTCCGGCGCCTCCCAGGCCCGCCCGCCACGGGCGCCGCCGCCACGCCGAGCAGCGCCGCCGCTCGCGCCAACGGCCGCGACGCCGGACGGCTCTTGCGCAGCGCAGGCGTCAACGTCGATCTCGCGCCGGTGGTCGACGTGGCCCGGGCAGACCGTGCGCTGGCCAACGAGGGCCGGACCTACGACGACGACGCGCCTGGCGTCATCGCCAAGGCCGGCGCGTTCGCCGACGGCCTGCGCGCCGGCGGTGTCGAGCCCGTCCTCAAGCACTTCCCCGGCTTCGGCGCCGCATCGATCAACACCGACAACGGTGCCGCCCACATCGACCTCTCGCTCGCGCAGCTGCGTGCCATCGACCTTCAGCCCTACGCGAAGATCGAGACCCGTGCGGTGATGCTGTCGACCGCCGTCTACCCGCGCGTCGACCCGCGGCCCGCCGCCTTCTCGCCCCGCTGGGTCGGCGACGAGCTGCGCGGCCGTCTGAAGTTCACGGGCGTGGCGATGACCGACGACCTCCAGACGCCCGCGGTCGCCAAGTACGGCTCGCCCGCGCAGCTGGCCTTCTTCACCATGAAGGCCGGCGTCGACTTGCCGCTGTTCGCCAAGGACTACGAGACGGGCGCCCGTGCGGCGGCCGGGCTCGAGCGCGCCGTGCGCAGCGGCGCGCTCACCCGCGCGCGACTCGACGCGGGCGCTCGTCGCGTGTTGCGCTGGCGCATCGCGCTCGCCAAGGCCAAGAACGACAACTAGCTTCCGAGCAGCCCCGGCCCCGACGGCACCCGTAGCCGCCCCTGGTGCACGGCGAGCTGTCCATCGCCCGTGCCGTCGTCGTCCAGCAGCGCAAGTGTCGCCAGGCCGCAGGGCAGCTCGACCCGTAGGGCTGCCGCGCAATGCGCGGCTGCTGCGATCCCGAGCGGGCCGTCGATCGTCGAGGCGAGGTAGACCTCCGCGCCGGTCGCGCGCACGAGCGTCGCCTGGGCCAGCAGCGCCGAGATGCCGCCCGCGCGCGAGATCTTCAGGCAGACCGCGTCCGCCGCGCCCGAGGCGATCGCCCCATGCTCGGCGACCGTCTCGTCCATCGCGACGCGGACCGGCACGCGCTCGCGCACCTCACGGAGCGCCGCGATCCCGGAGACCGGCTCCTCGACCAGCTCCAGCCCGGCGCGCGCCAGCACGTCGATCGTGGCGACCGCTTCGTCGACCGTCCACGCGCCGTTGGCGTCGATCCGGATCGCGACCTGATCGCCGACCGCGCGCCGCACCGCCGCGATGCGCCCCGCGTCGTCCCCGACGCCGACCTTGACCTTGACGCACTCGAAGCCCAGCTCCGCGGCGCTCGCGGCCGCCTCGGCGGCGCCGGCACGATCAGTCGCGCCGATCGTCGCGTTGACCGGGACGTGCTCCAGCGCGCCGTCGGTCAGCAGCGCGGAGATCGGCTTGCCCGCACGCTGCCCGGCGGCGTCCCAGAGCGCGAGATCGACGGCCGCCAGCGCTTGGGGCAAGTCGGCGACCTCGCGGCAGGCGTCCAGGAGCGCCGGGCCGGTACTACCACGGTCGTTGGTGAGCACCTCGGCGTAGCGCTCCAGCGCCTGGCCGACGATGTCGAGCGGCACGCCGTCATAGGCCTCCAGCGGCGCGGCCTCGCCGTGGCCGGTGATGCCGTCGGGGCCTGTCAGCGAGAGGACATAGGTCCCGCGCTCGCGCACGTCACCGTAGGCGGTGCGCAGCGGGATGCGCAAGCGATGCGTGACGGGTTCAAGCGTGACGTCCATGGGTCTCGCCAGCAGCCTGCCAGACCGGCACGGTGGCCATCCATCACCTTGCGTGATCGATGCTGCCGCAAACCCGACTTCGACAGATCGTCGATGCCATGCGACGATCGGTGGCATGGAGCTCCGTCATCTGCGCACCATCGCCGCCGTCGCCCGTACCGGCTCGTTTACGAAGGCCGGGGAGGAGCTCCACCTCGCCCAGTCAGCCATCTCCCAGCAGATCCGCCGGCTGGAGAACGAGCTCGGCATCCAGGTCTTCACGCGCTCCAGCCGCTCGGTAGAGCTGACCACCGAAGGCCGGCTCGTCCTCGACTACGCCCATCGAGTGCTGCACGAGGTCGAGGGACTCCAGAACGAGCTTGAGGAGCTCAGCGGCTTGCTGCGCGGTGAGCTCAAGCTCGGCGGCATGTACCCGACGGGCCTGTACGACCTCGCCGACGTCATCGCCGACTTTCACACCCGCCATCCCGGCGTCGCGATCCACATGGTCGAGCGCACCCAGGACGAGCTGCTTGACCGGCTGCGCACCGACGAGCTCGACGCGGCCTTCACGGCCGTCGACCCCGACGCGCTGGGCGAGGATTTCGCCGCGAGCCTCGTCTTCGAGGAGGAGTTCGTGGTGGCCTTGCCCGTCGACCACGCGCTGACGGCATGCGACCACATCACCTACGAGCAGCTGGCCGCCGAGGACCTCGTGACGTACCGCGAGAACTCGGCGCTGCGTTTGCGCCTAGAGAAGGCGATGGCCAAGCTCGGCCTCGCGCCGCGCAACGCCTTCATCTGCACCGAGATGGGCGCGGTCCGCGCGCTGGTCTCAAAGGGCCTCGGCGTCGCCGTCCTCCCGCGCTCGATCGCCGCCGAGCCCGGCCCGGCGATCACCTTCCGGCCCGTCGGCCCGGAGCTGCTGACCTGGCCTACGGCCCTGGTCTGGCGCGCCGACCGGCGTCAGCCGCCGGCGGCCAAGGCGTTCCTGCAGCTGGCGCTCAAGCGTGCGGAGGAGACGGGGCGGCAGCGGCCGTCGGTCCAGCTCGTGGCGTAGGTCCGGCGTCCGCGCACTGCTGTCCTGCGCGTACCCCCGGCGCTCAGCGCGCGGCGTGGGAGCGGGTGCGCAGCGTGGTTCGGCGCATCGAGGAGAGGAAGCTGTCGAGGCTCGCGGCGTCATCGGCCGTCCGCGCGAGCGTTTGCCGGACGCCCGGGGTCGTTCGGGGCCGAAGCAGTGCTCCCGGGTACGTTGACGTGCCTATTCCCGGTCAACGTACCCGTCGGCCGCGATCCCGCCCGAACGATCAATCTCGGTCGAGTTGACCGGCACTATCCACGTCAACTCGACCCGGATTTCGTCGCGGCCACGCACCACCCGTGCCGAGGCGCCAACGGACGACAACCCACGCCCCGAGGCGCCAACCACTCCTCACTCCCCTCGGTGCCTCCGAACCACGCCGCGCACCCACCAAAACAAAACCGCGCTGAGCACCCCGGGTGCGCCACGCCAGCCAGCACCGCAGAGACAGACCTCAGCTCAACAACAGCCCCGCACTCAACAACACGCAGAACGCCAACTGCAGCATCCCGGTCCGCGCCAGCGCCTCATTCAACGTCGGCCCGTCGTCGTGCTGGCGCACCGTCCGCACCAGCGGCACCGCCAGCGGCAGCGCCAACCACGTCAACAACACCCACGGCCCAACCTGCCCGCCACCGGCCGCCCAGACTCCCACCGGGATCAGGAACGCCACGTACACCTCGGCCGCGTAGAAGTCCCGCGCGCGCCCGCGCCCCAAGCGCACCGCGAGCGTCCGCTTGCCCACCCGTGCGTCGGTCGGCGCGTCGCGGATGTTGTTGACCGCCAGGATCGCCGCTGCCAGCAACCCCACCGGCACCGCCAAGGCAAACGCCTCCCACTCCAGCTGCTCCACCTGCGCGTAGTAGGACCCCGTCACGGCGACCAACCCAAAGAACAGGAAGACGAAGACATCGCCCAACCCCTCATAGCCATACGGCCGCGGGCCGCCCGTGTACAGCACGCCCGCCAGGATCGACGCCGAGCCGATCGCCAGGATCACCCAGCCGGCGACGATGATCAGGTAGACGCCGCACAGCACCGCCAGCGCGAACGACACGTAGGTCGCCGTCAAGACCTGCTTGGGCGGCACGAGGCCGCCGGCAGTGACGCGCACGGGCCCGAGGCGGTCCTCCGTGTCGGCGCCGCGGCGGGCGTCGGAGTAGTCGTTGGACAAGTTCGCGCCGACCTGGATGAAGACCGCGCCGAGCAACGCCGCGATGAACGCGCCCACGCGCAGCGAGGACGTCTCGGCCGCCGCCAGCGCCGTGCCGACGAGCACCGGTGCGACGCCGGCCGGCAGCGTGCGCGGCCGCGCGGCCAACAGCCAGATCTTGATCGGCGAGGGGTGCTGCGAGATTGCCTCCGAAGACTCACTCATGAACGCTCATGCCCTCCGCGGGAACTGCGAGAAGTCCGGGCGGCGCTTGTCCTTGTAGGCCTCGCGCCCTTCTTTGGCCTCATCCGACCCATAGAACAACAGGTTGGCGTCGTGGGCAAGCTGCTGGATCCCGGCATAGCCGTCCTCATGGGCGTGAAACGAGGACTTCACGAGCCGCAGCGCGAAGGGGGAGAGCTCGAGCATCTCGCGACACCAGGAGACCGTCTCCTCCTCCAACCGCTCCAGCGGCACCACCGCGTTGACCAACCCCATGTTCAACGCCTGCTGGGCGTCGTACTGGCGGCAGAGCAGCCAGATCTCCTTGGCGCGCTTGGTCCCGACGAGGTCGCGCAGCAGCGACGCGCCGAAGCCGCCGTCCCAGGAGCCGACGCGCGGCCCGGTCTGGCCGAAGCGCGCGTTGTCGGCGGCGATCGTCAGGTCGCAGCAGAGATGCAGGACATGGCCGCCGCCAATCGCGTAGCCCGCGACCTGCGCGACCAATGGCTTGGGCAGCCGCCGCATCTGGACCTGCAGGTCGGTGACGTGGAAGCGCCCGACCGTGGCGCCTTCGGGGATGTAGCCCGTGTCGCCGCGAACGTTCTGGTCGCCGCCCGAGCAGAACGCGTGTGGCCCCTCGCCGGTGAAGATCACGACGCCGACATCGCCGTCCTCGCGGGCGCGTTCCAGCGCCTCGGAGACCTCGACGAGCGTCTGCGGTCGAAAGGCGTTGCGCACCTCGGGGCGGTCGATCGTGATCTTCGCGATCCCGTCGCCGCTCAGCTCGTAGCGGATGTCGGTGTAGTCGCCGTCACCGGGGGTCCAGGTCACTGCCATGGGCGGCAGGCTACTTTCCGAGCCATGGTGGTCGAGTCCTGGCTGGCGAGAGCGGCGCGCACGCGTCCGAACACCGCTGCGGTCAACGGGCTCACCTACGCGGCGCTGCATCAGCGAGCCCGCGCCGCCGCGGCCGGCCTGCCGCGCGGTGCGCGGGTCGGCCTGGCGCTCCCGCCCGGCGAGGACTACGTCGTCGCGCTGCACGCCTGCCTGCTGGCCGGCGCGCTCGTGGTGCCCATCGATCTGCGGCTGACCGAGGCCGAGCGACCGGCGGTCGACCTGCTCTTTGGGGAGCGCCTGCATGGCATGCAGGAGGTCACCGATGCCCACGATCTCGATGCGCCCGCGATCCTCGTCCACACGAGCGGGACCACCACCAAGCCCAAGCCCATCCGTCTCACCTACGGCAACTGGCTCTGGAGCGCGCTGGGCAGCGCGGTCGCCCTCGGCGTCGACCCCGATGAGCGCTGGCTGTGCACGCTGCCGCTGAGCCACGTCGGCGGCCTGTCGATCCTGCTGCGCTCCGCGATCTACGGCACGACGGCGATCGTCCATGAGCGCTTCGAGACCGACCGCGTGCTGCGTGCGCTCAACGATCCACACGGCCCGACCATCGTCTCCCTGGTTCCCACGACCCTCGCGCGCCTGCTCGATGCCGGCCTCGCCAACCCGCCGGCGCTGCGCTGGGCGCTGCTCGGTGGCGCGCCACTGCCACCAGCGCTCATCCAGCGCGCCACCGCAGCGGGCATCCCCGTCGCCCCGACCTACGGGCTGACCGAGGCCTGCTCGCAGGTCGCGACCGCCGGCGTCCCGCTCTTCTGCACACGCGTCGAGCTGGAGCCTGATGGTGAGATCGTCGTATCAGGCCCGACCGTCTCGCCGGATGCCGGACCACGACTTCACACCGGCGACCTCGGCGCCGTCGACGACGACGGCCTTCTCCAGATCGTCGGTCGCAAGGCCGACACGATCGTCACCGGCGCAGAGAACGTCGCGCCTGCCGAGGTCGAGGCGGTCCTGGAGGCGCACCCCGCCGTCCTCGAAGCCGCGGTGATCGGCCGCCCCGACGAGGCGTGGGGCGAGGCGGTCGTCGCGTTGGTCCGGCCCCGCGACCAAGCGACGCCGCCAACCGCCGAGGCCCTCCGCGCCCATTGCGCCACCCGCCTCGCTCGCTTCAAGGTCCCCAAGGCCTACAAGATCATCACCGAGCCGTTGCCGCGCACCGCCTCCGGCAAGCTCGTCCGCCGCGCGCTCGCCGACGTCACGCCCGAGCCCGCACCGTAGGCTCCCGTCATGGATCCGGAAGCAGAGCGAGCAGCCAGTCGCGAGTCCTGGGAGAGCGTCGCGGCGGGCTGGGAATCGGGGGCCGACGCCTTCTATGACGGCGCGCTGCCCGTCTCGCATTGGATGGTCGACCACCTCCAGCCCCAACCCGGTCAGACGATCCTCGAGCTCGCCGCCGGGCGTGGCGACGTCGGCTTCCTCGCCGCCGAGCTCCTGCATCCCGGCGGGAAGCTGATCAGCTCCGACGGCGCCGAAGCGATGGTCGAGGCCGCCCGCCGCCGTGCGCAGCAACTCGGCCTCGACAACGTCGAGTTCAAGCCGATCGACCTGGAGTGGATCGACGCAAAGCTCGCGACGATCGACGGGATCCTCTGCCGCTTTGGCTACATGTTGGTCGTCGATCCCGAGCATGCGCTGCGCGAGGCCCGTCGCGTCCTGCGGCCCGGCGGCAAGATCGTCATCGCGGTCTGGGACGTGCCGGAGGTCAACCCGTGGCTGACGACCTTCTCGGCGGCGGCGCGCGACCTCGGCCTGGCGCCGCCCGCCGACCCTGACGCGCCGGGCCCGTTCTCGCTCAGCGCTCCGGGCGCAGTCGCTGAGCTGCTCCAAGATGCCGGCTTCGACACGCCGACCGTCGAGCCGATCGAGCTCACCTTCGCCACCCCAACGCTCGACGCCCTCTGGGAGACCCAGCGCGCGCTCTCATCAACGATGCGCAAGCTCCTGGACGATCTCCCGCCCGCCGACCACTACAAGCTGCGCGACGCCGTCGAGGAGCGCTGGGCGCAGTACGTCACCGCAGATGGCGCCGTCTCCATTCCGGGGCGGGCGCTGGGCGTCGTCGCGGAGGCCTGATCCTTAGACTGCCGCGGACTATGTACTACGACGACGACGCAGATCTCACCCTCCTCGACGGCAAGACCGTGGCCATCATCGGCTTCGGCTCGCAGGGCCACGCCCACGCCCAGAACCTCAAGGACTCCGGGGTCAAGGTCGTCGTAGGCCTGCGTGAGGACTCCGCGTCGGTCCAGCAGGCCAAGGACGCGGGTCTCGAGGTCCTCTCGGTCGCCGATGCCGCTTCGGCTGGCGACATCGTGATGATGCTCGTTCCCGACGAGCTGCACCGCACCGTGTGGGAAAACGATGTGCGCGACGGCATCGCCGAGGGCAACCTGCTGCTCTTCGGCCACGGCTTCTCGGTCCTCTACAACGAGGTTGACCCGCCGGCCGGCATCGACGTCGGGCTCGCCGCTCCGAAGGGCCCGGGCCATCTCGTCCGCCGCCAGTACACCGAAGGCTCTGGCGTCCCCGGCCTCGTCGCGATCCACCAGGACGCCACGGGCAACGCCAAGGCGCTGGCCCTGGCCTACGCCAAGGGCATCGGCTGCACCCGCGGCGGCGTGTTCGACACGACGTTCAAGGAGGAGACCGAGACCGATCTCTTCGGCGAGCAGGCTGTCCTCTGCGGCGGCGCGTCCGCGCTGGTGCAGGCGGGCTTCGACACGCTCGTCGAGGCCGGCTATGACCCGCAGATGGCCTACTTCGAGTGCCTCCACGAGCTCAAGCTGATCGTGGACCTCATGTACGAGAAGGGCCTGGCGGGCATGCGCTATTCGATCTCCAACACGGCCGAGTACGGCGACTACAGCCGCGGGCCGCGCGTCGTCACCGACGACACCCGCGCGGAGATGAAGAAGATCCTCGGTGAGATCCAGGACGGCACGTTCGCGCGCGAGTGGATCGCCGAGAACCGCGCCGGCCAGGAGAACTTCAAGCGCATGCGCGCCGAGCAGGCCGACACGCAGGTCGAGCACGTCGGCAAGGAGCTCCGCAGCCATATGGACTGGATCCAGACGGAGTTCTAGGGGAAAGACTCGCCCAGAGGGCGAGCTTCCCTTGTGGGAACTCGCCTGGCGGCTCGTTCCCACGGCCCGCCATTCGGTACCCTCCTCGAGCCGTCGCAACTGGCGTCTCGAGGTGGGCTACCACCGGGGAGCGATGGTGATCTCTCCGCCGCACGCCTGGGCACTCCCATACCGACCCCGAGGAGCCCCATGACGACGAGCGCGACCACGCTCACCATCCCGGAAGAGCTCAAGCCCGCAGACGGCCGCTTCGGTTGCGGCCCGTCGAAGGTCCGACCCGAGCAGTTGGCCAAGCTGGCCACCGAGGACGCCCATCTGCTGGGCACCTCTCATCGCCAGAAGCCGGTCAAGGACCTCGTCGGCCGCGTGCGCGCTGGGCTCAGCGATCTCTTCACCCTGCCCGACGGCTACGTCGTCGCACTCGGCAACGGCGGGACGACCGCGTTCTGGGACGCGGCCGCGGCCGGGCTGATCCGCGAGCGCTCGCTGCACCTGAGCTTCGGCGAGTTCTCCAACAAGTTCGCGAGCGTCGCCGCCAACGCGCCGTTCCTGCAGGACCCGATCGTCGTCAAGAGCGACCCCGGTGAAGCGCCCGCGCCGACCTTCGAGGCCGGCGTCGACGTCGTCGCCTGGGCCCACAACGAGACCTCGACCGGCGTCATGGTGCCCGTCCAGCGTCCGCAAGGCAGCGACGATGCCTTGGTCCTCATCGACGCCACCTCCGGGGCCGGCGGCCTGCCCGTCGACGCCAGCCAGAGCGACGTGTACTACTTCGCGCCGCAGAAGTGCTTCGCCGCCGACGGCGGCATCTGGCTGGCGCTGCTGAGCCCCGCCGCCCAAGAGCGCATCGCCGAGGTCGGCGCGCGCACCGACCGCTGGATCCCCGAGTCGCTCTCGTTGACCACCGCGCTGGACAACTCGGTCAAGGACCAGACCTACAACACGCCCGCGCTCGCCACGCTGGTCCTGCTCAATGCGCAGATCGAGTGGATGAACACCAACGGCGGTCTCGACTTCGCGATCGGCCGGACCACGGCGTCCTCGACCGCGCTGTATGACTGGGCTGAGGCCGCACCGTTCGCGACGCCGTTCGTCGCCGACCCGGCCAAGCGCTCGCTCGTCGTCGGCACGATCGACTTCGACGATGCCATCGACGCCGCGGCCATCGCCGCGACGCTGCGCGCCAACGGCATCGTCGACACCGAGCCCTACCGCAAGCTCGGCCGCAACCAGCTGCGCATCGGCATGTTCCCCGCGATCGACCCGGAAGACATCGTGCAACTCACCCGCTGCATCGACTACATCGTTGGGGAGCAGGCATGACGCGCGTTCTCGTCGCCGAGAAGATCGGCGCCAGCGGCATCGATCTCCTCAAGGCGCACTTCGACGTCGACACCGCCTTCGACAATGACGGCTTTGACTTCGAGGCCCGCATCGGCGAGTACGACGGGCTCCTGATCCGCTCGGCCACCAAGATGACGGCCGACCTGATCGAGAAGGCCACCAACCTGAAGGCGATCGGCCGCGCCGGCGTCGGCGTCGACAACGTCGACGTCCCGGCCGCGACCAAGCGCGGGATCATCGTCGCCAACGCGCCGGAGTCCAACGTCGTTACCGCGGCCGAGCACACGATGGCGCTGCTGCTGGCCCTGGCCCGCAACGTCCCGCAGGCCCACGCCGCGCTCAGCGGCCACGGCAAGTGGGAGCGCTCGAAGTGGTCGGGCGTCGAGCTGGAGGGCAAGGTCCTCGGCATCCTCGGCTTCGGCCGCATCGGCCAGCTGGTCGCCGCGCGCGCCAAGGGCTTCGGCATGCGGATCGTCGCGTTCGACCCGTTCGTGTCGGCCGACCGCTACAAGGACCTGGGCGTCGAGAAGGCCGACAGCTCTGACGGCGTCTACGCCGAGGCCGACTTCCTGACGCTGCACCTGCCCAAGACGCCCGAGACCGAGGGCTGGCTGAACGCCGAGGCGCTGGCCAAATGCAAGGACGGCGTCAAGGTCCTCAACGTCGCCCGCGGCCCGCTGATCAACGACGATGACTTGATCGCCGGCCTCGACAGCGGCAAGGTCGGCGGCGCGGCGCTGGACGTCTTTCGGTCCGAGCCCGTCACCGAGTCGCCGTACTTCGGCCGCCCCAACGTCATCGTGACGCCGCACCTCGGCGCCTCGACGGCCGAGGCGACCGACCGCGCCGGCTTCCAGGCCGCCGAGCAGGTGGTCGCGGCGCTCACCGGCGGCGCGGTCACCACGGCCGTCAACGTCCCGGCGATCAAGGCGGAGGACTTGGAGGTCCTCGGCCCGTACGTGCCGCTCTGCCAGCACCTCGGCCGCCTGGCCATGGCGCTTGCCGAAGGCTCCTCGGTCGATCGCATCGACGTCGAGCTGCTCGGCCGCATCGCCGACCGGGACACGCGCCCGCTGGCCACCGCGACGCTGCTTGGCGTCCTGGCCGGCAAGACCGAGGAGGACGTCAACGCGGTCAACGCGCCGGCGGTCGCCGAGGAGCGGGGAATCGAAATCGTCGAGACCAAGAGTGCCAGCGCGCGCGACTTCGAGAACCTTGTGCGCATCACGGTGCATTCGGGCGACACCGCCGAGCGCGTGGTCGGCACGACGTTCGGCACCAGGAACCGTCCGCACCTGCTCGAGGCCTGGGGCCAGCGGTTCGACGTCCAGCTCGACGAGCACCTCGCGGTCTTCCGCTACGGCGACCGTCCGGGCATCGTCGGCCTCATCGGCACCGCGTTCGGCGAGGCCGGCGTCAACATCGTCTCGGCCGCGGTCGGCCGCCGGGAAGACGGTCCCGCCGACGGCGAGGCCGTCATGGTGCTCACCACCGACGCGCCCGTCCCGCGCGAGGTCGTCGACGCGATGGTCGCCACCGACGGCTTCACCGGCGGTCGCGCGATCACGCTGTGACCGCGGGAGCGCAGGCGGAGTGGTGGCACGACGCCACCATCTACCAGGTCTACCCGCGCTCCTTTCAGGACTCCGACGGTGACGGGGAGGGCGACCTCCCCGGCATCGTCGCCCGGCTGGGCCACATCGCGTCGCTGGGTGCCGACGCGGTGTGGCTCTCGCCGATCTACCCGTCGCCGATGGCCGACGGTGGCTACGACATCGCCGACTACGAGGGCGTGCGACCGGAGTTCGGCACGCTCGCCGACGTCGATGCGCTGATCGCCGAGGCCCATCGCCTCGGGTTGAAGGTGCTGTTGGATGCGGTCCCGTGCCACACCTCGATCGCGCACCCGTGGTTTCGTGATCGCCCCGACTTCTACGTGTGGTCCGATCGCGACGGCCCGCAGAACAACTGGCGCTCGACCTTCGGCGGGTCTGCCTGGTCGCCCGATCCGCACGGCCGCGGGTGGTACCTGCACTCCTTCTATCCCGAGCAGCCCGATCTCGATTGGCGCAACCCCGAGGTCGGCGAGGCGTTCGGCGCTGCGCTGCGCTTCTGGCTGGATCGTGGGGTCGATGGCTTCCGCCTCGACGCGCTCGATCGACTGCTCAAGGACCCTCAGCGCCGCGACGACCGCGTGCGCCACGCCGGCTCGCCGCCGGCCCTGCCGGAGACCGACCCGGAGTACGCGCTGCTGGAGCACGACCGCTCGCGCAACGCGCCCGACATCGAAACCGCCGTCGCGCAGCTGCGCGCGGCGGTGGGCGACGCGTTCCTGGTGGGGGAGGTCTACCTGCGTAGCGAGGGGCTCGCGCCCTATCTCATCGATCTCGACGCCGCCTTCAGCTTCGAGCTGTTCCAAGCGCCGTGGACGGCGCCGATGGTGCGCGACGCGCTGCAGGCGGCTGCGGCGCTCGGTGAGGACCGTGCCGCGTGGGTGCTCTCCAACCACGATTTCCCGCGGCTGCCGCAGCGGGTCGGCGAGCGCAACGTTCGCGCTGCCGCGCTGCTGCTGCTTAGCCTGCCCGGGGCCGCCTTCGTCTTTCAGGGCGACGAGATCGGGATGGGCGACGGGCCTGGCCGAGCGAACGATCCCGCTCAGCCTGAGCCCGACGACCGCAGCGGTCGCGACGCGCACCGCCATCCGATGGCGTGGGACGCGACGCCCAGCGGCGGCTTCACATCCGGCACCCCGTGGCTGCCGGTCGTCAACCCGGCCGCCGCCAACGTCGCCGACCAGGAGCGCGACCCCGGCTCGCTGCTGCATCTCTACCGGGACCTGATCGCGCTGCGGCGCGAAGCACTGCGCGGGCCCTTGGCGCTGATCGACGGCACGGCGCCGGGCGTGCTGGCCTTCACGCGCGGCGATGCGCACATCGTCGCGCTCAACCTGGGGGACACGCCGGCGCCGGCGCCGGCGGCGGGGACCGTGCTGCGCCACACACACGAACTGTCTCGCGCCGGCGCCCTCTGGCCGACACTGGCGCCAGGCGAAGGGTTTATCGCAACTACCGCCTAGCGCACCGGGATCTGGCGTCGCATCGCTCGTGACCACCGTTACATGGACGGGCGTGCGGGTACTCCCCTCCACGCCATGAGTCGGGTCATCTCTGTCCTGGCGCTTGCCGCAGCGGTCCTTGCGGTGGCCGCCTGTGGAGGAAGCGACAGCCAGCAGGGTCGGGTGACCTTGAACTGGTTCATCTTCAACGAGCCCAGTGGCGGCATGCAGGCCGCGGCCAAGCAGTGCTCGGCCGACTCCAACGGGGCCTACAACATCAAGTTCGAGTACTTGCCCTCCCAGGCCGATGCGCAGCGCGAGCAGCTCGTCCGGCGCCTCGGAGCCGAAGACGACACGCTCGACCTGCTCGGCCTCGACGTCGTGTGGACGGGCGAGTTCGCCAACGCCGGGTGGATCGAGCCGGTGCCCGCCGCGATCAGGCCTGCGGTGACCAAGAACGTCTTCCCAAGCGTGCTCGACACGGCGCGCTTCGAAGACCGCCTCTACGCCGTGCCGATCTGGTCCAACACCCAGCTGCTTTGGTACCGCAAGGACCGGGTCAAGGAGGCGCCAAAGACCTGGGCGCAGATGCTCAAGATGGCTGAGCAGATCGGTCGTGCCAAGGGTCAAATCCAGGTCCAGGCCAACAAGTACGAGGGCGTTGTCGTGTGGACCAACTCGATGATCGCCTCGGCGGGGACCTCGATCCTCGCGGGCCCCGACAAGATCGCCCTGGATCCCCGCAAGACCGATCTCGCGCTCGCGACGATGGGGAGGTTCGCCCGCTCGCCGGTCGCCCCACCCAACATCGACACCTCGACCGAGGACACCGCGCGCCTCGGCTTCGAGTCCGGCTCGTCGAGCTTCATGATCAACTACCCCTTCGTCTACCCGTCGGCCAAGGAGAACGCCCCGGCGATCTTCAAGGAGATGGCCGCCGCGAAGTTCCCGCGGGTCGACCCGTCGCTGCCCAGCAAGCCGCCGCTGGGCGGCATCAACATCGCGGTGTCGTCCTACTCCAAGCACAAGCAGGCCGCGTTCGCGGCGATCAAGTGCTTGGTCACGCCCGAGAACCAGATCACGATCGCCAAGGCGGGCGGGTTGCCGCCGGTGCGCGCAGACGTCTATGACCGCCCGGCGATCGACGACGTCTACCCCGGCTTCGCCGACCTGGTCCGGACGTCGATCCGCGACGCGGCTCCACGCCCGTCGGAGTCCCCCGCATACCAGGACCTGTCACTGGGCATCCAGGACGCCACCCACCCGGTCACGGGGATCAACCCCAACGACCCCACGGCGACCTACGACAAGCTCAGAGACAACGTGCAGAACGCCATCGACCGCAAGGGCCTGTTGTGAGCGCGGCGACCGCCACGGCCCCGGCCAAGTCGGGCAAGGTCACCGCGAAGACGCGCTCCGAGCGCAAGCTCGGGCTCATGCTGTGCGCGCCCGCCGTGATCATGATGTTGTTGGTCACCGCCTATCCGATCTTGTATGCGATCGGCCTCTCGGTGCAGAAGAAGGACTTGCGCTTCCCGACCGAGAGCGGCTTCGTCGGCATCGACAACTACGTCACGGTGCTTACGTCGAGCCTCTGGTGGCAAGCGGTGTTCAACACCGTGTTCATCACCGTGGTCTCGGTGGCGATCGAGCTTGTGATCGGGATGGCGATCGCGATCATCATGCACCGGGCGATCTTCGGGCGCGGGGTGGTCCGGACGTCGGTGCTGATCCCGTACGGCATCGTCACCGTCGTCGCGGCGTTCGCATGGTTCTACGCCTTTGACCCGAGCAGTGGCTTCGTCAATCACCTGCCGCTGATCGCCGATGACAAGGCCTGGTTCGGTGAGCGCTGGAGCGCGTTTGCCGTGATCATCATGGCCGAGATCTGGAAGACCACGCCGTTCATGGCGCTGTTGCTGCTGGCCGGCCTGGCGACGATCGACGAGGGCCTCTACGAGGCCGCGCGCGTCGATGGCGCGACGGCGTGGCAGCGCTTCACCCGGATCACGCTGCCACTGCTCAAGCCGGCGCTGCTTGTCGCGCTGCTGTTCCGGACGCTCGATGCGTTCCGGGTGTTCGACTCGATCTTCATCATGACCAAGGGGGCGCAGAACACCGAGTCGGTGTCGATTGTGGGCTACCAACAGCTGCTTTCGCGGCTGAACCTCGGCCTCGGATCGGCGGTCTCGGTCCTGATCTTCGTGTTGGTCCTCATGATCGCGACCGCCTTCGTCAAGGGCTTCGGCACGACCGTGCCCAAGGGGAACTAAGCCATGCGCCACGGCACATCGGAGTACACCCGCTGGACGGTCCTGATCGTGGCGGTCGTCGCCTTCGCGATGATCCCGGTGCTCTGGATCATGTCCTTGTCCTTCAAGACGCCGGCGACCGTCGGCGACGGGCGGCTGATCCCCAAGGAGTGGACGCTGGACAACTACAAGAGCCTGTTCGAGGGCGGCTTTGACAGCCCGCTGCTGCGTCCGCTGATCAACTCGGTCCTGATCGCGCTGATCGCGACGATCATCGCGGTGACGCTGGCGTCGTTTGCGGCCTATGCCATCGCGCGCCTGGACTTCCCGGGCAAGGCCATCGTCTTGGGCGGCGCGCTGGCGGTGTCGATGTTCCCGCCGATCTCGGTCGTCGGCCCGCTGTTTGACATGTGGCGCGCCCTGGGTCTTTATGACACCTATCCGGGCCTGATCATCCCGTACCTGACCTTCGCGCTCCCGCTGGCGATCTACATCCTGGTCGCGTTCTTTCGAGAGATACCGTGGGATCTCGAGGAGGCGGCCCAGGTCGACGGGGCGACGCCGTTTCAGGCCTTCCGCCGGATCATCTTCCCGCTGGCCGCGCCGGGCGTGTTCACCGCCGCGATCCTCGTGTTCATCTTCGCGTGGAACGACTTCGTGTTCGCCATCTCGCTCACGTCATCAGACGCGTCGCGGACGGTGCCGGCGGCGATCGCCTTCTTCACGGGGGAGTCGCAGTTCACCTCACCCACGGGGAACATCGCCGCGGCGGCGGTCCTCGTGACCGTCCCGATCATCATCTTCGTACTCATCTTCCAGCGCCGCATCGTCGCGGGCCTCACGGCCGGCGCGGTGAAGGGCTAGCAAGGACCACCGGAGGCGTTCATGGCTGCCATCGAGCTCAAGGACATCACCAAGCGCTATCCCGACGGGACCGAGGCCGTCAAGGACCTCAGCCTGTCGATTGCCGACGGGGAGTTCGTCATCCTCGTCGGCCCGTCGGGCTGCGGGAAGTCGACCGCGCTGCGGATGATCGCGGGGCTAGAGGACATCACCGAGGGCGAGATGCTGATCGGCGACCGGGTCGTCAACGAGCTCGCGCCGAAGGATCGCGACATCGCGATGGTCTTCCAGAGCTACGCGTTGTACCCGCACATGACCGTGCGCGAGAACATGGGCTTCGCGCTGGAGCTGGCCGGCGTTTCCAAGGAGGAGCGCAACAAGAAGGTCGAGGAGGCCGCGGCCATCCTCGATCTCCAGCAGCATCTGGACCGCAAGCCCGCCAACCTCTCCGGCGGCCAGCGCCAGCGGGTGGCGATGGGCCGCGCGATCGTCCGCGATCCCTCCGCGTTTCTGATGGACGAGCCGCTCTCCAACCTCGACGCCAAGCTGCGCGTGCAGATGCGCACCGAGGTCTCGCGCATCCAGCAGCGCCTCGGCACGACGACGGTCTACGTGACCCACGACCAGACCGAGGCGATGACGCTCGGCGATCGCGTGGCGGTCATGCGGGCTGGACAGCTGCAACAGGTCGACACCCCCAAGAAGCTCTATGAGGAGCCGACCAACCTCTTCGTCGCGGGCTTCATCGGGTCGCCGGCGATGAACTTCTTCTCGGCCGAGATCGCCGGCGACACGCTCAAGACGCCGTTTGGCGATGTGCCGCTGCCCGAGCGCCTCAAGCGCGCGGCGGCCTCGGCGCGCGGCAAGCGTGTGCTGGCCGGTCTGCGCCCCGAGTCCTTCGAGGACGCTGAAGTCGCGCGGCGCCAGAACCGCCGCGGCGGCCATGAGTTCGAGGCCGACGTCGACCTGACCGAGTCGATGGGCTCCGAGGTGTACGCCTACCTGCGGCTGGAGGGCGACCTCGCCGAGGCCGACGAGCTGGCTGAGATCGCCGCCGACTCCGGCGCGGCCGACGTGCCGGGCGCCGGCAACGACCAGCTCGTCGCCCGCCTGAGCGCCGAGACCGAGGTCACGCGCGGGTCGCGTGCGCGGTTCTGGATGGACAACAACCAGCTCCACATCTTCGACGTCGAGACGGGTCGCAGCCTGGGGCGCGACGAGCAGGCCGCGGCGGTGCCGGCGGGGCAGGCAGGGTCGGAATCAGAGCGCTAGCGCTGCTCGGCGCGCAGCCGGGCGAGCACGTCCTCGCTCCACTCATGGGTGCGCAGGAGGCGGTAGCGGTCGCCGCCGATGCGCATGTAGGCGTCGGTCTCGGTCCCGCGTCCGAGCATGTCGGCGTCGCGCAGCAGCGTGACCACCGGCACGTACTCCTCCTCATACCAGCGGCGCGCCAGTTCGCGGCGGTCCATCAGCTGCCCGTGCTCCTGGGTCCAGCGCCAGCCCCACGCCTCGATGCTCTCGGCGAGCTCGGCGAACGCCCACGGGTCGCTCGGGCGCACGCGCTCGCGCGCCGCGGGTGGCAGCGGCACGCGCTCGAGGAAGACCCGCTCGTGGCTCTTGAGCGGAAGGTCTGCGCGCAGCAGGTCGTGGCCCGCGCCGACGCGCGTCACGACCTCGGTCACGCGCGCGTCGATGTCGTGGCGCCCGAGCGCCCGGGCGACCGAGACGCGGTGGTGGCCGTCCTTAACGAAATAGACATCACCGACGCGATACAGGTCAACGGGTGGCATCGCCTCGCCCCGACGCATCGCCCCAGCAATGCGCTCCCAGCGCGCGCGGACCTGCGGCGTGGTAGGGCGAAAGTGGCGGTCAAAGCCCTGCATCCGGTCGACGGTGCCGACGATCGCGTCGAGCGCAACCACGGCGTTGCCGGCGTCGCGCTCCTGCACGCGGCCGAGGGCGGCGACGACCTCCTCGAACGGCAGGATGTGGTCGACGTCGCCGGGCTCGCGCCGCAGCCAGCGTCGCAACCGCGACAGCGCCAGTCGCCGACGGGCGCGCAGGAAGTCGTCCTGTGCGTCGGCGCCGGACATCCCGGTGCTCCGCGGGGGCACACCTCGCAAGGTACCCCGTGTCGGAATCCACACGCCGCCGTGTCGATCGCGTACGCCACTGCGGACAACGTGGGCGACCCAGCGGCGCCCCGACGGCCCAAGACACGTTGACTGATGTCCTAAGCCATGCCTACTGTTGGCCATACCGGTGCAGGTGCCTTGAGGAGGGCAACTATGGAGGGGACACCGATCGCAACCCCTGAGGGAGAGCGGGCCGACGCCGCGGCGCCGGAGACCGACATCCGTCTCGAAGGTGTGACCAAGCGCTTCGGCGAGGCCGTGGCGGTCGATGACCTCACGCTGTCGATCGAGCGCGGTGCGTTCTACGCGCTGCTGGGGCCGTCGGGCTGTGGCAAGACGACGACGCTGCGCATGATCGGCGGCTTCGAGGATCCCTCGGCGGGCACCGTCTACCTCGGTGGTCAGGCCGTCACCGACCTGCCGCCCTACAAGCGCGATGTCAACACGGTCTTTCAGTCCTACGCGCTCTTTCCGCACCTCAACGTCGAGCGCAACGTCGCCTTCGGCCTGGAGCGCAAGAAGGTCGGCAAGGCCGAGGCCAAGCGCCGTGTCGCCGAGGCGCTGGACATGGTCCAGCTCGGCCCGCTGGCCAAGCGCCGCCCGGG
>CAWHID010000011.1:0-21094 GCA_963829185.1 uncultured Conexibacteraceae bacterium
ACCCCCTAGAGTCTCGCGCAGATGTCCCCTTCTCCCTCTGCCCAGTACAGCCTCACGATCCGCGTCGAGATCGCCGACCGCCCCGGCATGCTCGGGCTGGTAGCGAGCGCGATCGGCGAGGTCGGGGCGAGCATCGGGTCGATCGACCTGGTCGAGGTCAAGGAGGACGTGCTGCTGCGCGACATCACCGTCGACGCGACGGGCGCCGAGCACTGGGACCAGATCGTCGGCGCGCTCGCCGCGCTGGACGGCGTGACGGTCGTCGACACGACCGACCGCACGTTCCTGCTGCACATCGGCGGCAAGATCGAGCAGCACAACAAGTCGCCGTTGAAGACGCGCGCAGGACTTGTCGATGGCCTACACCCCGGGCGTCGCGCGGGTCTGCATGGCGATCCACGACGATCCCGACAAGGCCTTCCAGTACACGATCAAGCGCAACACGGTGGCCGTCGTCAGCGACGGCACCGCGGTCCTGGGCCTCGGCGACATCGGCCCGCGCGCGGCGATGCCGGTGATGGAGGGCAAGGCCATGCTCTTCAAGGAGTTCGCCAACGTCGACGCGTTCCCGATCTGCCTGGACACCAAGGACCCCGACGAGATCGTGGCCGCGGTCAAGCAGATCGCGCCGACCTTCGGCGGGATCAACTTGGAGGACATCTCCGCCCCGCGCTGCTTTGAGATCGAGGACCGGCTGAAGGCCGAGCTCGACATCCCCGTCTTCCACGACGACCAGCACGGCACCGCGATCGTCACGCTCGCCGCGCTGATCAACGCCTGCAAGCTGACCGGCAAGAACCTGGCCGACCTGCGCGTGCTGGTGATCGGGCTTGGCGCCGCCGGCGTCGCGGTCACCAAGATCCTGATGGAGGCCGGCGTCCGCCACGTCGTCGGCGCCGACTCGCGCGGCGTGCTGTCGACCGACCGCGGCGACTACCAGGACGGCTCGATGCCGCCGATCAAGCGCTGGTATGCGGAGGCGACCAACCCCGATCGCCTCGGCGGCACGCCGGCGTCGGTCATCGACGGCATGGACCTGATGATCGGCCTGTCGGGCGCCAAGGTCTTCCCGGCCGACGCGCTGGCGCGGATGAACAAGGACGCGATGGTCTTCGCGATGGCCAACCCGACGCCCGAGGTCTCCCCCGAGGAGGCCGCGCCCTACTGCCGGATCGTCGCCACCGGTCGCAGCGACTACCCCAACCAGATCAACAACGTGCTCGCGTTCCCGGGGATCTTCCGCGGCGCGCTGGACGTGCGCGCGCCACAGATCACCGAGGCGATGAAGATGGCCGCCGCGACTGCCATCGCCAACATCGTCCCCGAGTCCGAGCTGCGCGAGGACTACATCATCCCCTCGGTCTTCAACCGCGACGTCGCGCCCGCCGTCGCCGAGGCCGTCGCCGCCGAGGCTCGCCGCGCCGGCGACGATCGCGCCGGGGACACGATCGGGTTTGCGGCGCTGGATATCGAACAGCTGCGGAATTGATCCTCCCGCCACGACGGGTACGTAGTGGGATGCGATGAACGTCACCCTCACCGGCGCCACCGGACTGATCGGCACCAAGCTCGTCCGCGCGCTGCGCGACCACGGCGATACCGTCACGGTGCTGTCGCGCTCCCCCGAGAAGGCCCAGGCTTCGCTCGGTGTCCCGGCGGTCGCGTGGGACCCGCTCGCCGGACCAGCGCCCGTTGCCGCTCTGCGCGGCCGCGACGCCGTCATCCACCTCGCCGGCGAGCCGGTCGCCCAGCGCTGGAACGACGAGGTCAAGCGCAAGATCTTCGAGAGCCGTGAGGTCGGCACCCGCAACCTCGTCGCGGGAATGGCCGCAGCCGCAGCCGATGGTCCGAAGGTCCTGGTGAGCGCCTCGGCCGTCGGTTACTACGGCAAGCGCGGTGACGAGCGCGTGCCGGAGTCTACCCCCGCCGGCGACGACTTCCTGGCCCATGTCTGCGTCGCCTGGGAACGCGAGGCCGACGCGGCGGCCGACGGCCCCGCTCACCCGCGCGTCGTCAAGGTCCGCACCGGCGTCGTCCTCGATGCCAACGGCGGCGCGCTGGACAAGATGCTGCCGCCGTTCAAGCTCGGCGTCGGCGGCCCGGTCGCCGGCGGCGAGCAGTACCTGCCGTGGATCCACGTCGACGACCTCGTCCGCCTCTACCTGCACGCGGCGACCGACGCGTCCTGGAGCGGCGCCTACAACGGCGCCGCGCCCGAGCCCGTGACCAACAAGGCCTTCAGCAAGGCTCTCGGCCAGCGCATTGCGCCGCCCCGCCATCGCCCCGGTCCCGGGCTTCGCGATCCGGCTGCTCTACGGCGACATGGCCGAGATCGTCACCGAGGGCCAGCGCGCCGTGCCCGAGCACGTCCTCACCGACGGGTTCACCTACAAGTACGCGGACCTCGACGCGGCACTGGCCGACGCGCTGACACTAGCGCCGGCCGCGGGGCTCAGCCCTCCTGCGGGTGCTCCTCGTGCTCCTGGCGCGCCTTGCGCTGCGAGACGATCGACGTCGCCTTGGCCGGGACCACGAGCCAGATCAGGACGCCGATCGCACTGAGCAAGAGCCCGGTGCCGAGGCCCCACTTCTCGCCATAGCCCTTGCGGTCTGACAGCCAGCTGGCCACCCACGCCGAGATGAGCCAGATGTACAACAACCAGAAGGCCTTGACGCCGAGCGCGGCGACGATGAGCGAGGCGGTCATGTCAGGTCCCCAGGTAGGCGGCCATCACGCGCTCGTCGGTGCGCAGCGCGGAGGACTTGTCAGAGAGCGCGACGGTCCCGGTCTCCAGGACGTAGCCGCGCGAGGAGACGTCGAGCGCGTAGTTAGCGTTCTGCTCGACGAGCAGGATCGTGACGCCCTGCTGGTTGATCTCGCGGATGATCTCGTAGATCTTGTCCACGATCACGGGCGCGAGGCCGAGCGAGGGCTCGTCGAGGAGCAGCAGCTTGGGCTGGGCCATCAGCGCACGGCCCATGGCGAGCATCTGCTGCTCACCACCGGACATCGTGCCCGCCTTCTGCTTCGCGCGCTCCTTGAGGCGCGGGAACATGTCGTAGACGCGCTCGACGTCGGCACGGATCGCCGCGTTGTCCTTGCGGGTGAAGGCCCCCATCTCGAGGTTCTCCAGCACCGTCATGCGCGGGAAGATCCGCCGGCCCTCGGGCGACTGGGCGATGCCGATCGAGGCGACCTGGTGCCCGGGCATCCCGGTGATGTCCTTGCCCAGGTAGTAGATCGCGCCCAGGCGCGGTGCGACGATGCCCGAGATCGAGCGCAGCGTCGTGGTCTTGCCCGCGCCGTTAGAGCCGATCAACGTGACGATCTCGCCCTCGAAGACCTCCAGCGAGATGCCCTTGAGCGCCTCGATCGCGCCGTAGAACGTGTGGATGTCCTCGACCTGCAGGATCGGCTCGGCGCCGCTGCCGTCGCTCATGCCTGGCTCCCGAGGTAGGCCTCGATGACCCGCGGGTCCTGGCGCACGGTCTGCGGCGGCCCCTCGGCAATCTTCTCGCCATGGTCCAGGACGGTGATGTAGTCCGAGACGTTCATCACGACCTTCATGTCGTGCTCGATGAGCAGGATCGACATGTCCTGCTCGGTGCGCAGCCGGTCCATCAGCCCGCGCAGCTCCTCGGACTCGGCGGCGTTCATGCCCGCCGTGGGCTCGTCGAGCAGCAGCAACTTGGGGTCAGAGGCCAGGGCGCGCGCGATCTCCAGCCGCCGCTGGTCGCCGTAGGGCAGGTTCATCGCCAGCTCGTCCTTGCGCTTGAGGCCGACGAAGTCCAGCAGCTCACGCGCCCGCTCCCGGGCGGCCTTCTCCTCGCGGCGGACGAACGGCGTGCGCAGCACCATGCCGGTGACCCGCGACCGCAGCCGCGGATGCATCCCGACCTGCACGTTCTCGGTCGCCGTCATCGTCCGAAACAGCTTGATGTTCTGGAAGGTGCGGGCCACCCCGGCCGCGGTCACAAGGTCGGCGCGCTGAGCGGTGATGTCCTTGCCCTCGAAGATCACCCGCCCTGTCGTGGGCCGGTAGAGCCCGGTGAGGCAGTTGAAGAACGTGGTCTTGCCGGCGCCGTTGGGGCCGATCAGCGAGACGATCGACTTCCGCGGGACGACGAAGTCGACGTCGTTGACGGCGACCAGGCCGCCGAAGACCTTCGACACGCCGGAGGCATCGAGCACCGGCGGACCGCTGTGGTCGACCTCTACGCCTTGCTCGTTCTTGGTGACCTTCGGCAGCTCACTCACCGCGCACCTCGTACATCTGCGACATGTCGCCGATCACCTCGGCGTCCTCGCCCTCGATCTCGCCCTCGTGCAGCTCGAGCTTTCGCCGGCTGGACGGAATGAGGCCCTCAGGCCGGAGCACCATCATGATCAACAGGAAGAAGCCAAAGACGCCGAAGGAGACCGACGTCGGGTCAAAGCCAATCGGCAGCTGATTGAGCTCGGGCAACCCATAGCGGTTGAGCATCGAGAGGGCGACGGCCCCGACGATGACGCCCCAGATGTTGCCCATGCCGCCGATGATGATCATCGCCAGCACGAAGACCGAGAAGCCGAACTCGAACTGATCGACGTTGACGGTGTTGTTGTAGGAGCCCAGGAAGGCACCGGCGAAGCCGCCGAAAGCCGCGCCGATGGCGTAGGCCCAGAGCTTGGTGCGCACGAGGTTGACGCCCATCGACGCCGCCGCGACCTCGTCCTCGCGCACCGCGATCCAGGCACGACCGAGCCGGGAGTCACGCAGGCGGCGGTTCACGAAGATCGTGAACACGACCATCCCGAGCGCCACCCAATACGCGGGTTTCAAGTTGAAGTCCGTATAGACTAAGTCGTTGGACCAGGGCAAGTTGATGGTGTCGATCGGCGTGATGCCCTGGCGGCCGTTGGAGAAGTTGGTCGTGCCGATGCCGAACAGGCCACTCGTGCTGTTCTCGAAGATGCGCGGCACGATCTCGCCGAAGGCGAGCGTCACGATCGCCAGGTAGTCACCGCGCAACCGCAGCGTCGGCGCGCCCAGCAGGATTCCCCACACCGCGGTGATCGCCATCGCGATGAACGCCACGATGAAGAAGTTGATGTGGATGCCGGGGATCCCGGCCTGCGTGCCGTCCAGCTTGAGCTGGAAGGTCGCGCGATCGCTCGACAGGATGTGGATGCCCTTGCCGCCGTTGACATCCGGGAACTGCTGGGAGCCAAACCAGCCGATCACGAACGCGCCGATGGCGTAGAAGGCGACGTAGCCGAGGTCGAGCAGGCCGGCGAAGCCGACCACGATGTTCAGCCCCAGCGCCATGATCACGTAGGCGAGCGTCTGGATCGACGCATCCAGCAGCGACCCCGTTCCCACCAAAAAGGGAAACAGGATCGCGAGGATGAGGCCGATGGCCATCCATGCCGGCGGCGGCAGCAGCCGCGTCATCTCGTTGAATCGCGTGCGGCCGAGGGCAAGGGCGCTCATCCCTCTCGCGTCTCCTCGCCGAAGAGCCCTTGGGTCGGAAGACCATGACCATGATCAACACGCCGAAGACGACCGCGGGTGTCCACTGCGGACCGAGCGGCAGCCCGAGGTAGTTACCGGAGTCCGAGACCGCCTGGATCACGCCGATGATGAGGCCGCCGATCACCGCGCCCTTGAGGTTGCCGATGCCGCCCATGACCGCCGCGGTGAATGCGATCAGGCCAGCGGTGAAGCCCTGGTTGAAGCGGATCGTGCCGTTGTAGAGCGCGTAGATGAGGCCGGCCGCACCGGCCATCAGGCCGCCGAGCAGGAACGTCAGCTGGATCGTGCGGTCGACGTCGATGCCCATCAGGCGCGCCGCGTCAGGATCCTGCGCGGTGGCGCGCATGGCCTTGCCGTAGCGCGTCGAGCCCACGAACCAGAGCAGGGCCATGAGCAGCGGGACCGTCACGACGACGGCGAAGACGTCGGAGTGCTCGATCCCGACGCCGAAGATGGTGAAGTACACCTCCTGGGAGCCGATCAGGTCGGGCACGCTGTCGGGCGTCGGCCGCCACAGCAGGCCGACGTTCTGGAGGATGAAGCTCATCCCGATGGCCGTGATCAGCGGCGCCAGCTTCGGCGCGTTGCGCAGCGGCCGGTAGGCGACTCGTTCGATCAGCACGTTCAGCGTGCCGCTGGCGAGCATCGCCAGCACCAGCACCACCACGATCGACACGACCATCAGCGGCATGGCCGTCTGCTCGTCGACGCCGAAGGTCGCCCACAGCGACACCGACACGAACGAGCCGATCATGAAGACCTCGCCGTGGGCGAAGTTGATGAGCTCGACGATGCCGTAGACCAGCGTGTACCCCAGCGCGATCAGCGCCCAGATGGTCCCGTTGGAGAGGCCGGTCTTGACGTCGTCCAGCGTGGCCTGCGGCGAGTAGATGAACTGCGCGACCAGCGCCACGCACAAGCAGCACCGGCAACGCATAGGCGTTGAGGACATCAGAGACCTTGCGGGCGGGTGGTCCCTCCGACGCCGTCTCGGTGATGGATGCGGCTTCCATGTGGTCCTTTGCCGAGTACCCCATGGCACCGGCCGGGACACAAGGTCCCGGCCAGTGCATGTCACGGGTTTGGATCAGCTGCGGTCTGAGCCTTGATGACCTTGTCGAAGACGAGCTTGCCGCCCTCGATGCGATTTCCGCCGTAATCCGACAGCGTCGTGTCGCCGTTCTCGTCGATCGAGTACGTGCCCAGCACGGACTCGCGGTTCTTGATCTTGTAGAACGCGTCGATGACGGCCTGACGGTCGTTGCCCTTGGCGCCGGCGTCCTTGATCGCCTGCAGCGCGACGCTCATCGCCTCGTACCCATAGATCGCGTAAGGCTCCGGATCGGCGCCGTACTTCGCCTTGTAGCTCTTGAAGAACTCCTGGCCGGAGGCCGGGTAGAGCTTCGGGTCGAGGGTCGGGTTGGTGATGTAGGTCTGCTTCTCGGCCTTGGAGCCGATCTTCTCGCTGAACGCCGACTCCGCGACGCCGTCGGGGCCGAACAGCTTGGCCGTCGGCATCGCCGCGTTGAGGTCCTTCCACAGCTGGACCGCGTTGTTCTGCGTGATGCCGCCGAAGAACACGCAATCGGCGCCCGTGGCCTTGATGGAGTTGGCCACCGAGCGGTAGTTGGCGGCCTTGGGATCGATGCCGCCGTTGCCGACGATGTCCAGGCCCTGCGTCTTGGCGGCGGCCACGACGTTCTTGACCAGGCCAGCGCCGTAGACCTCCTTGTCGTTCAGGACGTAGGTCTTGGTGCAGCCACTGTCCTTCTGGTAGCTGACCTGGGCCGCGCCCTGGATGTGGTCGGCAGGGACGACGCGCCCGTAGGTGCGCTTGCCGGACGGGTAGTACTTGTCCGGCTCGCCCTTGTCGGCGCCGAGCGAACGGGTCAGGCCCGTCGCCGTGTTCGACGGCGAGATCTGCAGGATCCCGGCCTCGTTGAGGATCGGGATCGAGATCGCCGAAGCGCCCGAGTTGAACTCGCCGAGGTAGGCGATGGTGGACTTGTCCTGAGCAGCCTTGCGGGCGTCGCCCGACGTGGCGCCCGGGTCCCACTTGCCGGCGGCCGCGGTGGCATCGTCGAGGCTGACGTACTTGATGGTGAAGTCGCCGACCTTGTTGCCCTGGCTCTCCAGCGCCAGCTTCTCGCCGTTGACGACCGAGAGCGACTGCGGTCTCGAATCGCCCTGCAGCGGGAGGCTGGAGTAGATCGTCAGGTTCTTGGATCCGGAGGCCGTTTCCGAGCTTCCGGTGCTGCTGCTGCCGTTGTCGTCATCGCTGCCGCAAGCGGCAACTCCAAACGACAACGCAGCCAGAAGGCAGCCTGAGGCTGCCAGATGACGTACGCGCAACGTGTCCCCTCCTCAAGGGATCGAATACGGAGAGAAGGGCGAGTCTAAACAGGGGCAGGGACACAGCGCAATGGTTACCCCGCCACACCACAAGATGGAAATGTGAGTTGACCACCGTCTGGGTGCCCGCGCAAGGCGGGGACGGGCGGGCCGGTCAGCGCTGACGCTTGGAGGGGTTGTACTTCTGCAGCATCTGGACCGTCACGGCGACGATGATCAACAGTGCTGCGAGGAGGAAGCTGTCGAGGGCCTTGGCGCCCAGTGCCCAGAGGACAATCCAGAGGCAGAGCGAGGCGACGATGGAGTACACGAGTCCCATGGCCGGGCGGATCCTACTGCCCTAGCGGCGCAGGCGGCGCGCCGCCGGATCCCACCGCACGACGGGCGCCCCGGCGTGGTGGACGCCGCCGACCCAGCGATCAAATGGAGCAAGCAGCGCGGTAGCGTCGGCCTCACCGGCGAACACCCGCGCGCCGTCTTCGGTCAGCGCGAAGACACCCTGGTCGGTTCGCTGCACCAGCGGGGCCAGACGGGCGGCGCGCCACCACAGCGTCGCGTCGCCGAGAAACGGTCGCTCCTCGGGTGCGGTCGCGGCGGTGAAGAGCGCCGCGGGCGGCAGCGGGCCGTCGGCGAGGGCGGCGAGGATCTGGCGCTCGCTGCGCGCCAGCCCGTCGGTCGTCGCCGGGTGCTCCTCCAGCAGGCGGCCCAAGGCGGGCGCGACATCGGGCAGCCCGGGCGTCCCGGCCAGCCACGCCTCCTGCACCCGCAGCGGGTCGGGCGAGGTGAACGCCGCCCACAGCTGCCGCGCGAGCTCGTGGTCGCCCTCGCCGAGCGGCCGCGCGGCGGCGAGCCGATCGCGCAGGAAGCTGCGCGGACCGCGCGCGAGACGGACCAGCTCGACCGGCCCGGCCGGGCGGCTGCGCCGGCTCTCGGCCGAGACGGCGAGGCGGTCGAGGATCTGCAGCAGCTGCAGCTGGTCGTAGAGGTCGTCCTCGAACCACAGGACGATCCGCGTGGAGAAGTCGACGGCGTCGAGGCGCTCGTCGCGCGCGGTCAGCCGGGCGCGGGCCTGCGCCAGATCGGTGAGGCCCGCGCCGGCGAGGAACTGCGCGCGGACCTCGCGCAGCGCCGCCGGCTCCAGCGCCGGCACCGGGCCCTCGTGCAGCACGTCGTCCCAGGTCAGCACCTCGCCGAGCGAGCGCAGGTCGGCGGCGACGGCCGCGCCGTTGGTGACGTGCAGGACGGCCATCAGGCCAGCGCTTCGGAGAACCCCTCGACCAGCTCCCGCACGGCGGCGGCCGGATCGTCGGCCTCGGCGGCGGCGCGGACCAGGCGGCTGCCGACGATCACGCCCTCGGCGCCGGCCTGGGCGGCCTGGGCGGCCTGCTCGGGCGCGCCGATGCCGAAGCCCAGCGCGACGGGGACGTCGGTGGGGGCCTTGGTGCGGGCGATGACCGAGCCGTAGGTCTCCGACAGCGCGGCGCGCTCGCCGGTCGTGCCGGTGACCGAGACGGTGTAGACGAAGCCGCGGGCACGGGCGCCGATCCGCGCCAGGCGCTCGTCGGGCGTGGTCGGCGCCACGAGCGGGACCAGGGCGATGCCGGCGGCGTCGCAGGCCGCGAGCACCTCGTCGCCCTCCTCCAGCGGCATGTCGGGGACGATCAGGCCGCTGGCGCCGGCATCGGCGAGCGTGCGCGACGAACGCCTCCGGGCCCTTGGCGAAGATGAGGTTGGCGTACATCATCATCACGACCGGGACGCGCTCCGAGAGCGCGTGGCAGACGGCCAGGACGCCCTCGACGGTCGCCCCGGCACGCAGCGCCTCGGTCCCCGCCGCATGGATCACGGGGCCGTCGGCCAGCGGGTCGGAGAACGGGACGCCGAGCTCGATGAGGTCGGCGCCGCCGTCGACGTAGGCCTCGCCGATCCGCAGCGACTCCTCGACGGTCGGGAAGCCGCCCATCAGATAGGGCATGAGGGCCGCACGGCCCTTGGCGTTGGCGAAGGCGTCGGCGATGCGCTGGGGGCCGTCCATGGGGAGCGTGCAAGCCTACGACCAGACCGCGTCCTATGCTCCCTGCGCCGTGACTGCGCACGATGACGACACCGAGACCGACCGTCGCCGCGGCTGACCGTGCCGGGAAGCCGCCCCACCCGCCGCGCGCTGGTGTGGTTCGGGTCCACCGCGGTCCTGATCCTCGTCGTCTACCTCCTGGTCCCGCACCTGGCGGGGATCGAGGACACGTGGAACCGCATCCGCGACGGCTCGCCGGCCTGGCTGGCGGCGGCGGTCGCGCTGGAGGCCGTCTCCTACGCGGGCTACGCCTGGAACGTCGCCGCGGTCAGCGCGGCTGACCGCGTCGTGCTCGGCTTCCGGCGCTCGGCGCAGATCACGCTCGCGGCGACCGCGGCGACGCGCCTGCTGGCCGCCGGCGGCGCGGGCGGGATCGCGGTGACGACGTGGGCGCTGTCGCGCGCGGGCCATGGCCCGCGGGGCGCGGCCAAGCAGGTGTCGTCGCATCTGGTCGCGACCTACGCCGTGTTCGTCGCCGCGATCGTGCTCTTCGGGACCGGGCTGGCGATCGCGGGCGCCGAGCCGCTGCTCAGCGCCGTGCCCGCGGTGTTGGGCGCGCTGGTGTGCGCCGTCTACGCCGTCGCGATCCAGGCGCCGGATGCGCTGCAGCGCCGGCTGGGCCAGGGCGGCGGTCGCTGGCGCCAGGCGCTGCTCGCCGCGCCGCAGGCGCTGGCCGACGGCACGCACTTCACGGTGGACTTGGTGCGGCGCCGGGAGTTCGGGTTGCTGGGCACGGTGGTGTGGTGGGTCTTCGACGTCGCGACGCTGTGGGCGTGCTTCTGGGCGTTCGGCGGGCATCCGAACGTCGCGGAGCTGACGATGGCCTACTTGCTGGGCATGTTGGGGAACTTGCTGCCACTGCCGGGTGGTGTGGGCGGCGTCGAGGGCGGGATGGTCGGCGCCTGCGCCGCGTTTGGCATCGATGCGGGGATCGCGCTGGTGGCGGTGCTGGCGTATCGGGCGATCTCGGTGTGGCTGCCGGCGCTGCCGGGGGTGTTGGCGCTCGCGACGCTGCGGCGGGCGGCGGATGGGGCGGAGATCGTCGAGGACGACGACGCCGAGCCTGGGTCTCGGTCGTCCGCAGGCGAGCCCTCCACGTCGCGCTGACGTGGGCGCTCGCCCGCGGACGACCGACGCTCAGTCGACCCCGTAGGCCTCGATGATCTGCGCCAGGTCCTTGTCGCCCCGACCGCTGAGACAAATGACATCGAGCTCGGAGTCAGACGGCGCGTGCAGCGCCCACCACAGCGCATGCGACGTCTCCAGCGCCGGGATGATCCCCTCCAGCCGCGTGACCTCCTTGAACGCCTGCACCGCCTGATCATCGGTCACGGCGACATACGACGCCCGCCCCGTGTCCCGCAACCACGCGTGCTCGGGCCCCACGCCCGGGTAGTCCAGCCCCGCCGAGATCGAGTGGGCCTCCAGGATCTGGCCCTCGTCGTCCTGCATGATCGCGCTGAACGAGCCGTGCAACACACCCGCACGAGCGCCCGAGGTCAACGGCGCGCCATGGCGCCCGTCCAGCCCCTCGCCACCGGCCTCGACGCCGACCAGCGCGACGCACTCGTCCGGGATGAAGGCCGCGAACACCCCCATCGCGTTCGAGCCACCACCGACGCAGGCGAGCACGCGATCGGGCAGCCGGCCCTCGCGCTCCAGCAGCTGGGCGCGCGCCTCCTCGCCGATGATCCGCTGCAGCTCGCGCACGATCGCCGGATAGGGCGCCGGGCCCGCGACGGTGCCGAGCACGTAGTGCGTGGTGTCGACGTTGGAGACCCAGTCGCGGATCGCCTCGCTCGTGGCCTCCTTCAGCGTCCGCGAGCCCGCGGCGACCGGCACGACGGTCGCACCGAGCAGCTGCATGCGCTCGACGTTGGGCTTCTGGCGCACCACGTCGACCTCGCCCATGTAGACCACGCACTCGAGGTCCAGCAGCGCGCAGGCGGTGGCCGTCGCGGTGCCGTGCGAGCCCGCGCCGGTCTCGGCGACCACGCGCGGCTTGCCCATGCGCTTGGCCAGCAGCGCTTGGCCGAGCGCGTTGTTGATCTTGTGCGCGCCGGTGTGGTTGAGGTCCTCGCGCTTGAGGTAGATCGCGCGGCCCGCGAACTCCGACAGCCGCGGCGCGAGGTACAGCGGCGAGGGGCGGCCGACGTAGTCGCGCTGCAGGTGCTCGAGCTCGGCGCGGAAGGCGGGATCGGCCCAGGCGTCGAGCCAGACCTTCTGCAAGTCGCCGAGCGCCGGCATCAGCGTCTCGGGGACGTACTGGCCGCCGTAGGGGCCGAAGCGGATCTCTAGGCCGCTGGTCATGCGCCCGCGGGCCGGACGGGGCTGCGGCGCCCCGACGGGGTCGGCGTCGGCTTCGGCGCCTCGGAGGCCAGCGCCTTGGGCGCGGGCTCCGGCTCGCCGGTCGTCGCGCGCACAGCTGCGGCGAAGGCCTTCAACTTGGCCGGGTCCTTGACGCCGGGCGACAGCTCGACGCCGCTGGCGACATCGACCGCGAACGGATCCGCCGCGGCGATCGCCTCGGCCACGTTGTCGGGGTTCAGCCCACCCGACAGGATCAGCGGCACGTCGGTGCTGCGACGCTCGAGCATCCGCCAGTCGAACGTCTCCCCCGTCCCGCCGCGCTGGCCCTCGCGGTAGGTGTCGAGCAAGTGGTAGTCGATGGCGTGGAAGGCCTGGACCTTCAGCACGTCGGAGGCCAGCCGGACCGACTGGGCCTTGATGACCTTGGCGCCCGTGCGGCGCCGCACCTCGGTCGCGAAGGCCGGCCCCTCCTCGCCGTGCAGCTGCACGATCGAGAGCGGCAGCATGTCGACCAGCGCCGCGATCTCGTCCAGCGACTGGTTGACGAAGACGCCGGCGACCTCGACCTTGCGGCGCACCGCGTTGCTGATCCGGATCCCCTCGCCGGGATCGCACGCGCGCTTGGACTCCGGCCACAGGATCAGGCCGATCGCCCAGGCGCCGTTGGCCACCGCCAGCTCGGCGTCGGCGACGCTGGTGATGCCGCAGAACTTGATGCGAGGTGCGCGGTTGGCCACGCCCTGCATCTTAGGGTGAGCGTCTCGCGCCGCTAGGGGGTCTGCAGCACCGGCGGGCGCTTGGCCAGCGTGACGGTCAGCGTCTTGGTGTCCTTCTTGCGGACGATCTCGACCTTGACCTTGTCACCGGGCTTGTGGCTCGTGACGAGCTGCGAGAGCTGCTCGGAGCTGGTGATCGCCTTGCCGTCGACCTTGGTGATGATGTCGCCGCCGAGGACCACGGAGTCGTTGCTCGAGCTGCCCGACAGCGTGGCCTGCAGGTCGCCGGCCTTCAGCCCCGCCTGCTCGGCCGGGCTGTTGGCCTCGACGGTCTGCACGAGCGCGCCGTGGTCGACGGGCAGGTTGAGGGCGTCGAGCTGGCCGTCGACGGTCAGCGACGTGATGCCGAGGTAGGCGCGCTGGACCGTCTCGCCCTTCTTGAGGTTCTCGAGGATCGACTTGGCGGTGTCGATCGGGACCGCGAAGCCGATGCCGACGTTGCCCTGCGCACCGCCACCACCGGTCTCGATCTGCGAGTTGATGCCGATGACGCGACCGGCGGAGTCGATCAGCGGGCCGCCCGAGTTGCCGGGGTTGATCGCCGCGTCGGTCTGGATGACGTCGCTTGATCGCGAAGCCGTTGGGCGCCTGGATCTGGCGCTGCAGCGCCGAGACCACGCCGGTGGTCAGCGTGCGGTCGAGGCCGAAGGGGTTGCCGATCGCGATCGTCGGGTCGCCGACGTGGACGTCCTTGGAGGAGCCGAGCGGGAGCGCCTTGAGGCTCAGCCCCTCGGGGTCGACCTTGAGCAGCGCGAGGTCGGTCGACGGGTCCTTGCCGACGATCTTGGCCTTGACGGTCTTCTTGTCGGCGAACTGGACAGTGACCGAGTCGGGCGTCGCGCCGTCGATCACGTGGTTGTTGGTGAGGATGTCGCCGCTGGCGTCGATGACGAAGCCCGAGCCGGTCGCCTCGCTGCGCTGCGCGCCGCCGAACGGGTCGAACGGGTTCTGGGTCTGCTGGGTGATCTCGGAGCGGACGAAGACCACGCCGGGCGCGTAGCGCTCGTAGATGTCGGCCGCGGTCAGCCCCTCGGCGGCGCTGGAGCGCTTGTCGTTGGCGCCCTGGGAGGCGACGGCCGGCTGGCGGATGACCGTCGTGGTGTGCGTGTCGCCACCGCCGTCGTCGATCACGAACGCGGTCACCCCCGCGGCGACCCCACCGCCGAGCAGCGCGGCGACGAGCAAGGGCAGGACGATGGTCTTCGAGTTCGGGGAGGGGGGCTGGCTCATGGCTGGGCGGATGTTCCTGGGGATCGCTGAAGCGACCCTGAAGTCGATCTAAATGTTGCTAAAGCAGCGCGCGGTCGCTGGACGGACGGCGGGTCGGTGCGCTACAGCGCGTCCTCGGCGCTGGCGCCGTGGCCGGCGAGGTCGCGCAGCGCGAGCTCGGGCTCCGGCGCGCGCATCAGCGTCTCGCCGATCAGCACGGCGTCGATGCCGACGCGCTCGAGCTCCTCGATCTGCGCGCGGGTGTGGAAGCCGGACTCCGAGACCACCGTCTTGCCAGCTGGCACGTCGCTGAGCAGCTCGTAGGTGCGCTCGACGTCGACGGTGAAGTCCGTGAGGTTGCGGTTGTTGATGCCGATGACGTCGGCGTCGACGACCTCCAGCGCGGCCTCCAGCTCTTCCTCGTCGTGGACCTCGACGAGCACGTCGAGATCCGAGCGCCAGCGCCTCGGCGTGCAGGTCGGCGAGCTCGCGCGGCTCCAGTGCCGCGACGATCAGCAGGATCGCGTCGGCGCCCGCCACCGCGGCCTCGTAGACCTGGTAGGCGTCGACCATGAAGTCCTTGCGCAGGATCGGCAGGCCGGTCGCCGCGCGCGCCTCTTCGAGGTCGGCGAGCGTGCCGCCGAAGTGCGGGCCCTCGGTCAGGACCGAGAGCGCCGCGGCGCCGCCGCGCTCGTAGGCCTGCGCGATCTCGGTGACGGTGGCGCCGGCGCGGATCTCCCCCGCCGACGGCGAGCGCCGCTTGTGCTCGGCGATGATCGACACGCCGGGGCGCACGAGCGCCTCGGAGAACGGGCGGCCCTCGCGATGCGGTGCCAGACGGGACTCCAGCAGCGCGAGCGGCACCTCCTTGCGGCGGCGGCGGACTTCGTCGCGCGTGACGTCGACGATGCGCTCCAGGACGTTGCTCACTTGCGTGCTCATGCGACGAAGTCGGGCCTTGTCAGGACCGGTGCCAGTTCTGTGCTGATGCGGACGTACTCCTGCAGCGCGGCGGCGGCGGCGCCGGACGCGATCGTCTCGCGCGCGAGCTCGACGCCCGAGCGCAGGTCGTCGGTGCGCCCCGCAGCGTAGATCGCCGCGCCCGAGTTGAGCAGGACGAGGTCCGTGTCGGGCCCCTGCGCGCCCTCGAACACCGCGCGCGTGGTGGCCGCGTTGGCCTGCCGGGTCGCCGCCCGAGATCGCGCTCTCCGGCGCTTCGGCCAGGCCCACATCGGCCGGGGCGACGTCATACCGGCGCAACTCGTCGCCGTTGACCTCCACGACGTGCGTGGGGGCGGACGTGCTCATCTCGTCCAGGCCATCCGCGGAGGAGACTACCAACGCGCGATCGCAGCCCAGGCGGGCGAGCGCGCCGGCGAGCACGTCGAGGTAGGCGGGGTCGGAGACGCCGACGACCTGGCGGCGGGCGCCGGCCGGGTTGGTCAGCGGGCCGAGGAAGTTGAAGATCGTGCGCACCGCGAGCTCCTTGCGCACCGGGATGACCCAGCGCGTGGCCGCGTGGTGGGCGGGCGCGAACATGAACCCGAAGCCGACCTCGTCGATGCAGCGCCCGACGTCGGCCGGCGTGAGGTCGATGCGGGCGCCCAGCGCCTCCAGCACGTCGGCCGAGCCGCTGAGGCCCGTCGCGGAGCGGTTGCCGTGCTTGGCCACCGCGCAGCCGGCGCCGGCGGCGACCAGCGCCGCGGTCGTCGACACGTTGAAGGTCCGCCGCCCGCCGCCGGTGCCGGCGGTGTCGAGCAGGTCGGCGCGCTGCGTGGCGACCGGCGTGGCGAGCCCGCGCATCGCCGAGGCGAGGCCCGGCGATCTCCTCGACGGTCTCCCCCTTGGTGCGCAGCGCGATCAGGAAGGCGGCGATCTGCCCCTCGCTGCCGTTGCCGGCCATGATCTCGCCCAGCACGGCGCCTGCCTGCTCCTGGCTGAGGTCGCGGCGGGTGGCGAGCGCGTCGATGGCGGCCGTGAGGACGTCGTTGGGCATCGGAAAGTGCGAGAGACTAACCGCCTGGCGGGCGGTCGTCGCTCAGGCGTCCGCGAGGAAGTTGGCCAGCATGTCCTTGCCCCGGTCGGTGAGGACCGACTCGGGGTGGAACTGGACGCCCTCGACGGGCAGCTCGCGATGGCGGATGCCCATCAGGACGCCGCCCCCGCGGGAGGTGACCGTGAACGCGTCGGGCAGCTCCTCCTCGGCGACCACCAGCGAGTGGTAACGGCCAACGGTCAATGCTCCGTTGAGCCCGCGGTAGACGCCCTGGCCGTCGTGCTCGATGACCGTCGTCTTGCCGTGGATCGGCTCGTGCCGGATGACCGTGCCGCCGAACGCCTGGGCCAGCGACTGGTGGCCGAGGCAGACGCCGAGCGTCGGGATGCCGGCCTCGGGGAAGCGCCGCATCGCGGCGATCGAGACGCCCGCGTCGTCGGGCGTGCACGGCCCCGGCGAGACGACGACGCGATCGGGCGAGCGCTCCAGCAGCTCGTCGATCGAGGCCACGTCGTTGCGCACGACGTCGATCGTCGCGCCCAGCTCACCCAGGTACTGGACCAGGTTGTAGGTGAACGAGTCGTAGTTGTCGACCATCAGGACGTTCATGCCCAGTCCCTCTGCTGCGCGGCCAGGGCGATCGCGCCCTTGACGGCCTTGGCCTTGTTGACCGACTCCTCGAACTCGTAGGCGGGCTTGGCGTCGGCGACCGTGCCGCCGCCGGCCTGGATGTGCGCGTTGCCGTCCTTGATCACGACCGTGCGGATGTGGATGCAGGTGTCGAGGTCGCCGGAGTAGCTGAGGTAGCCGATCGCCCCGCCGTAGCCGCCGCGCTTGATCGGCTCGAGCTCGTCGATGATCTCCATCGCCCGCACCTTGGGCGCGCCGCTGAGCGTGCCGGCCGGCAGGATCGCGCGCAGCGCGGCCATCGGGCCGACGTCCTCGCGCAGCGTGCCGCTGACCGACGAGACGATGTGCATGACGTGCGAGTAGTGCTCGATCTGCATGTACTTGTCGACCTCCACGCTGCCGTACTCGCAGACGCGGCCGAGGTCGTTGCGCCCGAGGTCGACGAGCATCACGTGCTCGGAGCGCTCCTTCTCGTCGGCCAGCAGCTCGTCGGGGTCGGCGTCGTGCGGCCGCGTGCCGGCGATCGGGCGAGTCGACGCCAGGCGGCCGGTGACCGTCAGCAACGGCTCGGGCGAGGCGCCGGCGACCTGGAAGTCGAGGAAGTCCAGGAAGTACATGTAGGGCGACGGGTTGACCACCCGCAGCCCGCGGTAGACCGAGAACGGGTCGATGCCCGTAAGCGGCGCGCTCCAGCGCTGGGACGGCACGACCTGGAACGCGTCGCCGGCATGGACGTACTCGACGATCCGCTCCACCATGCCCTCGAACTGCTCGCGCGGCATGTTGGAGTGGAACTCCGGCACCGGACGCTCGGGCGCGCCCAGCCTCGGGCTTCGGCACCGGGCCGTCGAGCAGGCGGCGCGTGTCGGCGATCGTGGCGACCGCGTCGGCGTAGGACTCATCGAGGTCGTCGGCGGCGACGTTGACCAGGATCGTGACCGTGTGCTTGAGGTGGTCGAAGACCACAAGCACGTCGGAGAGCATCAGCGCCATGTCGGGCAGGCCGAGCACGTCCGGGTTGGGCTCGCCGAGCGTGGTCTCGACGGTGCGCACGAGGTCGTAGCCGAAGAAGCCGACCGCGCCGCCGGTGAACGGCGGGGCGTCCTCGAAGGTCGCCTGGCGCAGCGCCGCGGCCTGCTCGGCCAAGGCATAGGGGTCGCCGTCGTCGCCCAGTGACCAGCGCACCATGCCGCGCGGACGCACGCCGATGAACGAGTAGCGGCCCATGCGCTGGCCCTGCTCGGCGGACTCCAGCAGGAAGGCGGGATGCTCGGGATCGGTCCCGCGCAGCTTCAGGAACGCGGCGACCGGCGTCTCGCAGTCGTCGATGAAGGTGTGGCGCAGCGGGATGAGGTCGTGGTCGCGCGCGAGCTCGCGGATCTCGTCGAGCGAGGGCTCCAGGCTCAGGCTGCTCTCAGCGATGGCGCTCACGCAGCACCTCCGTGACATCGGCCAGCGAACGGCCGCGCGAGCGCAGCAGGACGAGCAGGTGGTAGAGGACGTCGGCCGCCTCGTTGTCGACGCGGTCGTCGGTCTCCTCGCGCGCGGCGCGGGCGACCTCCTCGGCCTCCTCCTCGACCTTCTCCCCGATGTGCGCCGGGTTGTCGAGCAGCTCGACGGTGTAGCTGCCCTCGGGCCGCTGCGTCTGGCGGGCGACGAGCGTGCGCTCCAGCTCCGGCAGCATCTCGTAGGGCGCCGGCTCCAGGTCACCGGTGAAGAAGCAGGTGCGCTCGCCGGTGTGGCACGCCGGGCCGGCGGGCTCGACGAGCGCGAGCAGCGCGTCGCCGTCGCAGTCGACCCGCAGCGCCTTGACGGCCTGCGTGTTGCCCGACGTCGCGCCCTTGTGCCAGAGCTCATTGCGCGAGCGTGACCAGAGGTGGAGCTCGCCGGTCTCGTGGGTCTTGGCGACCGCCTCGGCGTTGGCGTAGGCCAGCGTCAGGACCTCGCCCGAGCGCCAGTCCTGGATGACGACGGGCACGTAGCCCTGGGCGTCGTAGTTGATCTCCACAAGCGGAGTCTACGAGGGGTCGCGTTACGAAGCGTGGGCCTGATCGGCCCGTGCGAGCAGCGGCTCGATCTCCTCGGCGCCGACCGGCCGCCCGAGCAGGAAGCCCTGGGCCAGCGGGCAGCCACGCTCCACCAGGAACGCGCGCTGGGCCTCGTTCTCGACGCCCTCGGCCACCGCGTCCATGCCCAGCGCCCGCGCCAGCTCGAGGATCGCGGTGACGATCGCCGTCGCCTGCGGATCGTCGGGGACGGCCTGCAGGAACGTCTTGTCGATCTTGAGCACCTGCACCGGCATCGTGCGCAGCCGCGACAGCGACGAGTAGCCGGCGCCGAAGTCGTCGATGGCGACCTCGATGCCCGCCGCCGCCAGCTCGGTGAGGACGGGGTCGGTGCGCGAGCGGGTCGATCATCGCGGCCGACTCGGTGATCTCGACGGTGAAGCGGCTGGCGACGTCGTCGGGCGTGAGCAGGGCGAGCAGGCGCTGGCCGAAGTCCGGGCGGCGCAGCTGGCGCGGCGAGACGTTGACGGTCACCCGCGGCGGCCGGTAGCCGGCGCGCTCCCAGGCTAGGACCTGATCGCGAACCGAGCCGCACGACCCAGTCGCCGACGCGATCGACGAAGCCCGTCTCCTCGGCGAAGGCGATGAACTCGTCGGGCATCACGAGCCCGCGGAACGGATCCTGCCAGCGCACCAGCGCCTCGAGCTTGCGCAGCGCGCCGTCGCGCGGGTCGACGATCGGCTGCCAGTGCAGCAACAGCTCCTCGCGGTCCAGCGCCTTGCGCAGGCGGCTGGTCATCGACAGCCGCTCCAGCGACTCGTGCGGATCGCCGCTGTAGACCGTGACGCCGTTGCGCCCGGCGGACTTGGCGGCGTACATCGCGGCGTCGGCGTGGCGCAGCAGCGCGTCGGCGTCGGCCGCGTCGCGCGGGTAGAGCGAGATGCCGATCGAGGCGCCGATGTGGAACTCCGCGCCGGAGATCGAGAACGGCTCGGCGAGCGAGCGCAGCAGGTCCTCGGCTACGCGGCGCGCGTGGGCCTCGGCGTCGGCGCGCGGCATGTCGGCCAACAGCAACAAGAACTCGTCGCCGCCCTGGCGGGCGAGCAGGTCCATGCCGCGGCGGCGCTCGCTGAGGCGCAGCGTCACGTGGCAGAGCAGCTCGTCGCCGGCGGGATGGCCGAGCGAGTCGTTGACGAGCTTGAAGCCGTCGAGGTCGAGGTAGAGCAGGCCCACGGCCTCGCTCTGGCGGCGTGCGCGGGCCAGCGCGAGGTCGAGGTGCTCCTGCAGCAGCGCGCGGTTGGGCAGCCCGGTGAGCGAGTCGTGGTAGGCGAGGTAGGCGATCTGCTCCTCGGCCGCGCGGCGCTCGGTCAGGTCCACCCCACTGCTCATGATCGCCGTCACGGTGCCGGAGGCATCGCGGACGACCGTGTCGCGCCAGGCGATCGTGCGCTCCTCGCCGTCCTTGGTCACGACGACCGACTCGTTGACCGCATCGTCCTGGTCGCTGCGACCACGGCGGCGAAGGTCGGCGCGGGCGCTCGCGCGCAGCCGCTCGGGGACCACCGCCTCGTGCCAGTCGCGGCCGATCAGCTCGCCCTCGTCGTAGCCCAGCAGCTCGGTGCCAGCACGGTTGAGCAGCGTGATCTTCGCCGAGGCGTCGAGGATCACGATGATCGCGCCGGCGATGTCGAGGTAGCGCTGCGCGCGATGGCGCTCGTCTTGGAGCTCTGCCTCGGTCGCGCGGGTCGGGCGTGACGTCGACCAGGACGCCCTGGCTGAAGCGCGGCGCGCCGTCGGCGTCGCGGATGATCGCCTCCTTGTCGCGCACCCACCGCTCGCTGCCGTCGCGGTGGATCATGCGGAACTCCATGTCAGCCCACGCGCCGGCCTCGAAGGCGACGCGCTCCTGCTCCCGGATGCGGTCGATGTCGTCGGGGTGGATGCAGCGATACCAGAGGTCTTGGTCGGCCAGGAACGCCTCGGCGGCCAGCCGAGCAGCTCTTCGATCTGCGGGCTGACATAGGTCAGCGTCGACTGCGCGTCCCACTCGGCGACGTAGGCGACCGCAGGGACGTGCTCGACCAGCCCGCGGTAGCGCGCCTCGGCCAGCGCGAGCTTGTTCTCCAGCGCCCGACCAGGGGCACGTGCTCGGCGTCAGGTGGCGTGGGAGGCGTGCTCGACGGGTCGGCCATGGGGTTCGCGCGGCCGGTGCGACGCTCGGCCA
>CAWHID010000012.1:0-155825 GCA_963829185.1 uncultured Conexibacteraceae bacterium
CTGGCGAGGTTCACGCGGTGGGTATCGAGGCCAAGCGCATGCTTGGCCGCACGCCCGGCACGATCCAGGCCATCCGTCCCCTGAAGGACGGCGTCATCGCCGACTTCGATGTGACGGAGGAGATGCTGCGCCACTTCATCCAGAAGGTGCATCAGAACCGCTGGGCGCATCCGCGCGTCGTCGTGTGTGTTCCCAGCGGGGTGACGGGTGTCGAGAAGCGTGCGGTCGAAGAGGCGTGCCTCTCGGCCGGCGCCCGCCAGGCCTACCTGATCGAGGAGCCGATGGCCGCTGCGATCGGGGCCGGGCTGCCGGTTGGCGAGCCCACGGGCTCGATGATCGTCGACATCGGCGGCGGCACCTCTGAGGTGGCCGTGATCTCGCTCGGCGGCATCGTCGTCTCGCAGTCCATCCGCGTGGGTGGCGACGAGCTCGACGAGGCGATCATCAACTACGCCAAGCGCGAGTACAAGCTCCTGATCGGCCAGCAGACGGCCGAGGAGGTCAAGCTGGAAATCGGCTCGGCCTACCCGATGGAGGAAGAGGTTCAGGCCGAGATCCGGGGCCGTGACATGGTCTCCGGCTTGCCGAAGACCGTCGTGCTGACCAGCGAGGAGATCCGCCAGGCGCTCGAAGAGCCGCTGTCGCAGATCATCGACGCGGTCAAGGAGACGCTGGACCGGACCCCTCCGGAGCTCGCATCCGACATCATGGATCGCGGCATCATGCTCGCGGGCGGCGGCTCGCTCCTGCAGGGGCTCGACGAGCGCCTGCGGGAGGAGACGCAGATGCCGTCCCATCTGGCCGAGTCGCCGTTGACCTGTGTGGCGGTGGGCTCCGGCCGATCGCTCGAGGAGTTTGAGGTCATCCACCGCAGCAACAAGAATTCAAGGAACCGGCGCAGGCCGCGGTAGCGCCGCGCCCGGAGACCAAGCTTTGGAGTCGCGTACGACATGTACGACAAGACGGTTCGCCGACGACGTGCGGTTCTCGGGCTGCTCGTCGCCAGCTCCCTAATCCTCCTCACCGCCTATTTCCGCGAGCCCGCCGGGGGCGCGCTGCACAACGTGCAGCGCGGCATTCTCCAGGTCGTCTCGCCGATCCAAGACGGTGCCAGCCGCGCCCTCAAGCCCGTGCGCGACCTCTTCGGGTGGGTTGGGGACACCGTCTCGGCCAAGGGCGACCTCCAGGACGCCCGCACCGATCGTGACCAGTGGCGCTCCAAGGCGATTCACCTGCAGGCCCAGGAGCGCGAGAACGCGCAGTTCCGCGGCCTCTTCGCCCTCGGCCAGTCACCGAAGTCGCTGAAGCCCTACGGGCCGGTGACCGCACGCGTCACGGGCCAGTCGCCGACGCTCTGGTACGCCAAGATCACGATCGACCAGGGCAGCTCCTCGGGCATCGAGGCCGACATGCCGGTCATCGCCTCTGACGGCCGCGGCGGCGACGATGGCGGGCTGATCGGCAAGATCGAGAGCTCGACCGGCACCGCAGCGATCGTCCGCCTGATCACCGACTCGTCGGTGAAGGTGTCGGCGCGCACCATCGGCAACACGGCGCAAGGCGTGGTCGAGCCGAGCCCGGGGAACCCGCGCGACCTGATCATGCGCTACGTCGCCAAGAACGACACGCCCGACGTCAGCCAGGTCGTCGTCACGGCCGGCACGATCTCCAAGACCGACGCCCTGGACTCGGTCTACCCGCCTGACCTGCCGATCGGCCGGATCACGCGCATCGACGACCAGGGCTCGTCCAACCAGACGCCGCACCTGCGGCCGTTCGTCGACCTGCGCCGCGTGCAGTGGGTCCAAGTGCTCACCAAGAAGGTGGACAACAACCGCTGATGGCCGCCGTCACGCCCCAGCTGATCCTGCGCACCGTCCTGCTCGGCATCGCCGTGGTGGTGCTGCAGGTCGCCGCCGTCTCCCAGGTGGTCATCTTCGGCGCCAGCGCCGACCTGACGCCGCTGGTGGTCGCGGCCGTCGGCCTGATGTGCGGGTCGATCAGCGGTGCGGTCTTCGGCTTCAGCGTCGGGCTCTTCTTCGACGCCGCGCTGGTGCAGACGATGGGCCTGACGAGCTTCGTGTTCGTCCTGGCGGGCTACGGTGCCGGCCGGCTGCGCGAGCTGCGCGACCCGCAAGCCACGGTCATCCCGATGGTCGTCGGCGCGGCAGCGACGGCGATCACGACCTTCGGCTACGGCCTGATGAACTTCATGCTCGGCATCGACGCGCCGGTCAGCTTCCTGCTGTTGCGCGTCATCCTCGCCACGATCGTCTTCAACGCGATCATCGCGCTGCCGGTCTTCGCGCTGGTGCGCCGCTGGCTCTCGCCGGTCCTGCCCGATGATCCGCGCCGGCGCCGGCGACGGGCCTACACGACCGGGGGCCTGTCCCCGTTGAGCCGCGCCTGATGCCGCTCGATCCCGCCAACGATCGGCGCCCGCCGATCACCCCGCAGCTCGCGATCCGCGTCGCCGGGGCGGGCGTCCTGGCGTTCGTGCTGTTCGGGATCATCTTCTTTCGCCTCTGGTATCTCGAGGTCCTCGACGGTGACAAGTACCTGGCCCAGGCGCGTGAGAACCGCGTGCGGACCGAGCGCGTCCCCGCGCCGCGCGGGCGGATCGTCGACGCCAAGAACGTCGTCATCGTCGACAACCGCAAGGCCACCGTCGTCTCGCTGAACCCCGCGTCGATCCCGGCCGAGATGCGCGAGGCGATCGCCACCTACGGCCAGCGCTTCACCGCGCGCGACAACCGCCCCAAGGGGAAAAAGGGCCCGCGGCCGCCGCTGCCACAGCCGACCGGGGCGCTGCTGGCGCGCTACCAGCGGCTGGGCAAGGTCCTCGACCTCTCGGTCAAGACGATCAACCAGCGCGTGGTCACCGGGATCCTGCAGGTGCCCTACGCCGACGTGCGGATCCGCACCGGCGTCCCGGCCTCGCAGCGCAACTACATCGAGGAGCGCTCCGACCAGTTCCCCGGCGTCACCGTCGCCCAGCTCTACGTCCGCCAGTACCCCTACCGGTCGACCGCCGCGCAGGTGCTGGGCGCGATCGGCCAGATCGACAAGGGCGAGCTCGACGACCCCCACTTCAATGGTGTGGCGGCCGGCACCGACATCGGCAAGGGTGGGCTGGAGTACGAGTACGACAAGCAGCTGCGGGGCACCGACGGCTCGCTGCACATCGAGGTCAACGCGGCCGGCGAGCGCCGCCGCGCGCGGACCGTCCGCCAGCCCAAGCAGGGCCGCGAGCTCAAGCTCACGCTGCGCCTCGACGTCCAGCAGGCGGGGGAGGCCGCGCTGCGCAACGCGGGCCATGGCCTGCCGGGCGCGTTCGTCGCGATGAACCCGGAGAACGGCGCGGTCTACGCGATGGGCTCCAGCCCGACGTTCAACCCGCGCGACCTCAACGGCCCGTTCGCCACCACCGCGGCCTACGAGGCCAAGTTCGGCAAGGCCGCGGGCTCGCCGCTTTTTAACCGTGCGGACATGAGCGCCTATCCGACCGGCTCAATCTTCAAGCCGATCACCTCGCTGGCCGCACTGAGCGCCGGCCTGATCACGACCGGCGAGAAGTTCAACGACGAGGGCTGCTTCCAGACGGGCGCACGCAAGGTCGACAAGTCCTGCAACGCCGGCGGCAAGGTCTACGGCCCCGTCGACATGGTCGACGCGCTGCGCGTCTCGTCCGACACCTACTACTACAACCTGGGCAAGAAGCTCTTCCTGAAGGGCGGGCTGACGCTGCAGAAGTGGTCGCGTGACCTCGGCGTCGGGCGCCGCAGCGGCATCGACCTGCCCAGCGAGGCTGAGGGCTCGCTGCCCAGCCCGGCGAAGATTCGCGAGCTGCAGGCCTACGAGCGCAAGTGCCGCAAGCGCGAGCGCAAGGCCAACTGCTTCATCGCCGACCTCAGCGCCAGCTGGAACCCGGGCGACATGACCAACTTCGCCGTCGGCCAGGGCGGCCTGCAGGCCACGCCGCTGCAGATGGCGACCGCCTATGCGGCGATCATCAACCACGGCCGCGTGCCGACCCCGCACATCGGCGCGCAGGTCGAGGACGCGCGCGGCCTGGTGGAGAAGATCGACAAGCCGTCCAAGCGCAAGGTCGCGATCAAGGACGAGTGGCGCACCGCGATCATGGAAGGGCTCTTGGAGGCTGCCAACCAGGATGGCGGCACCTCCAAGCAGGTCTGGGACCAGGGCTGGCCGCGCGAGCAGCACCCGATCTTCGGCAAGACCGGCACGGCCGAGCGCATCGGCCAGGCCGATCAGTCCTGGTATGTCGCCTACTCCTATGACCGCACGCCTGAGCGCAACCCAATCCTGGTTGTGGTCACGGTGGAGAAGGGCGGCTTCGGCGCCGAGTCCGCCGCGCCCGCGGCGCGCCTAATCTTGTCGAAGTGGTTCGGCGTCACGCCGAAGCTGATCCGAGGGAGCTCGCAGGACACGTGAGCGCCGCCTCGACACCGCTGCGCGACGTCGACGACGCGCCCCCGCGCGATCGCGTCCGCCCGCAGGGGATGGCGCTGCCATTCGACCTCGTCCTGCTGCTGGCGGTCGCCGGTCTCGCCGCCTGCTCGCTGGTCGCGATCCGCTCGTCGACGGCCGACGACATCAAGGGCGATCCGACCTACTACTTCGACCGCCAGGCGATCTTCTTCGCCGTCGGCGGCGTGATCTCGCTCGCGCTCATCAAGTTCGACTACTCGCGGCTGCGGGTTGCGCGCTGGTGGATCTTCGGCTTCTTGATGGCCTCGATCTTCGCCGTCAAGCTGATCGGGGCCGAGGCCAAGGGCTCGCAGCGCTCGATCCCGCTCGGGCCGTTTCAGTACCAGGCCTCCGAGCTGGGCAAGGTCCTGATCGTCATCGTCCTCGCCGGCTTTGCCGCCGACCGCGCGCGGCGCCTACAAGAGCGCGACACCACCGCCCGGATCATGCTCCTCGGGCTGATCCCGGCCGCCTTCGTGATGGTCCAGCCCGACCTCGGCTCCAGCCTGGTCTACGGCGCCATCTCGCTGGCCATCCTCTACTTCGCCGGTACCCCGGCACGGCACTTCATGGCGCTGTTTGCGCTCGGCGCGGTGGCGGTCAGCATCGTGCTGGTCGCCGCTCCCGCCGCGGGAGTGGAAGTGCTGCATGGGTACCAGAAGGACCGACTGACGTCCTTCCTGCACCCGTCCTCCGATACCAACCGGGCGGGCTACCAGCAGAACCAATCCCTCATCGCCATCGGCTCCGGTCAGAAGACCGGGCGTGGCGATCGCGCGACGCAGACGAAATTCAACTTCCTGCCCGAGCACCACACCGACTTCATCAACGCTGTCGTCGGTGAACGCTGGGGCTTCGTCGGCGCCGCCCTGGTCTTATCCCTCTACGCGCTGTTGATCTGGCGCGCGCTGCGGATCTTGACCATGGCGAAGGACCTGTTCGGCGCGCTGGTCGCCGGCGGCATCGTCGCGATGCTGCTGTTCCAGGTCTTCGTCAACGTCGGCATGACCCTCGGGATCATGCCCATCACCGGAATCCCGCTGCCGCTTATGAGTTACGGCGGCTCTTCGGTGGTGTCCACCCTCTTGGCCATCGGCCTTCTCCAGGCGATCTACGTCCAAGGACGTTCGTCGGCTGCGACGAAGGGTCGCATCATGGGCCACTGAATTGGTAAGGACTTACCCATCGTGAGAAAGCAAGTGCTCGTCAGCGTGGACCGCGGGGAGACCCGCGTGGCGCTGATGGAAGCCACAGGAGCGCCGGCCGCCGCGCCGTCTCGGCGTAGTCGTGGGCGTGGAGGAAATGGTGCCGCCGCGAGCGGCAACGCCACCGCCACCGCCACCAAGGCCGCATCGACCAAGCCCACCAAGGACGGCTGGCGCGTCGCCGAGCTCTACCTCGAGCGCCGCGGCAACCGCTCCATCGTCGGCAACATCTACAAGGGCAAGGTCGACAACGTCCTGCCCGGGCTGGAGGCCGCGTTCGTCGACATCGGCCTCGACAAGAACGGCTTTTTGCACGTCGACGAGATCGTCATCCCCGGGGTTGAGGTCGCCCGCCGCGGGCGCGCGGGGTCCAAGGGCAAGTCGATCGGCGAACTGCTCAAGCCCGGCCAGGAGGTCGTGGTCCAGGTCGTCAAGGACCCCTTGAAGACCAAGGGCGCGCGCTTGTCGATGGACCTGACGATCGCCGGCCGCTACATGGTCTACACCCCGACCGGCGAGGGCGTGGGCGTCTCCAAGCGCCTCGACGACAAGGAGCGCGACCGTCTGCGCCGCGAGGCCAAGGGCCTCGATCTCAAGGGCGGGGGCGCGATCGTGCGCACCGCCGCGCACGGCGCCACCCGTCAGGACTTCGAGCGCGAGCTGCAGTACCTGTTCAAGCTCCACGAGGTTCTCGACAAGCGCGTCGCCGAGACCACGGCCCCAGAGATGGTCTTCCAGGAGGCCGACCTGTCGGTGCGCGTCGTGCGCGACATCTTCAGTGCGGACTTCGAGAAGGCGATCGTCGACGACGAGCAGCAGTTTCACCGTCTCGTCTCGTTCTTCAGCCGGACGGCGCCCGAGCTGGTCGACCGCGTCGAGCTCTGGCAGGAGTCAAAGCCCCTGTTTGAAGCCTGGGACGTCGAGAAGGTCATCGACGGCCTGATGTCCAAGCGGGTGGACCTGCCCAGCGGCGGCTATCTGCTGATCGACTACGCCGAGGCGCTGACGGTCATCGACGTCAACTCCGGGTCGTTCGTCGGGCGCGGTAAGCAGGCGCGTCTGGAAGACACGATCACGCGGACCAACCTGGAGGCGGCCGACGAGGTCGTCCAGCAGCTGCGGCTGCGTGACATCGGCGGCATCATCGTCATCGACTTCATCGACATGGCGCGCGCCAAGAACCGCGACGCAGTGCTCAAGACGCTGCGCAAGGCGCTCGACGACGACCGCACCAAGACGTTCACCGCCGAGATCTCCAAGCTCGGCCTGGTCGAGATGACGCGCCAGAACGTCACCGAGGGCGTCCGAGAGATCATGTCCCGGCCGTGCCCGACGTGCCACGGCGACGGCGTGATCAAGTCCGAGGAGACGATCGCGATCGAGTTCGAGCGCCAGCTGCGTGAAATCGCGTCGCGCGCCAAGCGTGGCACCGAGGCGTTCCTGGTCCAGATGAACCCCCGCGTGAGCGCGAAGTTCACCGGCGAGAGCGCGCGCGTGCTGCACGCGCTGGAGGCTGAGACCGGGAAGATCTTCCACTTCGAGGGCTCCGAGGGCCTGCCGCTGGACCACTTCGCGATCACCCAGGAAGGGGCCTCGCAGGACATCGAGGAGCGCGCGATCCCCTTCAAGGAGGGCGACGAGGTGCTGGTCAACATCGTCGAGCCGCACATGTACGAGGTCGACGATGCGGTGGCCAAGGTCGACGGCTACATCATCTCCGTGGTCAACGGCGGACGGTTCGTCGGAACCAAGAAGCTGGTGCGCATCGAGGAGGCTGGGCGAACTGCTGCGGTGGCCACGCTCATCGACAGCGGCGAGGAAGAAGGCGGGCCCGACGGTGAGTCGCTAGAATCCAAGCCCAGGCGCCGCGGCCGCAGAGGTGGACGGCGCCGTTCGGCTGTCAAGGCCGAAGCGACTTCGGAGTAACGAGAGACCATGTACGCGATCGTCAAGACCGGTGGCAAGCAGTACCGCGTCGAAGAGGGCCAGACCCTCCTCGTCGAGCGGCTGCCTGGCGACGCCGGCGCCAAGCTCGACCTCGAGCCCCTGCTCTTTGCGGGGGACGACACCCTGTTCGGCGACAAGCTGGGCAAGGTCTCGGTGGCTGCCGAGGTGGTCGAGCACCTGCGTGGCCCCAAGCTGCGCGTCAACAAGTTCAAGCCCAAGCGGGGCTACCGTCGCAAGATGGGCCACCGCCAGGAGCTCACGCGCATCCGCGTGACGAAGATCTCGAAGGGAAGCTGAGCGACTTATGGCACATAAGAAGGGCCTCGGCTCCTCAAAGAACGGCCGCGACTCCAACGCTCAGTTCCTGGGCGTCAAGAAGTTCGCGGGCGAGGTCGTCACCGGCGGCGAGATCATCGTGCGCCAGCGTGGCTCGCGCTTCAAGGCGGGCGCGGGCGTCGGCATGGGCAAGGACGACACGCTCTTCGTCAAGGCCCCGGGCACGCTGGACTTCAAGACCGGCCGCCGCGGGCGCGTCGTGTCGGTGCTGCCGGACGAGGACGCCGCAGCCTAGGCTGCGGCGTCGTTTAGGAACTTTGTCTGGCCACGGCCGGCGCGTTTGCGCCGGCCGTTGTCGTTCTGCGGGATCTGGGCGGCGCCAACCTGCGCGTCGAGGGACGACTAATAGTCCGTAAGGACCATTAGTCGTCCCTCGAGGATCGGCGCGATGATTGCGTGTGCAACAATGCGCCGTCATGAGCCCCACCGAAGCCGCCACCCGTCATAAGTCGCTGATCCTGGCCCTGTGCTGCCTTGCGCAGTTCATGGTCATCCTCGATGTCGCGATCGTCAACGTCGCGCTGCCGGCGATCCGCGCCGACCTTGGCTTCTCGGCCACGGGGCTGCAGTGGGTGGTCAACGCCTACACCTTGGCCTTTGGCGGCTTCCTGCTGCTTGGTGGCCGCGCGGCAGACCTGATCGGACGCCGCGAGGTCTTTGTCGGCGGCCTGCTGCTCTTCTCGCTTGCCTCGCTGTTCGGCGGGATGGCGCAGACCGATGGACAGTTGGTGGCAGCCCGGGCGGCCCAGGGGCTCGGCGGCGCGGTCGTCGCGCCGGCGACGCTGTCGATCTTGATGACGACGTTCACCGAGGGCGGTGAGCGCAACAAGGCGCTCGGGCTCTGGGGTGCGATGGGTGGCGTCGGGGGCGCGACGGGCGCGCTGCTGGGCGGGATCCTGACCCAGACGCTGTCGTGGCGCTGGATCCTGCTGATCAACGTGCCGATCGGGATCATCGTGGCGCTGGTTGGGCTGCGGGTCGTGATGCGCGGACGGCGCGATGCGGGCGCCGCGCGCTCGTTCGACCTGGCAGGTGCGTTGACGGTGACGGCGGGTCTGGTCGTGTTGACCTATGGCATCGTCGAGACCGAGGCCTACGGCTGGGGCTCGACGCGCACGCTCGTGACGATTGCGCTTGGGGTGGCGCTGCTGGCGACCTTCGTGCTGATCGAGGGCCGTCTGGCGACCGCGCCGCTCGTGCCGCTGCGGATCTTCCGCAACCGACCGGTGACGGCGGCCAACATCGTGATCTTCTGCATGGGTGCCGCGGCGTTTACCATGTGGTACTTCCTCTCGCTCTACCTGCAGCAGGTCATGGGCCTGGATCCGATCGATGCCGGGCTGGCGTTCCTGCCGATGACGTTTGCGCTGATCATCACCTCGCAGATCGCGAGCCGGTTGACCAACCGCGTAGGCGCCGGCGTCGTGCTCTCGACCGGAATGGTGCTGCTGGCGCTCGGCATGCTCGGGCTCAGCCGCGTCTCGGCCGACGGGAGCTACGTGGGCCACGTGCTCGGCCCGTCGATCATCACCGCTGCGGGCCTCGGCTGCGCGTTCGTCTCGGTGACGATCGCGGCGACCACCGGCATCCGCGGACCCGAGGCCGGGCTGGCCTCCGGGCTGCTCAACACCTTCCGCCAGGTTGGCGGCTCGATCGGCCTGGCGCTGCTGGCGACGATCGCGACGCAGCACACCGCCGACGTCGCCGGCACGGTCTCGCGCGAGGTGGCGCTGACCCAGGGTTTCCAACGCGCCTTCCTGATTGGCGCCGGCTTCGCGGCGATCGGCGCCGTGATCAGCGCGACGACACTCGCTCGCGCCGGGGCCCGGGCGGCCGCTGAGGCGCGCGCGAGCGCGGGGGCGTAGGCGGGCGCGGCGATGGTGCGCGGGCGCTGGCTGGCGAGCAGTTCGCGGCGCGGGTCGTGCCGCGAGGCGTGGTCTGTCGGCACCGAGGAGAGCGAGCGGAGTGGAACTTCGGGCGTTGGCCCGTCGTCCGCGCGAGCCCGGGGAGGGGTGGGCCTGTTTGCGGACGCATGCCGTCCGCTCGAAGGCCCACGTTCCGTCAGTCCTGGTTCTCCGGGAGGGTGGGCCCGTTTGCGGCCGGTATCCGTCCGCTCGAAGGCCCACGTTCCGTCAGTCCTGGTTCTCCGGGAGGGGTGGGCCTCTTCGCGGCCGGCATGCGTCCGCAGACAGGCCCACCCCCAAGGCGCCAGCGGACAGCCGGCCCCGCGACGAAATCCCGACCCCGCTCGCTCTCCTCAGTGCCGACCGACCACGCGTCGCAGCAAGATCAGCGCCGCGAACTGCGCGCCATCGCCGCCCGCGCCCTAGCCGAAGTGGACGCTTGCTCGCTCAGGCACGTATCATTTGCCTCATGGCCGAGCGGCTGGAGGACGTGGTCAACATCGGACCGGCGCTTGCGCACGACCTGCGAGCGGTCGGCGTCGCTGATATCGAGCAGCTGCGCGATCTCGGCGCCCAAGAGGCGTGGCTGCGGATGAACGCGGTCGGCTCCCAGGATTGCCTGTGTTCCCTGCTGGCGCTGGAGGGTGCGGTGCGGGGTGTGCGGTGGATGCAGATCTCACCCGGCGACCGTGACGCCGTGGCGGCTGCGGCCCGTCAGGCGTTGGCCGCTGCCGGACAGCTCGCCGCGAACTAAGCCGCAGCTCGCCACGCATAGGGCCGGCGCTGCGGGCGGGCACGACGGGGTCGGCGGACCTCTCCGGCTACCTTCTCAGGCACATGCTGTACGACAAGGCACGCATCTTCGTCCAGGCGGGCGGCGGCGGGAACGGTTGCATGAGCTTCCGCCGCGAGGCGCACGTGCCCAAGGGTGGGCCTGACGGTGGCGACGGCGGACACGGCGGCGCCGTCGTGTTGCTCTGCGACGACTCGTTTCGCGACCTGCAGTCCTTCAAGCGCCGGGCCCACTACAAGGCGGGGCGCGGACGCCACGGGGAGGGCAACCAGCGCCACGGCGCCGATGGCGAGGATCTCATCGTCCGCGTCCCGCCGGGCACGCAGGTGATCGACGAGACGGGCACGATCCTTCACGACCTCGTCGTCCCCGGCACGCGCGCCGTCGTCGCCAAGGGCGGCTCGGGCGGCCGCGGCAACAAGAAGTTCGCGGGCGCGACCCACCAGTCGCCGACCTTCGCCGAGCGCGGGCTGGATGGCACCGAGAGCTGGCTGGACCTGCAGCTCAAGCTGCTGGCCGACGTTGGCCTCGTCGGCCTGCCCAACGCGGGCAAGTCCTCCATGTTGGGCCGGATGACGCGCGCCGCGCCGAAGGTCGCCAACTACCCCTTCACCACGCTGGAGCCGATCCTCGGCACGCTCGATGGCGACGAGCGCCAGCTCGTGCTCGCCGACATCCCCGGGTTGATTGAAGGCGCGTCCGATGGCGCCGGGCTCGGCCATGAGTTCCTCGCGCATGTCGAGCGCACGCGGCTCCTTGTTCATGTCCTCGACCTCGCGCCGCTGGACGGCAGCGACCCGGAGGAGAACTTCGCGACGATCGAGCGCGAGCTCGCCGAGTACGACGAGCGGCTCGCGACGCTGCCGCGGATCCTCGCCCTCTCCAAGGCCGACCTCGTCTCGCCCGAGGAGGCCGAGGTCACCGCGCAGATCTGGCGCGAGCGCTTCGCTGCCGAGCTGCCCAAGCGCGAGGAGTGGGAGGCACCGGTCGAGGCGACGCCGGTGCTGATCACCTCCTCGGCGACCGGGCTGGGCCTCGAGGAGCTGAAGGCGGAGCTGTTTCGGCGCGTTCCGGTGCTCGTCGACGCACCGCTCCCGCCGGGCCTCGACGCGGGCGAGACCCTGGAGGAGCACCGCGTCTTCCGGCCGGCCGCGGGTCGCCGCGCCAAGGAGTTCGAGGTTGAGCAGGTCGAGGACGGCCTGTGGCGCGTGGCCGGCGAAGGCGTCGATCGCCTCATCGCGCGCCACGACATGGAGAACATGGACGCGCTCGCGCACGTCGAGCGCCGCTTGCATCGCATGGGCGTCATCCGCGCGCTGGAGGCGCAGGGGTTCGAGCCGGGGGATGACGTCGAGATCGGCGGCGTCGTGTTCGAGCTGGACCCGTCGTAGGCTTCGGCGCCGCATGGCACGCCACGTCATCAAGCTCGGCTCCGGCATCACCGCCGGCGACGACGGCACGCTCCGGACCGAGGTGCTCGCGGCGATCTGCGACGAGGTCGCCACGCGGCGACGCGCCGGTGACGACGTGGTCATCGTCAGCAGCGGCGCGATCGTGCGCGGGCTGGACACGATGGGCATCGTCGGCCGGCCGAGCGCGATCGAGGACCTGCAGGCCGCCAGCGCGGTCGGGCAGGGGCGGCTGTTTCGCTTCTACGACGAGCTGCTGGCCGAGCGCGGCGTCACCGCCGCGCAGGTGCTGCTGACGTTCTTCGATCTCAGCCACCGCACGCACTACCTCAACGCGCGCCAGGCGCTGCGGCGGCTGCTGGACTGGGGCGTCGTCCCGATCATCAACGAGAACGACACGACCGCGACCGACGAGATCACCTTCGGTGACAACGACTTCCTCGCCGCGCAGGTCGCGATCCTCGTCGAGGCCGACAGGCTGCTGCTGCTGACCGGCGTCGACGGCGTCTACACCGCGGACCCTCGAACCGACCCGAGCGCGGCGATCGTCCGCGAGATCACCGACTTCGCAACGCTGGAGGCCCAAGCCTCGATCGGCGACTCAACCTCGGCGCTCGGCTCCGGCGGCATGCGCTCCAAGGTCGTCGCCGCCGAGATGGCGACGGCGGCCGGCATCCCCGCCGCGATCGTCAACGGCCTGCGCCACGAGGCGCTCGGCGCCGTCCTGGCCGGCGCCACCGACGAGGGCACGCATTTTCCCGCTCGTGCGCTGGGCATCTCCTCGTTCAAGCTCTGGCTGCGCTACGCCAAGCCCGCTGCCGGCACGGTCATCGTCGACGCGGGTGCCGCCCGTGCGCTGCGCGAGGGCGGGACGTCGCTGCTGCCGGTCGGCGTGGTCGACGTCGTCGGCGACTTCGCGGCCGGCGATGCGGTGACGATCCACACGGTCGACGACGATGCGCTGCTGGGCAAGGGCATCGTCGCGCTCTCGTCCGGCGAGCTGCGTCGGGTGCAGGGCCTGCAGTCGGCACAGGTGCGCGAGGTGCTCCCGCATGCGGCCGAAGAGGCCGTGCACCGCGACTACTTCGTGCTCGCGTAGCGCGCGGCGACGACCTCCGGCTGCTCGAGGACCTTGCCGGCCTGCAGATCCCAGGCCAGGCGGATGAACTGGGCGTGCGTCCAGGCCAGCGGCGTCGCCGAGAACGTCGGCGTCCCCGGCTCGAAGCCCGGCTGGCCGGCCGGCGGGTTCTGATCCCAGACCTGCTCGGGCAGCATGTCGCCCGGGCCCGTCGCGGCCGCCATCGTCCGCAGCTGCGTGGCCGCGCCCGCCGTGTCGCCGGCGGCGATCAGCGTCTCGCCGCGCTCGCCGTTGAGCAGCGGCCACGCACGGCCGATCGTCGTGCGTGAGTCCGGCTCCTGGCCGAAGTCCCAGGGCGAGCCGTCGCGGAACTCGCCGTAGCCGTCAAACGATGCGCGATGCCAGAAGAAGCCGCGGTCGGTCTGGACGCCGAGCTGCTCGTCGACCACCTTCATGGTGTTGACGATCGCCGGGTCGTCGGCCGGCAGGATGCCGAGGCGGACGAGGTCGAGGAAGCTCGGGTCGACGACCGTGCGCTGGTCGGCGGCTGACGGGCCGCCGTCGCCGGTGCTGTAGGTCGTGCCGGCGTTGGGGTTGCCGTCCTTGGTCAGGCGCAAGAAGTAGGGGTCGGTCGAGTACGGGCCGTTGGTGGTCACCGTCCAGTCCTTGACCTTGGCCTGCCAGGCGTCGGCGGTGGCGAGATACGTCTCGGCCGATGCGTCGTCGCCGTTGGCCTTGGCGATCTCCGCGGCGCAGACCAGGCCCGCGATCTCGCTGGCGATCGTTGCCGGCGAGTAGCCGTCCTGGTTCTCCCAGCGCTCCATCGGCGACCACGGTGCGGCGTTGCCGGTCTCGGGATCCTTGTAGGACACCAAGAAGTCGGCCGCGCGCTTGACGTGCGACCACGTCGCGGCGTCGGTGCGCCCGAGCTGGTGGGCGAGGACGAGCGGGAAGGCGACCTCGTCGAGCTGCAGGCCGGTCCACACGGGCGTGCCGTCGGGCTTGGAGTTCTGCGGGAACGAGCCGTCGGGCTTCTGCTGGACGGTGAAGAGCCAGTCCAGCGCGCGGTTGGCGCCGGCCTCGTCGCCCTGGGCGATCAGCCCGGTGGCGACTTGATAGAGATCGCGCGACCAGACGAGGTGGTAGGGACCAGATGGCGCCTCCTTGCCCCAGCGCCACGGCATTGAGGGCGAGGCCACATAAGCGCCGCGGTGCGTCTTGTCCTCACTGGCGGCGAGGACCATGGCCGAGACGGTGTAGAGCCGTCGCTCGTCGGCGCCCTGCAGGGTGGCCGGCGGGCGCTTGAGGCTGCCGACGTAGTCGTGCCAGCCACGCACGTACCGGGCCAGGGTTTGCACGAACGGTCGCGCGAGCGAGGCGCGCGCGGTGGCGAGCGCGGCGCCCGCGTCGGCGCTGAAGCCGAGCGCCAGGGTGGCGTGGCCGCCACGGTCAAGGGCGAGCTGCGCGGTCTGCACAACGCTGCCCGGCCCGGCGCTGGAGTACTGCCAGTCCAGCCGGCCGTCGGCCAGGTCGGCGTCGCCGTCGCTCGTGGCGCGGTAGCCGTTGGAGGTGGCGACGAAGGCCGGCCGGCCGATGAGCGCACTGGCGCTCGTGCCGTCGGTCGCGGCCAGGACGCGACCGCGCTGGGTCGTGGCGGTGTCGTCGGTGCGGGTGTCAGAGAGGGTCGGCTCGTAGAGCGCGTTGACGGTGTAGCGGCCGTAGCCCTTGGCCGAGAAGCGCACATCAGCGAGGACGGTCGCGCGCTGCGGGTCGGTGGTGAAGATGGTGGTCAACCGCCAGCGGCCCTGCGGGTCGGTCGCGGTCTGGGAGTAGGTGAGGCTCTTGGGGTCGAGGAGGCGGGTTTGGACGTCGCCCGCCGTCGCGGTCTTGGTGGCGCGGTCGCTGACGACGAAGCGCAGCGCGCGGGCGCTCGGCGTGGCGAGGTCGGGATAGAAGATCTCGCCGAGGCCGCCCTCCTTCTGGACCGTCGCCCAGAGCTTGCTGTCGGTCGTGGTCGACGTCGCGAGGCCGGACTTGTCGGCGGGGAGGAAGCCGGGATCGGCGCCTGGCCCTCCGGGCGCGGGACCGGTGGCCGCCCACGGCAGATGTGGGTGGTGGGCCGCGGCGGGTGCGGCCATGAGCAGGACCGCTGCGATCCCTGCGGCGAGCAGGCGAGCGAACGACGGCATGTGACCCTCCCGTTGCGTGGCGCCGACGTCGCTTGCGGTACCCGGACCGGCCAGCTTGAACCCATGCCTGGTGACACAGAAGACACAAGAGACCGGGGCACCTGTGCCGTACGCTTAAGCCATGGCCGTCTCCGTCGCCTCTGTGACCGACATCTGCAGTGCCGCCCGCACCGCGTCGCGGCGTTTGGCCACGTTGCCGACGGCCGAGAAGGACGCCGCACTGTTGGCCATTGCCGACGCGCTGGAGGCACGGACTGTCGAGATCCTGGAGGCCAACGCGCGGGATCTGGAAGCCGGGCGTGAGGCGGGGCTCTCCGACGCGCTGCTGGATCGGCTGCTGCTTGACCCCGAGCGGATTGCCGCGATCGCCGCGCAGGTGCGCGACATCGCGGCACTGCCGGATCCTGTCGGCGAGGTCATCGACGGGTTCCGGCTGCCCAACGGCCTCGACGTCGCCAAGACGCGGACGCCGCTCGGCGTCGTCGCGGTGGTCTACGAGGCCCGGCCGAACGTCACGATCGACGCCGCCGCGCTCTGTTTGAAGTCGGGCAACGCGATCGTGCTGCGGGGCTCCTCGAGCGCCGCGCACTCCAACGCGATCCTCGCGGCGATCGCCGCCGAGCACGCGCCCGAGGGCGCAATCGGCCTCGTCGCCGGCGGCGGACGTGAGGAACTGGCCGAGTTGGCGACCCAGGACGAGCTCGTCGACCTGATCATCCCGCGCGGGGGCGAGGGGCTCAAGAAGGCGCTGACCGAGGTCGCGACGGTCCCGATGATCTTCGCCGCGTCGGGCAACTGCCACGTCTACGTCGACGCGGCTGCCGACCTCGACCTGGCGCGCGAGATCATCATCAACGCCAAGACCCAGCGTCCTGGCGTCTGCAACGCGGCCGAGACGCTGCTGGTCCACGCCGACATCGCCGGCGCGTTTCTGCCCGGCGCGCTCGCCGCCCTGCGCGACGCGGGCGTCGAGCTGCGCGGCGACGAGCGCGTGCGCGCGCTGGACGGCGCGGTCATCGCGGCCACCGACGCCGACTGGGACACCGAGTTCCTCGCCCTGGTTCTCGCCGTGGGGGTTGTGGACTCCGTCGAGGAGGCCGTCGATCACGTCAACCGCCACGGCTCCGGCCACTCCGAGGCGATCGTCACCGGCAGCTACCCGGCGGCGCGCGTCTTCGAGCTCGGCGTCGACGCCGCGTGCGTCTACGTCAACGCCTCGACGCGCTTCACCGATGGTGGCGAGTTCGGGTTCGGCGCCGAGATCGGCAACTCCACCCAGAAGCTCCACGCGCGCGGACCGATTGGCCTGCGCGAGCTGTGCTCGTTCAAGTACGTCGTGCGGGGAGACGGGCACGTCCGCGGTTGACCCGATGGCGATCGCCGCGGGTGACCGCCTCGGCATTCTCGGCGGGACGTTCAACCCGCCGCACCTCGCGCATCTGCTCGCCGCCCAAGAGGCCTACGACCAGCTCGACCTGGACCGGGTCCTGCTGATGCCGGTCGCCATGCCGCCCCACAAGGAGGTGGCTGACGACCCCGGGCCGCAGCTGCGGCTGGAGCTCTGCCGGCTGGCCGTTGCGGGCGACGACCGCCTGGCTGTGTCCGATCTTGAGGTCCAGCGCGGTGGCGCGTCGTACACGGCCGATACGCTGCGCGCACTGCATGCCGCGCATCCGGGAGTCGACCTGACGTTCATCGTTGGAGGCGACATGGCCTCCAGCCTCCCGACGTGGCGCGAGCCCGCGGAGGTGGCGGCTCTGGCACGCCTCGCGGTGGCCGAGCGCAACGGCGCGCGGCGGGCCGATATCCTGGAGCGGCTGGCAACGATCCCCGGCGCCGTCGAGCAGGTCGAGTTCATCGACTTGCCGCGCATCGACCTTTCGTCCTCACTGGTTCGGCGGCGGGTGGCCGCCGGGCATCCGATCCGGTACCTGGTGCCCGATGCGGTCGCCGCGTACATCGCACAGCACGGGCTCTACCGGAGCCCGGTCGGGACCCCAACACCATCAGCATGACCACGGAGGAAGCGTCCTCTTGCCTAATCACACCATTCAGATGTCCGATCCCCAATCACCAGAAGAGCTGAGCCCCGAGCGCCTCGCGCAGCTCGCGGCCTCCTACGCCGCCGACAAGAAGGCCGTCGACCTCATCGTGTTGGACCTGCGGGGTGTGTCGAGCTACACCGACTTCTTCGTCGTCTGCTCGGGCAACAGCGACCGTCAGGCCAAGGCGATCCACGACGCGGTCCACGAAGGCCTCAAGAAGGACCATGGCCAGCTGCCGCGTCGCGTTGAGGGCGTCAGCGAGTCGCGGTGGATCCTCATGGACTATTTCGACATCGTCGTGCACGTCTTCGTCCCCGAGGTCCGCGAGTTCTACCGCCTCGAGCAGCTCTGGGGCGACGTCCCGCGGCTCGATCTCGAGCTCGAAGAGGTGCCGCGGCGCTAGCGGCCCTGGCCGCACCTGCCGATTGGCACTTGTGCTCTCGGTGACAACTTCTCACTCCTGATTGCCCTTGCGCGGGCCAAGACCGTGCGTGATGTGGCGACGTAGGGTCGGCCGCGGAACGGCAGTCAATCGGAGGAGAAAAGGTGCGGTCCAACATGCGGCGGCTCATTGGAGTCGTCATGGTCGTGGGTGCGTGCAGCGGTGGGGTCACCGCGGCGGCATCTGCCGACAACTACGTCGCCCTGGGCGACAGCTACTCGTCGGGAACGGGAACGCGGGACTACTCGCTCAACTCGGGCTGCCAGCGCGGCCCCTTTGCCTACCCGGCGCTGATCAAGGCCGACCGGCCCAACACGACGCTCACGTTCGTGGCGTGCTCGGGAGCCAAGACGGGCGACGTGCTCGCCAACCAGGTGCAGTCGCTGAGCGCGTCCACCAACATCGTGACGATCACGATCGGCGGTAACGACGCCGGCTTCTCAAGCGTCATCACGCAGTGCGCGCTACCGCTGGTGAGCTGCAACAGCAACATCACCACGGCGCAGAACTACATCAACAACACGCTGCCGGCGCAGCTCAACAACGTCTACTCGCAGATCAAGACGAGGGCGCCTAGCGCGACCGTCGTCGTCCTCGGCTACCCGCGTCTGTTCATGGGCGTGGACTGCAACGCGGGGACGTTCTTCAGCACCGATGAGATGACCAAGCTCAATGCGACCGCCGACATGCTCAAGAACGTGACGGCAGCGCGGGCGGCGGCTGCCGGCTTCACGTTCAAGGACGCGATCCCGTTGTACACGGGACACGCGGTGTGCTCGTCGACGGAGTGGCTCAACGGCCTCTCCAACCCGGTCGGCGACAGCTACCACCCCAATCGCACGGGGCACAAGTCGGGCTATGAGGTGCTGGTGCGCCAGGTAATCGGCTAGAGGATGGCTCACGGTCGTGCTGCGCGGCGGGCGCGCAGCACGACCTCGAGCTCGAAGCGGGCCTCGGGGTCGTCGAGCGCCGCGCCCAGCAGCTCGCGCAGGCGAGCGAGGCGATAGCGCACGGTCTGCGGGTGCACGTGCAGGTCGAAGGCCATCCGTGGGCCGTTGCCGCGATGGCGTAGGTAGGCCAGGAGGGTGGACTCCAGCCGCTCGCGGGAGCGTGGCGCCAGTGTGGTAAGCGGCCCGAGGCGCATCCGCGCAAGATCATCGACCAGCGACAGGTCCTCGGCGAGCAGCAGCTCCAGCAGATGATCGTCGGCGGCTCGGAGTCCCGGCGCCGCGGTGTCGACGAGTCGCCACAGCGCACGGGCGCGCGCCCAACTGCGCGCCGCATGCTCGATCGTCACCGTCGGTCCGACTGCTGCCGCATGCCCACGCACCGCGAGCTCGAGCTGCTGACGGCGTCCCGGGCCATCGGGGTCGGGGAGGATCAGGCAAGCGGCGCCGTCGACGGTGCCGATCAGCAGGTCGCTTGGCAGCCGCCGATCCCGCAGGCCGCCGTGGCCCGCCCCCAGCGCTACGACCGCCATCGTCCGCGGCAGCGGCCACGCGGCGTCGGCCGCAGTCCGCTCGAGCACGGCGCGCTCGGGCGCCGGATCGGCGACCAGCGTCGCCACGAGCTGCGCCCGCCGGCGCTCATGCTCGCCGGCCGCGGCGGCCTGCGCGGCGACGAAGCCCTCGACCGTGACCGCCGCGATCTCGTCGAGGTAAGCGAACAGCGAGTCGGCCAAGACCGCCACCGTCTCGGCCTCGGCGCACGCCTCGGTGGCGACCGCGGCGATCCGGCGCCAGACCACGCGCGCGCCGAGGTGGTAGCCCGACTGCAGGTCGTCGAGGCTGTGGCCCGAGCGAAACCAGCGCTCGCCCACCGTGACGTACAGCGCGCGGTTGGCGCCGACGGTCGGCGGCCGATGCTCGATGACGCCCGCGAAGTCATGCAGCGCATCGGCAACCGCCGCGACGACGTCGCGGCCAAACGCCCCGTCCAGAGTCCGATACACGGGAATAGCGGGCCCGAGCACCTCGACGAGCTCGTCGGCGATCGCCGGGATCGCCGCGCAGACCAGCGCGCCGAGATCGGTCGGCAGAGCATGCCAGGGCCGCGGGCTGGTCCGCGCATCGAGCGCCATGGCCCATGCTCGCCCGCAGCGCTCCAGAAAGCAAGAAACTTGCATGTGCTGTCCGGCAGGTTTGCGCCTGATTGGTCCACCATCTCCCGGCCGATGTCCTTAGCCGCCGGCCTTAGCCAGTCCGCGCGCCCGCCAGCGATCGCTCCACCAGCGCCCCCAGCTCGAGCCAGTTCTCGCGCGTCGCCGTCGCCGTGCCGCGCACATCGCCGGCTGCGGCGCGGGCGATGATCGCCTCGTGCTGGGCGACGGAGCGGCGGCCGGGCAGCGCGCCCTCGCTGAGGATCTCCAGGCGTCGCAGCTGCGGCGCGAGGTGGCGCAGGGCGCGCCGGATCTCCTCGTTGCCGGCCGCGTCGACAAGCGTCTGGTGGAAGCGGTCGTCGGCGTCGTAGACGTCGGTCGGGACGCGGCTCGTCAATGCGGTGATGAACGCGTCGTTGTCGGCGCGCAGCCGGGCGCGATCCTCACGGGTCAGGCGCGGGACCGCGAGCTCGGTCGCCAGCGCGTGGATGGCGGCCACGAGCGGGAACGTGTCAGACGCGTCACGAACCGACAGGGGACAAACCCGCGTGTAGCGCTGCGGCGCGATCTCGACCAGGCCGTCGTCGGCCAGGCGGGCCAGCGCGTCGCGCACTGGTGAGCGGCTGAGCCCGAGCCAGGCGCATAACTCGTCGTCGTGCAGGGACTCCCCGGGCGCCAAGGTTCCGTCGACGATTGCCTCGCAGAGCAAGGCATAGGCGTTGTCTCGGAGGAGCTGGCGGTCCACAGCGGCCCGCTGCTGGGGCACTGGCATCTGACATGTCAGTGAACCACCACCGCCGTAGCCCTTGCAAGCGCGCCGGCAGGAGGAGTACACCGGGGCAGTAGTCGTTTCGTGATCACGCTGCCGGTGGGAAGGAAGCGCGCCGATGTGCTTGGCGATCCCGGGTCGCATCATCGAGATGGTTGACGAAGCCAACCGGCTGGCGCGGGTCGACGTCGCCGGTGTGCGCCGAACGGTCAACGTCGGGTTGCTCGACGCGGAGGCTGACGCGCACGGCGGCGGCGCGCGGGTTGGCGATTGGGTCCTGATCCACGTCGGCTTCGCGATCTCCCGTGTCGATGAGGAGGAAGCGGCGGCGACGCTGGCGCTGCTGGAGGGCATGGGCGCCGACTATGAGCTGGAGCTCCAGGAGCTGCGAGAGAGCGTGATCGAATGACCTGCGACGACGCCCACTGCATCACCTGCGGCGACGACGGCGAGCCCGAGCGCGTCCTGGCGATCGACGAGGCGCGTGGCCTGGCGCTCTGTCAGGCCGAGGATGGCGCGCGCGAGAGCGTCGAGATCGCGCTCGTCGCACCGCTGGCGGTTGGCGACACCGTGCTCGTCCATGCCGGCACCGCGCTCGCCCGGCTGACGGATGTGGATGTGGTCGTATGAAGTACGTCGACGAGTTCCGCGACGCCGCGCTCGGGCGCGCGCTGGCCGGTGAGATCCTCGACGCGGTCGAGCCCGGGCGCCACGTCAAGGTAATGGAGGTCTGCGGCGGCCACACCCACTCGATCTACAAGTACGGCGTCGACGACCTGCTGCCCGAAAACGTCGAGCTGGTCCACGGTCCGGGCTGCCCGGTCTGCGTGATCCCGATGGGGCGCGTCGATGACGGGATCGCGATTGCGCGCGAGCCCGGTGTGATCCTCACGTGCTTTGGCGACATGATGCGCGTCCCCGGATCGACCGGGACGTTGTTGGAGGCCAAGGCTCAGGGCGCCGACGTGCGGATGGTCTACTCGCCGCTGGACGCTCTGCGGATTGCCAAGGCCAACCCGGATCGCGAGGTGGTGTTCTTCGCGATCGGCTTCGAGACGACCGCGCCGTCGACGGCCTTGACGCTCAAGCGGGCTCGCGCCGAGGGCGTGGCGAACTTCTCGTGCTTCTGCAACCACGTGACGATCGTGCCGCCACTGCGCGCGCTGCTCGACTCACCCGACCTGCGTCTGGACGGTTTCATCGGGCCCGGCCACGTCTGCACCGTCGTCGGCGCGCGCCCGTTGGAGTTCATCTGCGCCGACTACGGCAAGCCCGTCGTCGTGTCGGGCTTCGAGCCCGTCGACATCCTGCAGTCGGTCCTGATGATCCTGCGCCAGCTGGCTGACGGCCGCAGCGTGGTCGAGAACCAGTACAAGCGCGTCGTGCCCTACGAGGGCAATCTTCGTGCGCTGGAGATCATGGCCGAGGTCTTCGCGCTGCGCCCGCACTTCGAGTGGCGCGGCCTGGGGTTCATCTCCCACAGCGGGCTCAAGCTCTCTGATGACTACGCCGAGCTTGATGCGGAGCGGCGCTTCGCGGTGCCGGGCGTGCGTGTCGCCGACCCCAAGGCGTGCCAGTGCGGCGAGGTGCTCAAGGGCGTCATCAAGCCGTTCGAGTGCAAGGTGTTCGGGAGCGCGTGCACGCCGGAGCGGCCGATCGGCACGTGCATGGTCTCCAGCGAGGGCGCGTGTGCGGCGTACTACAACTACGGGCGCTTTGCCCGAGAACGACTTGTTGTATGAGTAACGTCGGCCGGACGTCCGAGCTTGCGAGGATGGGAGGACGAAACACCGTCTCCTCCCGTGAGACAAAGGTCCTGGACATCATCGAGACCGCGCGCGGCAAGCGGCCGAAGTTCCGCGACGAGCAGATCACGATGGCCCACGGCGCCGGCGGCAAGGCCACGGGGGCGCTGATCGAGGGGTTGCTGCTGCCTGCGTTTGCCTCGCCGGCGCTCGATGCGCTCGGCGACGCCGGGCTCGTGAGCGTCAACGGCGCCTCGTTAGCGCTGACCACCGACAGCTTCGTCGTCAAGCCGATCCGCTTCCCGGGCGGCTCGATCGGCGAGCTGGCCGTCAACGGCACGGTCAACGACCTGGCGATGGCCGGGGCGCGGCCGGTGGCACTGACGCTCTCGCTGATCCTGGAGGAAGGGCTCGGCGCAGAGGACCTGCGCGCCGAGGTCGACGCCATCGCTGAGGCCGCGCGCGCCGCTGGGGTCGCAATCGTCGCCGGCGACACCAAGGTCGTGGAGCGCGGCCACGCCGACATGATGTACATCTGCACGACGGGCCTCGGGCACGTCGACCCGCGGGCGGCGCTGTCGCCATCGGGGCTGCGGCCGGGCGACCGGCTGCTCGTCTCCGGCCCGATCGGCGCCCACGGAACGGCGATCATGCTGGCGCGCGGCGAGTTCGACCTCGACGCGACGATCGTCTCCGACACGCATCCGCTGTGGCCCGCGGTCGATGCACTGCTCGCGCACGTTGGCACCGGCCTGCGCTGCCTGCGCGACGCCACGCGTGGCGGGGTGGCCTCGGTCCTCAATGAGCTGGCGCGCGCCTCAGGCGTTGCGATGCTCGTTCAGGAGGCTGCCGTGCCGCTCGACCCGGCGGTGGCCGGGGCTGCCGAGCTGTTGGGGATCGACCCATTGCACGTGGCCAACGAGGGCGTACTTGTTGTGGCGGTTGCCCCCGGGTGGGCTGACGGGGCGCTGTCGGCGCTGCGCAGTGCTGGCGAGACACACGCCGCCGAGATCGGCGAGGTGCGCACGAGCCCTACGGGCATGGTGCTCGTTGAGACCGGCTTCGGCGGGCGGCGCGTGCTCGACCAACTCGTCGGCGACCCACTGCCGAGGATCTGCTGATGCATGAGCTCTCGATCGCCGAGGCGCTGGTCGCGAGCGTGGAGCGCCACGCCGCGGGCCGGCGCGTGACGCGCGTCGAGGTCCGTGTCGGCCACCTGCGCCAGGTCGTGCCCGGCGCGCTGGCGCTGGCCTTCGAGCTCGTCGCGCGCGAGACCGTCGCCGACGGCGCCCGGCTTGAGCTGGAGCAGATCCCGGCCGTCGGGCGGTGCCGCGCATGCACGGCGCAGACCGAGCTCGACGGCTTCCCACTGGTCTGCCGTGTCTGCGGCAGCTGGGACATCGAGCTCGTCAGAGGCGAGGAGCTCGAGCTGCACGCGCTCGAGCTCGACGATCAAGAACCCGCACTTGCAACAGGAGGGAGGGATGGTCATGGCGACCGAGCCCAAGGCACCGGCCGTTGAGGAGCTGCACATCCTCTGGATCTCGGAGGGGATGAGCTGCGACGGCGACTCGATATCGGTGACCGCCGCGGGGCAACCGGGCATCGAAGACGTGCTGCTCGGCGCGATCCCCGGCATTCCCAAGGTGCACCTGCACAACAAGGTGCTCTCCCCGACGCTCGGCGGCGAAGAGTTCTTGGTGCCCTTCCGCCAGGCCATCAACGACGAACTCGACGCGCCGTTCGTGTTCGTCATGGAAGGGTCGATTCCCAACGAGAAGATCAACGGCGACGGCTACTGGTCTTCGTTTGGCAACGACGAGGCGACCGGTGAGCCGCTGACGGTGCCATGGTGGATCGACCGCCTCGCGCCCAAAGCGTGGGGGGTCATCGCGATCGGGACCTGCGCCACCTACGGGGGCATCCATGCGATGGCCGGCAACCCCACCGGCTGCATGGGCCTGGCCGACTACCTGGGCTGGGACTTTCGCTCGGCCGGCGGCCTGCCGATCGTCAACGTCCCCGGCTGCCCGGTGCAGCCCGAGAACTTCATGGAGACGCTCGTCTGGCTGCTCTACCAGGCGGCGGGGCTGGCCCCGACGATCCCGCTCGATGACCAACTGCGGCCGACGTGGCTGTTTGGCAAGACGGTCCACGAGGGCTGTGATCGCGCGGGCTATTACGAGCAGGGCGACTTCGCCCAGGACTACAACTCGCCCAAGTGCTTGGTGAAGATCGGCTGTTGGGGGCCGGTCGTCAACTGCAACGTGCCCAAGCGCGGATGGATGGCCGGCATCGGCGGCTGCCCCAACGTCGGCGGCATCTGCATCGGCTGCACCATGCCCGGGTTCCCCGACAAGTTCATGCCCTTCATGGACGCGCCTCCGGGCGGCGGCCTGTCGTCGGCGATTACGGCCGGCTACGGGCCGCTGATCCGCCGGCTGCGCGGGATCACCAACGCGACCATGGACAAGGAGCCCAAGTGGCGCCACAACCGCGAAGAGCTCACCACGGGCTACGCGCCCCGGTGGGGCAACCAGTGAGGAGACACAGACATGGCCACCCGTGAGGAGATCAAGCCGCAGGCCGGCAAGATCGTCGACATGTCGTGGGATCCGATCACGCGGATCGTCGGCAACCTCGGCATCTACACCAAGATCGACTTCGACAACCAGCAGGTGCTCAGCTGTAAGAGCACATCGTCGATGTTCCGGGGCTACAGCGTGTTCATGAAGGGCAAGGACCCGCGGGACGCGCACTTCATCACCAGCCGCATCTGCGGGATCTGCGGTGACAACCACGCCGTCTGCTCCTGCTACGCCCAGCAAATGGCCTATGGCGTCAAGCCGCCGCCGCTGGCCGAGTGGATCGTCAACCTCGGCGAGGCCGCCGAGTACATCTTCGACCACATCATCTTCCAGGACAACTTGGTGTTCGTGGACTTCTGCGAGCAGATGGTGCGGGAGACCAACCCGAGCGTGTGGGCTAAGGCCCAGTCGACCGAGGCGCCGGGCGCCAGCGTGCACGGCTACCGCACGATCGGCGACATCATGACGTCCTACAACCCGTTTACGGGGGAGACCTATCGCGAGGCGCTGCAGATGAGCCGCATCGGCCGCGAGATGATCTGCCTCATGGAGGGGCGCCACGTCCATCCCTCGACGGTCTATCCCGGCGGCGTCGGGACGGTGGCGACGCCAACGCTGCTGACCGACTACCTCAGCCGGCTGCTGCGCACGCTGGACTTCATCAAGAAGGCAGTCGCGATGAACGACGACGTCTTCGACTTCTTCTACGAGGCGCTGCCCGGCTACGAGGAGGTCGGACGGCGGCGCATCCTGCTCGGCTGCTGGGGCGCGTTCAACAACCCCGACTACGTCGACTACACGTATAAGAACATGGACGACTGGGGCAACGAGATGTTCGTCACCCCGGGCGTGATCGTCGACGGCAAGCTGGTCACGACCAACTTGGTGGACATCAACCTCGGCATCCGGATCCTGCTAGGAAGCTCCTACTACAGCGACTGGGTCGGCGAGGAGACGTTCGTCTCCCATGACCCGCTGGGCAACCCGGTCGACCAGCGCCACCCGTGGAACCAGACCACGCTCCCGCGGCCGCAGAAGCGCGACCTCGAGGGCGGCAACTACAGCTGGGTGATGAGCCCGCGCTGGTATGACCGCAGCACCGGCGATCACCTGGCGCTGGACACCGGCGGTGGCGCGCTGGCACGGCTGTGGGCCACGGCGCTGGCCAACAAGGTCCACACGCCCTATGTCAACGCCACCGGCGACAGCGTCGTCATCAACCTGCCCAAGACGCCGGACACGCCTGAGCAGACGATCGCGTGGAAGATCCCGCAGTGGTCCAACGCCATCGAGCGCGACCGGGCACGGATCTACTTCGTGGCCTACGCCGCCGGCATGGCGTTGCACTTCCTCGACCGCGCCTTCGCCGAGATCCGCGCCGGGCGCACGAAGACCTTCGAGGACTTCGACGTGCCCGACGAGGCGATCGGCTGCGGCTTTCACGAAGCGGTGCGCGGTGTGCTGAGCCACCACATCGTCATCCGCGAGGGCAAGATCGCCAACTACCACCCGTATCCGCCGACGCCGTGGAACGGCAGCCCGACCGACTCCTACGGCACGCCCGGTCCCTACGAGGACGCGGTGATGGGCCAGCCGATCTTCGAGGAGGCGGGACCGGAGGACTTCCGCGGCATTGACATCATGCGTGCCGTCCGCAGCTTCGATCCGTGCTTGCCCTGCGGCGTGCACATGTACCTCGGTCGGGGGCGCACGATCCGGCAGGTCCACTCGCCGATGTTTGGTGCTCAGCATGGCTGACACCGCTGACATCGAGCGCCTCCTGGAGGAGGTCGAGGCACTGCCCGACCCGGCGGCGCGACAGACGGCGACCGCGCTGACGACCGCGCTGCTGGATCTCTACGGCGAGGGCCTGGCGCGGGTGGTGGAGATCGTCGCCCAGCACGACGGCGACGGCGAGCTGGCCGTCGCGCTGGCCAGCGACGAGCTCGTTGCGCACCTGCTGCTGCTGCACGGCCTGCACCCCGAGCCGCTTGAGCGGCGGGTGCGCCAGGCGCTGCTGGAGGTGCGGCCGTACCTGGAGTCCCATGGCGGCGACGTCGAGCTGCTGAGCGTCGCCGACGGGGTGGTGCGGCTGGCGCTGAACGGCAGCTGCAAGGGCTGCCCGTCGTCGGCGGCCACGCTGAAGCTGGCAATCGAGGATGCGATCCGGCGCGCGGCGCCCGACATCGAGCGTGTCGAGGCCGAGGGGGCGGTCGAGCCTCCGTCGCTCCTGCAGCTCGGAGTCATGCCCGCGGCGGCGCGCCGCTGCGAGTTGCCGGCCGTCGACGCCATGGCCGAGCGCTGAGGACGCGATGGCCGCGCCGGTCGACAGCTTTGCCAGCTCCCGGCTCGCGGGGATGGCGCGGCGCGTGGCCGACGGGCGCGAGGCGGCCTTGGAGCGCTGCGAGCTGTGCGGCGCGCCGATTGCGGCCGACCACCGCCACCTGTTCGACCTCGACCGGCGCGAGCTGCTCTGTGCGTGTCGCCCGTGCTCGTTGCTGTTTGACCGCGGCGCGGCTGCCAACGGCCGGCTGCGGGCGGTGGGCGACCGCCGGCTGCGACTCGACGGCTTCGTCCTCAGCGATGCCCTCTGGGAGGAGCTGCGCCTGCCGGTCGACATCGCGTTCTTCTTCGACAACACGTCCGCTGAGCGCGTCTGCGCCTTCTATCCCGGTCCCGCCGGCGCGACGGAGTCCCAGCTGGGACTGGAGGCGTGGCGCGACCTCGTGGCCGCCAACCCGATCGTCGCGACGCTCACCCCCGATGTCGAGGCGCTGCTGGTCGACCGTGCGCGCGGCGCGCGACGCCACTGGGTGGTCCCGATCGATGACTGCTTCGCACTCGTGGGGCTGATCCGCACACGCTGGACCGGGCTGACCGGCGGCAAGGCGGTGTGGCAGGCGATCGCCACGTTCTTCGACGACCTCGACCGGCGCTCGCGGCCGGTCAGAAGGGAGATCCCATGATCAAGATCAAGCGCGGCAAGCCGCACACCACGACGGACTTGCCCACGCACACGCCGGGCATCAAGCAAGGCAACTCGATCGGCAACTACGAGAAGCAGCGCGGGCACCTGCCCGACGGCCGCTCCACCGCCAAGCGCTCGACCGGCATCCGCAGCAAGTCGAGCGAGCCGATCGACCCGTCGATGCCGAACCTCTCGCCCGCGTAGGGGTCGGTCGTGGAGCTCGCGTTCGCCGTCACCGACGCTGCGCGGATGCCGTACGCGGCGGTGCCGACGCTGAGCTTCACGCTGCGCATCGGCGCGCCGGCCGGCGTCGATGTGCGCTCGATCTTGCTCGACACGCAAATCCAGATCGCAGCGCGCCGCCGCGGCTATGACGCGGGCGCGCAGGAGCGGCTCTTCGAGCTGTTCGGCCGGCCGGCCGATTGGGGTCGCACGTTGCGCACGCTGCTGTGGACGCGGATGACGACGGTCGTGCCGCCGTTTGACGACAGCACGACCGTTGAGCTGGCGGTGCCGTGCAGCTATGACCTGGACGTCGCCGCGTCGCGCTACTTCGACGCGCTGCCCGGCGGTACGGTGCCGCTTGAATTCCTGTTTAGCGGCACGGTCTTCTCGGGCGATGGGCCGGGCGGCAGCTTGCAGGCGCGGCGCCTCTCGTGGGAGCAAGATGCTGAGTACGCCCTACCGGTCGAGGTCTGGAAGGAAACGCTGGAGCGCTACTTCTCCGGCACCGCGTGGCTGCGCGTCGGCAAGGAGCACTTCGACCGGCTGGCTGCGTTCAAGGCCCGCAACGCGCTGGCCTCCTGGGACGAGGCGCTCGACGCGCTGCTGCTGGGAGAGGAGGCGGGAACGTGGACGACGTGAGGCGGATTGCCGATGCGGTCCTCTACGAGGGCTATCTGCTGTGGCCCTACCGCCACTCGGCGCTCAAGAACCAGCGGCGCTGGACGTTTGGCGCCGTGCACCCGCCGGCTCACAGCCGCGAGCATCCCGACGATCGCTGCGTCGTGCGGGCCGAGTGCCTCGTCGTGCCCGCCGCGGGGGCGACGGTCGCGGTGACCGTGCGCTTCCTGCACGTCGTGGTGCGCGAGGACGGCCGCGAGGAGGCGACCGAGCGTGAGATCACGTCGGGGCCGCTAACGGTCGACGCGCTGGAGGCAGGTGTTCGGCGTGCGGTGCGCGTTGTGGCGGGGGTGGCGGAAGGACGCCGCTGGGAGGGGCTCACCGGCCTGGTGGAGATGCGCGGCTCGCGCCTCCCGGGCGGCCTTTTGCGGCTGACGGTGCAGATCGTCAACACAACCCCGTGGACCGGCGGCGCTGGACGGCCGGAGGCGCTGCGTCGCAGCTTCTGCTCGGCCCATGCGGTGCTGGCCGCGCGCGATGCGCGCTTCATCTCGCTCACCGATCCTCCAGCCCCGCTGCGCGGTGCGGCGGCGGCCTGCGTCAACGACGGCGTGTGGCCCGTGCTGGTCGGCGCGCCCGGCAGCGACGACACGATGCTGGCCTCGCCGATCATCCTGGAAGACCACCCGCGGATCGCGCCCGAGAGCCCGGGCGACCTCTTTGATGGCGGGGAGATCGACCAGCTGCTGACGCTTTCGATCCTGAGCCTCACCGACGAAGAGAAGGCGCAGATGCGCGACGCGGACCCGCGCGCGCGGGCGATCCTGGAGCGCACCGAGGCGCTCACGCGCGACGAGCTCATGCGCCTGCACGGGGAGCTGCGGCGATGAGCGAGCGCGGCTACTGGGAGGAGCTCGAGCGGCCGGGTCCTGACACGGTGCTCGTCGACGGCGTCGCGCTGCGCGCCCGCAGCCGCGTGCGCCTGCGCCCGCGCAGCGGCGGCGACATCATGGACTTGGCCCTGGCCGGTCGCGTCGCGGTGATCGAAGGCATCGACCAGGACACCGACGGCAACCTCTCGCTCGCCGTCGTGGTCGTTGACGACCCCGGCCGCGACCTCGGCGAGCGCCGTCAGCCCGGCCACCGCTTCTTCTTCGCTCCTGACGAGGTCGAGCCGCTGGCCGACGACGACGGTGTGGAGGCCGCCGCTGTCACGCGCGTGCTCGTCGCCGGCATCGGCAACGCGTTCCTCGGCGACGACGGCTTCGGCGTTGCGCTCGCCGGGCGGCTGGCGCGCCGCTCGCTGCCAGCCGGCGTCGAGGTGGTGGACTTCGGCATCCGCGGGATGGACTTGGCCTGCGCCATGCAGGATGAGCGGCTCGACGTGGTCATCTTGCTCGACGCCGCGCCGCGCGGCGCGGCGCCGGGCACGCTGTCGGTGCTTGAGCCCGACCTCGACGGCGTGCCCCCGCGCGTCGATGCGCACGGCATGGACCCCGTCAGCGTCTTGGCGCTCGCGCGCGAGCTCGGCGGTGAGCGACGGCTGCCACGCACGCTCGTGGTCTGCTGCGAGCCGCGCACCCGGCTGACCGGCGAGGACGACGAGATCGTCATCGCGCTCAGCGAGCCGGTGCAGGCGGCGCTCGATCCCGCGGTCGCCCTAGTCGAGGAGCTGGTGCAGGAGCTGGTAGGCCAAACCCCGATCAAAGGAGAGACGCCATGAACGACATCCGCATTCCGCCCGCAGCGCAGCTGGTCATCGGCGGGGCGGTCGTCGCTGCGGTCGGCGCCGCGATCGCCGCGCAGGTGCCCGAGCTGCAGCGCTACCTCAAGGTCAGAAAGATGTAGGTGAACGCCCATGCACCGCGTGAAGGTCCGCGTCGTCGAGGACGCGCTGGACGCCAACAACACGATCGCCCGCGCCAACCGCGAGGACTTCGATCGCCTCGGCGTGACGGTCATCAACCTCATGGGGGCGCCGGGCGCTGGCAAGACGGCGCTGCTGGAGCGCGTCTTGGGTGAGCGTGAGCGTGAGCGCGGGCTGCGCGCCGCGGTGCTCGAGGGCGATGTACAGGGCAGCCTCGACGCCGACCGGCTGGCCGGACTCCACATTCCCGTCGTCCAGCTCAACACCGGTGCCGGCTTCGGGGGCGAATGCCACCTCGATGCCAACATGGTGCGTTCGGCGTTGGGTGCCCTGCCGCTGGCCGAGATCGATGTGCTAGTCGTCGAGAACGTGGGGAATCTCGTTTGCCCCGCGGAGTTCCGGATCGGCGAGGACGCGCGCATCATGGTGTCCTCGGTCGCCGAGGGCGATGACAAGCCGCTCAAGTACCCCTTGATGTTCCGGGCTTGCGAGCTGGTCGTCGTCAACAAGGTGGACTTGCTCGCGCACGTCGACTTCGATCTCGACAGGTTCTTCTACCACTTGGAGGCGGTCCATCCTGGAGTCGCCCACCTGGAGGTCAGCGCTCGCACGGGTGTGGGCATTGACGAGTTGCGCGCCTGGCTGGCGGGTGTGCCCGACCGCGACCGCCGGGGCGCGCCGGCGTGAGCGCGCGCACCGCCACAGCGGTCGATCGCCTCGACACGCTGGTGGCGGCGCGGACCGCTGCGGGCGCGCAGTACTTCGGCGCCGAGGCCGACCGGCTGGCGCGGCTGTGTCACCGGATGGCCGAGCGCTTCGCCCGCGGCGGACGGCTGGTCGCCTTCGGTGCGTCGGCGGCCGATCGCTCCGACGTGCGGCACGTCGCGGTCGAGTTCGTCCATCCGGTGATCGTCGGCAAGCGGGCGCTGCCCGCGTTCGGGATCGCGCCCGGCGAGGCGGCGCTGCTGCTCGCGCAGCAGGACATCGCGATCGCGTTCGGCGTGGGGGAGGAGATCGAGGGCGCCGTGGCCGCGGCACGCGCGTGTGGCTGCCTGACGCTTGGGTTCGGCTCGGTTGGCGCTGAGTGGACGCTGATCCCGCCGACCGGCGATCCACTCGTCGCCCAAGAGCTGGTCGAGACGACCTACCACGTGCTCTGGGAGCTCGTGCACGTCTTCTTCGAGCATCGCGGCCTGCTCGCGGGTCGCGAGGCGCGCGAGCACCATGACGCGGGCGCCTCAAGCTTCTTGTACCCCTTCTTGGCTGAGGAGGAGACCGACCTCGGCTCGGTGCTCGCCGACGTTCGCGCGTCGATCGGCGCCAAGGCGGCAGAGACCGCCGCGCTGCGCGCCCAGACCGTGCGCGACGGTCGCGCGGCCTTGGTGGCGGCGGCCGCGGAGCTGCGCGCGCGATTGGACGCCGGCGGCACGGTGCTCGCGCTCGGCAACGGCGGCTCGGCAACCGACGCGATGGACGCCGTCGCCGACCTGCGCACGCCCCAGCACCCGGACCGGTGGCCGGCTCGGCGCGCGCTGGACCTGACCGCCGACCCCGCGATCCTGACCGCGATCGCCAACGACGTCGGCACCGAGGCGATCTTCGCGCGGCAGGTGATCGCCTACGGCGGCGCAGGCGATGCGCTGCTAGCGCTCTCGACCAGCGGCAACTCCACCAACGTGATCGCCGCGTTGGCCGAGGCGCGGAAGCGGGGGCTGGCGACGATCGCGTTCGTCGGCTACGACGGCGGGCGGGTCGCCGGAGACGGTCTCGCCGACCACGTGGTCATCACGCGCTCCGAGCACATCCCGCGCATCCAGGAAGCGCAGGCCACGGCGTGGCACGTGCTGCGCGAGCTGATCGAGGAGCCAGCGTGACCGTCGAGCGGCTGGGGTCAGAGCCATTGACGGAGGGCGAAGCTGGTTCGCGGCGCCGGGTGCGGGTGCGCGTCGAGGGGACGGTCCAAGGCGTTGGCTTCCGGCCCTATGTCCACCGGCTGGCGGGCGAGCTGCGGCTTGGTGGCAGCGTAGGCAACGATGAGCATGGTGTTGTTCTCGAGGTCGAGGGCGACCGCGCGGCGATCGCGGCGTTCCTGCGTCGCCTGCCCGCCGAGGCGCCGCCGCTGGCTTTTGTCGAAGCCCTGTGCATCCGCGATGTGGACGTCATCGATCAGGCAACCTTCGCGATCGTGGAGAGCGCGCGAGGCGGTGCGCCCGACGCGCTCGTCGTCCCCGACGCCGCGACCTGCGACGCCTGCCTGGCCGAGCTGTGGGATCCACATGACCGGCGCTACCGCCACGCGTTCATCTCCTGCACGCACTGCGGCCCGCGCTTTACGATCGTGCGTGGCGTGCCCTACGACCGGCCGCTGACGACGATGGCCGGCTTCCCGATGTGCGCTGCCTGCCGCGCCGAGTACGAGGACCCCGGCGACCGTCGCTTCCACGCCCAGCCGATTGCCTGCCCCGACTGCGGGCCGCGGCTCACGTTGGTCGGCGCGGAGGTGGGCCACGCGCGCGATGCCGTAGCCGCGACCGCCGTGCTCTTGGGCCAGGGCGCGATCGTGGCGGTCAAGGGGATCGGCGGCTATCACCTCGCTTGCCGCGCGGACGACGAGCGGGCCGTCGCCGCGTTGCGCACGCGCAAGCACCGCGAGGACAAGCCGTTTGCGCTGATGGCCGCCGACCTCGCCGGCACCCTCGGGCTCGTCACGCTCGGCCCGGCAGAATCACGATTGCTCAGCAGTCCCGCGCGGCCGATCGTGCTCGCGGAGCGTCGTGCCGGCGCGCGCGTCGCCATGGCCGTGGCGCCCCACAGCAGCGAGCTCGGCGTGATGCTGCCCTACACGCCGCTGCACCACCTGCTGCTCGCCGACGCCGGCGGCCCGCTCGTGCTGACCAGCGGCAACGTCTCCGACGAGCCGATCGCCTACCGCGACGACGACGCCCGCGCGCGCCTGGCCCCGATCGCCGACGCCTTCCTGCTCCACGACCGCCCGATCCACATCCGCACCGACGACACGGTTGCGCGCGTGGCGGCCGGCCGCCCGCGGCTGGTGCGGCGCGCGCGCGGCTACGTCCCAGCGCATCTGAGATTGCCGGGCAGGGCGACACCGCCGCTACTGGCCTGCGGCGCCGAGCTGAAGAGCACGTTCTGCGTGGCGCGCGACGGACGCGCGTGGGTCAGCCACCATCTCGGCGACCTGCAGGATCCGGCGGTGCGGCAGTCGTTTGCCGAGGGGGTCGCGCACTTCGAGCGGCTCTTCGCCGTCACGCCCGAGCTGGCCGTCCACGACCTCCATCCCGACTACGCCTCCACCGCCTACGCCCTGGAGCGCGAAGGGGTCGCGACGCTCGGCGTGCAACATCATCATGCGCATCTCGCCGCCTGTCTCGCCGAGCATGGCGTCGAGGGTCCGGCCGTCGGCGCGATCTACGACGGCAGCGGCTTGGGCGCCGACGGCACCGTGTGGGGCGGGGAGCTGCTGGTCGGTGACGCGGGCGGCTTCACCCGCGCGGGCCATCTGATGGCCGTGGCGCTCCCGGGCGGTGACCGCGCGGTGACCGAGCCATGGCGCATGGCCTGCGCCTGGCTGGTGGCGGCCGGGAGCGCGGAGACCCCGGACCTGCCGGCGACGCTCCAGCGTTGGGTCACATCACGCCGTTGGGCCGACGTCGCGCGGCTGGCCCGCAGCGGGCTGGCCTCCCCGCCGACGACCAGCGCCGGCCGGCTCCTGGACGCCGTCGCAGCCCTGTGCGGCGTGCGGGGCGCCGTCACCTACGAGGGCCAGGCGGCGATCGAGCTCGAAGCGCTCGCCGACCGCGCCGAGCGTCGCGCCTACCCGCTGGAGATCACCGACGACCTGATCCTCGACGCGCGCCCGCTGATCGGTGCGGTCGCCGCCGACGTCGCCTCGGGCACCGCGGTCGCGACCGTCTCGGCACGCGCGCACAACGCCCTCGCGCACGCCACCGCGGCCGCGTGCGCGACGGCTGCCGACCGCTCGCGGACCGACATGGTGGTGTTGTCGGGCGGCGTCTTCCAGAACCGACTACTGCTGGAGTCCTGCACCACCGAGCTGACCGCGCGCGGGCTGCGCGTGCTGCATCCCGAGCGGCTGCCGTGCAACGACGGCGGCATCTCCTACGGCCAAGCGGCGGTCGCCGCCGCGGCGGGGGCGAGCCGCCTCGGGAGCGATCGATCGGCGGACGGCACCGCGGCGTTGGATCTCAACGTCTAAGTGCCAGCGAGCTCCCGCGCGCTCGACTCAGGACGCCCGCACCGCCGAGATGTCGATCAGGATCGTGATCTCCTCGCCAACGAGCATGCCGCCCTGCTTGAGCGGCTGCTGCCACACCAGCCCGAAATCCGTGCGGTCGATCTCTCCGCGGACCCGGATGCCGACGTGCTCGACGCCCCAAGGGTCGTCGCCGACGCCCTCGACCATGGCCTCCATCTCGACCTCGCGCGTCACGTCCTTGATCGTCAGCTCGCCGGTCACCCGGTAGGTGCCGCCTTCCATGTGTTTGATGCGCGTCGAGGCATAGCGGATCTCCGGGAAGCGCTCGGTCTCGAAGAAGTCGGGACCGCGCAGATGCTCGTCGCGGTCTGCGTTGCCCGTCTCGATGCTCGCCACCTGGGCTGAGCCGTTGACGCGAGAGTTGGCCGGGTCGTCGGCGGCCGCCTCCAGCGTGCCTTCGAACTCCCGGAACTGTCCGCGGACCCTGGAGATCATCATGTGCCGGACCTCGAACGCGACGCTTGAGTGGTCGGGGTCGACCTTCCACGCGCCCGCCGGCACACGGATCATCCCCTGCTCGGTCATCAAGTCGGTCATGCGGGTGAACCTCCGTCGTCGTGAAGCGGCTACCTCGTGCGGTAGGCCTGAGCGGGTGAAGAGAAGGGCCGCCTCGCGTGCTCGGCGGACTTTGGCGTCGGCTCCCATGTGTCGGGCGCCCCCTCAGGCCGCCGCTCCCACTGGCTGTGTCCCGTCGTCGCTGCGGGCCTGCTCGTCGGAGCTGGTCCAGTTGACGACAAGCTCGCCGTCCTCGACATCGAGGCGGATCGTCGCCCCCTCGCGGATGTCGCGCGCCAGCAGGGCGCGCCCGATCCGCGTCTCGACCTCGCGCTGGATGTAGCGCCGCAGTGGCCGCGCGCCGTAGACGGGGTCATAGGCGTGCTCGGCGATGTGATGGCGTGCCGCGTCGGTGAGGACGAGCCCGATCCGGCGATCGGCCAGGCGCCGGCGCACCGCGTCGATCTGCAGCTCGGCGATGCGCTCGATCTCGGCGAGCGTCAGCGGCTTGAACAGCACGATGTCGTCAACGCGGTTGAGGAACTCCGGCCGGAAGTGGCTGCGCAACTCGCCCATGACGCGCTCGCGGGCCTCCTCGGCGATCTCGCCACGATCGTTCATCCCGTCCAGGAGATAGAGCGACCCGATGTTGGAGGTCATGATCACGACCGTGTTCTGGAAGTTGACCGTGCGGCCTTGGGCATCGGTCAGGCGCCCGTCGTCGAGGATCGCCAGCAGCGTGTTAAACACGTCGGGGTGAGCCTTCTCGATCTCGTCAAAGAGCACCACCGAGTAGGGCTTGCGCCGCACCGCCTCGGTCAGCTGGCCGCCTTCCTCGAAGCCGACGTAGCCGGGCGGGGCGCCCATCAGGCGGCTGACGGTGTGGCGCTCCTGGTACTCAGACATGTCGAGCCGGACCATGTTGTCCTCGGAGTCAAAGAGCGTCTCGGCCAGCGCGCGCGACAGCTCGGTCTTGCCGACGCCGGTCGGCCCGAGAAAGAGGAACGAGCCGATCGGGCGGCGCGGGTCCTTGATTCCTGAGCGTGCGCGGATGACCGCATCGGCGACCAGCCCAACGGCCTCGTCCTGGCCGATGACGCGTTCATGGAGGACTTCGTCGAGGCGCAGCAGCTTCTCGCGCTCGCCCTCGACCAGCCGGGCGATCGGGATGCCCGTCCAGCGCGCCACGACCTCGGCGATCTCCTCCTCGGTCACCTCCTCGCGCAGCAAGCGCGTAGCGCCTTGCTTTGACTCCAGGCGCTCCTCCTCGCCGTGCAGTCGCTGTTCGAGTTGCGGCAGCTTGCCGTGGCGCAGCTCGGCGGCGCGGTTAAGGTCGTAGCCGCGCTGCGCCTCCTCGACCTCGCGGCGCAGCTCCTCGATTTCGGCGCGCAGCGCCTGCAGCTTTTTGATGGCGTTGCGCTCGGCCTCCCACTGGGCGGTCATCGCGTCGGCCTGTGCGCGCAGGTCGGCCAGCTCCTTGCGCAGGGTCTCCAGACGCTCCTTGCTGGCGGCGTCGCTCTCCTGCTTGAGCGCCGCCTCCTCGATCTCCAGTTGCATGACGCGGCGGGTGATGGCGTCGAGCTCTGCGGGCATCGAGTCGATCTCGGTGCGGATGACCGCGCAGGCCTCATCGACCAAGTCGATGGCCTTGTCGGGCAGGAAGCGGTCGGTGATGTAGCGGTGGCTGAGCGTGGCGGCGGCGACCAGCGCGGCGTCCTGAATGCGCACGCCGTGGTGGACCTCGAAGCGCTCGCGAAGCCCGCGCAGGATCGAGATCGTGTCGGGCACCGATGGCTCGTCGACGACCACGGGCTGGAAGCGCCGCTCCAGCGCGGCGTCCTTCTCGATGTGCTTGCGGTATTCATCGAGCGTCGTCGCGCCGATGCAGTGCAGCTCGCCGCGGGCGAGCATCGGCTTGAGCATGTTGCCGGCGTCCATCGCGCCCTCGCCACCACCGGCGCCGATGACGTTGTGCAGCTCATCGATGAACAGCAGTATGCGGCCCTCGGCGGCTTTGACCTCGGTCAGCACCGCCTGCAGGCGCTCCTCGAACTCGCCGCGATACTTCGCGCCCGCCAGCAAGGACCCCAAGTCGAGCGAGAACACCGTCTTGTCGCGCAGGCCCTCGGGCACGTCGCCGCGCACGATGCGCTGGGCGAGCCCTTCGACGATCGCGGTCTTGCCGACGCCGGGGTCGCCGACGAGCACCGGGTTGTTCTTGGTCTTGCGCGAAAGGATCTGGATCACGCGGCGGATCTCCTCATCGCGGCCGATCACCGGGTCCATGCGCCCCAGCCGCGCCTCGGCCACGAGGTCGCGGCCGTACTTCTCCAGCGCCTCGTAGGAGGACTCGGGCGTGGCGCTGGTGACGCGCTGGCTGCCGCGGACCTCGGTGAGCACGCCCAGGAACGCGTCGCGATCGACGCCATGCCCGGTGAGCAGGCGCCCGGCGCCGGTGCCCGAGCCGCCGGCGACCATCGCCAGCAGCAGGTGCTCGACCGAAACGTATTCGTCCTTGAGCCGCGTCGCCTCCTGCTCGGCATCGTCGAGCAACAGGCCCAGCGCACGCGAGAGGCGCGCCTGGCCGGAGCCCGCGCCGCTGACGCGCGGACGCCGCTCCAGGGCCTGCTCGGTCGCGCGGCGCAGCGCGCCGACGTCGACTTCCATCCGCGCGAGCAGCCGGGCGACGAGGCCGTCGGGCTGGTCGAGCAGCGCGAGCAGGAGGTGCTCGACGTCGACCTCGGTGTGCCCGTAGCGCAGCGCCTTGGTCTGCGCGTCGTGCAGCGCCTCCTGGGACTTCTGGGTCAGCCGGTTGGGATCCACGGGGTCACCTCGGACGGGGTGGTTGCGACGTGGAGCGGGCTAGCCGCTCCTCCAGCTCGTCGATGCGGGCCAGCAGCTCACAGGCGAGCACCGCGCCGGTGTAGTCCAGGCCCAGGTCACGGCGCAGGCGCGCCGCGCGGGCCAACAGCGCCGGGGCGGCGGGGGAGTAGGTCGTGCTGACGAGGCCAAGGCGCACGAGGCGCGCCACGACCTCCGGGTGCAGCCCCGACTCGCGTGCCAACCGCTCGATCACGAACGCCGGCGCAGCGAGCCCGGGGCCGCGCGCGGGGGAGAGCGAGAGCGAGCGTGCGTGGAGGACGGTCACGCGGTCACGCCCCGTGGATCGCTGTGGGAGAGCTCGGCGAGGCGTTCGTAGGCTTTGCGCTCCTCGGGCTTGAGCTTCTTGGGGACGACGATCTTGACCACGGCGTGGAGGTCGCCCTGCTCGCCTCTGGGGCCGGGCATTCCCTGGCCGGCGAGCCGCAGACGGCGGCCGCTGGAGGAGCCGGCGGGCAGTTTCACGGTCGCAGTGCCCTCAAGCGTCGGGACCGCGACGTTGGCGCCCAGCGCCGCCTCCCACGGGGCGACCGGCAGGTCCACCTCCAGGTCGCGGCCGTCGATGCGCAAGCGCGGGTGCGGGCGCAGCCGCACGCGCAGGAAGAGGTCGCCGCTGGGGCCGCCGCCGACGCCCGGGGCGCCCTCGCCGGCGAGCCGAATGCGCTGGCCGTCGCGCACGCCGCGCGGGATCGTCACCTCGTACTCGCGCCCGTCGTCGAAGGTGAAACGGCGCTTGGCGCCGCGCGCGGCCTCCTCGAGCGTGAGCTCGACCGTCGCCTCGTGGTCGGCGCCGCGCAGCGCGAAGCCGTCGCCGCCACCGGTCTGCCGGCGGCGGCCGCTGCGGGAAGAGGGACGGCCGCCGCCAAACAGGCTGTCAAAGAAGTCGCTGAAGACGGCCTCGCCGCCGGTGCCGAAGTCGAAGCGTGTGCCGGTGCCGGAGCCGGAGCCGTTGGCGTCGCCGAAGCCCTGGGCGCCGCTGACGTCCTGGCCTGCGCGGAAGCCCGGGCCGAGGCGGTCGTAGCGCTCGCGCTTGTCGGGATCGCGCAGGACCTCGTAGGCCTCGGCGATCTCGCTGAAGCGCTCGGCCGCTCCGGGGTCCTTGTTGACATCGGGATGGTGCTCGCGCGCCAGGCGGCGGTAGGCACTGCGGATCTCTTCAGCGCTGGCCTCACGCCCGACGCCCAGCGTCTCGTAGTAATCGTGATAGCCGACGGCCATCAGGCGGCAGTGGGCTTGTCGGGTGGCGCGTCGCCGCCGCGCGGGCGCTGCGCCACGGCGACCAGCGCGGGCCGCAGCACGCGACCGTCGCGCGCGTAGCCGTGGCGGATCACCTCGACGACGGTGCCGTCGGGGCGATCGGTCGCCGGCACCACCGCGACAGCCTCATGGCGGTCGGGGTCAAATGGCTCGCCGATCTCGCCCAGGCGCGTCACCTGCTGGCGGGCGAGCGTCGCTTCGATCTGCTCGTCCACCGCCCGCAGCCCGTCATCGAGCGGCGTCATCGTCAGCGCCCGCTGCACGCTGTCGGCGACGTCCAGCCAGTCGGCCAGCAGCGCGTCGGTGCCCTCCGCGATTCGCCGGTCGACGTCCTTGGCGGTGCGCTTACGGTAGTTGTCCAGGTCGGCCAGCGCGCGCTTGAAGCGATCGTCGAGGCGCGCGACCTCCGCCTCCAGCTCAGCGGTGCCGGACGCGCCCTCGCGGTCACGCTCGCGCTGCTCACTCACGGGTGAACTCCGCGTCGACGACCTCCTCGTCGTCTCCAGCCCGAGCGCTGTCGCGGCCCTGGCCGTTGCCGCCTGCGCCGGCGCCCGCGCCCGCCGGCTGCTGCTGGGTCGACGCGGGCAGCGCGTGGACCTGCTGCTCGAGGTCGGCGATCAGCGGGCGGACGCGGTCCAGGCCGGCCTGCTCGGCGATCGCTTGGCGCGCATCGGCGACGAGCTGCTCGGCGCGCGCCTTCTCATGGACGGGCAGTCCATCGGCCAGCTCGCCGATGAGCTGCTCGACGCGGTAGGCGAGCGAGTCGAGCTCGTTGCGCGCGTCGATCTCCTCGCGCCGGCGGCGGTCCTCGTCGGCATGCTGGGCCGCTTCGGCGACCATGCGCTCGACGTCTGACTGATCGAGGTTCGCGCTCTCGGCGATGGTGACCTTCTGCTCGGTACCACTGGACACGTCCTTGGCTGACACGTTGAGGATGCCGTTGGCGTCGAGGTCGAAGGTGACCTCGATCTGTGGCACGCCGCGCGGGGCCGGTGGGATGCCCTCCAGCCGGAAGCGCGCCAGCTGGCGGTTGTCGGAGGCCAGCTCACGCTCGCCCTGCAACACCACCACGTCGACTGCGGTCTGGTTGTCCTCGGCGGTTGAGAACGTCTCGGTGCGCCGCGCCGGGATCGTCGTGTTGCGCTCGATGACCTTGGTCATCACGCCGCCGAGCGTCTCCAGCCCCAGCGACAGCGGCGTGACGTCGAGCAGGACGACGTCTTCGACCTCGCCCTTGAGCACGCCCGCCTGGATCGCCGCGCCGAGCGCCACGACCTCGTCGGGGTTGACGGTCATGTTGGGGTCCTTGCCGCCGGTCAGGCGGCGCACGAGCTCCTGGACGGCCGGGATGCGGGTCGAGCCGCCGACGAGGATCACCTCGTCGATATCGTCGGCGCTCAGCTTGGCGTCGGCCAGCGCCTGCTCGACGGGGCCGCGCGTGCGCTCGACGAGGTCCTTGGCAAGCTGCTCGAACTGGGCGCGGGTGATCGTGATGTTGAGGTGCTTGGGTCCCGAGGCATCGGCGGTGACGAACGGCAGGTTGATCTGCGCCTGGGTGGCGGCCGACAGCTCGACCTTCGCGCGCTCGGCGCCCTCGTAGAGGCGCTGCAGCGCTTGGGGATCGGCGCGCAGGTCGATGCCCATGTCCTTCTTGAACTCGTCGGCGAGCCAGTCGACGACGCGCTTGTCGAAGTCGTCGCCGCCGAGGTGGCCGTCGCCACTGGTGGAGCGGACCTCCACGACGCCGTCGCCGACGTCGAGGATCGACACGTCGAAGGTGCCGCCGCCGAGATCGAAGACCAGCACGGTCTCCGAGCCCTGCTTGTCGAGGCCGTAGGCCAGCGCGGCCGCGGTCGGCTCGTTGATGATCCGTAGGACCTCGAGGCCGGCGATCTTGCCGGCGTCCTTGGTCGCCTGGCGCTGGGCGTCGTTGAAGTAGGCGGGGACCGTGACGACCGCCTCGGTCACGCGCTCGCCGAGGAACTTCGCGGCGTCGTCGGCCAGCTTGCGCAACACCAGTGCGGAGATCTCCTCCGGCGCGTACTCCTTGCCGCGCACCTCGAAGCGAACGGCGTCGTTGGGCCCCTTGACCACCTTGTAGGAGACGATCTTGCTCTCCTCGGTGACCTCGTCCCACTTGCGCCCGATGAAGCGCTTGGCCGAGTAGATGGTGGCCTCGGGGTTGAGGATCGCCTGGCGCTTGGCAACCTGGCCGACGAGCCGCTGGCCGTCGTCGGTGAACGCGACCACAGATGGGGTCGTCCGCGCTCCTTCAGCGTTGGGCACGACTTCCGCATGCCCTCCCTCCATCGTCGCCGCGACCACGGAGTTCGTCGTGCCCAGGTCGATGCCGACGGCCTTGGCCATCATCGCTCCTCTCGTCTCGTCATCGGGTGCTCTCCTCTTGTCCGGTAGGCCGTGACGAGGACTTGGCAAGGGCACCGAGCGGCCTAGGAGTCGGAGCACCGACAACAACGTTCGAAGGAGAACCAGATGGCTGTGCTCGTACGGCGCCACAACGGTGAGCGGACTCACCACCGCGGCCGGCCGGTCCAGCGCTACCAGCCGCTGCGCGAGCTGGAGGAGATCCAGGAGCAGACCGCGCAGCTGCTGGAGCAGATGATGGGCGTCCCCGCTGATGTCGCGCGCGCGTGGGTGCCTGATGTCGACATCGAGGAGACCGACAAGGAGTGGATCCTGGAGGCCGAGCTGCCCGGTGCCCGCGCCGAGGACGTGCACGTCGAGGCCGACGACAACGAGCTGACGATCCGCGGCGCGATCGCCGAGCGCGAGCGTCAGGGCGTGCTGCGGCGCCGCACCCGCCGCATCGGCGACTTCGAGTACCAGGTGACGCTGCCCGGCCTCAGCGGCGATGTCGAGCCCAAGGCGCGCTTGCATCACGGCGTGCTCGAGGTCCGCGTGCCCAAGCCCGAGCAGCGGCGGCCGCGGCAGATCGAGATCCGCGAGGAGGAGCACGGGGAATCGCGGCGGTCCGGCGACGCGGGCGCGACGACCGAGAGCTGACCCGGCTCCCATGCCCGCCGCTACGGCCGTCGTCATCTGCCCCCACTGCGGGAGGAAGAACCGCATCGCGCACAGCGCTGACGGCGTCGCGCGCTGTGGCGTCTCCCATCACGCGTTGCCGTGGGTGGTCGAGGCGGCGGGCTCCACGTTCGACGAGGAGGTCCAGGCCTCGATCCCGGTCCTCGTCGACTTCTGGGCACCCTGGTGCGGGCCCTGCCGGATGGTGTCTCCGGCCGTCGAACGGCTGACCGTCGAGCTGGCCGGCCGCCTGAAGGTCGTCAAGCTCAACACCGACGAGGCGCCCGGCCAGGGCTCGGCGCCGGCGCCGTCCGCGGCCTCATGACCGTCCGGGCAGGCCATCATGTACGCCTTGAGCGGTAGGGGTGAGAGCTGATGGACGTCGAGGTCCGCGCACCGGACCTGCCCGCGCGGCTCGTTGAGCAGATCCGCCGCCGCGTCGCCGGCCTGGAGCGGCTGGTCGATGACCCGCCGCCGGAAGTTCGCCTCACCGTCCGGCCAGGGCCGGCGCGCTCCGGGCCGCACGCGCAGCGGCCGTTCGTCGTCGACGCCAGCGCGCCCGACCACGGTCGCGTCGTCGCCGCCCACACGGTCGGGCCGACGGCGATCACCGCTGCGGCGGCGGCAGTGGAGCGCCTGCGCCGCCAGTTGCGCCGGGCGCGCGACAGCGAGGTCGCGCTGCGCAACGAGCCGCGCGTGATCGCCCGCGGGATCGCCGAGCTGCGCCGCACGGAGTGCTTGCGTCCCGAGCTGACGCGCAAGCCGCCCGAGGAACGCCGGATCGTCCACCGCCGCACCTACTCCGACGAGCCCGAGCCGACGCTCTCGGCGATCGCCGACCTGCTCGACGACGATCAGGAGTTCCGGCTGTTCGTCCACGTGCTCACCCACGAGGACGTCGTCGTGCACTGGCGCGACGACGGCCGCGTCGGCCTGCTGCACCCGCAGGGCAGCGCGCTGGCCGACGAGGGCCCGCCGGTCGTGCCCGAGCCCAGCCGCTACTCGGAGCCGCTGCCGTTCGCCGTCGCGCGCCGCGAGATGGACCTGCTCAGCCATCGGTTTCTGTACTTCATCGACGCCGACGACAGACGCGGCAAGGTGCTGTACCTGCGCTACGACGGCGATTACGGGCTCGTCGAGCCGGGGTGATCGGCGGTCAGCGGCCGAGGTGCTCGTGCACGAGCCGCACGGCCATGGAGCCCTCGCCGACCGCCGAGGCCACGCGCTTAATCGAGCCGCCGCGGACGTCGCCGACGGCGAACACGCCCGGCCGGTTGGTCTCGAGCAGCATCGTGCGGCGGCCCTCGTCCTCGCACTTGGCCCCGGTGATGACGTAGCCGCCGTCGTCGAGCGCCAGGATGCCGCGCAGCCAGTCGGTGCACGGCTCGGCGCCGATGAACACGAACAACGCTTGCGCGTCGAGGCGGTCGCGGGCGCCGGTATGCCGGTCCTCGACGAGGACGGCCTCCAGGCGGTCGTCGCCGAGCAGCTCGCGCACCTCGCAGTGGGGGTGGAGGCGGACGTTGGGCAGGCCGCGGATGCGGTCGGCCAGGTAGCGCGACATGTTGGCCTCGAGGTCGTCCTCGCGGAGCACGAGGCGGACCTGCGTTGTATGGCGGGCCAGAAACGTCGTTGCCTGCCCGGCCGAGTTGCCGCCGCCCACGACCACGACCGGCGCGCCTGCGCACCGCTGCGCTTCCATCAGCGTCGCCGCGTAGTACACGCTGTCGGGCTCGAACACCTCGAGGCGCGGCACCGCGAGCTTGCGATAGCGCGCCCCGGTGGCGATCACGACCGCGCGCGTCTCGATCGCCTGGCCCGAGGCGAGGCGGATCACGTAGCGACCGTCGGAGCGGTCCAGCGCGACCGCGGTGGCGGGGACCGCCAGCCGGGCGCCGAACTTCCGGGCCTGGATCGTCGCGCGCTCGGCAAGCTCGGCCCCAGACAGACCGGCGGGGAAGCCGAGGTAGTTCTCGATCCGCGACGACGTCGCGGCCTGGCCGCCGGTCGCGACGGCGTCCAGCGCGACGGTTCCCAGGCCCTCTGAGGCGCCGTAGACGGCGGCGGCCAGCCCGGCCGGGCCGGCACCGACGACGACGAGGTCGCAGACCTCGACGGAGGCCGGAAGGTCGGGCAGGCCGATCGCGCCGGCCAGCTCGTCGGGCGTCGGGTTGTGCAGGACCTCTCCGCGCCAGATCACCACCGGCGTCTCCTGGGGTGAGACGCCGAGCCGCCGCAGGAGGTCCTCGGCCGAAGCATCCTCCTCCACGTCGATCCAGCGGTGCGGCACGCGGTTGCGCGCGCAGAGGTCGCGCAGCTCCCGCGCCCCCGGCGAGTAGCGCGAGCCGACGATCTTCAGCCCGGCGCCGAGGCCGACGAGGATCTCGCGGCGGATCAGGTAGGCGCGCAGGATCAGGTCGCCCAGCGCGCTGTCGCGGGTCGCGGGCTCGTACAGCCGGTCGACGGGGACCTCCAGAACGCTCCCCGCCTGATGGACGACCGCGGTGAAGAAGGCGGCCTGCCGGGTGAGGAGGCTGATCTCGCCGAGGAAGCGCCGCGGCCCGTGGACGGCGATCAGGCGCTGGTCGTCGCCCTCCCCCTGGACGATGGCCACCTTGCCCTCTAGGACGACGACGAAGTCGTAGTCGTCGTCGCCTTCGCGGAACAGGACCTCGTTCGCCGTCGTGGGTCTCGTGCGTCCCGCTGCTTCGAGCTGCGCGAGCTGCTCATCGTCGAGCCGTGGGTAGGCGCCATCATGGTCGGGCGTCTCGGGCAGCGGGTTCGCGGAGGTGGGGCGCGCGCTCATCTACGTGGTGCGGTAGACCGGTCGCCGCCTGCGGCAAGGGGCCAGACAGCACTCGGTGGGGGCGGTGTCCAGCCGCGCGAGCCGGCGGTGCGTACGCGCGTATGGTTCGGGCCATGTTGCTCGCGACCTGTTCCAGTGCGTCATGAGCCGCGGCATCGTGATCGGTGTGGTCACGTCGCAGAACGACCGCGGCCACGCCGAGAAGCTCGTGGAGGGCCTTCCGCGGTCGCTGAGCGAGCACGTCGACAGCCGGACGGACTGGCGCGCGGAGGTGTGCGAGACCGAGCCGGCGGACGCCTCGGCGAGACCGTCAGAGCTCACGGAGTCGGTGCGCCGTCGCCTGTTGGACGGTGGATGGCAGATGGGCATCGGGCTGACGGCGCTCCCGCTGCGCGTCGGCCGGCGGCCTGTTGCGACGACGGCAAGCGCGACGTACGGCGTCGGCCTCGTCAGCATCCCCGCCCTTGGAGCCGTCGGCGTCGAGGAGCGCCTGCGCGACGCGGCGGTCGAGCTCGTGAGCGGGCTGCTCGGCGAGGGCGCGGCCGATGGTCCCGACGACGGGCGCGACGAGCGACTCAGGACCCGCAGCGCCGAGCTTGCCGCGGAGCTCCCCGTCGAGGAGGGCACGCGGCACGGCTCGCTGCGCTTCACCCAGCTTGCGGTGAGCAACAACCTGCGTCTGCTCACCGGCATGATCCGCGCCAATCGCCCCGCGCGGGTGATGGGCCGCCTGTCGCGGTCGGCCACGGCCGCCCTGGGCACCGGGGCCTACGCGCTGAGCTCGTCCGGCATCTGGACCATCGCGCACGCGAGCACCTGGCCACGACTGGCGGCCGTGGCAGCGTTGTCCATGCTGATGATCCTGGCGTCGCTCGTCGTTGCGCACGACCTGTGGGAGCGCAGCGCCGACGACGCGGCCCGCGAGCGCGTCGTGCTGTTCAACGTCGTCACGATCACGACCCTAGCGATCGGCATCGCGGCGCTCTACCTCGCCCTGGTCGTCATCTTGGCGCTCGCGGCCGCGGTCTCGATCCCGCCCGCCGCGTTCCAAGAGCAGGTCTCCGCGTCACCGACCGTCGGCGAGTACGCGCGGCTCGCGTGGTTCGCGGCGTCGGTGGCGACGGTGGGAGGCGCGCTGGGGTCGCTCGTCGAGAGCGACCAGGCGGTGCGCGACGCGGCGTACCGTCCGCGGGGCGGGCGGCAGGAGGTCTCGGCCGGCGATTGAGCTGCTCGATGAAGCGCTTGGCCGAGTGCGAAACGCGGACTTGGCAAGCGCCGCAAGCGGCCTAGGGGCATCGCCATCGTCTGCCGGCACACCGTCCAGATCCGCCCCGTGCGGGCGCGCACGCCGCAGGGCTGTGAGGAGTGCCTGCGCATCGGCTCGCCCTGGGTGCACCTGCGGCTGTGCTTGACCTGCGGGCACGTCGGCTGCTGTGACGCGTCGCCGATGGGTCACGCGCGCGCGCACGCGCGGGACGTCGAACATCCGATCGCCGGCTCCTTTGAGCCCGGCGAGGGCTGGCGCTGGTGCTACGTCGACGAGATGTACGTGTAGTCGCTCACCGCCGCGACTCGGCCCAGTCGCAGGTCGTGCGCAGCTTCTCTAGCGCGCCCTGCTCGATCTGGCGAACGCGCTCGGCGCTGACGCCGAGATCACCGGCGATCGCCCGCAACGTTCGCGGCTCGGTGCCGAGCCCGTAGTGCTGGGCCAAGACCAGACGCTCGCGGCCAGTCAGGCAGACGAGCACCGCGTCCAGGCGCTCGGCCGCGTCGCGCGACGCAACGCGCTCGATCGGGTCCTCGCCCGCGGGATCGCCGAGCATCTCGCTGAGCGCGCTGCCCGAGCCGCGGTCGACGGGCACCCGCTCGTCCAAGGCGCGCGGCGCGCGCTCGGCGGCGAGCAGGTAGCCGAGGTGCTCGGGGCTGAGGCCGGCGCCCTCCCCGAGCTCGGCGGCCGACGGCGCATGGCCCTCGTCCTGGGAGAGCCGCCGCTCGGTGGCGCGGATGCGCGCTAACTGGCGCAGTGCGCGATCCGACAGGACGACGGGCCACGTCAGCTCGGCGACGAGCTGCTGCATCGCCTGGCGCACCCAGAACGAGGCGTAGGCCCAAAACGGCGTCTCGCGCGCCGGGTCGTAGCGGTCCAGCGCGCGCAGAAGGCCGACCACGCCCTCCTGCATGAGCTCGGAGCGGTCGACGGCGCGCGCGCCGCGGTAACGGTGAGCGACGGACCCGATGAGCGGCATGTAGGCCTCGACGAGCTTGGTGCGACATGGCGCGTCGTGAGCCCGGGCGGCGCGCAGCAGCGCGCGCTCTTGGCGGCTGCCCGCGCTATGGACGTACGGTGCGGCGGTCGTGGTCATACGGTCCACCGTTGCCGTCGCCGGGCCGTCGGGCTTCGTGGATCGCGACGGTCTGGGCCCGATCTCTGTGGGATCTGCACAGATCTGGCGCGGGCGGTCAGGCGGGCGACGCCACCATCGCTGCCACCCCGGTTTTCGGGGCGGGGCGACGTGCGGAACGTGCGGCTTTTGCCCGGCTCAGAGGCACGGTCCGGCGGCACGCACGCGCACGCGCAGCGCGGGCGCGATCAGGTAGCTGAGCGGCCGCTGCTCGACCTCGATGACGTCGATGCGGGCCGGGTCGGCGCCGGCGTGGATTGCGCGTTCGACCGCCGCCCGGCGCGCGCGCTGCACCGCGGCGCGCAGCGCACGCTCCTCGCGATCGCAGATCACCTCAGCCAGCCCGGCGGCGACGGCCACCGCCGCGCCGATCGCGCCCGCGACCCCGGCCTCCGGCGGCGCGACAACCTCGACGCCGGCCAGCGTGGTGAGGGCGGGCGCGACAGCACTCGCGCCGGTGCCGACCGTCACGACGGGGACCGGCGCGCCGGTGAGCGACGGGTCATCGAGGATCTTTGAGGCGACCAGCGCCTGTCGCACCGCGGCCGCGCGCGAGACGTCTGACCGCTCGCCGACGGCCAGCTGCCGAACGTCGGGCCGGCGGACCGCGGTGCGAACCCCGGCGACCTCGGTGATGTCGTCCCACGCGTCGCGGGGCAGGCCGCCGGCGAGCACGCCGACGTCGACGTCGTCACCGTCGCCGTCGTCGTGCAGGACCACGCACTCCGTGATACCGCTGAGCAACGCGCCGCCACGCATCGCCAGCGCCGGGCCGCTCTCGAGCATCAGCACGGGGTAGCGCGCCGCGTGCCCGAGCGCCATCGCCGAGCCGTCGTTCTGGGTGACGAACGGCTCGGCGCCGATGCCGTGTTCGGCCAGCACCGCCAGCAGCATCGTGGCCAGCGCTTGGGCGGGAGCCGCGAGCGCCGCGTTGAGCGCCGTCGCGTTCTCGCGCTCCAGCAGTCCGAGCGAGCCGATCTCGTGCCCGAGCGAGACCGGCACGGCGGGCCCGAGCTCGCGGCCGACGAGGTCGGCGACGGCCAACTCGTCCTCCGATGAGACCGGGGAGAACACGCCGACGATCGCGATCGCGTCGGCGGCGTCGCCCACCTCGCCGAGGAAGCGCAGGACCGCGTCGCGGTCCAGCGGCGCCTGCCGGCGGCCGTCGTACTCGGCGCCGCCGCCGACGATCGCCGTGCCGGCCGAGACCGCCGTGCGCAGGCCGGCGGGCCATGTCCACAGCGGTGGGACGGCGCCGGTTAGCGGGCCGCCGATGCGCAGCGTCGCGACCCGGGCCAGTCCACGGCGCTGCACGAGCGCTGAGGTGATCCACCCGCTGCCCAGCGTCACCCGCGTCGTGGCCGGCAGCGGCTGCTCCAGTTCGCCGGCCAGCGCGCTCAGCGCCGCAGAGCAGCTCGCGCGCAGCGATCCCGCGGCCGGCAGCCGCGCGCCCGCGCGCACCCGGTTGCGGCCGTCCAGGAGGACGGTCTGGACGTTCGTGTCGCCGACGACGAGCCCGGCGCTCGCGTCAGCGGCCCGCATCGCGCGCCTCGTCGCTCTGTGCTGGCGGCGCGAGCGCCAACCCGAAGGTCTCCAGCCCGGCGAGCGCCTGCCCGGCCGGCTCGCGCCAGACCGGCGGCCCGTCGAGCAGCAGCAGGCGGACCGGCTGGCCTGCGCGCAGGTGCTCCAGCAGCAGCGGGGCACCGGTTGTGGTGTCGACGAGCGCGAGGACGTCGGGCACCGCGGCGCGGGGGAGGCCGTCCTCCAGCGCCAGCAGGATCTCGCTCTGGGCCTCCAGCCGCAGCCGCCGCGGGCCGGCATGCAGCGTCAGCGAGATCCCGATCGCCTCGCTGTCTGAGCGCTGCTCGATTTCGCCGATATGGCCATCGGCGAGCACGCGCCCTAGGCCGTCGGGGTCGGCGCCGCACGCGACCGCGCGGGAGATCGAGCCAAGGATCGCAGAGCGCTGAGCATCTCGGATCGATATCGCGGCGACGGCCGCGGCGCAGACCCCGCCCATGCTCGTCGCGATCCGGCGCGCCAGCCGCTCGGACCAGGCGTCGTCGCCGGCGTCGAGCGCCACGATGTTGCCGCGGCCGTCGGTGAGGATCAGGGGCGTCGTCGGGATGCCCGCCATCGCGGTTGTCGTCTGCGCCAGCGACGGGAACGTCCGGCCGACGGCGTCGGCGTCCAGCAGCGGCAGGCCGAGCCGCGCCGCCCAGGTCGCGCAGACCAGGCCGTTGGCGCCGCCGATCGAGTGCGCCATCAGCGCGACGAGCTCGGCGCCCTCGCGGCGCTGGACCTCGTCGCGGAGCACGCGGCCCTCGTCGCCGCTGGGGAGGCGCTCGGAGAGGATCAACGATGAGCCGATCAACCCGCAGGGCATCACGAGCCCGTCGGCCGGCAGGTCGTGGGCGTCGAGGACGGTGACCGGCCCGTGCTCGGCAACCGCGCGGCGCGCCATCGTGAGCGGCACGTATGTGTCACCGCCACCCCCAGCGCCGAGGAGCCCGCAACCGCGGGCGAGGTCGGGCAGCGTGAGGTCATCCAGACGCATCGACGGTCCTTGCCAGGACTAGCATAAGCCGGTGGCCACTCTTGAGCAGCTGGTCGAGTCTCCGACGCTCGGCTCGTCGCTCAACTTCCTTGCCCGACCACCGAACGCCATCCCGGTCACGAGCGTCGCCCTGGTGGAAGACCTCGAGCAGCTGGAGCGCGTCCCCGGCCAGACGATCGTGTTGCTCACGCGCGCGGCGTCCGCGCTGGCCAACAGTTACCGCCTCGACGTTGCGCTGCGCATCGCCGGCAGCCTTGGCGTCTCCGCGCTCGTCCTGTCGGGTCCCGCAGCCTCCGCCGTCACCCCGACCGCCGTCGCGCTGACCGACCGCCTCGGGGTCGCCCTGCTCGGGACGAGCGCTGACCTCGACCTCGCCGCGCTGGCGATCGCGATCGGCCGCGAGCTGAGCGGCGGTGCCGAAGCCGCGCTGCTGCGCGCCCACACCGCGTTGCGCGCCATCCAGGCCCACCCGGCCGACGGGCGTCCGGAGGCGATTGCCGAGCATGCCGGCGCCGCGCTGGGCATCCCCATCAACTTGGTCTCCCGTCGGCCGTCGGCGGGTGCGATGGCCCCGGTCCGCGGCCATGACCAGACTGAAGCCTGGCTGGCCGCCGCGCTCCAAGAGGGCGACCTCGCCCTGGCGCTCGACCTCACGCTGAGCATCGCTGCGTCCAGCACGTGGCGGGCGCTGGAGCGCCGGCGGCTGGCCGAGAGCGTGCCACTGGAGTCCCGCGGCGCCGTCCTCGGCGAGCTGCTCGTCGCGCCGCCCGCCGCCCGCGACGCGATCGCGCACCGTGCGCGCACGCTCGGCGTGCCGATCGACGGCTGGCACGTCGCGGCACGGCTGGACTTCGAGGACCTCGCCGGCGGAACCGAGAGCGACCCGATCGCCACTGACCACGCGCGGCTGCGGCTCGCCAGCACGGCCGTCCAGTCGCTGCGAGCTGGCGGCAGCGACTGGTACAGCGCACGCGCCGGCGCCGGGGCGCTGCTGATTCGCACCTCCACGAGCGATCCGGGACCGGCCAGCGCGAGCGACGTGGCGCACGCCGTCGAGCAGACGATGGGCCCGCTGCGCGACGAGCTGCCGACGACGCTCGTGCACTGCGGCGTCGGCAGCGCGCACCAGGGCCCGGCCGGCCTGTTGGCCTCGGCGGCCGAGGCCAAGGCCGCGGTCGCGATGGCCCGGACCTCGCGGCGCCCGTGGACGGCGGTGGCGTTCGACAGCGTGGGCCTGCGGCGCGGGCTGATCGAGTGGTACACCTCGGACACGGCGCGCGACGCGGTGGCGACGATCCTGGCGCCGCTCGTAGCGCTCGGCGGCGCGCGCGCCGAGCGCCTCATCCGCACGCTGCACGTCTACCTCGACCAGCAGGGCTCACTGACCAAGACCGCCGAGGTCCTTAACTTGCACCGCAACGCGGTTTCGTACCGCGTGCATCAGATCTTCTCGCTGCTGGATGTCGACCCGGAGAGCCCGGATGATCGGCTGCTGCTCCAGCTCGCGTGCCGCGCGCGGGAGCTGGCCGCGTAGGGCACACGCTTGGCGCAGTGCGCTGTCGCTCACCACCGGAGGTGCTCCGGAAATAGAGAACGCCGCGCACGGGAGCGACGGGACTCGTACACCTCAGGGGGATCGAAATCCGGGTCGGATGATCCCGGTGCTGGGCGGCCTCTCGACACCGCCCGTGCCCAAGCACAATCTTCGCCGCCAGATCAACGCGATCGCTCGGTCCAAGGTGCCGGGAGAACGCGTGCCGTAGCGCCCAGCCACGCCGTACGGGTGAGTAGATCGAGTTGGTAGAGAGCGGCCTGAAGCTCGACACAGCTTCTTCGCACAACTGCGCCGACAACGCGAGGTTGTGCGTGAACGGAAAGTTCCGACCGCTAGCGGCGAGTGCTGCCTTCAACGCCTCTGCGCCGCCTGCTGCGCGTGGAAGCCTACGATCGCGGTCGACCCCGTCGGCGCGCCGACAAGCGCCTGCGCCGCCGTCAAATCGAGGAGCTGGTCGCCGAGGTGCGCGAGATGGTGGCCGGCGGCGTGGTCGAGGTCACCCTCGTCAGCGGCCAGCTCGAACAGCGAGCAGGTGGCCGTCAGACAGCGCGGCATGCACAAGACTGCCACGTACGTCTCGCCATTCGGCGGCTTCAGGCTCGCTGACGATCGCGAACTCGACTGGCAGCCGCAGGTCGCGAACCGCAGGTCACCGCCGGGGCACGCCGATCGATCTGAGGTCGTTGCTCCAGGCCCGTCACGGCCTGCCGACCCCCCAGGCGATTCGTCGCCTCTCACCAGCGGAGCCGTCGCAAGACGGCGAGGTGAAAGGCGAGAGCGACGGGGGTTTGCAGCTCGCCGGCGTCGATACCAGGGTGGGTGAACGCTTGGGCGGTTCAACAACCAGGCGGATCGGTTATGCGACCTCTCAACTAGCGGCATACTTCATTCAGACACATGCGCGAATCCGATGGAGAACAAAACAAGTCCAGGAGCCGAGCGTCGACCTCGCCACTAAGCGGCGACCGGCTCTTGCGAGCCTGGGGCACACCCGATACGTCGGCGCGAAGCAGTCCTGACGGGGCGTCCGAACTTGCTGACTTTCTCAGCGAGTCGTGGATGCTCGCGGAGCGCTCGCGCAAACGCGCCGGACAGCGATGGGCTCTGCTGTCAGTGGTTTCTGCCGTCGGCGGCTTCGCGCTAGCCGTGGCGCCGCTGTTCGTCGATGTGTCACGGGCTCTGACCGGAGCGAGCGCTGCCGTGATCCCGGTGCTAGTTGCATTGGCTGGCAGCACCTTAGGGGCTGTCGTAGCGCGATTCGTCTCGCATCGACTTGCGCTCCACCACACAGGAACACAGAGGCGTCTGATGCCGAATCTCGACAGGATGCACGCCAGCCTGGAGACGCAGCGGCGTGAGGTTTACGAGCGAGATGCGCGCCCGCTCGCACCTATATCACAGCCGTCGCCGGAGCCGAGGCAGATACATGGCTAGCGAAGGCCAGGAACTACCAACGCTTGCCGAACCTGACGAGCATCTTGCGTCAGCGGTGGGCAAGGCCGACCCGCTGCTCCAGCGAGCGATGGGCGTGCTAGAGCAGTCACTCGCCCGAAAAGAGCGACCAACAGACTTCTCCTCGCCCAGCGTGGCAACCATGCTCGAATTGCAGGCGGAGTATCTGGAGGATGTGGGCCTCGAAGCAATTCGGCAAGCGCGACGCAATAGGGCCGACATGGTCTCGGCGGCAGATGTGGAACATGGCGATCAGGCGGTACGAGCTGGAAGCCGGGGACGGGCTTGGCTGGAAGCGATCGGCGGCATTCTGGCCGGTGCCGGAACAGGAACCTTTCTTCAACTGGCGGTCGAGAAAGATCCGTCAACCCTGGGCCTCTCGGTGGCCGCAGTGATCGCGGCGGTCGGCCTTGCTGTAACAAGCGCCGGGCTGTTCGGCGCGCGTAGATGAACCGACTCCGTGGTACGCCCGTCACCAACCTCGACGCGGCGAGTTCAAGCGGACACTGATCTCGAAACCACGCGCCCGAGAAGCACTCGCGGCGCCGCGGCGCTGGAGAACTTCGGCCGGTTCATAGAAGGACGAACCCGACCCCGCGAAGCCCGCGAGCTGGTCGGCCAACTCTTCGCGCGCGGATCGAAGACTCTCACTTTGTCGGAGTCCGGCCGTCGCGAGCGTTCAAGCCGTGTTGCGAGCTATGTTCCGGAGAGCGCTGCTACCGCCTCACAACGCCGCCCCGGCAGGGAGCGGCGAGGTGTAAAGGCGGGAGCGACGGGACCCGAACCCGGGCTCTACACCCCGTTGGGATCGAGATCCGAGTCGGGTGAACCTGTGCTGGGCGGCTCCTCGACAACGACGCGTGCCCAAGCTACCGCCTTAGCGGCGAGGTTCAACGCAGTCGCTCGGTCCACGGTGCCGGGAGAGCGCGCTCCGTAGCGTCCAGCCACGGCCTACGGGGTGAGCAGATCGAGTTTGTCGAGTGCGGCCGGAAGCTCAATGCCGCCGTCCCCGCACAGTCGCCTGAGGACGTCGATGTTATGCGTGAACGGAAAGTCTCGCCCCGTCGCGGCCAGGGCTGCCTTCAACGCCTTCTCCGTGGCCTGCTGTGCGTGGAAGCCGACGATCCCGTCCGTTACTGAGGGCACGTCGACAAGCGCCCGTGCCGCCGTCAGATCGTCAGCGGCCAGCCCGAGCAACTCGTGTGCAAGATCAGCCTCGTCAGCCATCAAGCAGCGAGCACTCGACCCTCAGACAGCGCGGCATGCACGAGGCTGCCGCGCACGTCCCGCCATTCGGCGGCCTCACGCTCGCTGACGACCACGATCTCGACCGGCAGCCGCAGGTCGCCAACCGCACGCATCAGACGAACCGACTCCAGCGCCGTGTTCTCGACCTCGGGCTCGATCACGAGAACGTCGATGTCGCTGCGCGGCGTCGCCTGGCCGCGCGCATGCGAACCGAAGAGCACGACCTGAGCATTCGGCGCCTCGACCGCCAAGCGACGGCCGACCTCGCGGATGTTGGCCTCATCGTCGGTCACGACGATCACGGTACTTGCTTGCGCACGTAGGCGAAAGTCAATCTTGGGCCGGCAAGCAGAGATCGTCGCGTTCGAGCAACTTCACGCCGATCCCATCCCCCGGCAAGGATGGGGTAGAGCTCGCGTGCCGGGCGCGGGAGCTCGCAGAGTTGCCGGGGTCAGCTCGGCGCGATCACGGCGAGTCCGTGCTCGCGGGCACCTTCTGCGAGCCGTGCGTCGAACGTCATGATCGACGCGACGTGCCCTTTGGCGGCGAGCCGAAGCGCAGTTGCAAGATGGATCGCGTCGAGCGTTGCGACGGATGCGGGCGAGACCGCCTCAGCGACCGAGAGCGTCGCATCATCCATCGGCACGAGCGACACGCCGGCCAGCCATGCCTCGATCTCCTCGCGGGCGATGCCGGTCCGAAGCCCCATGCGATGCAGCTCGATCCCGAGCAGGCGGCTGGAGACGATGGCGTCGAACGCGGCCAGCGCAGCGCCGATCGCGGCGCTGTCGGGCTCGTCGAGCACGACGCGCCCGAGCGCGTTCGTGTCGAGGTAGACACCCGCCACCGGCGTTACGCCCGCTCGGCGCGACCTTCGGCCAGCAGCGCGTCCGTCGTGCCGGCCGGCGTTCGGCGCCGGGGCCGGCTTGCGATCACGTCGGTCAAGCTGGCGCTGGGAAGCGTGGCACCGTACTCGGCGACGAGCGCGGAATATGCCTCCGGAATCTGCTCGCCCGCCGGCGAGAGGCGCGCAACCACGCGACCATGCTCGGTGACTTCGAGCGACGCCCCGTTCTTGACCCGCTCGAGATAGCGGCTCAAGTTCTGACGCAGCTCTCGGACGCCGACGGTCGACATTGTGCGTCAACCGTAGCACATTAGGTTTGCCGTTCGTCGTCGCTGGGTGGGTCGTGGCAGTTCCGTTGCGGGGTCTGGCCCCGCAACGGAAGCGCGACGGGCTATGTGGTGATGGTGGTGCTGTAGGCGTCGAAGATGCGGTTGAGGGCTTCGACGCTGTGGCGGTTGGCGTGGATGTCGGACATGACTGCGGCGTTGGTGGTTGTGTCGGCGCCGATGTCGGTGAGGAGGTCGAGGTTGGTGGCGAGGAGGTCGCAGCGGCGTTCGTGGAGGTGGTCGATGTGGCCGCGGGTGAGGGGGACCTCGATGCTGTCGGCGTGGGAGACCATCTCGGGGTCCCAGCCGAGTGCGTCGATGACGGCGGTGGCGTCGCGGTAGACGTTGGCGAGCGCGAGCTGCTTGGTGGGGACGTAGTCGAGGAAGTCCTCGAAGGGGTCGTGGTTGAACATCAGGACCTTCTTGGTCTCGATGCGCAGGACGTCGGCGGTCGAGGGGTCGACGCTGATACGGCAGGCTGAATTACCCTGGTGGGCACTCATGGGAGGTTGTTGCTCCTTGGGTCATGCCCCCGGGCCGTTGACGCGGTCGCGGGGGCGCTGTGTTTGGATGAGCGGCGGAGCCTAGCGGGTGGGGCCGACGGATTTGGTGGATTTCGCAGAGTTGTCGCAAGCCGTCGCACTTTCGTTGCAGATCGACGACACCAACAACTCGGGAGCGTCTGTCAGGGACGGGTGGCGGACCGCCCAAGACTGACGTCGCGGGGCGCTGGTCACGGGGCGAGCGTGGTCTGTTGCGAGCGCTTGGGTGGCGCGACTTGTTATTGGCGTTCCGCTCAGACGGTGGATGGCGTGCCGGCGTGGTCTGTCGGCACCGAGGAGAGTGAGCGGGGTTAGTTGTGCTTGGCGTTGGTCGGTCGTCCGCTGGCGCTGGGGCTGGCGATTTGGGTTGTGCTGGTGGTCGGGGTCGGGTTTGCCCCGGCTGTCGGGGCGAGATCGACCTGGATTGCTCTGCGTGCGCGGACTACGGAGGTCCGGGGCGTCTGGTGGTGAACTATTGACCACGAGACGCCCTGGACCCGCCCAAGCGCCTGCGCAGAGTCGAAACGGGGCCAGACGCGCCACGAAGTGGCGAAGGCGTAACGACTCGCGAGCGCTTGGTCGCAGTTGCGTGACGGTTCGCGCAACGCTCGCCCGCGGCGAGAGCGCGTGGGGAGGGCGGTGATCCGTGATGTCGCCATCCGCGCGGCCCGAGGCGCGCCAGCGATCGCGCCAGAAACGACGTACGCTCTCGGCCGTGCCATACGCGTCTCGGGCTTGTGATCGACGTCCTCGGGGCAGGTGGAGGCCGTGACGCACGAGCTGGCCGCTGCCCCTGCCCAGCAGCGCACGAGCATCGGGCCGCCGTTGACGGCTGATGGCTGTGACTGGAGGGTGCTCGGCGACGCCCTGCTCGCACGTGCACGTACCGATGGCGACCGCCTCGCCTTCGACGACACCAACCAACGGATCAGCTTCGCCCAGTTGACCGAGCGCGCGATCGCTCGCGCGCAGGCGCTCGCGGAGCGTGGGGTGGGGCTTGGCGACCGCGTCGCGCTCGTGCTGCCGGCAGGGGTGACGCTCGTCGAGCTGTTCTGGGCCTTACAACTGCTGGGTGCTGTTCCGTGCATCTTGAATCCCGCAGACCGCGCGCTGGAGCGGCGCGTCGCGCTGGTCGCGCCCAGGCTGGTGGTGGACGTCGAGCTCGCCGGCACCCTCTCGACGCACGAGCGCCGCGGCACGGCCGCGTTTGCGTCGGCCGGCCCGGACGACCTGGCGTTCATCCAGACGACTTCCGGAACCTCAGGCGCGCCGCGCGCGGCGCAGGTTCGCCATCGCAACGCGCTCGCGTTTCTGCATGCGGCCCGCATCACCGATCACGTCAACGACAACGACATCCTCGTCGCCTGGGTCCCGCCGTGGCACGACCTCGGCCTCGTGCGCTTTGTGATCGGCCCTGTGTTTCACGGTGCGGCGTGTCACATTGTCCAGCCGGCGATCAGGACGCTCCCGGAGTGGCTGCAGACGATTACTCGCGTTGGCGCGACCGTGTCCGGCGCGCCGGACTTCTGCTACCGGATCGCCGCGCGGATGGTGGACCCGGCCAGCGTCGATCTGACCACGCTGCGGCACACGACCAACGGCGGTGAGCCGGTGCGGCGCTCAAGCATCGAGGAGTTCGAGGCGCGCTTCGACGTCCCGGGCGTGGTCGCTCCCGGCTATGGGATGGCCGAGGTGACGTTGGGCGTCGCAGGCCACGTCTTGGGTGAGCCGCTCGTCACCGACGAGCGCGGCAACGTCTCCTGTGGCGTCGTGCTGCCGGGCCTCGAGGTGCGCGCCGGCGCCCATGTGGATGCTCCCGCGGAGATCACCGTCCGCGGAGCGGCGGTCTTTGCCGGCTACCTCGATGCGCCGCAAGACACCGCTGAGCGGCTCAAGGACGGGTGGTTGCAGACCGGCGATAGCGGCTACATCGACGATGCCGGACGGTTGTTCGTGCTCGGGCGCCGGCGCGGGATGATCAAGCGTGGCGGGGCGGTCGTCGCGCCACGCGAGCTGGAGGAGGCCGCACAGGTCGTCCCCGCCGTGCGGGTTGGCGCGGCGTTCAGCGCGGCGGCCAGTGGGCAAGACAAGGACATGATCTTGGTCGTGGTGGAGGTCGCCGAGGGCGGCGGCACGGACGCTGTCGCAGTCGACGTGTCGCGCACGATCGCCGAGCATTTGGGGTTTGCTCCCGATCAGGTGATCGTGGCGCCGCCGCGCACGATCCCGCGGACCGACAACGGCAAGATCCGCCACGACGAGCTACGCAGCGCGTTCCTGGCGGGACAGCTCGGCTAGTCGCCCAAGAAGGTGGTGGCGAACGGCTCGCCCACCTCGCCTGGGTTTGCGAGCACGAGGCGTTCGAGCCAGCTCGCCGTCGCCGCGGCCATGGCGTCCTCGTCGCCGGCAATGATCGGCTCACCGGCGACGATCTCGACGTGCGTGCGCTGCCAACGTCCGGCAAGCGGGACGACGGGCGCGCCGCTGAGGCGTGAGAGCGCGAAGGCCCCGCGCGCCAGACGGTTGGTCCGGCCGAACAGCGTCACGTCGATGGTCGAGGGAAAGACGTTGGCGTCAGCGAGCAGGAAGACGTAGCCGCCATTCCGCAGGACGCGCATCGCCCGCGCGAAGGCCGCCGCGCGATCCCACTGCGTGGAACCCACCGACAGCATGCTCAGACGCGCTCGCGGTGCGCCGGAGACGTGCAGTACCAGAACCTCTCCCGGGAGCTGTTCCAGCACGCTGCCGAGCGCGGAGATTGGCCCGACGTGAAAGCTGGTGAGGATCATCGGCGGCGGCAGCGCCGCTGGGTCAAAGCCCGAAGCCAGCGGCGGGTAGGGCCAGCGCGCGGTCGGCGACGCGACGGCGGCTTCCAGCACGCGCAGTCGTAGCCACGCCGTCCAGGACGCCTTTCGGATGCGCGTGACGGCGCGCGCGTCGAGTCCCGGATGCAACCGCCGAATCGCCGCCTCGTCGAGGCCGCGGCTGGCCGTCCACGTCGCCCAGCCGGCCACGCCGGCGATCGTGACCGCCGCGTGCGGATACCGGCCGGCCATCCGGCCCAGCAGCCTGCGGATGTGGCGCCTCACTCCGCGGAGAAGTGGTCGATGACGCCGCCCAGAGTGATCGGTGCTCCGATGGCCAGCAGCTCCTCGGCGCTGCGGTTGCCTGCCAACTGCTCCTCGCAGGCGAACAGGACCTCGACGATGTCGATGGAGTCGAGGCCTAGGCCTTCGTCCCCGAGCGACAGGTGCTCTTCCAGTGCGTCGTCGGTAAAGCGCCCAGGCCAGCGGTCGAGGATGACCGCGCGAACGGCGGCGGCGATGAGGACGCGATCAGCCACGGCCCGGCAGCCTAGCCGGCGCGCGAGAGGCCGGTCAGGAACCCGCCCCGGCCGGCTCGACCTGTTGGGCTTGCGCCCACGACGCGTGCTCCCGGGCCATCAGTCCCTCGACACGCTCAGCGAGCAATGCGAGCGGGCGCGGTGCTGCGGCGTAGGGGCCGGCCTCCGCGAGATAGAGGAACTGCTCGTGCTTGAGGGCCTCGGCGGTGGTGCGGTAGGTGATCCAGTTCTGCTGGAACTGAAAGAGCTGCTGCAGGCCTTCGAGCACGACGATGGTCGCGCCCAGCGCACCGCCGACCGCGGCTGACGCGCCTGCGGCGGCGATCACGGGGATCGCTGCGGCGATGACGAGTTGCATCACCTTGAGCGTCTGGAACCACCGCCTGTGGTGGGTGCACTTGTCCTCATACCAGCGCAACTGGTCGTTTAGCCGCTGCCAGACCGGACTCTCGGCAGCCGTCGCGCCGTAGGGCTCGGCGCTCATGTGGACGCTCGCCCCGTTGTCGCCGCACGACTGAGCCACTCTGTTGCCACCGTCACGCCGATCACGCCGACGGCGATGAGGATCGACGCCTGAATCTTGCGGTGTTCGAGCTCGGTGCGCGCCAGCCATCCGAGCAGCCCGCCCGTCACGAGGCCGGCAAGGAGGCCGCGCTTGATGCCCGGCGGGTTCCAGGCAATGCCGATCAGTGCCCCGACCCCGGCGCCCGTCACGCCGATGCCGAGGGCAAAGGCGGCGACGTGGAGGTCATCCAGCTGCTCCTTGGTCAGGCCCCATCCCGTCCAGGTCCCGTTGTCGATGAAATAGGTGGGGATCGCATGGACCACCGCACCGAGCACGCCGAACAGCGCTCCCCACAAGAGGCCGGCGCGCAGTGCCGGCCCCCAGCGCTGGCTCGGCCGGCGGAACGCGACCCACGCCAGGACGGCCCCCATGACCAGCGCCCAGAGCTCCGCCCGCTGAAACGCGAGCCGCCAGAGGTTGGAGCTGGCGCGCGGGTCGCTCGGGTCGGTCTGCACGCCGTCGGCCGCGGCGATGAGCGCGGCGGGTACCGCGACGGCTGCTGCGACGACGAGCGCTTCGCCCCACGCTCGCCAGCCGCGTCGCGCGGTCTGCTGGATCGTCTCGTGCAGATCCGTGACGCAGTGGCGCCAGGTGTCACGCGTCAGCGGTGCACCGCTGAGCTCGCAAAGCCCCCGCAGGTCGGGTGGCAGCTCGTCGGGTTCGGGCATGCGAGCGCTGTCGACGAGCACCGGCACAAGGGTGATGTCGGGCCGCTCCAAGGCGAGCTGAACCTCCATCCGCACGTCGTCGTCGGGGTCGTCGATCCGGCGCCCACCGTCGCGATCGGGCAACGTCGCCCATTGCGGCCCAATCAGGATCAGCGCCACCTCGCACTCACGCAACGCGGTGACGATCCGCGATCGATAGGGGGTTGCGATCTTGACCTTGTCCAGATCAAACCACACGTCGTGGCCGAGGGCGGCGAGGGAGTCACGCAGCCGGCCGGCTGCGTGGCCTGTGTCGTCGCGCCGGTAGCCGATGAAGATTGGGGCGACGGTTGGCGGGACTAGCATGAGTTCCGCAGACCTTCTCACCGCCTGGGTGCGAGCGCAATGGCGGCGGGGCGCGTTGGTTGATCGGTCGTCGTCGTCGGCGTCGTCGTCGTGCTTGGCGCCGCGCCCGCCGGAGTCGCCGGACGGCTGCGACGGGGAGCGGACCGCCCAAGACTGTCGTCGTGCTGGCTCGTCATCCGCGGGCGCGCTGTGGGCCTGTTTGCGGCCGGTATGCGTCTGTGTACGGGCCCACCCCGTCGGCTAGCGGCGCGCCCGCATCGTCATGCGCTCAGCATGCTAATCTCATGCTGTGAGCATTATCCAGGTCAAGAACGTCCCGCCTTCGGTCCACGGTGAGCTCCGGCGTCGTGCCGAGCAGGAAGGGCTGACGATTCGCGACTACGTGTTGAAGCTGATCGAGCGCGACCAGCGACTCCCGTCGAAAACCGACTGGCTTGCCCGCGTCGCGGAGCTCGAACCAGTGGCCGTCTCGCAGTCCGCCGCCGAGGTGATTCGCGAAGCTCGCGAGGAGCGCGACGAGCAGCTGATGGAACGGGTCGGCCGCGGCTCCTCCTCGAAGCGCAAGGGTGGCAGTGGCGCTCGCGGTCGTTGACGCGTCCGTCATCGTCGATCTGTTGGTTGAGCACCCTCGTACCGCCGCTGTCCGCGCTGCGGTGGAGGGTGTCGACGGTGCGGCGCCGGCGTTGCTCGATGCAGAGGTCCTCCACGCGGTCACTCGCTACGTCCGACGTGGCGAGATGTCTGAGGACCGCGCTCGGCAGGCGCTCGGCCTGCTTGGCGACGCCGACATCGAGCGCTTCCCGATTGCGCCGCTCGTCCTCGACGCGTGGGAACTGCGTCACAACGTGAGCTCCTACGATGCTTTTTACGTCGCGCTGGCGCGCGAGCTTCGCTGCCCGCTCATCACTTGCGATCGAGCGCTCGCCGGAGCTCCAGGTCTAGGGATCACGGTCACGGTGATCGGTGACTGATGCTCACTACCCGTCGGCCGCTCACGCCCTAACAAACCCCTCCCGCAACTCACCAAGCGCTTGCTGCTCGATCTGGCGCACGCGTTCCGGACTGACGCCCATGCCGTCGGCGATCTCGCGCAGGGTGCGTGGTGGGCCGTCGAGGCCGTAGCGCGCGTGCAGGATCCTGCGGGCCCGGCGGTCGAGGGATGCCAGCAGCTTCAGGGCGTGCTCGCGCTCGGGGGCCGCGAGCACGCGCTCCAGCGCATCGCCCGCGGTCGGGTCGCGCAGAAGCGCGGCGTGATCGAGGCCGCGGGGGATCTGCTCGACGGCCAGCAGCTGCTCGACCTGCCGGGTCGGTAAGCCTGTCTCACCGGCCAGTTGCGTGGCAGTCGGCCAGGCGGCATGCGTGGCAGCGTGCAGGCGCCGCGCCCGCCGGACCCGGGCAAGCTGGCGCTGCGCGCGGTCAGAGAGCACGACCGGCTGGGTGAGGTCGGCCACGAGCTGCTGCATCGCCGCGCGCACCCACCAGCTCGCGTAGGACCAGAACGGCGTGCCACGCCCGGGATCGAAGCGCTCCAGCGCGTCGAGGAGACCGACGCAGCCCTGTTGCATCAGCTCCGCGCGGTCGATCGTCGATGAGCGGCGGTAGCAGCGCGCGACGGCGCCGATCAGCGGCCGGAAGGTGAGCAGGAGCACGTCGCGCGCCTCGGCATCCCCGTCCTTAGCCGCCAGGACGAGCTCCTGCTCGGACCGGGACCGGTACCGGACGCCCGGTGGGCCGTGATCGAGAGACAGGGCCATCGCGCGACCGAGCATCGACCCCCGTCGAGTGAGCGCGCATCGTCCGGCGCGGGTGATTCGGACTCAGAACGGCGCCTCGCCAATGACCTTGCCGAGCAGCACCGCGCCAAAGCCGAGCACGATGGTGGCGAAGGCGTTGGCCAGGGCGATCTCGACGCGGCCCTCGCGCAGCAGCCGCTCGCTGTCGCCCATCCAGGTCGAGAACGTGGTGAAGGCGCCGACCAGCGCCGTGCCGAACAGGAAGTGCTCGTCGTCAGAGATCGCCGCGCCGAAGAGCAGGCCGGCGGCGAAGGCGCCCACGATGTTGATGATGAAGGTGCCGAGCGGGAACGCGAACCGCTTGTGGCGGTCGATCTCGGCCCCCAAGGAGGTGCGTAGTACCGCGCCGCAGCCGCCGAGTGCCAGCACGCCGATCCAGAGCAGCCCGGTGCTCATGTCGGCCGCACCGTCCTGGCCGCCGCGACCACGGCGATGCGCGCGATCAGCAGGCCTGCGGCGATGCTCGCGGCGGCGTAGGCGAGCGCGATCCATCCGTGGCCCCCGTCGGCGAGCGTGAGCAGTTCCACCTGCATGGTGGCGAACGTCGTCAGCCCACCGCAGAATCCCGAGACGAGGAACGCCCGTTCGCGCGGCTGGGGATGTGCCGCCAGCCGCGTGGCGGTCCAGGCCAGGATGAAGGTGCCGACGACGTTGATGGAGAGCGTCGGCCAAGGAAACTCCGCGTCGGTGACGGGAAAGAGCTTCTCCAACCCCGACCGCGCGGCGGCGCCTACGGCACCGCCGGCGAAGACGAACAGCGTCATCCGGCTCATCTGCGGGGCTCCTGCACCTCCGGGGTTGCGAGCGCGCCGGTCACGCCTTCCAGCGCCTCGACGCTGGCATCACCGCCCGGCACCTCGCTGTAGGCCTCCCTGGTCCGGAAGCCCATCGTCATGTCGATCCCGCTGGCGATGATGTAGGTCACCACGAACGAGTAGGCGCCGGTCGCTAGCAGCGCGACGGCCTGCTTGCCCAGCAGCGACGCGTTGCCGCCGTAGAAGAGCCCTTCCTTGCCCGAGAACGTGCCGGTGGCAAAGAGGCCGATCGACAGCATGCCGACGATCCCGCCCCAGCCGTGGACGCCGACGACGTCGAGCGTGTCGTCGATCCCGAACCGGTACTTCAGGCCGATCGCAAACGAGCAGACGAGGCCGGCGGCGAAGCCGATCAGGATCGCGCCGAGCGAGCTGACCTCGCCGCAGGCGGGCGTGATCGCGACCATGCCCGCGACCGCTGAGGTCAGCACACCGGTCATGCTGACCTTGCCGAAGCGCAGCCGGTCCATGATCACCCAGCCGAACATCGCCCCGGCGGCGCCGAGCTGGGTGTTGAAGAACGCCGCGGGCGCCGCCCCCTCGTCCTGCAGCGCGGACCCCGCGTTGAAGCCAAACCAGCCGAACCACAGCAGCCCGAGGCCGATCGCCACGAGCGGGATGCTGTAGGGCTGCTCGGAGATGCGCTGGAAGTCCTTGCGCCCGCGCAGGGCGATCGCGCAGGCCAAGCCGGCCATGCCGGAGTTGAGCTCGACGACCGTGCCGCCCGCGAAGTCGAGCGCCCCCAGGTTGTCGGTGATCCAGCCGTTGGGCGAAAAGACCCAGTGGGCGATCGGGAGGTAGACGAGCGCCGTCCAGACCGCGGTGAAGACCATCCAGCCGCTGAAGCTGGCGCGCCCCGCGATCGAGCCGCAGATCAGCGCGACGGTGATCACCGCGAAGGACAGCTGGAAGCAGGAGTAGATGAGCGTCGGGATCGAGCCCGTCAGCTCGTCGGGCCCGATGTTGGGCATGCCGATCTGATCGAGGTTGCCGATCAGCCCGTGGCCGCCGACGTCACCGCTGAACGCCAGCGAGTAGCCGAACAGGAACCAGATGACGGTCACGATGCCCAGGCAGGCAAAGATCATCCGCAGCATCGTCAGGACGTGCCGCGCCCGCACCAAGCCGCCGTAGAAGAACGCCAGGCCTGGGGTCATGAGGAGCACCATCGCGGTGCTGGCCATCAGCCAGGCGGTGTTGCCGTTGTCGATCCCTCGCATGGTCGGCTCCTCATGGAGATGGGGTCATGAAGGTGGTGGACTTGCGCAGCTGCGGTGCGGGCACGCCGATCAGCAGCCGGCGGACCGCGTCCCAGGCGGCGCGCATCGCGCGGTCGATCGTGGGGGAGTGGCTGCCGAGCAGGCGCGCCCAGGCCCCGCAGTCGCCGGGCAGGGCGCTCGCACCCCAGCGCACGTCGGCGTCCTGCAACGCGCCGCGCAGGGCGTCGACGATCGCGGCTGCCGGCGCCGCGTCGCTGACGACGTGCAGCGTCGCGACCTGGTCCTCACCGCCCAGGATGCCGGGCCCGCCGAGGCCGGCCGCGTTGGCGCCCGAGCCGGGCGCGAGGCGGATCCGATCGAGGACGAGCACGGCGCCATCAGGGCGGCGGACCTCGAGGTCGGTGGCGAGGACGTCGTAGGCGTGGCGCTCGCCGTGCGCGAGGCGGCCGGCGCGCAGCGTCTCGCTGAGGATCGCCGTCGCGCCGTCGGCGATCGTTACCCGCGCGCGATGATACGAACGCGATCCCGCGCTCGGGATGATCGCGTCGGGCAGGTACTCGAGCAGGCACCCGGCGGCCGCCGACAAGTTGACGGCGCTGGTCGCGTAATCGTCATCCATCCGCATGACCTTGGTGGCGCCCTGGGTGGTCAGGTGCACGGCGCTGCCCGGCGCGCACGTCACGTCGATGCGGTAGCGGTCGCCTTGTACCATCCCGGCGCCGCCCGACATCACGAACACGATCGCGAGGTCCGGCCGCTCGGGGTCGAAGTACAGCGGGCGCATGATCTGCAACGGTGACTGCTGATGGCGCCTGCGTAGCTCGGTGCGCCCGCCGAGCGGCGCGAAGTCCAGCTCGAGCAGCGCGACCTTCCCGGCGCAGCCTGCGGGCAGCATCTCCGGGGTCGACGCGTAGGCGGCGACCTCGTCCGGGAGTGGCCGGGTCTCGAAGTGGTCCGGCTGCAGGCGGGCGAGCGGCACCGGGTTACCTCACGACAGCGTGAGCGCCTCCCGGCGCATGGTCAGGTAGTCGGCGATCGCTTCGATCCCCGTGCCGTCGAGCGCGTTGGTCAGCACGACCGGGCGGCCGTTGCGCACGATCACCGCGTCGGCGTGCATCCGCTCCAGGTCGCAGCGCACGTACTGGGCGATGTCGACCTTGTTGATGACCAGCAGATCGGACTCGGTGATGCCGGGTCCGCGCTTGCGCGGCATCTTGTCGCCCTCGGCGGTGTCTAACACGAACAGGAACAGGTCGACCAGCGCGGGACTGAACGTCAGCGTCAGGTTGTCGCCACCGCTCTCGTAGAGCAAGGTGTCGACGTCGGGGAACGCGTCGAGCATCTCTGCGCCGGCGGCGAGGTTCATCGTCGGGTCGTCGCGCACGGCGGTGTGCGGGCAGGCGCCGGTCTCCACGCCGACGACGCGCGCCGGGGCCAGCACGCCGTCCAGTGCGCGGCGCACGTGCTCGGCGTCCTCCTGGGTGTAGATGTCGTTGGTGATGACCGCCGGCTGGTGGCCGCGGGCCATCAGGACGGGGACGAGCGCCTCGATCAGCGCCGTCTTGCCGGAGCCGACCGGGCCGCCGACGCCGACGCGCTGGAGTTGGTCCTCGATGCTCATGCGGTTCCTCTCGTCGTGGGTCGTCGTCTCAGTCTCAGCTCGCAAAGAGCTTGGCCTCGGCCAGCTCGTGTCGGGCCGACATCGCGTCGGCCAGCGGGGCGCAGCCGCCGACGTCATCCAGGCCGCGTCGCAGGGCAGCGTCGGCGGCCTGCGCGATCGCCGGCGCCGCCCCGCGGATGAGCGTCTGGGCGCTGCGGTGGTCGGCCAGGCGCAGCCGCAGGGCGGCGCCGGCGAACGACGTGCAGAACGCGAACAGGTCGGCGGCCACCGCACGATCGCGGTCGACGCCGGCGCCCGCGAAGACGACGCCGACGACGACCGCTTGGGTCCCCGGCGTGTGGCCGGCCGCCACCAGCTCGGTCAGCCGCGCCAGCGGCGGCGACGGGAAGACCTCGCCGCAGAGGTCGAGCAGCTGGCGCCCGATCCGCAGCGAGGCCTGGCGCGGCTCGCGCGTGAGCTTGCTTGCGTGCAGGCGCTCGTCGGCGCTGCGCACCAGCTCCCAGTCGCCGGCGCTCGCGCCCCGGTGGGCGAGCGCGAGCGCCGTCGCGTCGGCCGGGCCGATCGCGTGCAGGAGCAGGTCGTTGAGGAGCGCCGGCACTTCGGCGGGGGTGATCGCCCGGTCCTGCACGTAGCCCTCCAACCCGTGCGAGAGCGTGTAGCTCCCGCTCGGGAAGGCGGAGTCGGCCAGCTGCCAGGCGACGAGGTCGGCGGCCTGCATCAGACCATGAAGAACAGCCGGGTGAGCGGGAGCTCCTTGGCTGGCTCGATGGTGGTGATCTCGCCGTCCACGCTGACCTTGAAGGTCTCGGGGTCGACCTGGATGTCGGGGATGCGGGAGTTGCGCACCATGTGCTGCTTGCCGATCGAGCGGCAGTTGCGTACGCCGACGATCTGGCGCTGCAGGCCGAGCTGCTCGGGGACGCCGGCGGCGATCCCGGCCTGCGACATGAACGTCACGCCCGTGCTCTGGCGCGCGCGCCCGTAGGCGCCGAACATGTGCCGGTAGTAGATCGGCTGTGGCGTCGGCAGCGACGCGTTGGGGTCGCCCATCGCGGCCCAGTTGATGAGGCCGCCCTTGACCACCAGCCGTGGCTTGGCGGCAAACGAGGTGATCGGCCACTGCACGAGGTCGGCGATCTTGCCGGGCGCGATCGAGCCGATCGCGTGGGAGACACCGTTGGTGATCGCCGGGTTGATCGTCACCTTGGCCAGGAAGCGCAGGATCCGCTCGTTGTCGTTGGCGTCGGAGTCCTCGGGCAAGGCGCCGCGCAGCGCCTTGCAGTGATGGGCGATCTGGAACGCCCGCGTGACCGACTCGCCAACGCGGCCCATCGCCTGGGAGTCGGACGAGATCATGCTGATGATCCCGAGGTCGTGGAGCACCGTCTCGGCCGCGATCGTCTCCGCCCGCACGCGGCTGTCGGCAAACGACACGTCCTCGGGAATGTCGTGGCTGAGGTGGTGGCAGACCATCACCATGTCCAACAGCTCGTCGACCGAGTTGATGCCGTAGGGCAGGGTCGGGTTGGTCGAAGACGGCAGGACGCTCGGCTCACCGGTCACCCGCAGGATGTCGGGTGCGTGGCCGCCGCCGGCGCCCTCGCTGTGGAACGTGTGGATCGTGCGTCCGTCGATCGCCGAGCGGGTGTCCTCGAAGTACCCCGACTCGTTGAGGCTGTCGGTGTGGATCGCGACCTGGACGTCGTACTCGTCGGCCACCGACAGCGCGCAGTCGATCACCGCGGGCGTCGCGCCCCAGTCCTCGTGGACCTTCAACCCGGCGGCCCCGGCCTCCAGCTGCTCGCGCAGCGAGATCGGCAGGCTCGAGTTGCCCTTGGCCATGATCCCCATGTTCACCGGCATGCCTTCGCACGCCTCCAACAGCCGCCTCATGTTCCACGGGCCGGGCGTGCAGGTCGTGCCGTTGGTGCCATCGGTCGGCCCGGTGCCGCCGCCAAAGAGCGTGGTGATGCCGTTGGTCAGCGCATGCTCAGCCTGCTGGGGTGCGACGAAGTGGACGTGCGTGTCGATCGCGCCGGCGGTGACGATCGTGTGCTCGCCGGCGATCACCTCGGTGCCGGCGCCGATGATCAGGTCCGGGTGGATGTCGTCCTGGATGCCTGGGTTGCCGGCCTTGCCGACCGCCGCGATCAGCCCGTTCTTGATGCCGATGTCACCCTTGACGACGCCCAGGAACGGGTCGAGCACGATCGCGTTGGTGATGACCGTGTCGAGCATGCCTTCGGCCGAGACGCCGGAGGGGTCGCCAGCCATGCCGTCGCGCGCGGTCTTGCCGCCGCCGTAGACGGCCTCGTCGCCGTAGCGGCCCTCGTGGTAGTCCTGCTCGATCTCGATGACGAGGTTCGTGTCGGCGAGTCGGACGCGGTCTCCGGTGGTGGGGCCGAACAGGTCGGCGTACTGCTTGCGGCTGATCTTCATGATGCGCTGCCCTTCGACTTGTCGTCGTCGCCCTGGTCCTGGAAGCCGAGCTCGCGCATCCGCCGGATCGCGCGATTGCGGTTGTCGGTGCTGCGCAGGCCGCCCTGCACCAGCCCGCTAAAGCCGGCGATATAGCCGATGCCGCCGTACTCGCAGAGCTGCACCTCGTGGGTGTCTCCGGGCTCGAAGCGCACAGCCGTGCCGGCGGGGAGGTCGAGATGCATCCCGAGCGCCGCCACGCGATCGAAGCGCAACGCGCGGTTGGCTTCGAAGAAGTGGTAGTGCGAGCCGACCTGGACCGCGCGATCACCCGTGTTGCTGACCGTCAACTTCTGCTTGCGGCGGTTGGCGTTGATCTCGATCTCATCGGTCGCGAACGTGAACCGATCGGGGAGCGGCATGTGCGGGTCCTTTCTTGTGGCGGGGGCCAGAGGGGGTGGGGGCGTCGTGCGTGTGGCCGTGGCCGTGGTTGTTGTCGTGGTCGTGGGCGTGCGCGAAACCGTGGTGGTGGTCGGCTTCCAGGGCCGCGCTGACGCCGTCCTCGCCGCTCTCGGCCAGCCGGCGGCAGGCCTTCGCGACGCGGGCGGAGATGACGCTGGCCACGGCGACGGGTGCCAGCAGCGGGGCCGCAGCGCCGGCGGGCGTCCCGAAGCTGGCAGGCACGACCGCGACGTGGTCGGCCCCGAGCCGGCGGCAGCGCTCGATCCCCGCTTGCAGCGCGTGATCGCCGGGAGTCAGCAGCGCGACCTCGACCAGCGAGTGCGTGCCGAAGACGCGCACGAGCGCGGCGATCCGGTGCAGCTCGGCGTCGTCAAACGGGTCGGACGCGGGCGCGGCGATCAGGATCGCCGTGTCGCTGGGGTGCGTCCGGCAGGCCGCCCGCAGCCAGCTCACGAGGTGGTCGGGGGTCCCGAACGGCGCGGTCAGCACGATGGCGCGCTCGGGCCGGTCGCGCGCGATCCAGCGCACGGTCCGCGCCGTGTCGGCCACCAGCCGCGGGTCGCGGCCGAGGGTCATCGGCACCACCACGACGGGTCCGCGGAACCCCTGCGTGCCGGCCTTCTGCCCGATCGCGGCGGCCAGCGGCCGTCCGGCGGCGGCGATCCGCAGCGGCGGCTCGCCGAGCAGTTCTGGCCACGCGGCAAGCGCCGCGAGCGCGCGGCCGTCACGGCTCTCGTGCCCGCCGACGAGCACGAGCGCCTCGGGCCGGTGCTTGGGCTGGGCGTCCATCGGTCGGTCAGCCGCCGACCGGGTCGTGGCAGGACACGAGCTTTGTGCCGTCGAGGAACGTCGCCTCGACCTGGATCAGGCCCGCCATCTCCCGGACGCCGTCCATGACGTCGTCGGCGCTGACGACCTGCTTACCGAGCTCCATGCACTCGGCGACGGTCTTGCCGTCGCGGGCGCCTTCGAGGATCGCCTCGGAGATCAGGGCGACCGCTTCGCTGAAGTTCAGCGGAACCCCGCGGTCGCGGCGCCGCCGTGCGAGGTCGGCGACGATGTAGATGTACAACTTGTCCTGCTCACGAGGCGCGAGGTTCATGGGCGTGCTCCTTCTTGGGGGTCGTGATGGCGTGCAAGACGGGGACCGCGGCGAGAAAGGCCCACGTCGTGAGGTTGAAAGGCCAGGTCAGCGTGTGGCCGCCAAACGGCGCGAAGAACTCGGCGAGCGTGGCGGTCATCAGGGTCGAGAAGATCGCGGCGATGACGGCGTAGGCCATGTTGATCGCGGTGGGGGCCAGGAATGTGGCGCCAAGGGCGATCATCACGAGCACCGCGTTGTAGCCGTAGATGCCCTCGGTGATGAGGTCGCCGGGCGCGCCGACGGCCCAGGCGGTGAGCGTGCCGATGAGGCTGCCGGCGCAGGCGGCGAGCAGGACCTTGCGGCTGGCCAGGCCGAGCCCGACGAGCATGATGAGGCCTGCCCACCACTTGTCGAGCAGGAAGATCTCCGCGACGTTGGTGAAGAGCGACTCGATGAAGTTGCCCAGCGACAGCGCGGTGCTGCCGACCGTCGCGCTGGGCAGCGCTGCGCTCGCCCCGCCATGCCAGATCCGCTCGAACCCGGGACCGCCGATGGCGATGGCGCTGCCCACGACGCAGAACGGGCCGGTCAGCGGCGAGAGCTTCCAGGAGCCGAGAACGGTCCCCATCGCGGCGGTGATGACCGTGCAGGCCATCGCGCCGGAGATCGCGACGAGCCACGACGAGAGATGCAAGCCGAGGAAGGTGACGGCGGCGATGCCGATCAGCGCGCCGCAGTATCCCTCCAGACCGTTAACGATCCGTGAGCGATCGACGCCGAGAGCGATCGCGGTCGCGGTCGAGACCGCCGCGCCGAGGAGGCCGAAGACGCCCGGCTTCCAGCCTGCTGAGAAGAGCGCGATGGTGATGACGACTCCGGTGATGAGCTTGGCCTGGAGGTCCACCTGACCGACGCCACGCACGGTCTCGGCCACGAAGCGCACCGGCTCGCGCTCGTACCACGGTGGGGCTCGCAGGCGAGCATCGGCGTCACGGTGGAGCGTGCTCATCGCCTTGTTGGAAATGGGCCGGAGCGCCGCGTTGGCAAAGAACATGGCGTTCCGACGCTCGGCGTGTCTCGGCGTGTCTCGGCGCGAACCGGCGCTCGATGGCGGCGTTGAGCCGGCCGAGTTGCTGGTCCAATCACCGGGCTGCTGGCGGGCCTCGTCGCGTGGCTCAGGCCACCAGCGCCTCGGCGCCGGAGGCGATGCGCCACGGGGTCGAAGGTGCCTCGAAGGCCTCGACCTCCGCCGGCGTGGCTCGCGTCAAGGTGAAGGTCACGGGCGCGCGGCCACGCCCGGAGACAACGGCCGTCGCACGGTCGCCGGCGACCGTGGCGCGGATCTTCAGCCGGTCCACGTCGCCCTCGTCCTGGACACCGTCGAGCGATGGCGAGGTGCCGGTGAGCGCCAGGCGGCAGGATGTTGCGCCGGCCTGGCGGGCGAGCGTCGCCTGTTGGGCGGTCGTCAGGTACTGACATGACGGCAACGCGTCGTCCTCGACGATCGCCAGCAGCAGGAACTGGCGCAGCGTCTCCTCGGCCGACCCCGCGGTCGCCGCGGTGCTGGCGGTGGACTCCTTGGCCTCGTGCTCGGGCACGACGAGCGCCAGGACGAGCAGGACGACGGCGACGGCTCCGAGCGCGACGCTGGCGGTCCGGCCCGCATCCGTCTCGGGCTCCGCGTCGTCCTCGTCGGCCAGCAGTGCGAAGGCCACCATTGCCACGCCGCAGGCCCCGACCGCCACGCCGGCGGCGGCGAGCAGCGTCGTCCACCACGCATCGGCCCGGATCACGGCGATGACCGCGGCGATGACGATCACCATGAACAGCACCGCGCGCAGCAGGAGCTCCGGGGTTGCGGCCCGCGCGCGCCGCGGCCCGGACCGATCGTTGGGGGACATGCTGCTGAGGTAGATGGGCCGCCCGCGGCGCGAGGCAACCCATCAGCGCGCCAGCGGGCGCTAGGCCGCGGGCCCGGGGCGCTTCTCCAGCAGGAACCACGTGATGTCGTCCTGGGGGAACTTGGGGTCGCGCCGGTAGGCGAAGCCGTAGTCGACGAGCTCGAGGTCGGCGTGACGATCGAGGATCTCGCCGCAGAAGTCGCGCTTGAAGAGGCGGTCGGCGTGGCCGCGGTAAGGGATTGCCACCGGTGTCGGGTTGTAGTACTCGCCGATCAGGAGGTAGCGGCCGGCGGCACGGTGCAGGGTGTCGTAGACGCGCGGCAGGCTCGCTGGGTCGATGTGGATCAGCACGCCCTTGATCAGCGCGAGGTCCCAGGTGCGCTGGGGCGCGAAGTCGAGGATCGAGCTGGCGTGGACCTGCTCGGCGGGAAGGAGCGCGCCGAGCGTTCGTGCGGCCTCGGGGTTGATCTCGATGGCGTGCTGCTCCTGGCCGGGGTAAAGGAGCTGGAGCGCTCGGAGGTTCATCCCCACGTTGGCGCCGAACTCGATGCAGCTCGCGGGCGGTTGGGCGTTGCGCAGCGCGTTGGCGAAGAAGCCGAGGATCGGCGCGAGCATGCTGTCGTCAGAGCTGCGTGCGACGTACGCGTCGCCGAACTCGCCGGCCCAGAAGGTCTCTTGGTCGGTGGGGTAAGTCATATGGTCACCAATACCCGGTGGCACGGACGTCGCCGGCCTGGCACGGTGGCCGTTCTGGGGCACTTCCTGTTTGCAAGCCCTGCGAGCCGGTCTAGACTGCGCACCAGCCGTTCTGTTGGAGCCTCGCAATGGACTGGAACGTGACCCCACCATCTGCCCTCGTGACCGCTCTAGCGCTCGCGCAGGAGCATGGCGACGCCGAGGCGGCGCTGCGGATGATGGGCCTCGACCTCGATGGCCTCGAGCGCTTCGACGGTGTGTCGGAGGACCTTCTGCGGTTGATGGAGGGGCTGACGCCGGCCGAGGCGCTGAGCCAGATGCTGGCGCTTGGCTTCCTGGGTGGACGCGTCGCCTACCGGCCACGCCCGCGGAGATCCCACGACCCCACCACCTTCCTCATGGATCGCCAGTTGCTGATCCGGGGCGCCGAGGGCGAGTCGCTGCTGAGATTGCCCTGGGCCGACGAGGCGCTCTTCGTCGGGCGCACCGTGCCGGAGCTTGCCGAGGTCCCGAAGCATGTCCTGCGCCTGAGCGTCGATCACTACGACGCGGCGCTGATGGGCGAGCGGGGCCAGTTCTGCTTCAGCAGCTACGGCCACACCTACACGGTCGAGGCGGTGCCAGTGCGCAACGACGAGCGCGAGGTCATCGGCGTGCTCGCCGTCGCGGCGCCCACTGCGCCGCCCGCCGGACGGTTGCGGCGTGCCGCCGAGCTCGAGCGGGCGGCCGACGCGCTGGACGACTCGGCCAGGATCGCCGAGGAACGAGCCGACCTCTACGGCGCCGCGGGCGACTTCGAGGCCGAGGAGGTCCAGCGCGAGGCAGCCGAAGAGGCCCGGGAGGCCGCGCGTACGGCGCGGGCGCACGGGTTCCGGCAGCGGTCCACGGGGCCGTGGCACCACTCGGAGTAGCGCACGGCTACCAGGCCACCACGAGCATCGCGGCGACCGCGATCACCATCAGCAGGCCGACCCCGAGCAGGACGAAGCTCACCGCATGCACGGTCTCGCTGATCTGCCGCCCGCTCACCCGCGCTTGAAGCCCGTCGTCGTCGCTGAAGCTCACATCGCTTGCGGTAGGCCGCGCTCGGCCGCGCGCAAGGCTGGTGCGCTCGCGCCGTTGACGCCACCGTCTTCTGAGAGCCAGTCCAGCAACTCGTCGAGGACCGCCTCCTGGCCGGCGGGCGTCCCGTCGGTGGCGGCTCGCACGAGCTCGCGCTTGCGGTCGATCACCGCTGCGATCCGCTCGTCGATCGTGTCGGCCGCCAGCAGGTACCAGGCGGTGACGGCCTCCTCCTGGCCGATGCGGTGCACACGGTCCTCGGCTTGGTCGTGGGCGGCCGGCGTCCAGCCCAGCTCCACGAAGGCGACGTTAGACGCCGCGGTCATCGTCAGCCCGACGCCCGCCGCGTCCAGCGAGCAGACGATGAGCCGGCAGGCGTCGTCTGACTGGAAGCGCTGCACCTCGGCGGCCCGGCCGTCGGCGTCGAGGCGACCCGTTGCGCATGCGGCGCCGGGAAAGGCCTCCAGCAGCGCGTCGCCGATCTCGCGGTGGCGGGTGAAGACGACCAGCTTCTCGCCGGTCTCGAGGAAGTTGGCGATCCACTCCTTGGCGCCGTCGAGCTTGCCGCGCGCGGCAATCAGCGCCAGCTGCGTGATCCGGACCAGCGCCTGGGCGCGGCGGGCGCGCTGCTCGGCGTCGCGGCCGCGCTCGCGGGTCGCGGCGGCGCGGGCGTCGTCGTCCAGGCCCGCGATCTCGCGCGTGAACGCCTCGTCGGCCTCGGCCTGAGCCCGAACCCACTGGGCGACGTCGGACTGGGCGGCGCGGTACTCGCCGCCGTTAGCGATCGCGACCGGCACGATCACGCGCTGCTTGGCCGGAAGGTGGCGCAGGACGTCGGCCTTGCGGCGGCGCACGAAGCAGGTTCGGCGCAGGCGGCGGTTGAGCGTGGTGAGCTCCTGGCCGCGCGCGTAGACGCGGGCAAAGCGCCGCGCGCCGCCGATCGCGTCGAGGCGGCCGAGGATCTTCAGCTGCGCCGCCAGCTCCTCGGGGCGGTTGAGGACGGGCGTGCCGGAGAGCAGCAGGACGATCGCGTCGTCGGGCAGCGCGTCGGCGATCGTGGTGACGGCCTGCGTGCGGCGCGCCGTCGGGTTCTTGCAGAAGTGCGACTCGTCGAGGACGAGCGCCCGGGGCGAGGCGGCGACGGCGCCATCGACCAGCGTGTGGGCGATCTCGTAGCTGGCGATGGAGAGGTCGCTGGTGCCCACGACGTCGCCACCAGAGAGTCCCGCGCGCGTGCGATGCGGCAGCCAGCGCTCGGCCTCGCGCAGCCAGTTGATGCGCAGCGAGGCGGGCGCGACGACAAGCGCCGGGTAGGCGTTGGCGGCTTCGAGGATCGCGAGCGCCTGGATCGTCTTGCCCAGCCCGGGCTCGTCGGAGAGGAACGTGCGGCGGGCGCGCAGCGCGTAGTCGACGGCCGCGCCCTGGAATGGGCGCAGCGGCGCGGTCAGGCCGTCGACTGCTGTGCGGCCCTCCTCGGCGTTGGAGAGCGCTTCCAGAGCGTCGGCGGTGCCTGCTTGGATGGCGGCGGCGTCGAGCGCGGGGAGGATGTCGTGGCCGCCCTGCAGCTCGGGACGGGCTTCGAGCAGCATGCGCAGGCCGCCGTCGCCATGGATGGAGACCCACCACGAGTCGAAGGTGCGCGTGACGAGGCCGAGCGGGGCGAGCTCGGGCTCAAGATCGGGATGGCAGCGGCGACAGAGACGGAGGCCGACCTCGCCCGCCGGGCTCTCCACGACCGCCACGTCGCAGCGGTGGGCCACATCGACGACCGCGGCTTGCGAGAGCGACGGCTGCTCGTAGCGGCCGAGGCGCTTGCGGACCTCGGGCGTGGCGGTGAGCGTTCCGATGCGGTCGAGCTCGTCGCCGAGCGCCTCCAGCGAAGTCTCGCGCGCGGGGATCCAGAAGCGGTCGAGCACCGGGTCGTGACGACGCTCGGGCAGTTGGGTGAAGGCGGCGCGCAGCTCGCGGTTGGGCTCCATCGCGATCACGACGCCGGGCACCCCGGGCTTGTGCTCGCAGAAGTGCGCAACCGCGGTCGCGTCCTCGGGCAACTGCTCGACGGCGGCCAGTAACTGCTCGGCGGGCGGCTCGATCTCGATCCACGGGTGCAGCGCGAGGAGCGACCGCATGGCGCGCGCCACGACCGGCACGGCCGGCGCGCTCCAGCGGTGCGGCTCGCGGATCGGATCGCGCAGGACATGGGGCAGCGTCGTCAGCGCGCCGGCGAGGCCATCGCCGGGCACCGTCGTGACGACGAAGTGCGACCCCATCGGCTCGATCCCGACCGTCGCGTTCGGTGGGGAGGGCGGGGCCATCGGTGGCGCAGGGTAGTGGGGGACGGGGCGGAGGGACTATCGCGTCTTGCGCTGAACGGACGTTGGCTATCCTGAGGGGAGTGGCCGCCGACTCCGGTCACCCGGACGAGAGTTCGCGCCGTACCCGGTCTGACGACGGCGCGCTTGGGAGGTCGTCATGGACCAGCTCGTTCAGATCCTCGGATCGCTCTTGGTGCTCATCGCCTTTGTGTCCGCACAGCGCGGCGCGCTTTCGGCGAAGTCGCTTTCTTACCTGCTCTTGAACCTCGTGGGCTCGACGGTGCTCACCGTCCTAGCGGTGCACGAGCGGCAGTACGGATTCCTGCTCCTGGAGTTCTCCTGGGCCGTGGTGTCGGCGTGGGGTCTGGTGCAGATGGTGCGCGAGCGGCGGTACCGAGATGGTACCGTTATGGGATGAGCAAGCAGATCGCGGTCCGGCTGTCCGACGAGCTGGTGGCGTTCGTGGACGATGTGGTGGAGTCGGGCGCTGAGCGCAGCCGGGCGGCCGTGGTGTCCCGGGCCCTGGCACGTGAGCGGCGGCGTGCCATCGCCGCGCGCGATGCGGAGATCCTCTCGCGCACGGGTCCGGATCCCGAGCTGCAGGGGCTGGCCGAGCACGCTGTCGGGCTGCCCTCCGACCTGGTTTGATGCGGCCAATCCACGTCGCCCGGCTCGACAAGGCTCGGCCGGTGCTGGTGCTCACGCGCGAGCTTGTCCGCCCACATCTCACGACGGTGACGGTGGCGCCGATCACCACAACGGTCCGCGGCCTGTCGACGGAGGTGCCGGTCGACGTCGCCAATGGGCTCGCGGGACCGTCGGTCGTCAGCTGCGACAACATCACCACCGTTCCCACGGATGCTTTGGGGCGACAGGTCGGCGTGCTCCTCGACCGCCAGGAGCAGATGCTCGTCGACGCCATCCGTGCAGCGTTCGATCTCGACTGAGCGGTCGCGCACAGCATGAGCACCAACCTGAGCCCCACCGTGGAGATCGCCGAGGGCATCACCATGCCCGGTACGCTGGCGAGGTGCAAGCCCAGATGCGCGCGCTCCGTCCCGCGAGCCCCTCGCGAGACCACCGCATCCGGGTACTGAGGATCATCGCGCGGCTCAACGTCGGGGGGCCCGCGCATCACGTGATGATCCTCAACGAGCGGTTGGACCCCGAGCGCTACGAGAGCGTGCTGCTGATCGGCGCGACCGGCCCGGGGGAGGGATCCTTCGAGGCTCGGGCCCACGAACGGGGCCTCGACGTGCGCTCCGTCCCCGGCCTCGGCCCGCTGCCGCGTCCGCTCGACGACCTGCGGGCGCTCATCGCGCTGATGCGTCACGTCCGGCGCTTTCGGCCCGACATCGTCCACACGCACACGGCCAAGGCGGGGATCTTGGGCCGGCTCGCCGCGCGTCTGACGCTCGGGCGCGCGCCGATCGTCATCCACACTTACCACGGCCACGTCCTGCGCGGGTACTTCGGACCGCGGACCGAGGCGGTGTACAAGCTCCTCGAGCGCGTGCTGAGCCGGCTGAGCACGCGGCTGATCGGGGTGAGCCCCGCGACCGTCGACGAGCTCGTCGCGTTGGGCGTCGCACCCCGGCGGCAGTTCGCGGCGCTGCCGATCGGGCTGGACCTCGAGCGCTTCCTTGCCGCCGGTCCGGCCGCGGACGGGCTGCGCGGTGCGCTTGGGGCGGGGCCGGACACGCTGGTCGCGACCTTCGTCGGTCGTCTGGTCCCGATCAAGCGCGTTGACTTGCTCATCGACGCCGTCGGGCTGGCCCGCGCGCGGGGCGCAGACGTGCTGCTGGCGATCGTCGGCGACGGGGAGCTGCGGGAGGTGCTGGAGGCCCAAGCCGCCGCGCTCGGCGATGCGGCGGCGTTCCTTGGGTTCCGCGATGACATCGCCGAGATCGCGGCCGCCACCGATCTCGCGGTGCTGAGCTCTGACAACGAGGGCACGCCGGTGGCGCTGATCGAAGCGGCCGCGGCGGGCGTCCCGGCATTGGCCACCGCGGTCGGCGGGGTGGCCGACATCGTGCTCGACGGTCAGACCGGCCTGCTCGTGGCGCCCGGTGATGTCGAGGGGCTTGCGGCGGCGCTGGTGCGGGCGGCGGGCGATCGTGCCGGGCTGCGCCGCATGGGGGCAGCGGCCCGCGAGCATGTCGCGTCGCGCTACGGCGCGGCGCGGCTGGTCGACGACATCGATGGGCTGTACACCGAGCTGCTCGCCGCACGTGCGCGTCGCTAGCCTGCCGGCGATGAGACGTGCCTGGCTGCCGCTGCTGGTCTGCGCGATCACCAGCGCGTTCGGCGTGGCGACGGCGCAGGCGCAAGCGCAGGTGACGACGCGGAAGGCGCTTTGGGGCCCAGCCGAGGTCAACAGCGTAAGCCAGTTCCCGATCTACGCCGAGCTCGGCGTCGGCATCTGGGAGACCAGCCTGTCGTGGGTCGACGTTGCTGCGCGCCGGCCGGCTCATCCCACCGATCCCGCCGACCCTGCCTACGTATGGCCGGATGGTCTGGATGCGCAGATCGCCGAGGCTGCCCGTTATGGGATCACGGTGCTCGTCAGCGTCAGCGGCACACCGAGCTGGGCCAACGGGGGCCGCGCGTGGAACTTCGCGCCGACGAAGCCTCGGGACTACGCCAACTACCTGGCGGCGGCGTCCAAGCGCTACCCGGGGGTGCGGCGGTGGCTGATCTGGGGTGAGCCCAGCAAGGCCGCGAACTTCCGGCCGACGGGGCGGCGTGGGGCCGAGCGCTACGCCCGCATCCTCGACGCGACCTACGGTTCGCTCAAGCGCGTCAGGCGTTCAAACCTGGTGATCGGTGGCAACAGTTATACGATCGGCGACGTTCGTCCGCTCGACTGGATCCGGCAGTTGCGACTGCCCAACGCCAAGGCGCCGCGCATGGACTACTACGGGCACAACCCGTTCACCAAGCGGGCGCCGCGCCTCAGCCAGCCGCCGCTTGGTCGCGGCTTTGCCGACTTCGGCGACCTCGACACCCTCGCCGATGCGCTGGACCGCAACCTCGGCCGGCGTCCGGACGGCAAGCGCCTGCCGATCTTCATCAGCGAGCTGTGCTTCCCGACCGACCACGCCAACTGGGAGTTCAACTTCCACCTCACGCGCGCGACGCAGGCCAAGTGGATGGCCGAGGCGCTCAAGCTCACCCGCACGTGGCCGCGGCTGGTGACGCTTGGCTACCTCGGGCTCTACGACTTCCCGGTCCGCCCTGCCGGCGACCAGGTCGACAGCGGCCTGATCACCCTCGCCGGCGTGCGCAAGCCCGCGTTCGACGCGTTCCGGCGCGGCTGATCCGCTGCGGCTGATCCGCTGCGTTAGACGGTGGCCTTGTCGCGCCGCCGGGGCATCCGCGCCCAGCGGTGCGGCCACCAGGACGGCGGCTCGCCCGCCCAAGCCGCTGCGAAGCCAACCGCGAGGACGAGCGGCATCGCGTTGCCAGGGGCGGCGAGCCCGTTGATGAACACCAGGTTGACCGTGCCGGCGACCACCGTGCCGACCAGCGTCGCGCGCAGCAGCGGCGGCGGGCGGCCACGCCAGAGGCTGAGCACGAGGATCACGGCGGCGACGAGGAGCAGCACGGTGCCGATGAGGCCCAACTCAGCCAGCACCTGCGCGTAGGTGTTGTGGGTCGCGAGCTCCCCGAAGCGGCCGTGCTTGGCGGCGTAGCCGTGGAACTGCTGCACACCCAACCCCTGGACCGGATGCGCGGCGAAGGCGTCCAGCGCCATCCGCAGCGCTGCGCGGCGCGAGCCTTCGTAGTTGCGCTCATGATCGGCGAGGGTGTCAGCGACCGAGCCGAGGAGCTTCGTCGGCACGCCACGGACCGCGGTGCCGGTCTTCTGCCGCTCCGTCACCTGGACCCGACTCATGCGAAACGCGCCGGGGCTCTCGGTCCACACGAAGGTCACGTAACGCCGGTCGCGGCGTGAGGTGAATCGCGCCGCTGCCTGGCGCGCCCGCGACCCGGCGTGGACGAGTCCGCGGTCAAGCGTCGCGCCGAGATCATCGAGGACTGCCCAGCCGACCGAGACAGGCGTTGCGGAGCCCACGGCCACGACCGAGAACGTCCAGGCAGACCGTGCGTCGTGGACGGCCCGACCCAAGGTGTAGGTGGCGCCCTGACCTGCCTGCTGGGTCTGGACCACCAGGTCCGTCGATCTCGGCGGATTGGACAGCCGCGCGCCCGACAAGCGCACGGGGCCGACGGCCAACGTCGACCATCCGGAGTGGTCGATCCCGCTGGCGTTCTGGACGTTCGCCGCGCCGAAGTCGGCTTGCAGCCGCTTGGACTTGTAGAACGGAGAGACGAGGAAGGCGGCTGCGAGCAGCGGCACGCCGACGCCGACGGCGATGACCACCGACCGCGGTGGCCGGCGCGGCAACGCGACGGCGACAGCCACCATGACGCCGGCCGCTGCTGCCAGCAGCGACCCGCGGGAGTAGGTCGCAAAGATCAGGCCACCGAGGAGCGCGGCGATCGCGATCGCGGCCCATCGGCGCCAGCCTGGCGTCCGCACGATCGCCGCTGCGGTTGCGGGCAGCGCGAGCGCAAGCGCGTAGCTGAGGAAGTTGGGATTGCCGTACACGCCCTCGAGGCGGCTGACGCTTTCGGACGCCACGTAGACGTCGGCATGAAGATCCCGGATGCCGATGAGCGCGAGGAGGCCACCGGCCAAGACGCCTGCGACAGCGGCGCCGAAGATCATCAACAACCAGCGTGGTGGCGCGTACAGCCCCACAAGGCCGGCGAGCCCGGTCAGCACGACGAGCTCCGCAAATCCTTGGCCAACCCCGCCGCAGAGGCAGCCGAAGAGCATGGCGTTGAGCACGGTCCAGCCCGCCAGGGCGCCGAGCGCCGCCATCAGCGCGGCCGCAGCCCAGGCCGGGCGGGCGATGCGGCCCCGCAGCGCCACGAGGTCGACGGCGACGCCGAGTGCGACGGTGATCAGCAGCAAGCGCCCGATCGACGCCTGCGCTAGCACGAACGAGGTCGGCCAGAGCGGGCCGCACAGCGCAGCGAGCGCGAGCGCGCGCGGGCCCCAAGTCGTGGTCACTGCTTGCTCAGGGGTGCTCATTGTGATCCTCGACGCCGGTCGAAGGGGCGGGCCAGCGCGGCAGCCAACCGGAAGCGCTTGGTCGCGCGGAAGGCCTCCCAGCTCGCCCGTTCGGCGGCAAGATCGCCGACGGCGCGCTCGGCCTCGGCGGCCAGGACGTCTCGGTCATGCTGGGCGGCGGCCAGCTCGTCACCGAGACGCCCGAGCGCGGCGTCGGCATCTTGACGCATGCGCTCGACCTCGTCAGCCCGTTCCTGGCGGCTCGTCTCTTGGAGGGCGATCAGCGCCTCCCGCAGCTCGCGGTTCTCGTTCAGCGCGCCGACGTAGCGGCTCCACGACTGCCACTCCAACCGCACCAGTCGCGCGAGCTCACCGGCATGTGATGGCGGCGGGCGGTCCTCCGGCTGCAGCTCCTGCAGGCGGGCGACAAGTTCAACGGTGTGCGCCGCCGCGTCGTGATGGCGATGGGCGAGCTGACGGTTGGCGGGGCCCATCTCGGCATGCCACGCTGACAGATCGGCGGTCAGCCGTGCACCGTCGATCGTCAGGTCAGACGCGGTGCCGCCGAAGCCGTCGGCCTCCAGCTCGGCGTAGCGGTCCGGGGTGACCCAACCGTCGCCGCCAGCGATCCCGTAGACGTAGGCCGCGCGTCGGCCGGCCATGGCCTCAACGATGCAGCGTCCGAGGCCGATGACGATCTCGACGTCGGCGATGAGCTGTTCTGCCGTCTGCGTCGGCGTGCTGTGGACGCCGCTGAGCACCGGCTCCAGGCCGGCGGCGGCGCAGGCCTTCGTCACGATGTCGGCCGCTTCCGCGCGCAGGTAGTTGCCGAGCACAAGTGCCCGCCGCGGCACGTTCGGGGCGCCGCCGCGGGTTCCAAAGCGCTTGAGGTCCACGGGCTGGCGGAGCCGGATGATCGGCGGCGAGGCGGCCAACTGCTCGACGTGGCGTCGCACACGGTCGTTGAGCACGACGACGGCGTCGCAGACCCCGTCCAGCTGCGGCGGCGACTGGACGGCGAAGTACTCGGAGTGGACGACCATCAGGCGCCGGGCGCCGGGGTAGCGCTCAGCCAGCGCATAGGCCGATGGCGTGTCCTGGGCGATCACCGCATCGCAGGACGCGGGCAGGCGCTCGGGGTCGGTGACGACGGCGACCCCACGTGCGCGCGCGGCTTCGGCGATCGGTCCGGCCGTGCCCGCGTGCACCACCACCTCATGCCCGAGGCGCACGAGCTCGTCGGCGACGGTCAAGGTATAGGTCTCGGTCCCGGCGAAGACCGAGAAGTCCGAGAGCCCCAGGACGATCAGCATGCCTCAGGCCGCCATCGTCGCGAGCAGCGAGCGCACTTCGGCGCGGTCATCAAAGGGCCGGCCGACGTCGTCGGGCCCGTAGAGGATGCCGCCGAGCTCACCGCGATCGAGGACCAGCACAAGGTCGCCGCGGGCGGCTGCGCCCAGCGCGATCGCGATCGCCGCGCGGCGATCGGGCTCGATGGTCACGACGGCCCCATCGCTTGCCGCATGGGCGCCTTCGGCCAGCCCAGGCGTCACAGCGTCGGCAGGATCGTCCAGCCGCCAGCGCTGCGTCGTCAGGACCAGGTGATCGGCCACGTGCGCGGCGGTCGTGCCCATCGCCCGCGCCTGCTCTTCACCGACCATCGAGAGCGCCGACAACACCACCCGCAGCTCGCCGTGGCCGCGTCGGTCGAGGATCGCTCGTCCCGCGCGGACCGCCTGCTCGACGCCATCGGGGTTGTGCGCGAAGTCGACGACGACATCGAACGCCGTGCCGGTCTCGACGCGCTCGAAGCGGCCCGGTAGCGGCGCCGTGGCCTCCGCGGCGGTCGTGGCGACGTCGGCGTCGATGCCGAGCGCATCGGCGAGTGCGAGCGCCCCGGCGATGTTCAGGGCGTTGTGGATCCCGGTCAGCTGCGGTTGCAGGATGCGGGTGCCGCGGCTGCCGGAGAGCTCGACGACGCAGCGCTCAAGCCCGTGCTCGACGGTGAGCACGCGATAGTCGGCACGGGTGTCGACGCCGAACGTGACCACGGTCGCGCCGCGTTCGCGCAACTCGTCTGCCAGCTCTCGCCCAACCGCTTGGTCGGTGCCGACGGCCGCCACCGCAACGCCGCCGTCGCCCTCGCCGTCGCCGAACAGCCGGCGCTTGCAGGCTGCGTAGGCGGCCTGGGTTCCGTGGCGATACAGGTGGTCGAAGGTGATGTTGGTGAGCAACGCCGCGTCGGGCTGCAGCGTCGCGCAGCCTTCGAGCTGAAAGCTCGACAGCTCGGCCACGACGACGTCGCCGTCGTGCTCACCGGTCTGGCTGTAGGGCACGCCGAAGCGGGTGTTGCCCGCTGTGACCGGCGTGTGCCCGGCAGCCTGCAGGACCGCGGCGACAAGTGAGACCGTGGTGCTCTTGCCGTTGGTGCCGGTGACGGCGACCAGCGGGCGTGGGTCCAGGAGCCAGCCGAGCTCGGACTCGTCAAGCACCGGGAGGCCGCGATCGAGGGCGCCGGCGATCAGCGGTGTGTCGAACCGCAGCCCTGGGCTCTTGACGATCGTTTGCGCTGCCAACGGGGGCTCGAGCAGGGCGAGGCCATCGCCGCCATGGGTCGGCACGCCCTCGCGTGCCAGGGACGCTGCTGCCTGCTGCTCTTGGCTGCGGTGCAAGCCGTCCCACGCGTGCACGGGGCCGTGGCCCCGTGCCGTGAGTGCGCGTGCGGCGGCGCTGCCGGCGCGTCCGATACCGGCCACGAGGTAGGGGCCTCGTGGCAGCGGCGGTCTGGACCGGCTGATCAGCGGTTGGCTAGCGCCTGAAGGCGCGGGCGCCATCGCGGGCGTCAGCGGCGACGCCGGGGACCGAGCTCATGGCCACGCCGGGGATCGAGCTCATGGCCGGACCGTCGACCGAGCTCATGGCGACGGCGGGGATCGAGCTCATGGCCGGGCCGTTGATGGAGCTCATGGCGGGACCGACCGTCGAGCTCATGGCCGGGCCGGTCGTCGAGCTCATGGCAACGGCAGGAATCGAGCTCAGCGCCGCGGCGGGGGCCTGAGCGTCGTCGCGAGCGCGGACAGTCACTTCAAATGCCGACACGGAAACCTCTCGTAGAACATCACGGGAATGGGTGCGGAACCCTATCGATGGCGGCGGTCGTGTGGGGAGGACCATCGGCGCGATGTCCGACGTCCGTCCGCGTCCCGTTGCCGACACGCGGCAAGCCGAGCGGCTCTTGGCCCCAGCCGAACGTCAACGGGATGAGGCCCGGCGCGAGTGCGCGCACCACCGCATACGGCGCGCAGCGCTCGGTGGACAGATCGGCGGTCAGCGGCGTGTACCCGAGCGCCTCCAGCTGCGCCTCCAGGTCCTCGCTCTCGGGACGCGGAACGTCGCCCAGCTCGAGCTCGTCGGTGCAGGCGTACAGGAACCCGTGGTCAGCCTGGCGCGCCGGATCGCGATGGAAGAGCAGATGGTCGCGCGGGCTGCGCACCGCGCGGGGCTCCGGGCGCGGGCCTTCCGGGACCTGGAAGCGCAGCGCCAGGACCAATGCCTCGACCGTGGCGCGACACAGCGCCGCGGCGGGATCGAGATCGCACGCCGCTCCGACCGTCAACCCCTCGTCAGCGTGCGTCAGGCAGCACAAGATCACCGGGTGGCTGTCCAGCGTCAGGTTCACCCATGTCGTCTGCCATCCATGTCCGCGCAGCACCCGGGCCATCTCGGTCGCCGCGGCCGGCACGACACGCGCGCTGATCCGCTCGCGGCTGGTCCGGCGCAGCCAGGTCAACATGAAGGCGTCGCGCTCGACGAGCTCCTGGAACGCGCGCCGGCGGGCGTCAGCGACGTCGCGGCCCGCGGCCAGGCCGCTGCTCGTCCACGGAAGCAGCGCGCCGCTTGGCGCCGCATCTGGCACTGCCAGGCACACGACTTCCGCCGGAACCCAGCGGCGCGCGCCGTCGCGGGCGGTCACCGGTGCCCACAGGCGAGGCTCGTCAGTGTCCGCCGCTGGTGCGTCGCCGGCATAGAGGGTGCAAGGCGCGACCGCGCCTGAGAGCTCGTTAGCCCGCGCGCGCACGAGCCAGTCGCCGCGGGGCTCGGAGGCGGCGAAGCGCTCGGCGCCCTCGGCACAGGCGATCAGCTGCGCTTGGGCGGCGTCGCCCACTCCCTGCACCGTGCGATGCGCGCGCGAGGTCGGAGCGCCGAGGTCGGCGACGGCGGTCTCGCCCACGCACAGCAGCAGGTCCGGGAGCTCGGCGACGACCGGCTCGGGCGGACTCGTGGTGAGGATCGGGCCGAGGCGATGCGGCCCTCCGGCGCCGATCTCCTCCAGCGCGTCCGGTGCCGTGCGCCAGATGCGGCGGCCGCGGTGGAGCTCGAGCGCGACGATCGGGCCGTCGAGGCCGGCGGCCACGCCGGCGTCGCGCAATCGCTGATCCAGGAGGGCGGGGTCGGGGACGTCACCCACCACGACCCCGCGGCCCTGGGCGAGCGCGGCGTAGGCCTCGAGCCGGGGATCCGGAGCCAGGCCGCTGAGAAACGCCCGCAGCGCGTGGGTGCGCAGCGCAACCGAGAGGTCAGCAGGGAGGACCAGCGCCTCCTCGGCGGTCCAAATCACACCCGCCGGCGGCTGGCCTCGCCGCATGGCTGCAATTGCCGCTCCCAGCGCGCATCCCGGGGGCGCCGGCGCCGGGTCAGACGCGAGCGCATCGAGCTCGGTCAGCAGCTCGATGAGCCGCTGGCCGTCGCCTGCGGCATCGGCCAGCTCGTCAGCGCCATCGCCCGTCAGGACGCGCATCGCCGCCGGGCCGTCGGCGACCGCGACGTCCACCTCGAGCGCCGGGCCGACGATGAGGATTCCTGCTTCGACGGCGCCGACCATCCAGCCAGCGCGCAGCGCGGCGCTGGCCCCCATCAACTGCCGGCCACCAAGGCCAGGAGCGCGACCGCGGAGTCGGGGAGATCGAGGAAGCGGTGGGTGACGCCGTCGTCGATCCCGCCGATCGGGCGCAGCGGCAGGCCGAGCTCCACAGCGGTGAGTTGTGCTGACTGCATTGCCGCGCCGGCCTCGATCAAGGCATAGCGGTAGCCACGTGGACCGTACTTGCGGCTCGGGCGCGACAAGTCGGCGGAGAGGAAGACGATCGGCTGGCGGCGTTCGAGCAGGCGCATCAGCCCCGGCTCGTCGACGAACAGCGCCGCCGTGTCCTGCGCCACGTCGCCGACGCGGTGCAGGCGGGACGAGCGCGGGTCATGCCACCACAGCCCGGGATCGGCCGGGCCAAGCGGCTCACGCAGCAGGAGGTGGACCACCAGCGGGTAGAGGGCGCCCGCCGACGCGACGGTGCCGCGATTCGGCGTGGTCCCGAAGCTCGGGGTCACCGTGTAGGCGGCGGCCAGGATCGCGGAGACCAGCGGGAACGTCGCCGCGACCGGCTGATCGCCTGGGCTGGTCGATCGGCGCCGCGCGGCGAGCTCGCCGACGGCCGACGCGGGCGGCGTCAGCGCGATCGTGCGCTGCGAGGCTGCGGCCGGTGCGAAGGTCGCCTGACCGAGCGCGGCCAGCTCCTGGTCGTCGATCGGTCGGCCGAGCGCGGAGCCGACCGAGCTCTGACGGTGCAGGATGCGCCAGGCCTGCTCGGCGTCGACGATCGCGCCCTCGACCGCCAGCATCGCCACAAGCTCGCGGGCATCCGGGCCGATGCGGGTCACGAGCTCGCCGAGCGTGCTCCGTCCGTCACACGCGCCGAGGATCGCCCGTAGGCGGTCGACGTCGCCGGCGACGCGTGCCTCGCGCGGACCGAGCTCGACCACGGCGGCGCCATCGTCCCAGCGCACGGTGCCTGCGAGCAGTGGGCGGAGCTCGTCGGCGTCGTCGCGCATCCTCGCGATCATGCTAAACGGCGAGCGTCCGCTCGCGGCGGCTGTGCGGTACTCGACGGATGAGCGCGGTAAGGTCGCCGCGTGCGGATTCTCGTGACGGGCGGCGCCGGCTTCATCGGCTCTCATCTGGCGACGCGGCTGCTGGCGGAGGGGCATGAGGTGCGGATCCTCGATTCTTTTGCCACCGGCCGCAGGGAGAACCTGGAGGTGCTCGACGGCGCTGAGCTGGTCGAGGGCGACATCCAGAGCTATGAGCGCGCTCACACGGCCGTGCGCGGCTGCGACCTGGTGCTGCACCAGGCCGCGCTGCCATCAGTCCCGCGATCGATCCAGGACCCGCTGACCTCGGCGGCGGTCAACACCACCGGCACGCTCAACGTGCTGCTGGCCTCGCGCGATGTCGGCGTGCGCCGCGTCGTGTTCGCGTCATCGTCGTCGGTCTACGGCAAGGCGCAGGAGCTGCCCAAGCGCGAGGCGATGCCGACGGCGCCGATCTCGCCCTACGCGGTCAGCAAGCTCGCCGCCGAGGGCTACTGCCGCGCGTTCAGCGAGGTCTATGACCTCGAGTGCGTGGCGTTGCGCTACTTCAACGTCTTCGGCCCGCGCCAGGATCCGAACTCGCAGTATGCGGCGGTGATCCCACGGTTCATCACGGCGGTGTTAGCCGGTGAGCGGCCCACGGTCTTCGGCGACGGGACGCACTCCCGCGACTTCACCTACATCGACAACGTCGTCGACGCCAACCTGCTCGCCCTGACCGCACCCGGCGCGGCGGGCGAGGCCTTCAACGTGGCGTGCGGCGAGCGCTACTCGCTCAACGAGCTGTTGGAGACCATCGGCGCGGTCGTCGGCGTCGACGTCGAGGCCGACTACCTGGACCGTCGCCCGGGCGACGTGCCGCACTCCCAGGCCGATATCGCCAAGGCGCGGGCGATCTTGGACTTCGAGCCGCGTGTCGGCTTCGTCGACGGGGTCCGCGCGACCGTCGAGAGCATCGTGGCCGCACGGTCGGGCAGTTCCGCCGCGGCCGTGTGAGCACCAAGCCTCAGACACTCGGCGGCAACGTCTCGGTCGCGCTGGCAGCCCAGCTCGGCATCTTCGCCATCGGCATCGTCATCAGCGTGTTCGTGGCGCACGCCCTCGGCCCGAGCGGTCGCGGGCGTTACTACGTCCCGGTCACGGCGGTGATGACCTGCTTTGCGGTCGTCCATCTCAGCCTCGAGATGGCCACGACCTACTTCCACTCCGAGCGGCTGATCGACCTGCGGCGGCTCGGACGCGTTGCCGCCACCGCGGCGCTGATCGCCGGGCCGGTGGGCATCGGGCTCATCCTCGGGACCTTTGTGGTGACCCGCTCGAGCATCTTTGAGGGCGTGCACGCCAACGACGTCGTGCTCGCCGCACTGGCGCTGCCGTTCCTGTTGCACGGCACCTGGATGGTCAACCTGATGATCTTGGCTGGGCAGCTGCGCAGGGCCCAGCTCGCGCTGCTGGTTGCCGCGGTGTTGCAGGCGGTGCTGATCGGCCTGCTGGCGCTGGTCGGGCATCTGGGGGTCCGTGAGGTCCTGCTCGCTTACGTCGGCAACGCCTTCGCGTCGTGGGCGCTGCTGGTGGCCTGGAGCGCGCGGTTCGCGCCCGCGCTGCCGACGGGCGACGGTGCGCTGCTGGGGCGGGTCGTGCGCCACGGCATCCGGATCCATCCCGGCTACATCGCCTACATCTTGCTGCTGCACGCCGACGTCTTTCTCATCAACGCCGAGCTCGGCACGCGGGAGGTCGGGCTGTACTCGCTGGCAGTGCTCGTGGCACAGCTCGTCTGGGCGGTCGCCACACCGCTGGCCACCGCGGCGCTGCCGCTGCAGACGACGACCGACGTCGCGGAGGCAGGGCGGATCACGTTGCGCACGACCCGCTTGTGCCTGCTCGTCGCGGGGTCGCTGTCGGTCTTGGTCGCGGCGACGATGTGGAAGGTGCTGCCGCTCGTCTACGGCCAAGCGTTCGCCGACGCCTATCTGCCGCTCGTCGTGCTGCTGCCGGGCGTGTGCGCGATGTCGGCCGTGCGGCCGATGTGGAACCGGCTGCTGCGCGAGGGTCGCCCCGGCCAGATCACGGCGGCGGCGCTGACCTGCTTTGCCCTGAACGCGGCGCTGAACGTGGCGCTGTTGCCGGTGATCGGCCTCGTCGGGGCATCGATCGCCTCGTCGGTCAGCTACCTCCTGCTGGCGGTGATCCTGGGCGTGTGGACGTCTCGCGCCGTCGGCGTCTCGCCTCGTGCGCTGCTGCCCGGGCGGGCTGAGATCGACGACGTCGTCAGCCGCGCCCGGGTGCTGCGGGGCGCCCTCCCGCGCGCGATCGGCCGGGTCGGGTAGCCGTGGCACTGCGCGTCGTGCACGTGCTGAGGCGCGATGCGCTGGCTGGCACCGAGCTGATGGTCGCCGCGCTGGCCGAGCGCAGCGATCCCGCCGTCGTCTGCACGACAGTGCTGTTCGTCGACCGAACCGGTCCGGTGGCCGAGCGGCTGCGCGCCGCCGGTGTGGCGGTGGAGTCCCTGGGCGCCGGTGGGCCGATGGCCGCGCAGGTGCGTCTGGCACGGGCGCTTCGACGTGCCGACCCGGACGTGCTCTGCGGCTACGGGTTTCGCACCGGTCTGTCGACGCGCGTGCTCGGCCGGCTGCTCGTGCGCCGCTGCCGGACAGTGACCGGGATCCGGGGGCTGTACGTCACGGAGATCGAGGATCTCGACGCCCCTCGCGGCCGCCTGGTCATGGCCATCGAGCGGCTGACCGCGCCGCTGGTCGACGCCTACGTTGCCAACTCGCCGGGAGCGCTGACCGTCCTCGCCGATCACGGCATCGCCGCCACGCGCCTGCGGTTCATCCCCAACGGCATCGACGCGGATCGGTGGCCGCTGCCCGACCGCGAGGGTCGCGCCGGCACGCCGCTGGTGGCCTGCGTCGGCCGGTTCACCGCCGTCAAGCGCCAGGAGGATCTCGTGGCGGCGGTTGCCTTGCTGCGCGATCAGGGCGTCGACGTGCGCCTGTGTCTCGCGGGGGACGGTCCGCTGCTTGAGGCGGTGCGCGCACAGGTCGCGATGCTCGGGCTCGAGGATCGCGTCACGTTGCACGGGACGCTCGCACCGCCGGCGGTCTCCCAGCTGCTCGCCGATGCCGACATCGCCTGCATGCCGTCCTCACAGGAGGGCATGCCTGGCGCCGTCATGGAGGCGATGGCCACCGGGTTGCCGGTCGTCGGGACACGGGTCAACGGCATCGCCGAGCTCGTGCGCGACGGCGAGACAGGCCTCCTCGTGGAGGCACGGGACCCAGTGGCGTTGGCCGGCGCGCTGGCGCGGCTGACCACCGACGTGCAGCTGCGCCACCGCATGGGCCTGGCGGGCCGTCGTCGCATCGTCGAGGAGCTGTCGCTGGAGCGGATGGTCGAGGCGACGACGCAGCTCTACCTGGAGCTGGCCGGCGCCGTCTGACGGTCGTCTAGCCCGAGCGCGACGAGCCAGCGATCCAGCACGACCTCGGGGCTGTGCTCGCGCAGCACGTAGGCGCGGCAGCGCTCGTGGAGCTCGGGGTCGCCGTCTCGCGCGGCCCAGAGGGCACGGGCGTGCTCGGCCAGCGCCGATGCGTCGCCACCTGCGTAGGAGCCGATCCGCTCGCGCAGGATCACGCCGTCGGGATCGTGGTGCAGCGTCAGGGCCGGCACCCCGCGGCTCCATCCCTCCAAGAAGGTGTTGGGCATACCTTCGTAATGGGAGGTGCTGACTACTGCCACAGCGCGCGCGATCCGCTCCAGCATGACGGATCGAGGCTGTGGCCCGAGGAGCTCCAGGTTCGGCAGCTCGGCGGCGCGACGGGCCAGCTCGTCGGCGACGCCGGGCGGGTCGTGGTCGTTGGGCACGCAGACCATCGTCAACCGCGCCTCGGGAAGCGCGGCGGCGAGATCCACGAATGCCATCGGGTTCTTGACCGGCGCCAGGCGCCCGATCCACAGGAACTGCTCCGCGCCCGGTGGGGACGGGGGCGCCGGCTCGGCGACACTGCGGATCACGATGGGGTGGCGGGCGAACCGCGCCCGGCACAGCTCGGCCTGCTCGTCGGTCTGGACGACGATCTCATCGGCGAGGCGGATCCCGAGCGCGTAGAGCCCTTGGGCCAGCCGGTTGTGGTCGTCGCGCTCGAAGGCGAAGTCGATCGTGCTCGCGCTGGAGTAGACAAACCGTGTTCGGGTCACCCGCGCCGCAAGCGCCACGAGCCCGGTGGTCGCGCCAGCCGTCCGCTGCACCACGACCGTCGCATCCGTGCGCAAGAGCCGCCAGATCGTCGTCGCGAGCGTGACCGCCCGCCGAGGCAAGGCCCGGCGCCACGAGGGGCGCCATTGCGCGACGATCTCCACGCCTTCGACGTCAGCCGGCAGTCCCTCGGTCTCGTAGGTGATCAGCGCGACACGGACGCCGCGGGCCGCGAGCCCGCGTGCCAGATGCATGATCTGGACCTCTGCGCCGCCTGATGGTCGGCCGCCGGGAGCGACCGTCGGCCCGGCCCACGGGGCGTAGAAGGCAAGGTCACGGCGACGGGCACGCACGGGGCGAGACCGTAGGCGATGGCGTGACAGGATGTCGCGATGGCCGTCGCCGACATCGAGCAGGACCGCTTCGCCTTCGGGGCGAACTGGGCGCGATTTCTTGGCGTCCTCGACGAGGAGCGCATCGTCGAGGCCGAGCGCTCACTGATCGAGTTGGTCGGCCGCGAGGAGATCGCCGACCGCCGCTGGCTGGACATCGGCTCCGGCAGCGGCCTGTTCTCGCTTGCCGCAGCGCGCCTGGGCGCGGCGTCGCTGCACTCCTTTGACTTCGATACCGACAGCGTCGCGTGCACCCGCGAGCTGCGCCGGCGCGAGGGTGTCTCGGAGAGCCGCTGGGTGGTCGAGCGCGGCAGCGTCCTGGACGCCGATTACCTGCGCGACCTGGGGACGTTCGACATCGTCTACTCGTGGGGCGTCTTGCACCATACGGGCGACCTGTGGACGGCGTTTGACCTGGCGACCGAGGCCGTGGCTCCAGGCGGCGTGCTCTTCATCGCGATCTACAACGACCAGGGGTCGCGCAGTCGTGTCTGGACCGCGATCAAGCGCTGGTACAACCGCTTGCCATCGTGGCTGCGGCTGCCCTACACCCTGGCGATCATGGGCCCACGTGAGCTTCTGAGCCTGGCCAAGGCGACCGCGCACCTGCGGCCCGACCGCTACGTCCACGGGTGGACGCGGTACCAGAGCATGCGTGGGATGAGCCGCTGGCACGACATCGTCGACTGGATCGGCGGCTATCCGTTCGAGGCGGCCACGCCCGACGCCGTCCTGGAGCGTGGTCGCCGGCACGGGCTGGTGCTCGAGCGCATGGTCACCCGGCAAGGGCTCGGCTGCAACGAGTTCGTCTTCCGCCGCCCGGCGCGGGCCTAAGCGGCGCGCCCGTCAGGCGGCGTCGCGCAAGGGCTCGGCAGCTGGCCCGCGCGATTGCTGAGGCTGCTCGGCGTTGCGCAGGAAGCGCTCCAGCACCAGCACGGTCCACAGCCGGTGGCCGTGCTGCGCGGTGCCGTCGCGATGGTCGCTGTACATGCGCTGCAGCGCCGTGCGGTCCAGGTAGGCGTCGGTGCGGGCGTCGTCGGCGAGCACCTCGTCGGCGAACATCACGCCAAGCTCACCGCGCAGCCAGCGGTCCATCGGCACACCGAAGCCCTGCTTGGATCGGTTCCATGTCGACTGCGGCAGGACCGGCCAGAGCGATTGGCGCAGGAGCGGCTTGAGCCGGCGCAGCCCGACCTTGTGCCGCGCCGGCACTCGGGCGAGGTACTCGATCAGCGCGGTGTCCAAAAACGGGGAGCGCGCTTCCAGGGAGTGGGCCATGGTCGTGCGGTCGACCTTGACGGAGAGGTCATCGGGCAGGTAGGTCCGCAAGTTGGCGTACAAGATGCGATCGAGCTCTGGGAGCCGCGCCGCTTCGGCGTAGCAGGCATCCATCGAGCGACCGGTCCGCTCGCGCGTGGCGAGGTCGCGGAGCGCCGGGTCGAGCATCGTCGTGAGCATCGGTCCGTCGGCCACCGCGATCCACGCCTGGTACTGGTCGGTGACCGACCGCCCGGCGCGCTCAAGCAGCCGCCGGATCCGCTGCGCCTTGCTGCGAGACACCTGCGAGGTGGGCAGGAGTCCGGCGGCCTTGCCGGCCAGGCGACCGGCCAGCGGCGGCATGCGCTGGGCGATCGCTGTCGCACGGAAGCGCTCATAGCCGCCGAAGACCTCATCGCCGCCGTCGCCGTTGAGGACCATCGTCACGTCGCGGCGTGCGAGCTCGGCGACCGCGTAGGTCGGGATCGCCGACGAGTCGGCAAACGGCTGGTCGTGGTGCCAGAGCAGGCGGTCCAGCAGCGCGACGGCGTCGACCCGGACCGCGTACTCGGTGTGCTCGGTGCCGAAGTGCTCGGCGATCCGCTTAGCGTGCGAGCGTTCGTCGAGCGCCGGATCTTCCGGGAAGCCGATCGAGAACGTGCGCACCGGCTCCGGTGAGGCGCGCGTCATGAGCCCGACCACCAACGACGAGTCGATGCCGCCCGACAGCAGCGCTCCCAGCGGCACGTCGGCCACCATGCGCTTGCGCGTCGCGGCGTCCAGCAGCTGCGCGATTTCCTCGAACACCGGCGGGCCAGGCCGGAGATCCTGCCGGTCGTCGGGTGCCAAGGCGCTCCAGTAGGAGCGCGGTGGGTGCAGGCCGTCGGCATCGAAGACGACCGTGGCCGCGGGTGGCACCTGCAGGATGTTGCGGTACATCGTGTTCGGCCAGGGGACGTAGCCGTAGGTGAGGTAGTCGGGGATCGACTCGGGGTCGATGTCGGCCGGCACCCACGGTGAGATCAGCAGCGCTTTGATCTCGGAGCCGAACGTCAGTCGGTCGCCGGCGGTGCTGTAGAAGAGCGGCTTCTTGCCCGTGCGGTCACGAGCGAGCAGCAGCCGGCCGCGACGGGCGTCCCAGATCGCCAGCGCGAACATGCCGTCCAGCCGTGCGACGCACGCATCGCCCCAGGCCTCGTAGGCCCGCAGGACGACCTCGGTGTCTCCATGGGAACGGAAGCGGGCGCCGAGTGCTCGCAGCTCAGCGCGCAGTTCGGCGAAGTTGTAGATCTCGCCGTTGTAGGTGAGGACGATGGTGCCGTCGTCGCTGCTCATCGGCTGGCTGGCCGCTTCGGAGAGATCGACCACGCGCAGCCGGCGATGTCCGAACCATCCGTGCATCCCGTCACCGCGGAGGATTGCCTCGCTGCCGTCGTCGGGCCCGCGATGCACGAGCGTCTCGTTCATGCGGCGTCCCGCCTCGGGGTCCAGGGGAAGGTCGCGCCCGGAGACGTAGCCGCAGATGCCGCACATAGCGGCATCGTCGCATCCCGCGGCCTGCGATGGCCTCGCCCATCACCGCATCGACATCCAGCGTCGGGTAGCCTCGGGAACTGTCCGCCCAGCGGGCATTTCTCGATGGCGGATCGGATCCTCATCACCGGCGGCGCAGGCTTCGTCGGCTCCCATCTCAGCGATGCGCTCCTGGCCGCTGGTCACCACGTGTGCGTGATCGACGATCTCTCTACGGGCGCGATCGACAACATCCGCCATCTCAAGGACCATCCCCGGTTCTCCTACACGATCGACAGCTGCGCCAACCGCGCGGTCCTGGCGGAGCTGATTGACGACGTCGACTACGTGTTCCACCTCGCTGCGGCGGTCGGGGTGGAGCTGATCGTCGAGTCGCCCGTGCGCACGATCGAGACCAACGTCCACTGCACCGAGGTCGTCCTGTCGCTGGCGGCCAAGAAGCGCCGGCCGGTCATGCTCGCCTCGACCTCAGAGGTCTACGGCAAGTCCACCGCCTTGCCCTACCGCGAGGACGGCGACCTGGTCATGGGCCCGACGACCCGCGGCCGCTGGTCCTACGCCTGCTCGAAGGCGATTGACGAGTTTCTCGCGCTGGCCTATTGGAAGGAGCGCAAGCTCCCGACGGTCGTCGTGCGACTGTTCAACACCGTCGGTCCGCGCCAGACCGGTCAGTACGGCATGGTGCTGCCCAAGTTCGTCCGCGCAGGGTTAGCCGAGCGCGATCTGCAGGTCTACGGCGATGGCCAGCAGACCCGCTGCTTCGGCCACGTCGGCGAGGTCGTGGCCGCGATGGTTGGGCTCATGGCCGACGATCGCCATTACGGCGAGGTCTTCAACGTCGGCTCGTCGGAGGAGATCTCGATCCGGCAGCTCGCCGAACGGGTCATCGCACAGACGGGCTCAGCATCGGAGATCGTCACGGTGCCCTACGAGACCGCCTACGAAGAGGGCTTTGAGGACATGCGTCGCCGGGTGCCGGACACGAGCAAGATTCATGCGGCGATCGGCTGGTCGCACACCAGCAGCCTCGACCAGATCGTGGCCGACGTGATCGCCCACGAGAAGACCAAGCTCGCGGTCTGAGGCCCGGGTCGGCTTGCCGGTCGAGGGTCGCCTCCTTCTGGGTTTCCTCTGCGCCCTGCTTGCGGCGTACTTGCTGACCCCTGTCGCGATTCGCGTGGCGGGTCGCTTCGAGTTCTACGACGTGCCGCGCGGCTACAAGGCGCATCGCGCGCCGACGCCCTACCTCGGTGGCGCGGCGGTGATGAGCGGCTTCCTGCTGGCGCTGCTGGTGGTGTCGTTGGCGACCGATCCTTCCCGGACGCTGCCGCTGGCCGGTGGCGTCGCGGCGCTCTGGGCGCTCGGGACGGTTGACGATCGGCGGACGCTGTCACCGCTGCTGCGGGTCGTCGTCGAGGCGCTGCTGGCGCTCGGGCTCTGGGCACTGGGTCTCGGCTGGGACGTGGGAGCCGGGTCGGCGGTCGACGTCACGCTGTCGATCGCGTGGGTCGTCCTGGTGGTCAACGCCTTCAACCTGTTTGACAACATGGACGGCGCGGCGGGCACGATGGGGTTTGTCGTCTCGGCGTCGGCGGCCGTGCTCGGCCTAATCGAGGGCGACCCCTGGCTGGCAGGAACGGCCGGCGCGCTCGCCGGCGCGTGCCTGGGGTTCCTCCCGCACAACATGTCGTCGCCGGCGCGCATCTTCCTCGGCGACGGCGGCTCGATGCCGCTGGGCTTCGCGGTCGCGGCGGTGACCATGACGGGGTTGTCGGACACCGTCGCGGCCTGGCAGGCGCTGTTCGTCGGGCTGTTGCTCGTCGGGATCCCGCTGCTCGACACCGCGCTGGTCATCGTGTCGCGCCGGCGCCGCGGGATCTCGATCCTGACCGGCGGCCAGGACCACCTGACCTTCCGGACACGAAGTCGGCTGCGCACCGCACGGCTGGCCGTCCCGGTTCTTGGTGGGGCGCAGATGCTTGTCGCGGCGTTGGCGCTGCTCTCGGCCGAGGGCGGTTCGGTCTTCATCCTCTTCGCCGTGTTGGTGTACTTGGTTGGTGCCGGTGCGACGATCGCGCTGCTGGAGTCCGAGAGCCAACCGGGCAACGTGACCGGCGTCAGATCGCGGTGGACGGCAGAGCTTCCGGTGCTGGTGGTGATCGCGGTCCTCGGCCTGGGCGCTGGATTGAGCCCGTTCTGGTTCGGGTTCTACGACGCGAGCGTCTGGGTCCCGATTGGCCTCGCCGTCGTCTCTGCGTGTGCGATGGCGCTGATGGCCCAGCCGCCGCGGCTGACCGGTTCGAGCGCCGTGGTGCTCGGTGCTTCGGTGGCGCTGGCGCTCTGGACGCTGGCGTCGTCGCGCTGGGCCGAGGCCGCGCACGAGGCGGTGCTGTCGGGCAACCGCGCGCTGGTGCTCGTCGCGGTGCTGGCGCTCGCGGTTGCCCTCGTCGGCACCGAGCGGCGAGCGCTCTTGATGGTGGGCGCCGTCGGCGTTGGCATCGCCGCGGTCGCGCTCTGGGTCGAGGTTCGCCTGCTGCAGGACACCGGGTCGCTCTTTCAGGGCGGGCGCCTCAACCGCCCGCTGGGCTATGTCAACGCCGAGGGCACGATCTTCGTCATCGGGCTGTGGATCGCGGTCGCGTTGGCAGAGCTGCGCCGCCCGCTGGTCGCGGGCGCCGGCGCCGGGCTGGCGACGTTCGCAGGCGGCCTGGTCTTGCTCTCACAGAGCCGGGGGGCGGCGCTGGCGGTCCTCATCTCGGGCTTGGTCCTGCTCGCGGTGGTGCCCGGCCGCCGGCGGCGGCTCGTCCTCATGGCCCTCGTCGGCGCGACCGTCGTCGTCTTCTCCGGACCGTTGCGCGACGTCTACGGATCGCTGCGCGGCACGGCGATCGCTGACGGCGCGGCGTCTGACGCCGGACTGGCCCTGCTCAGCGCTTCGGTCTGCGCAGGGCTGCTCTGGGGCGTGGTGACGGCGGTCGCACAACGCTCGGCGGTCTCGTCTGACGTGCGGCGCGCGCTCGACATCGCGTTGGGACTCGGAGCTGCTGTCGCAGTGATCTTGGCGCTCGTGTTTGCTGGGCGGATCGGCGACTTCGCCAGCGATCAGTACCACGCCTTCGTCGATCTCGGCACGCCTGCCGCCGCGCAGGAGGAGACCGGACAGACGCGCCTGCTGTCGGGCTCAGGCAACCGCTATGACTACTGGCGGGTCGCATGGGATGTGGCGGGCGATCACCCCGTGCGCGGCATCGGCGCAGGCGGCTTCGACGTCCCCTACTTCGCGCAGCGCCATACCGGCGAGAGCGTCCGTCAACCACACTCGATCGAGCTTCAGGTGCTGAGCGAGACCGGGATCGTCGGCGCCTTGTTGCTGCTGGCGATGGTCGGGGGCACGGCGGTGGCGATCGTCAGGATGGGGAGATCTGCCAAGCGCTCGCAGAGCGCCAGGCTCCTCGCCGTCGCCGGCGCGGGCGGCGTTGTGGCTTGGTTTGTGCATACGAGCGTGGACTGGATGCACTTGATGCCGGGGGTGACGGCGATGGCGCTCTGCTTGCTCGCTGTGGTGCTCCGACCGTTTGGAGGGTCTCCAGCCGTACCGGCCCGAGCCGTCTCGGCGTCGGCCTTCGGACATCGGCGTGGCCTGCGCACAGTTACGGCGGTCGTCGTCGCGGCGGCCGTCGTGGTCGCCGGGGCGAGCCTCGCCCGGCAAGGACTCGCCGAGCACCGTCGCGGTGAGGCGCTGACGGCGCTGCGCCAGGACGATCCGTCGCGGGCGCTCCGCAAGGCCGAGCAGGCGCTGCGCCTCGACGCCGACGACGTCCGCTCCTACTACGCCAAAGCCTCGGCACTGGCGCGGTTTGACCGTGGGCCGGAGGCACGCGACGTGCTGCTGCAGGCCGCCGCACGCGAGCCGCAGGACTTCGTGACCTGGGCGCTGTTGGGTGATCTCGAGGTCCGTCTTGGCCGCTTGCGCGACGCGGCCCGCCACTATGGGCGCGCGCACCGTCTCAATCCGCGCGGCTCCGATCTGGCGACGCTTGCGCGCAACCCACGCTCGGCGCTCCCGTAAGACGCCGTCGCTAGAGTGCGCGACGTGCTTCGCGCATCCCTCGCAGCCGCGCTGCTGAGCCTTGCGGTGGTGCCGCTCGCCGCGCCCATCGCGCATGCCGAGGACGGCGTCACCGCTGACGACAACTCCCCATCGGCCAAGGAGTACGCGATCCCGCTCGCCGAGGCGCGCAGCGACGCGGCGGGCGGCGCTGCGAGATCCGGCTCGGGTGACGCGCCGCAGCCGTTCGGCCAAGGGGTGACAACCCCCAAGCGGTCGTCATCGTCGTCCGGCGGGCCTGCTCGCAAGAGCACCAAGAAGGACCGGCCGTCCAGGAAGGCCCGCACGACGACCGAGCCGTCCTCGTCCTCGGAGGCGGAGCCGACGCGCACCGTCGCCGCGCAACCGGTCGGCGATGACAGCGGCAGCTCCTCCGGTCAGGCGCTGGCCGGCGGTGCTGCCCTGGTCGTCGTGGCGGGCGGTGCCGCAGGCCTGTGGGCGCGCCGCCGGCGGCTGACCGGCGACCTCGTCTGAGCTCGCCCGGGCAGGCGACCCCGGCTACACCGACTGAACGGTGGCGTTGTCGCGACCGACGACGCCGCGGAGATCGAGGACGGGCACCGGCCCGGCCGCGATCTGGTCGTAGTCCAAGTGCGCGTGTGGCGTGACGATGATCGCCAGGTCGGCGCCCTCGAGCGCCTCGTCGAGCGGCTGGTGGGCGAGACCATGCTGATGGAGCTCTGGCACATGGGGATCGTGGTAGCGAACGTCGGCACCGAGCGCCTGCAACAGCGTGGTGATCTTGAGCGCCGGCGATTCGCGCGTGTCGCTGACGCCCGGCTTGTAGCTCACGCCGAGCAGGACGATGCCGCTGGCGCTGATCGGCTTGCCCAGAGCGTTCATCGCGCGCTCGGCCCGCTGGACGCAGTGGTAGGGCATCTGCTGGTTGATCTTGCCTGCGAGCTCGACGAACTCCGTGGCGAAGTCGTACTCGCGGGCGCGCCAGGAGAGGTAGAACGGGTCGATCGGTAGGCAATGGCCGCCCATGCCCGGGCCGGGGTCAAAGCGCATGAAGCCATAGGGCTTGCTCGCCGCGGCGTCGATGATCTCGTGGATGTCGAGCTGCATGCGCTCGGCGAGCATCCCCATCTCGTTGACGAGCGCGATGTTGACGGAGCGGAAGATGTTCTCCAGCAGCTTGGAGAACTCGGCGATGTCGGGGCTCGACACGATCCGCACGTCTTGGCAGACACGTCCGTAGACGGACGCTGCCGTCTCGCCGCAGGCACGAGTCAGCCCGCCGACCGTCTTGGGGGTGTTGGCGAGCGTGAAGTCGGTCCGGCCCGGGTCGATGCGCTCGGGCGAGTAGGCCACGGCGAAGTCCACGCCGGCATGCAGGCCCGACGCCTCCTCCAGCAGCGGGACGAGACGCTCACGCGTGGTGCCGGGATAGGTCGTCGATTCCAGGACGACGAGCTGGCCGGCCCGCAGGACGGCGCCAACGCTGCGCGCTGCGGACACCAGCGCCGTCAGGTCAGGCTCGCGATTGGCGGTCAGCGGCGTCGGGACGCAGATCAGGATCGCGTCGACCTCTGCCAATGGTTCTGCCGACGTCGTGAACGACAGCGCGTGGGCTGCCTCCTGGAGTCGCTCGCTCGGGACATCCTCGATGTGCGAGTTGCCCCGGTTGAGGCCCTCCACGACGGTGCTGGAGTGGTCGACGCCTGCGACGCGAAGTCCGGCTTCCGCGAAGCAGACGGCGAGCGGCAAGCCGACGTAGCCGAGGCCGACGACGCCGATGGAGAGCGATCCTGCCGAATGCATCGCAGCAGCCTACGATGTGTTTGAGCTCTGCGTCGGATCGTCCGAACGCGAGTGTCTGTTGCCGCGCACATCGATCATCATGCCGGCGCTGTCGGAGGGCTTCGGTGGCCAGGCGCCAGGCGCCCTGCGGCGCGGCGCCGATCGCGAGCTCCCAAGGACCAGGGTCCAGCGGCACGGTGAGGGAACGTCCAGTCGGCGGCGGCTGCACGGCACCGATGCCGCGCTCGCCGGCGGGAGCCCGGGCCTGCACGCCTGCGGGCCACTCGTCCTCGCAGGGCTCGCCGCTGCGATCATCGTCGCAACGTTGAGCTACCGGTTGGTCGAGTTGCCGTTCTTGCGGCGCACAGATCCCGGGGGCCGGCTGCGCAAACAGCGCGCGGTCGCGGCACGCGATGCGGAGATCCTCTCGTACCGGGTAGGCGGCGGAATGGGGTGGGCGTACCGGAAGTTAGGCTGGTGGCATGTCGGCACCGCGTTTCGAGGGGCAAACGCTCATGGCTGGAGACCTCTTAGAAGTCGAGGCTTGGTGGTTCATCTACAACGCCGAGGTCTGGGCCGACTTCAACGTGCTGTGGCGCCACCCCGTCACGGGCATCGGTGGTGTGTATCGCGGGACGTCCGGTGGCTTTGAGAGCGATCCCGTCGACGCGACCCTGCTGGTCTCGGCTGCCGAGGGCCTGGTGGTCGGCGACGCTGAAGGTGACTTTGCGCACGATGGCGCCTACTTTGCGCGCGACCTTCGGATAGCTCCGGTGCGCGACACGACCGATGCGGAGACCTATGCCGCGCTGCGTCGAGGGCGGCCCTATCCCCAGCGGAGCGGGCGCGCCATGTATCCGCCGTGCTGATGAACAAGCAGATCGCGGTCTGGTTGTGGCGTGCTGGCTTCCGCGAGGCTATGCGTGCAATCGCCGAGCGGCCTCCGCCAGATCCACTCTCTCTACCCGCGGGTCCGCACGGAATTTCTTCGTGACATTAATGACTTGCCCATTTACATAGGGCTTGTACTGAAACAGGTCGTTGACCACGGCTCGGGACACACGGAGACCTTCCATTACGACAAAATCCTCATCAAGGATCACAACGACCACTGTGTCGTAGTCCTGGTCGCGGATCGGACTCAATGTGGTGCGCGTGTAGGCCGGCGTTTGGCGCATCGCTTTGACCTGTATCCGCTCACCTTGGGGAAACGCGGGAGACGACGGAAGTCGCACGTCCCAGCCGGCCTGCGCGAAGGTGCCACGCTTGCCCTCATAGTGTGTAGCGACGATGGCCTCCGCGATATCGCCAACGGGGTTGTTGTTGGTACGGATTACGTCGCGCACACGAAGCTGACGCATAATCGCTCCCCAATCCTTGAGCAACTCGGGGATTGAGCGCGTCGCGGGGTCATAGGACACCGGCTGAGCCTATCCGGGGTAGGCAAAATGGAGCGGATAGTTGAGAGGAAGACGGTTGCGTAGGGAGAGGATTGGACTTTCGCTCAGGGTGTTGTGATCTCGAGCATCCGCCGGTCTCGCTTAGCGGCGGCTGCCAGCCCTCGGTCGGTGGTGAGGAGTTGGGCGTCGATGTTCTGGGCGACGGCGAGGTAGGCCGCGTCGTAGGCGGTGAGCGTGTCGCGCATCGACCAGACAGCACGCGCGAGCGGCTCGACGGGGTGGCGGACAACGCGCAACTCGGGCAGGAGCTGGAGCGCTCGTTCCGCACGGTCTGCCGCGAGGTCGCCTCGGAGGAGCATGCCGCGGAGGGCGGAGAGCGCTTCGACGTGGAAATGCTCGGGGACGTCGATCTCGGGGAACGGGGCCAGCGCTGCTGCGATGGCCGGGGCGTGAGGGGCGCCGGCGAGGAGATCGACGATCGCGCTTGCGTCGGCGACCAGGCGCGTCACCGGCGCCGCTCGCCCGCGAGGACCTCGGCTGCGGGCTTGGGCGGGTGTCCGGGCGCCGGCAACGTCTCGACGGCAGCGAGCCATTCGTCCATCGTCGGGCGGTTGGCCGCGACACGCAGCTCGTCAAGCACGTAGTCCGAGAGCGACCGTCCCTGACCAGCAGCGCGTGCTTTGAGCTGACGATGGAGATCCTCGGGAACGTTGCGAACCTGGATCGTCGACATGCAGATCATCCTATCTGCATGCAGATCGCATGTCGAGCACCGGGGGTTCGTATTCACCCGCTTCCGCCTGGTCAAATCGCGGCGAGTGTCCCGCGGCTGTTAAGATGACGGGCGACCTGGGGCCATAGCTCAGCTGGGAGAGCGCCTGCATGGCATGCAGGAGGTCGGGGGTTCGAGCCCCCCTGGCTCCATGGGTACGGAACACCCTGCAAATTGCAGGGTGTTCCTCGTTCACAGGGCAGCTGATCGGCACCTTCCTCGCCCCCGCCGGGGGAGTGACTCAGGCGGCTTGCCGTTCACGAGCGCTTCGGGCGCGTGCCCACACGCTCGCGACGATCCCCGCGAGCGCCACGGCCAGGGCGGCCGCCACGGCGAAGCCGAGGCGACGGTCGGCGAGGAGCAGCAGCGTGGCGACCCCGAGGGCGGTCCCGACCTGCGCGGCGGTGCTCAGCAGGCCGGCGGCCGTCGCGCGGTGGTCGTGGGCGACCGCCGAGACCCCGAGCGTCGTGGCGGCGACCGATGCCGCGCCGAGCCCGAGCCCGGCCAGGATGGCCCAGACGACGATGCCGGTCGCCGTCTGGCTCGCCGCTGCCACTGCGGAGCCGGCGGCGACGAGGGCGAGACCGGCGACGATGGTCGGCCGTGGGGCGCTCGGCAGCCGCGAGGCGATGGCCGATCCGGCGACGACCGACAGGCTGAGCGGCAGCAGGTGCAGCGCGGCACCAGCCGGCGAGAGCGCCAGCGCATCCTGCAGAAGCAGCGTGGCGAGGACGCCGCCACCGCTCGTTGTCGCGGTGAGGACAGCCGCGACGACGAGCGCGGCGATCAGCGGCCGCGTAGCCATCAGCACCGGCGGGATGAGGGGATCGGCCGCCGTGCGCTCGCGGACGAGCAGGGCGGCGAGCAGGAGAACGGCGCCGGCGAGCGCCACGAGCGTGATCGGCGCCAGCGGTCCATCCTGCTCGGCTTGCGCCAGGGCGAGCACGAGCAGGCCCAGCCCGCCGGTCGCGGCGCAGGCACCGGGAAGGTCGAGCCCGCGCGGGCGATCCGTGGAAGCGCGGCTCTCGGTCAGCAGGCGCGGCGTGAGCGCGAGCGCGGCGAGGCCGACCGGCACGTTGATGAGGAAGATCCAGCGCCAACCCGGCCCGCCGGCGATCACGCCCCCGAGCACGAGCCCGCTGGCGCCGCCAACCGCGGCCACCGCGGTCCACGCCGCGACCGCGCGCTCGCGGGCGGCTCCGGCCGGGAAGGCGTCGACGATCATCGCCAGCGCCGCGGGCGCGGTCAGCGCGGCGCCGAGGCCCTGCACCGCGCGGGCCGACACGAGGGTCCCGGGCGACGGCGCGACGCCGCAGGCCAGCGAAGCGAGCGTGAATAGACCAAGCCCCACCGCGAAGACCCGCCGCCGACCGACCGCGTCCGCCAGCCGCCCGGCCAGCAGCAGGAAGCCTGCGAACACGAGGACGTAGGCGGTTACGACCCACTGCAGCCCGCCCCCGCTGAGCCCGAGATCACGGCCGATCACCGGCAGCGCAACGAGCACCGCGTTGACGTCGAGCACATCGACGAACTGGGCCGTGCACAGCAGGACCAGCAATGGCGTTCGGGACTGCATCTCAACGAGGCACGTACCCGCTCACAGCGTCAGGGTCGTTCTCAACGTCATCTCGCCCACGCGTCCGGCCGCCCGCAGGCGGCCGGACGCTCCGCTTCACCGCGAGACTCAGAAGGCCGGGATCACCGACCCCTGGTACCTGTCTTCGATGAACTGCTTGACCTCGGGCGAGTGCAGGAGCTCTTCCAGCTTCTGCACCCGCGGGTCGTCGACCTCAGCGCCCTTGGCCACCAGCAGGTTGGCGTAGGGGTTGTCGTCGGGCGACTCCAACAGCAGCGCGTCCTCGGCCGGCGTCAGCTTGGCCTCGATGGCGTAGTTGCCGTTGATCACCGCGAGGTCGGCGTCGTCGAGCGTGCGCGGCAGGTTCGCCGGCGCGATCGTCTTGAACTTGAGGTTCTTAGGGTTGTCGGCGACGTCGGCGGGCGTGGCCTCCAGGCCCGCGCCGTCCTTGAGCGTGATCAGGCCGGCCTGCTGCAGGAGCTTGAGCCCGCGCGCCTCGTTGGCAGGGTCGTTGGAGAGCGTCACGGTGCCGCCGTCCTTAACCGCCTTAACGTCCTCAAGCTTCTTGGAGTAGATGCCCAGCGGCTCCAGGTGAACGGACTTCAGCGGCGTCAGGTCCTTGTAGGACGGGTTGTCCTTCTTCTGCTGGTCGAGGTACGGGAGGTGCTGGAAGTAGTTGGCGTCCAGCTTGCCCTCCTGCAGCGCGACGTTGGGCTGGATGTAGTCGTCGTAGGTGACGACTTCGAGCTTGATCCCCGCCTTGGGGGCGAGGTCCTTGGCGATGTAGTCGAGGATCTCGGCATGCGGGACGGGACTGGCGCCGACCTTCAGCGGCGAGCTGAGATCGGTCTTCTCACCGCCCGATGAGGCGTCGCTCTTGTCATCGCTGCCGCACGCGGCCAGCGCCAGGACGGCGACGACCGCCGCAAAAGCGGCCATGAGGATGCGGAAGTACTGGTTGGACCTGTGCATGGGGGTGCTCCGAGGATTCGGGGAATGGACAAAGAGGAGGGGTCAGCGGTGTGACGTCCGGCGGACCGCAAGGTCGCCGAGCAGCTGGAAGAGCTGCACGAGGACGACGAGCAGGGCGACGGTCGCGAGCATCACGTGGCCGTCGAAGCGGTTGTAGCCGTAGTTGATGGCCAGCTCGCCGAGACCGCCGCCACCGACCGCGCCGCCCATCGCCGAGAAACCAACGATTGCCACCAACGTGATGGTCAGCCCGCCCAGCAGACCGGGCAGCGCCTCGGGCAGCATCACCTTGGCGACCGTCTGGCCGCGCGATGCCCCGGCCGCGCGAGCCATCTCCACCATCTCGCCCGGGACCTCGCGCAGCGTCTGCTCGACGACCCGCGCGTAGAACGGCACGAGCGCGACAACCAGCGGCACGATCACCGCGTTGGTGCCCAGCGACGTTCCGACGACCAGCCGCGTGAACGGGATAATCGCCGCCAGCAGCACGATGAAGGGCACGGACCGGCCGATGCCGACGACCACGCTGAGGACCGCGTTGACGCCGCGCTGTGGCCGCAGCCCGCCGCGGCCACTGACGTGGAGCGCCACGCCCAGCGGAACGCCGAGCAGCGCGACGAAGGCCGTCGAGATGACCACCATCTTGAGCGTGTCCTGCAGCGCAGGCCACAGCAGCGGCCACATCTCGTCCCACGGCGTGTCGGTGGCCACCATCAGGCCGCTCACGCCACGGCCTCCGGCTCGGGAACCGCGTCGACGGGCGCTGCGTGCAGGCCGTGGGCGGCCAGGAGCTCTGGTACATCATGTCGCTCACCGGGCACGCCGAGGATGACGTGGCCGGCCGCCGCGCCGTCGACGGCCTCCACCGCGCCGCCCAGCAGCTCGACCGGCGCGCCGAGCTCCTGCTGCAGCTCGGGCAGCCACGCCGGGTTGACCGTGCGCGCGACATAGCTGATCCGCCACGCGATCCGGCCCGCGCTCGGCGCCTGGTAAGGGCGGTCGGGCACGAGCGCGCGCCCGAGGTCAGATGTCGGGTTCGCCACTAACTCGGCCACCGTGCCGGACTCCGTGACGCATCCGTCGCGCAGCAACGTCACCTGGTCGCAGAGGTCGCGCACGACGTCCATCTCGTGCGTGATCAACATGATGGTGATCCCGAGGTCGTCGCGCAGCTCGCGCAGCAGCGCGAGGATCGTGCGCGTCGTCTCGGGGTCCAGGCCCGAGGTCGCCTCGTCGGAGAGCAGCACGGCGGGCCGCAGCGCTAGTGCCCGGGCGATGCCGACCCGCTGGCGCTGGCCGCCCGAGAGTTGCGCCGGGTAGGCGTCGGCGTGCGAAGTCAGCCCCACGCGCTCGACCAGCTCGGCGACCCGCGCCCGGCGCTGGGCGCGGCCGACCCCGGCCAGCTCGAGCGGCAGCGCGACGTTGCCGCTGACCGTGCGTGAGCTCAGCAGGCTCGCCGCCTGGAAGATCGTGCCGATCCTCCGGCGGGCGGCCTGCAGCTGGCGCTCGGGCAGGCCCGACAGCTCGACCCCGTCGACGGTCACCGAACCGGCGGTCGGCCGCTCGAGCAGGTTCACGCACCGCGCGAGGGTCGACTTGCCTGCGCCGCTGGGGCCGATCACGCCGGCGATGTGTCCGGCCGGCACATGCAGCGAGACGCCGTCGAGGACGGTGTGCTCCTGGCCACGGCGGGAGAAAATCTTGGTCAGTGCGTCGACGTCGATCACGGAGCCGGACACGGTACCCGTTCTAGGCTAAAACAGTAGGAATAGTTCTGTTTATACCTCCATCGTCCCTGTTGCCGGACCGCGGCGTCCTGGGTGCTCACCAGCGGCCAGGACCTCCGACAGCAGCCGTTCGAGCTCGGCAGGTGTCTGGACGCCTGAGACGGGCGAGCCTCCGTCGATGACCACGGCCGGGACGCTGGTGACCCCATGCTCCCTGGCGCGCTGCTCGTCACGGCGGACCTCGGCGGCATAGGCGTTGCTGGCCAGGACCTCGGAGACCTCCGAGGCGTCGAGCCCGACCTCGACGCCCAGGCTTTCGAGCGTCGATCGGTCGGCGATATCGAGGGCCTCGGTGTGGTAAGCGCGCAGGAGCCGCTCGAGCATCGTCTCGGCCAAACCGTGAGCAGCGGCGAGGTGGTTCAGGCGATGGGCGTCGAAGGTCGTGACCGGCCGGGCGAGGTGCAGGTTCAGCGCAAGTCCCTCGGCGGCGCCGAGTGCCTGGATGTGGGCGAGCCGGGCCTCGGCCTGATCGCCCCACATTCCACCCAGTTCCTCGGCCGCCGTGGGGCCAGGGACGCGGTTGGTTTGGCCGAGCTCGTAGCTGCGCCAGACGACCTCCACCGCGTCGCGGTCTGCGAGCAGCTCTAGCGCAGCTGCGACCCGTCGCTTGCCGATGTAGCACCACGGGCAGAGCACGTCGCCGTAGATCTCAACCCTCATGCCACGTCCTCCGGACGGACCTCGCGCATCAGGGTGTATCGCGGCGCCCCGCTCATGCGGGGCTCCGCTTTGCCGGAGAGCCCGGCCAGCGCTCGCTTGATGTCGGCCTGGCGCTCTTCGAGGTCGTCGGTCTCGTCGAAATGACGCCAGTCGGCCTCGCTGTCCCAGGACACGATGTTGTAGACGCGCGTGCCATCGGAGCTCACAAGGAACCGGGCCGCTCGGTAGCCCGGGTATCCGCGCACCCTGCGTTCTTGGATATCGGCGAAGGCGTCGACCAGCTCGCGCTGGGTCTCCGGGCCGTCGACGGTGTAATCGATGATCGAGTAGAAGCCGTTCTCGGTGCTCATGCCAGCGACCGTAGAACCTCAACCAAGCTTTAAGTCAAGGCTTTAGGGCTAACGACGGCCCGGCAGGAACTCCGGGATCTCGAAGTCGTCATCGCCGCCCTTGCGGTTGGTCACCGGCGACGGCTTGGACGCAAACCCCGGGGAGACCGACGGTGAACCATCCCCGCGCGAGGCCCGCGGCGCTGAGTCGATTCCGCCTGCCGGCGCCGCCTGATCCAAGTCCGCGGTCAGCCGCGCATGCGCGAGCTTGACGTCGTTGAGCAGCCGCTCCGCGTTGCGATGCAGCGAGTCGCTCAGCTCCTGCAGATGTCCCGACAGCGTGGTGCCGTCGTGCAGCACGTCGCGCGCCGCGCCGTGGGCCTCGGCGATGATCTCCCGCGCCGCGCGCTTAGCGTCTTGCTGGGTCTCCTCGGCATAGGCGTCAGCAGCGGCGCGCACGCGCAAGGCCTCCTCGCCAGCCTCAGCGACCGCCGCGACCTTGCGCGCCTCAGCCTCTGACCGCGCCTGCGCGGCACGCTCGTGGATCAGCCGTACGCCCTCGCGGGCCTCGGCTTGAAGCGCAGCCGCCTCACGCCGCGCCGCGTCTACTAGCTCTCGCGCCTCGGCCTCCGCGGCCTCGACCCGCAGGTCGGCCGCGCGGTCCGCCTCGGCGATGCGCTCGCGAACCTTCTCCTCGGTCTTCAGCCGCAGATCCTCGGCGGCACGCTCTGCTGCCTCGACGATCGCGGCGACCTTCGATGACGCGACGGAGATCTCGCTCAGCGGCCGCGCGGTGCCCAGCGACGCGAGCAGCTCGTCGAGCTCGGTCCGCTCGGGGTCGGCGGGCTGATCCTCCATGGATGTCATGGTAGGTCCGTCACTCGCGCGCGCACGCAAGATGCCCGTCAGGTCGTGGGCGGGATCGTGGAAGCTTGCCCGCAGGTCGGCGGCCCCGACGGTCGCTGTAGCCTGCGGCCCGTGGCCGAGCATCGTTACGACCCGTTGGAGATCGAGCCCCGCTGGCAGCGGGTCTGGGCTGACGAGCGCACGTGGGAGGTCTCAAATGAAGAGGCCCTCGACGCGGGCGAGAAGTCCTATGTCTTGGAGATGCTCCCGTACCCGTCCGGCGAGCCGCACATCGGCCACCTCAAGGTCTACTCGGTGGGTGATGCGGTCGCGCATTTTCATCGCCGCACCGGCCGGCGCGTCCTGCACCCGATGGGCTACGACGCCTTCGGCCTGCCGGCCGAGAACCACGCGATCCGCACCGGCCAGCACCCGCGGGTCTCGACCGAGGAGGCGATCAAGTCCTTCCAGAAGCAGTTTCGGGAGTGGGGGATCTCGATCGATTGGTCGCGTGAGCTCGCGACCCACGAGCCGTCGTACTACCGCTGGACGCAGTGGATCTTCCTGCAGCTCTTCGAGCGCGGGTTGGCCTACCGCAAGGACGCCGCGGTCAAGTGGTGTCCCAACGACGCGACAGTCCTGGCCAACGAGCAGGTTGTCGACGGGCGCTGCGAGCGCTGCGGCCACGAGGTCGAGGTGCGCCAGCTCGAGCAGTGGTTCTTTCGAATCACCGACTACGCCGACCAGCTTGTTGATGACCTCGACAACATCGCTTGGCCCGAGCACGTCAAGACCATGCAGCGCAACTGGATCGGGCGCTCCGAGGGCGCCGAGGTCACGTTCCGCTGCGAGGAGCTGAACATCGACTACCCCGTCTTCACGACGCGGCCCGACACGCTCTTCGGCGCGACGTTCTTCGTGATGGCGCCCGAGCATTCCGACATCGAGCGGCTGATCGCGGGAACGGGGCGCGAAGACGAGGTGCGCGCCTACGTCAACCACGCGGCCGGCGAGTCGATAGAGGAGCGCGGTGACGCCGAGAAGCCCAAGACGGGGGTCTTCCTGGGGCGACATGTCGTCAATCCCGTCAACGGCGAGTTGCTGCCGATGTACGTTGCCGACTACGTGTTGATGGAGTACGGCACGGGCGCGATCATGGCGGTGCCGGGCCACGACGACCGGGACTTCGCGTTTGCGAAGGCCTATGACTTGCCGGTCAAGCGCGTGGTCGCCGACCCCGAAGGCGGCGACGAGCTGCCGTTCACCGGGGACGGCCCGTTGGTCAACTCACATCCGGACTTCGACGGTCTCTACAAGGCCGAGGCGGTCGAGCGGATCGTCGAGTGGCTTGATCGTGAGGGCAAGGGCAACAAGTCGGTCAACTACCGGCTGCGCGACTGGCTGCTGTCACGCCAGCGCTACTGGGGCTGCCCGATCCCGATCATCCACTGTGAGCACTGCGGGATGGTTCCGGTGCCTGACGCTGACCTCCCGGTCGTGCTGCCCGACATCACCGACTACAAGCCCAAGGGCAAGTCACCGCTGGCGGCGGCTGAGGACTGGGTCAACGTCCCGTGTCCGTCATGTGGCGCCCCGGCTCGGCGCGAGACCGACACGATGGACACGTTCGTCGACTCCTCGTGGTACTTCCTGCGCTACACCGACTCGCACAACGACACGGCAGCGTGGGATCCGGCGGTCCTGGATCACTGGATGCCGGTGGACCAGTACATCGGCGGCGTCGAGCACGCGATCCTGCACCTGCTCTACGCACGGTTTTTCATCAAGGCCTTGCGCGACATGGGGCACTTGAAGGCCGACGAGCCGTTTGCCCGGCTGTTCACCCAAGGGATGATCACCAAGGACGGGGCGAAGATGTCCAAGTCCCGGGGCAACGTCGTCTCGCCGGCGTCGATCGTCGACCGCTTCGGATCCGACACCGCCAGGGCCTACATCTTGTTCATCGGCCCGCCGGATCAGGACGCCGACTGGTCCGAGAGCGGCGTCGAGGGCATGTACCGGTTCCTGGGACGGCTGTGGCGGACGTCGGGGCTGGCCGCCGAGGAGCTGCCCGACGACCCGCTGCCCGACGAGCTCGGGCCGGATGCCGCGCGGATCGTCCGCAAGGCGCACTGGGCGATCGACAAGGTCACCAACGACATGGACCAGCGCTTCTCGTTCAACACCGCCATCGCCGCGGTGCGCGAGCTGTTCAACGAGGTCACGGCCGAGAAGCGCGGCACGGCGGACCCCGGATCAGTGCGCTTCGCGCTGGCGACCGCCTCGTCACTGCTGTTCCCGTTCGCCCCGCACGTGACGGCCGATGCCTACATGTTGCTTACGGGTCGGCGGGTGTGGGAGGAGCCGTGGCCGGCGGCGGACTCCGCATACCTGGAGGCCGACACCTTCGAGCTTGTCGTGCAGGTCAACGGCAAGGTGCGCGATCGCGTCGAGGCGCCGACGGGCGCGTCGAAGGACGCGCTGCTGGAGCTGGCGCGCGCGCTGCCCAACGTCCTCGCGCACGTCGACGGCAAGGACGTCATCAAGGAGATCGTCGTGCCGGGCAAGCTGGTCAACGTGGTGGTGCGCGGCTAAGGCCGCGTAGCCGCTGCACGAAGTCGTCACAGGACGCGCGTCCCGCGTGTGAGGGTCCGGCCTAGGTTGGCCGGATGCCCGATCTCAGCCGCGCCGAGCTCGCCGCCTACGCGGCGTGCGTCGTGTTGGTGGTGTTGCTCGGGTGGCGGGTGCTGCGGGCCGATGGGGAGGCGTCGACGGCGCCGGTTCGGGGTCGCGACGGCGGCGCTACGACGACGGGCGCTTCTGGTGCGCCGTCCGTGTCGGTCGCACCCGCGCGCGACGGCAGCGCGACGGTGCACGTCGTGGGCGCGGTGCGCCGGCCGGGCGTCTATCGGCTGCGGCTGGGCCAGCGGGTGGAGGATGCGATCCGGCGCGCGGGTGGGGCGAGCGGCGCCACGGATCTGCAGGCCATCAACTTGGCGGCGAAGATCGCCGATGGGCAGCAGGTGGTGGTGCCGGGGCGTGTGGCGGAGGGCGCGGGTGGAGCGGCGGCTGCTGGCGGCGGTGCTGCGGTCGGTGGCGCTGCCGGTGGTGCGGCGTCGGTGCCCATCAACCTCAACTCCGCGACCGCCGAGCAGCTCGACACGCTCGACGGCGTCGGGCCCGCCACGGTCCAGAAGATCCTCGAGTACCGCATGCAGCACGGCGGCTTCGCCTCCGTCGACGATCTCGCCCAGGTGTCTGGGATCGGGCCGAAGAAGTTGGAGGCGTTGAAGGCGCAGGTGACGGTATGAGCGCCGGAGGCCGGTCGCGGGTGGCGCGGGTGTCGGGAGCCGTAGAGCGTGTGCGCGGCCGCGTGGCGTTCTGGCGGCGCATTGCGGCCGATCAGGGGACGCGCCATCCCCGGCATCTGGTGCTGGCGACCATCGTCGTTGGCCTGGTGCTGGGGACGTGGACGCCCGCGTCGGTCGTCGCGGTGACGGCGTTGGCCGTCGCCTTCGGGGCGCTGACGCTGCCGGTCGTGCGGCGCCCTGCGGCAGCGCTGACGCTGGCCGTCGCGTTGCTCGGCGCCGCATGGGCGGCACAGGCGCGGACGGCATCGCTGGAGCGGACGCGGCTGGCGGCCAGCTACGGGCAGTCCGTAACGGGCGAGGCGACGGTGCTGGCACCACTGCGCGCCGACGCCTATGGCGGCCGGCGCGCCCTGGTGCGCTGGCGCGACGAGCCGGTGCTGCTGCGGGTGCCGAGCTGGATGGTGGCGAGCGCGCGGCGCTCGGGAGGGATCTCCTCGAGCGAGCGTGCGTCGGGAGGGCCGGCGTCGGGGGGTGACGTTGACATCGACGGTGTGCGCGTCGGCGACATCGTTGCCGTGCAAGGGCGCCTCCGGCCGCCCGGTCTTGCCGGCCAGGCGGTGCACGCTCACGCGACGCTGCGCGCTACCGAGCTCCGGGCGACTGGTCGCCGGCGCGGGGGAGCCCTGGGTGTCGTGGACGGCGTTCGCCGGCGCGCCGAGCACGTTCTTGATGGACATCTCCCACCGGCCGAAGCGGCGCTGCTGCGCGGGATGGTTCTCGGCGACGACGCCGCGATGCCCGAGGAGCTGCGCGATGCGTTCAAGGCGGCGAGCCTCACGCACCTCACCGCCGCGTCAGGGCAGAACATCGCGCTGCTTGCCGCGCTCGCGTTCGGGCTGTGTGTGGTCGCCGGTGTTGGGATCCGCGCGCGCTGGACGATCGTCCTGGCGTTGATCGCGCTCTATGTCCCGCTGGCGGGCGGCGGGCCGTCGATCCAGCGTGCGGGCGTGATGGGCGCCGCGACGATCGCGGCCGCCCTCGCCGGGCGGCCGGCGTCGCGCTGGCACGCGCTGCTGCTCGCCGGGGCCGCGACGCTCGTCCTGGACCCGCGCGCCGCGACCGATCCCGGCTGGCAGTTGAGCTTCGCGGCGGTAATCGGGATCGCGACGATCGCGGGCCGTACACGCGAGCGGTTGCAGCGCGGTGGGCTCGCCGCGCCGGTCGCCGAGGCCGTTGCGGTGACGGTCGCCGCGACGCTCGCGACCGCGCCGCTGATCGCCATCCACTTTGATCGCGTCTCGCTCGTCGCGCTGCCGGCCAACGTCCTCGCGACGCTCGCCGTCGCCCCGATCATGTGGCTCGGCCTGGCCGCGGCAGCGCTGGGCCAGCTCGTGCCGGCGCTCGCCCAGCCGCTGGTCGCCGCCACCGGTCCGCTGCTCGGGTACCTCGTCGGCCTCGCGCGACTGGCGGCCGGACTGCCAGGCGCGCAGGTGGCGCTGCCGCTCCCGGCGCTCATCGTGCTCTGCGCGCTTGCCGCCGTGCTCGTGACAGCTCCTGGTATCGAGGGACTGGCCGGCGGCCTGCACAGCGGCCGTCGCCGCGTCCTGCTCACCGCCGCCGTCTTCATCGCCGTCGCGGCTGCGCTCGGTCCCACGCTGATCCCGCAGCGCGCGCTGGCGCCGCCGCCCGACGGCGCCCTGCGCGTGACCGCGCTCGACATCGGCCAGGGCGACGCGACCCTGGTGCAGACCGGCGGTCACGCGATCCTCGTCGACGCCGGACCTGCCGGCGCCGGCATCGTCGGCAAGCTCAAGGCCGCCGGCATCCGCCGGCTCGACGCGCTCGTCGTCACCCATCCGCAAGCAGACCACGACGGCGGCGCACCCGCGGTGCTCGCAGCGCTGCCGGTGACCCTGCTCCTCGACGGTCGCGGCGACGACCGCTCGCCGACCTCCACCGCGATCGACGCACCTGCGCGACGCGCGGGCGTGCGCGTCACCGCAGCGCAGGCCGGCCAGGTCGTGCGTGCCGGCCCGCTCACGCTGCGCATCCTCTGGCCGCCAGCCGGCCCTGCCACGCCGGGCGCCGATCCCAATGACCGCGCGGTCGTCGCGGTCGCCGAAGCCTTCGGTGCGACCGCGCTGCTGACCGCCGACGCCGAGTCGCCGGTGCTCGCGCCGCTCGACCTCCCACCGGTCGACGTCCTCAAGGTCAGCCATCACGGCAGCGCCGACCCGGAGCTTCCGGCGCTGCTGGAGCGCTTGCGCCCACGCGTCGCGCTCGTCGAGGTCGGCGCCCACAACACCTATGGCCACCCGACGCCCGCGACCCTCGGCGCGCTCGCGACCGCGGTGCCCGTCGTCAAGCGCACCGACCGCGACGGCGCCGTCCGCGTCGACCTCCGCGCCGGCCGAGCGACGGTGACCAGCGGATGACGATCGCCGGCCTGTTGACGACAACCAGTGGCGATCGCCGGCGGGCCGGCGACCGCGTCCACCCGCCATCCGTCACTGGCCGCGCGAGCGCGCCCGCGGCCGACCACCGCGACCGAGCCCATGCCTACACTGGCCGCGATGGCGACCTGGAAGCCCGCGTACCTGATCCACGGCGACGACCACGGGCGCATCGCCGAGCGCCGCGCCGGACTGCGCGCGCGGGCTGAGGGCGAGAGCGGCGCCGGTGGCCTGGAGGTCATCGAGGGCGACGCCTCGACGCCCGAGACGGTTGGCCTCGCGCTCAGCGCCATGACCTTCGCGATGGGTCGTCGGTTCGTCGTCGTCGACGGCGCCGAGCGCTGGAAGCCCGCCGAGGTCGACACCCACATCATCCCGGCGCTGGCCAACCTCGCGCCCGACACGACCGTCGCATTCTTCGCGCGCGAAGACGGCCGTGCGAAGGTGCCGCCCGCGCTTGCCAAGGCCGTGACCAAGGCCGGCGGGGACGTCATCGAGCAGGCGACGGTCAAGCTGCGCGAGCTGCCGAAATGGGCGACCGCCGAGGCCAAGCGGCTCGGGATCGAGCTGGAGCCGGCCGCCGCGCAGGTGCTCGTCGCACAGGTCGGCGAGCGCCAGCAGCGGCTGCTGCGCGAGCTCGAAAAGCTCGCGCTCGAACACGGCCCTGGCGCGCGCCTGACGGCCGAGGACGTCACCGACGCCGCCGCCGACTCCGCCGAGATCCAGGTCTGGGGCCTTGTCGACTCACTCGTCGCGCGCGATCGCCACGCCGTCTTCCGTTCCTTCCTGGAGCTGCGCGAGCAGGGCGAGGCCGTCGGGCGCTTGATCCCGCTGATGGCCCGCCGCCTGCGCGAGGTGCTCGCGATTGCCGACCGGCTGGAAGCGGGGGAGTCTCCCGCGCAGGTGAAGTCCTCCACCAAGGGCAGCCCCTGGGCGCTGGACCGCCGCATCAAAGAGGCCCGCGCCACCGACCCCGAGGCACTGCGCCGCGCAATCGAGACCCTGGCCGACCTCGAGCTCCAAACCCGCGGGATGAGCGAGCTCGACGACGACACCACGTCGATCCGGGCGCTCGGCCGCATGGCCGCCTCACGCTGAGCAAACGCGCGGGCTCGCACGCCGGTGGGCCTGTTTGCGGACAGTAGGGGTCCGCCAACGGGCCCACCCGGCCATTGTGCTCGTGGTCATGCGACGGTGGGCCTGTTTGCGGACGGTCAGGGTCCGTCAACAGGCCCACCTGCTCTGCCTTCCCGCCCGCAACGCAGAAACGGCCCCCGAAGATCGGAGGCCGTCAAGGCACAACCAGCGGCGTGAGCGCCGCTTCCGTCGAAGCTAGGCGGCCGGAGCGCCTGTGCGCACGCGTGCCGCGCGCGCCTTCTTGCGGCTGCCCGTGTTGCGATGCAAGGCGCCGCGCTTGACGGCCTTGTCGATCGTCTGCACGAGGTCGCGATGCTCGGCGTCGGCCTTCGCATCGTCCCCTTCGGCAACCGTGGCCTCGAGGCGACGGAAGTAGGTCTTAATGGTGGACGTGTAGCGGCGATTCTCCAGGCGCTCACGCTCGGCCCGGAGGATGCGCTTCTTCTGCGAGTGAATGTTCGCCATGAGCGACGGACGATTCTAGCGGGCCAAGACGTGCGGCGCGGCGCGGCCCGAAGCGCCCGCCCTGAGCCGTAGCATCCGCGCCCAGTGACGAGCGAGGCACCACCCGCGGGCGACCGCTCCGAGGCGTCTTCGGGCCCACCGCGACGCTCCTTCGCGCGCAACACGGCGATCTTCTCGATCCTCACCGGCCTCAGCCGGGTCGCGGGCCTCATGCGCGAGGTTCTCGCCTCCGCCTTCTTCGGCCTGACGCCGGCGTTCAGTGCGTTCACGTTCGCCTTCGCGATCCCGAACGTGGTCCGCTCGCTCTTCGCCGACTCGGCGCTGAGCGCCGCGTTTGTCCCGATCTTCACCGAGCTCCAGGAAGAGGGCAAGAAGCGCGAGGCGTTCCGCCTGGCCTCGACGCTCCTCATGATCATCCTGGTCGTCCTGACGGCCATCACGATCCTGTTCATCCTCACCGCGGGATGGGTCGTGCCGGCGATCGCGCCGGGCAAGTTCTCCGACGTAGCCGATCAGCTCGCGGTCGGCTTCAGCCGCGTGCTGTTCCCGATCGTGCTGATCCTCGGGCTCAACGGCCTCGTCGTCGGCATCCTGCAGGCCTACGACCACTTCACGATCCCGGCGCTCTCGGCGCTGGTGTGGAACATCGTGATCATGGTGTTCATGGTCGGCGCCCGGCCGTTCTTCGATGGCGACGAGCAGTTGTACGCCTACGCCATCGGGATTCTGGTCGGCACCGCCGTGCAGTTCGCCATGGCGCTCCCCGTGCTCAAGACCGTCGGCTTCCACTTCGAGTGGTCGTTTGACTGGCGCGACCCGCGCGTCAAGCGCGTCTTCGTGCTGATGCTCCCGGTAACGCTCGGCCTCGGGCTCATCAACTTCAACGCCTTGGCCAACTACTACCTCGCGGGCTTCGTCTCCGAGGAGGGCCCGCGCGCGATCGAGGCCGCGTTCCGCCTGTACATGCTCCCGCAGGGGATGTTCAGCGTCGCGATCGCGACCGTCTTGTTCCCGCAGCTCAGCCGCCTCGCCGCGCGCCATGACTTCGCGGGCCTGCGCGCGACCGTTGGCAATGGCCTGCGCCTGATCTTCCTGATGCTGTTGCCGGCCGCGGCGGCGACCGCGGTCCTGGCCGTCCCGATGATCCGGCTCGTCTACGAGCGCGGCAAGTTCACGCCCGAGGACACGACGCTCGTCGCCACCGCGCTCTTCTGGTTCTCCTTCAGCCTCCCGTTCAGCGGCGTCAACCTGCTACTGACGCGCTCGTTCTTCAGCCTGCAGAGGCCGTGGACGGTGACCTACCTGTCGGTGGCCAACCTGGTGGTCAACGTCGGCGTCTCGATCCTGCTCGTCGTTCTCGGCGCCGGGATCGGCGGCGTCGTCGCGGGCACCGCGATCGCCGACCTCGCGCTCGCTGGCGCGCAGTACGTCTACCTCAAGCGCGAGCTCGACAATCAACTTGAGTTGCGCGACACGATTGAGGCGGTGATGGGGATGGTGATCGCGGCCGTCTGGTTCGGCATCGCTGCATGGGTCGCGTGGGCCGGGCTGGATTGGCTGGTCGGTCGGAGCCTGCTCGGGCAGGTGATCTCGGTCGGCGGTGGCCTGGTCGCCGGTACCGCGGTCTACGCCTACGTCGTGTTGGCGATGCGGCTGCCCGAGGCCGAGCAGCTCCGGCGGCTTATCGCCGGCCGTCTCGGCCGCGCGATGGCCTGAGACTAAGTCGACACCACGTCGAGACCGCGGAGCGGTGAAACAGGCGTCCAGCAGCCCGTCACCGACCGGCGTGGCGACGATACTCGCCGCCACATGCGCCTTCCGCTCGTCTTGATCCTTGCCCTCGCGCTCATCGCCCCGACCGGCGCGCAGGCTGCCACGAAGAAGGCCACCAAGAAGAGCTGTCCGCCTGGTCTGCTGCCGACCGCGAAGGGCAAGAAGGTGCAGCGCGACCGCAAAGGCCGTCTGAAGTGCGCCGTCCCAAAGCGACCCGCACCCAAGGCGCTCCCGCGCCCGCTCGCGCCGACGCCCACCGCGCAGCTCGGTGTCGTGGCCGACCAGTTGGACTCGGTCCTCGCCGTTCAGCCCGGCGCGCTCAAGGCCGTCGAGCGCAAGATCGGCGCCAAGCGGGCCAAGAAGCTGCTCGCCATCGCCACGGACTCGTGGCGCAAGCGCGCGGTTGTGGCGCGTGCAAGCGCGCGTGCCCACGCCGCCGAGACCAAGAGCGAGACCTACGCGCCCGTCAAGGGGGCTGAGGTCACGTTCACCGGTGAGTTCAAGACCGTCGATGACGGCACGGTCGCCGGCTACGAGGGCAAGGCAAGCGTCGAGGGCGCCTTCGACCGTGGCGCGCTCGACGAGCTGGCTGGCAAGGCCGACGTCAAGCTCCCGCCCGGGATCGACAAGGGGAGCTTCAAGCTCGACCTCGAGTTCGCCGACCTGCCGCTGGCCTGCCCCGACAGCGCCGGCAAGGTCAAGGGGACGTTGAAGGCCGGAGGGCGGCTGACGCTCAACGTCGCGGGCACATCGCTCACGCTGACGGCCAAGGTCGACGCGTCCTACGCGCTGCAGGTCGGCGATGACGCGCGCTGGAAGACCGTCGACGACGTCGACGTCAAGACCGAGCTGTCGGTCGGCGGCACCGGGCGCAGCACCGAGACCTGGCGCGGGCGCCGCGTGGGCTCGGGCTTCGGCCAGGAAGGGATCATGAAGGCCAAGGACGCCGGCGCGGCGTTCACCCGCGACTGGGGGCAGGTCAATCCCGACCAAGGCGGCGTCTTCGGCCCACGCGGCGGCGTGAACTTCGCCACAGGCAAGGGCACCCTGCTCGACGTCCACTCGATCGACAACTTCAAGAAGATGATGGCCACCAACATCGCGACGACGATCGCGACGCTGGTGGTCGTTGAGTACGTCCGCGAGGTCGCTGCCGACCGCGTCCAGAAGCTCTGGTACGACGACGAGAAGTGCCTGAAGCTCGATGCGGCGGCAGCTGCGGGCAGGCTGCGCGCCAACGCGACCACGACCGTGACCGCCAAGAACGCGCGAGCAGCCGACGGTGCGCCGGTCGCGTCAAACCTGACCGCGTCCGGCACCAAGTCGCTGGAGCCCGGGTCGGCACAGATGCCCGCGGGCGCGTCCAAGGACTTCACCTTGACGGCGCCCGGCACGACCCCGACCAAGTCCTCGTGGAAGGTTGTCGCGCTCAGCAAGGCGGGCAAGAAGACGGTCGCCGGCGCTCTCGAGGGCGACCAGGGTCCGTACACGGTCACGCTCGACGACCACGAGACCGGCCACTTCGCCACCAACGATGCCACCGGCCACCTCACGGGCACGCTGGCGCTCACGGCGGTCGAGGGCAGCGTGCCGCAGCGATGGACCGCCAGCGCGCCGGTGAACTGGGCCGATCTGACGTCGACCTCCAAAACGGACTGCTTCTACAACAACCCGGTGTCCGGCGGCAGCTGGACGGCGACGATCACCGCGCTGGCCAACGACCAGATCCACGTTGAGCTGAACTTCACCGCCGAGACGCTCGTGACATGGACGGTGAACTGCGAGGGCGGCGCGTCGATCCCCGGGCAGGCGGGCGTGAGCCCAATGGGCATGACGCCGCGGAGCTTCGACTTGCCCGCCGATGGTGGCACGCAGCCGCTGGCCGGCTCGATCGAGTACGGCGGGGATGGCTTCTTCACCAACGGGACGCTGACGGTCACATCGACTAGCTCCTGAGCGGCGCGAAGACGCCGGCCGCCGATCTCTATCCTGGGCGGCCGCTTGTCTGACCAGAGCCTCATCCGCAACTTCTCGATCATCGCCCACATCGACCACGGGAAATCGACCCTGGCCGATCGCATCCTGGAGATGACCCAGACCGTGGCCTCGCGCGACATGCGCGAGCAGCTGCTGGACTCGATGGACCTGGAGCGCGAGCGCGGAATCACGATCAAGTCCCAGGCCGTCCGCGTCTACTACGAGGCCAAGGACGGCAAGACCTACCAGCTGCACCTCATCGACACGCCCGGGCACGTCGACTTCACCTACGAGGTGTCGCGCTCGCTCAATGCGTGCGAGGGCGCGCTGCTGGTCGTCGATGCCTCCCAGGGCGTCGAGGCTCAGACGGTCGCCAACACCTACCTTGCCGTCGAGGCCGGGCTCGAGCTGATCCCGTGCCTGAACAAGATCGACCTGCCCGGTGCGGAGCCCGAGCGCGTGGCGGGTGAGGTCTCCGAGCTGATCGGCGAGGACGCCGACTCGATCCTCATCATCTCCGGCAAGACCGGCGCGGGCGTCACTGAAGTGCTCGAGCAGCTCGTCGAGCGGGTGCCCGCCCCGACCGGCGACCGTAGCGCCCCGGCGCGCGCGCTGATCTTCGACTCGCAGTTCGACCAGTACCGCGGCGTCGTGGCCTACATCCGCGTGGTCGATGGGGTGTTCCGCAAGGGCGAGGCGATCCGCGCGATTGCCACGTCGACCGAGGCCGACATCGATGACATCGGCTTCTTCACCCCGGCGATGACCCCGGCGACGGAGCTGGCCGCCGGCGAGGTGGGGTACTTGATCACCGGCATCAAGGACGTCACCAAGCTGCGCGTCGGCGACACGCTGACGACCAAGCGCAACGGCGCGACCGAGGCGCTGCCCGGCTACCGCGAGGTCAAGCCGATGGTCTTCTGCGGGCTGTTCCCGATCGAGAACGACGACTACGCCGACTTCCGCGATGCCTTGGAGAAGTTGTCGCTCAACGATGCCGCGCTGGCATGGGAGCCCGAGACCTCAGACGCGCTCGGCTTCGGCTTCCGCTGCGGGTTCTTGGGGTTGTTGCACATGGACATCGTGCGCGAGCGGCTGGAGCGCGAGTACGATCTGGAGCTGATGGCGACGATGCCGTCGGTGAGCTTCGAGGTGACGCTGACCAACGGCGAGATCGTCGAGGTCCACAACCCCTCCGACATGCCGGATCCGGCGCGGATCCAGGAGATCCGCGAGCCCTACATCAAGGCCTCCATCTTGCTCCCCAAGGAGTACGTCGGGGTGACGATGGAGCTCTGCCAGGAGCGCCGCGGCGAGCATGCGGGCATGCACTACCTGTCGGCCGACCGCGTGCAGCTGCACTACGACCTGCCGCTGTCAGAGATCGTGCTGGACTTCTTTGACCAGCTGAAGTCGCGCACGCGCGGCTACGCGTCGCTGGACTACGAGCTGCTGGGCCTACGGCCCTCGAATCTCGCCAAGCTCGACGTGCTGCTCGCCGGCGATCCGGTCGACGCTCTGTCCATGGTGGTGCACAAGGACAAGGCCTATGAGATCGGCCGCAACCTCACCGAGAAGCTGCGCAAGAAGATCCCGCGCCAGCAGTTCGATGTGCCGATCCAGGCCGCGATCGGCTCGGCGATCGTCGCGCGCGAGACCGTGAAGGCCTACCGCAAGGACGTGACGGCCAAGTGCTACGGCGGCGACATCAGCCGCAAGCGCAAGCTGCTTGAGCGCCAGAAGGAAGGCAAGAAGCGCATGAAGCAGGTCGGGCGCATCGAGGTGCCCCAGGAGGCGTTCCTCGCGGTGCTCGAATTGGGCGACGAGCGTCCAAGCAAGTAGCGGCGAGTCAGCGGGCGCTGCGATGCCGCGCCCACGCGTCGAGCGTGATCAGCTGGTCGCCGAGGGCGCGGCCGTCGACGGTCAGCGTGTAGGCGCCGGTCTCATCGACGGCCACTAGGCGCTCGTCGCGCAGTTCGCGCAGGCGCTGGCTCAGGACGCTCGTCGACACCTCGTCGCACGCCTCGCGCAAGCGGCGGAAGGGGAGTGGCCCATCGCGCAACTCCCACAGCACGCGCAGCATCCAGCGGCGGCCGAGGAGCTCGAGGACGTCGTTGATGGGGTGCTTGGAGGGCATCGCCTTGTGCTTCGGAAATCGAACCGCTACCGTGGCGGAAAGCCGTACGCTTCGGAAATCGAACCACGGAGAGCATCGCATGTCTGCCCGCCTCGCGCCACTGGAACCGCCGTTCACCGAGGGGGTGGCGAGCGCCTTGCGACGCCTCATGGGTGGCCAGGACGCCGTCGAGCCGCTAGCGCTTTTCCGGACGCTTGCCCACCACGACGCGCTGCTGGAACGCTTTCGCCAGGTCGGCTCGGCGCTGCTCTCCTTCGGCCGGATCGACCCGGCCGATCGCGAGACGGTGATCCACCGCACGACCGCGCGCTGCGGGGCTGCGTACGAGTGGGGTGTCCACGCCGCGCTGTTCGCGCCGGTCATCGGGGTCGACGAGGAGTGGCTGCGCGCGACCTGGCATGGCACCGCCGACGATCTAGCGTTTACGGCGCGCCAGGCCTTGTTGGTGACGATGTGCGATGAGCTGCACGACACGGCGATGCTGAGCGATCCGACGTGGACGGCGCTGCGCGCGGTCTACGCCGACGATGAGCTAGTCGAGCTCGTCTGCCTTGCCGGCTTCTACCACCTCGTGTCGTTTGTCTGCGGGACGTTTGCGGTGCAGGCCGAGCCGTGGGCGATCGCGGTGCCGGCCGCCGTGGGCTAGTTTCGGGTCCATGGATCTGGGACTGGACGAGCGCGTCTGCGTCGTGACGGGTGCAAGCCGTGGAATTGGCCTGGCGATCAGCAGCCGGCTCACCGCCGAGGGCGCGCGGGTACTGATGATCGCGCGCGACGAGGAGCGGTTGCGCGAGGCGGCCGAGGATCTCGGCGCCGAGTGGCTGGCGGCCGACGTGACCGACCCTGACTGCGCGTCGCGGATCATCGCGACGGCGAGCGAGCAACTCGGCCGGCTGGACGTGTTGGTCAACAACGCGGGGACGTCGCGCAACGTGGTGTTGGACGAGCTGACCGAGGAGGACTGGCGCAACCAGCATGAGCTGCATGTCATGGCGCCGATGCGGCTGATGCGCCTGGCCGCGCCACTGATGGCTGAGCGCGGGTGGGGGCGGATCGTCAACGTCGCGTCGTCCTCGGGCAAGCGCCCGTCGGCCTCCAACGCGGCCTACTCGGTGGCCAAGGCCGGGCAGCTGTCGGTGTCGCGCGCGTTCGCCGACGCGTACGCGTCTCGTGGCGTCCTGGTCAACGCCGTCGCGCCGGGGCCGACGATCTCGCCGTTGTGGACGGACGAGGGTGGCCTGGCCGATCAGGTCGCGGCGGCGCGCGGGATCACGCGAGAGGAGGCGCTGGAGGCGGCAGCGGCCAAGGTCCCGCGCGGGCGTCTCGGCACGCCGCAGGAGGTCGCCGACGTGGTGGTCTTCCTGTGCTCGGAGCGCGCTGGCAACGTCGTGGGCGCGGCGTGGTCGGCTGACGGCGGGTCCGTCAACATCATCATCTAGCGTCCGTCGCGGGCCGCTGCACGAGGATCTCGACGGGTCCACCCGCGCCAAGCCGCTCGCCCTCGCTGATGGCGTGGGCGGCGAGACGGTCGGTCTCGGCGCCGTAGGCCGCGGCCGCGTTGAGCTTGGCCGCGAGATGGTGCTCGGACGCCGGCACCGCGACGACCTCCCCGGCGCCGAGCGGCGCGCCGGCCGTGCGACGCAGCGCGTATGGCAGGTCGACCCAGCGCAGCCGCGGCAGCTCCAGCTCGTCGAGCGCCTGTTCGACGACAAGATGGTCGACGTGGCCGGTGAGGCCGAGCGGCGCGAGGATCAGGTCGGGATGGAGCCGCCCGAGCGCGAGCGCCAGCACGGAAGCGGCGACCTTCGGGGCGTCGTCACCATCCCGCAACCCATCGTGCGCGCGGCCGTCCGGGTACCCGCGCGCCGCCGCCGGATCAAGCGCCAAGTGCACGACGCCCGAGATCCCAAGGGCCTGGGCGGCCGCTGCGTCCTCGTGCCCGCCGTCGTGTGAGAACACGCTCACGACGACCACCGGATGGCCGTCGGCGGCATGGCGGTGCAGCGTGGCACCTGCCGACTGGACGGCGTCCGAGAGCGTGGGGGTGACGGCGACGATGGTGGTGGTGGTGTTGGTCACGGGGCGCTTGATGGTGGCAGGACGGGGTGTGGCTGGCGTCCAGCGCGGCCGTTGGCCGCTGCGCGTGGCGTGGTCTGTCGGCACCGAGGAGAGCGAGCGGGAGTGGCGATGCGCGGCGCCCGGGGTCGTCCGCGTGCGCTCGGGCGGGCGATTCGGCAGCGAACGTCGCTCGATCGCATCGAACCCGCGTGTATCGCGGGTTAGATGGCGTTCGTGAACTCGATCGCATTCTGACCGCCCCGGGCGCCAGCGGACGACCGCTCGCGCCTCGAGCTGCCAACCCCGCTCACGCTCCTCGGTGCCGACAGACCACGCCACACACCACGACCAACGCCCGCGCTGCGCTCCCCGGCGCATGCGGCCCAGCCCGCCCCTCACACCACCTCCGCCAGCAGCCGCACGCCCTCGGCCAGCTCCGCGGCCGGCGCCCCGGCGAACGTCAGCCGCAAATACGGCGCCGGCGGCTCGGCGGCAAACCACGGCCGGCCCGGCGAGACCAGCACGCCGGCCGCCGCCGCTCGTGCGGTCAACGCCAAATCATCGGTCCCGTCCGGCAGCCGAACCCAGACGTGCAGCCCGCCGGCCGGCACGGTCGCCAGCTCCCACGAGGGCAGGTGCTCGCCGAGCGCGGCGACCAGCGCATCGCGCCGCCCGCCCAGCTCGGTGCGTAACCCACGCAGGTGGCGCCGCCACGCAGGGGCGCTGACCAGCTCCAGCGTCGCGTGCTGCAGCGGTCCGGAGACGAAGAAGTCGTCGATGATCCGCGCGTCCTTGAGCCGCGCGCCCGCCGCGCCGCGCGCGCTGACCGCGGCGACGCGCAGCCCCGGCGCCGCCGACTTGGTCAGCGATCGCACGTAAACGACGTGGCCGTCCGGATCGCCGGCGGCCAGCGGCGGCGGCGCCTCGCCGTCGATGCGCAGATCGCGCGCCCAGTCGTCCTCGATCAGGAACGCGCCTGCGGAGGCGACAACCTCCAGCACGGCCTCGCGGCGATCCGCCGACAGCGTGGCGCCGGTCGGGTTGGCGTGCAGCGGCTGGCAGTAGAAGACGCGCGCACCGGTCAGCGCGAAGGCGCCGGCCAGCAGCTCGGGTCGGACGCCGTGCTCGTCGCTGGGGACCGGCACGGGCCGCAGGCCCGCGGCCCGCAGCGCCGCGATCGCGCCGAGGTAGGTGGGGGACTCGACGAGCACCGGCTCGCCGGGTGCCGACAGGGCACGGAAGGTGGTCGACAGCGCGGCCTGGCCGCCACTGCAGATCACGACGTCATGGGCCCGCACGTGACCGCCGGCCTCGCGCGCGAACCACGCACGCAGCGGCTCCAGTCCCTCGATCGCGAGCCGGCCCCAGGTTTCCGGCCGTCGCGCCGCACGGCCCAAGGCGGAGCCCAGCGCGGCCAGGGGTTGCAGGTCGGGTGCCAGGTAGCCGCCGGTCAGCGCGATCGCGCCCGGCGGCCCGATGGCGAGCAACTGGTCGAGCGAGGCGGCAGCCAGCGGCGGCCGGTCGGCCAGCGCGATCTCCTGCCAATCGAGGTCGGGCGCGCGGGGCGGCGCGTCGGTGGCGATCAGGATGTCGGGGCGCTCGGCGACGAACGTCCCGCGACCAGGCCGGGGAACGACGAGCCCTTCGCCAGCCAGCTGCGCGAGCGCGCGCTGCACGGTGACCGGCGACGCGCGGTGGCGCGCCATCAACTCACGAACGGACGGCAGGCGGCTGCCCGGGGGGAGGGCACGGGCAGCCGTCCGCACATCCTCGATAACACGGCTCTGTGTGTTACCGTCAATCATGAGTAACGAGAGTAACGTTACTGCGGCGCGGACGATAACGCAAGCTCGCGTGCAGCGCAGCGCGGCGCTGCCGCCCGGCCTGCTGCTCGGCGTCCTCGGCGTCTTGGCGTTCTCGTTCTCGATGCCTGCCACGCGCCTCGCGGTCGCTGACCTCAACCCATGGATCGTGGCCTTCGGCCGCGCGGTCGTCGCCGGCCTGCTGAGCGTGCTCGTCCTCGCGGCCACCCGCGCGCCCTGGCCGACATCTGCGCAGTGGCGCTCACTGGCCCTCGTCGCGCTCGGCGTCGTCGTCGGCTTCCCGCTCTTCACCTCGCTCGCCCTGCGCGACCTGCCCGCCTCGCACGGCGCGGTCGTCGTCGGGATGCTGCCCGCCGCCACAGCGGTGGCGGCCGTCCTACGCGCTGGCGAGCGCCCGACCCGCGCCTTCTGGCTCGCCAGCGTCGCCGGTCTGGCCGCCGTCCTGGTCTTCGCGCTTACGCGCGGCGGCGGTGACCTCGGCGCGCCCGACCTCGAACTGCTGGCCGCCATCCTCCTCTGCGCGCTCGGTTACGCCGAAGGCGGCCGCCTCAGCCGCGAGCTCGGCGGCGCGCGGACGATCTGCTGGGCGCTCGTGCTGAGCCTCCCGATGACGGCCATCATCACGGGCGTCGCGCTGGCCCACGCCGGCGCGCACGCGGGCACCACCGCGTGGCTCGGGTTCGCCTACGTGTCGGTCATCTCCATGTTCTTGGGGTTCTTCGCCTGGTACGCCGGGCTCGCGCGCGGCGGCGTCGCCAAGATCGGCCAGGTCCAGCTCGCCCAACCGGTGCTGAGCCTGCTCTGGGCGGCGCTGATCCTCGGCGAGTCCGTCGGCCCCGCCACGGTCCTCGCCGCGCTGGTGGTCCTCGCCTGCGTCGTGGCGACGCAACGCACGCGGGTAGGATCACGTCGCGAATGAGCCCCACGCCCACGCCCGTCGGCAAGTCCTATCCGCCCACGCTCTACGCGGTCGGCCGGGAGAAGATCAAGGAGTACGCGCGGGCGACGGGGGAGACCAACCCGCTGCACCTCGACCACGAGGCCGCGCGGGCCGCCGGCTATGCCGACGTGGTCGCCCCGCCGATGTTTGCCGTCGTCTACTGCAGCCCGGCGATGGGCCCCGCCCTGTTTGACCCGGAGCTCGACATCAACTTTGCCCGTCTGGTCCACGGCGGCCAGGAGTTCAAGTGGGGGCCTTTGGTCGTCGCCGGCGACGAGATCACCACCGTCGTCACTGTCACCTCGATCGACGAGCGCGGCGGCAACGGCTTCTTTGTCTTCGAGTCGGTGTCCACCAACCAGGACGGCCACACCGTGAGCGTGGGCACCTGGACCAACGTGGTGCGAGGAGCGGCATGACCACCTTTGAGGCCGGCCAGGAGCTTCCTGAGCTGAAGGTCACCCCCGACCGCTACCTGACGGTCCGCTACGCCGGCGCGTCCGGGGACTTCAACCCGATCCACATCGACGAGGAGTTCGCCAAGCAAGTCGGTCTGCCCGGGCGGATCCTGCACGGGCTGTGGACGATGGCGCAGGTCGCGCGCGCTCAGACCGAGGCCGCGGGCGGCCCGCACACGCTGCAGCGCCTCAGCGTCGGCTTCCGCGGGATGGGCATGCTGGAGCAGGAGATCGTCGTGACCTCGAAGGTGCGCTCGGTGCAGGACGGCATCGTGCACATCGACACCGAGGCGACGCAGGCGGGCACGACGATCGTGCGCCGCGGCGACGCCGAGCTGCGCGTCGACTGACGCCGCGCGCGCGGAAACTAGACTCTGGTGGGAATTGCTCTCGCCCCGCCAAGAGCTGCTCCTGCGCAAGGTCGTCGAGTCCTACACCGAGACCGGCCTGCCCGTGGGCTCCAAGACGCTCGCCGCCGACCCCGAGATCGAGGCCGGTCCGTCGACGATTCGCAACGAGCTGTCGATGCTCGAAGAGCAGGGCCTGCTCGCGCATCCGCACACGTCCGCCGGCCGCGTGCCAACCGACGCCGGCCACCGCTGGTACGTCGACCAGCTCAGCGGCGGCACCTTGGTCCCGGCCGGTGAGCGCCCGCTCGGCCTGCAGCTGATCCGCCGCGAAGTCGACGAGGCGATGCGCGTGACCTCCGAGACGCTCTCGCAGGTCACCAACCTGCTCGCCGTCGTCTCGGCGCCGCCGATCGACACCGCCGTCATCCGTCACGTCGAGGTGCTGCTGCTGCAGCCGCAGGTGCTGATGGTGGTGGTCATCACCTCGACCGGCGGGGTGACCAAGCGCGTCTTCACCTTCGAGAAGCCCGTCGACTCCGGCCTCGCCTCCTGGGCCGGCCAGTTCCTCGACGAGCGCCTCACCGGCGTCGGCCTCGGCGCCCGGATGTTGCACCTGCGCCTGGCCGACACGAGCCTGACGCCCAACGAGCGCGCCTTCCTGGAGCGGCTGACGCCGATCTTTACCGAGCTGGCCGAGACCGCTGAGGACACGCTCTACGTCGATGGCACCGCGCGCCTGATCGGCGAGCATCGCGTCCAAGACCTTCATCAGATCAACGAGTTGATGCACATGCTCGAGCGGCGTGCGACGCTGCTGGGCCTCCTGCGCGCCGCGCTGCAGGAGCCCGACGTGCTGGTGCGCATCGGCTCTGAGAACCAAGCCCCCGCGCTGCAGTCGCTCGCGGTCGTCGGTGCCGGCTACGGCCTGCCGACCCGCAAGCTCGGAACCGTGTCGGTCATCGGCCCGGTCCGCATGGACTACCCGCGCGCCATCCGCTCAGTACGCGAAGCAGCCCATGAGCTCTCGCGCTTCATCGAGGACGTTTACGGAACATGAGCTCCACCGTGCCCAGCGACCCATATGAGGTGCTCGGCGTCGCCCGAGACGCCGACGAGTCCACCATCAAGAAGGCGTTCCGCAAGCTCGCGCGCGAGCTGCATCCGGACGTCAACAGCCACGATCCCGACGCCGAGGAGAAGTTCAAGGCTGCGGCCGAGGCCTATGAGATCCTCAACGACGCCGAGCGTCGCGCGACCTATGACCGCTACGGCCACGAGGGCTTGCGGTCCGGCGGACAGGCGCCGAACTTCGACGGCTTCGGGTCGATCTCTGACCTCTTCGACGCGTTCTTTGGCGGCTCGTTCGGCGGTGGCTTCGGTGGTGGGACGCGGACCGGGCCGCGCCAGGGCGAGGACATCGCGGTCGCGGTGGAGATCGACCTCGACCAGGCCTACCGCGGCGCCAAGGTGCAGGTCGGCTACGAGGCGATCGACCGCTGCGAGCACTGCAACGGCAACGGCGCCGAGCCCGGCACGCCGATCGAGACCTGTGACAAGTGCGCCGGCCACGGCGTCCTGCAGGCGGTGACGCGGTCGCCTTTCGGGCAGGTCGTGCGTCAGGTTGCCTGTGACAAGTGCGGCGGCGACGGCAAGATCGCCACGCAGCCGTGCGAGACCTGTGACGGCCGCGGTCTGGTCGTCGGCCACCGGCGGCTGGAGGTCGACGTGCCCGCAGGCATCGCCGACGGTCAGCGGATCCGGCTTGGCGGGCGTGGTCATGCCGGCGATCACGGCGGTCCCCCGGGTGACCTCTACGTTGTTGTTCAAGTTGCCTTGGGTGACGGCTGGATGCGCGACGGCGACGACCTCGTGACGGTTACCGACATCCCGGCGCCAGTGGCCGCGCTGGGGACCACGGTGACGATTGAGCATCCCGATGGCGACGTCGCGGTCGAGGTGCCGGGCGGCACCCAGCCCGGCGCGGTGTTGACGGTCAAGGACAAGGGGATGCCGATGCTGCGCCGTCAAGGCCGCTTCGGCGACCTGCGCGTCGTGGCCAACGTCGTGATCCCGCGCCGGCTCAACGCCCAGCAGCGCGAGCTGCTGGAGGAGCTCTCGGCCTCGATCACCCCTGAGCAGCTGCGCGACGACGGCGAGTCGATGGTCGGCAAGCTGCGCAGACTTTTCCACCGTTGATTCGGCTGGCGGTGCGCGTCAAGCGCGAGGACGCTGACGTCGTTCTCGCCGAACTGCTGGAGCTGGCGCCGGGCGGGGTGGAGGAGACCGATCTGCCTGACGGCGTCATCGAGTACGCGGTCTACGGCGCGCCGGGTGAGCTGCCAGACCTTCCGGATGTCCAAGCGGCGGCGGGCGGCGCGCTGGTCGAGGTGGTGACGACCGAGGTCGCCGACGACTGGGCCGACCGCTGGCGTCAGTTCCACCGGCCGATCGAGATCGCCGGCCGGCTCTACGTCCGCCCGCCGTGGGAGCCAGCACGCGACGACATAATGGACTTGGTCATCGATCCCGGTCAGGCGTTCGGGACCGGTGCGCATCACACGACGCGGCTCTGCCTGGAGCTGCTCGCCGACGAGGCCGTCCCGGAGGCATCGGACGCCGGCGTCATGGACCTCGGTTGCGGCTCCGGCGTGCTGGCGATCGCCGCGGCCAAGCTCGGCTGGAACCCGGTCGCGGGCGTCGACCACGAGCTGGAGTCCGTCCGCGCGACCGCCGAGAACGCGACCGCCAACGGGGTCGAAGTCGCCGCCCAGCGCTTCGACCTCATCCGTGGTGGCCCGGCGCCGACCGCGCCGCTCGTGCTCGCCAACCTCCTGCGCCCCTTGCTGCTCTGCGTCGCCCGCGCAGGCTTCGCCGCAGGCCAAGCGCCCCAGACCCTCATCGCCTCCGGCCTTCTGATCCACGAGGCCGACGAGATCGCCGCGGCCTTCGCCCGCCACGGCCTCATCGAAGCCGACCGCCGCACCAGTGGCGAGTGGGCCGCCTTGCTCCTGCGCCAGCCTTAGCGGAGCCGATCCGTGTCGCATTCACCCCGACTATCGGGGTGAAACCGACCTCGATGCCGCGAGGAGATCACGAAGGCGTCGAGCAGTCTGTCGACGGCGACGTGTCACCTGGTCGTAGGTCAAGCGCACGACCCGATATCCGGCAAGTGCTAGGACCTGATCGCGCTCGCGATCGGCCGCGAACGCCGACGGCATCGAGTGATAGGTGTACCCGTCGGTCTCGACGATGAGGTCGGTCCCGGCCCAGTGAAAATCCACGATGAATCCCGCAAGCGCCACGTTCGTCGCAGGTGTAGGCAGGCCGTAGTCGTCGCAGAGTTGAAGCAGTGCGACCTCCAATGGGCTTCGCGTCTCGGCCGCGCCCGCGCCGGCAATGACTTCAAGTACCCGTCGCAGTCGCGGTGCCCCATGCTGTTGCGGATGGGCGCCAAGCACGCGGCTTACGGCGACGAGGTCAAACAACCCGAGGCGGTCCGCCTGCGCGATGGCGTCCTCAAGTGATCGAGGACGCAGGATCGACGCGATGTCGAGGAGCGTGCGGGCCGGGGTCGTGACAGGAAGCGCCTCATGCAGCGTGGTCTCGTCGGACGTCAGCGTCCCGACGCGGTGGAGCCTGACACGGCTTCGATCTGGGATGCGGCCCGATCGCTGAGACGTCGTGACATGAACCAGCGTCCCGCGTGTGGGCGTAAGACCCCAATGCGCCGCCGCATCGTGGTGGCTGAGCACCGCTCGCTCGCCACACATGAGCACGGCGGCCATCCAGCGGCCCTCCCTCGTGAGGCAACTGTGCCCCACAGCGAACACCCCTGACGAGATCCTGATCAGCCGCCCGGCCGCGATCCGGTAGTCGATGTTCTTGTCGGAGAGTCCGATCACCCGTAGCTGCCTCCGCGCCACAACGCCGTACTGCTCGGTGGCCAGCACACCCATCCGTCGATCCAGATCGCATTCACCCCTCATATCGGGGTATAGGCGCCCCGGACCCAAAACTCGCCCCCCGTCCGCAACATCGTGCGGTTGGTCTCGTGGCTCCCAGAGGGCTAGCCTCGCAGCCATGGCCTGGCATGTCGTCATCGCTGGTGGTGGGTTCGGGGGCTTCTACGCCGCCCGGACGCTCGAGAAGGTCCTTCCGCCGCAAGCCGCGCGGATCACGCTCGTCAACGACGTCAACTTCATGCTCTACACGCCGCTGCTGCCCGGCGCGGCGGGCGGCACGCTGGAGCCACGGCACGTCGTGGTGCCGCTGCGCGAGGAGCTCAAGCGCACGCACCTGCGGCTCGGCACGGTCGTCGGCGGCACGCCGAGCGACCAGGCGCTCCAGGTGCGGACGCCGAAGGGCACGGTCGAGACCCTCAACTACGACCACCTCGTCGTCGCGATGGGCAGCGTCAGCCGCACGCTGCCGATCCCCGGGCTGGCCGAGCACGGCATCGGCTTCAAGTCGCTGCCCGAGGCGATCGAGCTGCGCAACCACGTCCTGCACACGCTCGAGGTCGCCGAGACGCTCGATGACGCGCAGGAGCGCAAGCAGTGGTTGACCTACGTCTTCGTCGGCGCCGGCTACGCGGGCCTGGAAGGGCTTGCGGAGCTACAGGACTTCGCCGCCGACGTCATCGACCTCTACCCGCGTTGCCGCACGCAGGGGATGCGCTGGATCCTCGTCGAAGCGCGCGACCGCGTGATGCCCGAGATCCCGGCCCAGCTCGCCGACTTCGCCACGCGCGAGCTGCGCGGGCGCGGCATCGCGATCCGCACCAGCACGACGCTCGAATCCGTCACCGCCGACACCGCGGTCCTCTCCGGCGGCGAGGTGATCCCCACGCGCACGCTCGTCTGGACCGCGGGCGTCAAGCCGCATCCGGTCATCGCGCGGCTCGGCCTGCCGCTCGACGAGCAGGGGCGGATCAAGGTCGACCGCACGCTGCGCGTCGAAGGCCACGACCACGTCTGGGCCCTCGGCGACGCCGCGGCGGTCCCGGATCCGGCCAAGAAGGGCAAGACCGCGACGCCGCCGACCGCACAGCACGCGATCCGTCAGGGCAAGCTCGCCGGGCGCAACGTGGCGGCCTCGATCGGCAACGGCCGCGTCAAGCCCTTCACCTTCAAGACCAAGGGCGTCTTCGTCGACATGGGCCAGGGGCAAGCCGTGGCGACGACGCTGGGCATCCGCTGGCGCGGCATCCCGGCATGGTGGCTGGCGCGCAGCTACCACCTCGCCATGCTGCCGGGCACCAAGCGCAAGCTGCGCCTGCTGGTTGATTGGAACATCCAGCTGCTCTTCGGCCGTGACGCCTCCGAGCTTGGGGGGCTGGGCCGCGCGCCCGGCCTCGGCGTCGACCCGACCGGCGGCGGCACGCTCGCCGCCACCGAGGGCAACGGCGCAGCCGCGCCGGATGGCGCTACAGCACCCGTCGCGCCCAGCTGAAGCGCTTGGCGCGCCAAGCGTCCAGGCGCAGCGGTGACACGTAGACACCCTGATCGGAGGCGTGGATCATCCAATCGGGGCTGAGCGCGATGCCCTCGTGGACAATGCGCCGCTCGGTCGCCTTCTGCCAGAAGCGGCCCGGGCCGAAGAACACCAGGTCGGCCGGGCGTACGTCGTCGAGCCGGATGCGCGCGTCGCGCGCGATCTCGCCGGCCTGCGCCGCGGCGGTGCGCTCGCGGATCTGTCGGCCCCACGAGAAGCCCGACAGCTTGAAGACGCGCCAGACGAGGCCCGAGCAGTCATAGCCGCCGCGCTCCTGGCCGCCGAAACCCATGCCGGCGCCGTCGGTCTCTCCGCCCCAGATGTAGGGCATGCCGATCCGCGACACCGCGAGCCGCAGGACCCGCTTCTGCGCGGCCGTATACCTGGGCAGGACGAACTGCGAGAACAGGTCGCGGGCCGACTGCGCGCCGCCGCCCTGCCACTTCAGCGCGACCGCGAAGGAGTGCGCCGCTTCGGCGCGGGTGATCGCGTCGGTCGGGTAGGGCTCGAGCGCCTCCTGCGGGAACGGGTGGTTCTCGCGCAGGCCAAGGGAACGCGCGACGACCTCGGTCCCGAAGGTTGCGGGCGGATGCAGGCCTGCCCGCCTCGCCTGGCGCTGGACCGCGGCGGCGACGTCAGTGGCACCGCGGCGGCGAGCACGAGCAGGGCGAGCAGGAGTGCAATCCGGAGGGACATCGCATCGTTGCCATCGGCCTCCCTGAAGGTCCGCTTGAGGGTGCGCGTCCGCACCCGGGGCCTACAATCGAGGCACATGAGCGTCGTCGACAGCGTCAAGCAGGATCTCACCATCGCGATGAAGGCGAAGGAGAAGGAGCGCGTCGGCGCGCTGCGACTGGTGCTGTCTGAGCTTCAGAAGGCCGCCAAAGACGGCAACGACGACGAGCTGGCGATCCTGCGGCGCGAGCGCAAGCGCCGCCTGGAGTCCGCCGCTGCCTTCCGCGAGGCGGGCCGCGTCGAGCTGGCCGAGGGCGAAGAGGCCGAGGCGGCCGTCATCGAGGCTTATCTACCGGCGGAGCTGGGCGACGACGAGCTGCGCCAGATCGTGGCCGATGCGGTCGCCGAGTCCGGCGCGACGACCCCCAAGGACCTCGGTGCCGTCATGAAGATCGCCATGGAGCGCACCGGTGGCAACGCCGACGGCAAGCGCGTCTCGGCGCTCGCGCGCGAGGCGCTGACGTGAGCGCGCGCCGTCAGATCGAGCTGAGCAACGACGTCGCCGCCGCGCTGAGCGGCACGCACGATGCCGTCCTGCGCCAGCTCGAGGAGCACGTCGACTGTGCGCTGTTCTTGCGCGGCAACCTCGTCACCCTCGAAGGGGAGCCCACCGCCGTCGACGACGCGGCGGTCGTCGTGCGCGAGCTCTCCGAGCTGATCGAGGGCGGCCACGAGATCACCCACGGCACGCTGGATGCCGTGACCAGCGCGCTGGATCGCCACGAGTCCCCGGCCAAGGTGCTGGAGGACGTTGTCTGGCGTCACCGCTCGGCGAAGGTCGCACCGAAGTCGGTCAACCAGAAGCGCTACGTCGACTCGATTCGCACCAACACCGTGACGTTCGGTATCGGCCCGGCCGGCACCGGCAAGACCTTCCTCGCCGTCGCGATGGCCGCCGCCGCGCTGGCCCGCAAGGAAGTCAACCGCATCATCTTGACCCGCCCGGCCGTCGAGGCCGGCGAGCGCCTGGGCTTCCTGCCCGGCGACCTGATGGCCAAGATCGACCCGTACTTGCGCCCGCTCTTCGACGCGCTCAACGACATGCTCGACCCCGAGAAGGTTGCGGGCTTCCTGGAGAAGGGCGTAATCGAGGTCGCGCCGCTGGCTTTCATGCGTGGCCGGACCCTGAATGACTCCTTCGTCATCCTCGACGAGGCGCAGAACACGACGCCCGAGCAGATGAAGATGTTCCTCACGCGCTTGGGCTTCGGGTCGAGGATGGTCATCACGGGCGACATCACCCAGGTCGACCTGCCGCGCAACGAGAAGTCCGGCCTGATCGTGGTCGGCGACATCCTGGAGGAGGTCGACGGCGTCGACTTCGTCCGCTTCGACGGCGGCGACGTCGTTCGCCATCGTCTCGTGCAACGCATCGTGGAGGCCTACGACGCGCATGACCAGGCGGCCGCTCCCGAGCTGCGGTCAGCGGCCACCCGCCTTTGATGTCGCTCGAGGTCGAGGTGCTGGATGCCGAGCTCGCCGCTGGTCGCGAGGACCTGCCCGAGGAGCGCGAGATCGTCCGCCTCGTCACCTTGGCGATCGCGACGGCGGGTGTGGGGGACGGCCATGTCGCGGTTGCCTTCGTCGATGCCGATCGGATCGCAGCGCTCAACACTGAGCATCGCGGCAAGGACGGGCCGACCGACGTGCTCTCGTTCCCGATCGACGAGGCGGAGTCCGATGGGGTGGGAGAGGTGCCGGAAGCCCGCGAGCTCGGCGACATCGTGATTTGCCCGCAGCACACCATCGACATCCGCGAGGCGATCGTCCACGGGGCGCTGCACCTTGTCGGCATGGACCACGAGGTTGACGACGGCGAGATGCTCACAGTTCAGGCAGAACTGCTCTCATGGTGACCGTGAACACGCGCGCCGGACTCATCGCCCTCGCCGGCAGGCCCAACGTCGGCAAGTCGACGCTCGTCAACGCGATCGTCGGCCAGAAGGTCGCGATCGTCTCCGACAAGCCGCAGACGACGCGCCGCGCGATCCGCGGCGTCGTCACCCGCGACGACGTCCAGCTCGTCCTCACCGATCTGCCCGGCGTGCAGAAGCCGCTCGACAGCCTCACCGAGCGCATGCAGCGCCGCGTGGAGCGCGAGCTCTCAGAGACCGACGTCGCGTTGATGGTGCTCAACGCCGAGCAGGGCGTGGGGCCTGGCGACCGCTGGATCGCCAACGCGCTGAAGAACGCGACCTGTCCGGTCGTCATCGCCGTCAACAAGGTCGACCGCCTCGACCGGCCGCACATCATCCTCGCGCTGGAGGCTGCCGGCGAGCTGGGCATCGCGGACGAGATCTTCCCGATCTCGGCGCGCAAGGGGACCGGTGTGGAGGCACTGACCGACCACCTCCTCAGCCTGGCGCCCGACTCGCCGTTCCTCTTTGATCGCGAGGACACCAGCGACCTCTCGCCCTACGTCCACCTCGCCGAGCTCGTGCGCGAGCAGATCCTGCGCCGCACCTTCCAGGAGGTGCCCCATGCGGTCGAGGTCGTCGTCGAGGAGGTCGAGGACGACCGCGAGGACCTGACCGTCGTCCACGCCCGCGCCTGGGTGGAGACCGATTCGCAGAAGGGCATCCTGGTCGGCGCGCAGGGCAACATGATCCGCGCGATCGGGACCGCCGCTCGCAAGTCGCTGGAGCGCGAGCTCGGCACCAAGGTCCACCTCGACCTCATCGTCCGCGTCCGCCGCGGGTGGCGCGGCGACGAGGGCTTGCTCGACCGGCTCGGGTTCGACAACTGATCAGAGCAGGCCGAACTTCTGCAGGTAGAACTCGGCGTTTCGTGCCATCTGGACTGGCCACTCGACGCTGAGGAGCGGGACGAGCGTCCAGATTGCCAGGAAGCTCACGCCCGTGATCGCGACCCACTGTCGCCGCATCTCGCAGAAGGCGAGAACCGCGAGAACCAACAGCGTGTAGTACGGCAACTCGAACAAGCGGGTCAGAGCGCCGGCTTGGAACTCGTCTGCGCCCGCGAAGAACACGAGGATCGTGGTTGGTGGCAACGTAGCGAGGACGAGCAACATCGCGATCCGGTGCTGGTTCGTTCTCTCGCTGTCGAGTTTCAGGCGCCCGTACCCGACCCACGCGGCGAGGACCAGCGAGAAGAGGACGCCGTAGCCGATCAAGAACTGGGGAACACCGCCGCACGTCGTGTTCGATGTGCACGCATCGAGGGAGAAGTCAGGGAACGAGAGTCCGCCGAACACGCCGTTCTCCATGACCGCGCGGTCGAGGACTATGGCACCGAACCCCGGAAGCAGCGGTGTCAGGGAGTCGTGGACGGTCGCACCGAGCCTGGTGCCTTCGGCGTTGTCGGAGAGCACGAACCCGACGGACGCTGTCGCGACCCAGGCTCCGTACCATGCCCACGACCGGACACGGCTCGTGTCCATTCCACCCGTCGCTGTGCCCCAGGCGATCAGGGCGGCCCCGCAGAGCGCCGCTAGGCACGCCGCGGCCAGAACGAACGTCGTGACGATCGGTGCTGGCCGCGGATACTCCGTGAACGAGGAGGCGACGATGGGCAAAGCGAGCGCCAGGGCCAGGGCGGCGTGCACGCCGATACGCGCCGCTGGCGCCCGAAGAATCCCAGGACGCACGCTTCGGACGCGCCAGAGCAGGCCCGCCGTCACGGCCAGGCCGATGAAGAGCAGGCTGTTGGGCGTGACGAATCCGAGCCCCAGCGTCGCGATCGCTACCGCCCACAGCGGTGCCTTGCGCGGGCTGTACATGATCAACAGCGCCGCCCACGGCGCGATGATCCCGATGAGCCGCCCAGGGTGCGCCAGCGCGATCACGGGTTGGCCGCCGCCGACGATCGTGACATAGACCCACGGGTAGATCGCGAGCGTCGACCCGAACACGGCCGCGGCGGCCAGCGATCCCGCTAGAGCCTTTCGGCGCCGGGCGATGCGGTGCACGATGCCGTAGACCAAGCACAGGAAGCTTGCGAGGCCGACGCTCTGCGTGATGTAGAACGGGAGCCAGAAATCGTCCTGGCGTCCAGCGGAGAACACCAGCGGCGCGTTGAAGAGCCACTCGTCGTTCTGTGTCTTCCAGTGGATCAGGTACGCCAGATCTGGCGTCCCGTCGAGGTGCCTGACAGCCGCTTGCAGGAAGAAGGCGATCGAGTCCTGGGTGAGGTGAAAGGTGCCCTGCTGGAGCCGATGAATCGCCGCCACCGTAACCATCACCAAGGCGATGCCCACCGCGACCGTCGTGCCGCCGCGGCGCGGCGGTCGCAGTCGCAGGTCGCGCGCGCTCGCGATCAGGCGGCGCCAGTGCAGCGCGATCGCCCAGACTGGGACGGCGGCCAGTCCGATCCACGAGGCCGTCGCCAGCGGTACCGCGACGAACAGCAGTTGCAATGGCGCGAGCGTCATGAGGTACCCGGGCAGGAATCCCGCGAGCAGCCGCACAGGCACCGGCCACTGGTCATCACCACGGAGGGCGGGGACGAGGCGACTGCCGATGGCCATCGTCGAGGCGAGGTAGGTGACCTCGAAGGTCATCGTCAGCAGCCAGGACCGATGCGAGCTGTCCGGGCTGAACGTGTCGATTGGCGGGACGACGATGAACCACGGCTGCGTGCCGACCCGCTTCGGCAGGTAGTCGTTGCTCAAATAGGTTCGCAGCCCCGCCAGCGTTGACTGCTGGTCTGAGGTGCCGATGACGATCAGGACGATCAGCAGCCCTGCGCCGAGGACGATCAGAGGAAGCGCGTCGGTCAGTCGTGTTCGACGCCGGGTCGCCACATGCTGCTGGGACTTCGTGACCATTCCCGCCGGTCTACTGGCCGAACATCGTACGGCGCCAGAGCCACCCCGGCAAGCCGCGAGCTGTGCGCCTCAGTTGATCAGCTTCTTCTCCATGCGGTTGATCGCCAATCGCCACGCCACGAGGCCAAAGACGATCAAGAAGCCGAGGTGCCAGAGGTCGATCCGCTCGAGCCCGAAGACCGCGTGGCGCACCAACTGCACGCAGTGATACAGCGGGTTGACGTTGGCCAGGATGCGCGCCCACTCGGGCAGGCCGGAGATCGGGAAGAACGTCCCGGCGACGAGGAAGAGCGGCGTGATGACCGTCGAGGTCACGTAGCTGAAGTTGTCGATGGACTTCATGACCGCCGAGATCACGATCCCGAATGAGGCCCAGCCGAAGCCCGCGATGAAGGCGATGAACGGCACGAGCAGCATGCCCCACGACGGATCGAGCCCGAAGACGATCGCCACCAGGAGCGGCGCGCAGCCAAAGACGCCGGAGCGCGAGGCGATCCACAGCGCCTCGGCGGTCACCAGCTCCTCGGTGTCGACGGGCGCGGCGAGGATGGCGTCGTACGTTCGCTGGTAGGTGTATTTGACAAACGTGCCGAACATGGCCGGGAAGACCGAGGAGAACAGCACCGCGGTCGCGACCGTGCCGGTCCCGACGAACTGCACGTAGTCCAGGCCGTTGACCGTGGACACCAGGGAGCCGAAGCCGAAGCCGAAGGCGATCAGGTAGATCGTCGGCTCGACGGTCGACGAGAACGTCGACGCGCGCCAGTAGGAGCCGAAGTTGACGATCTCGCGGACGAGCACGCCGGTGAGCGCTGCACGATCCAGGCGGCCGGGCCGGTTGGCGCTCGGCTGCGTGACGTCGGGCTTGTCGGTGGTAATGGCCATCAGGCGATCTCCTCCCCGGTGAGCAGCACGAACACATCCTCCAAGTTGGCGTTGCGACGCTCGCCCTCCGGCACGTCGCCGTTCAGCGTCTCGGCGCGCAGGATCGTCACCGACGTGCCGGTGCGCCGTGTCGGCCAGCCACGCTGCGCCGCGTCGGCCTCGACCTCGCGCAGGCGTGTCGGCGCCCCGTAGACCTCCAGGGCCTCGCGGCCGGCGTGCTCGACGACGAGGTCGTTCGGGCGCCCGACGGCGACCGCCCGGCCCTGGCTGACGACGACGACCGTGTCGGCGAGGCGCTCGGCCTCTTCGATGTAGTGCGTGGACATCAGGATCGAGGCGCCCTCGCTGCGCAGCCGGTCGACCAGGGCCCACAGCTCCTGGCGCACCTGCGGGTCCAGTCCAACGGTCGGCTCGTCAAGGAGCACGAGCCGCGGCTGGTGCACGAGCGCGCGGGCGATGAGCAGTCGCCGGCGCATGCCACCCGACAGCTCGTCGACGCGCGCCTTGCGGCGCTCGCGCAGGTTCGCGATCTCCAGCGCGCGCTCGATCGCGGCGCGCCGCTCGCCGCGACCGATGCGGTAGAGGTGGGTGAAGACGAGCAGGTTCTGCTCGACGGTCAGCGTCACGTCGAGGTTGTCGAGCTGCGGCACGACGCCCATCTGGGCGCGCGCGGCCTTCGACTCGGCGGGCAGCGGAAAGCCGAGCACCTCGATCTCACCCTCGTCGGCGATCGCCTGCGCGGTGAGCATCCTCATGGTGGTCGATTTGCCTGCGCCGTTGGGTCCAAGGAGCCCGACGCAGGTGCCGTCAGGGACCGTAAGATCAAGACCGTTGACTGCTGTGACATCGCCATAGCGCTTGACGACGCCGCGCAGGTGGATTGCAGGGGCTACGGGGGCAGACGACACCCACCCGAAACTACACCGAGACGCCACATCCAGGCACGACGGTGGCGCGAAAACGGCAAACGGAAACGGACCCGAGCAACCGTCGTCGCTCGGGTCCGCACCGTGGATGTCCCCTCCGGTGGGAGGCGTATATGTGGCGAAAGGTCGACTCTCGATCCTTGGCGGTCCCGATGATGCCGGCGCCGCGCTCCCTCCAGAAGCGACGCTCGAGCTCAGGGCCGACCCGTCCGTGGGTCGTATTCGCCTGTTGTGTTGCTTCCCTAGTGTCGGCCCGGGCGCGGCCGGCTGGAGGGCCGTTTGACCCCGAACGGACGTCTGTCCTAGTGGGACTCCGCCAGCCGCGAGGAGAACGCCCGGATCTCCTCGGCCCCCAGTCGCTCGCCGAAGACGAACGGCAGCGTCGAGACGGCGGCGACCGCGTCGCGCCGCAGGCGGGCCAGCTGGCCCTGCTGGGTCCGGACGCGCCCCGCGGCGGCCGCGACCGCCCGGCGCACGGCGTGATCGGCGGCGCCGTCGGCGGCCGCGACGGCCGCCACGTCGTGGCCCGACAGGCGTCGTGGCCAGAGGCCGTTGACGACGATCGCGTCAAGGCCGCGGCCCAAGGTGGCGGCCACACGTCCCTCCAGCTCCAATGTCTCGCTCACGGCCAGCTCGCTGGGCAGGGCGACGGCGACCAGGCGGCTGCGCGTCGGGTCGGCCAGCGCCTCGGCGACCGTGCGCGCCTGGCCGGCGATCGGCCCGACGCGGGCGATGTCGGCGAACGTCCGTGGCGTGCGCAGCAGCCCGAGGCCGTGGCCGGAGGCCGGCGCGTCGAGGATGACGGTGTCGTAGCCGTGGGCGTCGCGGCGCCAGCGGCGCGCCTGGCCGAGCTCCCACGCCTTGGTGATCGTCACCAACTCGCGCGCGCCTGGTGCCGCGGCGACGAACCCGGAGAAGACCCCTGAGCGGGAGAGCGGCAGCACGAGGCGGCGCGGCAGCTGATGGGTCAGCCACTCCTCCAGCGCGCCGTCGGGGTCGATCGTGGTCGTCCAGAGCCCGTCGCCAACCGGTGTCTCGACGCCGGGTCGAGGTGCGTGCCATGCGGGTTCGGCCCTCTGGGCCGATACCCGCGACGGAACCTCGCCCTCTGGGCGAGCGTTTCGCGCGTCGTCGAGCAGCGCGGCCACGCGCGACTGGCCGCCGACCTCGCAGATGATCGTGCGCCGTCCGCGCGCCGCCGCGGCCAGCCCGAGGGCGGTCGCGACCGTTGTTCGGCCGGTGCCGCCCTTACCCGTGACGACCACGAGCTCTGCATCATCGATCGCGGTCATCTGTCCTTCAGAGTTGTACGTAACGACCTGCAACAGGGAACATGCCAGACACGGACACTCAAGAGGCCTACCTCCGATGTGCGGCGCTGCAACGGCGCCATGATCCAACCTTCCACCTGGCGACCCAGGTGCTGGGTCGCGACGTGCGTCCAGCCGTGCACGCCCTGTACGGCTTCCTGCGCGGCGCCGATGAGCTGGTCGACGGCCCCGACCGCCCGGAGACCCCCGAAGCGCGCCGGGCGGCGCTCGACGCCTGGCAGGCCACGCTGGCCGACGGGGTTGCCGCTGGCGGCAGCGACCATCCGCTGATCGCCGCGCTGGTCGACGCTGGCCGGCGCCACGATCTGCCGCTCGAGGAGCTTGGCGTCTACATGGACTCGATGCGCGTCGACTGCAACGGCCACGTGCGGATCAGCAGCCGCGCCGAGCTCGACACCTACATGAACGGCAGCGCGGCGGCGGTCGGCCGCGTGATGGCGCCGCTGATCGGCGTGTCGGCTGAGCGCAGGGAGGACGTTGCGCGCCTCGGGATCGCCTTCCAGCTGACGAACTTCCTGCGCGACGTGCGCGAGGACTACGCCATGGGCCGCGTCTACCTGCCTGGGCTAGACGAGGAGGCATTGGCCGAAGGGCGCCCGACGGAAGTGCCCGCCGAGGAGGTCCGCCGCGCGAGCGAGCTCTTCCGCGACTCTGCGCGCGCAGTGCTCGGCGCCTGCACACCACGCGCGCGGCCCGGCATCGCGCTGGCGACCACGATCTACCGCCGCGTGCATCTGCGCCGCATCGAGCGCCGCGGGGTCGTAACCGCCTCATGACGCGCCAGAACCGGACAGCGAACGAGTGCGCCGTCATGAGGTCAGCCTCATGACGCGTCAGAACCGGACAGCGAACGAGTGCGACGTCATGCGGTCCGCGTGACGCTCCGTGCCACCGCTCGCGGTGAGGACCGCCCGCCGTTCGAACCCGGCGAGCGCGCCGACGTCATCATCTGCGGCGCGAGCTTCGCCGGCCTCGCGGTCGCCCGCGAGCTGGCCGGCAGCGACGCCGACGTGCTGGTTCTCGACCGCTATGACATCGGCGAGCGCGCGACGTCGGCGTGCGCGATCCCGACGCCGTGGATGGCCGCGATGGGGGTGGAGGGCGCCGCGCGCCAGGAGCTGCCGGGCATGTCCTTCTCCACGCCGCACGGCCGCGCGCGCTATCGCCTGCCGTGGAGCTGGACGTCGTTTGACTACAAGACGCTGTGCGAGCTGCTGTGGGCCCAGTGCGGCGGCGCGCGCTTTGCCACCGCCGTCGTCTACGGCCGCACGGGGGACACGGTCCACACCGACCGCGGCGACGTCACGGCCCCGCTACTCGTCGACGCCGCCGGCTGGCGCCGCGTGCTTGGCGATCCACACGTCCAGCCGCCCGAGGCGACGCTCAGCCGCGGGCTGGAGGTCCATCCCCACGACGCCGGCGGCACCGACCTCGACCTCTGGCTGGACCGCGACCTGATCCGCCGCGGCTACGGCTGGTCAGTCCCCGCCAACGGTGAGCGTCGTGTCGGCACGCTCTCCTACAACCCGCACGACCACGTCAAGGAGCCGACGCGCGCGATGGCGCGCAAGCTCGACGTCGAGACCGTCCGCTACCAAGGCAATTGGTTTCCACACGCGCTCCGGGAGGCGACGGTCGACGGCGCCTTCTGCGTCGGCGACAGCGCCGGGCATTGCTTCCCCCTCTCGGGCGAGGGGATTCGCACCGCGTTCTACTTCGGGATCGCCTGCGGGCGTGAGCTCGGCGCCGTTCTGGACGGCAGCCAGAGCCGCGAGCAAGCCCTGAACGCCTACACCGACTTCCACGAGCGCCACCGCCCGGCCTTCACCCGGGCCGCGCGGCTGCAGCGGCTGGTCCCCGCCTTGCCGCCGCGATTGCTGTCACTCTTGCTGCGCGCGATGGCTGTCCAGCCGCTGGTCGATCGAGCCTTCGGCTGGTATCTCCGCCAGGCAGATCCGTCGCTGGCCGAGCGTCGCACCGGCTCGCGCGAACCCCATGGCCGACCCGTCGAGCACGCCTCCCACGCCACCTGACGCCGAGCACGTGCCCCTCGTACGGGCGCTGGAGAACAAGCTCGCGCTGGCCGAGGCGCGCTACCGCGGTCTGGTCGAACACGTCCCTGCGGTCGCCTACGTCGCCGAGTGGGATGCGCAGTCGACGCTGACCTATGTCAGCCCGCAGATCGAGGAGCTACTCGGCTGGCCGCCCGAGGCGTTCCTGGCTGACCAAGACCTCTGGTATCGCTGCATCCACCCCGACGACATCGACCGCATCCGGGAGCAGGAGCGCGTCGCCTTCGAGGCCGGCGCGTGGGCTGACATGGAGTTCCGCATGATCCACCGCGACGGCAGCGAGCGGTGGGTGCGCGACAAGGAGGCGATCATCCGCGACGCCGACGGCGCGCCGCGGTTCAGCCAGGGCGTCCTCGTCGACGTCACCCCGACCCGCGCGACCGAGGCAGAGCTCCAAGACGAGCGCCATCGCGCGCAGCGCTACCTCGACATCGCCGGCGCGATCATCGTGATCCTCGATGCCTCGGCGAAGATCACGCTGCTCAACCGTGCTGGCACCGAGCTGCTGGGCTACGCCGAGGGGGAGCTGATCGGCCGCGACTGGCACGACGCGGTGGTCCCCGAGCGGCTGCGCGCGAGCGCCCGCGCGACCTTCGCCACCGTGGTTCGCAGCGACCAGGACGATGCGGTCAACGAGTTGGTCGTCGTGACCAAGGACGGTGAGGAGCGCACGATCGCCTGGCGCGACACGGTCGTCCGCGACGTCTCCGGCACCGTGACGGCGATCATGAGCAGTGGGGTCGACCTGACCGAGCGCCGCGCGGCCGAGGAGCAGATCGCCTACCTCGCCTACCACGACTCGCTCACCGGGCTGCCCAACCGCGCGCTGCTGCAGGAGCACCTCGACCTCGCGCTGGCCCGCGCACGTCGCCAGAGCGAGGCCGTGGGCCTGCTCTACCTCGACCTCGACGGCTTCAAGCTCGTCAACGACTCGCTCGGCCATCCCGCCGGCGACGAGCTGCTCTGCCACGTGACGCTGCGCCTCAGCGAGCGTCGCCGCGGGATGGACCTGCTCGCCCGCCAAGGGGGCGACGAGTTCTTGTTGCTGTTGGCCGACATGCCGCGCGCCGACGCCGAGGCCCACGCGCGCCGCGTAGCCGAGGACCTGCTGCGCTCGCTCGCCGAGCCGTTCTCGATCTCTGGCGCGGAGTTCCACATCGGCGCGTCGATCGGCATCTCGCTCTACCCGCGCGATGCCGCCGACGCCGACGCGCTGCTGCGCCACGCCGACGCCGCGATGTACGCCGCCAAGTCCGCTGGGCGCAACGGCGTCACGGTCTACAGCGGCGATCCCCACGAGTCGCTGGAGCGGCTGTCGATGACCAGCCGCCTGCGCAAGGCGCTGGACCGCGACGAGCTGCTGTTGCACTGGCAGCCGATCGTCGACCCGCGGAACGGCACGCTGCGCAAGCTCGAGGCGCTGGTGCGCTGGCAGGATCCGTTTCGCGGGCTCGTCATGCCCGACGAGTTCATCGCCTTCGCCGAGGAGACGGGCTTCGTCGACCGCGTCGGCGACTGGGTCGTCGGCTCGGTTCGCGATCAGGTCCTAGCCTGGGAGCGCGCCGGCTACCGGCCGCCGCGGGTGACCGTCAACGTCTCGCCGCGGCAGCTGCGCCGCCCGGACTTCGGCCAACGCCTGCTCGCTCTGCTCACGCCCGACGACGTCGCCAGCCGCTTCACCGTCGAGATCACCGAGTCGGCCGCGATGATCGACCCGCTCCGCACCGATCCCGTCCTTACCGAGCTGGCGGCGGCGGGCATCGAGGTCGCCATCGACGACTTCGGCGCCGGCTACTCGTCGCTGTCGCGGTTGCGCACGATGCCGGTGCAGGTGCTCAAGATCGACAAGACGTTCCTGCAGGCCGTCCCCGACGATCCGCAGGCGACGGCGATCGTCACCGCGATCCTCGAACTGGCGCGGGCCCTGGGCATGGACGCGGTGGCCGAGGGCGTCGAGAACGAGGCCCAGCGCGCGTTCCTCGTGGAGCGTGGCTGCCCGCTGGCCCAGGGCTTCCTGCTCGGGCGGCCGGCCGGCGCTGAGGAGATCGAGCCGCTGCTCGCACGGGCCGATCAGGCCCACGCTTCGTAACGCGACCCCTCGTAGACTCCGCTTTGTGGAGATCAACTACGACGCCCAGGGCTACGTGCCCGTCGTCATCCAGGACTGGCGCTCGGGCGAGGTCCTGACGCTGGCCTACGCCAACGCCGAGGCGGTCGCCAAGACCCACGAGACCGGCGAGCTCCACCTCTGGTCACGCTCGCGCGATGAGCTCTGGCACAAGGGCGCGACGTCGGGCAACACGCAGGCCGTCAAGGCGCTGCGGGTCGACTGCGACGGCGACGCGCTGCTCGCGCTCGTTGAGCCCGCCGGCCCGGCGTGCCACACCGGCGAACGCACCTGCTTCTTCACCGGTGACCTGGAGCCGGCGCCCTACGAGGTGTTGCCGGAGCTGGAGCGCACGCTCGTCGCCCGCCAGACGCAGCGGCCCGCGGGCAGCTACACCGTCGAGCTGCTCGACAACCCGGCGCACATCGGTGAGAAGGTCGAGGAGGAGGCCGAGGAGGTCGCCCGCGCCGCGCGCGAGGAGACCGACGACCGCGTCGACAACGAGGCGGCCGACGTCCTCTACCACCTGCTCGTCTTGCTGCGCTCGCGCGGCCGTTCGCTGGCCGATGTCACGGAGGTGCTGCGTGAGCGCCATCGCTGAGAGCAGCCTGAGCCTGGAGCCCTCGCTCGACGAGATCCGCGAGCTCGCGCGCGACCACGACCTCATCCCGCTGCGCCACACCTTCATCGACGACTGCGAGACGCCGGTCGCCGCGTTCCTGAAGCTGCGTGGGACCGATCCCGAGCATCCCGCGTTCCTGCTGGAGTCCGCCGAGCAGGGCCAGCGCATGGGCCGCTACTCGTTCATCGGCGTCCGTCCACGCGGCATGGTGCGCTGGGCACTGGGCGACGACGGCGACCCCTATGCCTTGGCCGAGCAGGCCGCGGCGCTGCGCCAGGCGACCTTCGAGGACGCTCCGCCGTTCACCGGCGGCGCGGTCGGCTTCTTCGGTTACGACCTCGTGCGCACCGTTGAGACCACGCTCGGCGAGCCCAACCCGGACGTGCTCGGCCTGCCCGACATGGCGCTGATGCTCTCCGACGTGCTTGTCGTCTTCGACCACCTCAAGCACACGGTCACGATCCTGGTCAACGTCGCCGCCGACGACCTCGATGAGTCCTACGCCGACGCGGTCGCCACGATCGCCGACACGCGCCGCCTGCTCGACGGCCCGGTGCCGAAGCCCGAGGCTGGGCGGGCTGAGCGTCCGGTGCCGGAGTTCCACTCCAACATGCCCCGCGAGCAGTTCGAGGGCATGGTGGAGCGGATCGTCGAGTACGTCCACGCCGGCGACGCGTTCCAGGTCGTGCCGTCCCAGCGCTGGAGCGCGCCGCTTACGGGCATCGACCCGTTCTCGGTCTACCGCGGGCTGCGGGTGGTCAACCCGTCGCCCTACATGTACTTCTTGGACTTCCTCGACTTCCAGGTCGCCGGCGCCTCGCCGGAGCCGTTGCTGACGGTCACGGGCCGCCTGGCGTCGACTCGCCCGATCGCCGGCACACGGCCGCACGACGCCGACCCCGACGAGCTGCTGGCCGACGAGAAGGAGCGCTCCGAGCACGTGATGCTCGTCGACCTCGGGCGCAACGATCTCGGCCGCGTCTGCGAGTACGGCAGCGTGGAGGTCGACAAGTACATGCAGATTGAGCGCTACTCGCACGTCATGCACATCGTGTCGTCGGTGAGCGGCACACTGCGCGAGGACGTCGGCCCGATGGCGGCGCTGCGCGCGATCCTGCCGGCCGGCACGCTCAGCGGCGCGCCCAAGGTGCGGGCGATGGAGATCATCGACGAGCTTGAGCCGGTCAAGCGGGGCGGCTACGGCGGGGCGATCGGCTACCTCAGCTACTCCGGCGACCTCGACACGTGCATCCACATCCGCACGGTCGTGATCAAGGATGGCAACGCGCACATCCAGGCCGGCGGTGGCACGGTCGCCGACGCCAAGCCCGCCTACGAGTTCGAGGAGTCGGTCAACAAGGCCAAGGCCGTCAAGGGCGCGATCGCCCTGGCCGCGCAGCAGAGGGACTGGGCATGAACGTCCTGATGGTGGATAACTACGACTCGTTCACCTACAACCTGGTTCAGTACCTGGGTGAGCTCGGCGCGACGATCGACGTTGTGCGCAACGACGTGGCGTCGATCGACGAACTGCTGGAGCGCTCGCCCGATCGCGTCGTCGTCTCGCCGGGCCCGTGCACGCCCGACGATGCGGGCGTTTCGATCGCCGCCATGCGGCGCTTTCCCGAGGCGGGGATCCCGACGCTCGGCGTCTGCCTCGGCCACCAGTCGTTGGCCCAGGCATTCGGCGGCACGGTCATCCGGCACGAGCCGATCCACGGCAAGACGACGGTCATCGAGCACGACGGCCAGGGCGTCTACCGCGGGCTCAACGGGGCGCTGACGGTCGGCCGCTATCACTCGCTGGTGGTTACCGAGCAAGAGCTGCCCGACGCGTTCACGGTCACCTCCCGCGGGGGCGGCGTGCTGATGGGCATCCGCCATCGCGAGCTGCCCGTCGAAGGCGTTCAGTTCCACCCCGAGTCGGTCCTCACCGACCGGGGCAAGGACATGCTGGCCAACTTCCTCGCGGACACCTGAGCGACGACCGCCCGTCAGGCGGTTAGTCTCTTGCGCTTTCCGATGCCCAACGACGTCCTCACGGCCGCCATCGACGCGCTCGCCACCCGTCGCGACCTCAGCCAGGAGCAGGCGGGCGCCGTGCTGGGCGAGATCATGGCCGGCAACGGCAGCGAGGGGCAGATCGCCGCCTTCCTGATCGCGCTGCGCACCAAAGGGGAGACCGTCGAGGAGATCGCGGGCCTCGCCGAGGCTATGCGCGGGCTCGCCACGCCGGTCGCCACACAGCGCGCCGACCTGCTCGACACCGCCGGTACCGGGGGTGGGCGCCAGACGTTCAACGTGTCGACCACCGCGGCGCTGGTCGCCGCCGGCGCGGGCTGCGCGGTGGCCAAGCACGGCAACCGCTCCGCAACGGGCCTGAGCGGCTCGGCCGACGTCCTGGAGGCGCTGGGCGCCCGCATCGATCTCGGGCCGTCCGACGTCGGGCGCTGCATCGACGAGGTCGGCTTCGGGTTCATGTTCGCGCCCGCCCACCATGCGGCCACGCGCTGGGTCATCCCGGTGCGCAAGGAGCTCGCGGTGCGCACGATTTTCAACTTCCTCGGGCCGCTGACCAACCCCGCCGGCGCTCGTCGTCAGGTCGTCGGCGTTTCCGACCCGGCCTACATCGAGGTTCTGGCCCGCGCGCTCGCCCGTCTGGGCTGCGATCGCGCGTTGGTAGTCTCCTCCGCGGATGGCCTCGACGAGATGAGCACGTCCGCCCCCACACACGTCGTGGAGGTCAACGGCGACGACGTGCGCCGGTATGACGTCGCCCCCGCCGATGTGGGCCTGGCCCAAGCGTCGCAGAGCGCGATCTCGGGCGGCGACCCGCAGGCCAACGCCGCGACCACGCGCGCTGTGTTCGAGGGTGCGCAAGGGCCTGACGCAGACCTCGTCCTGCTCAACTCCGGCGCGGCGATCTACGCTGCGGGACGCACCGACGACCTGCGCTCGGGCGTCGAGCTCGCGCGCGAGACGATCGCGTCCGGCGCAGCCGCCGCGGCGCTCCAGGAGTTCGTCCGCATCAGCACAGAACTGGCACCGGTTCCATCATGAGCAATGTCCTGGAGCGCATCGTCGACGTTACGCGCGACGAAGTCCGCCGCCGCCGCAAGGAGGTGCCGCTCGCGTTGCTGGAGGCTCGTCTGGCACCGCATCGCGAGGGCCGTCCGTTCTCCGAGGCGCTCGTGCGCCCCGGCGTGTCGATCATCGCCGAGCACAAGCGGCGCTCGCCATCGGCGGGGGAGATTCGCGCCGGCGCCACCGTTACCGAGATCGCGCAGGCCTACGAGCGCGGCGGCGCCGCGGCGATCTCGATCTTGACCGAGGGCCCGCACTTCGGTGGCACGCTCGCCGACCTAGAGGAGGCGCGCGCCGCGACGGGCCTGCCGATCCTGCGCAAGGACTTCATGGTCGACGCCTACCAGGTCTACGAGGCTGCGGTTGCAGGTGCCGACGCGATCCTGCTGATCGTCGCGGCGCTGGAGCCCGAGGAGCTCGCGGCGCTGCACCAAGAGGCGCTGGCGCTCGACCTCGACGTGCTCGTCGAAGTCCACGACGAGCCCGAGCTGAACGTCGCGCTGGAGGTCATCGACGCCGACGTCATCGGCATCAACAACCGCAACCTGACGGACTTCACCGTCGACGTCGAGCGCACCTACGAGCTGCTCAGCGACGTGCCAGCTGGCAAGACCGTGGTCTCGGAGTCCGGCTTCCACACCCGCGCGCAGATCGAGGAGCTCGAGCGCGTCGGCATCGACGCCGTGCTGATCGGCGAGACGCTGATGCGCGCGCCGGAGCCCGAGATCGCGCTGCGCGATCTCGCCGGCCACGGCGCCAGCGCCGAGGACGCGTTGTAGCGAGCCGCCGTCCGTCCAGCATCGCGCGCTGCTTTAGCAACATTTAGATCGACTTCAGGGTCGCTTCAGCGATCCCCAGGAACATCAGCCCCAACTCATGAGCCAGCCCCTCTCCCCGAACTCGAAGACCATCGTCCTGCCCTTGCTCGTCGCCGCGTTGCTAGGCGGTGGGGTCGCCGCAGGGGTAACCGCGTTCGTGATCGACGACGGCAATGGCGAAACGCACACCACGACGGTCATCCGCCAGCCGGCCGTCGCCTCTCAAGGCGCCAACGACAAGCGCTCCAGCGCCGCCGAGGGGCTGACCGCGGCCGACATCTACGAGCGCTACGCGCCCGGCGTGGTCTTCGTCCGCTCCGAGATCACCCAGCAGACCCAGAACCCGTTCGACCCGTTCGGCGGCACGCAGCGCAGCGAGGCCACCGGCTCGGGCTTCGTCATCGACGCCAGCGGCGACATCCTCACCAACAACCACGTGATCGACGGCGCCACGCCCGACTCGGTCACTGTGCAGTTCGCCGACAAGAAGACGGTCAAGGCGGCGATCATCGGCAAGGACCCGTCGACCGATCTCGCGCTGCTGAAGGTCGACCCCGAGGGGCTGGACCTCAAGGCGCTGCCGCTCGGCTCCTCCAAGGACGTCCACGTCGGCGACCCGACGATCGCGATTGGCAACCCCTTCGGCCTCGACCGCACGCTGACCACCGGCGTGGTCTCCGCGCTGCAGCGCCAGATCCAGGCGCCCAATGGCTTCGCGATCAAGGACGTCATCCAGACCGACGCGGCGATCAACCCCGGCAACTCGGGCGGCCCGCTGATCGACTCCGCCGGTCGCGTCATCGGCATCAACTCGCAGATCGAGACCGGTGGTGGCGGCAGCGGCGGCAACGTCGGCATCGGCTTCGCGGTCCCGATCGACACGGCCAAGTCGATCCTCGAGAACCTCAAGAAGGGCGAGACGGTCCAGCGCGCCTACCTCGGCATCACGTCGCTGACCGTCGACGGCCAGCTCGACGCCCTCAACCTGCCCGTCGACCACGGCGCGCTCGTGCAGCGCGTCGAGGCCAACAGCCCAGCCGACCAAGCGGGCCTGAAGGCCGGCGACCTGCAGGCGACGCTGCAGGGCAGCACGAGCAACGACTCCGTCGTCCTGGGCGGCGACATCATCACCAAGATCGATGGCAAGACGATTTCGAGCTCCGACCAGCTCTCGCAGCTCGTCTCGGGCCACAAGCCCGGCGACAAGGTCAAGGTCGAGATCGTCCGCAAGAAGGACACCAAGACGCTGACCGTCACGCTCGGCAAGCGCCCGGCGGTACTACAGACGCCCTAGCAGCGAGAGCGGGTGAGGTTCCGCCCTCGCCCTAAGATGCAAGGCGTGGCCAACCGCGCACCTCGCATCAAGTTCTGCGGCATCACCAGCGTCGCCGACGCCGAGCTGGCGGTGGCCAACGGCGCCTGGGCGATCGGCCTGATCTTGTGGCCGGAGTCCAAGCGCGCGTGTGATCCCGGCGAGGGGATCCGCATCGGCAACGCGGTGCGGCGCAAGGTCGAGGTCGTCGGGGTCTTCGTCAACCAGTCGCTGGATGAGATCGCGGCGCTGGTCGACATGCTGCAACTCTCGATGGTGCAGCTGCACGGAGATGAGGGGCCGGCCTTCGCGACCGAGGTGCGGCGCCGCACGGGCGCCAAGGTCATCAAGGCCCAGTCGGTCCGGCTGGCCTCCGACGTGCTGGCGATCCAGGCCTTCCACGCCATCGACTACCACTTGCTTGACACCTACCGCGAGGGCCAGCGCGGTGGAACGGGGGAGACGTTTGACTGGCGGATGCTCGAGCGTCGCAGCACCGACGTGCCGCTGATCCTGTCGGGGGGGCTGAATCCCGACAACGTCGCCGCGGCGATCGCCGCGGCTGAACCGTTTGCGGTCGATGTCGCCAGCGGCGTCGAGCTGTCGCCGGGCGTCAAGGATCCGGCCAGGCTGCAGGCCTTCGCCGCCGCTGTGCGTGCGACGACCGGCGAGCCGGAGCCGGCGCCGAAGGCGCTGGCCTCAGAAGCGCCGAAGCCGAAGCCGACGGCGCCGCCGGCCGGCCGCCGCAGCCCCGTCCGGCCTGCGGGCGCATGACCAGCGGCTTAGAGATTCGCTTCGGTCCCTACGGCGGGCAGTACGTCCCCGAGACGCTGATGCCCGCACTCGGCGATCTGCAGAAGGTCTGGCTCGAGGCCTGGGCCGATCCCGCGTTTCGCGCCGAGCTCGAGCATCTGCAGCGCGACTATGTCGGCCGCCCGTCGCCGCTGTACCTCGCTCCGCGCCTGTCGGAGTTCGCGGGCCGTGCGATCTACCTCAAGCGCGAGGACCTCAACCACACCGGCGCGCACAAGATCAACAACGCGCTCGGTCAGGCGCTGCTGGCCAAGCGCATGGGCAAGCCGCGTGTGGTCGCCGAGACCGGCGCAGGCTCGCACGGCACCGCGACCGCTACGGCCTGCGCGCTGCTCGACCTTGAGTGCGTGGTCTACATGGGCGAGGTCGACGTGGTGCGCCAAAAGCCCAACGTCGAGCGCATGCAACTGCTCGGTGCGACCGTCGTCCCGGTCGCCGCCGGCTCGCGCACGCTGAAGGAAGCCACAAGTGAGGCGATCCGCGACTGGGTCGCCAACGTCGACACCACGCACTACGTGCTCGGCACCGTCGCGGGCCCGGCGCCCTATCCGGCGATCGTGCGCGAGCTGCAGCGGATCATCGGCGAGGAAGCACGCGCCCAGCTGCTCGACCGCGAGGGCCGGCTGCCCGATCGCGTGCTCGCCTGCGTTGGTGGCGGCTCGAACGCGATGGGTGTGTTCGCGGCCTTCATCCCGGACGAGTCGGTTGCGCTGGTTGGCATCGAGGCCGGTGGCGAGGGGCTGGACGGGCGCCATGGCGCGCCGTTGACCTCGGGTGCTCGTGCGGGTGTCTTGCACGGGTCGTTCAGCGCGATCATGCAGGACGACGAGGGGCAGATCTTGGAGGCCCACTCGATCTCGGCGGGGCTGGACTATCCGGGCGTGGGGCCCGAGCATGCGTGGTTGCGGGACACGGGACGTGCGACGTACGTCGCCGTGACCGATGACCAGGCGGTGCAGGCCTTCAAGGAGGTCACGCGGCTGGAGGGAATCATCCCGGCGTTGGAGACGTCACATGCGCTGTGGTGGGCGTTGCACGAGCCTTCTGAGTCCGAGCTGGACGTCATTTGTCTCAGCGGTCGGGGCGACAAAGACCTGGCGCAGATCATCGAGGCGTACGGGGTCGACTGAGGTCGCGCGTCCGGGGGCGAGCCGTCCGCCGGCCGCGCTGACGATGGCGTTCAGCGCGTTTGCGGTCTGGGTGCGCTGCGTGAAGGGTCGAGGTGGCGCCACCGTGGCTGGGGTGGCTCGGCCTCGTGGCGACGCGGGGTGGGCGATTCGGGGCCGAATCGTCGGTTTGTGAGGGTCCGGGTCGTCTCGTGGTGAACAGTTCACCACGAGCCGCCCCGGATCAGTGATTCGGCAGCGAAGGATCTCTGGCGACCCGCGTTTCGGCCCCGAGCCGCCCGCCCGGGCGGAAGCGGACGACCCCCGGGCGCCGCGCATTGCCAACTCCTCTCACTTCTCGCCGCCGACGGACCACGCGACGCACCCCAACCGCAATCCGCGCTGAACACCATCGTCAGCGCGACGTGGAGTGCTCGGTAGACGACGAGGATCAGGATTGCGGTCGTCCCGAACCACACCAGCGCGCGGCGGGTGGAGCGGGCCGTCTTCCCCGGCAGCGGCAGGGAGCACAGGACGCGGTCGGGTCGTAGGCTTCCACCCTCCCCATGGATGGCCCCCAGCGCATCGCCGACGCCTTCGCCAACGCCAAGGGCCACGCGGCCCTCATGCCCTACCTAATGGGCGGCTTCCCCACCATCGAGGAGTCGCTGCGGATCGGCGAGGCCTACGTCGACGGCGGCGCCGACCTCATCGAGCTCGGCGTTCCGTTCTCCGACCCGCTGGCCGACGGCCCCGTCATCCACGCGGCGGGGACCGAGGCGCTGCGCGCCGGGACGACCGTCGCGAGCGTCCTGGAGGTCTGCCAAGCGCTCTCGGAGCGCATCCCGGTCGTGATGATGATGTACGCCAACCTCATCTTCGCCAAGGGACCGGAGGCGTTCGTCGCCACGCTTGCCGACGCCGGCGCCAGCGGCCTGATCGTCCCCGACATGCCGCTGGAAGAGGGCGACGAGGTGCTCGCGGCCTGCGACGCCGCCGGCATCGCGCTGGTCCCGCTCGTGGCGCCGACCACGCCTGACGAGCGCCTGGCGCGAATCGGCGCCCGTGCCCGCGGCTTCGTCTACACCGTCTCGGTCACCGGCACGACCGGCGAGCGCGCCGCCCTCTCGGAGACCTACGGCTCGGTCATCGCCCGCACGAAGGCCCACACCGACGTACCCGTCGCGCTGGGCTTCGGCATCGGCTCGCCCGAGCAGGCCGCTCAGGCCGCACAGGCCGGCGCCGAGGGCGTGATCATCGGCAGCCGCCTGGTCCGTGCGGCCGCCGAGGCCGAGGATCCGGCCGCCGCCGTGCGGGAAGTGGTTGAGGGGTTCGCCGCCGCGCTGGCCTGATGGCCGTCCTGCACGTCACCAACGGAGCCGCCGTCGCCGCCGATCTGCGCTCGCTCGGCGAGGTGCTGACCTGGGACGACGTGCTCCACGAAGGCCCGGTGCCGGCGCTGGAGCCGGCGGCGCTGCGCGAGGTCCGCGCGCGGTTTCTGGCCGGCGCGGGCCTTACCGACCTGGCGGAGGCACGCGCGC
>CAWHID010000013.1:0-406924 GCA_963829185.1 uncultured Conexibacteraceae bacterium
GAGTTCTTGTACGGCACGTCGTTCATGTCGCAGTCGCCGGAGGCCTACGAGCGGCTGATCCTCGACGCGATGCGCGGCGACGCGACGCTCTTCACCCGCAACGACGAGGTCGAGGCCCAGTGGGAGATCTGCGACCCGATCGTCGCCAAGTGGCAGGCGACGCCGGGGCCGCTGCCGACCTACGAGGCCGGCACGCAGGGTCCGCAAGAGGCCGACAAGCTGCTCGAGCACGGCGCCCACTGGCGGGCAATCTAGGCGTGAGCTGATGGCCACCGTCGACACGGTCTGGCGCGCGACCGACACCAAGCCCGGCGCGATCGACGCCGCGCTGCGCGCGTCACTCTCGGAGATCCACCGCAAGAACGCCGGCTATGTGCCGGCGCGCGTGCTCAACCTCGTCTGCGTCGTCGACAAGGAGTACAGCGGCGAGATCGCCAACCGACTGCGCCGCGTCGGGCGCTACCACCCGTCGCGCACGATCGTCTGCTCGGTCGATTCCAAGCGCACGACGCTCGACGCGGTCGCGACGATCGCGGCGCCCTCGGAGGTGAGCCAGGGGCAGATCGGGCTGCTGCGCGAGACGATCGTCGTCGAGTGCGGCGCACGCCACCTTGCGCACCTGGACCGGATCGTCGACCCGCTCGTCGTCACCGATCTGCTGACCTGCGTCTGGGCACCGCATGGCCACGACGAGGCCGTCGACTCGCTGCTGGACCTGGCCCAGATCGTGCTGCTCGACAGCGTCGACGCCCCCGACCCGGCCGACGCGATCCACCGCAGCCGCCAGCTCTCGGAGAAGGTCTACGTGGTCGATCTCGCGTGGCTGCGCTCGACGCCGTGGCGCGAGCGCATCGCGGCCACCTTTGACCCCGAGCACCTGCGTCCCGAACTGCGCACGATCTCTTCGGTGACGATCCGCCACCACCCTGACTCCGCAGCCGCCGCACTGCTGCTGATCGGCTGGCTGGCCTCGCGCCTGGAGTGGCAGACGTCGCCGCTGATGACCCACCGCGGCCTGCTGCTCGAAGGCTCGGCCCACGCCCGCCGCCAGGACATCAAGATCCGACTGGAGCCCGACCCCACGCTCCAAGTCCGCGGCCTCGCCGGCCTGACGCTGGAGACCGCCTCCGGTCGTTCCTACTCCTTGGACCGCGGCCCCGGCGGCCTCCACGCCCGCTACCACCACAAGCGCGGCACCGAGCGCCAGTGGACGATCCTCGGCGCCTCCCGCGGCGAGTCGGGCATCCTCGGCGAAGGCATCCGCCAAGCGCTCCTTCGCGACCCGACCTACACGCCGGCGCTCAAGGCAGCGGCGACGCTGCTGCCTTAGCCGGCGGCCCGCCGCGCACGCTCGAGGTCGGCGATGTCCAGCCGATCCTGCGGTCCCAGTTGCCACCGAGCGCGAGGCCCGCCTCGTCAAGGGTTATGCCGATCTCAGCCGGATCGAAGTCTTCGGCAAGCAGCGGCTCGGCATCGAGCATCCGCAGCGCCTCGACCAACCGCGACAGGTTGGCGGGATCCGGGCTGGGAACGATGTCGATGTCCTTGGTCGCACGGACGATCCCGTGGGCCGCCAGTGAGAAGCCGCCAATGATCACGAACTCCACGCGCGCCGCGATCAACGCCTGCAACAACGGCTCGGGCCGCAAGCGCGCGACGGGAAGCCGCGACTCCGCGTCGCTCATCGTGACCGGCTCGCAACATGCGTGAGCGTCTCGCTGAGCGCAATCGCCTCCTGCACTCGCTCGACCGGCGTCAGCGCCAAGGCCTCGCGAAGCTCGGCATCGCTCTGATTACCGCAGTCAGCCGGCGAGGCCCCGAGCTCGAGCCGCTCCCCCATCACGGCCAGCAACCGATCAAGCGTCCCGACCGAGGGCGATATCTCACCGCGCTCGATCCGCCCGATCTGCCGTGGCGTTGTGGACGCCCGACGCGCCAGCGCCACCTGCGACAGCCCGTGTCGCTCCCGTGTCGTTCTCAGCAGCCCGCCCGCATGCACACCGCAGAGACTAGGTCATATCTGACCCTGAAACAAGAGCGGCCTAGTCCTCCAGCACCACGACCGGCAGTCGCCGCTCGGTGAAGCCCCGGTAGTGCTCGGCCGGCGGGTACATGTCCACCATCGCCGCGAAGAGGCGGTCGTACTCCTCGCCATCGACCTCGCGCCAGCGCATCCGCCGGCGGCGGCCGCGGATGAGGATCTCGACCGTCTGCGCCGCGCGCAGGTTCAGCCACCACGCGGGAACGCGGTCGTTGCCGGCGTTGGCGGCAAGCAGCGCGATGCGGTCGTGATCGGTGAGATAGAGGACCGGCGTGTGGCGGACCTTGTCCGACTTGCGCCCGACCGTGACCAGGACGAGCACCGGCGCCCCGAACCACTTCGCACCGACGGCCCCGCGCGTGCGCCGCAGCACCTGCGCATGGAAGCGCCCCCAGAGGCGGCCAATGGGTCCCGTCCGCGCGCCGTAGTGAGACATGAGAGCGATCAAGCGCTGCATGAACGCCACCGTACCGGCAACCCGTGACCCGGCATTCGTTGGAGGGACGACGGGCCCGTCGAGTAGCTTGCCCGAAGATCTCCATGCCCGTCCAGCTCGTTCGCCAGCCCGACGCCGAGAGCCTCGCCCGCCATGCCGCGCGCGACCTCGCCATCTCGATCCAAGATGCCCGCGAGGCCCGCGGCGTCGCCCACGTCTGCCTCGCCGGTGGCTCCACGCCGCTGCGCTGCTACGAGCTGCTCGATGGCCAGCTCGACGATTGGAGCGGCGTCCACCTCTGGTACGGCGACGAGCGCTGCGTGCCGTTCGACGACCCCGAGTCAAACCACGGCCAGGTCAAGGAGCGCCTGCGGGCACGCGGCGCCGTCTGGCATCCAATGCCCGCGACGCTCGGACCGTCAGAGGGCGCTACCGAGTACAGCCGGGCGCTGAGCTCGACCGTCCTAGACATCACCCATCTCGGCATGGGCCCCGACGGCCACACCGCCTCGCTGTTTCCCAACCACCCGCTGCTCAGCGCCCACGGCGTCGCGGCACCGATCACCGACTCGCCCAAGCCGCCGCCCCAGCGCATCACGCTGACGCTGCCCAAGCTCAACGAGTCGCGCCGGATCGTCCTGTTGGTCACCGGCGAGGGCAAGTCGGAGGCCTTGGCGCGCGTCATGGCCGGGCCCGACCGCACCTACCCCGCGTCGCTGCTGGACCGCACCAAGCTGCTGGTCATGGCCGACAACGCGGCGCTGCCGGGCTAGGGCGGATGGCTTCCGAGGTCTGGCTAATCCGCCACGCCGAGACCGAGTGGTCGAAGGCCGGACGCCACACCGGCCTGACCGACATCCCCCTGACCGATGAAGGTCGCGCGCACGCCGCGACGCTGCCGGCGCGGCTCAGTGGCAAGACCTTTGCCGCCGTCTTCGTCAGCCCGTTGGGGCGCGCGCGGGAGACCGCCGAGCTGGCCGGCCTCGGCGACCAGGCGCAGCTGCGCGATGACCTCGTCGAGTACGACTACGGCGACTACGAGGGCATCACCACCGACGAGATCCGCGCGCAGCGCCCCGGCTGGTACCTGTGGCGCGACGGGGTGCCCGGCGGTGAGCAGCCCGACGACGTCGGCGCCCGCGCCGACCGTGTCATCGCCGAGGCGCTCGCCGCCGACGGCGATGTGGCGCTGGTCGCCCACGGCCACGTCTTGCGAGTCGTCGGCGCGCGCTGGACCGAGCAGCCGGCGAGCTTCGCCGGACGGCTCGCCCTTAGAACCGGTGCGCTGTGTCATCTCGGCGTGGAACGCGATGTTCGCGTGATCCGCGCCTGGAACCTCTGAGCGCCGCCGTCAAACCGACCGTGGACGTCCGTATGAGGGCCATTGTCCGCTTCTGGACACTGTGCCGCGCTCATGCCCGCCGTCCATGCCCCCAAGAAGCGCAAGCCGGTCAAGAAGAAGCACAAGACCGCCGTCAAGCGCACCTGCAAAACCGTCACCAAGAAGGTGCACGGCAAGAAAAAGCGGGTGAAGGTCTGCAAGCCGGTCAAGAAGAAAAAGGTGGTGCGCAAGCCCGCGCCCAACCCGTTCGGCTACAAGCCCACCGCGCCGGCCTTCCCACCGTCGACGCCGATCGACCCGGGCGCCGGTCCCTCCCCCAATCCTCCGGCCGACCCGCCAGGCACGTGGACCCCGCCGCCCCCGGTCCCGATGACCGCCCGTCAAGCCGAGCGCCTGCTGTGGCGCGCGGGCTTCGGCCCCAAGCCGGGCGACGTGGCGCGCGTGGCAGCGATGGGCCTGGACGCCGCGATCGCCGAACTGGTCCACCCGGTTGGCGAGCCAACGCTCGTGGGCCCTGCGCCGCAGGACGACAACGGCGCCGCGTTGCAGCCCTACGACCTCTACGGCCACGATCACCTCTGGTGGCTCGATCGCATGGTCCGCAGCAACCAGCCGCTGGTCGAGCGCATGGCGCTGGTCTGGCACGACTGGTTCGCGTGCAACCGCGACAATGTGCAGGTCGATCTCATGCTCGGCCAGAACGCGCTCTTCCGCCGTTCGGCGCTCGGCTCGTTCGCCAACCTGCTGCGCGACGTCACGGTCGATCCGGCGATGCTGACCTTCCTCAACGGCATCGACAACCGCAAGGGCTCGCCGAACGAGAACTACGCCCGCGAGGTCATGGAGCTGTTCACGCTCGGCGCCGACCGCGGGGCCTACACCGAGACCGACATCCGCCAGGCCGCCAAGGCGCTGACGGGCTGGCGCGCCGACTACCTCGACAGCGTCGGCCTGACGAACTTCCGCTTCGACGCGACGCGGCACGACACGACCACCAAGACGATCTTTGGCAAGTCGGGGAAGTTCGGATGGCAGGACGTCTGCAACCTCTGCCTCGAGCACCCACTGCATCCGTCGTTCTTCGTGACCAAGTTGTGGTCCTACTTCGTGCCGGTCGCGCCCGACGGCCCGACCCAGGCCACGCTGCAGGCGGCCTATGTCAACTCCGGCTATCAGGTCGCGCCCGTGCTGGAGCTGATCTTTCGCCACCCCGTCTTCCTCGACGGCCCGGCGATGGTCAAGCCGCCGGTGGTCGCCAACGCGGGCTTGCTGCGCGCGCTCGGACGGCCGATCGACACCGACGAGTGGTTCTGGATGAGCAGCGAGACCGGCCAGACGCTCTTCCAGCCGCCGAACGTCGCCGGCTGGGACGACACGCGCTGGATGGACACGTCGACCTGGCGCGGGCGCTGGCACGTGACCGGCGTGGCCCTGGCCCCGACGCAGATCAAGACCTCGGCGCCGAGCACCTACTCCGACACCGAGGACGGCGCGACCGCCCTCGCTGCGGCGCTGGCCGCCGTCGGCAACCCGGCGCTCAGCGCCGAGACCACGACCAACCTGAAGAGCTTCGCCGACAGCGTGCTGCCAGGCACGATGAACGCTACCCAGAAGCGCACCTACCGGGCGATGCGCCAGAACGCGCTGCGCCTGCTGATCCTGACCTCGGGCGACGCCCAGACCTGCTGAGACGAACCTCATGGCCCCCCGCAATTGCTGCAACGAGTTCACCCGCGCGCGCTTCCTTCAGCGCTCCGCCGCCAGCGCCGGCGCCGGCCTGCCGGCGATCGAGGCCGGCATGCCCGCGCCCGCCGGCACCGGCCTGAGCCGGCGCACGTTCCTCTCGCGCACGCTTGGCGGCGCGCTGGCCGTCTACGGCGGCTCCAAGCTCGGCATCGACGCCTTCGAGGAGGGCATCGCCAACGCGGCGGGCGACCCGAATCGTGTGCTCGTCTCGGTCTTCCTCGGCGGCGGGATGGATGGGCTGAGCGTCCTGGCCCCGACCGGCGACGCGCAGTACGCGTCGTTGCGCCCGACCCTGAAGACCGACCCGGACGGGACGCGCACCTTTTCCGAGGACCCCAACTTGCAGTGGACGGTCGCAGCCGAGTCGCTGCGCACGCTGCACGCCGAGGGCAAGGTCACCGTGATGCCGGCGATCGGCTACGACGACCCCAACCAGTCGCACTTCACCAGCCGCCACTTCTGGGAGGTCGGGGAGCTCAGCGTCAACGGCAGCTTCGGCTGGCTCGGCCGCTTCCTCGATCAGCACGGCGTCGCCGACAACCCGCTGCAAGGCCTGTCACTGAACTCCTACCTGTCGCCGGGGCTGGCCGCCGCGCAGGTCCCGGTCGCCTCGGTCTCCCGGCCCGACCAGTTCGGGCTCTACGTCCCTGGCGTTGGCAACCCGGTGCTCGGTCCGATGTACTCGGCCATCGGTGGCCTCGGCGCGCTGCCGAGCACCGATCAGGCGCTGGCCCAGGCCCGACTGGTGGCCACGGAAGTGGATTCGATCCGTACGACGCTGCTGCCCTACCAGGGCAACGCCGTCCCCCACGCGACCAACTACGGGACCAGCGGCTTCGGGCGCAAGCTGGAGGTGCTGGCCTCGATGCTTGCCGCCAACGTGCCGGTCCGCGCGGTTGCGATCGACGCCCCCGGTTCCTGGGACTCGCACTCCGACCAGGCCGCCACCATCGGCCGCGATGTCGGGGCGACCTTCGACACGCTGCTGGCCTTCCAGCGCGACATCGAGCTGCGCGGCATCGCCGACCGCGTCCTGGTCCATGTGTGGACCGAGTTCGGCCGCCGCCCACAGGAGAACGCCGGCGGCACCGACCACGGCGCGGCCGGCGCCTCGTTCCTCATCGGCACCAAAGCCGCCGGCCAGATGGTCGGTGAGTTCCCGGGCCTCGCGTCACTGGATCAGGAGAGCAACGTCAAGGTCACCAGCGACTTCCGCGGCGTCTACTGCTCGCTGTTGGAAGACTGGTACGGCGTCGACGCCGCGCCGATCATCCCGGGCGCGGCAGGCTTCGCGCGGCCGACCCTCATCGCCGCGTAGCGCGAGGGCCGGTCGGGCCGACTACCGCTCGCAGGCGATGCCGTCGTGGTCGGCGTCGAGGCGGTAGTGGTCGTTGCCGACCGACCGGAACGGGCCTGAGACGTAGTACGGGCCATTGCCGCTCCCGCCCGCGCAGTCGTAGTCGCTGACGTTGGGCTTCAAACAGCGGCCCTTGTAGTTGGGATCACACTTCTGCTTGGCCGCGACGGTCCCGTGGGCGACGGGCGCCGACAGGCCGGCGACGGCGCAGAGCGACAGAGCGATGAGGGCATGACGACGAGACATTGGGGCGACGGTAAAGCGTCCCTGCCCAATTCGCCCCCTCGATGGACCAGCGTTCGACTCTTTCTGCCTAAGCGGTACAAATAGGCTCCACTTCCAGGCGTTTTTGCCGCCTGCGACGATGTCAGCGTGAGCCGCCGCGACCTCCTCCACGTCCTCAGCGCGCTGTCGGACCTGGCCAGCGGCAAGCCCGGCATCCCGGTCACCGTCGCGGCCATCGATGAAGCGATCGGTCGCGGCCGCGCCGACATGCGCACCCCGCTCAACCTCGCCTCGCTCGCCGCCGACGGCCTCGCCGAGCCATCCGCCGACGGCACCTGGTCGCTGACCGAAGCCGGCGCCCAGCGCCACCGCGAGGACGAGGACTACGCGGGCCGCTGAGTATTTGCAAAGCTTGGGTCGGCATGGCCGACGACGATCTCCAGCGGCTCCTTGTGGAGATCCGAGCCGCCAGAGCGGCGCTGCCGGCCGAACATCGCGAGCTGCTAGACCAGATCGGCGTGCAGGAGACAGCGATCGATGACTGGCCGGACGGCGTCATCAATCTGTACGCGACATTGCGTGAGCCGCCGCCGACGCGTCAGGAACTGCAAGGAGCTGCCGCGACGTGGCTCAACGAACTGCGGACCGTTGCCTTCAACGCACCTGCCGTGCTCCATGTGGCACGAGAGCTCGACGAATCCTCGCGACGCACAATCGTCGCCCGGATCGCCTGGCACGAGTACGGCCACGCGTTGAGCCTCACGCGAGCAACTCGCGAGCATCGCAAGCGCGGGCCAGAACTCTTGGCGTTGCTCCCCGAGGGTCTCCGGGAGACCATCGACTACCCGGGTCGCTATCGGACCAGCCAGGTGTTCGATGAGATCGTGGCGACTATCTACTCGGTGATCGTGGGACGTGTCCGCACCGACGGATACTTTCGGCCTGCGTATCTTCATGCAGACGTCTTTGCTGCCTATCAGGAGGTGATTCCGTGGCCCCAGAGCCAGTGAACCAGCATGCTGTCACCGTCTTTCCCATGAGCAAGATCGTGCCGCTCCTTCGTGCAATCGCCGACCCGACCGGCAGCGGTGACCTCTCGCCTCAAGACAAGGCGATGATCGAGCAGGTCGAGGCGAACCTCTCGCGACACGACGACGCCGAGCGCCACCCTTAAACGGCAGATGGCGCCGCTATAAGCGGCGCCATCCCGGTGATGCGTGCTTTCGGCGCGCTACATCACGCCGGGATCAGATCGCGGTCCTCGTCGGACTCGCGGTCCTCGTCGGCCACCGGCGCGGCGACCGCCACCGACTCCTCGTGGCCTAGCGACGGCAGCCACTCAAGCCAGCGCGGCATGTACCAGTTCCAGTCGCCCAGGAGCTTCATCGTGGCGGGCAGGAGCACGGCGCGCACGAGCGTCGCGTCGATGAGGATGGCGGTCGCCAGCCCCACGCCCATCATCTTGAAGTCCAGGTAGCTCAGGGTCGCGAAGATCCCGAACACCGCGACCATCACGAGCGCCGCGCTGGTAACCGTGCCGGCCGTCGTCTTGATGCCGTGCGCGACCGCGGCCTCGGTCTTCATCCCGCGATCGAACGCCTCGCGGATCCGGCTGAGGATGAACACGTGGTAGTCCATCGACAACCCAAAGAGGATCACGAACAGGAACATCGGCAGCCAGCTCGTGATCGACCCCGTGGACTGGAAGCCCAGCAGCTTCTCGCCATGGCCGTCTTGGAAGACCCACGTCAGCACGCCGTAGGCGGCGCCGACCGACAGCAGGTTCAACACGATGGCCTTGATCGGGATCACGATCGAGCGGAACGTCATCAACAGCAACAGGAACGCGAGGCTCAGCACGAAGCCGAACACGATCGGCCAACGGGACTTCATGAGGTCGTTGAAGTCCTTGGAGCCGGCGGTCATGCCCGTCACGTAGGCCTTGGTCCCGGCGCGCTCGGCGAACTTCGGCACGACCTCGCCGCGCAACGCCGCCAGCGCGTCGTTGGAGGCCTTGTCGGTGCCCGTGCCGAGGATCGGCAGGCTGATCTGCATGACCGTCTTGTCAGCGGAGACCGACACGTCGACGGGCTCCTTGACCTGGCCGGTCGCGATCGCGTCACGCTCCAGCTGCTTGACCGCCGCCGTGATCTTCGGCGAGGTGACGTCGTCAGCCTTGATGACGACCTCGGCGGGGATCTCGCCGCCGGGGAACGCCGCCTGCATCTTGTCGTAGACCTTCATGACCGGCAGCGAGCGCGGGATCGCCTCGGTACCGCTGTCAGCCGTGTGCATGTGCAGCAGCGGCGAGGCCATCACCAGCAGCAGCGCGCTGGCGGAGATGACCGAGACGACGGGGTGGCGCAGCACGCGGTCGAGCACGAAGTTCCACGCGCGCCCGCCGCTGTCGATGTCGCGCGTCCGGGAGGCGGCCATGCGCTTGCCTAGAAACGGGATGCGCCCGCGCTCCAGCCACTTGCCCGAGCCCGATAGCAGCGCCGGGATCACCGTCACCGAGCCGATCATCGCGACCAAGACCACCAACATGGCGCCGATGCCCAGCGCGGTGAAGGTCGAGGCGCCCGCGAAGAGCATGCCCGCCATCGCGACGATGACCGTCACCCCGGAGATCAGGACAGCACGGCCTGACGTCGCGGCGGCGATCGCCACGGCGTCCTTGGGCGTATGCCCGCGCGCTTTCTCCTCGCGCTCACGGCGCAGGTAGAAGAGCGAGTAGTCGACGCCGACCGCCAACCCCACCAGCAACACGATCTCGTTGATGAACTCATCGAGCGAGACGAGGTGGCTGATCGGGCCGAGCAGACCGATCGTCCCGATGACGGCGGTGACGCCGAGCAGCAGCGGCACGCCCGCGGCGACCAGCGCGCCGAAGGTCAGCACGAGAATGATCAACGTGACCGGGACCGACAACATGCCGGCCTTCGCGAAGTCGTCGCCGAAGGCCTTGCTGAGCGCCTTGTCGGCGCTGGCGTCGCCGAACTGACCGACGAACAGGGACGGATGCTTGGCACCGGCAGCCTTGACCGCGTCTTCGACAGCGTCGATGCGCTTCCCGGTGACGTCGCTGTCGCCGGCGATCTCGAACGTCACGAGCACCGAGCGATCATCAGCAGAGATCTGGCCGGTGTTGCCCGCCCCGTAGGGCGACTTCACCTTGATCACGCCCGGCTGGGCCGATACGCCCTTGACGACGTCGCCGACCGCGGCCCGAAACTCGGGATCGCGGGCGGTCGTGCCGCTTTTCTCGGATGCCTGGACCAGGACCGTCTCACCAGCACGGTCGGGGTAGGCGCTGTCGACGATGCGATCCGCGGTGGCGGAGTCGCCGTTGTCGCTGCCCTCATCAGACGGGTGGACGGTGCCGACGGCACTGCCGGCAAAAAGCGCGATCGCGACGAACGCGAGCCAACCGGCGATCGCCATGCCGCGATGGCGGGTGCTCCAGCGGCCGATGCGCGCAGCCAATGAAGGGGAGTGGTGCGGGGAGGAGGTCATGGCCGTTGAGCATCGTCGGAGGCGCGACGATGCGCCATGCGGACGCCCGGCGTCTGCAACGGGGGGAAACCCCACCTCCACCCTTAGGGGTTCATCAGGGCTGGACGGTTGGGCAGGCCTTTGTGCAGGAGTTCCGGGCGCGCGCCGATACTGTGGACAGCTGTTAGGCAACTCTGCGGTCTGTCTCCCGCGGCCGATCACCAGAGAACCCCATGGATCCGCACATCGACCTCGCCACCGCCCCGGTCACCCCGGGCACCGAAGACTCCCCGCCGCGCGCCGGCGCGATGGACCCAGGCTTCGTCGAAGTCCGCGACACGACCCCGTTCGTCGAGCGCACCCCGGTCCGCTCCGCGTTCCCGCCGATCGCCGACTACGGCTACCTCAGCGACTGCCACACCGGCGCGCTCGTGGCCCCCGACGGCACGATCGAGTGGCTCTGCCCGCCGCGCTTTGACTCCCCCAGCGTCTTCGGCGCGATCCTCGACCGCTCGGCCGGCGGCTTCCGCCTCGGCCCGTCAGCGATGGGCGTCCCCGCCGGCCGTCGCTACGAGCCGGGCACGATGATCCTCGAGACGACGTGGATGACGCCGACGGGCTGGGTTGTCGTCCGCGACGCGCTGGTCATCGGCCCGTGGCGCGAGCGCACCCAGGGCTCGACGACGGCGCACACCCGCCCGCCGGCCGACTACGAGGCCCATCACGTCCTCGTCCGCACGATCACCTGCATCCACGGCAACGCCCAGATCGAGCTGCTCTGCGAGCCGATGTTCGACTACGGCCGCGTCCCCGCCACTTGGTCGACTGTCCCGAACGACCCCTATGCCTTCGACGCCACCGACGGCGGCCCGACGCTGCGGCTGATGTCAGACCTCAACCTCGGCATCGAGGGCGGCCTGGCCCGTGCGCGCCATCGCATCGAGAAGGGCGAGACGCGCTTCTGCGCGCTCTCCTGGTCGCGCCTGCTCGACGGGCCACGCACCGCCGAGGAGGCCACCGCCGCGCTGACGGCGACGAGCGAGTACTGGCGCGGCTGGCTGGCCGACGCCGACTTCCCCGACCATCGCTGGCGCAACCACCTGGAGCGCAGCGCGCTGACGCTCAAGGGCCTGACCTACGCGCCGACCGGCGCCCTGGTCGCCGCGCCAACGACCTCGCTCCCCGAGACGCCGGGCGGCGAACGCAACTGGGACTACCGCTTCACGTGGATGCGCGACGCGACCTTCACGCTCAGCGGCCTGCACTCCCTCGGGCTCAACTGGGAGGCCGACGACTTCATCCAGTTCGTCGCCGACCTAGGCCGCAACGAAGACGGCGCGCTGCAGATCATGTACGGGATCGGCGGCGAGCGGGAGCTGGAGGAGCAGACGCTCGACCACCTCACCGGCTACGAGGGCGCCCAGCCAGTCAGGATCGGCAACGACGCTTACCGTCAGCGTCAGAACGACGTCTTCGGCGCCGTGCTCGACTCGTTCTGGCTGCACGCCAAGGAGTACGGGCACAACTCGGCGCGCCTGTGGCCGGTCATCCACGACCAGGTCGAGCAGGCGATCGCCTCCTGGCGGCTGCCCGACCAGGGCATCTGGGAGTCGCGCGGCGAGCCCCAGCACTACGTCTCGAGCAAGTTGATGTGCTGGGTCGCGCTCGATCGCGGCGCGCGCCTCGCCGCCCGCCGCGGCAAGAACGAGATCGCCGATAGCTGGCGCCTGGTCGCCAACGAGATCCATGCCGAGATCATGGAGCGCGGCATCGACGAGAACGGCCGCTTCACCCAGTACTACGGCTCCAAGAACCTCGATGCGTCGCTGCTGCTGATCCCGCTGGTCCGCTTCCTGCCCCACGACGACGCGCGCGTGCGCAACACCGTCATGGCGATCGCCGACGAGCTCAGCGAGAACGGCCTGGTCCTGCGCTACCGCACCGACGAGACCGACGACGGCCTCAGCGGCGAAGAGGGCACCTTCCTGATCTGCTCGTTCTGGCTGGTCAGCGCGCTGATCGAGATCGGCGAGCGCAAGCAGGGCCACCAGCTCTGCGAGCGGCTGCTCTCGCTTGCCTCCTCGCTCGACCTCTACGCCGAGGAGCTCGAAGCCTCCACCGGCCGCCACCTCGGCAACTTCCCCCAGGCCTTCACCCACCTGGCGCTGATCAACGCGGTGATGCACGTCATCCGCGACGAGCAGCAGAACCCCGTCGGCTAGGCCCAGGCCCCCTACCACCCGTTCCGAGGGGCCGCACGGCGCATCTGCGCCGCATACGACCAGCTGCGCGATGCGACGTTGTAACGTCTGCCCGGTCGGGCATGACGGACCAAACCATGACGGTCACCCACACCGCCAACGTGGTCGAAGACCTCGCCGCCGTGCGCCAGCGCACGCTGGATCTGGTCTCCCACCTCACCACCGAGGACCTCGAGCGGCAGATCGCGCCGATCATGAGCCCCCTTGCCTGGGACCTCGGACATATCGCTGCCTACGAAGACCTCTGGCTCGCCCATCGCCACGCGGGCATGGCGCTGCTGCGTCCCGATCTCGCTGCGCTCTACGACGCCTTCGAGACGCCACGCGCAGTGCGCGGCGACCTGGAGATCCTCGGCTACGACGACGCGCTGGGCTACCTCGCCGAGGTGCGAGCGCGCACCCACGCCGCGCTGGAGATCGCCGGGCCCGACCCGACCATCCACGAGATGGTTCTCCAGCACGAGCTGCAGCACACCGAGACGATGCGCCAGGCGATGGCCATCGCGGGGCTACTGCCGCCCGGCGAGCCGGCGCTGCCCGCGCTGACGACGCCGGAGGGCTGGCTGCACGTCGCCGCCGGCACCCACGCGCTCGGCGCGCCCGACGACGTCTTCGCCTACGACAACGAGCGGCCGCGCCACGCCGTGCACGTCGACGCCTTCGCGATCGCGCGGCGCCCGGTCACCAACGCCACGTGGCTGCACTTTGCCGAGGGCGGCGGCTACGTGCGCCGCGAGTGGTGGTCGGCCGAGGGCTGGGCGTGGAAGGAGGAGTACGACATCACCCACCACGCTTCTGTGGCGGCCGGTCCTGCAGACGCACCGGCCTGCCACATCTCGTTCTTCGAGGCAGAGGCCTTGGCACGGTGGTGCGGAGCACGGCTCCCCACCGAGGCCGAGTGGGAGAAGGCTTCAGACCGCCTCGATGGCGTCGGGCACGTGTGGGAGTGGACCGCCTCGACCTTCGGCGGCTATCCCGGCTTCGAAGCCTTTCCGTACCGCGAGTACTCCGAAGTCTTCTTTGGCGACCGGTACTACGTCTTGCGCGGCGGCTCCTGGGCGACGCATCCACGCGTCGCGACCGCCACGTTCCGCAACTGGGACCTCCCCGAGCGACGGCAGATCTTCGCCGGCGTGCGGCTGGCCCGCGACCTCGGAGAGCCAACCTGATGGACTCGATCACCTGCCCCACCCAGCAGCGCATCGTCGTCGAGTCGTTCCTCGGCGGCGGCGATCACCGCACGCTGGCCGACGACGTCTTGGACGGGCTGACACGCCCGTTCAAGGAGCTGCCGCCCAAGCACTTCTACGACGCGGTCGGCGCCGAGCTGTTTGACCAGATCTGCGATCTGCCCGAGTACTACCCGACGCGCTGCGAGCGGGCGATCCTGCAGGAGCGCTCAGCCGAGATCGTGCAGCGCACGGGCGCCGCCGAACTGGTCGAGCTCGGCTCCGGCACCGCCGCGAAGACGCGCCTGCTGCTGGCTGCGATGCACGAGGCCGGCACGCTGGACCGCTATGTGCCGATCGACGTCACCGAGTCAATGGTGCGTGCCAGCGCGCAACGGCTGGTGGAGGAATTCGACGGGCTGCGCGTGCATGGGATCGTCGGCGACTTCGAGCGCCACCTCGGCCATGTTCCCGAGCCGATCGACGGCCGCCCTCGCATCGTGGCCTTCCTCGGCGGGACGATCGGCAACTTCACGCCGGGCAGCCGCCGTCGCTACCTGCGCACGCTGTCTCAGTTGCTCGGTCCCGACGACTTCCTGCTCTTCGGCACCGACCTCGTTAAGGACCCGGCGGTCATCGAAGCGGCCTACGACGACTCCGCCGGCGTCACCGCCGCCTTCAACCGCAACGTCCTGACCGTGCTCAACCGCGAGCTGGATGCGAACTTCGAGCCCGACGCCTATGACCACGTCGCGTTCTTTGACCGCGACCGCGAGTGGATCGAGATGCGCCTGCGCGCGCGGCGCCCGCAGCGTGTCCTGGTCGGCCAGCTCGGCCTGCGGCTGACGTTCGCCGCGGGCGAGGAGCTGCGCACCGAGATCAGCGCGAAGTTCACGCCAGAGCGCATCCGCGGCGACCTCGCTGCCGCCGGCATGGAGCTCGTGGACAGCCTCACCGATCAAGATGGACTGTTCGCGCTAAACCTCGCACGCGTCCAGGCCTAAACCTGGCCAGAAGGGGCGGAACCTCCCCTTCCCACCACGAAGCTCCACTTCTAAACTGTTCGCTCCCGGACGGGCGGCGCCCAGGCACGGATGACCTGCAGATCAGCGCCGCGGCCGGAAGAGAGCGAAAAGAACCTGGATGCAGCGGCTCCTGCAGAGCGTGGAGAGGCTCGCGCGTCTCGCCCAGCGCGACGCGGGTCTGCCTGCGGTCCAACGCGCCCTCGGCGAGGAGCTCGTCACGATCCTCGGGATCGACCAGGCGCACGTCATCGTGCTCGCTGCCGGCCATCCGGCCCACGGCGTCGTCGTGCTCGCCGACGGCGGGTCTGCGGAGTACGTCCTGCACCGCGACGAGGTCCCGGGCGCGTTGCGCTGGGTCGCCGACGCTGGCCAGGCGGCCACGATCGCCGACGCGGGCGTCGACGGCGCGTTGCCAGCGCAGCTCGTCAAGGCGTATGGGTTGCGATCGGCCGCGGTGCTGCCGCTGGCCGCCGGCGACACGGTGCGCGCCGTCGTCTTGCTCGGCTCGCGCGAGCCGCGCGCGTGGGATCCCGCCGACCTGCACACCGCCAGCGCCCTGACGGACCTCGCGGGGACGGCCATCGCCCTGCGTGACGCCCGGCTGGCCGCCGCGATCGACCCGCTCACCGGCTGCCTGAACCACGGCGCGATGCGCGAGCGCCTCGCCGAGGAGATCGCCCGCGCCCGCCGCCAGAACACGCCGTTGGCCGTCACGATCCTCGACCTCGACGACTTCAAGCGCGTCAACGACACCTACGGCCACCCCACCGGCGACGTCCTGCTGCGCCACGTGGCCGAGGCGCTGCGCGCCGAGTACCGCTCGTTCGATCAGGTGGCGCGCTACGGCGGTGACGAGTTCGTCGTGATCCTCCCCAACGTCCGCGGCCCCCGCGCCGACATCGCCGCGACCCGTGCGCTGCGCGTTCTGCGCGAGATCCACATCACCCGTCCCGACGGTGGTCAGGAAGGCATCACGGTGTCGTGCGGAGTCGCGGAGTGGGTCGAGCCCGAGGGCCCGGCCGAGCTGCTGGAGCGCGCCGACAAGGCGCTGCGCGGGTCCAAGGCAGCCGGCAAAGATGGGCTCGTGCGGGCACCGACGCCGACGAGCTGACCGAAGAAATAGGGTCCCGAGCCATGGACATCTCTGGAAGTGGTGCACTGGTCGTCGGCGGAGCGTCCGGCCTCGGTGAGGCGACCGCGCGGCGGCTGGCCGAGGCCGGCGCCGTGCTGACGATCGCCGACGTCAACGCCGACAAGGGGCAGGCGGTCGCCGACGAGCTCGGCGCGTCCTTCGCCCAGGTCGACGTGCGCGAGGAGGCCCAGGTGCAGGCCGCCGTCGAGCAGGCCGCCGCGGCCGACGGGGGACTGCGGATCGCCGTGACCTGCGCCGGCACCGGCTGGGCGCAGAAGGTCGCCAACTCCAGCGGCCCGCACCCCTTGCAGCCGTTTGAGATCATCATCGCCATTAACTTGATCGGGACGTTCAACGTGCTGCGCTTGGCAGCGGCCGCGATGATCGGCAACGAGCCCAACGCCGACGGTGAGCGCGGCGTGCTGATCAACACCGCCTCGGTCGCGGCCTTCGACGGCCAGATCGGCCAGGTCGCCTACTCGGCCTCCAAGGGGGGCGTCGTCGGCATGACGCTGCCGGTCGCCCGTGACCTGGCGCAGTACGGGATTCGCGTCAACACGATCGCGCCCGGGTTGTTCGACACGCAGTTGCTTGCGGCCCTGCCCGAGGAGGCACGCGAGTCGCTGGGCAAGACGATCCCGTTCCCGCCGCGCCTGGGCCGTCCGTCGGAGTACGCGCAGCTGGCCGAGCAGATCGTGGTCAACCCGATGTTGAACGGGGAGACGATCCGGTTGGACGGGGCGATTCGGATGGCCCCGCGGTAGGAGCCTCGACGACATCGAACCCGCGCATATCGCGGGTTCGATGTCGTTCGGTTACGCGCGCTTGACCGTCAGCGTCCGCCGCGCCGTCGTCGCCTTGGCGCCGGCGCTCCGGCGGACGACGACGGTGAGCGTCGCGCGCACGCCGCCGTGCGCGCGACGCAGCCTGCGGGTGCCGGCCTTGGTGAGCGTCAGGCGGACGCTGCGCGTGCCGGCGCGCAGGGTCGCGCTGCCGGTGGCGATCACCGTCTTGCCAACGCGCAGCGTCGCCTTCGCCGATCCCGAGAGGTTGAGGACGACCGTCACACGCGCGCGACCAGAGCGGAAGGTCAGGGCGCGGGCGCCGATGCGGACACGCAGTGCGGTCGTGCCCGGCGTGTTCGTGCCCGCGCCCTGCTCGCCCCCACTCGGCGAGGTCGTTGACCCGCCGGTGCCACCCGAGCCGGGAGACGGGCTGCCGGGCTTCGGGGTCGTGGGTGACGGCGACGGCGTCCCACCGCCGCCCGTTCCGCCTCCGCCCGTCCCACCGCCACCACCGGTGGTCCCCTGGGCGACGGTCAGCAGGTGGGTCGTCACGGGCGACGTCTCGTGGCCATCATCGACGTAGCGCAGCCCAACGTTGTAGCTGCCAACCGAGGTGTAGGTCCGCGACGGCGCGGCGCCGGTGGCCTCGAAGACGCCATCCCCGTTGAGATCCCACTCGTAGCGCACGACTGAGCCATCCGGATCCGTGAACGGGCCCGGCGTGAACGTCACGGCCTGCCCGGTCTTCGGGCTTGCCGGCGCCCAGCTGAAGTCCGGCGTCGCGAACGCGTTGCCGGGGACGTGGACGTTGCCGACCATCGAGGCGTGGATCTGGCAATGGAACGCGAAGCTCCCGGGGCGGCTGAAGGTGTAGGTGTTGGTCGTGCCCGCCGACTGCGTGGGGAAGTCGTTGTTGGTCCAGACCAGCGGATGGCTGGCGAAGGCACCGCTGAACGTGACCGTGTCGCCTACCGCGGCGTCGGTGTTCGGCGGCGAGTACTGCGCCGGGAAGGCATCGAGCGGGAAGCTGACCGGATGGTCGTCTGCCAGCGCCGTCCCTGTTGCGCACCCCCACACGACGAGCAGCGCAGCAGCAGCCTTGAGCACCGACCCCACCGAGTTCCTCCTCATGCCGCGGTAGACACCGCGCAGCGCGGATCCTTCCCGGCGGGTTGCGAGCCGTCCGGCACACCCCAACAACATCGGGCGCCGGCGTTTGGGCGGTCAGCGCGACCGGGGTCGTGGCGCGTCGCGTGGTTTGTCGGCACCGAGGAGAGCGAGCGGGTCGGCGCCTCGCAGCGTGACTCGTCGTCCGCTGGCGCCAGGGCGCGGGTGGGCCTCGCAGCGTGGCTCGTCGTCCGCCTTGGCCCGGGGCGCGGGTGGGCCTGTTGGCGGACGACATGCGTCTGTCTACGGGCCCACGTTGGTTATTGCCGACGCCTCGCGCGTGGGTGGGCCTGTTGGCGGACGGCAGACGTCGCCAAACGGGCCCACCGCGACCCGAACGCCGCGAAGACCTACAAGATCTTCCGAATCCCCCCAATGGCCAGCGCGTTCCCCCGCGCCAACGCCGGGATCAGGACCTTCGGAGCCCCCGGCAGCCCCCGCGGGGCGACAGCCATCGTCCACGTCAACCGCGTGCCACCGCCGGCACTCGGCTCCAGCAAGAAGTCCTCCGCAAGCCCATCGAACATCCGCCGCGACTGGTGCGTCACCCGGAACGTTGCCCGACGGCCGACATCCCAGCGGTAGAACTCCTCTTCGATCGTCACCGCCTTGAACAGCCGCAGCCGACGAATCGCGCCAACCGTCTGCGGCCGACCCGTCGTCCAGACGAGCTGGTCGATGATCGGCGCCCACGACCACATCACGTCGCTGCCCAGGGCCTCCCAGACACGCTCGGGCGGAGCGGACAGCTCCAGCGTGGCGGGGATCACGACGGGCGCGGTCTCAAAGAACGCGTCGTCGATGGGCTTCAACGTGTAGGTCATGGGCGCCGGATCTCGATCTAGTTCAGCCGCTCGACGATCAGCGCCTCGCCCTGGCCCTGGGCGACGCACATGGTCTCGAGGCCGATCGTCTTGTCGAGCGTCTCGAGGTCGTTGAGCAGCGTCGTCATGATGCGCACGCCGGTCATCCCGAAGGGGTGGCCGAGCGCGATCGCGCCGCCGTGCGGGTTGAGGTTGTCGAGATCGATCCCGACCTCGGAGGCGATCGGCAGCACCTGTGCCGCGAACGCCTCGTTGAGCTCGGTGATGTCGATGTCCGACGCGCTCATGCCGGCGCGGTCCAGCGCCTTCTTGATCGCCCCGATCGGCGCGACGCCCATGTACTCGGGCTCGTTGCCCCACGTGGCGGCCGTGATGATGCGGGCGCGCGGCTTGAGCCCGAGCTCCGCGGCCTTCTCGGCGCTCATGATCAGCGCGGCGGCCGCGCCGTCGTTGAGCGGGCACGAGTTGCCGGCCGTGACGGTGCCGCCGGGCTTGAAGGCCGGCTCCAGCGTGGCGAGCTTCTCGTAGGTCGACGAGGCGCGCGGCCCGTCGTCCTTGGAGACGACCGTGCCGTCAGCGAGCGTGACGGACACGATCTCGCGGTCAAACACGCCGGCCTCCTGGGCCGCGACCGCACGCTCCTGCGAGCGCTGGGCGTAGCGGTCCTGGTCCTCACGCGAGACGCCGTACTTGTCGGCGACGTTCTCGGCGGTCAGGCCCATCGCGATATAGGCATTGGGCTGGCCGTTGTTGCCCTGGAGGTTCTCGTTCTGATCCTCGGGGTGGGCGGCCTCTTGGGCGGCGTTGTAGCGCGAGACGAACTCGACGCCACCGGCGATGTAGACGTCGCCCTGGCCCGCGACGACCGCGTTGGCGGCGCTGCGGATGGCGTCGAGGCCGGACGCGCAGTAACGCGAAACGGTCACGCCGTTGGTGGTCTGCGTGAGCTTGTCGCTCAGCAGCACCGCGATGCGGGCGATGTTGTTGGCCTGCAGGCCCTGCGGCAGGCCGCAGCCGGCGATGAGCTCCTCGACCGTGGTCGGGTCCACACCGGGGTTGCGCTCGAGCAGCTGATCGACCACGAACGCGAGGGTCTCGTCGGGGCGCAGCGAAGCGAGCGAGCCCTTGAAGGCTCGACCGACGGGCGTCCGGACGGCGTCAACGATGACGGCTTCGGGCATTGAGAATGGTCCTCTCGGAGATGAAGCCCGGCGGTCGCACACCACGGGCAGGTTTATCCCCCGGCGGTCGCACACCACGGGGCCTACGCAATAAATGGTACTAGCCCAACCGGGCTATCACCAAGGCGCGAACCCTAGCGGAAGAGCTCCCAATATGAGCGGGCGATCATCCGCCGCGAGAAGACGGTGGTGTCGGGCGGCAGCGCGTCGTGACGGGCCCAGCGCACCGCGGCGATCTCGGCCTCTGACGGCCGCAGCTCGACCCCCGCGGCAACCTCGACGGCGAAGACGTGGATCCGCTCGCGCTTGCGGTCAAAGCGCGCCGCCACCTCGGCGATCTGGATGACGGTCAGCGGCTCGATCCCCAGCTCTTCGGCGAGCTCTCGATGCAGCGTGACCGTCGCCTCCTCACCCGCACGCACGTAGCCACCGGGGATATCCCACTGGTCACGTCGCGCGTAGGTGTGTCGGACAAGCAGCACCTCGTCGGCGCAGCAGACGACGGCCTTCATCCCAATGGTGTGTGGCCGCGTAATGAACCACCACGGGCGCAGCGCGAGATACCCAGCCCGGTAGGCCCGACGCAGCATGCGGGGCGAGAGCCGCCGGCGCAGCCGCGCCTCGATGGCCTCGATCACGCGCGGCGTCAGCGACTTGCGCTCGGTCATCGGCACCGCGACATGCCTACGCCAGTTCCTTGCCCAGAAGCGCGGCATGTGCGGCCACATCGCGCGCGTACGCCTCGAAGCCCGACGCGAACATCGCCTGTGGCCCATCACAGAGCGCGTGCTCGGGATCTTGGTGGACTTCGACGATGATGCCGTCGGCCCCGACCGCGGCGGCTGCGCGCGACAGCGGCTCGACCAGGCGGCGGTCGCCGGCGGCGTGCGAGGGGTCGACGATCACCGGCAGGTGCGTGTGCAGCTTGAGCCAGGCGACCGCGCCCAGGTCGAGCGTGAAGCGCGTCGCGGTCTCGAAGGTCCGGATGCCGCGCTCGCAGAGCATCACATCCTCATTGCCTTCCTTGAGCACGTAGTCGGCGGCCATCAACAGCTCGTCCAAGGACGATGACAACCCGCGCTTGAGCAGGACCGGCTTGCCGAGCTTGCCCGCCACCTCCAGCAGCGCGTAGTTCTGCATGTTGCGCGCGCCGATCTGGATGACATCGGCGTGCTCGGCGATCGCGTCGGCGTGAGCGCTGTCGAGCAGCTCGGTGACGACCGGCAGCCCGGTCTCCGCACGCGCCTCGGCAAGGATCTCCAGGGCCGGCACGCCAAGCCCCTTGAACGCGAACGGCGACGTGCGCGGCTTGAACGCGCCACCGCGCAGCATCGCGGCGCCGCCTGCCTTCATCGCGTGGGCGACCGCCAGCGTCTGCTCGCGCGTCTCGACTGTGCAGGGCCCGGCGATCAAGGTGAAGGTCTTGCCGCCGCCGACCTTGCGGCCGGCGATGTCGAGGACCGTCGGCTCGTGGTGGCTGAGCTCTGAGGACGCGAGCTTGTACGGCCGCGAGATCGGCACGACGCGGTCGACGCCGGCCAGGCCCTCCAGCCCGAGCTCGCGAACGCCCTCGGGATCGCCGATCGCGCCGATCGCGGTCGTCAGGTCTCCGGGCATCACGCGCACGTGCACGCCGGTGGTCTCCAGGCGCGCGACGACGGCGTCGATCTCGGGCTGCGTGGCCTGTGGGCTCATCACGATCATCATTGGCGTACCGCACTCTAGAGCGGCAGCCGCTGCTGATTCCCCCACTGCTGTCCGGGCGGGAGCCTGGATTGTGCGTCGCCGCCCCGCCGGTCATCCTGCCTGCTGTGTTCTGGCACATCGCAAAGCTTCCCCTGACGGCCACCCCGTGGAAGGACCTCGCCTACGTCGTACTCGGCCTCGCCTCCGGGATCTTCGCGTTGACCTTCTTCTTCGTTGGGCCGGTTCTGTCGATCATCTTGATCATCACGCTGATCGGCATTCCCAAGCTCATGGCCGACATGTGGGTCACGCAGTGGTGGGCCAACGGCGAGCGGTGGCGCGGCCAGCTGGTCGGGGTACCGATCCCGCTTTCGCGGCGGCGTTGGCGCGGCGACACGATCCTGCAGAAGGTGCGCAACGGGATCACCGACCCGATGACGTGGCGCGAGTTGGTGTGGTTGATCTTGATGTTCGGGGTTGGCACCACCTCGTTCATCATCGGCGTCACGGCGTTTGGCATCGGCCTCGGCTTCTTGGCGCTGCCGTTGTGGGCGTGGTCCCTGCCCGACGGCGTCGAGTTGGGGATCACGACGATCCGCGCGGTCGGCTGGATGGTCGTGTTCTCGGCGGTCACCGGACCGCCGCTGGTGGTGATCGGCGCGTGGGTCCTGCGCGGCAGCGCGCTCGTCCAGGCCCGGCTCGCCCAGGTGCTCTTGGAGGGCGAGGAGCAGGAGCGGATCACCGAGTTGCAGTTCTCCCGCGCGGGTGCCGTGGACGCCGCGGCCGGCGAGCTGCGCCGGATCGAGCGCGATCTGCACGACGGTGCGCAGGCGCGCCTGGTCGCGCTGGCGATGGAGATCGGGATGGCGCGCGAGCAGCTCGAGCGCGACCCCGAGGCCGCCGCCGCGCTGCTGGCCGGCGCGCACGAGGACGCCAAGACCGCGCTGGTCGAGCTGCGCGACCTAGCGCGCGGGATCCACCCAGCGATCCTCACCGACCGCGGCCTCGACGCGGCGGTCAGCGCGCTGGCCGCGCGCTGCCCCGTGCCGTGCACGGTCGCGATCGACCTCCCGGAGCGGCTGCCGGCGGCGGTCGAGTCGGCCGCCTACTTCACGATCGCCGAGGCGCTGACCAACGTTGCCAAGCACAGCGGCGCGTCGCACTGCGCGATCACCGGCGAGATCAAGGACATGGTGTTGAACGTCGAGGTGAGCGACGACGGACGCGGCGGCCTGCACGAGTCCGCCGGGACCGGGATCGCCGGACTGCGCGGGCGCGTTGAGGCGCTCGACGGACGCCTGCTGGTCGTCAGCCCGGAAGGCTCCGGAACCACGCTGCGGGCGGAGCTGCCATGCGCATCGTGATCGCCGAAGACCTCGTCCTGCTGCGCGACGGCCTCGTGCGGCTGCTGACCGCGCACGGTCACGAGGTCCTCGCGGCCGTCGGCGACGGCCCGGCGCTGGTAGCCGCCGTCGAGGAGCACCGGCCCGACATCGCGATCGTCGACGTGCGACTGCCGCCATCCCAACGCGATGAGGGACTGCGCGCGGCGCTGGAGGCGCGCCAGCTTGTGCCGGGCACACCGGTGCTGGTCTTGTCGCAGTACGTCGAGGAGTCCTACGCCGCCGAACTGCTGGCCGACGGTGCGGGCGCGGTCGGCTACCTGCTCAAGGACCGCGTCGCCGATCCCTCGGACTTCGTCGCCCAGGTCACGCGCGTGGCCGAGGGCGGAACCGCGATCGACCAGGAGGTGGTCCGGCAATTGCTCGCTCGCCGCCGCGCCGACGACCCACTCGACGAGCTGACCCCGCGCGAGCGCGAGGTGCTGGAGCTGATGGCCCAGGGACTATCGAACGCCGCAATCGCCCAGCGCCTCATCGTCACCGACGGCGCGATCGAGAAGCACGTCACCAACATCTTCGGCAAGCTCGGCCTGCACACGGCCGCGGGTGGGAACCTGCGCGTGCTCGCGGTACTGGCTTGGCTGCGTGCGGCCGGCTAATGACGGGAGGGCGATTCTTGCGGCTGCTGATCCTCAGGGGTCCGGGAACGGCTGCACCGCCAAGTTGGCTGGCACCTCGCGCGCGCCCAGCTCGTAGGCGCCGCCGTAGGCCGTGCGCAGCGTCGCGGCAGGACCGTCACGCGGGATGACGACGGCCTCCAGCTCGGCGATTGAGCAGTTGGCGACGTGGTGCTCGCTGCCGTCAGGATCGGCGTAGCGCCAGACGACGGTCTGGGGGCGATTGCTGTGCACCGTCAGCCGCAGGCGTGCCTCGCGGCCGTGGAGGTTGAGATCAAGATGTGATGGTCCTTCGTTGGCGTGCACTCGCGCGCCCAGACCGCCGATCCGGACGCGTTCGCCGTTGAGCGAGATCACGCCGTTGGCGACCCAGGGCGTGAGCGCCCGGCCGATGCGGATGCGCCCGAGCGCGATGTCGAGCCAGTCGTCGGGGCGGTCCTCGAACAGGACGCCGTGCAGCCAGATCCAGCGCTCGGCGTGCTGGGCGCCCCAGTTGTGGCCGATCATGCCCGACCAGCCGTCGAGCTCGACCATTTGACCGCCGAACGCCACCTTGCCGCTGACAGCGACGTGCGGCCGCGGGCTCTCCAGCTTGGTCTTCGGCAGCGGCGCCGAGTACATGAAGGACTTGGGGAGGTGGCGCAGCGGCGGCTCAGCCCCGGTCCAGGTGAGATCCCATGACACCGAACCCCGCCCACCCCCAGCATGACCGCGCACGCCGTCGGGACCAAAGCTGCTCTCCCCCACGCGCAGCCAGCCATCGACCTGCGGGTCGGGCGAGGACTCCTTGTAGGCCAGCGGCTCGGGCCGGTCGCCGTCGAAGACCGTCAGCCAGATCGAGCCCACCGGCTCCTCACCCGGAGCCTGGTGGACGGTGTGGCGCAGCCACACCGAGCGCGCGCGTTCGGGGTCGACCGCCCGCACATAGAAGGACTCGTAGCCGCCGGCCTCCCCGAAGAACGGGAAGCGGGTCGTCAGCCCTGACCGTGTCGCAGCCCGAGCCACAGCCAGAAGGGGTAGGTGGCGAAGATCGCGGCGCTAACCGCGTGCGTCGGCGTACCGGCGCGGTCGGGGTCCATCTTCAGGACGCCGGAATTGAGCATCCAGTCGCGGCCGCTGCGCGCGCGACAAAGGCGCCAGATCGGCTTGGTCCAGCCCTTGTCGAGGTAGAGCGAGATGCTCGTGACGACGAAGACGCCGATGGTGGCCAGCGCGAGCGGCCGCTGACGCTCCGGCGGCACCGCTTGCGCGATGACGCGGCCGTTGGCGTACAACCAGGGTGGGTCGATCAGGAAGGACATCGTCGGGGTGCTCCGTGTCGCGGTGGCAAGCCTCTCACGCGAGCAGCCTGTCGGCCAGTCGGGTCGCGAGCGCCATGATGGTCAGTTGGGGGTTGACGCCGAGCGCGGTCGGGACCGCGCTGCCGTCGCAGACGTACAAGTTGACCGTTCCATGCGGCGCGCCGTCGGCGTCCAGGACCCCGTCGGCCGCCCGCTTGGCCATCCGCGCGGTGCCCAGCGGATGGAAGGCCATCATCTTGAGCTCGCGTGCGGTGACCGTGTGGTCGCGCAGCGGCGTGAGGTCGCCGTCGCGCAGCTCGGGCACGGCGCCGACGGGCAGGATCACGCGGCGGGCGCCGGCGGCGAAGAGCAGCTGCGCGAGGCGCTCGATGCCGCGCGCGATGGTCGCGACGTCCTGGGCGTTGAGGTCGTAGCGGACGATCGAGCGACCGGCGCGGCGGGCCAGCTTGCCGGTCGGAATGCGACCGCGCGACGTGTCGCCGATCATCATGCCGAACTGCGCGACGTGGCGATAGCTGAGCATCAGCTCCCGGTGCGCAGGGCCCGAGAACGGGACGGCCATCGCGAGGTAGTCGGGCGGTCCGGCGATCCCCTCCAACATGATGCCCTCGTCGGCGAACTCGTCGATGCCGTAGGACTGCGGTACGCCGTGGGCCATGTCCACCACCTCGTCCATCACTCCCCAGACGGCGGTCGCCGGATGGATCGAGAGGTTGCGCCCGAGCCACGGGTTGGTGATGCCGCTGGCGGCAAGGAGCGCGGGGCTGTGCAGGGTGCCGGCGGCGATGACGACGACGGGCGCCTCGATGGTCAGGCGGCCACCGCCGCGTGTGGTGGCGAGGATGCCGCGGGCGGTGGAGGCGTCGTGTTCGAACAGGATGCGCCGTGCGCGCGAGCAGGTGTAGGTGGTGGCGCCGGCCGCGTGCGCGGCGTTCATGTAGGCCTCGCCGGCATGCTGCTTGGCGCCGCTCGGGCAGCCGAAGGCGCAGACGCCCGAGCCGATGCAGCCGCGCGCGTTGCGATCCAGGAAATGGCCGGACCAGCCGAGCTTCTCGGCGCCGCGCTTGGCGATGCGCGCGTTGGCGCCGGCGAGCTCCTCGGTCACACGCGCGACGCCGATTGTCTCCTCGACGCGGGTGTAGAGATGGTCCAGCGTTCCGGACGCGAGCGCGTCGAGACCCAGCTCGGTGGCCCACCGATCTTGCACGGCGCCCGGAACGCGAAAGCAGGTGCCGGAGTTGACGAGCGTCGTGCCGCCGACCGCGCGGCCGGTGGGCAGCATGATCGTCGGCGTTCCAACCGTCGCGCTCTGGCCCGCGTCGCGGTAGAGCAGCGCGGTCATGTCGCGCGGACGCGCCGTCAACTCGTGCCGTGCGAACGCCTGGCCGTCTTCCAGGACGACAACGCGCTGCCCGGTCTCGGCGAGCGCGCGGGCCACGGGCGCACCGCCGGCACCGGAGCCGACGATGCATACGTCCGCGCGCACGTGGCGCTCACCGCTGATGCGCGCGCCGTCGACGATCCCGCCGGTGGTGGGCTCGGTGAGGAGGCTCATCGAGCCTCCTCACCGGGCATGCGCTGAACACGACGCGTCACCGATCTGTCTCCGCCACTGAGCGCGCCGGAGCGGCGAGCGCAGCGCGCGCCCCCGGCACGTAGCCCAAGAGCGCCGAGACCTGCGCGTCGCCGTAGTAGCTGACGGCCGCCGAGGCGCGCAGTGCCTCGACCAGCGCGCGACCGCCGGGCCGGTGCGCCAGGCGCTCCAGCAGCGCGAGGCGGGCCGGTGGTGAGAGACGGCGCCAGCGCGTGCGCGCGCGGGTGAGCCGCGGCGCAATCTCCAGCGCGAGCAGGACCGCGCGCAACCCCATGCGGTTGATGCGCGGCGCACGAGCGAGCCAGGCATCGAAGGCACGCACCGCATCGGTCTGCCCGATCGGCGGCAGCGGCGGCGCGGGCGCCAGTAGCGTGTCGGCGACGCACGCGAAGATCGACGCTTCTCGCGGCGAGAGGACCGTCACGTCGACGCTTCCTCGTTGGCGTCCAGCATCCGCTGCTCTTGCGCGGTCGCCAGCCGCTCAACGGCTGATGCGGCGCGCCCACCCTCCCCCGCGACGATGGCGCGCGCGGCGCGGCGATACAGCGGCGCCAGCTCCTCGCGACCGGTGACGATCGGCAGGAAGCGATCGAGGTGACCGAGGTACAGCTCCCGGATCGAGTTAAGGATCAACGTGAAGACGAGGTTGCCCGCTGCGTCGATGACCGTCGCCATGAACGCGAGGTCGATCAGCTGCGCCGCGGCGTCGTCCTCGGCGGTCTCGAAGGCCTCGGCCAGCTCAAGGAGCGTGCGCTCGTGCGCGCGCCCACGGCGCTCGGCCGCCAGCCGAGCCGACTCGCACAGCAGCAGCCGCCGCGCCTCAAACAGCGCGCCGGTCAGCGCCGGATCGACGGTGACCGCATAGGCGAGGACGTCAAGGCCGGAGTGCGCCCGCCAGTCCTGCACCCGCATCGCGTCGCCGTGCTTGACGTCGACCAGCCGCAGTTGCTCCAAGCGCTTGATGCCCTCGCGCAGCGAGGCCATGTTGACGCCGAGATCCGCAGCGAGCGCGCGCTGTGGCGGGAGGCGGTCACCAGGCGCATAGCGGCCATCGAGGACGGCGGCGACGAGCTGACGGAAGACCTGCTCGGGGAGAGAGGAGCGCGCGACGGCCATAGTCGGGCGGGAGTGTTCCGGTGTTCAGAACACTTGTCAAGGAGCGGTTGGGCCGGGCGCCAATGGCGTTCAGCGCGAGCGTTGGTCGTCGGCGCTCAGCGTGGTCTGTCGGCACCGAGGGAGTGAGAGCGAGTCGACACTGCGAGGCGCCCTCGGTCATCCGCCGACGCCTGGGCGCGGGGCCCAAGCCTCCGAGCTCTACCGCCAGCGCCAGGAAGGGTGGGCCTGTTTGCGGACGCCGCACGTCCGAAGACGGGCCCACCTGCGTCGTCGACAGCCAGACCGCGCGACGTGGGCCCGTCTACGGACCACATGCGTCCGTCAACAGGCCCACCCCACCACCGAGCGTCCGCGGCACCCTGCCCCCAGAGGCGCCGCCGAGATCCGTGTCGTCGGGTATCCCGCATGGGGACACCAAACGACACGGATCGCCGGCCCATGCGCAGGCGGACGACCCCAGGCGCCTCGCACCGCGACTCGCGCTCACTCCCTCGGTGCCCACCAGACCACGCCCCGCACCCCAACCAACGCCCGCGCGGAACGCCAACGACACACGCGCCACCCAAGCGCTCGCAATACCAGCCCCCGCCCCGCGACCAGCGCCCCACGACGCCAGTCTCAGGACTCCGCTCACCATCCCACCGCCGCGCGCCCACCCAAGCCACCCGCACCCGCACCCGCGCCCGCGCCCGCGCCCGCGCCCGCGCCCGCGCCCCAAACGCCTAAAGCCCTAAATCCCGCACACCCAGCTCATCAAACCCAATGTGATGCGCCAGCTCATGCCGCACGGTGATCATCACCTGATGGCGCAGCAGATCCGCGTCGTGCCCAAAATCCCGCCGCAGCGTATCGCGGAAGATCAAGATCTTGTCCGGGTACTCATCGCGCGTCGCGCCATCGCCGTTGTAGAGCCCGTAGGCCCCGTAGTGCCGGCCCTTGTCGGAGATGACGACCGCCACGTTGCGATCCAAAGCGGCTCGCAACAGATCCGGCAAATCATCCATCGCATCGCGCACGAGCTCTTCGAAGTCCGCATCGTCATACGGGTCGAGCTCCAGGAACTCGCCCTCCGTCGGCTCGGCCGCCGTGCCCTCGCGCGCCAACCGCTCGGCGCGCAGGACCACGCGCTCGAACTCCGCCTCCGACTCTGGCTCCTTCCACCCTGCCATCCGGACGCCGACGATCGCCATCGCGCCCAGCAGGCCAGCCGCCGCGACGACCAGCACGCCGATCACCTCGACGAAGCGCAGCATGCCGATCGTGCTGAACCCGTTTTGCAGCACGACGATGACCGTGAGCCCGAGGCTCATGGCGATCACGGCGGCAAAGGCGATGCGGCGCAGCGACATGGCTGCGCCCCAGCGTACTCGCCCGTGATCGCCCCGCTCCAAGGACTACTTGGCCAACTGGCGTGCGATCACGACGCGCTGGACCTCGTTGGTGCCCTCGTAGATCTGGGTGATCTTCGCGTCGCGCATCATTCGCTCGACCGGGTACTCGGTCACGTATCCGTAGCCGCCGAGCACCTGGACGGCCTCGACCGTCACGTACATCGCGGTGTCGGAGGCAAAGAGCTTGGCCATCGACGAGTACATCGCCTTGTCGCTCTCGCCGCGATCCATCTTCGCGCACGCCTTGTAGAGCAGCTCACGCGCCGCGGCGGTCCGCGTCTGCATGTCGGCGAGCTTGAACTGCAGGCCTTGCAGCTCGATGATCGGCTTGCCGAAGGCGGTGCGCTCCTTGGCGTATTGGACGGCGTAGTCAATGGCGCCTTGGGCGATCCCGACGGCCTGGGCGGCGGCGCCCAAGCGCGTGCGCTCGAGGGTCCCAAGAGCGACCGACATCCCGCGGCCGACCTCGCCGATGACGTTCTCGGCCGGGACGCGGACGTCCTCGAAGACCGGCTGGCCGGTGGGCGATCCGTGGATGCCGAGCTTGTGCTCGTACTTAGGGATCGACAAGCCGGGACGGTCCTTCTCGACCACGAACGCGGTGACGCGACGGTTCTCGCGGTCGGTCACGGCGAAGACCACGTAGAAGTCGGCGACGCCCGCGTTGGTGATCCAGGACTTGGTGCCGTTGATGACCCACTCGTCGCCGTCCAGGCGCGCGGTCGTGCGCATGCCGGCGGCGTCGGAGCCCGATTCCGATTCGCTCAAGCAAAACGCCGGCGACCACTCGCCGGTGGCGCACTTGGGCAGGAACCGCGCCTTGAGCTCATCAGAGCCGAACAGCTGGATCGGCAGCGACCCCAGCTCCTGGACCATCAGGATCAACGCGACCGACGCCGACGCCTTGGCCAGCTCCTCCACCGCCATCTGGAGCATCATCGTCCCGGTTCCCGTTCCACCGAACTCCTCGGCATAGGGCAGCGCGAGGATGTCGTTCTCGGCGAGCAGCTGGCGGAGGTCCCACGGGTACTCGTCCTTGGCGTCGATCTCGGCAGCCCGCGGCGCGACACGCTCCACAGCGATCTGGCGGACGAGGTCGCGGAAGTCCTTGTGCTCCTGCGGGATCTCGTAAACGTCGGTCACGGTCGTGCTCATGGGATGAAGCGTATTCATCCGGGGTACCACGGGCCCCATGGGTATTGGAACCTCGCTCTTCCTCATCGCCGCGGGCGCAATTCTGCGCTATGCGGTCTCCGACGCGATCAGCGGGGTGAACCTGGCGACCGTCGGGCTGATCCTGTTGATCGTCGGCATCGTCGGCCTCGTCATCTCGCTGTTCATGGCCTTCGCCTACTCGCGCCGGGAAACGGTCGTCACACGCGATCGCTACGTCGATCCGCCGCCGCGCTACTAGACCAGCGGCCTGCTCAGCGCGCTGAGTAGGGTCCGGCCGGTGCGGCTCGCATCGGCCATTCGACCGGCGACCGACCGCGAGGTTCCTCTCGCGGTGGATGTCCTGCGCCGTGCCGGCTTCGGCACGCAGGTCGCCCGGCTGCTGGAGTTCCCGCGCTGCTCGCCTGACGGCGCGATCCTCGTCGCCGAAGGCGCCGGCGGCAGCGTCGTGGGGGTCGCCTGCTGCGCGGCCTTCGCCAAAACGGGCTGGATCGGCGCGCTCGGCGTCGCTCCTGAGGCGCGCCGACGCGGCCTGGGCGCCGGGCTGACCGAGGCGGCCGTGCGCTGGCTGCGCGGGCGCGGATCGCGCACCGTCCTCCTGTACGCCACCGAGGCCGGGCGCCCCGTCTACGAGCGGCTCGGCTTCGTCACCGAAGAGCGCGCCGTCGCGTGGCGCGGCGTGGCGGGCGCCGCCCCGCCGATCGATCTCCAGCGCCTCGGTGACGGCGACCGCCAGCGCCTGAAGGCGCTCGACCAGGCCGTCACCGGCGAGCGGCGCGACAACGTCCTGGATGCCATCTACCCGCTCGCCGGCGTGGCCGCCGGGGGCGGGCCACACGGCCTGGCGGGCTGGGCGATCGCGTCGCCGTGGGGCGCGGGGACGGCGATCGCCGCGCAGGCGCCCGAGATGGGCGTGGCGTTGATGGCCGCCGCCACCGGCGGGCCCGCCGCTGGGACGCTGATCGTCCCCGACAACAACCACGCGGCGTCCGACGCGCTGCGCGCCTGGCGCTTCGTCCGGCTCAACGACGCGCTGCGCATGCGCCTCGGGCCCGCCGTGGCGTGGCACCCCGAGCAGCAGTTCGGCCTTTTCAACCTCTTCTGGGGCTAAGCAGCGGGCGCCCCCGCGCTCAAGAACGGCATCGTTTAGCCGACCTCCTCAGGCATGACCGAGGTCGATCGGACCCCCAAGGTCAGCCGACTCGCATCCACCCGGATGCGGATCCTGCTGGCCGTCATCGCGCTGCTCGTGGTCGTCAGCGCTGAGATCGTGATCGTGCTGCACACGATCTCGAATATTGATGCGAGCAACCTCGGGGATGGCGTCGGCACCGCCAAGGCCACGTTCCTGATCTCCACGATCACCCTGCTGCTCTGCGTCGTGGCGATGGCGCTGTGGTCTCAGATCGAGATCAAGAAGCGCCTGACCGCGATCTCCCACGCCGCCAACTCGATCGCCGACGGGGACCTCAACCCCGACATCGACCTGCTCATCCATGACTTCGACGAGGTCGGCCGCTCGGCCGGCGCCGTCCAGCGCATGCTCGTCGAGTTGCGCGCCGTCGCCGCCCACGCCGGCCGCGTCGCCGGCGGCGACCTGTCGGGCCAGATGGAGCCGCGCTCCGAGCGCGACGAGCTGCGCCGCTCGCTGTCAGCCATGACCGACGGCCTGCGCTCGATGGTCTCCGACCTGTCGGTGGCCGCCGAGACCGTCGCCAACGTGTCGGGCCGTGTCGTCATCGACGCCGACGAGGCCGGCCGCGCAGTCGACGAGATCGCCCGCGCCGTGGCCGAGGTCGCCTCTGGCGCCGAGCGTCAGGTCGCAGCCGTCATCGAGGTGCGCGGCCTCAGCACCGACGTCGCCCACGCCACCCAGGAGTCCGCCCGCGGCGCGTCCGAGGCCGCCGATCAGGCGACCCGCGCACGGGAGCTGGCCCACGATGGCGCCGCCGCCGTCGGCGCCGCCAGCGCGGCGATGCTCGCCGTCAGCGGCGCGTCGGCCGAGGTCACGCGGACCATCCGCTCGCTCGGCGAGCGCTCGCTGCGCATCGGCTCGATGGTCGACACCATCGGCGGCATCGCCCAGCAGACCAACCTCTTGGCCCTCAACGCGGCGATCGAGGCTGCCCGCGCCGGCGAGCAAGGCCGCGGCTTCGCGGTCGTCGCCGAAGAGGTCCGCAAGCTCGCCGAGGAGAGCCAGCAGGCGGCCGGCTCGATTGCCTCGCTGATCGCCGAGATCCAGACCGAGACCGAGCGTGCGGTGACCGTCGTCGAAGACGGCGCGGCCAGCACCGAGGACGGCGTCGCCACCGTCGAGGCGGCACGCGCGTCGTTCGCCGAGATCGGTGAGGCCGTCGAGGTCACCAGCGGCCGCGTCGCCGACATCGCCGCCGCGATCGGCGCCATCGCCGAGGGCTCCCAGCGCGTCGACGCCGACGTCGGAGAGGTCGCCTCGGTCGCCGAGCAGTCCTCGGCCGCCGCCCAGGAAGTCGCGGCCTCCAGCCAGCAGACGGTCGCCTCGACCCAGGAGATCGTGGCCTCCGCCCAGGAGCTCACCCGCAGCGCCGACGAACTCCACCGCCTCGCGGGCCGGTTCGTGCTGACAACCCCCTGATTTCCTAGACTCACGATCGGAGGTAGCCCCCGATCATGAGCGAGCACCCGTTGTCTGACCCCGAGCTGGAAGTCACCACCGAGACCGTCAAGCGTCGCTTCGACGCCGGCGAGGTGCAGGTGATCGACGTCCGCGAGCAGTACGAGTGGGATGCCGGTCGCATCCCCGGCGACGTCCGCCACATCGAGCTGCAGCACCTCAGCTCCCAAGCGGCGACCATCGACAAGGACAAGCCCGTCGTCTTCCAGTGCCGGCTGGGCTCCCGGTCGCTGATGGCCGCCCAGGCGTTTCGTGCCGCGGGCTACGAGGCCTACTCGTTGACGGGCGGCCTCCAGGCATGGCATGACGCCGGCCTGCCGCTGGACCCTCCCGACGGCACCGTCGCCGACCACTGAGAACAGCGTAAGGACAACGAAGGCCCGCCAGTCAGCGGGCCTTCGCTTGTTGCTACGTAGATATCGGCGCCGCCGTCAGCTGCGCTGCACGTTGATCGCCTTGGGACCCTTGTCCCCGGCCTCTTCCTCGTACGTCACCCGCGCGCCCTCCGGGAGCGAGCGGTAGCCGTCGGCGATGATGGCGCTGTGATGGACGAACAAGTCCTTCCCGCCCTCATCCGGCGTGATGAAGCCGAAGCCCTTGTCGTCACTGAACCACTTCACGGTTCCGCTGGCCATGTCAGCGAGTTCCTCCAAATACTGCGCTACGCCGGATCTCATCCCCGGCCGGTCGGGCGCAACCTACCAGGATCCACCGCGTTTGTCCGTGAGTGGACGGTGAATCTCAGCGCTGCGACCTTGTCGCTCAGGTCTGATCGACACCTTCCGGTACAACGATCTCCCGCTTGAGGATCTTGCCGGTCGGACCCTTGGGCAGGTCGTCGACGAACCAGATGTGGCGCGGGTACTTGTAGGCCGCGACGTTCTCCTTCATGTAGGCCTGCAGCGTCGCGGCGTCGAGCGCCTCGCCGTCCTTGAGGACGATTGCCGCACCAACCTCCTCGCCCAGGTCGTCATGCGGCACCGCGACGACGGCCGCCTCGCGGACCGCGGGATGCTCGTAGAGCACCTCCTCGACCTCACGCGGGTAGACGTTGTAGCCGCCACGGATGATCAGGTCTTTCTTGCGATCGACGATGAAGTAGTACCCGTCCTCGTCGACCTTGGCCATGTCGCCGCTGTGAAACCAGCCGCCCTTCATGACCTCCGCGGTCGCGTCGGGCTTGTTCCAGTAGCCCTTCATGACGTTGTGGCCGCGAATGACGATCTCCCCCACCTCGCCGGTGGCGACGTCGTTGTCGTCCTCGTCGACGAGCTTCATCTCGACGCCGGCGATCGGCGTGCCGATGGACCCCGCCTTGCGCTCCTTGTCAGGGTGGTTGAACGAGGCAACCGGCGAGGTCTCGCTGAGGCCATAGCCCTCAAGCACTTTGCAGCCGAAGGCCTCTTCGAAGCCGCGCAGCAACTCGACGGGCAGGGCCGCACCGCCGGAGGCGCAGACCCGCAACGACGAGACGTCGTAGTCATCGCGGTTGGGCAGATGCAGCATCGCGCCGTACATCGTCGGCACGCCCTCGAAGACACTGACGTTGTCGCGCTGGATGATCTCCAGCGCCTTGGCGGGCTCAAAGCGCGGGATGAGCGAGAGGCAGCCGCCCGCCAGCGTCGTGGCGTTCATGCCGCAGGTCTGGCCGAAGGAGTGAAACAACGGGAGCGCCCCGAGGACGACGACGGTCTCGTCGAGGGAGAACAGCCCGGCCGCCGTCGCGGCGTTCTTCATGAGGTTGGCGTGGGTCAGCTCGGCGCCCTTGGGCTGGCCGGTCGTGCCCGAGGTGTAGAGGATGACGGCGGTGTCGTCGTCCTCGACGGCGGCGACCTCGGGGTCGGGCTCGTGGGCAAAGATCGCGGGCTCGATCTCGCCCGGCTTGACCTCGATGATCTCGGCCCCCGCCTCGTCGGCCCCGGTACGCGCCGCCTCCAGGAAATCGTGCCAGGCGAACATGATCTTGGCGCCGGGGTTGGTGAGGTAGTAGCCGACCTCGCGGCCCTTGAGCAGCACGTTCATCGGGACCACGACGCCACCGGCGCGCAGCACGCCGTAGTAGGCGATCGGGAAATACGGGACGTTGGGCAGCATGATCCCGACGCGATCGCCAGGCTGCAGCCCCTTGGCCTTCAACATGGTCGCGACGCGCGCGCTGGCCTGGTCGAGCAACGCGTAGTTGAACTCCGCGTCGTCGAGCTTGAGAGCCAAGCGGTCGCCGTGCTTGGCGGCCGAGTTGGTCAGGATCGTGGCGAGGTTGCCGCTCATGGACGGACCTTATCCCGGCGGCGGGCTGGGTGGGTCCGGTTACGCGCGATGTCTAGGCCGGTTGGCCGTGCGCAGCTGAGAGCTTGGCGACCGCGCCGCGGATGATCCGCGAGACCTGCATTTGGGAGACGCCGACGCGCGCGCCGATCTGCTCTTGGGTGAGGTCTTCCTCGAAGCGCAGGAACAGCACGCGCTGCTCGCGCTCGTCAAGGCGCTCGAAGAGCCGCGCCAGCGTCGCGCGGTGCTCGGCGCGCGCCAGCTCGGGATCTAGCGTGCCGTGGACGTCAGCCAGCGTGGCGTCGTTGTCCTCGCCACTGCCACGCGGCGCGTCCAGCGACGCGGCGCGCATGCCCTGCTGGGCCTGAAGCGCCTCGAGCACCTGCTCGTCGTCAAGCTCCAGCGCCTGGCCGAGCTCGCGGACCGACGGTGAGCGTCCCAGGCGCGTGGTCAGCTCGGTGCGGTACTTGTCGACTTCCAGCGCGCGCTCCTGCAGCTCACGCGGCGGGCGCACCGACCAGCAGCGGTCGCGGAAGTGGCGGCGCAGCTCGCCGACGATCGTGGGGACCGCGAAGCTTGAGAACGCGATGCCGCGTGCCGGATCGAAGCGATCGACGGCCTTCAGCAGCCCGAGGCTGGCGACCTGCAGGAGATCGTCGAAGGGCTCCTCGGCCTTGCGGTAGCGCTTGGCGATCGACCGCGCTAACGGTAGGAAGCGCTCGACAAGCGCCTCGCGCAGGCGTGGATCGCGGCTCTCGGCGTAGGCGGCGAGCAACTGCGCGTCAGACAGCGGGGCGCGCGCAGTCTCGGCAGATACAGCGCAAAGGTTCGTCACAGCCGTCATAGCAACCACGTTCCCGTGCAGACGGTCCGATAAACCGTTTAGCGCGCGGTCAATCCTCGGACGCCGGGCGGCGCCGGTCACGCTTGATCGACCCGCGCTGGGTCTTGGCCTCCAGCCGGCGGGCCTTCGAGGCCTTGGTGGGCTTGGTCGCACGGCGTGGTCGCGCGACGTGCAGCGCGCGCGCCAGACGCTCTTCGAGACGCCGCAGCGCCAGCTCGCGGTTGCGCGCCTGGCTGCGCGCGTCCTGGGCCACGGCGCGCACGACCGGCCCGCAGCGGCCGATGACGCGCCGCTTCTGGTCCTCGCTGAGCGCCTCGGAGGCGGCGACGTCGAAGCTGACCTCGATCCGTGACGCCGTCACGTTGGCGTGCTGGCCGCCCGGGCCAGAGGAGCGCGACGCGCGCACGACAAGCTCGTCGAGCGGGATGCGCACGGAGCGCGTCGGGTGCAGGGCGTCCTCGGGCATGGGCTTATCGCCGCACATCCTCGCAGTCGGCCGCCACATGATCGTGGCCATCGGCGAGGACGACATCGTGGCCGGAGCCGCAGCGGACCGTGTCGATCTCGCCGCGGACCACGTTGATGCGGTCGTCGCCGGAGCCGCCGGCGATCACGTCGGGGGCGAGGTTGCCGAAGACCGTGTCGTTGCCGGCGCCGCCGGAGATGCGGTCAGACCCGCGGTCGCCGGTGATCTGGTCGTCGCCATCCTCGCCGAAGATGCGGTCGTCGCCGGAGCGGCCGGCGATCGTGTCGTCGCCGGCGCCGCCGTGCAACTCGTCGTTGCCCCACTCGCCGTCGACGTAGTCGTCGCCCCCGCCGCCAAACATGCGGTCCTTGCCCTGCTTGCCAAAGAGCGAGTCTGGCCCATCGGTGCCGCGCAGTAGGTCGTTCTTTGGCGTGCCGCGGATCAGCGACGTCGTGGTCGTGCCGGTCGCCGCCTCAGGGGCGATCGGCACGACCGACTCACAGCTGACGAGGCGGTCGCGCCCGGGCGCGGTGGCCTCGACGTAGACGGTGTCGTTGCCCTCGCCGCAGTCGACGCTGTCTGAGCTGTCATCGGCCGCGCGGATCGTGTCGTCGCCATCGCCCGCGTCGAGGATGTCGGGGCCCGGGCCGCCGACGAGCGTGTCGGCGCCGGTCTGGCCGTAGATCTCGTCGGCGTCGTCGCCACCGTCGAGGAGGTCGGCGCCCGCGCCGCCGTCCATGTAGTCGGCGCCCGTGGCGCCGGCGATCGTGTCGGAGCCGTTGTTGCCCTCCAGCAGGTCACGCGCGGTGCCGCCGTCGATGAGGTCGTCGCCGTCGCCACCGAGGATGTGCTCGGTGCCGGACTCGCCGTAGAGCTTGTCGTTACCCGCGTTGCCCTTGATGATGCGGTCCGAGCCGCGGCCGCCGTGGATCGTGTCGTCGCCATCGCCGCCGTAGAGGCGCGGGTCGTTGCCGAAGCTGCCGCCGTCGATGGCGTCGTTGCCGGCCTCGCCGTAGATGCGGTCGTCGCCGGCCCCGCCATCGAGGTGATCGTCCTGCGGGCCACCGTGGATGCGGTCGTTGCCGGTGCCGCCTGCGGCGGTGTCGCGCCCGTCGTCGCCGTCGACGGCGTCGTTGCCCGAGGAGCCGTTGAGCTGGTCATCGCCGGCGCCGCCCGCGAGCCGGTCGTCGTAGGGACCGCCTTCGAGCAGGTCGTTGCCGTCGCCGCCGTGCAGGATGTCGTTGTCGCGGCCGCCGACGAGGCGGTCGTCGCCGGCCAGGCCTTCGAGCAGGTCCGGGCTGCGCGTGCCGAGCAGGATGTCGCCAGCTGCGGTGCCGAGCACGAGCGCGAGTCCGGGCTGGACGGTGACGTCGCGCGCCTTGAGGCCGGCGGGCAGGGTGACGGTCCCGAGCCGGCGATGTGCGTAGGGGCTGACGAGCGAGAGCGTGCCGGCGCCGCGGTCGGCGACGTAGACGCGGCTGCCATCCGGCGCCCAGGCGGGGATGCCGGGCCCGCGGCCGGCGCGGAGGTGATGGACGGCGCGGGTGGCGACGTCGACGAACGCGGCCTTCGTGCCGTTCGCTGCCGCGCCGACCGCGAGCTGGCTGCCGTCGGGCGAGAGCGCGATGGCCCCGCCGGCGCCTTTGCCCAAGGCGATGCCCTTGCCTTTGGCCGGTTTCTTGGCGCCGGGCGTGATCGCGCGCAGCCGGCCGGTGGTGGTGGTGATCCAGACGCGCCCCGCGGCAAAGGCCGCACCGGTGGCGCCCTTGACCTTGACGCGCCGCAGGAGCTTGCCGCGCTGGAGGTCGACCATCGCGACGCGGCCGCCCTTCAACGGGACCGCCGCGAGCGAGCCGTCGCCCGAGATCGCCAGCGCGAGCGCCTTGCCGTGCAGTGCGACGCTGCGCTGCACCGCGAGCGTCCGCGCGTCGACGCGCAGCAGGCGCGTGCCGGCGATGGCGTACACGTTGCCGCCGCCGGGCGAGACGCCGAGCGCGACGATCGGCGCGCCGCCTGCCAGCTGCTTGGGGCCGGTGTCGGCGGCGACCGCCCCGCCGCTAGGCGCGGCGCCGGCTTGCGATGGCACCGTGACATCGGCACCGCGCAGGTCGATGGCCAACAGCGCGCCGCCGCCGGCCGCGAAGCCCACCTTGCCGTCGCGCGTGACCGCCACCGCGGTGGTCGGGCCGGGGAGCGCGACCTTCTTGGTCACCTTGCCTGTAGCGATGTCCAGCAGCGCGGCGTCGTTGGTGCCGGTGGCGATCAGCGCCACACGTGCCTGCGCCGGGCCCGCGGGCATGAGCATGCCGCCGCTGCAGAGCAGAGCGAGCAGCGCGACGCGAACGGCCCAGGACATCCCTGCGGGTTCTGCGCCCCGCTCAGCGCTCCTGCACATCGCGCGCCTCACAGACGGCGCGCACGATCTCATCGGGATCGTCGGTCACCATCAACAGCGCCGCGTCGCGCTCGCCGACCATGCCCTCGGCGACGAGCCGCTCGCCGATCCACTCCACCAAGCCACCCCAGTACTCCGTGCCGACCAAGATGATGGGGAAGTCACGGATCTTGTCGACCTGCTCGAGCACCAGGGCCTCGAAGAGCTCGTCGAGCGTGCCGAAGCCGCCGGGCAAGACCACGAACGCCGTCGCGTAGCGCACGAACATCATCTTGCGCGTAAAGAAGAACTCGCAGGTCAGCGCGATGTCCTGAAACGGGTTGGGTGCCTGCTCGAAGGGCAACACGATGTTCAACCCGACCGACGTCACGCCCGCGTCCTGGGCGCCGCGGTTGGCAGCCTCCATCAGACCGGGGCCGCCGCCGGTGATGATCGCGAAGCCCTCATCGCCGACACGGCGGGCGATCTCACGGCCTTGGGCGTAGTAGGCGTGGTCGGGCTTGACGCGCGCCGAGCCAAAAAACGTCACGGCCGGGCCGAGCTCGCGCAGCGCCTCAAAGCCCGCCTCGAGGTCATGGCCGATGCGCTCCAGGCGCTCGGCCTCGGTGCGCGTCGCGAGCACCGCGCGGCGCTTGGTGCCCAGCAGCTCCTCGTCGGGCGAGGTGGGCGGATGGGGCCGGCGGGCGGGCGTGGTCACGTGCGGGGTTCTATCCGACGCGGCGGCCATGGCGGAGGCGGTGGACGCCTCCCGGCGCCCACCGCCCCTGCGTACCCCTGCGAAAAGTCAGAGCCCTAGAGCCCGGGTGGATGCACGACCTTGTAACCGCTGGGCGAGCGTGAGGCGGTCTGCCAGCGCGTGCCGCCGGTGGAGCGACCGCTGGTGTCAAAGCGCAACCCGGCGACGACCATGTACATGTGACTGCCCTTGGCGTAGATGGTCACCCACTGCCCGGGACCCGGCTCGCCCCAGCCGACGAAGCTGCCCGAGGGCAGCGCCGAGCTCAGCAAGCTGGCGCCGTGCAGCGCGTAGGAGACCGAGCCCGAGCAGTCATAGCCCTTGTCCTGCCACTTGCCGTGGCCGCCGCCGTAGACGTACGGCGTCTTGGCGATCTCGTTGCCCGCGGCGATGATCTGCTTGACCTGGTCGGGCGCGTCGGCCGGGGCGGCGGCGAGGCCGTCGTCGATGGTGGCCTTGGAGCCGGGCGTCAGCGCCACCGGCTGCGGCGAGGTCGTGCCGGTCGCCGTTGACGCATCGCCCTCGACCAGCGAGCGGAGGAGGTCGATGTCGGCCGCGTCGGTGACGCCATCGGGCGCCACCTGCTGGTCGGCCTCGAACTTCTTGACGCTCTTGACGGTGGCCGTGCCGTACTCGCCATCGATCGACGTCGTGAAGCCGGCGCGCTTGAGGTAGTCCTGGAGGACCTTGACGTCGTGGCCGCTCATGCCCTTGCGCAGCGGGATGCGATCGCCGAGGCTGCGCGAGCGGGTCACGGTGGAGCGAACGTCGAAGCCGCCGCTGGCGTTCTTGGCGGCCGAGCCGTCGGTCGCACCCTTCAGCGCGAGGATCGTCCTGCGGTCGGCGACACCGGTCACCGCGAGGTTGGCGGCGCGCTGGAAGCGGCGCACCACCGTCGCGGTGGTGGCGCCGAACTCACCGTCGTCGGCCGCCTTGAAGCCGGCTTGGGTGAGCAAGGCCTGCAGCGCCTTGACCCGGGGGCCACGATCACCGCTGCGCAGCGTCCGGCTTCCCACCTTCTTGGCCGCGGTGGCGGCGGGCTCGGCTGTCTGCGAAACAGCAATTGGGGTGTCAGCCCCGGCGATTGCGGGGATGAACAAGACACAAGCAGCTGCGAACGCGTTGAACACGCAGAAAGCAGACGAGCGGAACGACAGCGGCGACACCGGGAACTACCCCTCTCTTTGGGCGCCTACGGGGTTAGCTGTCGGGCTCGCGCCAAGAGAGTGGCGCTACTTCGCTGATCGCGATGATTCGCCCCATGCCCGAACATTTCGGGCCAGTGGGTCCCCCGCTCCCTGACGATGTTCGCCAGGGATTCGGCTGGTCAAACGACCGCGGAAGCGTAGCGAAGGCTGCGGCGGTTTGTCGTCATAACGACGTCAGCTCGCAGACACCGACCCCGGGGACGCCGGAGCCAAGCCGGCAAGCGCGACGGCCAGGGCGACCTCCGCGCGGGTCCGCAGCGAGGAGGCGAGGACGAACTCGCCCGGGTTGTGCGCCGCCCCACCGCGCGGGCCGAGCCCGTCGACGGTGAGCGGGATCGTCGCGGCGAAGTGGCTGGCATCGCTCGCCCCGCCGCGCCGGGCCGCGATGACCGGCCGGCCGAGCAGCTCGCTCGCGTCCTCCAGCAACGGTGCGGTCGCCGTGCGCGCGTCCATCCCAGGCCATTCGCGCACGAGCTGCGCGGTGAGCGTCGCGCCGCCAACCTCGGCGGGCACCGCGCTCAGGACGTTGGTAAACGCTTCGAGGCGATCGGCGCGCACGTCGGCGATCAGCCGCCCGGCGGCGGGGACGACGTTGAACGCGTCGCCGCTGCGCACGACGGTCGGGACGGCGGTGAGGTGGTCGGCGCCGTGCGGGTCGTGCTGTGCTGCGATCGCCTGGGCGGCGGAGGCGAGCGCGAGCAGCGCGTTGAGGCCCTTGTCGGGCGCCGAGCCGGAGTGCGCACTGCGCCCCTGGGCGAGCACCTCGACGGTGCCGGCGGCCTTGCGCTTGACGATCACCGCGTCGTGACCCTCGGCGTCGAGCTCGCCGGCCTCGAAGCAGAGGCAGGCGTCGAAGCCGGCGAAGCGGTCGACATGGCCGAACCTGCCAACCCGCCACTCCTCGTCGACGACGAACAGCAAAGCGATCTCGGCGAACAGGTCGGGCCGCGTGCTCAGCGCGCGCAGGACGCCGAGGGCCAGGACGTCGCCGCCCTTCATGTCGACGGTGCCCGAGCCGTAGAGACGGTCAGCGTTGCCGGGATCGCGTTCGAGCACGCGGTGCTTGTCGTGGGCAACGACGGTGTCGAGGTGGCCGAGCAGGAGGATGCGCTTTGTGCCTGTCCCGCCCACGCGGGCGAGGAGATCGGGCGCATGATCGGGCGAGGAGCACGGCACGCGCTCCGTGGTCGCGCCGTCGGGCAGCAGCGCCGCCGCGATCGCCGCGGCCTCCTGAGCGCCGCTGATATCCCCCGACGGCGACGAGACGCCCACGAGCGCCTCGAGCTCGCGCTCGGCGCGGTCGGCGATGGAAGCTGCACTTTTGGCGATCCACTGGTCCACGGCTTCTCTACAGTTGCACGTCATGGCCAAAGGACCGCGCGTGGGCGACCTCGCCCCGGATTTCGAACTGGTGGGCACCGACGGGCCGTTCCGGCTCAGCGAGCATCGTGGCGAGCGGGTCGTGTTGCTGTTCTACCCGGGCGACGAGACGCCGGTCTGCACGAAGCAGTTCTGCTCATATCGCGATCGTGCGGATGACATGTCGGCGCTGGACGCCGTCGTCGTCGGCATCTCCGGCCAGGACGTGGAGTCCCACCGCGAGTTCACCTCCCACCACGGGCTGACCGTGCCGCTGCTGGCCGATCCCGACAAGGCCGTCGCGCGGATGTACGGCGTGACGCGGCCGGTCCTGGGCACGCAGCGCGCGACGTTCATCGTCGGCGCTGATGGCGTGATCGCGTGGGCCAAGATCCACGCGCTGGGGTTGGATTACGTGGGCGTGGATGAGTTGGCCGCCGCGCTGGCGTCGGTGACGCCTGCGGCGCCGGCGGCTTCGGCTGAGTAGCGCGGCGTCGTTGGTTGCCAGCCTCGCCGCGTGGGTCGCGGGATGAGGCGTGGTCTGTGGCGAGCGCTTGGGTGGCGCGTCCGTTCGTGGCGTTCCGCTCAGACCCTGGACTAGCTGCGTGCGCGGTCCGGTTGGCACCGAGGGGAGAGAGCGTTCGGGCGGCGCAGGCCCTGATCAGTCGTCCGCCAGCGTCCAGGAGATCCGGGTCGTTTCGAAGTCTCAGTGACGTTCAAACCGCCCTGGGTCCGCGGCGCGACGGTCCGGGTCGGCTCATGGTGAATATTTGGCGATTATCCCCTTGAAGTAGGTATGTGCGATAGCCTGCTGGCGCATGGCAAGCGGACGTTCAGCCGATGGAGTTCGGAGTTGCACAGGGGTACACTCGGGAAACACGAAAGAGGCCCAGGGCGACCGCTAATCGCTCGCATCCGGTGGCCGAGTGGCATTTGTTTCCTCCCGGATGCAACCCCCTTGGGCCTGGACCTCTCTGTGTTGGTGGGCGGGGCCACCGCTTCCTGGTGGTGGTTCCGTCCGCTTCGCCTTGCCGCGCTTATTGGGTCGCGGCCAACCCGGGTTTCGCCCTACGGAAGCTGGTTGTCAGCGGGGCGCCGGGCCTACACCCTCCTCATGAATCACCACTGCCATCGAGAGTGGGAAGCGCGTAGATCAAGTTGAACGTGGCGCTGGCGTAGGCGAACCATGCGTCACGCTCGGCCTGCGGGAACACGGGCTTGCTTCCGTCGTCCGCGAAGCTGGGGAGCGCCTGAACGAGCGTCTGGATAGCCGGATGGAGGGCCGGCGCGGTCACCTGCCCGTTGTTTTCGTCCTCCCCATTTGCCTTCGTCCGCGTCGCGCGCGGTGAGCGTCGCTTTGCTCCCGTACCCGGGCGCGTGGACTTGAAATGGGGGCTCAGATCAATCTCGGCCTGACGGGCCGCGTTGAGAAAGAACGTCTCAGCCTTCCGCACCGTGTCGCCCTCGATGCCAAAGGCACGGAACGCACCGTCCAGCTGAGACGGCGTGGCGCCGGAAGGAAGCGCGAGCACAGTCGGATACGCCTCGGCCAAGATCTCACGCAAGATCTCGCGACGCTTCTCGGGCTCGGCGATGTAGGTCTTGAAGCGGTCGAGCGGCCGTCCCTGAGCGTCGATCAGGCCGAAGGCTCGGGCGGCGCGCAGGAACTGCGCCTGGTCGCCACCTGACCGGTTGGTGAGCAACGAGCGGTCGATCTGGTCAGGCAGCCCCTTAGAGCCCAGCGTCTCCAGGATGTTCTCGAACGTGGTCCAGGCCATATATGGCGGCTGGAATTTCTCGTCTCCGGTCTGGTCCGACATCTGGCACGCTCCTTGGCTTAGTGGCAGCGGCGACGACAATACCGGATTACGTGCCACTTGCAAGGAGGCGATGCCAGACTTCTTCGGACGGATGCTTTGCGTTTGTCTGGAACGCTTCTAGCGTTGGGTGTATGGAAGCCATCCAACCTGGAACGCGACTCGAAGTCACCGACGTACTCGGCCGGTCCTTCGTCAAGGTTGCGCTCACGCAGGTTGAGCGCACCGGAGCCTTCCCGGCGGTATGGGCGTGCTCCGAAGAGGAGTGGGCAATCGCCAAGGATCTCGTTGCCGAGCCCGAGCCCGAGCCGTTCCCTTGGCCCCTGCGAGCGATCAAGGTGCTGAATTGACGGACCGCGAAGCCCAGTCAAAGACCCCGACGAAAGCGGAAGGCGTACCGGACGGCCACGGCGACAAGACGCAGCAGACGCCTAAGGGGCACGAGATTCCGGTGCCAGAGCGTGATGCCGTACTACGTGACCTTATGAAGGTCGCACCGCGCGTCGAGCCGCCGGACGACGCCGACGAGCCCGACCCGAGCACTTCGAAGCCGTAGCAGCAGCGAGCCGCTCCGAGAGGCCGGCGTGGCGCTCGGCCATGTCCTCCAGCAGCACGAGGAAGTCCGACCAGCCGGGGGCGGACCGATACCCGCGCGGACCCTCGCGCAGCAGTCCCGCGCGCATCAGCACTTCGACGTGGTAGCGGGCAGCGCCCCGCGTCAGGTCGAGTTTCTCGCGGATCTCCGGCATTGTCCGGGACCCGCCGCAGAGGACAAGGATCGCTATGCGGGTGTTGTGGATGACGGCTCGCGCGATCTCGGCGGACGGTAGCTCGGCCATCCGGGCAGCATAGGGCCAATTGGCCGCAGGCGCGAGGTACTGGCGGGCGAATGCCCGAAGGGTGCGAGACGACCCCGCGATCTCTCAGGTGGCGGCGAACATCCGTCGCCTGCGCGAAGAGCGCGGCATGTCGCAGGTCGAACTCGCTCGCCGAGCTGGCGTCGACCTACGCACGGTCACGCGCGTGGAAGCCGTAGCGCGAGAGCCGGGCGTAATCACGCTGGCGCGCATCGCTCGCGGGCTCGGGGTCGCACCCGCCGAGCTATGGCGCGGCGTCGAGTAGCACCGCCCCGTCTAGGATCGGTTCTTGAGTCGTCCGACAACTCCGTGCGCCTATTGGCTTTGTCTGACATCGGGCGTCAACTTTCGGCCCATGAAACCGATCGTATTCGGATAAGATGTCTGCCATGCACCCGAAGCGCGCGGAAGATCCCCATCGCCGGGGGGTCCGGGATGGACTCCGCAGCATTGGCCGCATCGGTGAGTACGGTGCCGCGCCCGCTCGTATCCATCGCGTTGTCGGATCACCGTCTTCGGACGCCGCGCAACGCCGTGGCGACGTGGGCAGGGTTGGCCAGGATGTTCGTCGCGTGACGCGGCGCATCGTTGGCCTCTGAGGTTAGGCCCGCTGCGCCGGATCCCGACGACTCGGAAGTCGTCGACGGCGTCGTTGACCCCCGGCCCACTGGCTACTCCCGCTCTTCTCGACTGGACGCCAAGCTAGAGCAGTCGCGGTATGTCTCGCCCCTCCCCTCGCCCGAGGATCTTGAGCGCTATCGCGAGCTTCTGCCCGATGCTCCCGAGCGTCTCTTGGCAGCCGGCGAGCGTGAGGCAGCCCATCGACACCAGATTGAGAACCGGCTTGCGGCGATCGACGAGAAGTCGATGCCGAAGTTCTATGACGGGCAGCGCCGCGGGCAGTGGATCGGGTTTACCGTGGCCGTGTTCATCGGCACCCTGTATTTCGGGGTCATGATGGCTGCCATCCTGAAGGGCTACCAGGGCGGCGTCGGAGGCGCCGCGCTCTTCGGAGTCGCGGCGATCATTTGGGCGCTCAGGCGAGACACGTCCGGCGGCACTCGATCCGATTCGGCGGGCGCCCCCGAAGCTGACGACGAGCAGCAGGCGCCCTAGTTATGCGGCAGCCCGCAGGATCAGCGTTTGGAACATCGCGCGGCTGTCCGCGCGGTGGTTGTAGCGCCACACGTATTCGTTGACGTAGCCCTGCAACCACTTCGGTGAGACGTGGTGGTAGTTGCCGCGGATGCCGTTCTTCATGTTGCCGAAGAAGCCCTCGATGGTGTTGGTGTGGACGTCTCCGCTGACGTAGACCTTGTCAAGGTGGTTGATCTTGTCGTGGCGGACGTACTCGCGCCCGACCTTGGTGTAGCCGGGCCACTCGTCGGTGATCAACCGCGCCTCCGGCACCACGTAGCGGCGCACCTTGGGCGCGAGCGTGACGGCCTTGCTATCGGGCACGACGGACGCTCGAATCCGGCCGCCTCGCTCGACGGCACCGAACACGGCCGTCTTGACGGGCATGGCGTAGCCGCGAGCTTCTCCGCGTTCCTTGGCCTCACGACGGGCGCGCTTGGTCGCCGACGCCTTCGGCTTGCCGCCAACCCAGGTCTCATCAGCCTCGACCTCGCCCGACAACGGGGACTGGTCGCCCTGGTCCATGAGCTGGTTGCGGATCAGGTTGCACATCCGCCATGCGGTCTTGTAGCCCACGCCTAGTTCGCGCTCGACCTGCTTGGCAGAGATGCCGCATCGCGTGCTGGTCATCAAGTACATCGCGTAGAACCACAGATGTAACGACGTTGACGAGCGGTGAAAGATCGTGCCCGCTGTCGGATGGATGTGGTGTCCGCAGGTGTCGCAGGAATACGACGGGCGCGACATCACCCGGTGGAACTTGCGCTGGCGGTCGCACTTCGGGCAATGCGTCTCGCCTGAGTCGTTGGCGAAGCGCTGGTGCCACAACCACTCAAGACACGTCTTGTCGTCGGGGAACTCGCGCATGAACTCCATCAGCGAGTACGAGGACTCTGAGGCCGTCGAGCGCTTCGGGTTGTTGCGGTCCACCTTCGACATAGGAGAATCGTGCCAGATTCATCTACCTACGTCAAGGGGATAGTCGCCGAATATTTCACCATGAGCCGACCCGGACCGCTCACTCGAAGATCCGTGTCGTCTGGTGTCCCCCAGAGGGATACGAGCCGACACGGATCCCGCCCAGACCACAGCGGACGCCCGGAAGCGCATGGACCACCCAGACGCTCTCCCTCCTCGGTGCCCAGCGGACCACGCCGCGCACGCCGACCGCGTCTGAGCGGAGCGCCACAAACGCCACGCGGCCACCCAAGCGCCCGCCCCAGACCACATCGCATCCCGCGACCCACGCGGCGAGGCTGGCAACCCAACAACGCCCGCTCCAAACGCCGACGGCCGCCCTCACGGGCGGCCGTCGAACAAAACCAGCAAGCGTGCGGACCAGACGCGAGGCGCTAGCCGAGCACCTCGCCCAGCCGCAACTCCAGGGCCCCGGCGATCGCGTCGCGGACCGGCCCCTCGTCGTAGCGCTCTACGATCGCGCCCAAGAATCCCTCGACCACCAGCCGCTCCGCGGTCGTCTTCGACAGCCCGCGCGAGCGCAGGTAGAAGATCTGCTCCGGATCGATCTGGGCGATGGCCGCCGCGTGGGTGCAGCGGACGTCATCGGCGAGGATCTCCAAGCCGGGGATCGCGTCGGCGTGGGCCTTCTTGCCGAGCAGGAGGTTGCGGGCCTCCTGGAAGGCGTCGGTGCGCTGGGCGCCCGGGTCGACCTTGATCATCCCGCGCCAGACGGCCGACGAGCGACCGCTGATGAGACCACGGAACGCCAAGTCAGAGACCGTGTCGGCCGCCGCGTGCTCCTGCAGCGTGTCGTAGTCGACGTGCTGGCGGCCGCGCGTGGCGTAGGCACCCGTGACCTTGGCGTGCGAGCCCTGGCCGTCGAGCGTCGACTCCAGGAAGACCTTGCCGTTGGCGCCGCCGAAGGCGAGCGTCGTCCAGTCCAGCTGGGCGTCCTTGGAGACGACGGCGCGCTGGGCGCCGAAGACCCAGGTCTTCTCGTTGAGCGACTGGGCGCCGACGTAGTGCAGGGTCGCGTTGTCGCCGACGACGATCTCGACGACGCCGTTGACGACCGCCTCCTCGTCGTGGGCGGAGGAGACCTGGTCCCAGACCTCGGCCTCGGCGCCCTCCTCCAGCACGATCAGCGTGCGGTGGTGCAGCGTCGTGCCGGGCTTGTCCTGGATCGTGGTGATCAGGATCGGCGCGTCGACCTTGGTGTTGCGCGGGACGTAGACGAGCGTGCCGTCAGTCCACTGCTCGGCGTTGGCGTTGGCGAAGTAGCCAGGGCGCACGACGGTGCCGAAGTGGCGCCCGACGACCTCGGCGTGACGCTCCAGCGCCACGCGCAGCGGCGCGACGATGGGGCCTTCGGAGGTCGGCTCAACGTCGCTCGCGCTCACCGCGCCCTCGGGCGCGAAGAGCACCTTGTGCTCGGCGTCCGCGCCCGCAGCAACGGCCGCCGGAAACTGCGCCAGGTCCAGCTTGTCGATGGGGGTGAACTCCCAGCCGGGCGTGCCCTTGAAGGCGGGCACCTCGACGTGGAGCTGCGGCGTGCTGGCCGCAACTGCGCTAGCCAATTGAACCCTCCATCTGCAACTCGATCAGCCGGTTCATCTCGACCGCGTACTCCATCGGGAGCTCCTTGACGATCGGCTCGATGAAGCCGTTGACGATCAGCTTGCCCGCCTCTTCCTCGGTCAAGCCGTGCGACATGAGGTAGAAGAGCTGCTCGTCGCCGACCTTGGAGACCGTCGCCTCGTGCCCGACGTCGACGTCGTCCTCGCCGATGCGGATCGTCGGGTAGGTGTCTGAGCGGCTGTGCTCATCGAGCAGCAGCGCGTCGCAGACGACCTTGGACTTCGAGCCGTGCGCGCCCTTGGCGACCTCGAGCAGGCCGCGGTAGGACGAGCGCCCGCCGTCCTTGGAGATCGACTTGGCGAAGATGTTGGACGTCGTGTTCGGCGCCGCATGCACGATCTTGGCGCCCGCGTCCTGGTGCTGACCCTCGCCTGCGAAGGCGATCGACAGCACCTCGCCGTGGGCACGCTCGCCCATCAGGTAGACGGCCGGGTACTTCATCGTGAGCTTGGAGCCGAGGTTGCAGTCGACCCACTCGACGGTCGCGTCGGTCTCGGCAATCGCGCGCTTGGTGACCAAGTTGTAGACGTTGTTGGACCAGTTCTGGACCGTCGTGTAGCGGATGCGCGCGCCCGGCTTGGCGATCAGCTCGACCACCGCGGAGTGCAGCGAGTCCGACGACCACGTCGGCGCCGTGCAGCCCTCGACGTAGTGCACGTAGGAGCCCTCGTCGGCGATGATCAGCGTGCGCTCGAACTGGCCCATGTTCTCCGTGTTGATCCGGAAGTAGGCCTGCAGCGGCATCTCGACGTGGACGCCCGGCGGCACGTAGACGAACGAGCCGCCCGACCACACCGAGCTGTTCAGCGCGGCGAGCTTGTTGTCGTTGGGCGGGATGATCGTGGCGAAGTACTCGCGGACGAGGTCCTCGTGCTCGCGCAGCGCCGAGTCCATGTCCATGAAGATGACGCCCTGCTCCTCCAGATCCTCACGGACCTGGTGGTAGACGACCTCGGACTCGTACTGGGCGCCGACGCCGGAGAGGAACTTGCGCTCGGCCTCCGGGATGCCCAGGCGGTCAAACGTGCGCTTGACGTCGTCGGGGACGTCGTCCCAAGAACGCGACGGCTTCTCCGTCGAGCGGACGAAGTAGTGGATGTCGTCGTAGTCGACCTCGGCCAGCATCGGCGAGCCCCAGGTCGGCTGCGGGCGGTCCAGGAAGTGCTGGAGCGCCTTGAGGCGGAACTCGAGCATCCACTCCGGCTCGCTCTTCATCCGCGAGATCGTCTCGACAACCTCGCGGTTGATCCCCTTGGGCGCCTTGTAGAGGTAGTTGTCTTCCTCGTGGAACCCGTACCGCTCCGTGTAATCGGAGCCAAGGTTGCGCAGCGACGCCTCTTCAGGCGTGAGGATCTTGGTGGACTCGGGCGTGGGCGTGGCAGCCATGGGCTACTCGACCTCCAGCTTGATCAGGTCGCCGTCGATGCGCACCGGGAACGTCTCGATGGGCTCGTAGGCAGGAAGGGTCTTGGGGGTACCGGTTCGCAGGTCAAACAGCGAGCCGTGGCGCGGACACTCGATCGTGCAGTCGTCCTGGTGCAGTTCGCCCTCGGCCAACGGACCGTCGTCGTGCGAGCAGCGGTCCTCGATCGCAAACAGCGTGCCGGCGCAGTTGACGACGGCGATCTCGAGGTCCTCCCATTCCACGACGCGCATGGCGCCGGGTGGGAGCTCGGTGACGGGGCAGATGTCGATGATCTCAGGCAACGAAGTTCAAATCCGACTTTCGCAGGAGGGATTGTATCGAGGTGGGCGCCGGTACCTCGACTGAGGGCGGTCCTGGCGCGGGCGGAGGGCGGGCGGGTCCTCTTCTCCTCAACCCCCTAGCCTCTTGCCGCGCATGCCCGCCGTTAACCCCACCTTCTCCGCGACCCGCGACGATCTCCGCAACGTCGCCATCATCGCCCACGTCGACCATGGCAAAACGACGCTCGTCGACGCCATGCTGCGTCAGTCGGGCGCCTTCCGGGAGGGCGCGGCGCTGACCGACCGCGTCATGGACTCCATGGACCAGGAGCGCGAGCGCGGCATCACGATCCTCGCCAAGAACACCGCAGTCCAGTACGGCGAGACCAAGCTCAACATCATCGACACGCCGGGCCACGCCGACTTCGGCGGCGAGGTCGAGCGCGGGCTGACGATGGTCGACGGCGTGCTGCTGCTCGTCGACGCCTCCGAGGGCCCGCTACCCCAGACGCGCTTCGTGCTGCGCAAGGCGCTGGAGGCCCGGCTGCCGGTCGTGCTGGTCATCAACAAGATCGACCGCCCCGACGCGCGCATCGACGAGGTCGTCCACGAGGTCGAGGAGCTGTTCCTCGACCTCGACGCCGCCGAGGACCAGCTCGAGTTCCCGATCGTCTTTACCAACGCCAAGGCCGGCACGGCATCGCTGGATCAGACCACCCCGGGCGAGTCGCTCAAGCCGCTGCTCGACCTGCTCGTCGAGACGGTCCCGCCGCCGTCCTATGACCCCGAGCACCCCGCCCAGGCGCTCGTCACCAACCTCGACGCCGATCCCTACCTCGGCCGTCTCGGCGTCTGCCGCGTGCGCCAGGGCACGATCCGCAAGGGCGACATCGGCTGGTGTCGCGCCGACGGCGAGACCGTGACTCGCGGCAAGATCACCGAGCTGTTTGTCACCGACGGCCTACATCGCGTGCCGGTCGAGGAGGCAGGCCCGGGCGAGATCTGCGCGGTCGCCGGCCTTCCGGAGATCACGATCGGCGAGACGCTGGCCGACGTCAACGACCCGCGGCCGCTGCCGGTCCTGCACGTCGACGACCCGTCGATCGGCGTCACGATCGCGACCTCCACCTCGCCGTTTGCCGGTAAGGACGGTAACAAGCTGACCGCCCGCCAGATCCAGGCGCGTCTCGACCAGGAGCTGATCGGCAACGTGTCGATCCGCGTCGAGAACACCGACCGTCCGGACGCCTGGGAGGTCCAGGGCCGCGGCGAGCTGCAACTCGCCGTGCTCGTCGAGACGATGCGCCGCGAGGGCTTCGAGCTACTCGTCGGCCAGCCGCGCGTCGTCACGCGCGAGATCGACGGCACCGTCCACGAGCCGATGGAGCGCATGACCATCGACGTGCCCGAGGACTACGTCGGCGTCGTCACCCAGATGCTCGCGCTGCGCAAGGGCCGCATGGAGCAGATGAGCAACCACGGGACCGGCTGGGTCCGGATGGACTACCGCGTGCCGGCGCGCGGCCTGATCGGCTTCCGCACCGAGTTCCTCACCGAGACGCGCGGCACCGGCATCGCCCACAGCGTCTCTGACGGCATGGAGCCGTGGCACGGCGAGCTGCGCACCCGGCCCACGGGCGCGCTGGTCTCCGACCGCCAGGGCGCGGTGACGTCGTACTCCTGCTTCCAGATGCAGGATCGCGGGTCGCTCTTCGTCTCCCCCGGCGACCAGGTCTACGCGGGCATGGTCATCGGCGAGAACTCCCGCTCTGACGACCTCGACGTCAACATCGTCCGCGAGAAGCACCTCACCAACGTGCGCTCGGCGACCGCCGACGAGCTCGAGCGCCTCGTGCCCGCCCGCAACCTGTCGCTCGACCAGGCGATGGAGTGGCTGCGCGAGGACGAGTGCGTCGAGGTGACGCCCAAGGCCGTGCGGATCCGCAAGTGGCTCCTCGATCCCAACGAGCGCACGAAGGCCGCACGCCGCGCCAAGGCTGGCGCGGCGCCCAAGTAGGCCCGCGCGGTGGCTAAATGCGCTCGCGGTCGGCCGGCGAGGCCGGCGCCGACGCCGGCGGCGTCTCGGGCTCCCAGTCAACCTCGTGCCCGAGGCCAGCGGACTTCAGGACCTTCAGCGACAGCAAGGCGCACTTCATGCGGGTCGCGCTGATGTCGATCCCGAGCAGGTCCAAGACGAAGGAACGGTCGAGGCGCAGCAGCTCGTCGACCGGCATGCCGACGACTTCGTCGGAGGCCATCGAGGCGCTGGCCTGGGAGATCGCGCAGCCGTGGCCTTCGAAGCGGACCTCGGCGACTTTGCCGTCGCCGTCGACCTTCAACATCACCTTGAGCTGGTCGCCGCAGAGCGGGTTGTGGTCCTCGGCCTCCAGGTCCGGCGACTCCATCGGACCCCAGTTGTGGGGCCGCTTGTAGTGCTGGAGGATCTCCTCGCGATACAGGTCGTCCATGGCTAGCTGAAGATCCTCCGGACTTCCGCCAGGCCGTCGACGAGCGCGTCGACCTCCTCGCGGGCGGTGTGGACGGCAAACGACGCGCGCGTCGTCGCCGACTCGCCCAGATGCTGCATCAGCGGCTGGGCGCAGTGGTGGCCGGCCCGGACGCACACGCCGCGGCGGCCGAGGATCTCGGAGACGTCATGCGGGTGAACGCCCTTGAGCGCGAAGGAGACCAACGCGCCGCGGCGCTCGACGTTCAGCGGCCCGTGCAGCGTGACGTCGTCCTCAGCGCCGAGGCGCTCCAACGCGTAAGCGGTCAGCTCGGCCTCGTGGGCGCGCACGTTCTCCATGCCGATCTCGGCGAGCCAGTCGACCGCGGCGCCGAGGCCGATGACCTCGGCGATCGCCGACGTCCCTGCCTCAAAGCGCGCCGGCGGCGCCGCCCAGCGGACCTCATCGAACGACACGCTGGAGATCATGTGGCCGCCGCCGATCAGCGGCTCGGTGTCGAGCAGCAGGTCGTGGCAGCCGTGCAGGACGCCGACGCCGGTCGGCCCGTAGGCCTTGTGACCGGTCCAGGCGTAGAAATCGGCATCCAACGCAGCCAAGTCGACCGGCATCTGCGGCACGGCCTGCGAGCCGTCCACGACCGTGACGACCCCCGCGGCGCGGGCCCGCCGTGCGATCTCGGCGATCGGGTTGATCGTCCCGACGACGTTGGAGACATGGGCGATCGCCAGCAGCTTGGCGCCCGGCAGCAGCCCGTCGAGCACACCGAGGTCGATCACGCCCTCGGCGTCGACCGGCACCTCCACCAGCTCCGCGCCCGTCTCCTTGGCCAGCATCCACCACGGCACAAAGTTGGAGTGGTGCTCCATCCGCGTGACGAGGATGCGGTCGCCGGGGCCGACATGGCGGCGGCCCCAGCCGTGGGCGACAAGGTTCAGCGCCTCTGAGGCGTTGCGCGTGAAGACCGTGTCGCGCGCGGCCCAGTTGACGAACGCGGCGATACGCGTGCGCGCGCCCTCGAAGAGATCGGTCGCCTCCGAGGCCAGCGGATAGGTGCCGCGGTGCACCGACGCGCGGTGGTGGCGGTAGTAGTCGTCCATCGCGGCCAGCACGACATCCGGCGTCTGCGACGTCGCGGCACTGTCGAGGTAGGCGACGTCCTCACGGTCGAGCGTGGGGAACTGCGCGCGCACGTCGAGCTGGGCGGTGGCGGCCATGGTGATGCCCTTAGGCCCCGACGCCCGCCGCTTCCTTGATGTTGGCGTAGCCCTCAGACTCGAGCTGCTCGACGAGCTCGGGGCCGCCCTCCTTGATGATCTGGCCGTCGAACATAATCGACACCCGCGTCGGCTCCACCAGGTGCAGGATGCGCTGGTAGTGGGTGATGATCAGGACGCCCATGTCCGAGCCCTTGGCGATCGTGTTGACCCCGTGGGCGACGACGTTGAGCGCGTCGATGTCCAGACCGGAGTCGGTCTCGTCGAGGACCGCGAGGCGCGGCTGCTGCAGCGCGAGCTGAAGCACCTCGAGGCGCTTCTTCTCGCCACCGGAGAAGCCATCGTTGAGGTAGCGGGAGACGAACTCGCGCGGGACGTTGGTCAGCTCCATCGCCGCTTCCACCGTCTTGCGGAAGTCCTTGAGCGAGATCTCCTTCTCGCCGCGCGCCTCGCGGTGGGCGTTGAGGACCATCCGCAGGTACTTGGTGATCGTCACGCCCGGGATGGCGACCGGGTACTGGAAGGCCATGAACAAGCCGGCGCGTGCGCGCTCGTCGGGATCGGCCTCCGTGATGTCCTCGCCCTGAAAGATGATCTGGCCCTCGGTGACCTCAAGGCCCGGGTGGCCCATGATCGCGTTGGCCAGGGTCGACTTGCCCGAGCCGTTGGGGCCCATCAGCGCGTGGATCTCGCCCTTGTTGACGGTGAGGTCCAGGCCCTTGAGGATCTGCTTCTCACCGGCCTGGACGTGGAGGTTGCGGATCTCGAGTTCAGCGGCCATGTGCGTGTCTTTCTGGAGTCTCAAGCCACCGCGGCCGTGCTGTCGGCCGCGACGGGGGTGGGATTCGGAACGGTGCGGTTGGAGAAGGCGACGAGCTCGGCGAGCGTGGTCTGGGCGAGGGCCTTGACGACGCCGCCCTGGACGCGGGTCCAGAGCAGCTTGGTCGCGCAGCCGTGGCCGCGGTCGGCCTCGTGACTGCAGACGACCCGGCCGTGCGAAGACTGTCCGTCTTCGGCCACGAAGCAGGTCATCGGCGCGACGCCGCCTTCCAGGGCGAGGACGACCTCGTCCATCTGGATGTCGGCGGGCTGGCGCGTCAGGCGGTAGCCGCCGTGCGCGCCGCGCGTGGCCTCGACGAGACCGGCCTTCTTGAGCAGGGCGACGATCCGCTCGAGGTAGGCGAGCGGCAGGGCCTCGGCTTCGGCGATCGCCTTGAGCGACACCGGAGTCGGCACCCCAGCGGCGTCGTGCTGGCGACCCAGCTCGACGAGGAGCCGTACTCCGTACTCCGCCTTGGTCGTGAAGATCATCGGTCCTAATCCTACCGCAGGGGTCGGAGAAGGCGGCCCGTGAAGCTACTGCGCGTCGCGCGCGGCGCGCACGCCGAGCACGCCCGAGAACAGCAGCAGGCCGAGGCCCGAGCCGACGTCGACGGCCTTGAGCAGCCGATCGCCGACGTGGCCGCGAATCGCGGTGAGGCCGAGCGAGAGGACCGTGAACCACGTCAGCGTCCCGCAGCCCACGCCGAAACACAGCGCCAGCGTCTCGGCTGTGCCGTCGACGGCGCTGGCCGTCGAGGCGACCGCAAAGACCGCGGCCCAGGACAGGATCGTCGTCGGGTTCGAGGCGGTCGCCGCGAGCGACGTCAGGAAGGCGCGCCACGGGGTGGCGACCTCGTCGTCGCTCTCGCCGCCGAGCCGCACGCGGAACGCCGACCACAGCGTGCGCAGACCCAGCAGCGCGAGCACCGCGGCGCCGACGAGGCCGAGCGTCAACCGCAGCGCGTCGATCTCCAAGAGCCGGCCGGCACCGATCGCGCCGAGCAGCGCGTAGGTCGCATCGATGACCGCCGCGCCGGCGCCGATCGCGATGCCCGTGCCGAGCGCCCCGCGCAGGACCGTGCGGATGCACAGCAGGGAGATCGGGCCGATCGCCGCGGCAACCACGAACCCGAGACCGAAGCCCAGCGCGACGACGTTCATGGCGCGAATTCTCGCATCGCGGCCGGCGCCGGGCCGCGTCGGGCCGCGCCGTCCGGCAGACTCCACCGCCCCGATGCCGGTCCGCCGTTCGCTCGTGCCCCTGCTCGCCGCGCTGGTCGCGACGACCGTCACCCTCGGCGGTGGCGGTGGCGTTGCCTCAGCCGCGACGCCACCCGACGTCAACCCCTGCAACGACGAGATCCTGCAGCTGAAGTGCCCGGACCTGCGGATGAAGCCGCCCGGCGACCTGCGGGTTCGCAAGGCCGGCAAGGTGCTGCGGCTGCTGGCGACCAACCACATCGTCAACGTCGGCGCCGGAGCGCTGGAGCTGCGCGCCGAGCACAGCGGCCGGGCGACGCGCGACGGCTACCGCTTCGCGTCCGCCTCCCAGGTCATCCGCAACCGGCTGGGCGCGCCGGTCTTCTTCCCGCTGGCCGGCTACGTCTACTTCAAGGCGATCCCCGGTCAGGGGCATTACTGGAAGTACTGGCGGGCGGCGCGCTTTGAGCTCTGGACGCTGCGCCCCGACGGCACGCGCGAGAACATGATCCGCACGGGCCCGAAGCTCTCCTACTGCTTCCGCGACCTCAAGCGCGTGCGCACCTTCGCGCGCTCGCCCAAGCACCGGGTCTTTCCGGCCTGCAGTCAGAGCTTCGGCCGCAAGGAGCTGCGCCTGGGCGTCTCCCCCGGCTGGGCCGACATCTACCCCTCCAGCTACCACGAGAACTGGATCAGCATCACCGGCCTGAAGGGCTGCTTTGCCTTCGTGCACCGCGCCGATCCGCTCGACGACATCATCGAAGCGCGCGAGGACGACAACATCGGTGTGCGAACGATCCAGCTGCCGCCGCGCCGCGGCAGCGTCGCGCCGCGCAAATGTCGCGGCCCAGAGTAAGATTCCGGGCGCATGTCGCTCGTCATCGCCCTCAGCGCCTTCAAGGCCACCTTCGGCCTCGTCATCGTCTTCTTCGTCATCTTCCCGCTGCTCCTGCACGGGCTTGTCGGCTTCGCGCTCGCGCAGTCGGCCGGCGAGTACCAGGACAACCTCGAGTATCTCGAGGGCGGCGAGGACACCAAGACGCTGTAGCCGAGCCGCGCGCTACTCCAGCGTCCCGCCGGAGGCGATGAGCGCCTTGGCGCGGTCGATGTCGCCATGGCCACCGGCGCTCAGCATCGCCGCGACCTTGCCGTCGGCGAGGTACCAAGCCGTGAAGGCGCCGCTGGCCATGTCGCCTTCGATGACCTCGTCGTCCCACGTAAGCGCCGGGCCGACGTACTCAAACGACGCCCAATCGGCCAGGTCGCTGAAGAAGTAGGGCACGTCGGTGTGCTGGGCATCGGCGCCGAGCATGTTGCGGGCGACCGTGCGGCCTTGGGACGCGGCGTGCTCCTCGTGCTCGACGCGGATCACGGCGCCACCGTGGGCGGGGCTGTCGTACTCGGCGATGTCGCCGGCGACGTAGAGGCCGTCGGCGCCGTGGGCGCGCAGCCGCGCGTCGGCGCGCACGCCACCGCGCTCGCCGAGCTCCAGCCCGGCTTTGCGCGCGAGCATGACGTCAGGTGTCACGCCGACGCCGGCGACGACCAGCTCGGCGTCGACCGCGCGCCCGCCGGCCAGGACGACGCGCTGGACGCGATCGCCGTCGGCTTCGAAGCGCTCGACCTCGACGTTGCCGACGACCTGGACGCCGTGGCTCGCGAGCACGCCGCGCACCCACTGGCCGACCTTCAGGCCGAACGCGCGCTCCATCGGCTCCTGCTCCTGCATGAGGACCGTGACGCGCTTGCCCAGCGTCGTCAGCGTCGCCGCGCTCTCACAGCCGATGTAAGACCCACCGACGCAGACCACGTTCTCCACCGTCTCGGCGTCCTCGATCAGCGAGTCGGCGTTGCCCAGCGCGCGCAGGTAGTGGATCCCGTCGAGGTGAACGCCGTCAATCTGCAGCCGGCGGACCATCGCGCCGGTCGCCAGCAGCGCGGTGCCGTACTCGACCGTCTCCTTGTTCGACAGCGTGACGGTCTTGGCCGCCGGGTCGAGCGCCATGACGGAGGTGCGGGTCAGCACCTCGACGTCGCCGGGCAGCTCGATCAAGGTGTCGTCCTTGGTTTCGCTGCCGCCCAGGTACCCCTTGGTGATCGGCGGGCGGTGATACGGCGGATCGAGCTCGCGCGCGACGAGCAGGATCGAGCCGGTGGGGTGAGTGGGATCGCTTTTCCGCAGCTCCTGAGCGCAGGTCGCGGAGGCGATGCCGCCGCCGATGAGCAGGTGATCTACCAAGCGGTCGGCCATGCGCCTGATTCAAGCAGGCGCGCGCCTTAGCTCGTCGCGGGCGCCAGCTCCTGCTCGGCGGAGATCGAGCGGCGGGCGAGCCGCCCGTCGGCCAGCACCTCGTAGGCGCCCATGCGCCGCAGCGGCGGCGAGTAGAGGTGCAGCGTCACCGCCGCCTCCTCGCCGATGTGCAGGACGCGGTGGATGTCGGTCGCGTCGAAGGAGAAGACGGCGCCGGCGGCGACCTCGCGGACCACGGGATCGCCACCGAGGGCGAGCGTCTCTTCACGGACCTGGCCGGCCGCGACGCCGACCGCGCCGTGTGACTCGTCGTGGTCGTGGAAGCCGGTGTCGTTGCCGTCGCTCCAGCAGATCAGCCACGCCTCGAGGTGATCGTCGAGCGCGAGCTGGTGGTAGGTGCGAGCGCCCGTAGGGTCGTGGAAGACGTGCTGCTCCCACTCCTCGCGGCGGTGCAGCAGATCGACGGCGGCGAGCTCCAGTTCGGCTCGGGACAGGTCGCGGTCGGTGTGGGGACGGCGGATCATGCGCTTCTCCCGTGCGATTTGTCGCTAGAGGCGTCCGCCTTGGACGCAAGCGTCTTCGGCAATTCGCCCAGAAGGCGGTGGACATTTGTGGTGGCCATGGCGGCCGCGGCCCGCTCGCCGAGCGGAGCCTGGAGCGGTGGGTCGACGACGGGCCGGTCAGAGCCCGTCACCAGCTGATCGAGGCCGACGGCGTCGGCCATCGCGCCAATCGCGCGCCGGCCGTAGGACGACGTGTCGTAGAAGATGTTGGGGTTGTTGATGGCGTCGGCCGGGCCGCCGCGCAGCGCCAGACGCTCAGCGTGCAGCGGGGCGAGGCCGGCGAGCATCGCGAAGCAGACGCGCAGCGTCGGGTGCGCCGCGGCGCCCCAGCCGATGTAGGCGTGCCAGGCGCGATGCATGTCGCCGACGTAGGTCGTCAGCGCCGGCCACCATGCCGCGCCGGCGTCCTCGCGTGGGGCGCGGGCGGGGGCGATCGGGCCAGGATGGACGAGCAGCGGCGCGCCGTGCGATGCGAGACCGGCGAGCAATGGCCCGGCCGCCTCGATCGCGGCCGGTGACGCCAGCGCCGCGGCCGGCAGCGAGACGCCGACGGCGCCGCGCGCCACCAGCGCGTCGACATCGGCGGGCACCGCGCCGTGAACCGGCAGCGCGCCCCAGACGCCGAACGGGTCGCCGGCGGCAAAGACACCGTCATGCCAGGTGTCCAGCAGCGGACGAGCCTCGTCTTCCGCCAAGGCTTCGACCCCCAACGGGGTCGACATGCACAGCAGCGCCCGTTCCAGTCCGGTCGCGCGCAGGTCCGCGGCGCGGACCGCCGGGTCATGGGTCGCCGGACCGAACGGGCTGTCGGGCTCGCCCGGCACCTGGATGATCCAGCCGCGCCCGTCGCGGCGCACGGCGGGCGCGTCGGCGCGGCGTGCGAGCGCGGCGACAAAGCCCTCCGGCCAGAGATGCTGGTGGACGTCGGTCGCGACCATGGTGCCCAGGTGATCGGCCATCGCGGTGAATTCTACACAAAGTCTGTCGACTTTCCTCAATTTCTAGCTTGACGGCGCGCGTTCGCCGCGCACGGACAACGCTCAAGTTCTCCACCGATCGTGCCGTTGTAAGGGTTTATGCGCCGTATTCTCGCGCCAATCGTCGGCCTGCTCGCCGTCCTCCTCATGCTCGCGTCAGCGAGCCCCGCACCGGCAGCGACCGCCCCCAACAACGTTGTCGGCGGCTCGCCCCGCGTCGTCGGCGGCTCACCGGCGACCGCGACCGACGCTCCCTGGCAGGTCCTCGTCCTCCCCGACGGCTACCTCTGCGGCGGCGCAATCCTCGACGCCACCCACGTCGTCACCGCCGCCCACTGCGTCTATGACGAGGGCGACCAGGAGGTCATTGCCCCGGCGGCGATCACCGTCCGCGCCGGGATCACCAACCGCTTCGCGACCGGCCAGCACCCGGCGGTCACCGCGGTCAGCGTCTATCCCGGCTACGACCCCGACATGCAGACCGGCGACGTCGCGATCCTGACGCTCGCCACACCCTTCAGCTTCGACACCACTGTCAAGGCGATCGAGCTCACCGATGTCGGCTATCGGCCCGGGCCCGGCGACGGGCTGCGCCTCAGCGGCTGGGGCTCTGAGGTCGCCCGGGCGCCGAACGACACGACGCAGCCACACGCGGTCGACAACCTCAACGTGGCCACGCTGTACCCAAGCAGCGGCTGCGCCACGGTGTACGCGCCGTTTGACGACAACCTGCTCCTCTGCGCCGGCCAGACCGGCGTCGACGCCTGCCAGGGCGACAGCGGCGGCCCACTGGCCGTCCAGGTTGGTGGCATCTGGAAGCTCGCGGGCCTCGTGACCGGCGGCGCCGGCTGCGCCTGGGCGGGCTATCCCGGCTATTACGCCCGCATCGCCCACCCCGACATCCACGCCTACCTCTCCGATCCCGGTGCCGGCCACCCCCTCCAAGATCCGACGGTGGTCAGCCCGCCCGTCATCACCGGTACGGCGATGCCCGGCGGCACGCTGAGCTGCGACGTCGGCACCTGGAAGAACGCCTATACCTACGGCGTCGGGTTCTTGGACGGCGACGCGTTGATCGCCTACGGCTCGACGATGTCTGTCCTGCCAGCCCACGTCGGCGCGAGCATCGCCTGCGTGGTCGAGGCCTATGGGTTGACCGGCACCGCCGAGGCAATCTCCAGCGCGGTCACGATCACCGCGCGGCCCGCACCGCAGCCCGTGCCGACCCCCAAGGTCGCCACGCCATCGCCCAACGCGGCGGCGATCCCGTCACCGGATGCCGTCGCGCCGAAGGCCCACGTCACCAAGCTCCGCTGTGCTCGCTCGATCTGCACCCTCGACGTGCGCGTCGACGACCCGGCCCCGAGCGCCGGCATCAAGGGCATCGAGGCGCACGTAACGACCGCCTACCGCGCGACCTGCGTCAAGCGCCACAAGAAGCGGCGCTGCACCAAGGCCGTCGCCCATCGCCTCAAGACGATCACGACCAGCCCGGCGACCTACCGGATCGTGACGCCCAAGCTGCGCAAGGGCACCCAGACCTTCCGGCTGGTGGCCACCGACCGCAGCGGCCACCGCCAGGCCAAGGCCACGACGGTCAAGAAGAGGACGCGCTAGACGGGGCAGTTGCCCCCAGCAGCGACCGGTAGGCCGCGTGCGTCTGGCGCGCGACGTCGGTCCAGTCGAACCGCAGCACGTGCTCGGAGGCTTGGGCGACGAGGCGGTCGCGTAGCGCGTCGTCGGTGAGCACACGCTCCACCATCCGCCCCAATGATCGGGGATCCTTCGCAGTGAAGCGCAGCCCGACGCGTTCGTTGGGGACGACCTCCCGCAGGCCGCCGGTGTCGGCGACGATGCAGGGACAGCCCGACGCCATCGCCTCCAAAGCGACAAGGCCGAACGGCTCATAGATCGACGGCACGACCGTCAGGTCGGCGATCCGGTAGAGCGAATGCAGGACGTCGTCGCCGATCCACCCCATGAACGTGCCGTGGTCGGTCAGGCCGAGGCGGCGCGCCTGGTCCTTGAGCTCCCACTCGTGTGTGCCCGAGCCGGCGACCAGGAAGCGCACGCCGCCGACGCGGGCGATCACGCCGTCGGGCCCGGCCAGCGCCTCCAGCGCATGCTGAAAGCCCTTCTCGTAGACGAGTCGCCCGACGAGCAGGACGAGCTTCTCCTCAGGCGCGGCGAACTGCGCCCGGAGGCTGACGAGGTCCTGGACCGGTTGCAGGTCGTCGGGGTCAATCCCGTTGGGCGCGACGACGATGCGCTCCTCATCGATCCCGAACACGTCTGCGACATGGCCGCGCATGTAGTGCGAGCAGACCAGCACCTGGTCGGCGACGTGGACCATCCAGCGCTCGGTGCGGTGGATGTCTGACTGCGGCGGCTTGTGGACCCAGCCCTGGTGGCGGCCGTGCTCGGTGGCGTGGACGGTCGCGACGAACGGCGCTCCGGCGCGGTCGGCCAACCGCTTGGCGGCCACGGCGACCAGCCAGTCGTGGCCGTGGACGATGTCGAAGCCGTACTCAGCCAGCAGCTCGCGCCCGCGCTCCAGCAGGTCGTGGTTCATCCGCCCGACCCACTGCACGAACTCCGGCAGCGCGGATGGGTAGTGCGGCTCACGCACGCGATGGACGTGCACGCCGTGACGGATCTCGTCGAGCGGGCCGTGCTCCCCCGCCCGCGTCAGGACGTGGACCTCGACGTCAACGTCAGCGACCAGCGCCTCGCTCAGCTTGCGGACAGCGCGGGCCAGCCCGCCTTCGACGATCGGCGGGTACTCCCACGAGACGACCAACACGCGGAACGGCACCGCGGCGGATGGTATTGGCCAGGCGGCCAGGACGCGACGCGGCGGTCGTCAGCGTGTGGCGGCCGCGGCCTGCAGCTGCGCCAAAAACGCGGCAATCGCCGGGCGCTCCTCGGCGCCGGCGCGGACCACAGCGAGGACTTGACGCGAGAGCGGCGGGTCCAGCGGCCGCAGCTGAACCTCGGGCGGTGCCTGGTCGTGCGCGATCTGCGGGATCAGCGCGATGCCCACCCCGCGAGCGACCAGGGCGGCGATAACGGCGAAGTCGTTGCTGAAGCCGACGATGCGCGGCTCGTGGCCGCCGGCGTGGCAGGCGTGGACGACGACCTCGTGGCAACTGGTGTCCGGATGGCCGGCGACCCACGGGCGGCCGGCGAGGTCGGCAAAGCGCGGCGGCGCGTCGTGATGGCCAGGCCCGGTCGCGAGGTGCAGCGGGTCGTCGAAGAGCTCCACGACGTGGAAGGCGGGGCCGAACACCCGCGGCACGTAAGGGAAGCGCTGGGCGATGACGACATCGACCTCGCCGAGGCGCAGGAGCGGCAGGCTCTCCTGGGGCTCGGCGTCGCGGACGTGGAGCGCGAGGCGCGAATGGGTGGCCATCGCCGCGGTGACGTCCGGGAGCATGGAGCGGGCAAACGACGAGAACGCGGCCACGCGCAGGGTGCCGGTGATCTCCTGGGCCCCGGCGTGCAGATCGGCCTCGGCGCGCTCGAGCTGGGCCAGGAGCGTGTCGGCGTGGGCGACAAGCGTGCGCCCCGCATCGGTCAGCGCGAGCCGCCGGCCCTCGCGTTCCAGCAGAACGACGCCCGCCTCGCGCTCAAGCGCCGAGAGCTGCTGGGAGACGGCCGACGGCGTGAAGCTGAGCGCTTCGGCGGTCGCGGCGACGGTCCCGCGCTCAGCGAGCTCGCGCAGGACGCGGAGGCGTTTGACGTCGAGCGGCATGTGAAGCCCAGCTTACGGGTCCGTCAAGAAGAGATCGCTGGAACTGAAGGGTCGCAACCCCCACCATGGTTGCGGCAAATGCCGCTCCGCCACGTCTTGCTCGCCGTCGCCGTCGCCGCCACGTGGGGACTGAACTTCGTCGTCATCGAGGTCGGGCTGGAAGAGGTGCCGGCGCTGCTGCTCTGCGCGCTGCGCTTCGCGCTCGTGGCGATCCCGCTCGTCTTCTTCGTGCGGCGTCCGCCGATTCCGTGGCGGCTGATCGCCGGAATCGGCGTCGCGCTCGGCGTCGTGAAGTTCGGATTGCTGTTCACGTCGATGGATGTCGGGATGCCGGCGGGACTGGCCTCCGTCGTCCTGCAGGCTCAAGCGCCGTTCACGTTGCTGCTGGCGGGCGCGCTGCTGCGCGAGCGGCCGGGGCGCGGTCAGCTCGCGGGCCTGGCCGCCGCGCTGGCCGGGATCGCGGTGATCGCCGCGCAGCGTGGCGGCGGCGTCACGGCCGCGGGGCTGAGCCTGTGCCTCGGCGCTGCAGCGGCATGGTCGGTGGCCAACCTGCTGATGAAGCGCGCCTCGGACGCGGAGCCGCTGGCGTTGATGGTGTGGATCTCCTTGATTCCGCCGCTGCCGTTGTTGGGGTTGTCGCTCGTGCTCGACGGCCCGCACGCGATCGGCGCCGCCCTGACCGGCCTCGACGTGCGCTCGGTCGGCGCGATCCTCTACATCGCCTTCCTCTCCACCCTCGGCGGCTTCGCTGCCTGGTCGTGGCTCATGCGCACCTACCCCGCGGGCCAGGTCGCCTCGTTCGCACTGCTCGTCCCGCCCTTCGGCTTGGGCTTCGGCGCGCTGCTGCTCGGCGAGCACGTCGGGGCGCCGCAGGTGCTGGGCGCGGCGCTCGTCGTCTGCGGCGTCGCGCTCTCGACGCGCGGCAGCGGCACAGCACCCCAAGCCGTCGAGGGACGACTCGATCTCGCTGTACGAGATTCAGTCGTCCCTCGACGCTGGTGGGCGGTTAGGTGAGGCGTTCGAGAAGGGCGCGGCCGGTCGGGCCAAGGATGCCGGCGAGGGTCGCGCCGTCGGGGAGCTCGTGCTCCTCGGCGGTGAGCACGTCGCGCCAGCGGCCGGCGGCTGCGGGCGGCAGCTCCCAACCGGCTACGCCGGTGGCGCCGTCGCGGATGGCGACGGTCACCAGCACGTCGGCGCCGCGCAGGAAGGCGACGACGTCATCACCGGCCGAGACCGTGATGTAGTTGTTGTCTGCAAACGGCTCGGGACGACGGCGGCGCAGGTCCAGCGCGGCGGCGACAAGGTGCAGCTTGATCGTGTCGGCCGTCGGCGGCGCGCCCTCGCGCAGCGCCGCGAGCGCCGCGCGGCGGGCGTCCCAGTCGACCGGGCGGCGGTTGTCGGGATCGACGAGCGAGAGCGCCCAGAGCTCGTCGCCCTGGTAGACGTCGGGCAGACCAGGAACCGTCAGCTTCAGCAGCGTCTGCGCCAGCGCGACGCGCGCGCCCAGCTCGGCGACCCTCGCAGCGACGGTGTCAAAGCCGTAGCGGAAGGGGCCGTGGTCGAGCAGGTCGACGGCAAAGCGCGTGACCGCCGCCTCGTGCGCAAGATCGGGCGTGATCCAGTTCGACGACAGCTTGGCCTCGCGGAGCGCCTTGACGACGTAGGACTCCAGACGCTCGGCGTCGATCGGCCAGGTGCCGACGAGCGTCTGGTAGATCAGCAGCTCCTCGGCCGGTGTAGGCGCCCCGAGCGTCGCGTCGCGCAGCGGGGCGTTGACGTCGAACCACGAGCGCACCGCGCCCGCCCACTCGTCCGGGATCGCGGTCAGCGCGCAGAGCCGCGCGCGCACGTCGCCCGAGCGCTTGGTGTCGTGGGTCGTCGACACCAACAGGTTGAGCGGCAACCGCTTCATGTTGCCCGCGTGGAAGGTGTCGATGTCGATGCCGAAGCGCCCCGGGTCACCGCCGACCTCGTTGAGCGCCAGCAGCCGGACGAAGCGGTAGAAGGCCGTGTCCTCGACGCCCTTGGCCATCACCGGCGGCGTCGTCTGCTGGAAGCGCCGCACGAACTCGGCGGGCACGGAGGCGTCGTCGAGCGTCAGCACGCGCCGGATCACGGACGGCAGTCCATGGCGCTCGGCCTCGGCCAGCGCCTCGCGATCAGCCGCCTCGACGCGCGCCGTGTCGGGTTCGACGTAGGTGCGGTAGATCGGCAACGACGCGAGCGCCGCCTCCAGCTCGGGGACGTCCGGCCACAGCCGCCGCAACCGGTCGACCTCCGGCGTGAACGCTGTGCGCGCCTGCTGCAGCTTGGCCTCGGCGGCCAGCTCGACGAACGGACGCGTGTCGCCCGTGAGCGAGGCGTACAACTCGGTCAGCACCGGCTCGGCCGCCGGATCGACGAACAGCGCCGCGACGTCGTTGGCGAACTCGTAGCCCACCGTTCCGCAGACCGGCCAGTCGGCGCGCAGGTCCTCGCCGGGATCGAGGATCTTCTCGACCCACACATGCTCGGCGCCGCCATCGCGCAGGCGCTGCAGGTACTGCAGCGGGTCGGTCAGGCCGTCGGGGTGGTCGACGCGTAGCCCGTCGATCACACCTTCGGCGAGCAACCGCAGGGCCAACCCGCTGACGGCCTCGAAGACCTCCGGGTCCTCGATCCGCACGCCCGCCAGCTCGTCGATGTCAAAGAAGCGCCGGTGGCGGCCGCTGACGGGATCGACGTCGAAGAACTGCTCGCGCAGCGCCGGGTCGGCCCAGAAGCGATTTGCCTCGTCGGTCGCCATGTGGTTGGGCACGACGTCCAACACAATGCCCATGCCATGCTCGTGCGCGGCCTCGGCCAACGCGCGCAGCCCCGCCTCCCCACCGAGCTCGTCGCTGACCCTGCCTGGGTCGATGACGTCGTAGCCGTGCGTCGAGCCCGCCCGCGCCTGAAACGACGGCGACAGGTAGAGATGCGAGCAGCCGAGCTCTGCGATGTAGGGGAGCAGCTCGCGCGCCGCGGCGAAGTCGAGGTCGGTGCCGAGCTGCAGCCGATAGGTCGCGCGAAACGGCGCACGGTGCGACGGGGCGAGCACTTCCGCGTTCATCCGGTCCTCCGCAGCACGGTGATCGATCGCGACGACAGGTAGCAGTCACCGCGCGCCTTGTAGCTCTCCGCGCCCGCCTCGATCCACGGCGCCGCCGTCGTCAGCTCGACCGTCCAGCGCGCGCCGAAGCGCCCGGCGGGCAGCTTGTAGACCACGTCCTCGTGGTGGGCGTTGAAGAGCACCAAGAACGAGTCGCCCTCCACCTTGGCGCCATGGCGGTCGCGCGCGCCCGTCGCCTGCCCATTGAGGAAGACGCCAAGCGAGCGATGGCCGGGGTTCTCCCAGTCGCGGCGCGTCATGCGGCGACCGTCGAGGCGAAACCACCAGACGTCAGGCAGCCCGGGCTCGGAGCGCTCCCCGGCCAGGAAGTGCTCACGGCGAAAGACCGGCTCGGCGCGACGCAGCGCGATCAGCCGGCGCGTGAACGCCATGATCTGGTGGCCTTCGTCGCCGATGTCCCAGGCGTACCAGGAGATCGGACTGTCCTGGCACCAGCCGTTGTTGTTGCCGTCCTGGGTGCGGCAGAGCTCGTCGCCGCCCAGCAGCATCGGCACGCCCTGGCTGAGCATCAGCGTCGCGAGGAAGTTGCGCTGCTGCTTGGCGCGGAGCTCCAGGATCGCGGGATCGTCGGTCTCACCCTCGGCGCCGCAGTTCCAGGAGCGGTTGTCATCGGTGCCATCGCGGTTGCCCTCCTGGTTGGCCTCGTTGTGCTTGTCGTTGTAGGAGACGAGGTCGCGCAGGGTGAAGCCATCGTGGGCGGTGATGAAGTTGATGGAGGCAAACGGGCTGCGGCCGTCGTCCTTGTAAAGGTCGCTGGAGCCCGTGAAGCGCGACGCGAAGTCGGCGATCGACGCCTGGCCGCGCCAGAAGTCGCGCATCGTGTCGCGGTAGATGCCGTTCCACTCGCTCCACAGCACCGGGAAGTTGCCGACCTGGTAGCCGCCCGGCCCGACGTCCCACGGCTCGGCAATCAACTTGACTTGCGAGAGCACTGGATCCTGGTGGATGGTGTCGAAGAACGAGCCCAGGCGATCGACGTCATAGAACTGGCGTGCGAGCGTCGAGGCGAGGTCGAAGCGGAAGCCGTCGACATGGCACTCCAGGACGAAGTAGCGCAGCGAGTCCATGATCAACCGCAGGACCGCCGGCTGCACCGCGTTGAGCGTGTTGCCCGTCCCGGTGAAGTCCATGTAGAAATGCGGGTCATCGGGCACCAGCCGGTAGTACGCCGAGTTGTCGACGCCCTTGAACGACAACATCGGCCCAAGGTGGTTGCCCTCGGCGGTGTGGTTGTAGACGACGTCGAGGATGACCTCCAGGCCGGCGCGGTGCAGCGCCTTGACCATCCCCTTGAACTCCTTGAGGTTCTCACCCGGCTCGTGGTTGGCCGCATACGGTGAGTGCGGCGCGAGGTAGCCGACCGTCGAGTAGCCCCAGTAGTTGGTCAGGCCGTGCTCGTGCAGGAACTGCTCGTCGGCGATGTGGTGGACGGGCAGCAGCTCGACCGCGGTGACGCCCAAGTCCTTCAGGTACCCAACCATCTCGTCGGACGCTAGGCCGGCGTAGGTGCCCTGCAGCTCGGGCGGAAGCCCGGGGAACTGCTTGGTGAGGCCCTTGACGTGGGTCTCGTAGATGATGGTCTCGGTCCACGGACGGCGCGGCGGCCGGTCGTCCTCCCAGTTGAAGGAATCGTCGACGACCACGCACTTGGGGATCGCGGCCGCGCTGTCCTCGTCGTCGAACTCGAAGTCGGCGTCGTCGGTCACGTCGCCGTCGGGCGGCGTGTAGGGCAGCGCGTTGGCGGCATCCCAGTCGACGGTGCCGTCGATCGCCTTGGCATAGGGGTCGATCAGCAGCTTGTTGGGGTTGAAGCGATGACCGCGCGCAGGATCGTAGGGCCCGTGGACGCGGTAGCCGTAGCGCTGTCCGGGCCCCACGCCGGGCAGGTAGCAGTGCCAGTTATGCGCCGTCTGATCGACGATCTCGACGCGCTCTTCGTGGCCGTCGGCGTCAAAGAGGCAGAGCTCGACGCGCTCGGCGTTCTCGCTGAAGAGCGAGAAGTTGGTGCCCTCTCCCCCGTCCCAGACGGCGCCGAGCGGAAACGGCTCCCCAGGCCAGCATTCGCGGCTCATCGCGGGGCCTCCACCAGCGCGCCCGACAGCGGCGCCAACGTCACCGCGCCATCGCCGCGCAGCGCCACGCCCTCGTGCGTCGCAACGATGATCCGCTGCGCCCGCGCCGCGATCGTCTGCTCTCCGTCTGCGAAGTTCATGACCAACTCGTACTCCCCGCGCACCACGCGCAGCCAACCCGCGTTCTCGTCACCGCGCACGTCATCGACCGGGCCGCGCGGCAGCAGCCGGCGCGCGCGCAGCAGGTTGACGTACAACTCGCGCAGCGCCGGATCACCGCGCCGCGTCAACTTCGAGCGCGCGAAGGTCGCAGGATCTTGCGGGTCCGGCACCTCCTCGCCCGCGAAGCGGGTAAACGCAGCGAACTCTCGGCGGCGGCCCTCACGGGTGGCGATGGCGATCTCCTCGTCGATGTGGTCGGTGAAGAACTGAAACGGTGCGGCCTCGCCGTACTCCTCGCCCATGAACACCATCGGGGTGTAGGGCGAAAGCAGCATGCAGAACGCCGCCAGCGGGCGCGCGGACGCTGGCAGGCGATCGCCGAGCGCGCGGTTGCCGACCTGATCGTGGTTCTGGTCAAAGACGACGAAGCGCTCCGGCGGGCAGCCCGCGGCGGGCGCCCCGAAACGGCGCTTGCGGAAGTCCGACCAGCGCCCGTCGTGGATGTGCGGGTCACGAAAGGCATGGGCGAGGTCGCCGAGCGCGCCGAACTCGGCGTAATAGGCCTCGCGCTCGTCGGTCACCAGCGTCCGAATCGCGTGGTGGACATCGTCGGCCCAGGCGGCATCGCAACCCCAGCCGCCATCGGCGGCCTCGCGGACCACCTTGGGGTCGTTGAGCCCTGACTCCGCGATGACCAGCGCGTGAGGGCTCGCCGCATGCACGCGCCGGGCCAGCTCAGCGACGACGTGCTCGGCGGACTGGTCGAAGATCGCGTGGACGGCGTCGAGGCGCAAGCCATCGAGGTGCAGGTCGCCAACCCACATCTCGGCCGCCTGGATCGCCCACTCGCGCACCGGGCCCGACCACTCGCTGTCGTAGTTAATGGCCTCGCCCCAGAAGGTCGAGTACTTGTCGGTGAAGTACGGGCCGAAGGCCCGGATCGCCTGCTCGCCCGAGGCACCGACGTGGTTGAGCACCAGGTCGAGCAGCACGCCGATTCCCGCCGCGTGGGCGGCGTCGACCAGGCGCTGCAGGCCATCGGGCCCGCCGTAGGCCTCGTGCGCGGCCCAGAAGTAGACGCCGTCATAGCCCCAGCCGCGGCGGCCTGGGAAGTCGGCGATCGGCATCAGCTCGATCGCCGTGACGCCCAGCTCGGCGAGCCCTTCCAGATGCGGGATGACCGCGTCGAACGTGCCTTCCTGCGTAAACGTCCCCACGTGCAGCTCGTAGACCACCAACTGCTCGAGCGCCACCCCATCCCAGCCGCCGTCGGTCCACGTCCACGCGCCGGGATCCACCACGCGCGAGGGTCCGCGGAGCCCAGATGGCTGCCGCCGCGTGTGCGGGTCCGGCAGCCGCTCGCCGTCGATGATGTAGGTGTAGTCGTCGCCCGCCGCGGCCTCCACGGTCGCCATCCAGGTGCCGTGCCCCTCGTCAGACATCGGGTGCTCGACCCCATCGACCACCAGCACCGGCTCGTGCTCCAGCGAGAACACGCGGAAGCGCACCAACCCGTCTGCCAGCGGTACGGCGCCGAGCTGCTGCTCGAAGGGAAGCTTCGCCAGGCCGGTCACTCTGGTGCGAACCACAGCACGCCGAGCGGCGGCAGGCTCAGCGCCGCTGAGTGTTGCTGACCGTGCCAGGAAAGGTCTTCGGCGTCCACGCCGCCGAGGTTCCCAACGCCCGAGCCGCCGTAAACCTCCGCGTCGGTGTTGAGCACCTCGCGCCAGCGGCCGCCATGCGGCAGGCCGACGCGATAGCCCTCGCGCGGCACCGGCGTCAGGTTCATCACGCAGACCAGCACACGCCCCTCGCGTGAGGTGCGAGCGAAGGCGACGACGCTGTTCTCGGCGTCGTTGGCCTCGATCCAGAAGAAGCCCTCCGGGTCACTGTCGCGCTGCCACAGCGCGGGCTCGTCGCGGTAGGCGTAGTTGAGGTCGCGCACCAGCGCCTGCACGCCCTCGTGGCCACGGTCTTCCAGCAGGTGCCAGTCCAGCGAGCGCTCGGCCGACCACTCGCCGGCCTGCGCGAACTCCTGGCCCATGAACAGCAGCTGCTTGCCCGGGTGCGCCCATTGGTAGGCGTACAGCGCGCGCACGTTGGCGAGCTTCTGCCAGTGGTCACCGGGCATCCGCGAGTAGATGGTGCCCTTGCCGTGGACGACCTCGTCGTGTGACAACGGCAAGATGAAGTTCTCGCTGAAGGCGTACATCAACGAGAACGTCAGCCCGTGGTGGTGGTAGCGGCGGTGGATCGGATCGTGGGCGAAGTAGTCCAGGGTGTCGTGCATCCACCCCATGTTCCACTTGAACCCGAAGCCCAGGCCGCCGACATAGGTCGGCCGCGAGACCCCCGGCCACGCCGTCGACTCCTCAGCCGCGGAGATGATGCCCGGCTCGCGGGCGTGGAGCACCTCGTTGAGCTCCTGGAGGAACGCGACAGCTTCGAGGTCCTCGCGACCCCCGTGCTGGTTGGGGATCCACTCCCCCGCCTTGCGCGAGTAGTCCAAGTACAACATCGACGCGACGGCGTCGACTCGCAGGCCGTCGGCGTGGTACTCCTCACACCAGAACAGGCCTGAGGCCAGCAGGAAGTTGCGGACCTCGTTGCGCCCGAAGTTGAACACCAACGTGCCCCACTCCGGATGCGCGCCGCGGCGCGGGTCATCGTGCTCGTACAGCGCGGTGCCGTCAAAGCGCGCCAGGGCCCAGTCGTCGCGCGGGAAGTGCGCGGGCACCCAGTCCATCAACACGCCGACGCCGTGCTCGTGCATCCGGTCGACGAAGGCCTTCAGGTCGTCGGGCCCGCCCAGTCGCGGATCGGGCGCGAAGTAGCCGGTCACCTGATAACCCCAGGAGCCCGTGAACGGATGCGCCATCACCGGCAGCAGCTCGACGTGGGTGAAGCCCATGTCGGTGGCATAAGCCGCCAATTCGTCGGCGAGCTGGGCGTAGTTGAGCAGCCCATCGGGGTCGCCCGGATCGCGGCGCCAGGAGCCGAGGTGGACCTCGTAGACCGACATCGGCCGCTCGTGCTGGAGCTGGTCGCCGCGCGCGGCGACCCATTCGCCATCGGCCCACTGGTGCTCGGAGCGGGCGACGATCGCCGCCGTCTTAGGCGAGATCTCGACCTGCCGCGCGTAGGGGTCGGTCTTGACGCGCAGCGCGCCGCCTTGGGTGCGGATCTCGAACTTGTAGAGCGCGCCGGCGTCCACACCCGGGAGGAACAGCTCCCAGATCCCGGAGGAGCCGAGCGAGCGCATCGGGTTCAGCCGACCGTCCCAGGAGTTGAAGTCGCCGACGACCGCAACGGACTTCGCCGCCGGCGCCCAGACGGCGAACGCCGTGCCGGCGATGCCGTCGACCTCACGCAGATGGCCACCAAGACGCTCGTAGATCTCCTCGTGGCGGCCCTCGCCGGCGAGGTGCAGGTCGACGTCGCCGACGGTTGGCGCGAAGCGATAGGCGTCCGGGGCAGTGACCGTCAGGCCGTCGGGGTAGCGCGTCTCGATCTCATAGGACAACGGCGGCGTGATGCCGTCCAGATGCGCAGCCCACAAGCCCGCGGGGTGCACGAGCTCGCAGCCGTAGTCCATCCCACCGGCGACATGGACGACAACATGCCCGGCGCCCGGTCGCCATGCGCGGATGATCGCGCCGCCGTCGCCGTCGGGATGCGGGCCCAGCAGCGCATGCGGGTCGGCCAGCTCGCCAGCGGCCAGCGCCTCGGCGTCTCGCTGCCATGCCTTGGTGAAGCGCTCGTCCTGCATCGTGCGGCTCATGCCTCCGGCTCCGTCGACTCGGGTTCGAGCAGGCGCGCGATCCCGGCAACCGGGATCTTGACCCAGTCGGGGCGGTTGTCCAGCTCGTAGCGCAGCTCGTACACAGCCTTCTCCAGCTCGAAGACCGCCAGCAGCCGCTCCACCGCGGCGCGTCCGGGCGGCAGCAGCGACTGGTCGGTCTCCTCCAGGTACCCGTCCAAATAGGCCGTACGCACCTGCGTCTCCCAGCCTGCCGGCGCAGGCGCGTCGTGCAGCAGCGCCGAGGCCGTCGCGGCATAGGCAAAGGAGCGCAGCATGCCCGCGACGTCGCGCAACGGCGAGCGCTTGCGGCGGCGCTCGATCAGCGTCCGCGCGGGCTCGCCCTCGAAGTCGAGCACGACCCAATCGCCGTCGGCGGTATGCATCACCTGACCGAGGTGGTAGTCGCCGTGGTGGCGGATGACGCGCCCGGCCGAGCCGACCTGGGTGAGCATCCGCAGCTCCTCGCGCACCTCCTCGCCGCGACCGCGGATCGGCGCCAGGACGTCAAGATCATCAGGAAGGTCGAGAAAGACGCGCTCGATCTCCTCGTCGACGGTCGCGGTCAGCAGGCCGAGCGCCTCGGCTGAGGTCTCCTCGGGCGCAAACGCCGGATCGGAGTTGTCGGAGCCCAGCGCGGTGTGCAGGCGACCGGTGACCTCGCCCAGCGTGCGGGCCCGGGCGGCGAAGCGCGCCGGATCCTCGCGCAGATCGGCGAGCGCGAGGTCCCAGCCGTCGGTCGCGCCCGCCAGGAAGTCCTGGACGATGCCGAGCGTCGCGTCGATCAGCCGGCCGGAGTGGCCGTACCAGCCGCGCAATGCGGCGACGTGCGGGAAGTCGCGCTCGGTGAGGAAGCGCAGGATCTCCAGCTCGGGGTTGGGCCCGGCGCCGAGGCGGCGGTAGGCCTTGAGCACGAGTCGCTCGTCGAGCACGACCGAGGAGTTGGACTGCTCGGCGCCCATCGGACGGACTTTGGCGACCTCGGCGCCGAGGCCCTCGCCGGCCGAGCGGAACTCCGCGGTGCCTTGCGCGGTCTCGATCTCGGTTCCCGCGGCGATCAGGCGCACCAACTGGCAGACCATCTCGGGATCGCTCATGGCGTCATAGATCGCCATGCCCTCGGTGGTGGCGATCACGCCCTCGGTCCACTCGCCTTCGGGCCGGGCGCCGATCGGCAGCTGGTAGAGCTCGTGCGTGCCGGGGAGGAACTCGACCTCCAACACCGCCAGAACCAGCGGCTGCTCGGTCAGCGGGATCGTCTCCAGCAGCCGGAAGTGCGCGACCTCGCGCGACTTTGAGCCAAACCAGCGCTGGGCGATCACGAACTCGCGCAGCGCATCCTCGCTGGGGAGCCGCAGCTCACGGACGGCACTCATGCGGCGGCCTTTCGGTCGTCATCGCGCTGCTCGGCCTCGTCTTCCTCGGCGGGCTTCTCCAGGATGAACCAGAAGAAGCCGCGCGGGGCGAGCGTCAGCAGGTAGGGCAGCTCGCCGATGCGCGGAAAGCGCGAGCGGCCGAACATCTCCACAGGGTGGCGGCCCTCGTAGGCGGAGAGGTCGAGCTCGACGGCTTGGGCGGAGCGCGCGACGTTGTGCACGCACATGATCACGTCGTCGGCGTAGGTCCGCAGGTGGGCGAAGATCCGCGTGTTCTCGGTGCGCAGCGGGACGTAGTCGCCCAAGCCGAAGACGGGATGCTCCTTGCGCAGTGCGATGAAGCGATGCAGCCAGCGCAGCAGCGACGTCGGTGTGCGCAGCTGGGCCTCCACGTTGACGGCCTGGAAGCCGTAGACGGGGTCCATCAGCGGCGGCGCGTAGAGCTGGGCGAAGTCGGCGCGGCTGAAGCCGCCGTTGCGATCGCCGGTCCACTGCATCGGCGTGCGCACGCCATCACGGTCGCCCAAGTAGATGTTGTCGCCCATGGCGATCTCGTCGCCGTAGTAGAGAACCGGCGAGCCCGGCAGCGAGAACAGGATCGCGGTCATCAGCTCGATCTCGTCGCGCCCGTTGTCCAGCAGCGGCGCGAGCCGGCGACGGATGCCGACGTTGATCTTCATGCGGGGGTCCTTGGCGTACTCCCCGTACATGTAGTCGCGCTCTTCGTCGGTGACCATCTCCAGGGTCAGCTCGTCGTGGTTGCGCAGGAACAGGCCCCACTGCGCGGTCCGCGGGATTGCCGGCGTGCGATCGAGGATCTCGAGCATCGGCGTCGCGTCCTCGCGACGCAAGGACATGAACATGCGCGGCATGACCGGGAAGTGGAAGGCCATGTGGCACTCGTCGCCCTCCCCCTTGCCGTAGTACTCCACGACGTCCTCGGGCCACTGGTTGGCCTCGGCGAGCAGGACGCGATCGGGATACTCGTCATCGACGGTCGCACGCACCTTGCGCAGGAACTCGTGGGTTTCCTCCAAGTTCTCGCAGTTGGTGCCCTCGCGTTCGTAGAGGTAGGGCACGGCATCGAGGCGGAAGCCGTCCAAGCCGCGGTCGAGCCAGAAGCGCAGGACGTCGAGCATCCGCTCGTGGACGACCGGGTTGTCGTAGTTGAGGTCGGGCTGGTGGGCAAAGAAGCGGTGCCAGAAGTACTGGCCAGCGACGGGGTCCCAGGTCCAGTTCGAGGTCTCGGTGTCGGTGAAGATGATCCGCGCGTCGGCGTACTTGTCGTCGGTGTCAGACCAGACGTACATGTCGCGCTCGGGCGAGCCGGCGGGCGCGTTGCGCGCCTCCTGGAACCACTGGTGGTCGTTGGACGTGTGGTTCATCACCAGGTCGGCGATGACGCGGATGCCGCGCTCGTGGGCGGCCAAGATGAAGGTCTCGAAGTCCTCGACGGTCCCGTAGTCGGGGTGGATGGCGTAGAAGTCGGCGATGTCGTAGCCGCCGTCGCGCAACGGGCTGGCGAACATCGGCAGCAGCCAGACGCAGTCGACGCCGAGCCACTGCAGGTAGTCGAGCTTCTCGGTCAGCCCGACGAAGTCCCCCGACCCGTCGTCGTTGCCGTCGTAGAAGCCGCGCATATGGATCTCGTAGAAGATCGCGCGCTTGAACCACAGGGGATCGCGCTCGAACCAGTGCGTCGGGTCGGCGGCGCTGAGGCTCTCGAGCTTGCCCTGCGGCTCGCCGGCGGCGGGCGCCGGCGGTGAGCCCTCGGCGGGCTCGAAGCGCGTAGGAGTCTCGTCCTGGGGGCTCTCGCGAGCTTGGGTAGCCATCTAGCTGTTTGACCTCTTGATGATGGACTTTTCCGCTTTCCGGTTGTAGGTCATCAAGAGGCCACCACGCGAAACAGGTGCGCCTGCCGGTCGCCAGGCGCGAGCGCGACGTAATTGCCGCCGATGTGCCAGTCATAGCGACTGCCGTCGAGCAGGTCCTGGACCTGGAAGGCATGCGGCAGCCCGAGGTGGTCGGGCACCTGCACCAGCCCCTCTTGGGCCCACTGGGCGTCGAGGCACACGACCGCCAGGATGGTGTCGTCACCGCGCTGCTTGATGTAGGCGATGAGCCCGTCGTTCTGGGTGTCCAAAAACGTGATGTTGGAGAGGTGCTGCAGCGCGGGATGCGCGCGGCGCGCCTCGTTGAGCAGGCGGACGAGCCCGAGCAGCGGCGCACCTTGCAGCGTGCGCTCCTTGGCCTCGTACTTCTCGGAGTCCAGGTACTCCTCGCTGCCCGGCTTGACCGCGGTTTGCTCGACCCACTCATAGCCGGAGTAGATCCCGTAGGTCGGGCTCAGCGTCGCCGCGAGCACCAGCCGCGACTCGAAGGCGGCGCGCCCGCCGTGCTGCAGCTGCTCGGTGAGGATGTCGGGCGTGTTGGCAAAGAAGTTGGGGCGGAAGTAGTCCTGGCTGACGTAGGCCAGCTCGCCGACGTACTGCTCAAGCTCCCAGCGTGACTGCTGCCAGGTGAAGTAGGTGTAGGACTGGTTGAACCCCGCCTTGGCCAGCGTGCGCATCACCGCGCGGCGGGTGAAGGCCTCGGCCAGGAAGACCACGTCGGGGTGCTTGGTGCGAACCTCGCGGATCAGCCACTCCCAGAAGGCCAGCGGCTTGGTGTGCGGGTTGTCGACACGGAAGACCTTGACGCCGCGGTCGACCCAGGCGAGCACGATGTCCAACAACGCGTTCCACAAGGACTTCCAGTCATCGCACTGGAAGTTGACGTTGTAGATGTCCTGGTACTTCTTGGGCGGGTTCTCGGCGTACTTCAGCGAGCCGTCGGGACGGCGGTGAAACCACTCGGGGTGCTCGGTGAGCCACGGGTGATCGGCCGAGCACTGGATCGCGAAGTCGATCGCGATGTCGATGTCGTGCGCGGTAGCCGTGTGCACGAGCGCCGCGAAGTCCTCCAGCGTGCCCAGATCGGGATGGACGGCCTCGTGGCCGCCGACACCCTTGAGGCCGATCGCCCACGGGCTGCCGGGATCACCCGGGCGCGCGGTCAGCGCGTTGTTGGCGCCCTTGCGGTTGGTCTCGCCGATCGGGTGAATCGGTGTCAGGTAGAGGACGTCGAAGCCGAGCGCCGCGATCTGCGGGATCGCCTCGGCCGTGCCCTTGAAGCCGCCCCACGAGCGCGGGAAGAGCTCGTACCAGGAGCCGAAGCGCGCCAGCTCACGATCGACATCGATCATGAACGGCGCGTCGAGCTCGGCGGACTCGGTGCGGTCGGGGTAGCGGTCGATCGCCGCCGCCAGCTCTGGCCCGAGCGCGGCGTCGTGCTTGGCCTCCTCGGGGGTGTCGGGATCGTTGAGCGTGCGGATGGCGTGCTCGATCAGGCGGCGGTCGGTCGCGGCCTTCGCGCGTTGCGCGGCCGCCTGGAGCAGCACAACGCCCTCGCTCAGCTCGCCGGCGAGATCGTGCTGGCCGCCTTGCACCTTGCGCCGTAGTTCCTCGCGCCAGGAGGCGAAGCGGTCGATCCACGCTTCGATCGTCCACTCCCAGCGGCCGAGCCCGTCGACGGAAAAGGCGCCCTCGAAGGTGTCGCCGTCGACGTCCTTGTCGATGTGGACGAGCGGCGTCTCGCGCCACTTGCGGCTCTGGGGCGCCTTGACCTTGGCGACCGCACGCAGGACGTCGTGCCCGTCGGCGAAGATGGTGGCGCGGACGTCGACCGACTCGCCGACGGTGCGCTTGGGGGCGAAGCGGCCGCCGTCGAGGACGGGCTCTGGTTCCAGGAGGACGATCCGCGGCGGTGCCGCGGGCTTGGACCGCCGGGTCGCGCCGCCGTTCTTCACGGTGCGCGAGGGGGTGGGTTGATCGGTCGGGCGAGCGGGCACGTAGTGGCGACTCTTCCCAGAATGACGGCAGACGAACTCACAAATCCAGAGACCGGCCGCATGAACCACCTCTCCCGGCGGTCGAGCGGCGTACAACTGCACCTGACCTCCTTGCCCGGCGGACGCTTGGGCTCGCCGGCGCGCGCCTTCGTCGACTGGCTCGCCGAGGCGGGCCAGCGCTGGTGGCAGATGCTCCCGCTCGGTCCACCCGACCGCTACGGGTCGCCGTACAAGTCGTCGTCGGCGTTCGCGGCGTGGGGCGGCTTCCTGGAGGAGCCCGGCGCGGAGGTCACGCCCGAGGAGGTCGAGGCGTTCCGGGCACGGCACGCGTTCTGGGCCTCGTCGCTGCCGGCGCGCATGCTGCCCGACCAGGTGCGCTTCGAGCGCGAATGGGCAGCGTTGCGAGCGTATGCCGCGCAGCGCGGAGTCGGGCTAATCGGCGACGTCCCGATCTACGTGGCGCCCGGCTCCTATGACCAGCGGGCCTGGCCCGAGCTGTTTCTCGACGGCGTAGTGGCCGGCGTGCCGCCCGACGCGTTTACCGCCGCCGGCCAGCGCTGGGGCAATCCGATCTATGACTGGCCGGCGCTGCAGCGCCGCGGCTACCGCTGGTGGGTCGAGCGCTTCCGGCGCACGTTCGAGTTGTATGACATCGCCCGCATCGACCACTTCCGCGCGTTCGTCGCCTATTGGGCGGTGCCAGCGGGCGACCGGGACGCGCGCGGCGGGACGTGGCAGCGCGGGCCAGGGCGCGCGCCGTTTGCGGCGGCGACCGCGAAACTCGACCCCGCCCGCCCGATGTCCTTCATCGCCGAGGACCTCGGGGTGATCACCCCACCGGTGACGCGCCTGCGGCGCGAGCTTGGCTACCCGGGCATGGTCGTCCTGCAATTCGCCTTTGACCCCGACGACCCGCGCGGCCCGCACCGGCTGGAGAACCACGGCGCCGACGTCGTCGCCTACACCGGCACCCACGACACCGACACGCTGCGCGGCTGGTGGTCGACGCTGGAGCCGGCGCGACGCGACGAGGCGCTCAGCGCGCTGCGCGCCGCGGGGCTGGCCGACGACGACATCGACTGGGCGCTCATCCGCCTGTGGATGCGCTCGCCGGCGCCGCTGGTAATGCTCCAGGTCCAGGACGTCCTGGGGCTCGGGTCCGAAGCGCGCATGAACCTCCCGGGGACCGCCGGCGGCGCCTGGAAGTTCGCGCTCCAGCCCGGGCAGTTGACAGCCGAGCACGCCCATCGCCTCCGCGCGGCCACCGAGGAAGCGGGCCGCCTTGGCTGAGCCGCCCCCGGGCCCAGAGCGTCGAGGGACGACTGAATCTCGTACAGCGAGATCCATTCGTCCCTCGACGCTCTCTGGGCCCGTGCTGGCGCTCGGGGACTCGATCCTGTGCGGACCCGAGGAGGGCGCGTTCGGCGTGCCGCCGCGGTCGTGGGCGCAATGGCTGGCGGAAGCGCTGGATATGCCGTTCCACAAGCTCGCCCAGCCGGGCGCGACGACGCCGTGGATCGCCGACGCGCTGCTGCCGCGGGCGCGCGACGACTACGCCCTGGCCTGCGTCGGCCTGGGCACCAACGATGTCCGCTCGCTCGACTGGGATCCGGGATCGTTCGCGGCGGCGCTCGGGCGGATCCTCGACCGCCTGGAGGAGCGCGCGGCCCGCATCTGCCTCGCCACCGTCCCGCTCGACCTCGGCCGCCCGCCAGCCGGCACGAAGGTCGGTGAGCTCAACGCGATCGTGCGGTCGACGGCCGCGGCGCGCAACGCGGTCGTCGTCGACCTGGACGACCTCCGCGGCTGGCGCCACTTCTTCCCGGACGCCGTCCACCCCACCGCGCTGGGCCAACTGGAGATCGCCCAGCGCGCGGCCGCGGCGCTCGCACTCGACGTCACGCCGATGGCCTTGACATCCGTCCAGCGCGGCATCCGCGCGGACATGCGCTACGCGGGGACGCGCCAAGTCGCGCATCTGCTCCGCGATTGGCGCCGTAGAACCATCGAACGTAACGTTTGACGCCGAGCAGGGGACGTCTTGATATCCGCCGAAAAGGGCAATACCTCACTCCTTAGGAGCGCTTGATCGGACGATGGGATGGTTTGGATGTCGCCGGACCAGGCGATCCCAGACCCCGAACTTCCCCTCCCCACCGCAACTTCTGCGTCCGTGAGGCGTCGCACAGTTGCGCGAGCAACGAATCTGGCGTAGAATCCCTACTGCAGCAATCGGGATTTTACCCGGGAAAGGACCTTAGTTGACCCCCTCCACCCTCACCCCCACGTTTACGAACGACGTCCTGGCCTCCCCGCTGGACCAGCTTCTCCGACGTGCCAGCCAGTACCAGCTACTTGACCCTGCCAAGGAGATCGAGCTTGCCCAGCGCATCGAGCGCGGCGACCTCGACGCCAAGGATCTGCTGGTCAACTCCAACCTGCGTCTCGTCGTCTCCGTCGCTCGGCACTACGTGGGCCAGGGCCTGACCCTGGACGACCTCGTCCAGGAAGGCATGCTCGGCCTGATCCGCGCGGTCGAAAAGTTCGACTACCGCAAGGGCTACCGCTTCTCCACCTACGCGACGATCTGGATCCGCCAGGCGTTGCAACGTGGCCTGGACAACACGGGCCGGACGATCCGTCTGCCCTCCCATATGTCGCAGCGTGCGCGCCGGATCGCGCGCGTCGAGCGCGAGCTGACCGCCGAGCATGGCGAGCCGCCGACGGACGAGAAGATCGCCGCCGCGGCCGAGCTGGAGCTCGACGAGGTCGCGCTCCTGCGTGAGCGTGACCGCTCGCTGGCCAGCCTGGACCAGACCGTCGGCGACGACGGCGAGACCGCGCTGGGCGCCCTGCTTCCCGCCGACGGCGAGACCGTCGACGAGGAGGTCGAGCGCGAGACCGAGGCGTCCTCGCTGCGCGAGGCCGTCAACCGTCTCCCCGAGGACGAGCGCGAGGTCATCCACCTGCGCTTCGGCACGGGCGGCGACGGCGAGCACACGCTCGTCCAGGCCGCACGCCGTCTGGGCATGCCGCCCAGCAAGGCACGCCAGGCCGAGGAGCGCGCCCTGCGTCGCCTCGCGGCCGATGGGGACGTGAAGTCCCTGCGCGTAGCTGCGTAGCGGCTCGCAAGCACCTGAGTTGCAACGATGGGCGGCGCCATGTGCGCCGCCCTTCGTCGTTCTGAGCGCGATTCACCTGCCGCTGCCGATGTCGATGTCGTCGTCGCGCCGCCGGCCGCGTTGCCGCGCGCACCGGGGTGGCGGGATCGCCGGCGGCTGGCGCGCGCGGTGCGTGGTGGCGGCGTCACCGTCGAGGGTGACGGCGCGATCGTCATCGGCCGGCGCGTGCGCTTCGACGTGGCGCCGGGTGGTCGGATCGTCCTCGGGGCGGGCGTCGCGCTCGGCGACGGCTGCCGGCTGCATGTCGGCGCCGACGGGTCGGTGACGATCGGCGCAGGTACCGCGCTCGGCGAGCGCTGCGTGCTGACCGCCCACGACCGCATCGCGATCGGCGCTCGCTGCCTGCTCGCCGACGAGGTCGTGGTGGTCGATGGCAACCCATCGTTCGAGGATGTCGAGCGCCCGGTCCGCGAGCAGGGCGTCGTGTCTGCGCCCGTCGCCATCGGCGAGGAGGTCCGCATCGGGCCGAGCGCGGCGGTGCTGCCGGGAGTGACCGTGGGCGCAGGCGCCTTGATCGGCACCCAGGCCGTGGTCACCGCTGATGTCGCGCCGGGGGACGCCGTCCAAGGCGTCCCGGCGCGGCCGCCGTCGGCGCTTCGCGTTCCGGGGGTCTAGCCAGCGTCCAACGCCGCCGCCGCGCGCTCGGCGCGCTCGCGGCGGGACTGCGCGTCGGCAAGCGTCGCCTCGGCCTCTTCGAGCTCACGGCGGCGGGCGGTGAGAGTGGACTCGACCTGCTCGAGCGCGCGGCGCGCGCCGGCGACCGTGGACTCCGCGTCGGCCTCGGCTTCGGTCGCACGGCGCAGCGCGTCGCGGCGGCGACGGAGCTCGCGCTTGTCGGTGCCCTTGGGCTTAGGCCGGGGCTCGTCGTCGGGCTCGGACTCCGGCTGCGGCGCCGGCTCGACCGCGGCCCCGCGCCCCTTCGTCCCGCGTCGCTTCGCGGGCTTTGCTCGCGTCGCCCCGCCATCCTCGCGCCCCCGCCCTGCGGCGATCAGCGCGTCCAGCCCACCAAAGCCCGCAGCCGAGCGCTCTTTGACCACCCGGCCCGCCGCGACCTCGGCGCGGACGTCGGCATCGACCGTCGCCGCGTGCAGCGTCGCGCGCACCTTGTCTCTCGCCGCGCCGTCGACCGGCGCCTCGGCGGCCAGCGCGTCGACCAACGCCCGTGCCGCCACGGCGGCGCTGCGCAGGACGTCGGCGTCAGCGCCGTCAAGCAGTTGCTCTTGCGCGCCCGCCAACGCGGCGCTCGCGTCGACCAGTGCCGCGATCTCGTCAGGATGATCACGGACGAGCCGGTTGACGGCCCACGCCGCGCGCGTCGGCTTGGCCAGCTTCTTGACCGCCGCTGCGCCATCACGGTCGCCGCCGGCCCGTAGCTCCTTGACCAGCGCGTCGCGCGCGGGAATGAACTCCGCGAGGTCGAGACCGTAGAGATAGGCGGCAGGATCGTCAGCCATCGCCCTCAGGTCTACCCCATCGCCCCGACGATCGGCGCCGCCTCTGCACGCACAATGGCCATGCGCGAGGGCCAGGCGCGATACAACGTGTGACGTGGGACGCAGGAGGAGCCACACGTTCGCGACCCTGGCACTGGCCGGGGCGGCCACGCTGATCCTCGGCGCCGCACCATCGCTGGCCATCGTTGCCGCTCCCGCACCATCTCAGCCGGACTTCGACGCGCGCAGCAGCGATCGCGCCGACATCCCGGCCGCGACCGCCGATGCGCGCGAAGCGCTCGCCAAGCGCCTCGGCCCCCAGGCGATCGTCTCCGCCGACCCCGTGACCGGCGGTCTGCGCAGCGTGGCGCGCACCGACGGACTACTGACCGGACCCAGCACCGCCGACGCCGCGGCGGTCGCCATGGACTACGTGCGCGCTCACGCCGACGCCTTCGGACTCGACGGCACCGACCTCGCGACGCTCGCGCCCGTCAACCGCAGCGTCTCCCCCGACGGCGTGACGCACCTGGCCTTTGGCCAGCTCGACGGCGGCATCAGCGCCTATGACTCGGCGCTGACGGCCAACGTCACCGCCGACGGCCGGCTGATCAACGTCGGCGGCGCGCCCGTCCACGACCTGCAGGTCCCGAGCACCGACCCGCCGCTCGGCCCGGCGGCCGCCCGTACCGCCGCCCGTCGCGACCTCGGCCTCGCGCCCGACGGTGAGACCGGGACCGTGGGAACCGACCCCGCGCGCACCACGACCTTCAGCGGCCTGGATCATGCGAAGCTCGTCACGCTCGCCGATCCCGATGGCGACCGCCTCGCCTGGAAGCTCACCGTCGCGGGCGAGGACCCCTACGTCTATGAGGTGCTCGTCGACGCGGCCAGCGGCGCGATTCTCACCCGCCACTCGCTGACCGACTTCGCCTCCAGCGCCTCTGTTGTGGAACACCATCCGGGCGACGGCTCGCTGCACACCGTCGACCTCGCTGAGGATCGGGGAGTGGGCATCGCGGACTGGTTGCCGCCGCCGCCGGTCCAGGCGCTGAGCGGGCCCAACGTCCACGCCTACGCCGACCGCTCATCGCCCGATGGGATCGGCGGCGACAGCGAGATCCCGCCGAACCCGAGCACCAACAACTTCAACTATCCGACCGTGGGCCAGGACGAGACCCACCAAGTCGGCGTTGGGCAGTACTGCCCAACGGCCGTCGCGACCATCTGCACATGGGACGGGCTGGACGTCGACTCATCGTGGGTCACGGCCAACGTCAACCAGGTCACGACGCAGGTCTTCTACTACGTCAACAAGTTCCACGACTGGCTTGAGAAGCCGCCGGTCGGTTTCACCCCCGCGTCCTACAACTTCGAGATCGACGGCCCGGGCGGCGACGACCCCGTCAATGCCGAGACCGACGATTTCGAGGACATCAACAACGCCAACATGGCCACGCCTGCCGACGGCCAACGCGGCCGCATGCAGATGTACCTGTTCAAGTCGCCGTTCCCGGCAGTCAACGGCGGCGACGACGCGTCGGTGGTTTACCACGAGTACGCCCATGGGCTGACCAACCGCCTGGTGGGCATAGACGGTCAGGCCAACGGCCTCCTCGACCGCCAGTCCCAGGCGATGGGCGAAGGCTGGAGCGACTGGTATGCCATGGACTTCCTGACGGCCGACCCCCACGTCGGCCAGCTCGCCGATACCGCCACGCCCGGTGAGCAGGTGGTCGGCGCCTACGTCACCGATAACCCGGCCACCGGGATCCGTGAGAACGCGATCGACTGCCCGGTCGGTGCAGCCGCCCCGGCCTGCCCGGGCACGGCGCCGGCCGGACCCGGCGGGTTCACGTATGCCGACCTCGGCCGCGTCGCCGGCAGCGCGGGCCACCCCAGCTTCGAGGTCCACGCCGACGGCGAGATCTGGGCCGAGACGCTGTGGGACTTGCGCCGCGCCCTCGGCGCGACGATCGCACGCGGCCTGATCACCGGCGCGCTGCGCCTGGCACCCAAGCAGCCCACCTTCCTGGACATGCGCGACGCGATCTTGCTGGCCGACGCGCAGACGGGCGGGACGCGTCGCGCGCAGATCTGGAGCGTGTTTGCCGCACGCGGCATGGGCTACAGCGCGTCGACCACAAGCGCCAACGCGACGCGCGCAACGGCAGCGTTCGACACGCCGCCCGTCGTCGCTGCCGGAGCGCCCGACGCCAAGTCGGCCGCGCTCGAGCAGGACACCATCCTGCACGTGCCGATCGTCAACCCGGGCACCACCGCGCTGACCGGCGTCCATGCGACGCTGAGCGCGACGTCGGCCGGCGTCACCGTGCCGGCCAACGGGGCCACCGTCGGAACGATCGGCGCCGGCGCGACGGCGACCGCGACGTTCGCCATCCGTGTCGCGGCCAGCGCCGGGTGCGGGTCAGTTGCGGGCCTCTCGCTCGCGATCGCCACCGACCAGGGGCCGCGAACGGTCCCGCTGAGCGTGCCCATCGGCACCGGCAGCGCGACGGCCGCGACCCGCACCTACGCGACACCGGTCTTGATCCCCGACAACCAGCCAAACAGCGGGTTGACCTCAACGCTGAACGTCCCAACGCACGGCCGCGTCGGCGATGTCCGCCTGACGCTCAAGGCGACCCATCCGTGGATCGGCGACCTGCACGCGTGGCTGACGTCGCCGGCAGGGACGACGGTCGACCTCTTTGAGCGGCCGGGCATCGGCAGCTCCGCGTCGTTCTCGTCGGCCAACCTCGTGCCGACGTCGCCGCTTGTCCTCGACGACGGGGCCGCCGGGCTGATCCAGGATCTCAGCAACGCCAACGTGAACATCGGCGGCATGTTGCGCCCCAACGAGCCGCTCGCGCGCTTCTCCGGGGAAGACCGCTTCGGCACCTGGACCCTCCGCATCACCGACGCCTCCAACAAGGGCGCCGGCACGGTGACCTCATGGTCGCTGGACACCGCCGCGCCCGCGTGCGCGGTCACCGACGCGCCGACCGGCCTGGTCGCCGACGCTGCCAGCTTCCACGCACGGATCGACCCAGGCGCGGCCGCCACGACCGCAGCGTTCGAGCTGGGCTCGACCGCCGCCTACGGAGCGCGATCGCCGGCGGTCACGCTGACGCCCGGCGGCGGACTGCAGAACCTCGATGTCACGACGGGCGGGCTGACGGCCGGCGCGACGTACCACGTGCGCGCGATCGCCCTGCGCAATGGGGCCGTGGTTGCGGCCGGTGCCGATCGGACGTTCGTCGCCGGCCTCGACACGCCTCCCGTCACCGATCCTGGTCCCGACCCGCCCGTCGCTCCGCTGCCCCCTGTGACGCCCGGCGCACCGGCGCCGCCGGCTGTGCTGCAGGTGCCCAAGGCCACCATGAAGGACATGACGCGCACGGTCCGCCTGGACCGCAAGGGCCGGTTCACGGTGTCCTTCGTCGCGACGCCCGCCAAGGCGCGCGGCACGTTCAAGGCCGCCTACGCCAAGACGAGCGCCGGCAGCGCAACGTTCACCACACCGTCCAGGGGCCGCGTCAAGCTGACGATCAAGGCCACCACCAAGGTCCGCTCGCTGCTGCGCAAGCGCGCCTCAGTCAAGACCAAGGTGACCGTCCGGATCGGCGTGACGTCACTGAACGCGAGCCTCACCCTCAAGCCCTACAAGAAGCCCAAGAGGTGACCTTCGACGTCGCGGTCGCTGCCCGCGCGTTGCTGGAGGCCAACTGGCGCGAGGGGGACTACCGGGGACGCCACTACGCCTTCTCGGTTCCGAGCCCGCGCAGCTACCCGTGGCAGTGGTACTGGGACTCGTGCTTTCACGCGATCGTGCGACGGCGCTTCGACCCCGCCGGCGCGCGTGCCGAACTGGAGACGCTGCTGACCGCGGCCGACCCGGACGGCTTCATCGGCCACACGGTGCTGTGGGGCCAGCCGCTCGACGCGCAGCGGGCCATCCGCTACAACATCGCGTCGCGCGAGGACCTCATGACGCGCACGATCCAGCCGCCGCTGCTGGCCTGGGCCTGGGCGTGGGCGGTTGGCGATCCGGCGAGCGAGCCGCGCATCGCGGCCCACCACGCCTGGCTGCGTGCGCATCGAGCGCTCCAGGACGACGGGCTGCTGTGGCTGATCCAGCCCGACGAGTCCGGGATGGACGCGTCGCCGAAGTTCGACCACGTCTGGGGGCGGCGGGCACAGGGGTTGCCGTTGTTCCCCATGTTGATCGCGCGCAACCGGCGGCTGGGCTTCGACGCGCGGCGGATCGCCGCCGCGGGCCATCCCGTGGTCTGCGAGGTGCTGAGCAACGTGGCGTGGTCGCTCAGCGAGCAGGCGCTGGGGCGCCCGTCGCTGACGGGCGCGCTGATCGAACGCTGCTGGGATGAGCCGTCGGGCCGCTTCGCCGACGACGTGCGCGGCGCGGCGCGGCCGACGGCGGCCCGCGACCGTCCACGGACGTGGGACACGCTGGCGCCGCTCGCCCTTCCCGATCTCCCCGACGCGATCGCGCAGCGGCTGGTCGCCGAGGTGCTGTGCGCACCCGGCTTCGCCGCGCCGGCTGTCCCGCTGCCCGCCGTCGCGATCGATGATCCGGCGCACTCCTCGCGCGAGACGTGGTGGGGTCGCCATCGCCACTGGCGCGGGCCGTCGTGGGTCAACAGCGCGTGGTTGGTCTCGCTGGGGCTACGCCGGCTCGGCCTCGACGCCGAGGCCAACGCGATCGCCGCGCGCCTGGAAGCCGTCGTCGCGCGCGAGGGGTTCCGCGAGTACTACGAGGCGCGGCTGGGCTACGGCATGGGCGCCCACGACTTCGGGTGGTCGACGCTGCTGTGGGAGCTGACCGACCCGGCGCCTCCTACTCTGGCGTGAACGTGCGCACCCTCGTCATCTCCGATCTGCACCTCGGTGGCCGTCTCGGCCGCGACGTCCTACGCCATCCCGAGGCGCTGGCGCTGCTGCTCGACGCCTTCGATGGGATCGACCGACTGGTGCTGCTCGGCGATGTAATCGAGCTCGCTGAGGGGCGTCCGCGCCAGGCGCTCGATCTCGCCGAGCCGATCCTGCGGGCGATCGGAGAGCGGGTCGGGCCCGACCGCCAGATCGTGCTGGTCCCGGGCAACCACGATCGCGCGCTGACGCGCTCGTGGGCGCAAGCACAGGGCGCGGAGCTGGCGATCGACGCGCTCGTTCCCACAGATGCCACCGCGCTGCTGACCAAGGTCGTGGGCTGGCTGGCGCCCGCGCAGATCGAGGTCCGCACCCCTGGGGTGTGGCTGTCGGAGCGTGTCTGGGCAACCCATGGCCATTACATCGATCGCCATCTACTGCCGGAGCAGGCCTACGGGCTGCACCGCCGCCGCGAGGTGCGGGAGCGGATCGGGCCGTCGGAGTACGAGCATGCGCGCGGTCCGTCGATGACCTGGATCGAGACGCTGCTCACGCGCTGGTTGCCGCGGCGGTTGGCGTCAGCGGCCGACAGCGCCGCCGATCTTCTGCGTGCCTCCACGATGCCGAGCCTGGCGCGACGGATGAACTCCCACCGGCTCGCGCCGCTGGCGCGGCGCGTGCTCGGGATGCAGATGCAGCGCGCCGCCAACCCGGCGCTGGCGCACGTGGTGGAGCGACTAGGCGTCGAGGCTGAATGGGTGATCTACGGACACGTGCACCGCAACGGGCCGCGCGAGGGCGATGAGGCCACTTTGTGGTCGGGCCCGGGCGGCCGGCCGCGGCTGGCGAACACAGGCTGCTGGCTTTATGAGCCGCTGCTGCTGCACCGCGGTGGCGCGCCGCACCCGTATTGGCCGGGGGGTGCGGTGGTGATTGACGGCGAGGGTGACCCGGTGGCGATCGGGCTCCTGGATGGGCTGGATATCGCGGCGCTGCACGCGGCGCGGCCGCGGTGGATTCGCTGAGGACTCGTGGCGCAGGCGTCCGTGGCGACCAGTGCGCGGCGCCACTGGGCTTTGCAGCGTGGTTCGTCGGCAGCGAGGAGAGCGGGCGGAGTCGGACCGCCACCGCCTTCGGGCGTCCGCCGGCGTCGGGGCCGGGAGTCCGGGTCGTCCTGCCCCTGCATATGAGGGGCCAGCCGACCCGCATCTGCGATTCGGTGCCGAACCCTCGATCCGGGGCGTCTCGTGGTGAAATATTCACCACGAGACGCCCCGGATCGCCCGCGGGTCGGTCGCCACCGACGTCCGCCCCTACCCCCGCGCCATCGGCAGCTCGAACCCACCCGACTGCGCGCCGTGGGCCAGCTGCTGCTCGAGCGTCGCGGCCTGGGCCCGGAACTTCTCCACGTTGCGCAGCTTGATCTCCTCATAGCCCCGCACCACATCCGGGAGATCCGCGATCTCGGCCACCACCCCATGCGTCACCGGCGTCAGCCGGTCCAGCGCACGGGCCATCAGCTCCCGGTATTCGCCCGGCAGCGCGCGCTCGACGCGGCGTACCTCGGCGTGGCCGAACGGATCCAGTCGCGTCCCGCGCAGGCCCTTCATCGCACGCAGCGCCCGGAACGTCGGAACTGCGGTACGGCGCAGTTTGATCTTGCGCTGCAACCCCATCGCCCGCAGCACCGGCGGATGGAGCATCACGTACACCTTGGCGCGCTCACCGAACTCGCCGCGCACCCGCGCCTGCTCCACGGCGTCCAAGTGCAACCGCGCGACCTCGTACTCATCCTTATAGGCCATCAACTTGAACAGCCCGCGCGCATATGCCTCGGCGATCGCCGTCTCGCCCGGCGCGCCGCGTTCACGCTCGGTCCGGGCAACCGCGACAACATCCTCCACGTACTGCCGCGCCAGCCCAACACCCTGGTAGGCCATCAACTCGACGACCCGCACCGACAACAGCCGCCGCAGCTCACCGGCCGCGCCCGACGCCTCGACCAGCTCCAGCGCCTCCCCCGACAGCGGCGCGGGCGGCGCGGCCGCCTCCCCCTCCAGCACGACACGCACCGCCTCGGGCGCCGCCACCACCGCGCGGCCCCACGCGAACGCCGCGAGGTTCTTCTCCACGGCGGCCCCGTTGAGCCGGATGGCCTGCTGCAGCGCATCGGCGCTCAGCGGCAGGCAGCCGGCCTGGTAGGCCGCGCCGATCAACACCGTGTTGGTCGGCATGTGATCGCCAAACAGCGCCTCGCTCAGTGCCTCGGCGTCGACGTAGACGTTCTCCTGCGCGCGCGTCGCCGCGCCAATGGCCGCGACGTTGCGCTCTAGCGCGGGGAACTTCACGCCGGTGTCGGTCACCATCGCCGCTGTCGGCGCCGCGTGCGTGTTGACGACCGCGATCGTCCGCGCGCTGTCGGCGACCAGCAGGTTGCGCGGGTTGGCGGCGCCCAGGACGTCGAAGCCGAGCAGGAGGTCCGCCGCGCCCGCCGACGCCTTGTTGGAGCCCTCGATCGGGTCGCGCGCGATCCGGACGTCGCTGACCACCGGCCCGCCCTTCTGCGCCAGCCCCGTCTGGTCCAGGCCGTAGCTGTACTTGCCGTCGAGCAGCGCCGCCATCTGCAGGATCTGCGAGACGGTCACCACGCCGGTGCCGCCCATGCCCGGCATCCGCATCAAGAAGTCATCGCGCGAAACCTTCAGCGGCGGCTCGACCAGCGCCTCGGCCGGCGGTAGCGGGAAGCCGGAACCGCTGACCTTCTTGGTGTCCTTGGCCGCCGGGATCACCGTCAGGAACGACGGGCAGTCGCCCTTGAGGCACGAGTAGTCCTTGTTGCACGAGGACTGGTGGATTTGCGTCTTGCGCCCAAACTCGGTCTCGACCGGGAGCACCGACATGCAGTTGGACTTTGTGCCGCAGTCGCCACAGCCCTCGCAAACGCGCTCGTTGATGTGGATGCGCTCGACGGGCTCAGCCGCCTTGCCGCGCTTACGCAGCCGTCGGAGCTCCGCCGCACATTCCTGGTCGTGCAGCAGCACGGTGACCCCGGGGATCGCCGCCAGCTCGGCTTGCACGTCGGCCAGCTCGTCGCGTGAGCGCACCGAGGCGATCGGATCCAACGACACACGCCGGTAGCGGGACGGATCCTCGGTCGTCACCACGATCTTGCGTACGCCCTCTAGGGCAAGCCACCGCGTCAGCTCCGGGATCTTCAGCTGGCCGACGACGTCCTGACCACCGGTCATCGCAACCGTGTCGTTGTACAACAGCTTGTAGGTGATGTTCGCACCTGAGGCGACAGCGAAGCGGATGGCCAGCGACGCAGAGTGGTGGAATGTTCCGTCCCCCACGTTCTGGACGAAGTGCGAGGCCTCGGTGAAGTCCTTCATGCCGACGAACTGCGCGCCCTCGCCGCCCATCTGCGTGATGCCTGTGATCGTGCCCTTGCCCTCGGGTGCGAGCAGGATCATCGTGTGGCAGCCGATGCCGGCGCCGAGCAGCGTGTCATCCGGGTTGGCCGTCGAGGTGTTGTGCGGGCAGCCGGAGCAGAACATCGGCGTGCGCGCCAGCGTCGGGATCGTGCGCGCCGTCGCGCCACGGCGCGCCTCGATCAGCGCGACCCGCGCGTCGACGGACTCCAACCGCACCCGGCCGCTCAGGCGCGCCGCGAGCGCTACAGCGATCGCGTCCGCGTCGAGGTCGCTCTCGGCCGCCAGCAGCGGCGCGTCGTGCTCGTCGCGCTTGCCGACGATCCGCGGCGCGTCGGGCGTGCCGTACAAGGCGTCACGCAGCGCCGTCTCCAAGAAGGGCAGCTTCTCCTCGACCACTAGTACTTCCTCCAGCCCGCGACCGAAGGCGCGGAAGGACGCGCGATCGTGCGGGTAGAGCATGCCGACCTTCAGCAGCCGGATGCCCGCGCGCTCCAGCGCGCGCTGGTCGAGGCCGAGGTCGTCGAGCGCCTGGACGAGCTCGTAGTAGACCTTGCCCGCGGCGACGACGCCAAGCCAGGCGTCGCGCGTCGGGACCGTCACCGGGTTGAGCTGGTTGAGCGCCGCGTACTGGCGCGCGATCTCCAGCCGCACGCCGAAGAGCGACCGCTCCAGGTCCATCGACATCGGCGCGAGCAGGTTGCCGTTGGGGACGTGACGGTAAGGCTGGGACGGGTTCCCAGGATCCTCGACCTCCGGGATCACCGCACCCACCCGCGCCGGCCAGACCTGCACGGTTCCCGCGCTGTCAGCGATGTTCGTCACGACCTTCATCGCGCTCCACAGCCCCGAGGCGCGCGAGCACGCCACCGCGTGCAGCCCGAAGTCCAGGACCTCCTGCAACGTGCCCGGGAAGAACGTCGGCATGTGCAACGCCGCGAGCGTCGCCTCAGCCGCCGAGGGCAAGGTGGAGGACTTGCACGACGGATCGTCGCCGACCAGCGCGAGCGCGCCGCCGTGTGGATGCGTGCCGGCGAAGTTCGCGTGGCGCAGCGCGTCGGCCGCGCGATCCAACCCGGGATTCTTGCCGTACCAGACCCCCGTCACGCCATCGACGAGCGGCCCCGGCAAAGACGGCGCCAGCTGCGAGCCGTAGACGGCGGTCGCCGCCAGTTCCTCGTTCAAGCCAGCGGCGAAGTGCAGCGCGTAGTCGGTCGCGATCTCGCCAAGCCCGAGGATCTCCTTGTCTAGACCGCCGAGCGGCGAGCCCTGGTAGCCGGAGACGAAGGTTGCCGTCTTCAGGCCGCGGCGGCGGTCGGAGCGGACCTGGTCGAGCAGGATGCGCACGAGCGCCTGGGTGCCCGAGAGGAAGACGGTGCCCTGTTGAAGCAGGTACTTGTCGGCCAGCGAGACGTCCGGGCGGTGGAGCTTGACCGGCGCGGTCGAGCCCGGGCCGGCGGGCGGGGACGTGTTCTCCGCCGCGACCGACGATCGCTGCTTGGCGCTCCCCTCCGTCGTGCGTGGCACGTCCGGCGCTCCCTCTCCTCGATGAGCACGTCTTCGACCCCCAATGGGTCAGTTAACCTTACCACCCTTCGGGGAGGTTCTAACGCCGGCTAGGAGCGAAACGCCCGGTCGGGCTAGGCAGCGGGCTTGGTGCGCGAGCTGGCCGGCAGCAGGAAGTCGGGCAAGGGTCGCACGAGCGCCCGCGCGGTCTCCTCCTCCCACGTCTTCTCCAGCTGGCCCACGTGCTCGTCCATCACCGCCTCGACCTCCAGGAGGTCGCCCGAGCGCACCGCCGCGACCGTGCGCTCGTGAATCTGGATCGTCCACTCCGGCACCAGCGGCAGGTGCATCGCCATGTCGCGCGCGATCTCCAGCTGGCGGAACAAGACCCGCATCAGCGACTCGACCGTCGCGTTGCCCGAAGCCCGCGCCAGCGCCAGGTGGAACTGGACGTCGAGCTGCAGGAAGCGGTCCTCCTGCTTGAGCGCGCGACCCGCATCCACCAGCGCCCGCATGGCGTCGATTGATCGCTGCAGCGTCGCGAAGTCCTCCTCAGTGGCCCGCACGGCGGCAAGCTGCGCGACGCGCGGCTCGAGCATCCGGCGTGCCTCCAGCACGCCGGCGACCTCACCGAGGCGCAAGCTCGAACGCTGCCGCACCACCTCAAGGCCGACGACGTCGGTCGCCACGAACATCCCGCCGCCCGGTCCGCGGCGGACCTCCAACAGGCCCGCCTCGGCGAGCACCTTCACCGCCTCGCGCAGCGTCGGACGGCTGATCTGCATCTGCGCGGCGAGCGCCCGCTCCCCGGGCAGCTTGTCGCCAACGCCCAGCTCGCCGATCCGGACCTTGTCCGCGATCTGCTCGGCCGCCTCCTCGAACGTTCGACGCGTCTGGACAGGCGTGAACACGCGAAGAACATATCGCTCTACTGCGCTCGTGGTCAGCGCCCCGGACCTATCCCCGACACAGGCGGGTGCGTCGCCGGCGACGCGAAAACCGGCGCTCTGCGGACGCCCGGAAGTCGTCCGTCTGTCTTGCAGCCCTTTCTTCGGGGGCCGCGATCGGGTACGCATTCGGTCATGCCCCGCATCCCCAAGAGACTCTTCGCCCTCGGCGGCCTCGTCGCAGGAGGCGCCGCGTTCCGGCGCCGGCGCCGCGCCAAGACCCCGGCCGCGCCCACCCCCGCGCCCGCTTCGACCGCTCCCGCGCCACCCGCAGCGCCCGCCTACACGTCCTCGATGCCGACGCCGGGCATCGCGAAGTCTGCGCCCGCGTCGCCCGCCCCGGCTTCCGTGGTGCACACCGACGACGACTTCGTCGCGGCCGAGGAGGCCGCCGCGGCCGCCGAGGCGGGCTCCATCGGCGGCCCGCGCCTGGACGACGCCCATGGCGACGAGGCCTTCGAGGCGGTCGCCGAGGCCGGCGGCGGCGAGTCAGAAGGCTTCGAGCTCGCCGAGGAGCAGCTCATCGACAACGCCACCCACGGCGGCGGCCGCGCCGACCCGATCGGCGACGCCTTCACGCCGGAGGTCGAGTCCGACGAGCGGACGGCCGTCGACGGCGAAGCCGACGAGGAGCGCGTCTCCGAGCTCGGCGAGGACGACACCGACCGGCGGTGATCCTTCGCCCCGATGGGGACGCGGTCCTTGCCATCGGCCAGGCATCGCACGCCTGGCTGTCCGGGCAGCTCGCCCGGGCGTGGGGCAACGACCGCTTCCCCGTCGCGGCGCCGTTCGAGGAGGTCTGCCTCGGGGCGTTGCAGCACGACATCGGGATGGCCGAGTGGGATCTCCACCCGGAGCGCCATCCCGACACCGGGCTGCCGCGCCAGTTCTTCGAGCTCGATCGTCGCACGCACCTGGCGCTCTGGACGGCCGCGCCCACCCTCGTCCTCAGCCAGAGCCGCTACGCGGCGTTGTTGGTGTCCTTGCACGGAACCGGTCTCTACGAGCGCTTCCCGCCCAAGACCGACGACCCGGAGATCGCCCGCGCGGTCGCCGACTACCTCGCAGGGCAGCGCGCACTGCAGGCGAGGCTCGCGGCCGAAGTCGGCGCCACGCAGGCCGAGCTCACCCGCAACCAGGCCCTGCTGGCCATCTGGGACGGCCTCTCGCTCGCGCTCTGCCGCGACCAGACGCCGCACGTCATCGACGGCTTCACGCTGGACCGGACGGGCCACGACGCCTTCACCCTGGATCCGTGGCCGTTGACCACCGACCACCTGGCTGTCCGCGTCGAGGGCCGGCGCCTGAGCGCCGCGCCGTATGCCGACGAGCCGGCCCTCCACGCCGCGCTGGACCGCGCACCGGTCCTGACTGTTGGCCTGACCTTGCGCCCCAGCGAGCAGCGTTCGCGCGGTTGATCGCCCGCGCTACGGGTAAGGCGACGCCCATGGATGAAGTGCTCCCCGGCGTGCTGCACTGGACGACCTTCCACGAGGGAATCGGTCAGCCGGTGCACTCGCACTACTACGTCGAGGGCGCCGCGCTCTTTGACCCACGCGTCCCCGCCGAGGGCATCGACGAGATCAGCCGCCATGGGCGGCCCGACACGATCCTGCTCTCCAACCGCCATCACCTGCGTCACGCCGAGGAGCTCGCCGCGGCGTTCGATTGCCCGATCCGCGCGCAACGGCTCGGGCTGCACGAGTTCGCCGACGGCGGCCCCGAGGTCCAGCCCTTCGACTTCGGCGACGCGGTCGCACCCGGAGTCCTCGCGCTTCAAGTCGGCGCGCTCACGCCCGAGGACACCGCCTTCCACATCGCGGCCGGCCCCGGCGTCTTGCTCTTCGCCGATGCCGTGATCCGCAACGGCAACGGGGAGCTGGCGTTCGTCCCCGACTCGCTCATGGGCGACGACCCCGAGGGGGTCCGCGAGGGCGTGGCCAGCGCGCTGCGCGCGCTGCTGGACCACGATTTCGACGCCCTGCTTTTCGCCCATGGCGCGCCAATCGCGTCCGGTGGCAAGGAGCGGCTCAAGATGTTCGTCAACGGACACAGCGCCACGAGCTGAGCGGCGTCCGCGCTCAGACGTTCGTCCAGAAACAGGGCCATCATCGTGTTTGAACTGGTCGATCGGGCAGTCGCGGGTCCATGTCCGCTCAGCGATGCCGATTCCTTTAGATGTGCGCCCGTCATGGATGACCCGTGCCGCCGTCGCGACCTTCGCGACCGCGGCAACCGCCTTCGCCCTGCCCGCCTCCGCTCACGCGCTGGCGCTCTCGGTCACGACCGGTGACCCGCAAGGCGTCACCGCGACACAGGCGACGCTGCGGGCCACCGTCAGCGTCTCCGCGCTCGGCGGCAACGTCGTCTGGCAGTACGGGACGTCCACCCGCTACGGCACGACCTCGGCGGCCGTCGCCACCGGGCTGCTCGGCATCAACCAGACGCTGACCCTCTCCGTCGCCGGCCTGGCGCCGGACACGACCTACCACGTGCGTGCTGTGGCGACGAGCGGACTGACCACGGCCTACGGTCGCGACGTGAGCTTCACCACCGCGCCGGTGAGCACCAGCGGCCCAGGCGACGGCTCCGGCGACACAGGCGGCGGCTCGGGCACCTCGGGCTCCGGGTCTGGCTCTTCGGGATCAGGCTCCTCGGGTTCTGGCTCGTCGGGCTCCGGGTCCACGAGCCCCTCGACCACGACCACGACGACCACCACGACGACGACCTCCAAGTCACCGTCCTCGTCCTCCTCGGGCACGACCCGCGACGACGCCGGCGACCCCGCCAGCACCGTTCCTTCCGCAGACGACGGCGCCACCGTCGCGCCCGGCGTGGCCACCGCCACCGTCACCCCGTCGCTCGGCAAGACGCTCGGCGTCGCCGCGGTCCGCGGCACCGTCACCGCGACCAGCGCCGCCGGCACGCCGCTGGACCTCGCCGCCGCCAAGATCGTGCCGACCGGCACCGTCATCGACGCGCGCGCCGGCACCGTCGAGCTCAAGACCGCGCTGAACGCCAAGGGCGCCACGCAGACCGGCTACTTCTGGGGCTCTCAGTTCGAGGTCCGCCAGACCGCGACCGCCCGCGGCATGGTGCAGCTCATCCTCCGCGGCGGGAACTTCTCACACTGCACGGCCACCAACAAGGGGACCGCACGCGCAGCCGCCGCTCAGCGCAAGGCCACCAAGAAGAAGCCGGCGCGCTCCCTATGGGGCAGCGACGACCGCGGCCGCTTCCAGACCCGCGGCCGTGGCAGCGTCGCGACCGTTCGCGGCACCCGCTGGCTCACACAGGACACCTGCGCGGGCACGCTGACCCGCGTCGTCGCCGGCGCCGTCGCCGTGCGCGATGTGCGCGGCGGCCGCACCACCGTCGTGACCCGCGGCCACCAGCACCTGGCGCGCATGGCCCCCTGATCCGCCGTGGCCCGTCCTCCCACCCCGACCCCGCGCCGCTCGCCGGCACACGCCCGCGCCGTGCTGCTGGCGGGCCTGGTCGCGGCGGCCTGCGGACTCGTGGCGTGGACGACGCACGCGGCGCGCTCGCTGGAGGACACGACGGTCGCGCTGCGCTTCCAGCTGCGCCCGGCCGACCGGCCCGACGACCTCGCGGTCGTCGGCATCGACGCCGCGACGTTCTCGGATTACGCCAAGCAACAGCGCTGGCCCTACCCGCGTTCGTGGCACGCCGACGTCCTCGACGAGCTGCGCCGGCTCGGCGCACGCAAGGTCATCTACGACGTCCAGTTCACCGAGGCGACGAGCCCGGCGCAGGACGGAGCGCTCTACGACGCGATCGGCCGCTTCCCCGGCACGATCCTCGCGACGACCGAGACCAACGAGCACGGCGCCACCAACGTCCTCGGCGGCGACGAGAACCTCGCCCGCGTCGGTGCGCAGGCCGCGATGGCGACGTTCCCGATCCTGGCCGGCGGGGAGATCGCCCGCGTGCGCGCGTCCGCCGACGGCGTGTCGACGCTCGCGGTCGCGACCGCGCGCTCACTCGGCCATCGCGTCGACGCCAAGGACTTCGAGCGCGGCGGCGCATGGATCGACTTCCGCGGCCCGCCCGGCACGATCCCGACCTACCACTTCTCAGACGTCCGCGAGCACCGCCTGCCCGCCTCGGCCGTGCGCGGCAAGGTCGTCATCGTCGGCATGACCGCGCCGACCGAGCAGGACGTCCACCCGACGCCGACGGTCCGCGACGAGCTGATGTCGGGCCCCGAGGTCCAGGCTAACGCGCTGTGGACCGTCCTGCACGGCTTGCCGCTGCGCAGCGCGCCCGGGTGGGCCGGCGTGCTGGCGATCCTGCTGCTCGCGCTCGCCCCCGCGGCCGCCGCGCTACGGCTGAAGACGCTGTCGGTGCTGACCGCGCCCGTCCTGGCGATCGCCTACCTCGGCCTCGCCTACCTCGCGTTCCTCGGAGGCTGGATCATCCCGGTGGTCGCGCCGCTTGCGGGCCTCGCGCTCAGCGCCGTCGGCACCGTAACCGCCAGTTACCTGACCGAGCGCCGGGAGCGCCACCGTGTCGCGCTCCACAACGCCGTGCTGGAGCAGGCCGTGCGCGAGCGCACCGCCGAGCTGCACGACACCCAGCTCGAGGTCGTCCGCCGCCTCGCCCACGCAGCGGAGTGGCGCGATGAGGACACCGGAGCGCACGTCGAGCGGATCGGCATCCTCTGCGAGCGCCTCGCGCTGGCCGCCGGCTTCAGCGCCACCGACGCTGAGACGCTGCGCCACGCCGCGGTCCTGCACGACGTCGGCAAGATCGGCGTGCCCGACCGCGTCCTGCTCAAGCCCGACCGGCTCGACGAGGACGAGTGGGAGATCATGAAGACCCACGCCGAGATCGGCGCGTCGATGCTCGCGGGCTCGCCGTCGCCGCTGGTCCAGCTCGGCGAGGAGATCGCGCGCACCCACCACGAGCGCTGGAACGGCACGGGCTATCCGGCCGGCCTGCGCGGTGAGGAAATCCCATTTGCGGGGCGCATCTGCGCGATCTGCGACGTCTTCGACGCGTTGTGCTCACGCCGCCCCTACAAGGACGCGTGGACGCTGGACGAGGCGATCGCCGAGATCGAGCGCCAGCGCGGCCGCCATTTTGACCCCGCTTTGGTCGACCTGTTCGTGCCGCTGGCCGCCGGGCTGGCGGCCGAGCTGGCGCTGCACGACGCACCGGAGAATGGCAGTCCGGACGCGCGTCTCGCCGCATAGACGCGATCGTTCGGGTCGGTACCATCAGGTGATGGACGAGCAATTTGCTGACGTCGGTAACGGAATCACCCTCTGCTACGAGACCTTCGGCGACCGCTCGGCCCCGCCCATCGTGCTGATCATGGGTCTGGGCACGCAGATGGTCGCGTGGGACACGCGCTTCTGCAAGGACCTGGCGAGCCGCGGCTTCTTCGTCATCCGCTTTGACAACCGCGACATCGGCCGCTCGACGCGGCTGGATGGCGCTCACGTGCCCGGCCTGGCCGAGTTCGCGCTGCGACGGATCCCGAACCCGGCCTACCAGCTGGCCGACATGGCGCTCGACACGGTCGGCCTGATGAACGCGCTGGGGCTCGCGAGCGCCCATGTCGTCGGCGTCTCGATGGGCGGCATGATTGCCCAGACCGTCGCCGCCCGCCACCCGTCGCGGACCCGCTCGCTGACGTCGATCATGTCCAACACGGGCGCGCGCTTCAGCGGCCAGCCCGCGCTGAAGACCTACCCCGTGCTGCTCGGCAAGGCGCCCGCAGACCGCGACGCGTTCATCGACCACAGCGCCAAGGGATGGGGCATCATCGGCTCGCCCGGCTTCGAGCGCGACGAGCTCGAGCTGCGCGCCATGATCGCCATGAGCTATGACCGGGGCCTTAGCCCGGCGGGCACGGCCCGCCAGCTTGGCGCGATCATCGCCAGCGGCGACCGCCGACGCGAGCTGCGCGCCGTGCAGGCGCCGACGCTCGTCATCCATGGCGAGGCCGACAAGCTCGTCTCGCCGTCGGGCGGCCGCGCGACCGCCAAGGCGATCAACGGCGCCCGCCTGATCACGATCCCGGGGATGGGCCACGACCTGCCACGCGCCGCCTGGCCGCAGATCCTCGGCACAATCGCCCAACACGCTCACGGCGCGGACGTCGCCGCCGGCGCCGAACCCGCGGTGCGCGCCGCGTAGCGGTCCTAGACTGGAAGCAGTGAGCATCTTCCGTCGCAGCGGCGGTTCCGATGAAGGCTCCGACCCCGTCGGCGGCCTCGGCGGCGCTGAGGAGATCCGCCGGGTCCAGCGCACCTCGACGCTCGCCGTCGGCTCCCTCGCCTGTCCTGCCTGCGACGCGCCCGTCGCTCCCGCCGGCGCCCGCCTCGGCCCCGCCTCCCCGCTGCTCTGCCCCTTCTGCGGTCACATCGGCTACGTCCGCGAGTTCCTCACGCTTGGCACGCCCACACGCGCGGCACACGTCGTCATCAAGGTCATCTCGCCAGCGGAGATCCGCATCTCGCGCAGGTCCGACGACGGCTGAGTGACTAGCTGTCCTTGGGCTGCGGCTTGGGCTTCGGCCGGGGACGCGGCTCGCCGCGTCCTTCCTCGATCCCGATCCAGGTCGGAAACGCGATGATCTGATCGGGTGGCGCTGGTTTCGGAACCATAGTCTCAGGATAGACGAATGGCCAGCAGCCACAAAACGGTTTGCATCACCATCAGGACACCGAGCGCGGCGGACAACCGCGATAGCCAACGGACGCTCCGCGCGTTCCGCAGCCGGAGATCCTGATAGCCAAAGCCGGCCGCCGCGAGCCAGCGCAAGGAGTCGAGCTCCGCTCACCGCCGCGGCAACGACCAAGCCCATCAACAACGTCAACACCGCCAGCCATCCCAAGGCGTGAAAGGCATTGGCTTTGATCGCGGTACCGCCAAGGAACGACGCGACGAGCGCCTGCGCCGCCAGCAACGTGCCCGTGCAAAGCACGCGCATGTCTCGTCCCCTGCGAGGCAAATCGCCGACGTGACGGCGCCTACAGCGACAGTCAGTGCTTCGAGCGCCGGCGCCGCTGGAGGCGCTCGATCTCGCGGCCGAAAGCCTGTTCGGAGGCGTCGGCCATGGCGACGCCGAAGATCGCCAGCAGCGTGTCGGCGGCCAGCGGGCGGAGGCGCTCGAGTGCGTCGCGGACCTCGGGCCAGCGGTCTTCAGGCGCGCCGGCTTCTTCGAAGGGCTTCCAGACCTGCTCGACGAAGAGCTTGACGTAGGCGCGCGCGACGCCGTCGGCGTGGCGGCGGATGGTCGTCGCCAGCTCCAGCCCCACGTCGGCCGGGACGCCGAGCGCCCCGAGCTCCTTGCCCGCTCGGGTCAGCCGCGGGCTGATGTCCTCGTAGGAGCCGTCACCGAGCGGTCGCAACAACCCCAACTTGACCGCGCGCTCCAGCAATCCCGGATCGGTCGAGCCCCAGCGCTGCGCGAGGTCGTCGCGCGTCAGCACCTCCGGCTGCTCCTGGGTGTAGGGCTCAGCGACCGCGCGCAGAAAGCGCAGGGGCTCCTCCGACGAGCCCGGAGCGGCGTCGACCAACCGGCGGATCGCCTGCAGGTTGAAGCCCTGGCCCTGCATCTCGCGGATCAGCTCGATGCGAGCAAGATGGTTCGGCCCGTAGTACCCGGTGCGGCCACGCACATCTGGTGGGGGCAGCAGACCGCGCGACTGATGGGCCCGGATGTTGCGGACGGTCATCCCCGTGCGCTGCGCGAGCTCGTCGATGGTCAGATCCCCATCGTCGGTGGCGCGCTCGGGTGCCTCCGTGACATCGGACACAGGATGATCCTACCGCGTTTGATGTGACATGGATCGGTGTAACATCGTCTCATGGCACTTTCGCATGTCTTCCTGGCCGCCTCGGCTCCGGCTGCCGCCAATCCCGCCGGGGGTGCCGCCATCGACCAGGTCGCGATCGCGACCGTAGGGGCCGGCATCGCCACCGCCGCCCTCATGTGGGCCATCCTCGGCTACCGCAACAGCACCAAGAACGGCCCGCTGCGCCGCCTCGCCAACTTCTCCGAGAAGGTCTCCGGCCTCCCCGCCTGGGCCGCCCTGCCCGCCGGCCTGGCCGGTGGCTCGCTGCTCATCGCGCTGCTCGGCATGTACTGGGACATCTCCCTGCACATCGACCAGGGCCGCGATGCCGGACCGCTCGCCAACCCCGCGCACTACCTGATCCTCATCGGCCTCTACGGCGTCTTCGCCGCCGGCTGCCTCGCGCTGGCGCTGCCCGAGGAGAAGCCCGGGCCTGCGGCGATCAAGATCACGCGCGACTGGTACGTCCCGGTCGGCGGCGTGCTGACCGCGGCCTGCGGCGGCTTCGCCCTGCTCGGCTTTCCCCTGGACGACATGTGGCACCGCCTCTTCGGCCAGGACGTCACGCTCTGGGGCCCGACGCACCTGATGCTCTTTGGCGGCGCCGGCCTCACGCTGATTGGCCAGGCGATCCTGCTCGCCGAGGGCATGCGCTTCCGCGGCATCACGACCGACCGCCTGCGCGGCTCGCAGTTCCTGGTGGCCACGCGGCGCGTCGGCATGATGGGCGGCCTGCTGATCGGCCTGAGCACCTTCCAGGGCGAATTCGACTTCGGCGTCCCGCAGTTCCGGATGGTCTTTCACCCCATGTTGGTCGCGCTGTCGGCGGGCCTGGCGCTGACCGCCGGACGCATCTGGATCGGCAAGGGCGGCGCGCTGGCCACCGCGCTGATGTTCATCGTGGTGCGCGGCGCGGTCAGCCTGATCGTCGGCGACGTCTTTGGCGAGAGCGCGCCCGCGATGCCGCTCTACCTCGCCGAGGCGCTCTGCATCGAGGCGATCGCGCTCGCGACCGGCCGCGAGAAGCCGATCCTCCTAGGCGTGCTCGGCGGCCTGGCCGCCGGCACCGTCGGGCTCGCGGCCGAGTGGCTGTGGATCGGCGACACCTTCCCGCTGCCCTGGAGCGACGGCATCGTCCCGGAGGCGATGATCGTCGCCCCGATCGCCGGTGTCGCGGGTGGCGTGCTCGGCGGGCTCCTCGGCGCGGGCCTGCGCTTCCAGCTCCCCAGCCAGCGCGTCGCCCGCCCCGCGACCGTCGGCGCGCTCGTCGCGATCGCCGCGCTCACCGCCTTCGGGCTATCGACCACCGCGCCGACCGGCCAGACCGCGACCGTCGCGCTGCAAAACGACGGCGGGGACGCGGCTCACCGTCACGTCGTTGGGACGGTGCGACTTACCCCGCGCGACGCGGCCGACGACGCCGCCTGGGTCACGGTCACCTCGTGGCAGGACGGCGGCATGAAGGTCGACCGGCTCGAGCGCATCAGCCAAGGCGTCTACCGCTTCCGTACGCCAGCGCCGGTCTATGGCGATTGGAAGACCGTGCTGCGCGTCCAGAACGGCCGCACGATCATGGGCATCCCGATCTACATGCCCGCCGACGCGGCGATCCCCGGCGCGACCGAGGTGCCGGCCACGGCCAGCTTCACGCGGACCTTCGTGTCCGACCACGAGCTGCTGCAGCGCGAGCGCAAGGACGACATCCCGGGCTGGCTGTGGACCGCCGCCTGCTTGGTCGTCCTCGCCCTGTCGCTGATCTTCATCGCCGCGCTGGCCTGGGGCGTGGCCCGCGTGGCGCGCACCGGCGACGACGGGGCGGGCGGGACCGATATCTCGTCAACCGCGCCCGCGCGTCCGACCGAGGACCGGGCGGAGCGCTTCCGCCACGGTGGCGTAGCCAGCGCACCGGGAGCCTAGAAACGGGTACAAAGGGTTGGGCTATGACCGCCCACGCCAGACCGTCATCTGCCGGACCACCCCAACGCCAGGTGACGGGCGCTGTCCTCGTGATCGTCATGGCGCTCGGCTCGGTCGTCGTCTGGCTCGTCTCCCCCGTCGTCTGGCTGTGGATCGGGTCGCAGATGACGGACTCCACCCAGCCGAGCCTCGGCCCCTACCTGCTCGTGCTCGTCGGCATGGTGCTGACCGCGGTGGTCATCGGCAAGTTCCTCGGCATGGTCAACCGCGCGCACATGCGGATCACCGGCAGGGCACCAGACAAGCGCGCGCCCGCGAAGTGGAACCGCTCGATGCGCGGCGAGCGCGCGCCCGTCAACGACCGCGGCGTCCTCGAGCAGGTCATGGCGATCAGCGTCAGCTGCGCGCTGGTGCTCTTCGCCATCTGGTTCTTCCTCTTCGCGGGCTCCTCGCTCCCGGGCGGCTAATCGCCCACCGGGCGATTGGCGGCCTCAGGCCGATAGCCTGAAGGTGGTGGAACTGGCCTCCGGCGACCCGAACGTCGACCTACGCCGAGGGCCCGACGGCAAGCCGATCGTCGTCCTTGGATTTCCGTATGACCCGCACATCGTCGCCGTCGTGCGGCAGATCCCCCATCGCCGGTTTGACTGGGACACGCGCGAGTGGTGGGCGCCCATCGACGACTGGGCGGCCGTCCACGTCTCCGAGGTCCTCAAGCGCTTTCCGGAGCTGACCACCAGCGCGCAGGTCGACATCTGGCTCAAGGGCGTCGGCGAACGCTGGGTCGGCCGCGTGCGCACGACGCGTTACGACGGGCGCGGCTGGTGGGTCCTCGACACGCGCGCGGGCACGGTGCCCGAGGCGTTGTTGGAGGGGTCGATCGAGGTCGACGGCAAGCTGCTGGCGCCGCTGACCCAGGCGGGCGCGACCGCGCTCGGCGAGGCGCGCGGCGCCAAGCTCGACGGCGCCGCGCTGCGCTGCGTCCTGGCCCTGGAGCACGGCGGCGAGGCGCCGCCCGCGCGGCTGGCGCTCAACGTCTCGGTCGAGGGCGAGGCGTTCCTGCTGGAGACCCTGTGGGACCCGTCGATCGGCGACGCCTTCGAGCGCCTGCCCGGCACCTCGGACGGTGGCCGCTCGCTGCCGCTGGACCCGTGGGTCGTCCATCATCTCGACGGCTTCTTGGCCGCGCATGGCGTCGCGGTTGACGCGCCGGCCGAGCACGCGCTGGAGGACCTGCGCGAGGAGGCGGCCGAAGCCGCTGCGGCGATCCGCCGCTCGCGCGCCACCGAGGCCGAGCCGCTGACCGAGGTCGCCGACAAGCTCGGCGGCGAGCTGCAGCCGTTTCAGTGGGCCGGCGTGCGCTACGTCCTCGACGCGCGGCGCGTGTTTCTCTCCGATGAGCAGGGCCTGGGCAAGACCGTCCAGGCACTTGCCGCGATGGAAGCCGACGATGCCTACCCGGCGATCGTCATCTGCCCCGCGTCGCTGAAGCTCAACTGGCTGCGCGAGACGCGCAAGTGGCTGCCGCATCGCTCGGTGGTGATCGTCGAGGGCGGCGTCGCGGTCCCCAAGACGGCCGAGATCACCATCATCAACTACGAGGTCGTCGGCAAGCACTACGAGACGCTCGCGCGCCTGCGGGCCAAGGCGGTCATCGTCGACGAGTCGCACTACTGCAAGAACCCGCGCGCCAAGCGCACGCAGGCCGTGCGGAAGTTGTCGGAGTCGGTCGCCAAGGGCGGGCTGCGCGTCGCGCTGACCGGCACGCCGGTGCTCAACCACGCCGAGGAACTGATCTCGCAGCTGCGGATCATCGGGCGGCTGGATGAGTTCGGTTCCGGCGCCCGCTTCTCACGCCAGTTCCAAGGCGTGCTGACCGAGGAGCGGCTGCACTGGCACCTGCGGCGCTCGTGCTTCGTGCGGCGGTTGAAGAGCGAGGTGCTGCCCCAGCTGCCGGCCAAGCGCCGGGTCGTCGTGCCCGTGTCGCTGGACAACGAGCGCGAGTACCGCGTCGCCGAGCGCGACGTCGTCGAGTGGCTGCGCTCCCAGCCGCTGGAGCTCTCAGACCTCAACGCGAAGATCGCCGCGACGCTGCGGGCCGAGCGCCTGGCCCAGCTCGGCGCGCTGCAGCGCCTGGCCGCGCGCGGCAAGCTCCACGCCGCGCTGGCCTGGATCCATGACTTCCTCGCCTCCGGCGAGCCACTGGTCGTCTTCGCCCGCCACCGCGAGATCCAGGAAGCGGTGCTCGAGCGCTTCCCCGACGCGCTGCACCTCTTCGGCCGCGACAAGATCGAGGCCCGCGAGGAGTCCGTCCGCGAGTTCCAGGAGCCGGGCGGCCCGCAGCTGATCGTCTGCGCCACCCGTGTCGCGGCTCAGGGCATCACGCTGACGCGCGCCTCCAACGTCGCGTTCCTGGAGCTGGAGTGGACGCCGGCGCTGCACGACCAGGCCGAGGACCGCACGCACCGCATCGGCCAGACCGACTCGGTCACCGCCTGGTACCTGCTGGCGGCCGAGACGATCGACGAGACGATGGCTGAGCTGGTCGAGCGCAAGCGCGGCGTCGTCGACGCCGTCACCGACGGCAAGACCATCAACGACGAGAACGTCGTCACCGGCGTGATTCGCTCGCTGCGCGGCGAAGAGCCCTACCGGCACCTGCAGCCGGTGGCGTAGCGCAGCGCGCGTCGAGCCGCTCGCGCAGCAGCGCGGTCGCGACATAGCGCGTGCTCCGCGTCCGGCCCTGCTGCTCGACGAGGCCGGCGTCGGCGAGCCGGCGCAGGTCGCCGCTGGCGGTCGGCAGTGAGACGTCGGCCTCCGCGGCGTAGGCCGCGCGCTCGGCGCCGCCGACCAGGCTTCGCTCGAGGGCAATGACGAGGCGGTCGGGCCATCCACGCGCGGTGGCCAGGCCCTCCAGCGCCTGCCACCGGCGCGCCGCCGCCTCGAGCTGGTCGATCCGGCGGTCGACCTGCTCCAGGTGCGCCGACACGCAGAACTCGACCCACGGCGTCGCGTCGCGGTCGGGCAGGTAGCGGCCACCCTGCACCTCCTGCAGGACCGCGTAGTAGCCGGCCGTGTGCTCGTGGAGGTGCTGCTCGATCGAGCCGAACTCCGGCGCGAGCAGCCCGTCACGGGCGAGGACGAGCGACTGCAGGATCCGCGCGAGGCGCCCGTTGCCGTCGCTGAACGGATGCACCGAGACGAGATGGAGATGCGCCATCGCAGCGCGCACGACCTGGTGCACGTCGCGGTCACCCTTCTGGAGCCAGGTCACGACCTGACCCATGAGCTTCGGCACCTCCTGTGCATCGGGTCCGATGTAGGCCATGCCGCCTCCGGCCGTGCCGGTGACGCCGATCGGATGGTCGCGCCAGAGCCCGGGGCGCCGATCCCGCTGGAACGCGCACGCGTCGAAGTGCAAGTCGAGGATGACGCGGTCATACCAGCGGAAGCCGGGGTCGCCGGCCATGATCGCGACGTGCTCCATGGCCCGCCCGTAGCCGATGAGCGCTGCGCGATCGGCGTCCTCGGGGTCGGGCGCGACCTGACCGGCAACGAGTGCGGTGATCTCTGCCGCGGGGACCGAGAACCCCTCGATCGCGATCGAGCTCTCCGCAGACTCGGCGCGCACTTGACGGCGCAGCGTGCCGATCCACGGCGTCACGGTGCTGACGCGCGCGCCAAGGTCGGCCCGGCGCTCGTCAAGGAGCCCGAGACGTCGGCGCAGGTCGCGCGAGAGCCTGGGCGTCGTGAACAGCACGTCTTCTAGACTATATGACTTTACGTATATTCGTCAACTGACGTTGACGCTATCGCCTGTTCAAGCCCGGACGGCGGCCTTCTCGGCCATGCGCTCGGGCGTGACGCGGACGACGTCCCACGCCAGCCCGGTCTTCTCCAGGCCCCTGATGACCAGCCCGGAGAGGTCGAACTGCCAGCGCGTCAGGCCGTGGCGCGCTGAGGTCGGGAAGGCATGATGGTTGTTGTGCCACGACTCGCCGAAGGTGAACGGCGCCAGCCACCAGACGTTGCGCGACTCGTCAGGTGTGTTGAAGCCGCGGCGGCCGGTGAAGTGGCAAATCGAGTTGATGGAGTAGGTGACGTGGTGGACAACGAGCATCCGCACGCCGCCGCCCCACAACAGGCCCGTAAGGCCCGCGTGGACCGAACCGCCCAGCGCCCAGCCGGCCAAAAAGCAGAGGCCGAGGCCGCCGAGCGCCCAGACGAGGAAGAGCCGGTCGATGGTCATCATCATCGGCTCGGCCCGCAGGTCGCGCGCGTAGCGCTCCTTGGCGCCACGGTGGGTGTGAATGAAGAGCCAGCCGACGTGGGCGTGAAAGAGGCCGCGCAGCGCGCCGCGCAAGCCGTGGCCGTGCTCGACGTGCGGGCTGTGCGGGTCGCCGACCTGGTCGGAGAAGTCATGGTGTTTGCGATGGTCGGCGACCCAGGCGGTCACCGGACCCTCGATCGCAGCCGAGCCCAGGATCGCCAGCGTGGCGCGCAGCGGCTTGCCGGTCTTGAAGGAGCGGTGCGTGAAGAGGCGATGAAAGCCGACCGTCACGCCGAGGCCGGTCAGGACGTAGGCGACGACGAAGACCACCACATCGCTCCAGCGCAGCAGCCCTTGCCACGAGTGCCACGCAGCGTAGGCCAGCGCGAAGAACGGGACGACGGTGACCGTGCCGGTGGCCAGCCGGTCAAGCCACTCGCGCTCCACGGGCTGGACGAAGTCCGGGCTCGTGGGGTCGACAACGGCCTCTTCGGAATCCCTGACAGCCTGCGGCATCGGGCGAGTCTAGACAGAGGAGCTACCTTCCGGGCTATGGCCTTTTCTCGTCCCGCTCCCCTTCGCGAAGAGCTGCGGCGTGCCTTGCCTGATCGTCCCTTCGAGATCGCGTTCTGGGACGGCAGCACCCTGGCACCCACCAACGGCGCCTCGCAGACCACTTTCCGCATCACCTCGCCGGCCGCGCTGGCCCACGCTCTGCGCGCGCCCGGCCAGCTCGGCCTCGGCCGCGCCTACGTCTCGGGCGCGCTCGACGTCGACGACCTCGACGCCACGCTCGAGCTCATCGACTCCTGGCAGCCGCCGCCGCTGGATGCGCGCAGCAAGGCGCGCCTGGCCGCCGCCGCGGTCCGCTCGGCCGGCCTCATCGCCCCGCCCAAGCCACCCGCTGCAGAGCTGCGTCCGCGCGGCCGGCGTCACAGCCTGCTGCGCGACAAGGCCGCGGTTCGCCATCACTACGACGTCTCTAACGACTACTTCGCGCTGTTCCTAGACGACTCGATGACGTACTCCTGCGCGATCTTCTCGCGCGGGGCGACGACGCTCGAGGAGGCGCAGTGGACCAAGCGCGAGCTGATCTGCACCAAGCTCGGGCTCAAGCAGGGCGAGCGGCTCCTCGACGTCGGCTGCGGCTGGGGCGCCTTCGCCGTCCATGCGGCCGTCGAGCACGGCGCGCACGTCACGGGCATCACGTTGAGCGAGCCGCAGGCCGAGCGTGCGCGCCAGCGCGCGATCGACGCGGGTGTCGCCGACCGCGTCGAGATCAAGGTGATGGACTGGCGCGAGCTAGATGCCGAGCCCTTTGACGCGATCGCCTCGATCGGCATGGTCGAGCACGTCGGCTCGAGCAACATCGACAACTACACCCGCGCGCTGCACGGGTTCCTCAAGCCCGGCGGCCGGCTGCTCAACCACGGCATCGCGCGTCAGCGCCACACCGATCCGGAGGCCGGACAATTCTCCGAGCGCTACGTCTTCCCCGACGCGGCGCCGCTGCACCTGTCGCGGATCTGCTTTGCGATGGAGGCCGCCAGCCTGGAGGTCACGCATGTCGAGGGCTTCCGCTCCGACTACGCCGAGACGCTGCGCCACTGGTCGCGGCGGTTCGACGACAACCTGCCGCAGGCGATCGCGCTCGGCGGCGAGGAGCGCGTGCGCGTGTGGCGGCTCTACCTGCGCGCGGCGCGCCGCGGCTTCGAGAGCGGGTTCTTGTCGGTCTACCAAGTCCTCGCCACGCGGGCGACGTGATCGTCTAGCGGATCGCCACGCCGCGCAGGGGGACCGGCGAGGTCTGCATCACCGAGGTGGTCGTCTGGCCGAAGACCGTGAAGCGGTCGATGACCTCCTCGAGGTGCTCGACGTCGCGGACGTGGGCCCTGATGAAGAAGCAGTCCTCACCGGTGATGCGATGGCACTCGACGACCTCGGGTGTGGCGCGAGCCAGCTCGGCGACCTTGGCCAGCTGGCGCGGCGCCGGGCGGATGCGGACGATGGCGCTCAGCGCATAGCCGAGCGCTCGCGGGTCGACGTCGGTGCGAAAGCCGCGAATGACGCCGTCGTCGGTCAGCCGCCGCACGCGCTCGGCGACCGCGGGTGGTGACAGTCCGACGCGGCGACCGAGCTCGGCGAGGCTGAGGCGGGCGTTTTCCTGAAGCTCGATCAGCAGGCGCCGATCCGTCTCGTCGAGCTCAACCACGGCAGAAACTGCGGCAAGCCTTGGGATCGAAGCCATGGCGTCGACGATACCGTCGATCGTCCATTCCGACGAGCGTTGCGGCGCGCCATCGTTCTAGGGCCGATCATGCGCCGCCCTCCGCCCCACGCCTACTTCGCCGTCAGCGCCGTCTTTCACTACCTCGGCCCGGCGTTCGCGGTGCTGCTGTTCGTGCGAGTCGACGTCCTCGGCGTCGCCTGGCTGCGCATCGCCACCGCCGCGCTGGTCTTCGCGGTTTGGCGGCGGCCGTGGCGCATGGTGGGTTCGCTGGACCAGGACAGCCGTCGCCTGCTCGCGGCCTGGGGCGGCTGCCTGGCGCTGATGAACTGCTGCTTCTACCTGGCCATCGACCGCCTCCCGCTGGCGACCGTCGCGGCGATCGAGTTCCTGCCGGTCATCGGCCTGGCCGCCCTCGGCGCGCGGACGCCGCGCAACCTCGCGGCGCTCGCCCTGGCCGTCGCGGGCGTTTACCTGCTCACCGGTATTCACCTCGCCGGAGGCGCCGCCGGCCTGGCGCTCGCCTTCGCCAACGCCGCGCTCTTCGCGCTCTACATCGTGCTCGCCGACCGCGTCGCCAAGCGGCCGGCGCTCAACGGCGTCGACGGGCTCGGCGCCGCGATGCTCGTCGCCGCCGTCATCGTCACGCCCCTGGCCGGCTGGGCGGCGGTCCCGGCCTTGACCGACCCCGTCGCGCTGGCCGCCGGCGCCGGCGTCGGCCTCAGCTCCTCGGTCATCCCCTATGTCTGCGACCAGCTCGCGCTGGCACGCCTGGCGCGCGCGACCTACAGCCTGATGGTGTCGCTGCTGCCGGCTGTCGCAACGGTCATCGGGATCGTCGTGCTGACCCAGATCCCGAGCGCCGCCGAGATCATGGGGGTGGCGGCCGTGGTCGCGGGCGTCGCACTGCACCGCCCGCCGCGTCCGGATCAGCCCGTGAGCGCGAAGACCATCGACAACTTCGCGCCCGCCGCCTTGCCGGCTGAGAGCTCGACCGCATCGGCCACCGAGGCGATCGTCGGCAGCCCGAGGCCCAGGCCCGGACTGTCGGGGCGCGGCAGCGGCCCGAAGCCGTCATCCTCGACGACGATCCGCAGCGAGCCGTCGTCGGTCAGGCGCGCGTCGACCCGGATCTGACCGGGATCGCGGTCGCGGTAGGCGTGCAGCACGGCGTTGGTGACCGCCTCGGAAACGGCGAGACGGACGTCAGCGAGACGGCCGTCGACAACGCCTACACGTCGGGCGTACTCGGTGACCTCGGTCCTGAGGACGGCGATCTGCTCGGGGGTCGCGGGGACCTTCCACCATGCTGGCTCTGGCGCCATGGAGCGGGTGTGCCCACCTGCCCGTCGTCTATGCGCAGCCCACGCGCCAGGACGAGGCGATCGGACTACGCCTCGAAGGCCACGAACGCGACGGGCGCCAAGGTGTCGAGGCGGCTGGCCTGCAGCCCGAGCGCGGAGAGCGTGTAGAGGCGGTCATCGATGACCAGCGAGCGGGCAATCGGCGCGGGCGCGTCGCCGCTGCCGTGGACCACCCGGCCGAGCTCGCCGATGCCGCCGGCATCGACCTTCAGCCCGATGGCGCCGACGAAGCTCCCGCCACCGCTCGTGTCGTAGGTCTGCAGCGGCAGGACGGCCGTCCGCGTCGGCGCCCACCACAGGAAGGCGTGCGGGTCGAACTCGGCGTCCGAGCTGCCGCTGCCGTAGACGACGTGCTGCGTGCGCTTGGGGTGCGCGAGGTCGGAGACGTCGAAGAGCGACACCTGTGTGCCCTGCGTGCGGCCGGTGACGTCGGCCTCCTGCCCGATCCCGAGCAGCAGCCCGCCGCCGAGCGGGTGCAGGTAGGCCGAGTAGCCGGGGATCTCCAACTCCCCCACGAGCCGCGGCGCCTCGGGCTTGGAGAGGTCGATCGTGTAGAGCGGGTCGGTCTGGCGGAAGGTGACCACGTAGCCGGTCGTGCCGGCGAAGCGCACGCCGTAGATCCGCTGGCCCTCCCCCAGCCCACCGACCTGGCCGACTTGGGCCAGTGCGCCGTCCGGGCGCGGCGAGAGCACGGTGACGTAGCTGTGCGCCGGCGTGGGCTGGCCGCCCTCCGGCAGCCAGGACGGCTCGTCGGTCGAAGCCACGCGCAAGGCGCCGTCATGCTCCGAAAGGGCATAGGCATTGACAACGAAGCCGGGGACGGTGCCGGAGCCGGCGTAGGTCGTCTGGCCGGCCGCCGAGGCGTCGAAGCGGTGGATCTCGGTGCGCAGCGTTCCCGGCACATCGGCGCTGTCGTCAAGTCCGCGGACGTAGCGCTGGCTGGCGACGTACAGGCTCTTATCGGAGCCGTAGACCGTTTGGGCGCCGGCCATCACCGCGTCGCGGTCGACGTTGTAGAGGCCCTTGTTGAGGTCCACGGTCAAGACCGTCAGCAGCCCGAGGCCGGAGAAGGCGGCGGGGCGGCGAACGTCGTCGCACGGCACCACACCGCGCCGGAACGTGCGGCCCGAGATCTTGCTGCGGATCGTCGTGGCCGGGACGAAGGTGCGCAGCGGCGCGTCGGTCAGCGGCACGTCGCCCCCGGGCATCGGCGTCGAGCTGGCAACGACCCGCACCGTTCCCTCCACCATGCGCGCATCGACGTAGTTGCCGTCAAGCGTCATCGTGCGCGCGACCTTCGGCGCGGTCGGCTCGGTGAGGTCGACCTCGGTCAGCAGGACCATCGAGCGGCCCGGGGCCGGCGCGATGGACGTCCTGGCGGTGCCCGGCCGCGGCGCCGGCGCGACGTCGATCGCCATCGGTGCCGAGATGGTCGAGAGGACGAGCGCACGCGTGCCGCGGAGCAGCAGCTGATGGGCATAGCCCTCGCCGAGCGTCAGCGTCCCCACCTGCCGCGGCGCGTCGCCGGTGACGTCGATCACGCGCAGCGTGCGGTTGGCAGCGACGTAGACGTGACGCCCGTCGGTCTTGACGACGTCGGGCTCGTCGATCCCGGCCTCCTGCACGTTGGTGGTGGAGAACTCGGGGCTCGATGAGCCGGTGCTCGGCGCGGCGGGAGCCGCCCCCGCGGTCGGCGCGCTGTCGGCGTCGGCGCCCGTGGTCTTGAGGACCGACGCGTCTTCAAGCGCGGTGACCGAGCCCAGCGCACGCGCCGGCACGCCGACGCCCCCGCCGGTAACTCCGGCGTAACGGTGCGCGTAGCCGACCAGCGCCTGGCAGGAGCCGAACGCAGCGAGGTGCGCCCGTGGCGCCTTCTTCGGCTGAGCCGCCGAGGCGACCGGCACCACCGCGACTACCGAGAGCGCGACGACGGCGAGGTTGACGAGGACGCAGCGACCGAAGGACACCATGCCCACACTACGTGCCACGACGCATTCCGTCACACGACGTCGCCCCACCAGGCTGAGCTGTCTATGCCCCGATGGGGTGCCAGACCGTGCGCAGCTCGGTCAGCGCTTCGAGGCGCTGCAGTGACGACTGCTCGCCACGGATGACCCGCTTGAGGGTCTCGGCGGCGAAGCGGTCGATGTCGACCGCCAGCTCAGGGTCGCCGGTCCCGTCGATGATCGCGTTGACGTCGCGGTGGGCGGCGAGGGCACCGACGAGCTCGGCGGTGCGGCCCGACAGGAGGTTGACCACCCCGCCGGGGACGTCGGAGACGCCGAGGACCTCGCCGAGGTCAAGGCCGGGCAGCGGTGCGTGCTCCGGCAGCGCGACGACGACGGTGTTGCCGGCGGCCAGCGGCGCGGCGATGGCGGCGACGACCGAGGCGAGCGTGTCGTCTAGCCCGCACAGGACGGCGACCACGCCGGTCGGCTCCGGCGTCGACATCGACAAGAACGGCGCCGCGACCGGATTGATCGTCCCGAGCACGGCGTGGAGCTTGTCGGTCCATCCCGCGTAGTGCACCAACACGTCGACGGCCTCGCCCACGTCACCGCCGAACTCGCCCGAGCGCGACTCCAGCGCCTCGGCCGCGCGGTACAGGATCTGCCCGCGGTTGTAGGCGGTCTTCTTCGCCCACCCGGCCTGCGCCTTGCGCGCGGCCTTGACCGCGTCGCGGACGTCCTTGCGCGACCCGCGCGGGACGTTCACGCCGTCGACGACGTCGTGGCGTCCGGACTCCGACCGCACGAACGCGCCTCCGATGTACAACTTGTACGTCTTGGCGACCGCAACCCGCATGTCGCTCACGCCCCCTGCCTCACGTACGGACGCAGACCCGCCGCGCCGCCCTCGCGACCGAAGCCGCTCTCCTTGAACCCGCCGAAGGCCGCCGTCGGGTCAAAGTGGTTGTAGGTGTTCTGCCAGACGACGCCGGCCTGCAGCTGAGCCGCGACCTCGAAGGCCTTGGAGCCCTTGTCGGTCCAGATGCCCGCCGCCAGCCCGTATGGCGAGTTGTTGGCCTTCTCGATCGCCTCGGCGTGCGTGCGGAAGGTCGTGACCGCCAACACCGGGCCGAAGATCTCCTCGCGCGAGATGCGGTGCGCGGGCGAGGCCTCCGTGAACAGCGCGGGAGCGAACCAGTAGCCGCGATCGGGCAGCGCACAACTCACCTGCCGCAGCCCCGCGCCCTCCGCAACGCCCGCCCCGACCAGCTCGCCAATCCGCGCCAGCTGCGCCGCGGAGTTGATCGCGCCCACATCGGTGTTCTTGTCCAGCGGATCCCCGATGCGCAGCGTCTGCATCCGCGTCCACAGCCGCTCGATCACCTGCTCGGCCACCGACTCCTGCACCAACAAGCGCGAACCGGCGCAGCAGACGTGACCCTGGTTGAAGAAGATCCCCTGGACGATCCCCTCGACGGCCTGGTCCAGCGCGGCGTCCTCGAAGACGATGTTGGCCGACTTGCCACCGAGCTCCAGCGTCAACCCAATGTCCTTGCCCGCCAGCGCGGTCTGGATGTCGCGGCCGACCGCGGTCGAACCGGTGAAGGCGACCTTGTCGATGCCCTCAGCACGCACCAGCGCGGCGCCGGCCGAGCCGTCGCCGGGCAGGATGTTGACCACGCCGGCCGGCAGCTCGGCCTCTTGGATGATCTCGGCGAGCAGCAGCGCCGTCAGCGGCGTCGTATCGGCGGGCTTGAGCACAGCGGTGTTGCCCGTCGCCAGTGCCGGCGCCAGCTTCCACGCCGCCATCAGCAGCGGGAAGTTCCACGGGATGACCTGACCGACCACGCCCCGCGGCACCACCGGCCCAGCGGTGGGCGGGCCCGGAATCCCATAGGCCAGCTTGTCGGCCCAGCCCGCGTAGTAGAAGAAGTGCGCCGCCGCCAGCGGGATGTCGACATCGCGCGACTCCTTGATCGGCTTGCCGCCGTCCAGCGTCTCGACGATCGCCAGCTCCCGCGCCCGCTCTTGGATCAGCCGCGCAATCCTGAAGATGTACTTGCCACGCTCCAGCCCAGGCAGCGCCGCCCAGGCCGGTTGCGCCGCTCGCGCCACGGCGACCGCCCGCGCGACGTCGTCGGCGCCCGCCTGCGCGATCTCGGCCAGCGGCTCCTCGGTCGCGGGGTTGATCGTCGGCGCATAGGCCCCGCCGGCAGGCTCCACGAACTCCCCACCGATAAACAGCCCATAGCGATCGCGCAGACGGACGTAGTCGGTGGACTCCGGTGCGGGCGAGTACTCCCAGCGCAGCGGTGCGCGCGGCGCGGCGCCAAGCGCCGGCGGATGACCGTTGGTCGTCGTGCCCTGCGGCGCCGCCGTCGTCTCGCTCATGCGATCACTCCCTCGAGAAGTCCTCCGCCCGCCCGTAGCGGCCGGTCTCCGTCTTGATGTACTGCGCCAGCAAGTCGTTGAGCACCGACGAGGCGCCGATGCGCAGCAGATCGGGCGTCAGCCACGCGTCACCCAGCGTCTCCTTGACCAGGACGAGCACGCCCAGCGCGGCCTTGGAGGTCGAGACCCCACCGGCAGGCTTCATGCCCACGATCCGCCCGGTGCGCTGCGCGTAGTCGCGGATGGCCTCCAACATCACCAGGATCACGCCCGGCGTCGCGCCCTCGGCGGCCTTGCCTGTCGAGGTCTTGATGAAGTCGGCGCCGGCGTCCATCGCCAGCATCGAGGCATGGCGGATGTGGTCGTAGGAGCCCAGCTCGACGGTCTCCAGGATCACCTTCAGGTGCGCGTCGCCGCAGGCGTCCTTGATCTGCTCGATCTCGTCGGCCACGCGCGCGTCGTCGCCTGACAGGTAGGCGTCGCGCGAGATGACCATGTCGATCTCGTCAGCGCCGTCGGCGACCGCCAGGCGCACCTCTTCCAAGCGCGTGGCCAGCGGCGTCTGGCCGGCGGGGAAGCCGGTCGCGACCGACGCCACGTGCACGCCGGAGCCCGCGACCGCATCACAAGCGGCTCGCACCATCGCCGGGTAGACGCAGACCGCCGCGCACGACGGCACCTCGGGGTAGGCCGGCGACGGCGTCACGGCCTTGGCCGCAAGCTGGCGCACCTTGCCCGGCGTGTCGGCGCCTTCGAGCGTCGTGAGGTCGAGCATCGAGATCGCCAGCAACAGCCCCTCGCGCTTGGCCTCGCCCTTGATCGAGCGCTTGGCCAGCGCGTCGACCCGCTCCTGAATGCCGACACGATCGACGTGCGGCAATGTCCTGGTGGGACTCATATGCGTCCCAGGGTACGCCCCTTGAGCTATTTGCCCTCGCGCGTGTAGGGCACGCCATCAGCCGCCGGTGGCGTCGAGCGTCCGACGACGCCCGCCACGGCAATCAGCGTGAGCACGTAAGGGAGAGCCTGGAAGAGGGTGGCCAGCTGTGGTGAGAACTCCGGGAGCCGCTGGGCCAGCGCGCTAGAGAAGCCGAAGAGCAGCGTGGCCGCGAGCAGCCCGCCCGGCCGCCAGCGCCCGAAGATCAGCGCCGCCAGGGCGATGAAGCCGCGCCCCGCGGTCATGTTCTGCGAGAACGAGTGGACGAAGCCGATCGACAGGAACGCGCCGCCGAGCGCGGCTAGTCCGCCTGAGGCGATGACCGCCGCGTAGCGGACCTTGAAGACGCTGATGCCGACCGTCTCGGCCGCCTTCGGGTTCTCGCCGACCGACCGCAGCCGCAGTCCCAGCCGCATGCGGAAGACCACGACCCAGATCAGGACGACCGCCACCAGCGATCCCCAGACCAGGAGGTTGAGCTGGCTGATCGCCTGGCCGAGGAAGCCCAGCGATTCGGTCGGCAGGTGGACGTCAGGAACCGCCGGCAGGTTGTCGGGCGTGCCCTCGGCGCCGTAGGTGTCGACGTACATGTAGCCCGTGAGGCCGAGCGCGAGGAAGTTCAGACCGGTGCCGACGACGATCTGGTCGGAGCGCAGCGAGATGGCGAAGACGGCGTGGATCGCCGCCAGCGCCATGCCGGCCAGCACGCCGATGACGATCCCGCCGACCCACGAGTTCGTCTTGTCAGCGCCGTAGGCGCCAAAGAACGCGCCCATGAGCATCATGCCCTCCAGCGCGATGTTCACGACGCCGGCGCGCTCGCTGACCAGGCCGCCGAGCGCGGCGAAGGTCAGCGGCGTGGCGTAGCGCAGCATCGCGGCGGTCAGCGCGCCCCAGGAGACGACGACCTCCAGATGCGAGACGCCGGAGCGTGACGCCGCGTACGCGCCGACCGCCCCGAACAGCGCGGCGACAATCGCCCCGATGCCAAGCCGCCGTTTATCGCCACCGATCGCCGCGGCGCCGAGCCCGATCGCGATCAGCGCGAGGATCAGCGACGGCACCACCGTCCGGACCTCAAACGGCGGCAGCGTGATCAGGAACCCGAGCAAGCCAAGCGCGACGCCGCCCCAGCCGAGCCCCTTCTCGCGCGTGAACGGACCGCTCGGGCCAGGATCAGGGCCGCGCTTGAAGCTCTCCATGAGCGCCTCGGTAGTCATGCGGCGCCCGGTGCTCAAGCCGTCACCTGCACCGGCTCGGCGCTCGGGGCACGCCGTGGCCGCCGCCGAAGCTTGTTGTAGATCAAGAGCACCAGCACGTCGGCGCTGACGAACAGGATGACCATGCCCTGGATGACCGTCGTCAGGTTTTGGGCGAGCTCGGGCTCGAAGACCGCCGGGTCGAGGTTGCGGACCGAGGTGCCGTTGACCATCGCACCGAACAGCAGCGCCGCCAGACAGGTGCCGATCGCCGTGTTGCGCCCTAGCAGCGCGACCGCGATGCCCAGAAAGGCGAGCTGGGTGGTCTGGATGTCGTTGGTCGCCAGATGGAACTGCCAGCCGAGCACATCGAGCGAGCCGGCCAGCCCGGCCAGTGCGCCGCACGTGCCCATGACCAACACGTAGGTCTTGCCGACCTTGATGCCGGAGTACCGCGCCGCCTCGGGGTTGAAGCCGACCGCGCGCGCCTCGTAGCCCTTGGTCGAGCGGTTCAGCAGCACCCAGTAGACGACCGCTGCGGCGATCGCAACGAAGATCCCGATGTGCAGGCCCTGCAGCTCCGGGTCGCCCCAGAAGACGCTGAGCTTGGCGCCGGGCACGACGTCGTTGGAGATCGGCACGCTGGGCTGGGCGTCGTTCTGCAGCGGGCCGCCGAGGCCGAAGAGGTACACCCCCAGCCAGATCGCGATCCAGTTGAGCATGATCGTGGTGATCACCTCGTTGGCGCCCGTGGCAGCGCGCAGCAGTCCCGAGATCCCGGCCCACGCCGCGCCGGCCATGGTCGCCAGCAGCATGCACAGCACCACGTGGATGCCGTGCGGCATGCCCTCCCAGGACGAGCCCGACCAGACCGCGGCGATCGAGCCGATGATGTACTGGCCCTGGCCGCCGATATTGAACAGCCCCGCGCGGAACGCATAGCCGACGGCGAGGCCCAGCAGGATCAGCGGCGCCGTGATGATCAGCGTCTGCTGGAGGTTGATCGCCGCGGTGGTGCGATCGTCGCCCGAGGTCCACGGGAAGAGCCACTGCAGGCCGGTGCCGTCGAAGATCGCCTTGTAGGTGTCGATCGGGTTGTGGCCGGTGACCAGCACCACGAGGCCGCCGACCAAGAACGCGAACAGCACCGTGATGATCGGCGTGACGATCCCGCCGGTCCGCATCGCCGTGCTGAGCCGCGCGCCGACGGTGGCGCCCCGGCCAAGGTCGTACTCGGGCTGGGAGCTTGGTGGTGGAAGATCGGTCACGAGGAGGTCACGCGTGCGCCGGTCATGAGCAACCCGAGCTCCTCATCAGAGGCGCTCGGCGCCAGCTCGCCGACAATCTGCCCGTCGTAGATCACCAAGATGCGATCGGCCAGCGCCCGCACCTCCTCCAGCTCCAGCGAGAACAGCAGGATCGCGCGGCCCGCGTCGCGCTCGGCAAGCAGGCGGCGGTGGACGAACTCGATCGCGCCGACGTCAAGCCCGCGCGTCGGCTGGGCGGCGATCAGCGCGTCGGGGTTGCCCGAGACCTCTCGCGCGATCACGACCTTCTGCTGGTTGCCACCCGACAGCGAGCTGGCCGGCGTCGCCGGGGTGCCGCCGCGCACATCGAACTCCTTGAGCAGGCGGCCCGCGGCCTCTAGCATCCGGCGCGGCTTGAGCAGGCCGAAGCGCGTGCCCTCGCGGTAGTCGTTGAGGGCCAGGTTCTCGGCCAGTGAGAAGTCGAGCACGAGGCCGCGCGCATGGCGGTCCTCGGCGATGTGGCCGACACCGGCCTCGCGCGCTTGGCGCGGCGTGCAGTTGGTGATGTCCTTGCCACGCACGCGCACGTGGCCCGAGGTGACCGGGCGCAGCCCGTTGATCGCGTCGATCAGCTCGCTCTGCCCGTTGCCGTCGATGCCCGCGACCGCGACGATCTCGCCCGCGCAGACGTGCAGGGAGACACCGGCGACAGCGGGCAGCCCGCGGTCGTCGACGGCATGGACGTCGTCGAGCTCCAGCAACGGCTCGCCAGGCGTACCGGGCTCCTTCTCGACGCGCAGCACGACGTCGCGGCCGACCATCATCCGAGCCAGCGACGCCTCGTCGGCAGCGGCCGTGTCGACGGTGCCGACGGTCTTGCCGCGCCGCAGCACGGTCACGCGATCGGCGACCTCGAGCACCTCGTGCAGCTTGTGCGTGATGAAGACCACCGACGTCCCGTTGTCGCGCAGCCCGCGCAGGACCTCGGCCAGCTCGGCCGTCTCCTGGGCGGTCAGGACGGCGGTTGGCTCGTCGAGGACGAGGATCCGTGCGCCGCGATCCAGCGCGCGCAGAATCTCCACGCGCTGCTGCTGACCGACCGAGACGTCGGCGACGCGCGCGTCCGGATCAACCCGTAGGCCATGGCGCTCGGACAGCTCGCGCGTCCGGCGCCGGGCGGCCGCGAGGTCGAGCAGGCCGTTCTTGCGCGGCTCGTCGCCGAGCACGAGGTTCTCGGCGACGGTCATCACCGGGATCAGCATGAAGTGCTGGAAGACCATGCCGATGCCGTGCTCCATCGCCTCACGCGGCGAGCCGATGCTGACCGCGGCGCCGTCGACGAAGATCTCGCCCGCGTCGGGCGTGAGCATGCCGTAGACGACGTTCATCAACGTCGACTTGCCGGCCCCGTTCTCTCCCAGCAGGGCGTGGATCTCCCCGCGCCGCAGCCCGAAGTCGACGGCGTCGTTGGCCGTCAGCGCGCCAAAGCGCTTGGTGATGCCGCGGAGCTCGAGCGCGAGCCCCGCGGCAGCGAATGCTTCAGGTGGCGACACGTGCGCCACGACAGAGCTTCAGGAGCTCGCCTTCACCGTGTCCGGCGGTGTGATCGAGTTGTCCTTCAACTTCGCCGTCACCTCGTCGATCTGCTGCTGGTACTTGGCGCCGGCCGCGCTGATCTTGCCCAGGCCCGCGCCGTCGTTGGCGACGTCGAACGTGGTGTTTGTGCCGCCGGTGAACTTGTCGTCCTGAACCTGCTTGACCGTGTCGAGGACCGCGACGTCGACCTTCTTGATGGCCGAGGTCAGGATGAAGGGGCCGAGGTAGGACTGGTCGGCGTCGACGCCAATGCCCTGCTTGCCCTTCTCCTTGGCCGCATCCAGCGCGCCGAGGCCACACTGGCCCGCCACCTGGAAGACGATGCCCGAGCCGCGGGCGATCTGGCTGAGCCCGATCTCCTTGCACTTCGCCTGGTCGACGAAGTCCTGGGAGTAGGCGTTGAGCGTCTTGATCTCCGGGTTGGCCGCCTTGGCGCCCGCCTGGTAGCCGGCGATGTAGTGATCGACCGGCGGGATCTTCTGGCCGCCGACCGACGAGATCGTCGTGATGTTGTTGTCCTTGGCGTACAGGCCGGCGAGGTAGCCCGCCAGGTAACCGGACTGTTGCTCCTTGAAAAGCAGGCCCTCGACGTTGGCGGGCTTGCCCTTCAGGGTCGTCGCGTCGACGTCGATGATCGCGAACTTGGTGTTCGGGAACTTCTTGGCAACGGTGCCGACCGCGTCGGCCATCAGGAAGCCGACGCCGACGACGAGGTCGTAGTCCTGCTGGGCCAGGGTCGACAGGTTCGGGACGTAGTCGGCGTTGGACTTCGAGGTCAGCACGCGGCCGGTGGCCCCGAGCTGCGCCTTGGAGTCCTGCAGGCCCTTGTTAGCCAGCGAGTTGAACGAGCGGTCGTTGAGGCCGCCGATGTCGGTGACCAGACCGACCTTGACCGCCTTCTTGGCGGGAGCGGCCGCGGTCGACGTCGTGTCGCCTGCGGACGAGGAGCCATTGTCGTCGTCAGAGCCGCAACCGGCGGCGACGAGCAGGATGCCGGCGGCGCCGAGAGCGGCGATGGCACGGCGGGTGGAACGTGCGCGCACTTGCGAGTACTCCCTCTGGTTTTGAACAGGACTACTGAGGGACAGCGCGGCCAAACCCTGCGCCGCGGCGCAAACCTACAGGTCCATTGGGCGGTGTGGTTGGTTTACCAGACCTTCAATGTCCGCGAACGCCGCATCCAGCGCGGTTTCGGTGATCGCTCGGAGATCCTCCAAGCTGCAGCCCAAGCGCTGATGCGCCAACTCGTATTCGTGTCCGATCGTCGTACCGAAGTACGGAGGATCGTCTGACCCCAGGGTCACCGGGACGCCTGCGGCGCGCAGCACGCCCAGCGGATGATCCTCATAGGTGGCAAAAACGCCGAGGGCGACGTTCGACGTCGGGCAGACCTCGAGGACGATTCGACGCTCGGCAAGCTCCCTGACCAGCGCCGGGTCCTCGATCGCCCGAACACCGTGAGAAATTCGCACGACGCCGGGCAGCGCGAGCGCGGCGCGAACCGACTCCGGGCCTGCGTGCTCGCCCGCGTGGACCGAGCAGCCGAGCCCCGCGTCGGCCGCGATGGCGAAGGCGCGGACGAAGTCGCCGGCCGGGAAGCCGGCCTCGTCGCCGGCCATGTTGAAGCCCACGACGTAGGGGTGGGCGAGCGCGACGGTCCGCCGGGCGACGTCCTCGCAATCGGCCACGCCGAAGTTGCGGACGATCGAGGAGATGATCCGGCCGACGATGCCATGGTCGGCGTAGGCGTCGTCAATGCCTTGGGCGATGCCGGCGAGGTGCTCGGCGTCGTTGAGGCCGACCTTGCGACCGTGGTCCAGCGACGCGATCAGCTCGACGTAGACCGCACCCTCCGCCGCGCAGGCGGCGAGGTACTCATAGGTGATGTCGCGGTAGTCCTGGGCGGTGCGGATCGTGCTGGCGGCGTCGTCGTAGGCGCGCAGGAAGTCCAGGAAGCCCGACCAGGCAAACGCGCCGTCGGGCCGGAAGAGGCCGTCGGGCAAGCTGATGGCGTTGCGGTGTGCGAGGCGCCGGACGAGGTCCGGCGTCGCGGTGCCCTCCAGGTGGACGTGCAGCTCGGCCTTCGGCACCGCGGCGACGGCGGCGCTCATCGCAGGACCTCCGCGACGACGGGAATCTCAGGTGGTGCCGCCTCCCCCACCGCGATCGCCGTACGCACCGCGGCCTCGGCCGCGTCGGCACCCGCCGCGTCGCGCGCGTGGACCACCGCCAGCGGTCGTCCGCCGCGTGCCACCGCCGTTCCCGGCCCGGCGACCGCGTCCAGCCCGACGGCCGGGTCGATCACGTCGCGCTCGACCGCGCGACCGCCGCCGAGGCTCATCACCGCGAGGCCCAGCGCGCGCGTGTCGTGCGCGGTCACCACGCCATCGGTCTCCGGGAAGACCTCACGGATCACCGGCGCGCGATCGAGGTGGCGCTCGTAGTTGTCCATCATGTCGCTCGGGCCACCGAGGGCGTGCACCATCGCGCCGAAGCGCTCGGCGGCGGCGCCGCTTGCCAGCGCCGCCTCCGGGTCGGCATCGCCCAGCCCACCGAGCTCCAGCAGCGCACGTGTCAGCTCCAGCGTCACCGCCAGCAGCCGCGGGTCGGCGCTCGCCGGGTCGCGCAGCAGCTCGATCGACTCCCGCACCTCCAGCGCGTTGCCGGCCGTCGTCCCCAGGACGCGGTCCATGTCGGTGAGCAGCGCGACCGTCGGCAGGCCGGCGGCAACGGCGACGTCCACCAGTGCGCGCGCCAGCGCGCGCGCGTCGTCGCGCTCGCTCATGAAGGCGCCACTGCCGTGCTTGACGTCCATGACCAGCCCGCCGAGCCCGGCGGCGAGTTTCTTGGACAGGATCGAGGAGACGATCAAGGGGATCGCCTCGACGCTGCCCGTCGCGTCACGGATGGCGTACAACTTGCGATCGGCCGGGGCCAGATCGTCGGTCTGGCCGCCGATGACGCAGCCGACCTCGCGGACGACCTTGCCCATCAGCGCCGCGTCAGGCGTCGCGTTGTACCCCGGGATCGCCTCCAGCTTGTCCAGCGTGCCGCCGGTGTGGCCGAGGCCGCGGCCGGAGATCATCGGCACCGCGCCGCCGCACGCGGCGACCAGCGGGGCGAGGATCAGCGACACCTTGTCGCCGACGCCGCCGGTGGAGTGCTTGTCGAGCACGGGCCTGTCGATGTCTGACCAGTCCAGGACCGCGCCGCTGTCGCGCATGCCGAGCGTGAAGGCGGGCAGCTCGGTCGCGTCGAGGCCGCGGAAGTAGACCGCCATCCCAAACGCCGCGACCTGCGCGTCGCTGAGGCCGCCGTCGGCGATGCCCGCCGCGATCGCCCGCAGCTCGCCGGGGGTCAGCGCCTTGCCGTCGCGCTTGTCGCGCAGCAGCTCCTTGGTGGGGCGGACCATCTAGTTGTAGTCCCTGACGAAGCGGGTCAGCACCCGTTGAAGATCCTGCGCGGCGACCGCGGCGCTGGCGAGCGTGTGCTCGTGGGTGAGGACCTCGTCGCCGAGACCCTCGGCCAGGTTGGTGATCGCCGAGACGGCGGCGACGCGCAGGCCGCAGTGGCGGGCGACGATGACCTCGGGGACCGTGGACATCCCGACGGCATCGGCGCCGAGCACCTTGAAGGCGCGGATCTCGGCCGGCGTCTCGAACGAGGGGCCGCCGACGGCGAGGTAGACCCCCTCGCTGAGGTCGACGCCCTCGGCCACGGCGGCAGCCTTCAGCGCGCGCCGCAGCGGCAAGTCATAGGCATCGCCAAGACCGACGAAGCGCGGACCGATCCCGTCGTCGTTGATCCCGGTCAGCGGGTTGACGCCCATCAGGTTGATGTGGTCGGTGAGGGCCATCAGGCGGCCGGGACCGACCTCGGCGCGCAGCGAGCCCGCAGCGTTGGTCAGCACGATCGCCTCGGCGCCGAGCGCGCGCACGGTCCGCACGGGGACCGCAAGCTCGGACACGGGGATGCCCTCGTAGAGGTGCGCGCGGCCCTGCAGCACGACGACCGGCGTACCGGCCAGCGTGCCGAGCACCAGCCGCCCGGCGTGGCCGGCGACCGCGCCGACGGGGAAGCCCGGCAGCTCGGCGTAGGGAATCGCGGTCGCGTCCTGGACAGCGTCGGCCAGGCCGCCGAGGCCCGACCCGAGCACGAGGCCGAGGCGAGGCGCCGGCGCGTCTGCCCCGGCAGCGGCGCGGATCACGGTCGCCGCGTCGGTCATCGGCGCGTCCCGTCCAGGTCGAATGCCAGCGGCAACAGCTCGCCGAGGGTGACGGTCCGGCGGATGCCCTCCGGCCCGGCCAAGTGGATCGGCGTCTCAGGGTCGGCGAGCTCTGACAGCCGCTGGCGGCAGCCGCCGCACGGCACGATCAGCTCGGTGTCAGCCATGACGACGGCCTCGCAGATCTGCCGGCCGCCGGCGCTAACCAGGGCGCCGATCGCCGCCGCCTCAGCGCAGGTGCCCTGCGGATAGGAGCTGTTCTCGACGTTGGCGCCGGCGTGCAGGGCGCCAACCTCATCGCGCAGCGCCACGCCGACCTGGAAGCGCGAGTAGGGCGCGTAGGCCCGCGCCATCGCGCCGCGCGCGAGGTCGACGAGCCGCGGCGTCGCGGCACCGCGCTCCAGCAACATCGCCGCATAGCCGGTGGCGACCACGTCCTCGTCGACCATCGCGAGCACGGCGCGCAGCTCGGCGACCTTGCGATGCTCGGCGGCCAGATCGGAGTCCGCTGGCGCAACCGCCTCCAGCTCCAGCCACGTCCCGAGCCCCTCGACCGCGTCGAGGTGGATCCGCACGTCCTGCCACAGCAGCAGCCGGCGGCGTTTCTCGACCACGACCACCGTGCCCAGCGCGTCGTCCAGCGCGGCCTTCAGCGCGGCCGGGTCGGGGGCGGCGACCAAGTGGTAGGCGCTGGTCCGGGCAGCCGCCTCGTCGGCGCGCGCGTAGGCGATCAGCGTGCCGACACCATCTTCCTCGCGGAGCTTCAACCGCCCCTCGCGCGCGGCGAAGTAGGTGTCGGTCTGCGTCAGGACACCGTGATCGTCGGCTCCATGCCCCAGCGCGGCGGCGAGCGTCGCCTCGGGATCGTGATCGCGTGCTTTGAGCTCGACATTGCGAAGTGGGTGCATCGCCGGGCCAAGCTACACGGTGGCTCGCCCACTCCGGCGAAGTGGGTGCATCGCCGGGCCAAACTCCAGGGTGTGTCTACGACCTCGCCGTTGTGACACCCGCATCGAATAACGTCACGATCGTGTTGGAAGGGTTGCGCGTCGTCGACCACCCAGTGATGGCGAGAGCCGTCACCGAGCTCCGTGCCGCAAGCACGTCGCGCGCCGCGTTTCGCGCCGCAATGGCGGATGCCTCGTCGATGCTCGCCTACGAGGCGCTGCGCGATGTGCCGACGCGAGCGGTCGAGGTCCAGACCCCGCTGGAGCCCACCACCGGCTCGCATCCGACGCCGATCATGGTCGTCGCGGTCCTGCGCGCCGGCCTCGGCATGGTCGACGGCTTCCTGCGCTACGTGCCGGGTGCCTCGGTCGCGCACCTGGGCATGCGGCGCAACGAGGTGACGCTTCAGCCTGAGGATTACTACGAGTCGCTGCCCGAGGGCATCGACAGCTCGACCGTCTTCGTCGTCGACCCGATGCTCGCCACCGGCGGCAGCGCCACGGCGGCGCTGACCCGCATGCGCGCGGCCGGCGCGCACGACCTCCGACTGGTCTGTTTGATCGCCGCGCCCGAGGGCGTCAACGCGGTGCGCGGCGCCCACCCCGACGTACCAATCCTCACCGCCGTCCTGGATCGCGGGCTCGATGAGCGCGGCTTCATCCGCCCCGGCCTCGGCGACGCCGGTGATCGCCTCTTCGGCACCGACTGATGGAGATGCGATGAGCGACCTCGAAGACGATCCACCCACTGAACCGCCGCCCGCCGGCGGCACGTCCGGGGCCCAACAGCTGCCGAAGGGCCGCCACGGCCTCTCGCGTGCCTTCATCGCGTCGAACCAGCGCGAGCGGCTGCTGGACGCGATCGCCAACGTCGTCGCCGAGAAGGGCTACGCGGGCACGCGCGTCGCCGACATCACGACCTACGCCGGGGTCTCGCGCAAGACCTTCTACGAGCTCTTCACCGACAAGGAGGAGTGCTTCCTCGCCGCGTTCGACGCGATCACCAAGCTGCTGATGGATCGGATGGACCAGGCGCTGACCGACCTCTCCGACAGCAACTGGCGCATCCGCGTCCGCGCGCTGCTCGGCGAGTTCCTGCGCTTCCTCGCCGCTGAGCCTGCCTTCGCGCGCATGTGCATCATCGAGGTGCTCGGCTCCGGCCCGGAGGGCCTGGCCCGCCGTGACGCCGCGATCGAGGCGTTCTTCCCCATCGTCGACTTCATCCCACGCTCGCAGCCCGGGTCGGAGCAGTGGCTGGCGCCGCGGACGCCGGTGTTCGTCACCGGCGGGATCCTGGAGGTCATCTACTGGGCCGTTCGCCGGGGCGAGACCGCCACGCTGCCCGAGCTCGAGGACGATCTGACGCGGCTGGCGTTTCGCGCCTACCGCGTAGATCCCGACTTCCCGCCGCAGGAGGGCGTCGGCGCGCGGGCGCGCTGAGCGCGGTCAACCGCGGCCAGGCTTGCCGCCTGGCTGTCTACATCCCCTGGACAGGCCGTTGAGCCGGCGTACCATGATCAGCTGTCGCATCCGATCAAGTTCAGCTGAGTGACATCATGGACGACAAGCTCACCGTCGCGGAGATTGCGCAGCACGCGAGGATCGCCCCATCCCACGTGCGCTACTACGAGCGGGCCGGGCTGTTGCCCGTGCCCGCCCGCGTCGGGCGCCACGTCCTCTACCCCGCAGCGGTGCTGGAGCGGTTGCGGGCCATCGCTACGGCGCGAGAGGCTGGGCTGTCCTTGGAGGAGATCCGGGAGCTGTCGGCGTTGTGCGGGCCGCTGCACGGAGACCTACGGCAGTGGCGCCCCGCTGAGCGCGGCGACGGTCCCGATGACGCCGGCGCTGACGAGCGTGGCCACGACCCCGAGCCGCCCCGCCAGAAGCGCAACGGCCGCGGCGCCGAGCAGCGCGAGCTGCCAAGCCTCCTGCAGCGCGCCAGCCAGCGGGATCGCCGAGCCGAGGATCGCGCCGAGCGCCGCCGGCGCCGCGCCGTCGATGAACGCACGCGCGCGAGGGTCGCGCAGCAGCGCATCAAAGCGCGCAGCGCCGCCGATGACGAACGCGAAGGACGGTAAGAACGCGATCAGCGCCGCGAGCAGCCCGCCGCCGACGCCCGCGACCGCGTAGCCGACCGCGGCGACCGTATGCACCACCGGCCCCGGCGTGACCTGCCCCAGCGCGACCGCGTTGAGGAACTGCGTGTCGGTCATCCAGTGGTGCGTGTCGACCGCGTCGGCATGCATCAGCGGGATGATCACGAAGCCGCCGCCGTAGGCCAGGGCGCCGACCTTCAGCGCCGTCCAGCAGAGCGCGGCGAGCCCACCGGTGGCGCCCGCGGCCATCGCGATGGCCGCGAGTGGTGAGAGCGACATCAGCGTGTCGCGGCTGGGCCTTCGAGCAAGCAGCAGCGACAGTAGCCCGCAGGCCAGCAGGACAAGGACGAGCCACGGTCCGAGCGTGGCCGCGGCCGCGACGCCGACCAAGATGTAGGTCATGAGCGGGCCGCGCCGACCGATCGCGCGCGCCCAACTCGGCGCGATCAGGTCAAGTCCAGCGCGGACCGCGACCGCCGCGACGGCGGCACCCGCCCCGGCGCCGGCGCCACGCAGCCAGCGGGGCGGGTCGTCAGCCATGAACGCGGCGGCCAGCACGAGGATCGCAACGAGGCCCGGAACGATGAAGCAGACGCCGGCGACCAGCGCCCCGGCACGCCCCCGCAGGCGATGCCCGCACCAGACGGCGAGCTGCGTCGAGGCCGGACCCGGCAGCAGGTTGACCGCGGCGATCGCGTCCTCGAAGTCGGCGGCGTCGATCCAGTCGCGACGCTCCACGCACAGCTCGCGCAGCAGCGCGATGTGAGCGGGCGGCCCACCGAAGCCTACGCACCCGATCCGTCCCCACTCGCGCGCGATCGTCGTCAGCGGCGGGGGCACCCGGCGGATCCTAGGCGGTAGGCCGATGGCGGCTCGTGACGATCTTGAGGCGCGCTTCAGGCACGCCACATCAGGACTTCAGGTCGCCGACCGATCATCTTTGTCATGGACGCAGAGCTGACCCTCGAGCAGGCCCGGGAGATCGACCTCCTGCGCCGGCGCCACCCTGGCGCCGTGCTCCGCGTCCACGAGCGCTCGTGGGGCGTCCTGGTCGAGGTCGTCCGCGGCACGCGCACCGTGGCGCTCGAGCGCTTCGAGTTCGGCGGCGCGATGGTGCGCGACGCGCCGATCCGCTTGGCGGCCTAGCGGCCTGACGTGTAGGCCGGCGCCACTAGGCTTAGGCGCCTGCATGGAAAAGCTAGAGCTGCGCTCCGCCGACCTCATCGCCAAGAACGTCGGCAAGCTCGCCGAGCTGTTTCCGCACATCGTCACCGAAAGCCTCGACCCCGACGGCAACGCCGTGCGCGCGATCGACTTCGACCTGTTGCGCCAGGAGCTCTCCGACCATGTCGTCGAAGGCCCGCAGGAGCGCTACCAGCTCGATTGGCCCGGTAAGCGCGCGGCGCTGCTGGCCGCCAACGCGCCGATCGCCAAGACGCTGCGGCCAGTCCGCGAGGCGTCCGTTGACTTCGACACGACCAAGAACCTCTTCATCGAGGGCGACAACCTCGACGCCTTGAAGCTCCTCCAGGAGCCGTACCTGGGCAAGGTCAAGCTCATCTCCATCGACCCGCCCTACAACACGGGCAACGACTTCCTCTACGCGGATGACTTCGCCGAGTCGACCGCCGAGTACCTCAGGCGCTCTGGACAGGTCGACGAGCAAGGCAGCCGGCTCGTCGCCAACTCCGAGTCCAACGGCCGCTTTCACTCAGATTGGCTGAGCATGGTCTACCCGCGCCTGCGGCTGGCGCGCAACTTCCTGACCAACGACGGCTCCATCTTCGTCTCCTGCGACTTCCACGAGAGCGCCAACCTGCGAACGTTGATGGACGAGGTCTTTGGCGCCTCCAACTTCGTCGCCGAGTTCATCTGGCAGCACAGCGTGCAACCCAAGGGGTATTCCAGCACCGTCTCGCTACACCACAACACCATCCTCTGCTACCGGCGCAGCGAGGAGTTCGCGCTGCAACCGCTGGCCCGAACCGACGAGCACGACCGCAACTACCGCAACCGCGACGACGACCCACGGGGACCATGGCGCGCCGGCGACGTGCGCAACGCGCTCCCCCGCCCCAAGCTCCGCTACCCGCTCGCGACGCCGAGCGGGAAGCTCATCGCCCCGCCCGACAACGGTTGGCGGTGGAGCCGCGAGACGATGCAGGCCAAGATCGACGCCGGCGAGATCGTCTTCAGCGCAGACGAGACGGCCATCACCCGCAAGATCTACCTCGACACGGTCGTTGGTCGAGCCGTCGAGTCGCTCTGGCAAGGTGCGGATGTCGGCGTAACGAGGGATGCAGCCCGGGAGATCAAGACGCTCTTCGACGGCAAGCAGCTCTTTGACACCCCGAAGCCCACCAAGCTCATCGAGCAGATCATGTGGATCGCGGGCGTCGGCGCGGGAGACACCGTGATGGACTTCTTCGCCGGGTCGGCGACAACGGCGCACGCCATGTTCTCGGCCAGCGCCAAGGACGGCGAGCACCGCTCCTTCATCCTCGTCCAGGTACAAGCAGAGCTCACGCCTGACAGTGAGGCCGCCAAGGCCGGATACGCGAACCTCGCGCAACTCGCGCAGGAGCGCGTGCGCAGGGCAGGACAGTCGCTGATCTCCGAGGGCGCCAACCCCGCCTGGGATCGTGACATCGGCTTCCGCGTGCTCCGCGTCGACACAACCAACTACTCCGACGTGCTGCGCGCCCCCCAGGACACCCATCAGGCCGCCCTCGACCTCTCCACGATAAGCCTCAAGGAGGACCGTGCCGGTGAGGATCTGCTGTTCGAGATCCTGATCTCTTTGGGCCTCGACCTCACCCTTCCCATCACGGTGGAGACGATCGAGGGCGTTGACGTCTTCGTCATCGACGACGGCGTCCTGATCGCGTGCTTCGCAGACGTGGTCACAACCGATGTCGTGACCACAATCGCCCGCCGCCGACCGCTGCGGGCCGTCTTCCGCGATTCCGGCTTCCCCACCGACGCCGACCGCATCAACGCCGAGCAGATCTTCGCCCAGATGGCCCCGTCGGCAGACGTCCGGGCCATCTAGTGAAGATCCAGTTCAAGCAGCAGAGCTACCAGACCGAGGCGGTCGACGCCGTCGTCGACTGCTTCGCCGGGCAGCCGCGCGACGACGGCGTCAGTTCCCTCATCGACCCGGAAAGGCGAGCCCAGCGGCGGCTCGACGAGCACCCCGGCGCGCGCAACGCGGAGCTCGCGCTCGACGGTCTTCGCCTCCTTCGCAACGTGCAGGAGACCCAGCGCCGGCAGGACCTCCCGCAGTCGGCCTCGCTCATGCCGAGCATGGCCGCAAGGGTCAACCTCGACATCGAGATGGAGACCGGGACGGGCAAGACCTACGTCTACATCAAGACGATCCTGGAGCTGCACAAGCGCTACGGCTGGTCGCGGTACATCGTCGTCGTGCCGAGCATCGCGATCCGCGAGGGCGTCAAGAAGACGTTCGACATCACCGCCGCGCACTTCCAGGAGAGCTACGGCACCAAGCCACGGGCGTTCGTCTACAGCTCCAGCCGCCTGCACGAGCTGGAGACGTTCTCGTCCGACGCCGGGGTGCAGGTGATGATCATCAACATCCAGGCGTTCAACTCCACCGGTAAGGACAACCGGCGGATCTACGAGGTGCTCGACGGCTTCCAATCTCGCAAGCCGATCGACGTGATCGCCGCCAACCGGCCGATCGTGATCATCGACGAGCCGCAGAAGATCGGCAGCGCCCGGGCCCAGGAGTCGCTGCGCAACTTCGACCCGCTCTTCCTGCTGCGCTATTCGGCGACCCACAAGGTCGAGCACAACAAGGTCCACCGGCTGGACGCGCTGGACGCCTTCAACCAGAAGCTCGTCAAGAAGATCGCCGTGCGCGGCATCACCGTCAAGGGCCTGGCCGGAAGCACGGCCTACCTGTACCTCGACGCGATCGAGGTCAAGAAGGGCGCCAAGCCGGTGGCGCGGCTCGAGCTAGAAGTCCAGACCAAGAGCGGCATCAAGCGTCAGCTCAAGCGCGTCGAGCAGGGCACGAACCTGCACGAGCTCGCCGCGGGCGTCGACGCTTACAAGCCCGACGGCAAGGCGCTCATCGTCACCGACATCGACGCCATCCGCGACCTGCTCGTGCTGAGCAGTGGCGACCTCCTCGCCGCCGGCCAGGTCACCAACGACGTGACCGACGACGCCAAGCGGCGCATCCAGATCCGCGAGGTCATCCAGGCGCATCTGGAGAAGGAGCGCCAGCTGTTCACCCACGGCGTCAAGGTGCTGTCGCTGCTCTTCATCGACGAAGTCGTCAAGTACCGCGACTACGAGCGCAAGGACACGCTCGGCGAGTACGCCCGCGTGTTCAACGAGGAGTACGACACCGCGACAACCGACCTCCTCAGCGAGCTCCCGCTCGCGCATGGCGGCTACCGCGCGCATCTCGAGGCGATCGCGACGGCCGACACGCACAAGGGCTACTTCTCGATCGACAAGCGCACGCGTCGCCAGATCGACAGCGAAGTGCGGCGACGAGGCGATGACGCCGGGCAGTCGACCGACGCCGACGCCTACAACCTGATCCTCAAGGACAAGGAGCGCCTGCTCTCCTTCGACGAGCCGGTGCGGTTCATCTTCTCCCACTCGGCGTTGCGGGAGGGATGGGACAACCCGAACGTCTTCACGATGGGCATGCTCAAGAAGAGCGACAACTCCGTGTCGCGACGCCAGGAGATCGGCCGTGGGCTGCGGCTCGCGGTCAACCAGCAGGGCGAGCGCATGGACGACCCCGGCACCGTCCATGACATCAACGAGCTCACCGTCGTGACCGACGAGTCCTACACGGCGTTCGTCGACGGTCTGCAGAAGGAGCTGAGCGAGGCGCTTGCCGGCAGGCCGCGCAAGGCCACCGAGATGCACTTCGCGCTCGCCCTCGAGCTCCCCGTGCCAGACGACGGACGCAGACCGAAGGCAATCCCGCTCAACGAGAACTTCGAGAAGCCCGAGTTCCTCGAGCTGTGGAACCGGATCAGCCGCAAGGCGATGTACCAGGTCGCCTTCGACTCGGCCGAGCTCATCGACAAGTCCGCCACCGCGCTGGACGCCGGCCTCAGGGTCAACGCGCTGCAGTACGTGGTGCAAGCCGGCAGGCAGAAGGATGAGCTGGAGGCTGACGACGTCGCCTCGAGCAGCGGCTTCGAGGTGACCGCAACCACAACGCAGGACGAGACGCGGACGGCTTCATCGACGGTCCAATACGACGTCATTGGCGAGCTCGCCGAGAAGACGCGGCTCACCCGGCGAACGATCGCCGCCATCCTCAAGAGGCTCGAGCCCGCGACGTTCGCCAAGTTCCGGTGCAATCCGGAGGAGTTCCTCCCCGAGTGCGCACGGATCGTCAACGAGCAGAAGGCCACTGTGATCGTCGAGCACTTGGTGTACACCGTGCTCGCCGACCGCTTCGACACCGCGGTGTTCACCGAGAGCCAGACCAAGCAGGACCTCTCCAAGGCTGGGGACAAGCTCAAGCGCCACATCTCCGACTACGTCGTCACGGACTCGCAGACCAAACGGCAGTTCATCACCGAGCTCGACGCGAGCGCGGACGTCGTCGTCTACGCCAAGCTGCCACGAGGGTTCTTCATCCCGACGCCGCTCGGCAACTACAACCCCGACTGGGCCATCGCCTTCAAGGAAGGCACGGTCAAGCAGGTCTGCTTCGTGGCCGAGACGAAGGACGCGCTGTCATCGCTCCAGCTCCGCGAGATCGAGCGGTCCAAGATCGAATGCGCACGCAAGTTCTTCAACCGCCTCAACGAGGACGCCGGCGCCGAGCAGGTGACCTACGACGTGGTGACGAGCTACGACGAGCTGCGCCAGCGCGTCAGCGCCTGATGCACGCTCAGAGCATGCATCAGTCGTCGCCGTAGCCTGCCTCGGCACGCTGCTTGCGCGCGCTGCGCTCGCGTGCCTCGATGCCGTCGATGCGACGCAGCACGTTGCGCATCTGGCGCTCGCCAGGCGTGCCGGACTTCCAGGCTCCATAGCCGAGCCCGAACCGGGACAACAGGACGGAAGCCTCCTCGGCGAGCGCCAGGTGCCCATCCCGCTCATCGGTGCGCGCTAGCGCGGGAAGGTTCAGGTCCGGATCGTCATTGGGCAGGCCAGCGACGAAGTTTGCGAGTGCCCGCAAGGCGAGCGTCGCCCGTGAGTTCTGCCGCCTGGCGTTCTCGTCGTCGCTGAACTGGTCGGCCTTACGCTGACGCCATTGCGCCGACGCGCGGATCGTCGCGACAAGGAGACGACGTTGATCGGGTGCTGCGCGCTTGCCCTGCACGATCGGCAGTCTTGCAGCGTCGCCGGAAGGGCGACGCGAGGCCCGAGGCATCGGTCACGCTCACCCAGCAGCGCCGGCCGCCGCTCATAGCCTCGCCCCGGCCCTTGCGCGCGCCGCCGCGGCGCGCAGCACGTCTTCGGCGACGACGCCGATCACCCGCAGGCGATGGCGGCGCGTGCCGCGGACGTCATCGATCGGGCTCGCCGCGGCGACCACCGCCGCGACGGCGTCGGCGATCGCCGCACCGTCGACGGCGCTGCCGAGCAGCGCGTAAGCCGCGTCGTCGACTAGCCGCGGCGTCGGCGCCGCCGCGCCGATCGCGATCGACGCGGCCACGCAGCGATCGTCCTCGATGCGCAGCGACGCCGCGACGCCGACAACCGCCAGGTCCATCGACGTGCGATACGTGAACCGCTGGTAGGCCGAGCCGCCAGCCGGTGCCGGGATCTCGACCGCGACGACCAGCTCGGACGGCTCGCGCACGGTGCGCCCCGGTCCGGTGAAGAACTCGCGGACCGGTACGGAGCGAGCGCCCCCACCAGCCGCCGACCGCAGGTGGACAATCGCGTCGAGCACCAACAGCCCGCACAACGTGTCCCCCGCTGGAGACGCGCGGCAGAGGTTGCCGACGAGCGTCGCCCGCGTGCGGGTCTGCGCCGCGCCGACGACGCGCGCGCCGTCGGTGATTGCCTCCAGGCCGGGTACCGCGCGCGCTCCGAGGGTCCTCAGCGTCACCGCGGCGCCGACGAGCACGGAGCCGTCGGGCCGGATCTCCAGCGCCTGGAGCTCCGGCACGTGCTTGACGTCGACGAGCGTCCGCGCAGCGATCGCACCGGCGGCGCGGAGCGACACCACGTCCGTCCCGCCCGCCAGGACCGTCGCGTCGCCGCCCGCCAAGAGCGCGACCGCCTCGTCGGTGCTGTGCGGCCGCTCGTAGGCAAACGGCGCCGGTGCGATGATGCGCAGTCCGGACATGGCCTAGTACAAGAACGATCCGCCGGTGGCCGACACGGTCGTGCCCGTCGCGTACCGCGCGCGCCCGGTCGACAGGAAGAGGATCAGCTCCGAGATGTCCTGCGGCGTGCCGAGCTCGCCGATCGGGATCTCGCGCAGGAAGCGATCGAGGTCGCCCGCGTTGCCCTCGACCTGCTGCTTGATCTGATCGGTCGCGATGAGCCCGCCAGAGATCAGGTAGGTGAGCACGTCGTCCTTCGCGTACCCGCGGGCGATGCCACGCAGCAGCGAGTTCAGCCCGCCCTTCGCCGCCCCGTCCTGGAGGTAGTCGGGGTAGTCGCCGCGCACGGCGATGCGTCCGGTGATGCCGATGATGATGCCCTGCACCCCACGCCCGAGGAAGTGCGCGACCGCGAGCCGCGCGAGGTGCGCGGGCGCGATCAGGTTGACCCGCATCGCCTCAAGCCAGATGCGATCGAAGTCCTCGGCGCTGACGTCGGCGGGGACCTGCCGGCGGATCGAGGCGTTGTTGACCACGACGTCCACGCCGCCGGTCCATGCGAGCGCGCGGTCCCAAAGCCCGACGACGTCCCCGAGCTCGTGCAGGTCGGCCTGGAAGGCGGTCACGTTGGCCTCGCCGAGCTCGCCGACGATCGTCTGCGCCCGCTCGGCGTTCGTGTTGTAGTTGAACACGACACGCGCGCCGTGGGCTACGAGATCGCGAACCGTCTGCTCGCCGATCCCGCGCGAGCCGCCGGTGAGCAGGACGGCCTTGCCCTCGAGCTCTGGATAGCGCGCCGACATCGTCAGGCCGAGAGCGCCGAGCTCGTCGACGGCGACGTGCTGACCGCCCCGTCGCCGGAGTCCAGCAGGTCGTCGTAGGCCTCCATCAACGCGCTGGTGATCGGGCCGGCCTTGCCATCACCGATCGTGCGGCCGTCGATCTGCTCGACGAACGCGACGCCCGTCCCGGTGCCCACGATGAAGATCTCCTCGGCGGTGAACAGGTCGTAGGGCGCCATCGGGCGGGCCTCGACGGAGATGTCGCGCCCGGCGGCGCCCGCCGCGACAAGCTTCATGACGGTCTCACGGGTGATGCCCGCCAGGATGCCATGCGACGGCGGCGTGGACAGGACGTTGCCGTGCCGGACGAAGATGTTGGCCACCGGGAGCTCGGCGACGTAGCCGTCGACGTCGAGGAGGATGGCGTCCTCCGCGCCAGCCCCGATCGCCTCGATCTTGGCGACGATGTGGTTGAGGTAGTTGTTGGACTTGACTCGCGGCTCCAGGCAGATCGGCGGGATCCGCCGCGTCGAGGCGATCGCGAGCTTCACGCCCGTGTCACGCGAGCGCGTGATCGCCGGGCCGCCCTGGACCGAGATGATCACCGACGGCGTCTGCGCCTTGCGCGGATCGGAGACCGGATAGCCCTCACCACGCGACACGATCACGCGGACGAAGCCGTCGGCGAGCCCGTTGCGCTCGAGCAGCTCGACGATCTGGTGTTCGAGCTGCTCATGGGTGTAGGGCAGATTGAGCTGCAGGTACTGGCAGGAGGCAGCGAGCCGGTCCAGATGCGGCTCGAGCGCGAACAGCCTGCCCTTGCGACAGACGATCGACTCGAAGACGCCGTCGCCGTAGAGGAAGCTGTGGTCGAAGATCGAGACCGTCGCCTCGGCCGCTGGGAGGAACTCCCCGTCGATGCAGGCGAACCCCTGCTTGTAGGTGGGGATCTCGTCGCTGGTCGGGTAGTCGGACACGTGGGTGATCCTTGTCGGAGCTGGACGGAACGGAGGCTCAGGCGCTGGGCTCGAACCAGAAGCGGGGCACTGCGGCGGGGTCCTCATCGAGCACGGTGCGAACGGGCAGCGGAACGACGGCGCAGGCCGTCAGGCCGCGGACGTGCGCGAAGACCATCGCCCCGTCGCCGAGGTCGACCTGGCCGAGGACGTAGGGAGCCTCCAGGCCGGGACGCGCGACGTGCACGGTCGTATACGAGGTCAGCGCGCCGGTCGGCGGCAGCGGCGCCTGCCCCACGGCCGCCGAGCCGCAGCGCGAGCAGACCGCGCGCCCGGGCCACGAGCACGCGCCGCAGCGCTCGCAGCGCGAGCCGACGAGCACGTTGAGGTCGGTGTCGACGCGATCGCGCTCCAGGAAGGGCGTCGCGTCGGCGGCGTCGATCAGTTCCATGCCGGCACCCGCTCGAGGATCTGCACGCTGGCGGCGGCGGGGTCGCCTTCCAACCAGCCACCGCTGTTCTGGGCCAGCCCGATCCGCGGCCGGCCGGACTGGCGCGGCCCGGCCTCGCCGCGCAGCTGCCAGGTGATCTCGGCGATCTGAGCCAGGCCGGTCGCGCCGACAGGATGGCCGCGCGAGCACAGCCCGCCGCTCGGGTTGACCGCGACGCGCCCGCCGATCTCGGTCTCGCCGCTGCGCAACAGCGCGCCGGCCTCGCCCTCGGCGCAGAGCCCGAGCTGCTCGTAGTACAGGAGCTCACCGGGCGCCATCGCGTCGTGGCACTCGACGACGTCGATGTCGTCCGGGCCCACGCCAGCCTCCGCGTAGGCGCGGTCGGCGCACACCGTCACGACCGATGGATCGTCGGCCTCGACGTGCGCGTAGCCCGAGGCGAGCGCCGACCCACGCAGGCGCACACGCGGGTGCCGGTCGGCGGCGGGATGGTCGCCGGCGACGAGGACCGCAGCAGCGGCGCCGTCGCACATCGACGAGCACATAAACAACGTCAGCGGCTCGGCGATCGGGGCCGACGCGGCGATCTGCTCGGCGGTGAACTCCTTCTGATGCTGGGCGTAGGGGTTGAGCGAGCCGTTGTGATGGCTCTTGACCGAGACGTCTAGGAGGTCGCGCTCGGTGAGCGCGCCGGCGTCGATCCGCTTGCGGATCCGCATCGCGTAGATCGCGGTGAACTGCAGCCCGAGGCCGGCGATCACCTCGATGTCGGCCGCGCTCTCCAGCGCGTCGAGCGAGCGTCCGGTGTCGCCGACGAACATCTTCTCAAAGCCGACGGCGAGGACCACCCGCGCGGCGCCCGCGCGGATCGCCAGCGCGCCCAGGGCGAACGCCGTCGACGCACCGGCGCACGCGTTCTCGACGTTGATGACCGGCACCTGCTCGATCCCGACGTCGCGCAGGACGCTCTGGCCGCGGATCTGCTCCTGGCCCTGCAGCACGCCCGCGAGCGCATTGGCGGAGTACACGGCGTCGACGTCCTTGACGCCGAGCCCGGCGTCATCGAGCGCGCGCACGATCGCAACACGCGCGAGATCCTTCAGCGCCGCGTCGGGGTGTCGGCCGAAGGGGTGCATCCCCACGCCGGCGATGGCCACGTCGGACATCTCAGAGCTCACTCTCGTCGCCGGCCTGCGGCCGGACGTTGGCATGGATGAACGACACGATCTGCTCGGTCGTCGTGGCGGGGTGAAAAATGGCGGCGACGCCGAGCTCCCGCAGCCGCGCGACGTCCTCGTCGGGGATCACGCCGCCCACGATCAGCAGCACGTCATCCAGGCCACGGTCGCGCATCAGATCGCAGACGCGGCGCAGCAGCGGCAGGTGCGCGCCAGACAGGATGCTGATCCCGACGACGTCGGCGTCCTCCTGCAGCGCGGTCGCCACGACCTGCTCGGGCGTGCGCCGCAGGCCCGTGTAGATGACCTCCATCCCGGCGTCCATCAGCCCGCGCGCGACGACGCGCGCCCCGACCTCATGACCGTCGAGGCCGACCTTGGCGACGACGACGCGCAGCGTGTGGCCGCCGCTCAGAACGTCTGGTCCGGAACCCATTCGCCATGCACCGTCCTAAAGACGTCAGAGATCTCGCCAACCGTCGCGTAGGCCCGAACGGCCTCGAGGACGCTCGGCACGGAGTTGCGGGAGGCGCGCAGCGCGGCCTCGACGTCGCGCAGCGCGTCGGCGACGCGCCGTTGCTCGCGGCTGCGGCGCAGTTCGGCGACTTCGGCGCGGCGGCGCTCCTCGTCGGCCTCCGACATGACCGCGGTCGGGCGCACCGCCCAGCGCTCGTCGTCTTCGGCCTGCAGCCGATCGACGCCGACCATCGGCCGGACGCCGGACTCAAAGCGCCGCTGGCGGCGCACCGCGCCGTCGCTGATGACGCCGCGGATCAAGCCGGAGGAGATCGCGGCGACCGCGCCGCCCTCCTCCTCGACCTGCGCGAGCCGTTCGCGGATCCCGGCCTCGATGTCGGCGGTCAGGCTCTCCAAATAATAGGATCCGCCTAGCGGATCTGCCGTAAGGCCGAGGCCGCTCTCTAGGCCGAGGATCTGCTGCATCCGGAGCGCGATCTTGACCGCCGCGTCCGACGGCGTCTGCAGCACCTCGTCGTAGGACGCGGTGTACATCGACTGCACCCCGGCCAGGTAGTAGGCCAGCGAGCCGAGCGTGATCCGCACGATGTTGTTCAGCGGCTCGCCGCGGGTCTCGCGCCCATGCCCGTAGCAGGTGACCTCCAGCGCCATCGAGCTCTCCTGCATGGCACCGAAACGGTTGCGCAGGAGGTCGGCCCAAATGCGCCGCGTCGCGCGGACGTTGGCGATCGCGGCGAAGAAGTCCTCGCGCTCGTCGAGGAAGAGCTGGAGCTGCGAGGCAAATGCGTCGACCTCCACCCCGCGCTCGACCAGCGTCTCGATGTAGTGGATGGCGTTGCCCAGCGCGAAGGCGGTGCCCGACGTCGATCCGGCGCCGGCCGCGTTGAGGTGGTTGACGCAGATATCGAGCGGATAGCAGTGCGGCGCCTGCTCAGCGCACCAGGCCACGACGTCGGTGGCCAGCGTCACCGCGGCGTCGACCGGCAGGAACTGGGTCCCGCGTGCGACGTACTCCTTGAGCGGATCGTTCTGGAGGTCGACGACGACGTCGCTGAGGTCTGCGCCCTGGCGCTCGGCCAGCGCGACGAACAGCGCCAGCGCGATCGGCCCGATCGAGTTGCCGAGCATGCCCACGCGCGACAGCGACGACAGCGGCACACCGTCGAAGATCACCTCCATGTCGCGCAGCGAGGCGATCGACACGCCGGAGCGCCCGACCTCGCCCGTCGCCATAAGGTGGTCGGGGTCAAAGCCGATCTGGCAGGGGAGGTCGACCGCCAGCTGGATCAGCTCCGCGCCCCAGCCGACGAGCCGGCGCACGCGCTCGTTGGTGGCCTCCGGCGTGCCGAGGCCGGTGTAAACCTTGACCAGCGTCGGGGCCGTGCGCAGCCCGTCGGGGTGAATCCCGCGCGTGTATGGGTATGCGCCCGGTGCGCCGATCGTCGCGGCGTCCACGCCGCGGCGCTCCAGATCGTCGGGCCCATAGGCCGGCTGCACGCTCGGGCCGGCGTCGAGGCGGAAGAACTCCGCGTCGTCGGGCGCACCCCACGGCCGCGGATGGCGTACGAGCTCTGCTGCGCTGCGTGCCACCGCTAGCTCCCGACCAGCTGGCGCAGCTCGGCCGTCGCGACCTTGCCGTAGGCGTTGCGGGGCAGCTTGGGCACGATCTCCACGCGGCGCGGCTTCTGGTAGCCAAGCTCCTCGCGCGTGAACGAGACGAGCTCCTCGACCGTCGCGTCGGCGCCGGGGCGCAGGCTCACGAACGCCGCGACCTCCTCGCCGAGCGTCTCGTGCGGCAGGCCGAGGACGGCGGACTCAAGGATCGCCGGATGGCGGTTGAGCGCGTCCTCGACGACACGCGGCGCGATGTTGAAGCCGCCGCTGATGATCATCTCGTCGGTGCGGCCGAGCAGGTAGAGATAGCCGCGCTCATCGAGCTCGGCCATGTCGCGGGTGTGGACCCAGCCGTCCTTGAGCACCTGCGCGGTGACCTCGGGCTGCTTCCAGTAGCCGCGCATCAGGTGCGGCCCGCGGACCACGACCTCCCCCGGCTCGCCGGGCGCGACGTCGCGGCCGTCGGCGCCGGTCACCCGCACCTCCACCCCGCGCCACGGACGGCCGGCCGACGACAACAGGCGACCGCCCTGCGCGTGCTCGGCCAAGCCGAGCACGGTGATGCTCATCGGCGCCTCGGCCTGCCCGTAGAGCTGGACGAACTTGTTGCCAAACAGGTCGATCAGGTCGGCGAGCTGCTTGGCCGGCATCGGCGACGCGCCGTAGATCACCTGGCGCAGGTTGGGCAGCGACGGCGGCTCGACGCCCGCGGCAAGCATCTGCAGGAGCATCGTCGGCACGACCTTGAGCACCTTCGCGCCGTGGCGCTCGCAGAGCGCGAGGCACTCAAGCGCGTCGTAGCGCTCCATGACAACGCAGGTGGCGCCCGAGCTGAACCACGGCAGCAGAAAGAAGCCGCCGCCGTGGCTGAGCGGCTGGGTCAGCACGATCGAGTCGCCGGGCTGCACCGGGCCGAACTCCAGGAGCAGGTTGTAGTTGACGGCTAGATAGGCCTCGTGCGTGAGCATCACGCCCTTGGGGCGCCCCGTGGTGCCCGAGGTGTAGAACAAGCAGTAGAGGTCGGACGGGTCGGGATCGGCCGCGGGCGCCTCGGCGCCGGCGCGAGCGAGCGCTGCCTCGTAGTCAAGGACGTCAGACCCCTCGGCGCAATCGCCGCCGACGCAGATCACGGTTTGGACCTCGGGGCAGCCGTCGAGGATCTGCGTCGCCTGGTCGGCGAGCTCCTCGGCGTAGATCAGCGCGCGGGCGCCGGAATCCTCGACGACGTCGACCTGCTGGCGCCCGGTCGCGCGGACGTTCAGCGACACGCGCACGATGCCCGCCTGCGCCAGCCCGATGTCGAGCTCGAGGTACTCCGGGCAGTTGGGCAGCAGCACCGCCACGCGATCGCCGGCGACGACGCCGCGCGCGGCCAGCGCGTTGCCGAGACGGTTTGCGCGCTCCTGCACCTCGCCGAACGTGCGCGTCGTGTCGCCGCACACCAGCGCGACGCGGTCGCGATGGAGCCTGGTGGTGCGGTCGATGAGGTAGCGGTAGCGCATCGTTCTCCTGCGTTTGGCGGGATCTACTGTAGATTATAATCTGTACTCCATGCTAGGTGATGCGTCAACGTCCAGCCGCCACCGCCCGATCCGCCGGACCGCCGACGGCAGCTGATCGGCGACAAGGCCAACGACGCCGGCGATCGCGGCGGCCATGGCGACCATCACCACGCCCGTCCACCCGAGCACGCCCCAGGTCAAGCCCGGCAGGAAGCCGCCGAGGCCGCCGGCGACGTAGTACGAGCTGAAGTAGGCGGCGCTGGCCACGCCGCGCCGATGCGGCAACGCTTCGGCCATGCCCATCTGCGTGGCGGCCACGCCGAAGAAGTCGCCGGCGACGACGAGCGCCAGCCCGGCGATGATGGCGGGTAGCCAGCCCACGAGCGTCAGCGCGAAGCCCACGAGCTCGGCGACCAGGCAGGCGAGCGCCATCGTGCGCCACCCGACACGGCCGGTGAAGCCGCCGATGCGCGGGCCGAGCAGGCCGATGGCCCAGAGGCCGAAGACTAGGCTGGCGGTCGCGGGCGAGAGCGAGAACGGTGCCGCCGCCAGGCGGAAGCCGACGTAGGTGAAGATCGCGATGAACGCGCAAAACAGCCCGCAGCCCGCGACGATGGCGGCGCGCAGCTCCCCGTTGCGCGCCAGCTCGGCGAGGACCTGCAGCGGCCGCCCGCGGGCGGGTGCGGCCGGGGCACCGGCGCCGGCGCCCACCGCCGGCGCGGCGGATGGGGCATCGGGCAGCCGTGCCGCCAGCAGCGCGGCCGCGACCACGGGCGTCACGCCCAGCGTGAGGAACGCGCCGCGCCAGCCGATCGGCTCGGCCATGCCGGCCACCCACAGACGCCCGACCAGCCCGCCGCCGACCAAGGCCACCAAGTACCACCCCGCGGCGCGTCCGCCGATCCGCGGGCTGAACGTCTCGGCCACGTAGGGCACGCCGACCGTCAGCAGCCCCGCCATGCACAGACCCTGCGCCGCGCGCAGCGCCAGCAGCACGCCGAACGTCGGCGCCAGCGCGAGCAGCAGCGATGGGATCGCCAGCAGCCCGCAGGACGCGATCAGCGTGCGCCGGCGACCGAGCCGGTCTGACGCCGGCCCCCAGATCCACGATCCGACGGCGACGCCGAGGATCGAGACCGAGATCGTCAGGCCGGCCGAGCCGGCGCTCACGCCAAACGCGCGCGCGAGCTCCGGCAGCACCGCTTGCGTCTCGTACATCGCCGCGAACATCGCGCCGCCGCCCAGGACGAACGCGCTCAGGCCGGTCGGAAGGCCCCGCTGCGCGGGGGTCTGGTCAAGCATGGGGGCGACGGTATGGGCCGGCCCGTGATAACTCCAATATGTCTTACACCGCCGTGTGATAGACAAAACCTATGAGCACCCTGAACCTCCAGCGGCTGCGCTACTTCGCCGTGCTCGCCGACGAGCTGCACTTCGGCCGCGCCGCGACGCGGCTGCACATCGCCCAGCCGGCGCTGAGCCAGCAGATCCGCAAGCTCGAAGAGGAGCTCGGCGTCGCGCTGTTTCGGCGCTCGCGCCGCGCCGTCGAGCTGACCGATGCCGGCCGACTGCTCGTCGACGAGGCGCGAACGCTGCTCGCCGACGCCGAGCGCATCGCGGGCCGGCTCGCGCAGGCCGGCGCCGGCCTCACCGGCCGGCTGCGAATCGGCTTCGTCGGCTCGGCGAGCTACTCGCTCCTACCGGCCGTCGTGCTCGCGCTGCGCGACCAGGCGCCCGACGTGGAGCTCGTCCTGCACGACCTCCCCACCAGCCGGCAGATCCCCGAGCTCCTCGCCGGCCGCCTCGACGCCGGCTTCGTTCGCCCGCCCGTCGACGCCGCCGGGGTCGCGCTCGCCCCGCTGGTCAGCGAGCGCCTCGTCGTCGCGCTGCCCGCTGGGCATGCTCGCGCGCGGTCGCGGCAGGTCACGCTGTCGACGCTGGCTGACCAACCGTTCGTCCACGTCGCACGCGGCGGCGGCGCCGCGCTGTATGACGACGTGCTCGCCGCCTGCCTGAGCGCGGGCTTTCGGCCCGACGTCGTCCAGGAGTCCAACGACATGCATGTGATCGTCAACCTCGTGGCGGCGGGGATCGGCGTCGCGCTGGTGCCCGAGTCGGTCCGGACCTTCCAGCGCCCGGGGGTCGTCTACCGGCCGCTGCGCGGGCCCGGCACGCCGCTGACGATCGGCCTCGCCACGCGCGCCGGCGACGACGCGCCGCTGGTCGCGCGCCTGCGCACGACCGCCCGGGCCGTGGCGCGAGCACGCTGACGCTCAGCCGCGGGTCTCCCCGGCGGCATCGACGACGAGCAGCCCGTCGGCGAGCAGGTCGCCGCGCTCAAAGCGCCCGTGGTGAAACGGCGCCAGCAGCGGATCGAGCCGGCCGCTGTTGAGGTAGTCGGCGAGCAGGCGCCCGGTGCCGACCGACACCATGTAGCCCTCGCCGCCCCAGCCGCAGTCCAGGAAGAACCCAGGCCGCTCTTGAACCTCGCCGACGAGGCCGGCGCCGTCGGGCGTCATGTCGATCAGCCCGGCCCAGGCACGCAGGATGTTGACCCCGCGCAGCGCGGGGAACAGCTTGGCGATCGTGAACGCCGACTGCTTGAGCGCCGCGTAGCTCGTCGACAGGCGCGGAACGCCGAGGTGGCCGGTCGGCTCGGCGCCGCCGACGAACTCGCCGCGCGACGTCTGCATGATGTAGGCCTGGTCTTCGATCACCGAGACGATCGGGTCAAGATACGGCTCGTAGGGCTCGGTGACGAACATCTCCAGCGCGAGCTTGCGCGTCGGCAGCGCGACGCCGGCCATCTCGGCCACCTCCGCCGAGCCCGAGCCTGCGCAGTTGACCACGACGTCGGCCGCCACCGCACCGCGTGGCGTCTCGAGTGCGCAGATCCGTCCGTCCTCGATCCGCATCCCCGTGACCGACGTCTCATGATGGATGTCGACGCCGAGCTTGGCGGCCTCGCGCGCGTAGGCCCAGACCAGCGCATCGTGGCGCGACACGCCGGCCGACGGGTCGTGTACCGCGCCGAGCATGCCGCGGGTGTCGAGCTGCGGCAGCCGCGCGCGTAGCTCGTCGGGTTCGACCCACCGCGTGGGAATGCCGACGCCGTTCTGCATCCCGATCGCGCCCTGAGCGACGGCGACCGCGTCCTCGCTGCTCGTGCACAAAAACGAACCGCGCTCGGTGAACATCACGTTGTAGTCCAGCTCGACCGAGATCTCGCCCCAGATCTGCCGGCAGTACCACACCAGGTTGGCCCAGGCGGGCTGCTGCCACGAGCTGCGGATCAGCGACAGGTTGCGGCCGCTGGCCCCAGCGCCGATGTAGGAGCGCTCGAAGACCCCGATGCCCGTGCGCCCCGACTTCGCCAGGTTGTAGGCCAACGAGAGACCGTGGACGCCCCCGCCGACGATCGCGATCTCGTAGTCGCGCAGGCGCGGCGCGGGCGGCAGGACCCTACTCGGCATCGGCCCCTCCGAGGCTCGCCAGCACGCCGATCGGGATCGGATACGCGGGCGGGCGCAGCGTCGGCCGCCGCAACTCGGCGACGGGCACGCCCGTCTTGGCCGCCAGCAGCTCCACGATCGTGTCCATGCACGACTTGCCCTGGCATGGGCCCATGAAGCTTGCCGTGTAGCGCTTGAGCGTCTCGGCATCCCGGAAGCCCTCGGCGATCGCGCGGTCGAGGTCCTTCTCAGTGATGTCCAAGCAGGTGCAGAGGATCGCCTTGTCAGCCATTGAGCTGCACCCCCAGGTGCTCGGAGCGGCGCGCGATCGCCGCGACCATTGCCTCACGGTCGCCACCGGCGCGCGCAGCAGCCCACGCGCCCGCGACCTCCCCATCGGCCACCGCGGCGGCCAGCGTGCGCGCGCCCGCGACCGCGCCGACGCCCTGCAGCACGGGCAGCTCGGCGTCCGGCCCGCCATCGGTGTCCAGCGGTGCGGCACGCTCGCCGACGACGAGCGTCGTCCCGGTGCTCGTCGCGCTGTAGCGCAGCTCGTCGGCGTGCTGCCAGCCGCCGCTCATGCCGACCAGATCGCAGGACAGCGTGCGGCGCGCGCCGTCGACCTCGACCGTCAGGCCGCGCAGCGCGCCGCGACCGCGCACGCCCACGACGCGCGCGCCGCGCAGGACCTCCACGCCGGCCGGCGCGGCCGGACCCGTCGCGCGCACGTCTGCGATCGCCACGACGCGCGCGCCCGTCGCCATCAGCTCCGCGGTCATCGCGTAGGCGGCGTCGTCCTCGGCGACGACGACGACCTTGCGGCTGCCCAGGGCACCCTCCTCGACCATGAGCCGGCGCAGCGCGCTCGTCAGCATGACCCCGGGACGGTCGTTGCCCGGGAAGACCACCGCGCGCTCGTAGGCGCCCGTGGCCAGGACGCTGGCGGCGGCGGTGACCTCGACGGCATGGTCGCCGGCGTCGACGACGTAGCGATCGCCGAAGGCGGCGACGACGGTCGCGGGCGCGAGCACCGTGCAGCGATCGCTTGCCGACAGCGCGTCGACATGCGCGCGCACGAGTGCCGAGGAGGCCGCCGCGGCGGCCAGGCGGGAGCGCCGGCCGACCAGCATGACGTCGAGCCCGCCGCCGGCCGCGGTCGCGGCGGTGGCGACGCCGGCGGGCCCGGCCCCGACGACCAACAGATCGCACCGCGTCCGGCGACCCTCGGGCACCGGGAACGGCGCGGGGATCTTGGTCTCGGCGGCGAGCTTGCGCAGCTGGCCCTCCCACAGCCGCCAGGCGATGTTCTGACGCTTGAAGTAGCGGTACTGGAACCCGACCGGGAAGAGCTGGCCGACGTGGTCGATCGCGCGAAACGGATCGACGCGCTGCGTGGTGGCGCCCTCAGACGCCACCTCCATGCCGTCGCGAACGGCGACCGTGCACGCCCGGACGTGTGGCCGCCCGTCGACGCGCAGCAGGCAGTTCGCGCAATGGCCCTTGGCGCAGTACAGGCCGCGCGGCCGCCGGTACTTGCTCGATCGCGTCAAGGTCGTCACGCCGGCTTCGAGCAGCGCCGTGGTCAGCGCCTGCCCGGACCGGGCGCAGACCGGCTTGCCGTCGAACGTGAACCGGACCTCTGCGTCAGGTGCCATCCGAGCGCTCCGCTTCGGCGCTGGCGCCGAACTGCTCGACGAACGTCTCGAGCGTGCGCAGCAGATCCTCCTTGAGGACCGCCTCGCACTTCTTGCCGTCGCGCTTGCGCACCGCCTTGAGCAGCTCGCGGTGCGTGCTGAGCGTGTCCTTCATGCTGACCTTCGGCATCACGTAGGCCACGCGGGCGTAACGCTCGGAGGCGACGCGCAGGTTCATGATCCGGCGCACCAGCGATTCACGCCCGGAAGCCGAGTAGTGAACGAAATGGAAGTACCGGTCGTGCTCGTAGAAGAGGTCGATGTCTCCGTCCTTGGCCGCCCGCGCCATCTGCTCCAGGTAGCCCGACATCTCGTCGATGCCCTCTTGCGTGATGCGCTCTGCACCCAGACGCGCCGCCAGGCTTTCGAGCCCGATGCGCATCAGGTAGAGCTCTTCGTACTCCTCGGCGGTCAGCGGCGCCACGCGTGCCCCGCGGTAGGAGTCACTGTGCACGAGCCCTTCGCTGGTCAGCAGCTGCACGGCCTCGCGGGCCGGCGTCTGGCTGACGCCGAGCCGCTCGGCGATCTCGATCGGGTTGAGCCGCTCGCCGGCGGCAAGCTCACCACGGACGATCTCGCGGCGCAGCTCGTCGGCGACGAACTCGCGCGACGTCGCGCGACTGCGCCGCCGCGGCGCGTCGGCCCTGCCCATCGGCGTACTCATCACGCCACCTCCCCCGCGACCGGCGCTCGCAGGCGCGCGGTCTGTTGCTCATCGAGGCGCCCCTCGGCATCGATCGCCACGCCATAGGCCGCAGCCGCCTTCTCGCGGCTGAGCAATCCATCCGCCACATCTGACAGCACGAGCGCGACGTCGCGCTCGTGGGGGTCGCCGTAGCCGCCCCCGCCGGCCAGCCAGGTGCTGACGAGATCGCCGTGGCGCAGCGCGTAGGTGCCCTTGGAGTCCAGCACGCGCACGTCGGCGCTGTCGGCATTCAACCGTGTCACCCCTAGCGTCCCCGCCTCGCCCCCGAGGATGCCGGGCGGCGGGAACTTCTGTCGATCAGTGAGATTTGAGAAGGTCAGATCTTGGCCGAGCACGCGGACATCCTTGCGGATGCCGTGCCCCGCCCGCCAGCGGCCCGCTCCAGCCGAGTCCGGGATCAGCTCCAACCGCTCGACGAGAATCGGGTAGGAGCTCTCGTTGACCTCCACGGGGATCCCGTCAATGTTGAAGGCGTTCGGCGTCGCTTCCATCCCGTCGCGGTCCGGGCGGCCACCGAAGCCGCCGATGATGATGTCGTAGAAGACAAAGCGCCGGCCGGTCCGCGGATCCAGCCCGCCGAGGATCGGGTTCGCCCAGTGCGAGCTGGGCGCCATCACGCGCTCGGGCAGCACGGCCGCGAAGGCCTGCATCAGCACGTCGACGAACCGCTGCTGCATGATCGCGCGCGCCCCGCCGCCCGCTGGCGGCTGCGAGTTGACGACAGACCCGGGCTCGGCGATGAAGGCGATCGGCCGCAGGCAGCCATCGTTCTGCGGGACGGTCGCGCCATGGGTGATGCACTTGACCGTGTAGTAGCAGAAGGCCCGCACGTAGGTCAGCACCGCGTTGATGCCGGACTTCGTCTGCGGGCTGGAACCCGAGAAGTCAATCGTGAGGTCCTCGCCGGTGATCGTGACCTTGACCTGGATCCGCAGCGGATCGGTTCCGGGTCCATAGTCATCGAAGAAGTCGACCGCGTCGTAGACGCCATCGGGCATCGCGGCGATTGCCTCGCGCATCGCGCGCTCGGAGCGGGTGAGGATCTCCTCGCATGCCTCCTCATAGAGCTCGACGCCGTACTTGCCGACGAGCTGCGCGAGCCGCTGCTCGAGGATGCGGTTGCAGTTGCGCATCGCCATCAGGTCGCCGAGCAGCTTGTCGGGCACGCGGACGTTGGCCTCGATGATGCGCAGGACCTCGTCGTTGGCCTCCCCCTCGCGCCAGACGCGCGTCGGCCACAGCCGCAGGCCTTCCTGAAAGTGGTCGTTGATGCCCTCGACCTGCTGCGACCCAGGTGCTGCGCCGCCGACGTCGATCATGTGCACGCAGTTGACCGCATAGCCGACGATCTCGCCGTCGGCAAAGCACGGGGTCATCATGAAGAAGTCGGGAAGGTGCCCTGAGCCCATGTACAGGTCGTTGAGGACCAGACAGTCGCCTGGGCGCAGCTCCGACGGGTCGTAGTACTTCAGGAAGTGCCCGACCGCCGATGGCATCGAGCCCAGGTGGCCGGGACTGAAGTCGCCCTGGACGATCATGCGCGCGTCGCGGTCAAACAGGCCCACCGAGAAGTCGCGCCCCTCGCGCACGGCCTCCGAGTAGGCGGTGCGGCGCAGGACGTTGCCGGCGTCGTTGGTCAGCGCGACGAGGTTGCGCCACATCACACCGAGGGTCAGCGGGTCCATGCTCAGCTCCTCCTGCCGGTCGCCCCGGCGACCACGGCCTCAACTGCGCGCTCGCTCTGCGCGATCTGCGCCACCACGTTGCGATGCTCGTCGACGGTCGCGACGTCGCCGGGCAGCAGCAGGACCGCGCACTGCCCGTCCTCGATCACGGCGGGCCCGCGCACTTCGGCGCCGGCGGGCAGCAGGTCGCGCTTGCAGACCCGGGTGGCGACGTAGCCCTCGGCCTCCGGGAAGTAGACCTGACGCTCGGCCTGCTCGGCCGCCTGCTCGTCAGATGCGTCGTTGCGCGGCAGCGCGAACGGCATTGGCTCCACGGTGCCGACGACCTTGACGGAGACGATCTGCGGCGAGGCGGTGGCGTAGCTGTAGCCGTAGAGCGCCGCGTACTCGGCCTCAAAGCGCGCGCGCAGCGAGCCGAGGAGCGCGGCGCCGCGCTCCTCGGGCAGCTCCACGCCGATGACATGGCCCTGCCCCGCGTACTGCATGTCGACGCTAGAGGTCAATTGGTGCTCGGCCCCCGCGGCGACGGCGTCGAGCATCTCGTCGACCGCCTCCTTCATCTCGCTGAGCTCACGCTCGAGCTCGGCGATCGCGTCGGGCTCGAGCCCGGCGACGAGCGTCCGCTCGACGTCGACGCGCGGCGCGGCCTGCAGCAGGCCGACGGCCGAAGCGATGCCCGCCGCGGCTGGGAAGACGACCGTCCCGATCCCGAGGTTGCGGGCCAGACGCGCCGCGTGCGACGGCCCGGCGCCGCCGGTCGCCACCAGTGCGAGGTCGCGCGGATCGCGGCCGCGCTCGACGGTGACCGAGCGGATGGCGTGCTCCATGTTGCTGGTCACGGCCTCGTGGATGCCCCAGGCCGCCTCGGCGCCGTCGAGGCCCAGCGGCCCGCCGATCTGCTCGGCGATCGCCGCGCGGGAGGCCTCGACGTCCAACGCCATCTTGCCGCCGAGGAAGTAGTCGGGGTTGAGGTAGCCGAGCACGAGGTTGGCATCGGTCACCGTCGGGCGGTCGCCGCCGAGGCCGTAGCAGACCGGCCCCGGGTCGGCGCCCGCGCTCTGGGGCCCGACCTCGACGATCCCGATCTGGACCGAGGCGATGCTGCCACCGCCCGCCCCGATCTCGATCAGGTCCACCGACGGCGTGACGACCGGCAGCCCGGTGCCCAGCCGCATGAGCGTCTGGTCGACGTCAAAGACGCGCTCCATCCGTGGCTCGCCGCCCTCGACCAGCGAGGCCTTCGCGGTCGTGCCGCCCATGTCGAACGCCACCAGGTCCGGATGGCCGAGCTCGCGCCCGACCCAGGCGGCCAACGAGACGCCGGCCGCCGGCCCCGACTCCAGCGCCCGGATCGGGAGGCTCACGACCTCGGCCGGCGTCGTGAGCCCGCCGTTGCCCTGGTTGAGGAAGACGTCGCCGGTGAACCCGCGCTCGGCGAGCGCGCCCTGGAGGCGATCGAGATACTGGCTGAAGGCGGGCTGGATGTAGGCGTTGACGACCGTGGTGCTCGTCCGCTCGTACTCGCCGATGATCGGGGCGACCACGTGCGAGAGCGAGAGCGAGGCGCCGGGCAGCAGCTCTTGCACCAGCGCGCCGACGCGAGCCTCGTTGGCGCCGTCGGCATAGGCATGCAGGAACGCAACGGCCACCGCCTCGACGCCGTCGGCGCGCAGCTCCCTGAGCGTCGCACGCACCGCGTCTTCGTCCAGCGCCCGCACCTCCTGCCCGGCGCTGTCGCGCCGCTCAGGCACCCCGCGGACGCGACCGCGCGGGACGAGCGGCGCGTGCTTGTCAAACCACAGGTCGTAGGTGCTGTAGCGGACCGGACGCTGCATGATGAGCAGGTCGCGGAAGCCCTCGGTCACGAGCAGGGCGGTCTTGGCCCCCTTGCGCTCGATCACGATGTTGGCGCCGATGGTCGTGCCGTGCACGACCTGGCCGACCTCGGCCATCGAGGCGCCGGCGGCGGCGAGCAGGTCATCGATGCCGGCGAGCGCTCCGACCGACGGATCCGACGGCGTCGAGAGACGCTTGTAAACGTGGACCGCGCCGGTGTGCGCGTCATGCAACGCGAAGTCGGTGAACGTCCCGCCAATGTCGAAGCCGATGCGGTAGCGGTCCGCCGTATCCCCGTGCGCCTGCTCTCTCCCGTCAGCCACCAACGACCAGCCTCTCCCCGAAGATGATTACATTTTATAGTCTACCGATGGCGGAAGGGAGGCGCAACTTGCCGACCTTCACGGCGCTGCAGCTTCTATAGTTTATAGTCTCGCCATGAGCTCTCGAACGATCGTTGTCACCGGCGCAGCCTCAGGCATCGGCCTCGGCATCGCCCGCGCGTTCGCCGCGCTGGGCGACCACGTGATCGCCTGTGACATCTCGCAGGAGCGGCTGAGCGCGGCGCTGCCGGAGATCGGTGGCGACGTCGCGGCAGCCGCCGTCGACGTCCGCGACTACGACGCGGTGCGCGAGGTCGTGCAGCGCGCCGACGCGCGCGCCGGCGGTCTGCACGCCATCGTCAACAACGCCGGGATCTTCGACGGCTACGCGAGCATCCTGGAGACCAGCGGCGAGCTCTGGGACAGCGTCATCGACATTAACTTGAAGGGGTGCTTCCACGGCTCGAAGGCCGCGGCCGAGGTCATGCTCGCCCGCGGCGCGGGGCGGATCATCAACATGGCATCGATCGCGTCGTTTCGCGGCGGTCCCGACGGCCTCTCCTACGCTGCGTCGAAGGCCGGCATCGTCGGGCTCACGCGCCGCCTGGCCTTCGAAGTCGGCCCGCACGGCGTGACCGCCAACTGCGTGGCGCCGGGCGTGATCGCGACCGGCCTGCGCGACAACACCGCCGAGATCCTCGGCGTCAGCCCCGAGAGCATGTCCAACGGTTACAGCAAGGGCCTCGATCAGCAGACGTTGGACTGGATCCTCCCGGCGCGACGCAAGGGCACGCTGGAGGAGGTCGCCGGCGCGGCCGTCTATCTGGCCTCCGAGCACGCCGGCTACGTCAACGGGGACACGATCACGGTCGACGGCGGGATGATCGCCGTCTGACGGTCGGGCCGGTCAGCCGCGCCAGCGCGCCAGCAGCTCGTTGGCGGCGGCAGAAGGATCGAGCTCGCCGTCTGCCATCGCCTGCAGCAGCGTGCTGCCGGCGTCGCCGGCGAGCTGCGCCTCGACGGCATCGCGAACCTCGGCCGTGGCGGCGACCACCGCCGCGCGCGCCAGGCGGCGCCGGCGCCGAACTTCGGCCTCCCCGGCCTCGCGGAGATGGGCGTGGTGCTCGGCGATGGCGGCCGCGAGCTGCCCGACGCCCTCACCGCTCAGCGCCTCAGTCGTGACGACCGGGATGCGGCGGCCGTCGTGCGCATTGGGCCGTGCGAGCCGGCGCAGCTCGCGCGCCATGTCCAGCGCGCGTGGATCGTCGGCCTTGTTGACGACGACTACGTCGGGGATCTCCATCACCCCCGCCTTGATCGCCTGCACGGCATCGCCTGAGCCGGGCATCAGCACGAGCACGACGGTCTCGACGTGGTCCAGGACGTCGATCTCGCTCTGCCCGACCCCGACGGTCTCGACCAGCACGTGCTCGTAGCCGGCGGCGTCGGCGAGGACGATCGCCGGCGAGATGGCGGCCGACAGCCCGCCGAGCGCGCCGCGCGTCGCGAGCGAGCGGATGAAGACGCCGTCGTCTTCGAAGTGCTCGACCAGCCGCAGGCGATCGCCGAGCAGCGCGCCCCGGGTAAACGGCGAGGTGGGATCGACCGACAGCACCGCGACGCGCTCGCCCTCGCCGCGCCGGCGCAGATGGCGCGTCAGCGCGCCGAGCAGCGTCGACTTCCCAGCGCCCGGCGGGCCGGTGAAGCCCGTGACCTGCGCGCTGCCGGCGACCCTGTAGGCCGCCGCAACCAAGCCCCGGGCCGCCGGCCCGCCTCGCTCCACCAGCGTGATCGCGCGCGCCAGCGCCCGCGTGTCGCCCGCGCGCACGCGCGCGAGAAACTGCAGATCGGCCGCGTCAGCGGTCATGAGGCGCCGACGTCATGCATCGGCCTCGTCCAGGAAGTCGCAGATGCGGATCGGATCCATCGGCAGCGTCCGCGGCTGGCGGCCGACGATGTCGCGCACCGCCGCGCCGACCGCGGCCGCCGGCACGACCACCGGAGCCTCGCCCACGCCTTTGGCGCCGTGCGGTCCGGACGGCCCGGGATGGCCGTCGATGAGCGCCACCTCGATCGAGCGCGGGACGTCGGCGATCGTGGGCAGCCGGTAGTCGACGAGGTCGGCGTTGCGGACGATGCCGTCCGCGCCGATCTCCATGACCTCGCTCAGGGCATAGCCGAGGCCTTGGACCACGCCACCCTCGACCTGGCCCCGCGCCCCCTCGGGATGCAGGAGCACCCCGACGTCGTGCGCTGCGACGTAGCGCAGAACCTCGATGCGACCGGTCGCCTCGTCAAGCTCGAGCTCGACGCCATGGCAGTGGAACGTCGGCTCGTTGAACGCGTCGAAGTACAACCCGTCGGTCTGCGCACCCTCCAGTGGGATCGCCCGCCCGCGGAAGCGTCCGCGCCCGACGACCGGCCCGGTGCGGTTGAGCGCCGCCTGGACGACATGCGCGAACGGCAGCATGGAGCCGGGAACGCCGCGGACGCCGATGCCGGCGGCCGTCAGCTCGATGTCATCCGGCGCGACCTCGAGCTGCTCGGCGGCCTCCTCGCGCAGCATCTGCGCCGCCTCGCGCGCCGCCTGCAGCACCGCGTTGCCGACGCCATAGAGCGTCCGGCTGCCCTTGGAGCCGGCGTCGTAGGGCCCCTCCCCGGTGCTGCCCGAGACAACGTCGATGGCGGCGAGCGGCAGCCCGAGCTCGTCGGCGGCGATCGCCGCCACGCCGGCAACGACGGCGCCCGTGCCGATCTCCGTGCCACCGGTGTGGATCGTCGCCGTGCCGTCCTCGTTGAGCGTGACGGTCGCCGCCGAGGGCGCGCCGGTCGTCAGCCACCACGCGCAGGCCAGGCCGAAGCCGCGCCGGCGACGGCTGTCCGGCTGTGGCTCCGGCAGCTCTGCCCGCCAGGCCGCCAGACGCTCGGCGACGTGCTCCAGGCAGTCGCCCATCCCGACGTCGGGCAGCAGTTCGCCGGTCGGCCCGCGGTCGCCCGATACGAGGATGTTGCGGCGCCGGAGTTCGAGCGCGTCGAGGCCGACGGCCGCGGCGATGTCTTCGAGATGGCATTCCGACGCGTACACCATCTGCGGGCCGGAGGGGCCGCGGAACGACCCGGTCGGGCACGTGTTCGTGTAGACGGGGGCAGCCTCGATGTCGAGGGCGGGGATCCGGTAGGGGCCGGTGCCCTGCAGCGCGGCGATCGACGCGATCATCGGCGTGTCGAAGGCGTAGGCGCCGGCATCCAGGTGCACCAGCGTCCGCCGCGCCAAGATGGTGCCGTCGGCGGCGACCGCGCTCTCCATCTCAACGATCGCGTTCTCGCGCGGGTTGGCGGCGTGCATCTCCTCAGTGCGTGCGGCGACGACGCGGACCGGGCGCCGCGTCGCCTGGCACATCACCGCCGCCAGCGGCGCAAGGCCGAGGTGCAGCTTGCCGCCGAAGCCGCCGCCGAGCGTCGGGACCTTGACGGTGATCTTCGCGTGCGGCAGGCCGAGCAGGGCGGCCAGACCGTGGCGGACGACGAAGGGTGCCTGCGAGGTCGTGGTGATCGTCAAGCCGCCGTCGGGCTCCGGCTCGGCGAGCGCGGCGCGCGGCTCGATGTAGCCCTGGTGGACGCGATGGGACTCGATGCGCGTGCGCACCACGTGCGCTGCCGCGGCGAACGCGCCGTCGACGTCGCCGCGCGTGATCCGGGCGCTCGGCCCGAGGTTGGGCTCGCCGTCGCGGACCAGCGGCGCGTCCGGCGCCAAGGCGCTCGCGAGGTCCACGGCGGCCGGCGCCGCCTCCAGGTCGAGGGTCACGAGGGCGGCGGCGCGCAGGGCCACCGCGCGATCGGCGGCCGCGACGAGCGCAATCGGCTCGCCCGCGAACCGCACGACGCCCGACGCGAGGATCGGCTGGTCCTGCAGCACTGTGCCCCAGCGGCGGTCCGGCAGGTCGGCGGCGGTGAGCACCTTGGCAACCCCGGGGACCGCTTCTGCGGCGGCGACGTCGACCGATCGTAGGCGCCCGGCCGCCACCGGCGAGCGGACCACCACGCAGTGCAGCAGCTGGCGCGGTGCCAGGTCCTCGGTGTAGCGCGCGTCGCCAAGCGCCTTGCCGAGCGCGTCAGGACGTTCGAGGCGCTCGCCCAGCAGGCCACCGCTCACGCCGTGGCCTCGTCTCCGCGCGCGACCCGCGTCCCGGCCGCGAGCACGGCATCGACGATCGGGAGATAGCCGGTGCAGCGGCAGAGGTTGCCGCCCAGCGCGACCTCGATCTCGGCCCGCGTGGTGATCCCGCCGCACGCGGTGAGGTGGTCGGTCGCCATCACGACGAAGCCGGGCGTGCAGATCCCGCACTGGATCCCGTTGGCCGCGACGAGCTCTTCTGCGACGACACGACCGATGCCCCCGGCGCTGACGCCCTCGACGGTCGTGACCTCGCGTCCCGCCACCTCGGCGGCGTAGACGAGGCAGGCGTTGACGGCCGCGCCGTCGAGCAGGACGGTGCAGGCACCGCAATCGCCCGTCCCGCATCCGAGCTTGGTGCCGGTCAGCCCGTGGTCTTCCCGCAGGACCTCGATCAGCAGGCGTGTCTCGCCAGCCGCCAGCCGGCGCGGCTCGCCGTTGCAGACATAAGCTGCGGAGCTCGTCTCCTCCATCAGGCGACTCGATCTCCCGTCTGGTCGTCAAAGAGCAGCGCCCGGCCGCGCTCGAAGCCGAAGAAGACCGCGTCGCCGTCGCTGAGCGCCGGGCCGTCGGCGGGGACCGTCGCCATCACCTCGCGGTCGGCCGACTCGAGCTGCGCCCGCGTCCACGTGCCGCCGAAGATGCTGGCGACGACCTGCGCCGCCGCGGTGCAAGTCCCGTCGGCCTCAGACCGGATCGTGATGTGCTCTGGCCGCACGCCGCAGCAGAGGCGTCGCCCGACGGCGAGGCCGCCTTGGTGGTCGACCGTGAGCTCAAGCCCGTTGGCCCCGCGCAGCCGTGCGCTGCCGGCATCGGCGGCGACGACCTCGACGGGCAGCTCGTTGAGCTGCCCGAGCAGGCGGGCGACCTGGAGGCTCGACGGCTCGCGGTAGACGTCGCCGGGCCGGTCGATCTGCAGGATCCGCCCGGCGTTCATCACCGCGATGCGCGTTGACATCGTGAAGGCCTCGTCCTGGTCGTGGGTGACGAAGATCGTGGTGATGCCGAGCTCGCGCTGCACCCGACGGACCGCCAAGCCGAGCTGCTCGCGCAGCCGCCGGTCGAGCGCCCCGAACGGCTCGTCGAGTAGCAGGACGCGCGGCTCGAACGCCAGCGCGCGGGCCAGCGCGACGCGCTGCTGCTGGCCGCCCGAGAGCTCGCCGGGCTTGCGGGCCTCCATGCCGCTCAACTCGACGAGCTCCAGCATCTCGCGGACGCGGGCGCCCTTCTCCTGCTTGCCCATCTTGCGGATCCCAAGCGGGAAAGCCACGTTCTCGGCGACCGTCATGTGGGGAAACAGCGCGTAGTTCTGAAAGACGACGCCGACCTCGCGACGCTCTGGCGGCAGCTCGGTGACATCACGATCGCCGATCCGCACCGTTCCGGAACCAGGCCGTTCGAGGCCGCCTACGATCCGCAGCAGCGTCGACTTGCCCGAGCCGCTGGGCCCGAGCAGCGTCACGAACTCGCCGTGCTCGACGTGCAGGTCGACGTCATGCAGCACCTCGATGTCGCCGTAGGCATGCCTGATCGCGGCGGCCCGGACATCGCTGGCGCGGGAGCCGCCGTGCACCGGGCCGGCTTTGGGGCGCGCGGCTTGCTGCACGGTGGGCTGCACCTTGGTGGTCGGAGATGGAGGGGTCACGGGGTTACCGTCCTAGCGCCGCGGCGGCGCGTTGGGTTGACTTGAGGCGTCGGCGCCTGGTGACGCGGCCCACGAGCAGGCTGGCAAGGCCGATCAGCAGCAGGCCGCCCAGGATCAGGCTTGACAGCGCGGCGACCGTCGGCCGCAGGTCCTGCTGGACGAACTGGTAGATCGCGACCGGCATTGTCGGCTCCACGACCTGCAGGAACAGCGACACGACGGCCTCGTCCCACGACGTCACGAAGGCGATCGCGGCCGAGGCGAGCAGGCTGGGCAGGATCAGCGGGAGCGTGACCGTGACGAACGCCCGGATCGGTCCGGCCCCCATGCTGCGAGCCGCCTCCTCGAGCGAGCTGCCGACCTGCTGGAGCGCCGAGCTGATGATGATGATCGAGAACGGCAGCGCGAGCATGGTGTGCGCCAACGCGTAGCCGCGCACGGAGCCGATCAGCGAGATCCGCGTCTCCAGGTCGTACACGCCCGCGGCGATCAGGATCACGGGGACGATCATCGGCAGCATGAACAGCGCGCGCAGCAGGCCGCTCCCGCGCAGCCGATGACGGGTCATGCCGAGCGCGGCGAGCAGACCAATTGCCGTGGTCAACACGGTCGTCAGCACGGCGACGCGAAGGCTCAGCCAGGCGGCCTGCCGCCACGCCGGGTCGTCGAAGAGCTCCTGGTACCAGCGCGTCGAGAAGCTCTTCGGGGGAAACGTCAAGTAGGACTTGGCCGAGAAGGAGACGAGAACGACGTAAATCAGCGGCGCAATCAGGAAGACGAAGACGAGCGTCGTCCAGGTGCCCAGGCCCAAGCGCGTCTTGCGCGTTGCCCACGGTGCGCCGCTCGTGTCCTCCACGCGGATCTGCGTCGGTCCGCGGTTGCCGCCCCCGGCGACGCGCTCCAAGCCGAAGAACCGGTCGAAGATGTAATAGACGACGAGGGCGACCACGAGCAGGCCGACGCCCATCGCGCTCGCGTCGCCCCAGGTTCCCTGGTTGACCTGCTGCTGGATGTACATGGCGACGGTGAGGTTCGACGGGCCGCCGAGCAGCGCCGGCGTCAGGAAGAAGCCAAGGCCGATGATGAACACCAGCAACGTGCCCGAGTAGACGACCGGCCGCGTCAGCGGGACGAAGATCTTCTGCACCGACTGACGGGGCGTCGCGCCAAGCGTCCGCGCGGCTCGCAGCAGCCCGTCATCGATGCGCACCATGCCGCTGTAGAAGATGAGGATCAGGTACGGCAGCAGGTAGCTGACCATGCCGACGATCACCGCGATCTCCTTGAACAGGAGGTCCATGCGGCCCAGGATCAGCTGGAAGGCGTAGATGCGAACGAGGATCGACGTCCAGAAGGGAAACAGCGCGAGCAGCAGCAGGACCTTGGCCGAGCGCGGGCGCACGCGCGAGAGGTGCGCTGCGACCGGGTAGGCGACGACGACGGCGATCACTGCGGCGATGGCGGCGATCACGAAGGTGTTGCGCAGGATGATGCGCGCGGCGGGATCGTCGGCGACCGCACGGTAGTTGGTGGTGCTGAACGACGGGTGCGTGTAGGCGAGGCTGCCACCCGGGTCGAGGCTGCGGAGCACCACGCCGACGAGCGGATAGACCAAGAGCACCAGGACGAGCACCAGCGCGGGCGCGACGAGCGCCCAGCCGGTCAGGCCGGCAAGGCTGCGCCGCGCTGACCACGCGCGCGTGCCGCGCCGCCGGCGGCCAGCGCCGGCCGACACGACGCTCATGCCCGCGACCTTCCGATGGACGTGCACGTCCAATGCATCGTTGGGACTCCCCTCCTCCGGGTCGTCTGCTGGCCGAAACTCTCGTTCTCCCCGCGACCACAGACTGTAAATTATAAAAACCATCCTACGGAGCGAACAGGGCCCGCGTCAAGCCTGGGAGCGCCGATCGCGCACGTCGAGACCGCCGACACACGAGCTGCGCCTTGACGCCGCCCAAGCAAGCTGTTTAGGGTGGTTTACATTCTATAAATTGTGGCTGGGGAGCGAGCCCAGTCGCTGGGAGGAGAAGGAAGACCGGATGCGTCTCATTCGCAAGGTGGTGCCGCTGGCGTGCATCGTCGCGGCCCTGGCGCTCGGAGCCACAGGCTGCGGCGGTGACGATGGCGATGGCGACGGCGGTTCGGCGTCTGCGACGGCCACGACGGCCACCAGCACCAAGATCGACGGCACCGGCAAGACGTTCCTGTACCTCGCCTCTGGCGGGAGCGCGGACTTCGTCGAGGGGCTCAAGGACTCGTTCTTGCCCGCCTTCGCGAAGGAGACTGGCTTCAAGATGGCCACGGACACGTTCTGCTGCGGCATCGAGAAGCTTCGCACGCAGGTCAACGCCAAGAAGGTCCAGTGGTCGGCGACGAACTTCGCCACGATCAGCGACTTCGAACAGGCCAAGGCCGCGGGACTCCTGGAGAAGCTCGACCCGAAGGTCGTGCCGACCAACCTCCTGAAGCCCGGCACCTACGACGAGTACGGCTACCAGACCTACATCGCGGGCACGGTCGTCGCCTATCTGCCCAAGAGCTACCCGGACGCGGCGTCGGCGCCGACGTCCTTCAAGGACCTCTTCGACACGCAGAAGTTCCCGGGCAAGCGCTGCCTGTACAAGTACCCGCAGTTCGGTGGAACGCTGGAGGGCGCGCTGCTGGCCGACGGCGTGGCGGCCGACCAGATGTACCCGCTCGACCTCGACCGTGCCCTCAAGAAGCTGAGCACGATCAAGAAGGACGTCGTCTGGTGGACCTCGGGCTCACAGGCCGCGCAGTTCCTCCTCAACGGTAACTGCAAGATCGCGGCGATGTGGAGCGGTGTGGCGCAGAACGCCAACGCCCGCGGCGATGACATCAAGATCGCGTGGGACGGCTCGCTGATCTTCGCCGGCATGAACGCGATCCCGAAGAACTCGCCGAACCCCGAGGCGGCGCAGAAGTTCCTGGGCGACATCATCACCAACACGGAGGCCCAGGCTAAGTTCTACAACAAGGTCGCTTACGTCATCCCGCTCAAGGACCCCAACATCCCCGCCGACGTGGCGCAATGGGCTCCTGAAGGCGACAACCTGAAGACGGCGGTCACCGAGGACGACCAGTACTACCTGGAGAACACCAAGGAGATCACCAAGCGCTTCAACAACTGGCTCGTGTCCGGGAAGTAGCTCTTCCTCCTCGGACGTCCCGGCCGAGCCGGGCGTGGTGTGAGCAGGCGCCGGGACCCCGTCCCGGCGCCTGTCGCGTCGCTGGAGGTCAGCCGCCGATCGGCGCCAGCAGCGACAGCCAGCGACACGGCTGGTTCGGCGCCCGCAGGTGGCCATCGGGCAACGCGATCACCGCATCGACCCGCACCTCCACCCCCGCCGGCGTGACCACGCCGACGATCGCCGGCACCGCGATCGGCCCAGCGGGCGCAAGCTCCTCGGGCAGGCGCGCGAACGGGGTCGCCGCACACCCGCCCGTCTCATCAGCAGCCTTCAGGACGCAGGTGACCTCGACGCCCCGCTCCCGGTCACCCGCGTACGTCGACGGCGCGTATCCGGGGTAGTCGCTCCATCCGCGGCAGAGCGGCAACGGCTTGCGCTCCCCCAATGGGCCGAGGCGAAAGCTCGCGCCGGTGACGATCGTCGCCCCTTCTTGGCGCACGCTGACGGCGTAGGACCCGGCCGCAGCCCAACCGGCGACCGCGCCTGCATCGTCGGTCCGGGCGCCCTGCCCCAGCGAGACGGCGCCGGCGGCGTCCTCCCAAAGCGCCGTGGGGGCGCCGTCGGCGGCACGGACCTCGACCGCGCAGTTGGCCAGCGGCGCACCCTCGGGCCCGACGACGACAGTGGGCAACCGGTACAGCGGCATGCGTCCTCCTAGGTAGAGCAGGAGCGACGATCTTATAATCTATCGTCTATGGGCGTCGCGGCCCGGCGGGCGAAGAGCCAGCGCGCGGCGCAAGCGCCAGCTTGCTCGACAGCGGGGGCGCCTGCTCGCTGCCCGGTCGCTCCGGGAGGGTGTTCGTCCAGATGCTGACGCATTCCTCGTCGTCGAGGGCGCGGAACGTGTGCGGCAGCGTGCTGTCAAACCAGATGCTGTCGCCGGTCTCCAGCCGGTGGACCTCCTCGCCCACGAGCACCTCGAGCGCGCCCACAGTCACGAGCCCGCACTCCTCCCCATAGTGGGAGATGAACGGACGGACCGGCTCGTCGCCCGGGTCGAGCGTGAGGATGAAGAGGTCGAGCCGCCGGTGGCTCATCTGCACGAGCGTCTCGTAGACATAGCCGTCGAACTCCACCGCGACGCGCTCGTCGCGGCGGCAGACCTGAAGGCGCGCCTGCTGCGGCTGGTTGAAGAAGTCAAACAGCGAGGCGCCGAGTGCGTGGTTGAGTCGCCACAGCGTCCCGAGCGACGGCTCGACGACGCCGCGCTCGATCTGGCTCAGCGCCGAGGTGGAGATCTCGACCGCTTCTGCCAGCTCGGCGAGCGTCAACGACACCGCCTTGCGCAGCTCGCGAACGTGGCTCCCCAGCTCTTGGCGGAGTTGTGGGTCGAGATTGGCCACTGAATACGCTCTCTCAGTCGATGACGAGCAGCTCGCGCGGAGCCGTGTGCATCGGTTCGGCCCCGTCTTCGGTGATCAGGACGAGGTCCTCGATCATGATGGCGCCGAGATCGCTCCCATAGTAAGGCGTCTCGACGGCGAAGACCATCCCCGGCTGCACGGGCCGGTGCTCGACGCGGCTGATGAACGGCGGCTCCTCGGGGAACTGCTCGATCCCGATCGAATGGCCGAACTGCCCGCGGCAGTACTGGGGGTAGCCGTTGGCGTGCATGTGGCGCTCCGCCACCAGGAATGCCTCCGAGACGGGCCGGCCGGGCACCAGCGCCGCGGTCGCCAGGTCGTTGGCGATGAGCAGCTGGTCATAGAGCCTGCGCGCCACGTCCGACGGCGGCCCGTAGGCGAAGGTCCGTCCGCCGTCGCCCTTGTATCCGCCGACGGTGACGCCGCCGTCGAGCTTGACGAGGTCGCCGCGCGTCAGCCCGCCACCGGAGCGCGCATCGCTGATCTTGGCCTCGGTGCCGACGTTGGCCAGCATCCAGCTCTCGGTGTACTCGGCGTAGCGCTCGTCATCGCTCGCCGCGTCGAGCACGAGACGGGTGTAGGCGTTGCGCACGTCGACGGCCGTCATCCCCGGCGCAAGCAGTTCCGGCACCTTCAGGAACGCGGCGTCCTGCAGCTCGGTCGCCCGGCGCAGGTACTCGATCTCGAACGGCTGCTTGATCGCGCGCAGGTCAAACATCGGCTCCGTCCAGTCGACCCACTCGACGTCGGGCGCAAGCGCGCGATAGCGCTCGAACGAGCGCAGCATGATGGAGCCGAGGTCGGTGCCGATGCGGCCGCCGAGCAGGCCGCGGTCGCCGAGCGCCTCGCGCAGGATCGCGTCCTGCTCCTCGGGCCGCCACCAGTGGGTGCGCTCGAACGGCGGCGTCCCGGACGGCGGCGGCGACGACACGACGTCGAGCTCGCGCGTCTCGATCCAGAACTCGAAGCCGCGCACGTCCTCGATGCTCGTCGCGTCGCGGGCCGGGGGCGCCTCAACCTCGGGCACCATCAGCGCGGAGGGCAGCGCCGGATCGGCGCAGATCAACGTCAGGTTGGCGCCGTGGAAGCGCCAGTGGTCGCCCACGAACCAGGAGCGATAGCCGGAGCAGTAGAAGTTGTTCTGCGGTGTGTAGGCGAGGTAGGCGTCGAGGCCCTCGGCCTGCAGCCGCTCCCGTACGCGCTCGACGATGACGTCCCGTTCGTTCATGTGGTGCCTCCTGCGATTGCTCCGAGATACAGCTCGGCGACCCGCGGATCGCCCAGCAGCTGCTCCCCTGTTCCGTCCAGCGCGTTGCGGCCGCGCTCCAGCACGTAGGCGCGATGGCAGATCGCAAGCGCCTGCCGCGCGTTCTGCTCGACCATCAGGATCGAGACGTTCGACCTGCAGATCTCGACGATGAAGCCGAAGACCTCCTGCTGATTGGCGGGCGCGAGCCCGGCGGAGGGCTCGTCGAGCAGCAGTACGGATGGCTCGGCGATCAAGGCGCGCGCCATCGCGACGAGCTGCCGCTGGCCGCCCGAGAGCAGGCCGGCGCGCTGACCGCGGCGCTCCGCCAGCAGCGGGAACTGCGCGTAGATGCGCTCCAACCCCGCCCCCACGTCCTTGGGCCGATGGTGCAGGCCGATGCGCAAGTTCTCCTCGACGGTCATGCGCGCGAAGACGTTGCGCACCTGCGGCACGTAGCCGACCCCCTCACGCGCAAGCTCGTGCGTCGGGACGCCGACGAGATCACGCCCGTCGAGCTCGATCCGGCCCGCGCGCACCGGCACCTCGCCGATGACGCTCTTGATGAGCGTGGACTTGCCGGCACCGTTGGGGCCGATGATGACGACCAGCTCGCCGGCCCCGACCTGGAGGTCGACGCCTTGGAGGATGTCGACGCCCGGCGCGTAGCCCGCGCGCACCGCCTCGACGCACAGGCGCGTCATGCCGCCGTCTCCGCGACGCCGCCGCCGAGATACGCGTCGAGCACGAGCGGGTTCGTTCGCACGGCGGCAGGGTCGCCGGCGGCGATCAGACGGCCCGCGGCGAGCACCAACACGTGGTCAGAGACCCGCATCACGGTCTCGACGTCGTGCTCGATCAGCACAACCGCCGTCCCCTGATCGCGCAGGCGCTCGACGGCGTCCATCAGCTCGCGTCCGAGCGTCGGGTTCACGCCGGCCAACGGCTCGTCGAGCATCAGCAGGCGTGGTTCGAGCATCAGTGCGCGCGCCAGCTCGAGCAGCTTCTTCTGGCCGCCCGACAGGGTCGCGGCGGGCGCGTCGGCCAGGCGCGCGAGCCCGACGAGCTCGAGCAGCTCCTCCGCCCGCGCGCGCAGGTGTCGTTGCTCGGCGCGCACCGCCCGCGGGCGCAACAGCACCTGGACCAAGCGCTCGCCACGCTGGTTGGGCGCCGCGACGACGACGTTGTCGCGCACGGTGAGGCGGTCGAGGACCCGCGTGAGCTGGAACGTGCGAACGAGCCCTTGGCGGGCGATCGCATGCGGCGCCGCACCCTCGATCGAGCGCCCCGCGAAGCGGACGCTTCCGCTTGAGCGGCGCGCGAACCCGGTGATCACGTCAAACAGCGTCGTCTTGCCGGCCCCGTTGGGGCCGATCAAGGCGGTGATGCCCTCGGCGGGCACGTCGAGCGACTCGACGTCGAGCACGCGCACGTCATCGAAGGACTTCTGCAGGTCTCGCACCTGCAACAGCGGCTCAGCGGAGATCAAGGACCAATTCCTCCTTATGGCCGAACAGGCCTTGGGGTCGGAACGCCATCACGCCGATGATCAGCAGCCCGACGAGCACGAACCGCAGGCCCGAGCTGAAGGTACCGCTGAAGCCGCCGCCGAGAGACGAGGCCAGCTCCTCGGACTGGATCAGCGCCGACCAGAAAATGATCGAGCCGGCGAGCGGGCCCCACAGGCTCCCTGCCCCGCCGATCAACATGATGCACCAGACAAACAGCGTCACCTGCGTGGTGAACGCCTCGGGGCTGACCTGACCAAGCGTCAGCGCGAGCAGGCCCCCGGCCAGCCCGCCGAGCGCACCGCCGAGCGCGAGCGACTGCAGCTTGAGGCGAAAGACGTTCTTGCCGAGCGCCCGCGCCGCGGTCTCGTCCTCGCGCACGGAGCGCAGCGCCTGCGCCCACGGCGAGCGCACGAGCACGCGGACGACCAACACGCCGGCGAGCGCCGCCGCCCAGCAGACGATCGCCGTCCACAGCAGCGGAGCGGGGACGACCAGCTCGGTCGCCCAGTCGCCGACAACGTCGGGACGCAGCTTCTGCAACGTCGTTGAGTACTGGGAGACACCGAACACGCCACCGGTCAGGTCAAGCGTCCGCGCCAGATAGCGGATCAGCTCGGCGGCGGCGATCGTCGCGATCGCCAGGTAGTCGCCGCGCAACCGCAACGTGAGGCTGCCGAGCACCAGTCCGAGCAGCGCGGCGGCGCCCATGCCGGCCAGCAGCGCAACCCACAGCGGCACGAGCGCGTCGGCACGCGGCTCGGAGCCGATCTGATGGCCGATCAGCAGCACGGTGACGTAGCCGCCGATGGCCAGGAACCCGACGTGGCCGAAGTTGAGCAGGCCGGTGTAGCCGTATTGCAAATTGAGGCCGACGGCAGCAACCGCGTAGACGCCGGCCGGGACGAGCACGCTCAGCAGCGCCGACCACGACGAAGGGCCGAAGCCCTCCGCCGCCATCGGCCACAGCAGCGCGAGCACGACCAGCGCGATGCCAACGATCCGCCCGGGCGGGCGCAGACGGCCGCGCGGCGGGCGCGAGACCGTCTGGGGCGGTGAGGACGTTTCGCCGACGGTCATGAGACACGCTCCACTCGGCCGAGCAGCCCTTGGGGACGGACCAGCAGCGCCGCGACCATCACGACCAGGGCGACGATGACCTTCGCGTCCGACTGCCCGTCGAGGAGGCTACTGCCGGCTGCGAGCTCGGCCACGATGCCGATGCCCAGCCCGCCGACCATCGCCCCGAACGCGGTGCCGATGCCGCCGAGGATCACGGCCGACAACATGAACAGGAACAGCCCGGTGCCCATGTTCCAGCCGACCTGCGACGTCAGCGCGTAGAGCATCCCGCCGGCGGATGCGAGTCCGCCCGCGAGCACCCAGGTGAGCAGCACGACGCGGTCGACGTCGATCCCGCTCGCGCGCGCCAGGCCGCTGTTCTCCGACAGCGCCCGCATCGCCCGCCCTGTGCGCGAGCGCAACAGGAACAGACCCGAGCCCACCAGCAGCCCCAGGGAGGTCACCACGACGAGCGCGTCGCGCGGGGTCATGTCGACGACGAGGTAGCGGTGTTGGCGCTGGGCGTCGAGCGGGAGCTGGTGCGGCGCGGGACCGATCCACATCAGGATCAGGTGCCGCAGCACCAACGCCAAGCCGAACGTGATCACCAGCAGCGCTAGGCCGCCGATCCTCCGTCGTCGCAGGGGACGGAAGACCGCCAACTCGAGCAGTCCGCCGAGCACGGCGCCGGCGACGAGCGCCAGCACCGCAGCAACCGCGAGGGGCAGGCCGAGCCCAGCCGGCTCGGCCGCCCCCGCAGAAGAACCCACCAGGGCGACCACGGCGCCGAACGTCACCATCTCGCCATGGGCGAAGTTGATGAGCCCGGTCACGCCGAAGATCAGCGAGAGCCCGAGCGACGTGACGGCGATGACCGAGCCGAGCACGATGCCGTTGCCGAGGTCGTCCAACATTGCTTATCCGAGGTCCCGCTCGACGAGCTCGGTGTTCTCCGTGCCGCCCTTGCCGTCGAAGCGCCAGATGACGTAGAAGGCGCTCGTGATGTCACCGGCGCCGTCGAAGTCGATCTCGCCGGAGGCGCCCACGTAGTCGATCTCCTTGCCGTCTTGGAGCAGCTTCAGGCACTCGGCCGCGCTGCACTTCGTGCCCTCGGGACCGGACACCTCGGCGAGCTTCTCGCTCGTCGACCGGCCGCTGCCGTCGCCTGCCTCGGCGGCGAGGATCGACAGCCAGGCGGCGTCGTAGGTGTTGGAGCTGAACGCGCCGGGCGCCTCGCCGTAGGCCTTCTTGTAGGCCGCCGCGAATGCCTCGTTGGCCTTGCCCTCAGGCTCGCCAGCACCGGTGCCGATCCACGACTTAAAGCGGCCCTCGTTGCCCGGGAACACGGCCGCGGGGAACTTCGCATCCTTGATGCCGTCGGCGACGATCCACGGCCGCTCGAGCAGCCGCGCCTCATAGGCGGCACGCGCGATCAGGGTGCCCGAGTCGGTGTAGGCCACAAGCATCACACCGTCAGGGTTGCCGGCCGCCACGCGCTTGATGTCGGAATCGAAGCTCGTAGCCTTCGCGTCAAAGTCGACGCGCTCGGTGATCGTGCCGCCCTTGGCCTTGAACGTCCGCTCGAACGCGTCGGTGTAGGCCTGCCCGTAGGAGTCCTTCTGCGCGAGGATGCCGATGGACTTCAGGCCCTGCTTGATCGCCTGCTCGGCGCCGAAGGTGCCCTCGTTGGAGCTGGCCGGAACCGTGCGGAAGTAGAACCCGTCGTCGGGGTACTTGGTGAACTCCTCCCCGCCGTTGGACGGCGAGACCATCGCGATCTCACTCTGGGTGATCGTGTCGATGACGCTCAGCGAGCTCCCGCTCGCGAACGCGCCGACGATCGCCTGCACGCCATCGTTGCGCAGCGCCTCGGCCGCGGAACGCGTGATCTCAGGGGTGCCACCCTCGTCCTTGACCGTCAGCGACACGTCCTTGCCGTGCACGCCGCCGGCCGCGTTGGCCTCCTGGACCGCCAGCTTCGTCGCGTTGACGGTGGGCGGGCCGAACGAGGCGAGGTCGCCCGTCTGCGGCAGGATCGCCCCAAGCTTCAGCGCGGCGCCGTCAGACCCGCCCCCGCCGCCACCCCCATCGTCATCTGCGCCGCACCCGGCGGCGAATGCCGCCACGGCGGCGAGACACGCCACGCCAGGCAGCGTCCTCTTTGCGTACTTCATCTGACTCTCTCCTCCATTGGGGTCTCATCCACCACACGAATCGTGCGAATCGGCTGCTCGACCGCCCCCCTGATCACAGCACCGGCCGCCGCCGCACGCTCCAGGTGCCGCACCACGGCACCGGTCACCTCTTCGCCCGGCAGCACATTCGGACTGCCAGGCGGGTACACGGCCAGCGACTCCGCGGCGATCGCGCCAACGGCGTCGTGCAGCGCGATGCGCCGCGTCGGCCCGAGGAACGCCGCCCGCGGTGCCATCCGCAGCCGGCCCCACGGTGGCTCCCGCTCAACCGCGGCGGCAGCCCGTGGGCGCGTCGCCGCCAGCGCCGAGCGCAGGCCATCGACCAGGCGCCCGACCTCCTGCTCGGTCTCGCCCATGCCGACGATCGCCACCAGCATCGTGTCCGACGTCAGCTCCACGAGCACGTTGGCCGTCATCCGCAGGGCGGCCTGCAAGTCAAAGCCGTTGCGGCCCGTCCCGCGCACGTCGATCGAGACCCGCAGCGGGTCGAGGCCCGCGACGCCGAACGTCCCGACGACGCGCTCGTCGAGCACCTCGACGCCGGGCAGCTCGCACAGCCGCTCGCGCAGCGCGCGCGCCACGGGGATCGTGCGCTCCAGCAGCGCCGCACCCTCGGTCGCCGCGCGCTGGCGCGCCGCGTCGAGCGACGCGAACAGCAGCGCGTTGGGGCTCGTGGTCTGCGTCAGCGAGATCGCCCGCGCAACCGCGTCGGCGTCCACGCGGGCGTTGGGCCCAAGGTGGAGCATCGCTGACTGGGTGAGGCTCCCGAGCATCTTGTGGGTGCTGGAGATGACGAGGTCCGCGCCGCAGGCGATCGCGTCGCGCGGCAGCAGGTCGCTGAAGGCGAAGTGCGAACCCCACGCCTCGTCGATCACGACGGGCACGTCATGACGGCGGCAGATCTCGACGAGGCTCGGGACGTCAGCGGCCGCGCCGTAGTAGGTCGGCGAGACGAGCACGACGCCCGCGACCTCGTCGGTCTCGCGCAGGACGCGATCGAGCGTGTCGGGCGAGACGCAGTGCGAGATGCCCCGCTCCAGGTCGACCTCTGGCCGCACGAACACGGGCTCCAGGCCGGCGAGCACGAGCCCGTCGATCGTGCTGCCGTGAACGTTGCGCTGCACGACGAGGCGCCGCCCCCCGGCTTGGGCGAGCGTGAGGCACGCGGTGTGGTTGGCCTGCGAAGCGCCGTTGAGCATGAACCACGTGCGCTGTGCTCCCCACGCGTCGGCGGCGAGGCGCTCGGCCGCCTCCCAGGGCGCCGGCGGCGGCCCCATGTCGACGCCGTGCACCTGCGGCGGCACGTCGATCGCCAGCGCCTGCTGACCGACGGCGGCGACGAGCGCCGCCGGCGCCACGCGACCGGCCTTGTGCGTCGGCACGTTGAAGTTGCCGGGCGCGCCGGCCGCGTGCGCGAGCACGGCGTCGACGTAAGGGGTGGCCTTCTGGTCCCAGCCGCCGGTCGGCGCCGGTGCGACGGGCGTAGAGAGGTCGGCACTCATCGGGTCAGCCCCACGGCGGCGCGTTGTGGACCCATTGGCCGTCGACCATCGTCGCGACAACCTGGATGTCCCCAAGCTCGGCGGGATCACCGGCGACGGGGTCGCGGTCGAGCACCACCATGTCGGCGAGGTAGCCCGGCACGATGCGCCCGAGCCGGTCGTCGGCCTGTGCCAGCCAAGCCGGGTTGACCGTCGTAGCCCACAGCACGTCCTCAGCCGACAGGCACTGCTCCGGATGCCAGGCCGGCCGGCCGTCGTCGGAGCGCTGCACGCCCACGCGCATGCCGCGCAGCGGCTCGAGCTCGTCGATCGGCGCGTCGGAGCCGTTGCAGAGCACCGCGCCGGCGTCCTGGAGCGACTTGAAGGCGTAGGTGCGGTCGGTCATGCCCGCCCACGCGGTGTCGGCGATGTCGCGGTCCATCGCGACGTGGCTGAACTGGACCGACAGCGCGACGCCGAGCTCGCCGAAGCGCGCGATGTCCTCCGTCTGGAGGAGCTGGCCGTGCTCAATCCGCTGGCGCAGGCCGCGCGGCTCCCACTCCTCGCGCGTCCGCTCGAAGATGTCGAGCACCTGCCGGTTGGCGAGGTCGCCGATCGCGTGGATCGCGACGGGGATCCCGAGCCGCGCCGCCCGTAGGACGTTCTCCTCCAGGAACTCCGGCGTCATCACGGTCACGCCGCTGCCGTCGGCCATCAGCGCGGTGCCGGAGCCCAGCGCGCCGTCCTGGAACATCTTGATGTAGCCGATCGAGAGCCAGTCGTCGCCGAAGCCCGAGCGGACGCCGAGCCCTTCCAGCACGTCGAGGTACTCGGGCGGCAGTGACTGCCACACGCGCAGGCGCAGGTCGCCCTCGTCACGCACGCGCTCCCAGATGCGCAGGGCGCCGAGCCAGCCGTCCTTGTCGTGGACGGCGGTGACGCCGCGGGAGTGCGCGAGCGCGATGCCGGCGTGCGTGGCCTTCACCAGTTCGTCCTCGGTGGGCGCGGCGGCGGTGTCACGGAAGTGCCACGCGGCCGCCTCGCGCAGCACGCCAAGCGGACGACCCTGGCCGTCGACCTCGACGACGCCGCCGGGCACCTGGAGGTCTTCGGTGGCGCGCGCCAGGCCCGCGGCGTTGACCCACACCGAGTGGTAGTCGCGCGAGGTGAGCAGGACCGGGACGTCGCCGGTGACGGCGTCGAGCGCATCGGTGACCTCACGCGTGATCGGGCCGTCGGCCCAGTCGCCCTCGCGCCAGCCGTAGCCCCGCAGCCATCCGTCGGGAGTGGCGCCCTGCACCGCGTCTGCGACGAGCGCGACGACATCGCGCGCGCTCCGCGTCTGCTCGAGGCGCAGCATGCCCTGGACAAGCGACCACGTGGGGAAGTGCACGTGCGAGTCGGTGAAGCCGGGGACGACGCAGCGGCCGCCGAGGTCGATCACCGGCGCCCCGGGGATCAGCTCCGGGTCGCAGATGCGATTGCCCACGACACCGATCTCCGAGATCGTGTGCCCGCGAGTTTCACAGGTGCGAATGACGCCGTTGCGCAGGATGGTCGCTGCGGGGGCTGAGGCTCTCGGAGCTGGAGTTGAAGCCATGCTTCAACTTTATTGTCCTGCTTCAATCGTGTCAAGAGCGGAGGCAGGAAGCGCGGCCGGCCACGATTGAAGTCAAGGTTCAACTTCTATAGTTCTACTTCAACAGCGTCAAGGGGCGCGCCATCACGTGGCGCGCTTGACGAGACGAGCGCGGGTTCAGCCTTCGGCTCCGGTGGTCGAGTGCGCTGCGCCTACGGGCTTGGACTCCGGCGAGCCACGCTGGCGCAGGTAGACCGAGAGGATCACCATCGAGCCGACGGCCAGGAACTCCGACTGCCAGTTCTGCAGCGTGCGGTTCCAGAAGTCCGACGTCGTGATGTAGGCGGGCCAGGAGAGCGGCGCGGCCTGGTGGTCGAGCTGGTCGGCGTTGTAGTTGATCCGCCCGGTGATGGACTGCGCGAGCCATGACGCAATCCAAATAGTGCTCATGACGAGCACCAGGGAGTTGGAGTAGATGGCGGTGCGCAGCCCGCCGAGCCGGGCCCAGCGCGGCGAGTCGGGCTGGGCGTGCGCGCCGACCAGCTGCTGCTCGTCGGTCTCGCCGCCGGCGCGGCCGGGCTCCTTGGACTCGTTGGAGCCCTTCTGGATCAGGAACACCGTTGCGAAGATGTAGAGGGTGAACTGGAGGTACTCCGACTGCCAGTTCTCCATGACGTCGGTCCAGAACAGCGAGGACGTCACGTAGTGGCCCATGCTGATCGGATCGCCTTGGTGCAGGAGCTGCTCGTGGTTAAAAGACGCCTGGCCAGAGATCGCCTGGCCGACCAGCGAGCCGACGAAGAGCAGGCCGAAGGCGACGCTCAGGCCATTGTCCTTCAAGAAGTCGCGCACGTCAGCGACCGGCGATCCCGACAAAGATGGCGAAGGCCAGCCCAGCGGTGATCCCTGTGAGGTAGATGATGAACATGGCACGGGTGCCGCGCATCAGGACGTGGCCTCGCAGTCGTAGGGACCTTTGCCTTGTGGGCGACATCCGAGCGCGTCGACGCGCCAGCCCTCGTGGGTGACGCTGAGGAAGACCGTGTCGCCGCCGCTCATTCGGACGAGCGCCTCGTTGGCGTACACCTCGACTTGGTCCGGCGTGCGGCCGCGCAGGTCGAGGCTCAGGACCGCCTTGGCGCATCGCTCACCCTCGTCACTGACCAGCTCGGCACGCAGGCCCGGGCTCATCTGCGCACACGCGCCCGTGCCGTCATGGCGTGCGGTCGCCGAGTACAGCGCCTCGGTCGCACGGCGAGCGTCGTCGCGGTCGGCGTCGGTGCCGCAGCCGGCGGTGGCACCGCCCAGGGCCAGGAGGCAGAACGCGAGGAGCAGACGGGCCATGCGCTCCGAGTCTTCACCCCCGGCAGCCGAGTTCAAACGCGCCCGCCTGCCGGCCCGCCTACTCCTCGGCGCGCTCGATGCGTGACGGACCGTCGTAGCCCTCGGGGTGGAGGACGAACGTCTCCATGGATAGTCCATCAACTTCGGTGTCGATGCCGCTGAGGAATGAGCGGACCTTGCGGCCGGTGATCTGCTCGACCGGCTCGCAGAACTCGCGCACGGTGGCGTACTGAAAGAGCATGCGCGTCTCGCGCAACCGCTGATGCTCGCCCATGCGGACCATGCTGCGCTCCACGGGAGCGAGCGTGTCCTCCAAGAAGACGACCACCACGTCTGGGGTGCACCAAACTGACCGTGCTTTGGTCGGGCCGCGCCCGAACTGGTCCTTGTAGAGCCGGACCATGACGTTGGAGATCTCCATCATGACGCTCGCGTGGACCTGGGCGTCAGGGGAGTGCTGCTCTTCGGTGGACACGGAGTGCCACCTTTCTAGCCCTCAGAACGGGACGCTCAGGCGAAGGCATAGAGACGAGAGCGCACCCGACATCGTATCGCGGTACTCGCTCCGCCTCAGGACATTGAGCCCGGCGTAACGAGCACACGGCAGGGCATTTGTCCTCTACGCTTGACAGGAAGGCTGTCGCGCCGTTTCCCGGCCTGATTGCTGTGAAGGACCCGATACGCGTTGCTTGCTTCTGATCCAGGAGCAGGCGGATGGATCGCACATCCCGGTTGAACGATCGTGTTTGGAGTCGCGTGAGCGCTACGCCATCCTTTGCAGTGTCTGTGGTCCCGCCAGCCGAGCGTCTCGGATGATCGACGACACGGCTCGCCAGACCGGCGAACCCGGGGAGGCGCCCGAAATGTCGGTGCCCGCCAGGGTCTCCAACGAGATGGTTCGGATCTACAAAGAGCTCTTCGGGCGGGGTCCGACGCGGGCGCGGACAAGCTTCGCCGGACCAGACGTTCTGGTCTGCACGTTGGAGAACTCGTTTACGCCCGCGGAGCGCACGCTGGCCGAGATGGGCGAGCACCAGCGGCTCCGTGACGTTCGCCTCTTCTTTCAGTACGCGCGGGAGCAGGACTTCCGCGAGGCGATCGAGACGATCACAGGCCGCAGCGTCCGGGCGTTCATCAGCGGGACCGACACCAAGCGGGATGTCTCCGCTGAGCTGTTCTACCTTGAGCCTGAGTGAGCCCGAACCTGATGAATGAGTGCCGGAGCACGCAGACCGGGTAGCCCGAAAGCACGCGTCGTCCGGGCCGTTGGAGCGGATGGGGCGCCCTCTCGGCAAAGGGAGCCGTCCACCCGCACTCTGCATGTGCTGGCTGTGCCCTCGCCTCTTTTTGGCTCCTTCCCGCCGTTCACGGTCGGGGGTCGAGGAGCAGCTGTTTCTCGTCGACCCCGACACATACGAGATCGTGACCACGGTGCGGACGCCAGGTTCGCGCATAATGTCCTCAACGCTCCGGGTAGACCATCATTATGAATAATCGTTCAGCTCCCATCCGTCTTCGCGCCCACGCGATGCTTGAACCGATTGTCGCGCTGGTCTTCATTGCGGCTCCGTGGCTCTTCGGCTTCAGCGACGTCGATGACGCGACGACGGTCTCCATCGTGCTCGGCGCCCTCGTGCTCATCACCGGCTTGACCACCCGGTGGCGCATGGGCGTCGTCAAGCTCATGTCCCTCTCCGCTCACCGCATGATGGACATGCTCGTCGCCCTCGTGGCGATCGTCTCTCCGTTCGTGCTCGGCTTCAGCGACAACGGTGCCGCGACGCGCTTCCTCATCATCATGGGGGTGCTTGAACTCGGCGCCACGCTCATGACCCGCTGGGACGAGCGCGACGAGTTCGCCGTGCCTCACACCGGCAACACCCGCACCGGCATGGCCTAAGGACACTGACACTCGGCTCGGCCGCTGACTGCGGCCGGGCCGATCTCGGCGCGCCGGCGTGCTGCGATGAACACGAGCCCCCAGGTTGCCCGCGCCCCGGGGCGACCATGATGGTCACCCCGAGACGAGAACAGTCGGTCAGAGGTCGTCGGGCTCGCGCGTCATCGAGGCGAGTTCTGCCTCGAGATTTACGCGCCTGAGCCGCTCCTCGAGACGGCCGATTTCGTCCGACAGGCGGCCGAGGTCGACTTCGAGGAACCTCGCCGTTTCGTCCACCACATTGACATACGCCTCGTCGAGGCGGTCAGCGGCGTGGTCGAGGCGGTCAACGGCCTCACTCGAACCGCGACGGATGGCGACGTAGACCACCCACGGGAGCAAAGCGAACGAAACGCAGCCCGCGACGGTGAGGACGACCACCGGCCACACGAGCGGCGCCGTGTCCAGGACACGGATCATCACCATGGCAAGCGTCCACAGGACGCCTCCGAGCTCCCACATCATGTCGAGGTCCATCTGTGCCTTCCTTGGCGTTGTGCACGGCAATCGTTGCCGAGCAGACAAGCGTGGGCGGCAAGGTCGCCATCCCACGTACAGGGCATCGCTGAGGCGGACCGCCAACCTGCGGATTCCACCGTGGAGCTCCTCATACCGTCCCGGCCACGCCTTCGGACGAGTCCGAGGTGGTGTGGAGTGGGTGGGCAGCCGAGATCGACCACGAGCGATTGAGCGCTCCTACCGAACTACGGAGCGCTTGTTGATTGACAGCGATCGTGATCGTCGAGCTCGCCCACGGGCGAGCTCAGCGAGTCACGGGCTGTGATGGGTAGGACCCCGGACGCTATGACGCCACAAGCGCCACCTAACGCGAGCTGTCGATCACCACGCCCAACGCTGTTAAGCACGAAAACCCCCTGGCGAGAGGGGGTCTTCGTAGTAGCGGGGGCAGGATTCGAACCTGCGACCTTCGGGTTATGAGCCCGACGAGCTACCAGACTGCTCCACCCCGCGGCGGACGAAGAAGTGTAGCGGATCGCCCCTCTCCGAACGATGTCGGCGGGCTTACGCGCGGTCGCGCCCGCGGCGCAGACACGTGACTGCGAGCCAGCGCCCCGGAGTCTCCGTCGGGGCCAGCGGGAAGGCCAGATCGCCAGACAGCGCCCACAGCGCGGCGGGCCGGTCAGACACCGCCCAACCTGGCGGCCAGCGGGTGATGTCGGCGTCCTCCAACGTGCTCAGCAGCGCGGTCGCAACCTCCTCCAAACCCGGCACGCGGATCGGCATGCGCTCCCGATAGCGCGCGACGCAATGGTCGCTCGGGACGATCTCGGGCGCCTCTGCATCACCGGTGCGTGCCGTGCCCACGAACATTCCCGCGCAGCCTGGCAGGATCCGTCGGCGATGGCCCACGTCTTCGTTTCTCGCGCACTTCCCGGCGATGCGTTGCAGCGCCTCACCGACGCCGGACACGACGTCAGCATCTGGCCCGGCAACCTGCCGCCCCACCCCACCGAGTTTCGAGACCGCATCGCCGATGCCGACGGCCTGCTGACCATGCTGACCGAGCGCGTCGACACTGCCGCCCTCGACTCGGCGCCCAAGCTCAAGGTCATCGCTAACTACGCCGTCGGCTTTGACAACATCGACATCGAGGCCACCAACAAGCGCTCGATCCCCGTTGGCGTCACGCCCGACGTCCTCACCGACGCCACCGCCGACCTCGCCTTCGCCCTGCTGCTCGCCGCCGCGCGGCGCATCGTGCCGGCCGAGGCCGCGGTGCGCCAAGGGCGCTGGCGGACCTTCGAGCCTCAAGGCTGGCTCGGCGCCGACGTCTACGGCGCGACGCTCGTGATCGTCGGCGGCAAAGGTCGCATCGGACAGGCGATGGCCAAACGTGCGAGAGGCTTCGACATGTCCATCATCTCGACCGGCCGCGACGACGACCTCCACCAAGCCCTCCAACAAGCCGACTTCGTCTCGCTCCACGCCCCACTCACGCCCCAGACCCACCACCTCATCGACGGCGACGCCCTGCGCGCGATCAAGCCCGGCGCGATCCTCGTCAACACCGGCCGCGGCGGCCTCGTCGATCAGCAAGCGCTCGCCGCCGCCCTCCACGACGGGCGCCTCGCCGCTGCCGCGCTCGACGTCACCGACCCCGAGCCGCTGCCGATCGACGATCCGCTGCTGGCCGCGCCCAACCTGCTCGTCGTCCCCCACATCGGCTCGGCCACCCACACCGCGCGCACGCGCATGGCGCACATGGCCGTCGACAACCTGCTCGCGGGACTCGCCGGCGCGCCGCTCCCACACCCAGCCCCCATCCCGGCCCCCAAGGAGCCTCGCCCTTAATGCGCGTCGCCGTCGTCGACATCGGGACCAACTCGACCCGCCTGCTCATCGGGGACGTCACCGACGGACGTGTTACCGAGATCGAGCGCCGCACCACCGTCACCCGCCTCGGCCAGGGCGTCGACCACAGCGGCGAGCTGCGACCCGAGGCGATGGAACGCGTTTACGCCACGCTCGACACCTACAAGAAGCTCATCGACGACAACAACGTCGATGCGACGACCGGCGTCCTCACCTCCGCCGTGCGCGACGCGCGCAACGGCGCGGCCTTCACCACCACCGTCAACGACCGCTACGGCATCGACGCTAAGACGATCACCGGCGACGAGGAGGCCCACCTCACCTACCTCGGCGCGACGAGCGACCGCACCGCCACAGACGGCACCGACAACACCCGAGCCCGCGTCGTCATCGACGTTGGCGGCGGCTCGACCGAGCTCGTCGTCGGCCACGGCGCCACCGTGGACTTCCACGCCTCCACCCAGGCCGGCGTCGTCCGCCAGACCGAGCGCTTCCTGCGCTCCGACCCTCCACGCCCCGAAGAGCTCCAACTGCTCCAGGCTGAAGCCGCTGAGATCTTTGACGCAGCCGTTCCCGAGACCATCCGCGCACGCGTCACCCAAGGCATCGCGGTCGCCGGCACCGCCACCTCGTGCGCGGCGATCCTCCAGGACCTCGATCCCTACGACCCTGCCCGAGTCCACGGGTTCCGGCTTCTCAGAGCACAAACCGAGATGCTGCTCGCACGCCTGGCCGCGATGACGCTCGCTCAGCGCCGCCGCGTCACCGGCCTGCATCCCGACCGCGCGCCCGCGATCGTCGCCGGCGTGATCCTGCTGCTAGCGGCGATGCGAACCTTCGATCTCGCCGAGGTCGAGGTCTCTGAGCACGACATCCTGCGGGGCGCGGCGCTCTGTCGCGGCGGGACGGGCGAGGGCTGAGGTACACGCCCGCCCCGCTCGCTCCAGCGACGGGGTCAAGCAGGGCATGGCTGCCCCACCTCCCGATTTCGCCGCAGAGCGGTTGTATCGTGCATCCCCACTTCTCGGAACACTCCTGGACGGGTGTCTGATTGTGAGCTTCTGGGTCCCACCGGATACTGCGAGGCGTCGGGTCTCGGGTGTACGTGCCGAATAGGCGCGTTTGCCCGCCGTTTCCGACCATAGGTCCGAGCGAAGCCGCATCGAATCGGCGCCTCCCGCCGCTCGGGCCTGACAATCAGGCCCCTTCATGGCACGTACCCCTGCCCGTCCTGTCGGGGCCGCATTTGGAAGCCGCCCCTCGGGGCGGCTTCCATTTTTTTGACCATCCCGTCGCACCGGAAAGTACTGGCCTTCTTCTTCCAGAAGACCGGTGTACTAGCGGCGGAGCGTCGATCACGCCAGATTCGACTTGCGCGGGTACACCACGTCGGGGTCCGTGAGCACGTTGACGAGGGCCGGCGCACCCGCCTCAAACGCCCGCGCGAGCGCCGGCTTGAGGTCCTCGGGCGCCCGAACGAGCTCTCCGTGGCAGCCCAGCGCCTCGACCATCTGGTCATAGCGCGTCTCGGGCCGCAGCTCCGCGGCGACTGAATACCCATACAAGAACTCCATCGGGTGCTTCTCGAGCGCCCAGATCCCGTTGTTGCCCATCACGGCGACGACGTTCACGCCATGGCGGGCGAGGGTGTCGAACTCCATCCCGCTGAAGCCGAACGCGCCGTCGCCGACGAGCAGGACAACCTGCCGGTCGGGATGGGCGAGCTTGGCCGCCAGCGCGTAGCCCGGCCCGGTGCCCAGACAGCCGAACGGGCCCGGATCCAGCCAGCAGCCCGGCTCGTAGGTGTCGATCACGCGACCCGCGTAGGAGACGAAGTCGCCACCGTCACCGATGACGATCGCGTTGCGGTCCAGCATCTCGCCCAGCTCGCGGTAGAGCCGCATCGGATGCAGCGGGGCGCGGCCATCGTCCAGCTCGACCCGCTCGGCCTCGCGCTTCTCGGTCTCCTTGCCGCGCAGATGCGCGACCCAGTCGCGCGTGCGATCGGGTGTGCCGTCGCCGACCAACGCGCGCAAGGTCGCGTCGATACCGCCGTAGAGCGACGCCTCGACCGCCCGCGGGTGCGCGCGCGCCGGCTCGGCCCGGTCGATGACCACCAACTTGGTCTCCTCGCCAAACGACGCCCCGAAGGCGAGGCGGAAGTCCATCGGCACGCCGATAACCAGCGCCACGTCGGCGCCCTTTAGACCATCTCCACGCGCGCGCGAGAAGAACAGCTCGTGATCGGCCGGCAGGCACCCGCGCGCCTGACCGTTCAAGTACACCGGGATGCCGCGGCGCTCGGCCAGCTCGCGCAGCGCGTGCTCGCCCCGGCCCCAATAGAGGTTCGTGCCGGCCATGATCACCGGGCGCTCGGCGCCATCCAGCAGCGCGAGCACGCGCTCGATGTCGCCCTCGGCCTCCGGCTCGGCGAGCACGTCGTGCAGCGCTCCTTCCAAGCCCATGTCCTCCCCCTCCGAGAAGACATGGTCCATCGGGAAGTCCAGGAACGTCGGCCCCGAGTGCGGTGCCATCGCCGCCGCCAGCGCGCTGTCGACCAGGCCCGGGATCTCGTCCGACGAGCCGGCGGTCGCCGCCAGCTTGGTCAGCGGCGCGACGAACGGGACGTGATCGATCTCCTGCAGCGAGCCCATCCCCCACCGCATCGCCGGCGCGCGGCCGCCGAGCACGAGGATCGGGGAGGCCGACTGCTGGGCGCTGGCGATCGCGCTCATCCCGTTGGTGACGCCCGGGCCGGCGGTCAGCGCGGCGACGCCCGGCGTGCGCGTGACCTTCGCCCAGCCCTCGGCGGCGAAGGTCGCGGCCTGCTCGTGGCGGGTGTCGACGATGTCGATGCCCTCCTCCCGGCAGCCGTCGTAGATCGAGAAGATGTGCCCGCCCGACAGCGTGAAGAGCTTGGTCACCCCGTGGGCCTTCAATCGCCGGGCGATCAATCGCCCGCCGTGGATCCGCGTCGTCTGCTCCGCCTCGGTGCTCATCGGTCCATCCTCGCGGTAGCGCGACCCGTCCGCCAGCTCAGCGATCACACAACATGACGCCGGATCGTCAGAGGCTTCCTATGAAAGTAGCCCGACCGGGTGTGGCGCGCCGACATCGCGTTTGCATTCCGGCGCGATGGGCGTAGAACGAGAAGCGAAGGCACCCGAGACGAGAGGAGTCCTGTGGACCCCCGCTTCGAGAAGGACCTGCCGGACACGCAGGAGCAGAGCTCGCCCACGCGTCGCTTCGCGGCCATCGCCGCCGAGCAGGACGCGACCTACCCCATGCTCGCGCCCGCGGCATCGCTGCACGTAGGCGCCGAAGAGGACGTCTACGACGAGCAGATCCTCGCCGGCCTCGTGAACGTGTAAGCCTCCCGACCAGATCGCGTATCCGGCACGATGCGCGTCGCCCCGCGACGCGCATCGGTCCGTTCGCTGCATATCCGGCTCGCTGACCTACCGAATGCCTGTGCACCAGCGCTCCCGCGCCGGGTGCCACAACGGACTTCAGCGCGCGACGACATGGGGAGCTTCTGGCAATGTCCTGACTTCCAGACTGATCGTCAGCGCTTGTGCGGCAACGACTCACCACCAGCGGGTCAAACGGACGTCCAAGTCCGCTAAAAAACGGCGCGTCCGTGGTCTGACGTGGGTATCCTCGGTGGTGGCTGAGGGGTCCGTCCCATCTACGCGGTCTCAAGGGAGGCAGCCATTCCCTCCGTTCCACCCCCAAAGCGGCATCCGTACAACCAGTGGGCGCCAGATGCGCGCGCACTGGATCTGGTTGGCGACAAGTGGACGCTGTTGATCGTCCGCGACCTCGTCGCCGGCCCCCGCCGCTTCGTCGAGTTGCAACGCGTTCTACCGGGCATCTCGACCGAGCAGCTGCGCTCTCGTCTCAACCGCATGGTTGCTGACGGCCTGCTGACACGCCAGCGCTACCGAGAGGTTCCGCCGCGCGTCGACTACGAGCTCACCGAGCGCGCACGTGACCTGCTGCCTGTCGTCGGCGCGCTCGCGCGCTGGGGCGCACGCTGGGCGTGGTCGCCACCACGTCCGGACGAGTCCGTCGACATCGGCGCGATCCTGCGCACGGTGCCGGGGCTCACGCTCCCCGAGGAGATCGACGGCATGGTCGAGATCACCGTAGTCCGCCGTGCCGGGGACATGAAGCGCTACGTGCTCACGGCCCGTCGTGGCCATATGGAGCTCGCGGAGCGCTCAGCTCCCGAGGCCGATGCCCGCATCGCCGGCCCCGAGCGGGCATGGGTCGAGGCCCTAGGGCCCGACGCCTCCCGCACGGAGCTGGAGATCACCGGCGATCATGGGATGGCCGACCTGCTGCTGGACGCCCTGGCGCCCGGCGCGGTCCGCGAGACGCCTGTGGCCTAGCGCGTGCGCCGCAGGATCGAGACGGGCGTGCGCGTCGACGGCCCAGGCCATCGACGCGCACGATCTGGTCGTGCCTCGGGGCGGCAGAAGGCACTACTAGCGGCGCCCAGAATATGCCGTTACGTCAAGAAGGTAGGCCTTTCCATGCCCGGGGGGGGACTCGAACCCCCATGCCCTTGCGGGCAGCCGGTTTTAAGCCAGCCGTGTCTGACCAATTCCACCACCCGGGCGGCGCCTTGCGGAGCGTATCCAGCTCCGTCCTAGACTGAGAACCCGCAACTCACTCGTACCTCGCGAGTTCCAACGCGAGACGGGTGGGAATCCTGTCTGCACACGCGTGGAAGTCTCAAGCCTCCGATATTCCGGGGCCGCCGGTGTCCGCGGCCCAACGCCGCTGCTGCGCTTGCAGGGCGACGAGCGGCTGGTCGCGCTTACCCGCCGCGGCAACCAGGCCGCCTACGAGGCCTTAGTCGCGCGCTACCAGGCGCGGCTGCTCGCGTTCTGCCGCCACATGCTCTCCTCGCGCGAAGACGCCGAGGACGTCCTGCAGGAGGTCTTTGCCGCCGCGTTCAACGCGATGCTGGCCGACGACCGGCCGATCAACGTGCGGCCGTGGCTGTACCGGATCGCGCGCAACCGCTGCCTGAACCACCTGCGCAAGCAGACCGCCATCGGGGTCGACTCGATGGACATCCATCTCGCCGAGCACGGCACGACCACGGCCGACAAGGTCCACGACCGCGAGGACTTCCGCCAGCTCGTCGCCGACGTGCAGACGCTGGCCGAGACGCAGCGCACCGCGCTGCTCCTGCGCGAGATCGACGCGCTGAGCTACGAGCAGATCGCCGAGGCGATGGAGACCACGGTCCCGTCGGTCAAGTCGCTGCTGGTTCGCGCGCGGGTCTCGCTCGCCGAGGCGGCCGAGGCGCGCCGCCTGACCTGCGACGAGGTCCGCGGCGAGCTGGGCGAATGGGCTGAGGGACTGGCCCGCATCAGCGCGCCGGTGCGCCGCCATGTCCGCGGCTGCCAGCGCTGCGGCGCCTTCAAGAAGCAGTTGCGCCAGACCAACAAGGCGCTGGCCGCCGTGTTCCCGGTCGGGCCGCTGCTGCTACTCAAGAAGTTCATCTTGGCCCAGGGTGCCTCGGGCGCCGGGGCGGCGGCGAGCGGCGCGGCGGCCACAGGTGGTGTCGCCGCCGGCGGTGCCACGGCGAGCAGCGCGCTGTCGGCGGGCGTCGGCGCGGTCGCCACGAAGGCCGCGGCCGGCCTCGCCGCCGTGGCGATCGTCACGACGGGTGTGGCCGAGGTCGACCACGTTCAAGGCAACCGCGTCAAGCGCCAGGCCGCGTCCACCCAAGCCATCACCGCCTCCGCGCCGCCGCACGTCGTCACGTCCCGCGCCCAGGCGCCCGCGCCGGCGCCGGCGCCGATCGCCGTCAGCTCCAAGCCGCAGAAGCCGTCGGTCCCAGCGCAGCAGGCGACGACCGACAGCCCGAGCACCGCGGCGCCGTCGAGCACCGTCCCGGCCCCGGCTCCATCCACCCCGGCTCCGTCCACCCCGGCCCCGGCCGCGACCACCCCGGCCGCCAGCGCTCCTTCCACCACCGCGCCGACCGGCACGCAGGAGGGCTACGACAACACGCGCCTGCCCGACCAGCCCGGCACCGGCGCCACGACAACGCAGCCCGACTCGCCGATCGCCGCGATCACCCCCGCGCCCGCCGATCCAGCACCGCCCGCCACGACGGTCCCGGCGCAGCCCGCGCCCACCGACCCCGCGCCGAGCCCGCCGTCTACCACGGCACCGACCGCGCCGGCCGATCCAGCACCGCCCGTCGAAAGCTCATCGACGGTGCCACCGGCTTCCACAGTGCCGAGCACCGTGCCGCCCGCTCCGGCGACCTCGTCGGTCCCGGCGGACTAGGCGCGCAGCAGGCCGGTCGCCTACGGGCGCTCGGTCCCGAACCGAAATGATCGCAGCGCCGTCTTGAGCCCGCCGTTGTGGCCGACGTCGTCGGCGCGCACGATCGCCCGGGAGCGCGGTGCGGTGACGAGGATGTCGGCGCCCTCGCGCGCCGTCACGCTCGGCAGCAGCAGCACGCGGCGCCCGTAGGTCAGCGGGCCACCGGGCCGGCGGAACTGAAAGACGATCTCAAAGCCCTGCTGCTGATTGATGTTCGCGCGACCGTCTGAGCGCCACACGAAGCCGGGGAACTGCCGCGCCATCCGCGCTTGCTGCTGAGCGGCATAGAGCGGCAGGAAGCCCGCAGCGTCACCGCGATAGGGCGGCAGGTTCAGCCCTCGGACCGAGAAGGACTGCGACGCGCTGCCGACGCGCGCCAGCTCACCGTCCTGCGGCGCGAGCCGCGCAAACGGCGCGCGATAGACGAAGTTGAAGGCGACCGGCGTCCGCACGACCACGGCGCGCTTGGCGTCTGCGCCGTCGCCACGCAGGACCAAGACGGAGAAGATCGCGACGACGAGGAACCCAGCCAGTGCGGCGAGGCCGAGGCGCAGCACGGGCGGCAGCGCCCGCAACCGCGGCCCCAGCAGCTCGGGCAGCGTCGGGCCGAACTCGGGACGGACGGCGGACATCGACTGCGGAGTCTAGGCCGCTAAGGCCCTGGGTTGCCGCCGCTGACGACGTGCAACGTCGCCTTGCCGCCGCCGGCGGTGCTCACCGGGTAGTCGCCGGGCTTCAGCCCGGCCAGGCGCTTGGTCGCCGTCTCGCCCGCGGCCACCAACAGCGTGCCGCCGTCCGGCGCGGAGATCGTCACCTTCTCGGCACCGCCCTTGGCGCTGACGCGCAGCTCGATCGCCAGGAAGGCCGGGATCGTCACGACCGTCGGCGACAGCGTCCCACCGGCGGCCGTCAGCGTGACCGGGACGCGCACGGCCTCCTCGTCGCCGGCGCCGCCCTCCCCCTGCTCCCCGCCGGCGGGCGCGCCGCCGGTCGTCGTCGGCTTGACGCCGCCCGGCGGGACGCCGGTGGTCGCGGTGGGGTTCGTCGAGGTCGAGGTGGACGTCGGCGTCGTCGGCGTCACGGTGGTCGTCGGCAGCGTGGCGTCGGGCCCGGTCGCCGGCGCCGGGGCCGTCGCCGGCTCCTGCACCACCGTCGCCGACGTGGTGTCGTCGCTGCCGCAGCCGGTGGCGGTCAGGGCGACCGCCACGAGCACTGCGAGGGCGGGACGGGTCAGGTGGAGACGGCTTCTCACTGGCCGATCGAGAACATCGCCTCGAGATCGTGCTCGGAGAACACCTCGAAGGCGACCATCGTCTGCGTGCGGCTGACGCCCGGCAGCTTGACGATCTCTCCCGTGATGACCTCGGCGAGCTGCTCGTGGCGCTGAACGCGCACGATCGCCACGAAGTCCCACTCACCGGTCACGGAGTAGGCCTCGGCCACCCCGGCCAGACCAGCGAGCGCGCCGCCGAGCGTCGACAGCTCGTCACGCTCGGCCTCGATCAGGACGACCGCGTGCGTCATAGCTCGTGCGACGCACCCGGGTCCAGGACGATGACCTCGCCGAAGCCGGCGTTCTGCACGTCGGCCTTAAAGGCCTGGGCGTCGGTCTCGATCGGCGGGAACGTGTCGTAGTGGCACGGGATCACCTGATCGGCCTTGATCAGCTCGGCAGCGACGACGGCGTCGAAGCGATCCATCGTGTAGTGGCCGCCGATCGGGATCACCGCCAGATCGATGTGGCCGCGCTTGGCTGGCAGGGCGAGATCGCTGAACAGCGCCGTGTCGCCCGCGAAGTAGATCCGCTTGCCGCCCATTTCGACGACGAGGCCGGCTGGCGTGTTGACGGTGCCCTTGGGCGTCGTCGACGTGTGCCACGCCGGCGTCAGCCGGACGCTGACCCAGCCGAGGTCGACGGTCCCGCCGATGTTGGGGTCCTTAACGTCTGCGACACCCGACTCGCTGATCTCACCCGCCAGCTCAACGATCGCCACGACCGTCGCGCCCGTCCGCTTGGCGATGTCAACGGTGTCGCCGATGTGGTCGGCGTGGCCGTGGGTGAGGAAGATCGCGTCGGCGGCGACCTCGCCGGCGCTGGCAGCGGCCTTCGGGTTGCCGGTGAGGAACGGATCGACGAGCACGGTCTTGCCATCGTGCTCGAGCGCGAACGCGGCGTGGCCCAGGAACTGGATCTTCATCTACGTCGTCTCCTTTGGATCGTCGTCGACCTCGAACAGCTCGCGTGCCAGCTCCAGCCCCACCGCCACGCCCACGAGCATGCTCAGGCGCGTCTCCTCGGCGATCAGCACACGGAGCGCCGACTCACGGTCCGGGCCAGCGGCCGTGGCGGCCACGCCGGTGATCTGCGCCTCGTGGGCCTCACCAAACCATCCGCCCGCCGAGAGCGCCTCGTTGAGGACGCGCTGCAGGCCGGGGGCGGCGTGGGTGACGATCTCCTGAGCGTGGACGAACCGCTCGGAGTCGCTCGACAGCGCCGCGACGGCGGCGTCGACCTGCTCGGCGGTGAAGCGGCGGGCGGGCACGTCAGATCACCCTAGCCGCTCGCCCGCGCCGCGAACGTCAAGCGCGCCTACCGGCGCGTGTCGGTGCCCCGCACGAGCATCAGGCCGGCAAGCGCGCCGATCAGCAGCCCGGAGAACGTCGCGATCGCGCTCGCGCTCAGAACGGCCACCGGCATGAGCGCGACGGTCACGCCGATGACCGCCGTGCCGAGGAGGTCGCCGTCGTGCTCGACGCCGTTGCGGGCTCGCAGGACGTCAGGCACGGCCCAGGCCGCGAGCATGCCCAGCGCCGCGCCGGGCGCGCCGAAGATCAAGACGTCCTGCCCTGCCGCCGCGGCGATCGCGTTGCCGCCGACGCCACAGGCGAGGAAGAGCGCGACCACGAGGATCGGGCCGTGGCGCAGCTCCAGCCGCCAGCCGAAGATGCCGATCGCCAGCAGCACGGCCAGCTGGTACCAGGCGTTGGGATAGAGGAAGGCCGCCGTGACATACCGCCACGCGTCGCCGCTGAGCGAGATCAGCGCGACGTCAGCGTCGCTGACGAACGGCAGGACCAGGAAGCCAAACAGCGACAGCACCAGCAGCGTGATGGTCGCGTTCGGCCGCCCCGTTGGGTCCCCGCGGATGCCGGGGATCTCGTTGGTGCGCAGCGGGCTCAGCGTCGGACGCGTGACGCGCCGCGGCGCGCGCGGAGCAGCGTCGCCGGAGCGGCGATCGATCTTCGGGGCTCGCTTCCGCAACCGCGTCCCGCAATACGGGCACTCGGTGATGTACGGGCTGACCTCAGACCCGCACTTCTTGCAGACCACGAACAGGTCGGGCGTCCCGGCCATCTGAAGTCGATTCTAGGCCTCTGGGCGCCCGACCGGTGAGCAGTCTGCGAAGTGGCGGCCGAGGAGTGCCTCGGGACCCCACCGCGCCGGTTTTCTTCACGGCACTCCTAGAACTCGGTGTCGCCGTCGCCGGTGGTCGCGGCGACGACCTCGGCCATGACCTCGCGAAGGTCGTGATTGGCCTCGTAGACGACCACCTGACGGGCGGCGCCGTTGCCGCGCGACAGCAGGTCCTCGATGCCCTCCAGCTCGGCGGCCGAGCCGAGGTCCTGCGCATGGTCGCGCAGGCGGTCCAGCAGCCGCTGGGCCAGCTCCTTGGTCGTCACCCGCGCGTTGGTGGGCAGGTCGACGAGCTCGCCTTCCAGACCGTGCCGCGCGGCCAGCCAGCGGTTCTCGTCGAGCATCTGCCACGGGTACTCGCCGAGGTGCTTGCCCTCGTCGAAGTGCTCGGCCAGCTCCTTGACCATCGCCTGGATCAGCGCGGCGAGGCCGAGCGTGTGCTCGACCCTGGTCTGCGCGTCGCACGCGCGGATCTCGACGGTGCCGAGCCTGGGATGCGGACGGACGTCGTACCAGAGGTAGGTGTAGTCCTCCATCACGCCGCTAGACACCATGAACTCGATCTGGCGCTCGTAGTCGGCCCAGTCGCGGTAGCTCGGCGGGACGCCCACGCGGGGGAACGCGCGGAAGATCGGCAGGCGCGTGCTTGCCATGCCCGTGCCGTCGCCGCGCCAGAACGGCGAGTTGGCGCTGAGCGCGAGCAGCACCGGCAGATGCACGCGCATGCCGTTGGCGACGTGGATCGCCTTGTCGGGGTCATCAAGGCCGACATGAACATGAAGACCGAAGATCAACTCCTGGCGCGCAACGAATCGGAGCGCGTTGACCAGCGCGCGGTAGCGCTGGCGCGACGCGATCCGCTGGTCCTCCCAGAGGGCGAACGGATGGGTTCCCGCCGAGCCGATCGCCAGGCCACGAGACGCGGCGATCTCACAGACCTGGCGGCGCAGCGCCCGCAGCTGTTCTCCGGCCTCCGCAGCGTTAGCCGCCGGACGGGTCGCGATCTCCAGCACCGACTCCATCAGCTCGGGCTTGATCTCTCCCGCCGTGGTGTCGACGCTGCCGGCGTCCTCGAGGAGAGACTCGATGGCGTTGACGAGCTCGTAGGAGCCGGCGTCGACGATCATCAGCTCCTCTTCGATGCCGATCGTGTAGCTCGGCCCGCTGAAGTGGTGCTCCATCTGCCGCCGGAGCCTACCGACGCCTATGATCCGCAGTCCAAGCCACGACTCTTTTGGAGATCTGACAGTGACCACCGACGTGCTCAGCGGATCGCGTCTCGAGGAGCTGCTCGGCGACGATGCCGACACGCTCCTGAACCATCGCAGCACCACCATCAACGCTTCTGAGCTCCACCTGCCGGGCCCGGACTTCGTCGACCGTGTCGTCCGCGACACAGATCGTTCGTCGACCGTGCTGCGCAACCTGCAGTGGCTCTTTGACCACGGGCGCCTCGGCGGCACCGGCTACGTGTCGATCCTGCCGGTCGACCAGGGCATCGAGCACTCCGGCGGCGCGAGCTTCGCGCCGAACCCCAAGTACTTCGACCCCACCAACATCGTTGAGCTGGCCGTCGAGGGCGGCTGCAACGCGGTGGCATCGACGGTCGGCGTGCTCGGCGCGGTCGGCCGCAAGTGGGCGCACAAGATCCCGTTCATCGTCAAGCTCAACCACAACGAGCTGCTGACCTACCCCAACGGCGCGGATCAGATCATGTTCGCCTCGCCCCAGCGCGCGGCCGAGATGGGCGCCGCTGGCGTCGGCGCAACGATCTACTTCGGCTCCGAGAACAGCGACCGCCAGATCGTCGAGGTCGCCGCGGCCTTCGAGGAGGCGCATCGCCTGGGCATGTTCACCGTGCTCTGGTGCTACCTGCGCAACTCGGCGTTCAAGCAGGGCGATACCGACTACCACCTGGCGGCCGACCTGACCGGCCAGGCCAACCACCTCGGCGTCACGATCCAGGCCGACATCATCAAGCAGAAGCTGCCCGAGAACAACGGCGGCTACCCGGCGATCAACGGCCTGGGCACCGGCGGCTACGGCAAGACCAACAAGCTGGTCTATGACCAGCTGACGACCGAGAACCCGATCGACCTGACCCGCTACCAGCTGATCAATTGCTACCTGGGCCGCTCCCCGCTGATCAACAGCGGCGGCGCGTCGTCGGGTGCGACCGACCTGGCCGAGGCGGTCCGCACCGCGGTCATCAACAAGCGCGCCGGCGGCGCGGGGCTCATCTCCGGCCGCAAGGCGTTCCAGCGGCCGACCGCCGAGGGCGTCGAGCTGCTCAACGCGATCCAGGACGTGTACCTCTCCAGCGAGGTCACGATCGCTTAAGCGCTGTGGCGGCGGCGTGACGAGTGTGCAACGGCGCACCCGTCACGCCTCTGCTGCGCCTAGGGTCGGCGGCCGATGCGTCGCACGCTGCCCTGGGTCCTCGTCGTCCTCCTCGCCGCCGGCTACGGCTGGGTGCAACGCAGTGAGGACGGCGGCTCCTCCTCGACGACCGCGCGGGTGCTGCGCGTGGTCGACGGCGACACGATCCTGGTCGCGGTCGGCGGCCGACAGGAGCGCGTGCGCTACATCGGCGTCGACACGCCCGAGACGGTCAAGCCGCATACCCGCGTGCAGTGCTTTGGCAAGCGGGCCTCGGCCGCGAATCGCCGGCTGGTCGGTGGTCGTGAGGTCCGGCTGGTCGCCGACGCCGAGGCGCGCGACCGCTACGGGCGGCTGCTGGCCTATGTCTACCGCGCCGGCGACGGGCTGTTTGTCAATGAGGCGCTCGTGCGCGGCGGCTATGCGACCACGCTGGCGATCGCACCCAACGTGCGCTTCGCGGACCGCTTCGCCGCGCTGGCGCGCCAAGCGCGTGACGCCGGGCGAGGGTTATGGAGCGCGTGTGAGCGGTAGCCTCCAGGGCTGATGCGCATGCGTCAGAGCCTCGCCCAGCTGGAACGGGCGCTCGTCGACGAGATCGAGCAGGATCGCGAACAGGCCGACCGCCTGCGGCGCGAGGTCGAGCTGCGGGCGCGCAAGCGCCATCTGGAGAAGACCCACAAGCGCGGCTCGATGCGCTTCGGGCTGCTGTACCTGATCCTCGTCGCCACGGCCGTCCTGGTGACGATCGCGATGTTCGAGACGCTGTACTACGTCATGGGCTGATCGCCCAGAGGGCGATCTACTCGGCCGCGGTACCGAGCTTGCGCAGGGCCTCGTCGACCTCGCCGCGCACGTTGTCACCATGCTCGGGGGCGCCATCGCCAACGGTCCCGGCGCGCTCCTGCTGGATCTCCAGGTAGACCTCTTTGCGGAACACCGGGATGTCGCGCGGAGCCTGGATGCCGATGCGCACCTTCTCGCCCATGATGGAGAGAACGGAGACCTCGATGTCGTCTCCGATCATGATGCTCTGGTTGGACTTTCGTGTCAGTACGAGCATGGTTGGACGCCTCCCAACGTCCCTGCCACCGGCCGAGCGAGTCTCGCAGGGCCGGTGCCCACATGCAAGCAGCGCGAAACCATCAAATTGCGGGAACGTCGTCGGATCACGAACCTTGCCCCAAAAGCCTGTGCGAAGTCGTGTGCGGGAGGTCGGGCATCGGACTGCAGCCTGACGTACGGAGCCGACGTACCGCCCGGACTGTCGACTAGGATGGCCACCTTCGTATGGCAAGACGATCGCTCCGCCCTCATCTGAACCAGATCCGTACGTGGGTGCGCCAAGGGCGCACGGACGCGTGGGTCGCTCACCAGCTGGAGGTCACCGTCCAGCAGATCGAAGCCTTCAAGAAGGAGAACGACCTGCTCCCCGACGGGGAGTCCTCGGAGGCTCCCGGGGTCGACTTCGACGACGAGATCGACCTCCGCGCCGAAGACGACGCGCTGATCGCCGCCGAGCTGGAGGCCGAGGCCGCCCGCAGGGCCGAGGCCGGTGAGGACGAGGACGAGCCGGCCGACGAGACCGGCGAAGACGGCGCGCCCAAGCGCCGCCGGGGCCGCCGCGGCGGTCGTGGCCGGGCACGCACCGGCGCGAAGAAGGGCTCCGCGTACGAGGGCACCTTCGACCACGGCGAAGAGGGCTACGGCCTGTGGCTGGACCCGGCGATCGCCGACGACGGCATCTACGCCGAGCACTGGGCGGGCCACCGCCAGGTCGAGGTGACGGTCGAGGCCGACCAGATCGTCATCAAGCGGGTCGGCGATGGCGCCGACGCCGACATCGACGAGGACTGACGCCCGGCGGACGTGCGCTCGCCTGCGAGGGCGCGCACGTCCATGAGCGACGACGGGCTCCGCCGCGCGTTCGCATTCGAACGCGCCATGCGCGCCGCCGTCGGGCGGACGATCACCGGCGCCTGGGGGCAGGCCTTCCTCTCCCCCGACCTCGACCGTTGCTATGACCGCAACGTCCTCTGGGCCACCGACGATGCCGGCGGCCTGAGCGCGGCCGATCTCGATGGCCACGCCGAGCGCCTGCTCGGTGGCCACGACCTCCCACACCGGCGGTTGCTGCTCGAGCCGCCCGCCCAGGAGCGACTGCGCGACGAGCTCCTCGCCCGCGGCTACGACGCCAGCCGTCACCTCTTCCAGCTCCACGCCGGCACCGCGGCGACACCAGACGCCGTCGCGGGCGTCGAGGTCGTCGAAGTCTCGGTCGACGCGATCCTGGCTGCCAACGACCGCTACCTGCAGACCGACCGCGACACGCCCTACGGCCGCGACGCGCGCACGCGCCGGCACCTGCTCGAGCATCACCGCACCTTCGGGCCCACCGGCGCGCATGAGCGTCGCTTTGCGGTCTGCGACGGCGAGGACGTCGTCGCCTGGGCGCGGTTGTGGACCCGTGGCGCCGAGGCACAGGTCGAGGACGTCATCTGCCTCGCCGACTACCGCGGCCGCGGCTACGGACGCGCGGTAGTCGCCGCGGCAGCACGTGCTGCCCTGGCGGACGATCCGCAGCTGCTGTTCATCGTCGCCGACGCCGACGACTGGCCCAAGGACCTCTATGCACGCCTCGGCTTCGCGCCGGCCGGCGTGCTCGGGGTGTACTTGCGATTCGCGCAGATGCCTCAGTCGGCCGGGCGCGGGTCCAGCCGGCGGCCGCCCGCGTAGTCGGAGGCCTCGCGGACGTAGCGGCCGAAGGCAGCGTCCGCGGTCGTCCGCGCGTCCCACGCCCAGGGTGCGCCTGGCGCGACGCTGTAGGCGATGTCGGTGCACCAGCCGGTGCCCTGGTCGTAAAGCTCGACCAGCTCGTCGATCGTAAACGGGCCGCCGAGCCGGCGACGCAGCTCCGCGAGGACATGGTCGACGACGCGATCCATCGCCATGCGCTCATCCGGAAGGGACTCGCGCACCCGGCGCTCGCCCTCCTTCCACTGGAACATCGACGTCTCGAACTGGCCCACAGTCGCAGGCTAGCGCCGGCGAGCCCTTACCGGTCCCCGGGCAGGCCCTTGACGATGAACGGGCGCTCGCTGGGCTTGACGAGCCCGAGCCGGCGCGCCTCGCGCTCCAGGGTGCGCGGGTTCTTCAAGGCGGTGCGCCGCGCGCGCAAGCGCTTGTTCTCGGCCTGCAGCGCGCTGACCTCGCCGCGACGCCCCTGCGCCTCACGGTAGGTGTGAAAGAACGTGATCGACGGCCCGACGTACAGGGCCACGACGCCGAGCAGGACCATCAACAGCGCGACCCGCCCGACGCGATCCCAGCGGATGGCCCGGCCGCCACCCGCGACGACGCGAGGCCTTTGTCGAGGCCGAGGCTCCGTGGAGGGACGGGAGCGCGCGTGCGCCGCGGACTGGCGGGCTGGGGACATCTACTAGGCCCGTTCGCCCCGGGCGCGCACGTTCCTGCCTCATTCAGCGCATGGTGGACAACCACCACAACCGTCGAGGGACGATCTCTGGGTGCTCAGGACCCACAAGTCGTCCCTCGACGCCAGGACGGGGTCGCTAGGAGCGAAAGACCGAGCGGCCCGGGTAGGTCGCGTCGGCGCCCAGGGCCTCTTCGATGCGCAGCAGCTGGTTGTACTTGGCCACGCGATCGGAGCGTGAGGGCGCGCCGGTCTTGATCTGGCCGCAGCCGGTCGCGACGGCGAGGTCGGCGATCGTGACGTCCTCGGTCTCCCCCGAGCGGTGCGACATCACCGCGGTGTAGCCGGCCTCGCGCGCCATGGCGATCGCGGCCAGCGTCTCGGTCAGCGTGCCGATCTGGTTGACCTTGATGAGGATCGAGTTGCCGACGCCGGCGTCGATGCCGCGCTTGAGGCGGTCGACGTTGGTGACAAAGAGGTCGTCGCCGACGAGCTGGACCGTGGAGCCGATCTTGTCGGTCAGCGCCTTCCACCCGTCCCAGTCTTCCTCATCCATCCCGTCCTCGATCGACAGGATCGGGTACTTGCCGGCGAGCACCGACCAGTAGTCGGCCAGCTCCACCGAGCTCAGCTTGCGCCCTTCGTGCTCGAGGTCGTAGACGCCGCCTTCGAAGATCTCTGACGTAGCCGGGTCCAGCGCGATCGCGATGTCCTCTCCGGGCTTGTAGCCCGAGGCCTCGATGCCCGCGACGAGCAGCTCCAGGGCCGCCTCGTTGGACTCCAGGTTGGGAGCGAAGCCGCCCTCGTCGCCGACGGTCGTGCCGAGCTTGCGGTCGTGCAGCGTCTTCTTCAGCGCGTGGAACACCTCCGTGCCGTAGCGCAGGCCCTCGCGAAACGAGGACGCGCCGACCGGCACGATCATGAACTCCTGGAAGTCCACGGAGTTGTCGGCATGAGCTCCGCCGTTGAGGACGTTCATCATCGGCACGGGCAGCACGTGCGCGCTCTCGCCGCCAAGGTAGCGCCACAGCGGCTGGCCCTCCTCGGCCGCGGCCGCGTGCGCCGCGGCGAGCGAGACGCCGAGGATCGCGTTGGCGCCGAGGCGCGACTTGTTCGGCGTGCCGTCGAGCTCGATCAGCTTGCCGTCCAGGGCGGCCTGGTCGGAGGCGTCGAGGCCGGCGATCGCGGTCGCGATCTCACCATTGACGTTCTCGACGGCTTGCGTGACGCCCTTGCCGAGATACTCCGAGCCACCGTCGCGCAGCTCGGTCGCCTCGAACTCGCCGGTGGAGGCGCCTGACGGAACGGCGGCGCGGCCGGTCGCGCCAGAGCGCAGGGCGAGCTCGACCTCGACGGTGGGGTTTCCTCGCGAATCGAGGATCTGGCGGGCGTGGACGCGTTCGATGGCGCTCATAGCAGTTCGGGTCTCAGTCCTCTTCTTGAAGTCGGGCCTGCGCGTAATAGGTCATCTGGCGACCGGTGTGAAGGTCGTTCCAGCTCGCGCCGTCGGCCTCGGCGAGACGCTCGGCGGCTTCGACGCGCGCGCGAAACCTATCGGCCGAGGACCGCAGCGCGAGCTCCGGGTCGACTTTGAGCTTGCGCGCAACGTTGACGGCCGCGAAGAGGAGGTCGCCGGCGGCGGCGTAGCGCGCATCGGGATCGGCGGCGGCCTCCAGCTCCTCGAGCATGCCGCCGACCGCCGCGTAGGGCGGCTCGTCGACGTCCAAGCCGCTCGAGGCGGTGCGCCGCTGGACCTTGCGGGCGTAAAGCAGCGCCGGGAGGTTCTCGGGCACCTCGCCGAAGATGCCGGGTTCGCGATCGGCCTCGGTGGACTTGATCGCGTCCCAGTTGCGAAGGACCGCGTCCGCGGTGCCCGGGGCCGGGGGAGCGGCCTCCAGGCCGCGAGGGGGCGGAGCCCCCGTGAAGATGTGAGGGTGGCGCCGGATCAGCTTCTGGCGCACGTGCTCGGCGACCTGCGCCAGCGACCCGGCGCCGCGCTCCTCGAGCAGCAGCGACAGGAAGTGGACCTGGAAGAGCACATCGCCGAGCTCGTCGAGCAGCTTGGCATCGTCGCGGCGGTGCGCCGCATCGGCCAGCTCGTAGGCCTCCTCGAGCGTGTGCGGCACGATCGTCCGCTCATCCTGCTCACGGTCCCACGGGCACTCGATGCGCAGCTTGCGCGTCAGGGCATCGAGCGCCGCGACCGCCTGGGCAACGTCTGCGGCGGGGTCGGAAGACGACACCCGCCGCAGGCTACCCGTCCTACTTCTTCGGCGTGGTGGCCGTGCCGCCGTTGGCCGGCGGAGCGTTCTGCTGCGGCGTCTGCGGCGTGGCCGTCGAGGCCGGGGCCGGGGTCGACGGCTTGGCCTTCGGCGGGTTGGAGCAGTCGGCCGTCTGGAAGCCCTTCTGGCACTGCGTCTTGTCCTTCCACTTCTTCTGGAAGTCCTTGACGAACTGGTCGAGCGCGGTCTGCTGCTGCTGGCTGACCAGCAACTGCTTGATCGACGCCTTGTTGGTCGCCAGCGGCTGCTGCTTGGCTGGCGTGACCTTCGTGACCTCGAAGAGGTAGTAACCGAACTGCGTCTTGACCGGGCCCATGAGCTTGTTGAGCGGGGCCTTGAAGGTCGCGGCGTCGAGCGACTTCTCCTGCTGGCCCTTCGGGACGCCCGTCAGGGTGCCGCCGTCACCCTTCGTGGCCTGGTCGATGGAGTACTTCGACGCAACCGTCTTGAAGGACTGGCCGCTGTCGAGAGCCGCCTTGGCCTTCTTGGACTGGGCCTCGGTCTTGGTGAGGATGATCTTCAGGTCGCGCTGCTCCGGGATGGCGAAGCGGATCTTGTTCTTGTTGTAGTAGTCGGCGATCTGCTTGTCGGTGACCTTGTCGGTCCCCTTGAGGATCTTCGTGCGCAGCTTCTGCGACAGCTCCTGGACCTTGATGCGGTAGAGCAGGTCCTCCTGGATGTAGCCCGAGCTCTTCAGGAAGGCCGCGTAGTCCTTGTCCTTGGGGAAGCTCTGCTGGCGCTGCTTGTCGAAGTTCTTCTTGATCTCGGCATCGGCGACCTTGACACCGCGGTCGGCCGACTCACCCTCGATCCATGCCGAGGAGATCAGGAACTGCATCGTCTGATCGCGCAGCGCCGAGTACTCCTGCTCGCACTGCGCCTTGAAGCTCGCGTCGGTCGGCTTGGGCTGACCCTTGGCGGGCTTGGGCGCCGCCTTCTTCTTGGTGGCGATGCACTCGGTGAACTCCGGCGGCTTCGGAATCGCCACCTTGCCCGTCACCCCCGTCTGCTGTTGTTGCGTGGTGGCCGCTACCTGGAGCCAATGGTCGAACTCCGAGGTCTTGATCGCGTCACTTCCGATCTTGACCACGGCGTTGCCGGGCACGCTGTCGCCGCCGCAAGCGGCGAGAACAAGGGGGAGCACGAAAAAGGCGCCCAAGAGCGCCGAAAACCGACGAGGCGATGTCATAGCGGGGCGCAAGCTACCAGGGTCTGTATGAACGGAGCCTTAAACCTGTGTCCAATTGGCAGCCCTCCGCACCTTGACGCTCGCGCACCAAGGGGCTACACGGGCGCGAAAGACACCGCCAACAGTGCATCTGCGGCCGCGATAACGGCCGGAAACCGCCGCTCAGGCTCTTTAGGAACAATTACCGAAAGTTGGGAGCGGCCGGGTTCATAGACCGATGCCGGGAGCGCCTCCTTAATACGGCGAGCCTGCTCGGGATCGAGATCGACCGGCGTCACAGCCAGACGATCGCCACGGAAGCTGACCGCGCGGGCACCTGCCTGACCGAGCTTGATGCGCGCCTGCTGGAGATCGAGCAGGTTGGCCAGCGGCAGCGGGATCTCGCCGAAGCGGTCCTCCAGCTCGTCGCGCAGCACCCCAAGGTCAGCAACCTCGCGCGCTCCGGCGATGCGACGGTGCACGTCGATCTTGGCCTGCTCGTAGGCGATGTAGTCGGCCGGGATGTAGGCGTCGACGTTGACGTCGAGGCGGACCGGCTCGCGCTGGTCGGCGTCGTCGCCTTCGCTGGCCATCTGCACAGCCTCGTCAAGCATCTGCATGTAGAGCTCGAAGCCGAGCGCCGCGACGTGGCCCGATTGCTCATCGCCGAGCAGGTTGCCGGCGCCACGGATCTCGAGGTCGCGCATCGCGATCTTGAAGCCCGCGCCAAGCTCGGTGTAGTCGCTGAGCGCGCTCATGCGCTTCATGGCCTCCTCGGTCAGCGCGGCGTGCGCCGGGTACAGGAGGTAGGCGTAGGCCTTCTCGCGAGAGCGGCCCACCCGCCCACGGATCTGGTACAGCTGAGCGAGACCGAACATGTCGGAGCGCTCCACGATCAGCGTATTCGCCTGCGGGATGTCGATGCCCGACTCGATGATCGAGGTCGCCACCAGCACGTCGGCGTCGCCGCGCAGGAAGCCGAGCATGCGCTGCTCCAGCTCCTTCTCGTCGAGCTGCCCATGGGCAACCTCGAAGCTCACGCCGGGGCACAGGCCACGCAGGCGCTCGGCCGTCTCGTCGATGCTCTCGACGCGATTGTGGACGAAGAACGCCTGTCCCCCGCGCCGCTTCTCACGCATGATCGCCTGCTTGACGAGCTCCTCGTCGTACTCGCCGACATAGGTCTTGACCGGGCGCCGGCCCTCGGGCGGCGTCTCGATCACCGAGATGTCGCGGATGCCCGCCATCGACATCTGCAGCGTGCGCGGGATCGGCGTGGCGCTCATCGCGATCACGTCGACCTTGAGCTTGAGCTGGCGCAACAGCTCCTTCTGCTTGACCCCGAAGCGCTGCTCCTCGTCGACGATGATCAACCCGATGTCCTTGCCGCGCATGTCGCGACCGAGGAGGCGGTGGGTGCCGATCAGGATGTCGACGCTGCCCTTGTTGAAGGCCGCGACGACCTCCTTCTGCTCCTTGGGCGTGCGGAAGCGCGAGACGTGGTCGACGGTGAAGGGATAGTCCTTCAGCCGCTCGGCGAAGTTGCCGTAGTGCTGCTGGGCGAGGATCGTCGTCGGCGCGAGAACCAGGACCTGGCGGCCGTCGTCGGCGGCCTTGAACGCGGCGCGCAGCGCGACCTCGGTCTTGCCGTAGCCGACGTCGCCGCAGATCAGGCGGTCCATCGGCGTCGAGCGCTCCATGTCGGTCTTGACGACCTCGATCGCCTCGCGCTGGTCGGCGGTCTCGGTGTAGGGGAACTTCTCCTCGAACTCGCGCAGCCACTCGGAGTCCTCGGGGAAGGCGTGGCCGGCGCGCTTGCGGCGCTCGGCGTAGAGGTTGAGCAGCTCGCCGGCAAGCTCCTGGGCGGCGCGCCGGGCACGCGCCTTCATCGTCTCCCACGCCTTGCCGCCGAGCTTGCTCAGCGTTGGCGAGCCGCTGCCGGCGCCGAGATAGCGCGAGATCTTGGCGAGCTGCTCGACCGGCATGTAGACCTTGTCGCTGCCGGCAAACTCAAGCTGCAGGTAGTCGCGGGTGACGTTGGCCACCGTCTTGGTCTCAAAGCCCGCGAAGCGCGCCACGCCGTGGTCCTCGTGGACGACGTGCTCGCCGGTGCGCAGGTCGCTGAACGAGCGCAGCGCGCCGCGGCGGCGCGCCTGGACGCCGTCGGCGCGCTCGGCGCGCTTGCGGCGAAAGAGCCGGTGCTCAGGGATGACCGCGATGCGCGGGCCGCCGGCGATGAAGCCGTCGCGCAGCGACGCAACGGCGAAGCGCAGGTCTCCTGCCTCGGCGGTGTCGCCCTCGTCCTCCAGCCAGCGCGCCTTGAGACGAGCGAGGTTGTAGGCGGTGCGCTCGCCCTGGCCGCGCTGGGGCCAGGTGACCACTGTGCGGTAGCCACCGCGGACGTGCTTCTCCAACTGCGGCTCGGCCTCGCGCAGCGAGCGGGCGCCGAGGTCGGCGGCCTGGGCACGGAACTCGAAGGGCTGGTCGCCCGACAGCGCGCTGAGGCGGACGTGGGCGCGCGCGTCGAGCGCCGCGTTGACGGTCTCGGGCTTGACGTAGAGGTCGTGCGCGTCGGTGGCGTGAAACGCGGCGCAGACGTCCTGCCAGTGGTCGGTCAGCGCCGAGCCAATCTCGGCCTCCTCGGCCAGGATCACCGCGGCGTCGGCCGGCGCGAGGTCCAGGAAGGCGTGGAACTGGTCGACGGGCAGCAGCTCGGCCACGTCCGGCCGGTCCTCGGCATCGGACACGGCGGCGATCTCCGCGGCCTCACGGTGCTCGGCGCTGAGCTCCGCGGCCGGCGCGATCTCCAGCTCGGTCAGCTCGGCCAGCGAGCGCTGGGTGAACGTCGAGAACTCACGCAGCGACTCAATCTCGATGTCGAACAGGTCGACGCGGACCGCGTGGTCCGACGTCGCCGGATAGACGTCGAGGATGCCGCCGCGGATCGCGAACTGGCCGCGGTCATCGACCTGGTCGACGCGCTCGTAGCCGGCGGCGACGAGGTCGACGGAGACCTCGTCGAGATCCAGCAGGTCCCCCACCCGCAGCCAGAACGACTTCGGGCGCAGCGAGGGGTCGGGGACCTTCTCGCTGAGCGCGACGGCGGAGACGACGACGACCGGGGGCTCGGTGGCCTCCGACGCCCCACCGTCAGCCAGCAGCGCGTCGAGCGCGGCGACGCGCAGGCCGACGAGATGCGGCGGCGGCGCGAGGTGCGACTCGTAGGCCACACCGCGACTCGGGTAGAAGCGCACCGGCCGCGGCGCGAGCCAATGGCGCAGGTCGGCGGCCAGGTCGCGCGCCTGGCGGTCGTCGGCGGCGACGACGAGCGCAGGACGGCCCGCCATGGGGCCGTCGAGCCCGTCGAGCAACGCGCCGATGACGTACGGCCGGTAGGACGCCGAGACGAACGCCCGGCCGCCCTCACGCGCCAGGCGCGGGCCGTTGGGATCGTCGGCGAGGTGGGTGAGGAGCGGGCGAAGCGACATGTCGGGCATGCGCAGCGACCGCGCGAAGGCGCGGCCGAGTGCTGCGACCCATTCTAGGAAGTCGCGGTCAGCGCGGCGGCGCGGCTTTACCCGTTGCCGCCGGTCAGCAGAAAAGCCCACATGTCGAACCTGCCGAACAGGTTGGTGCGCACCATGCCCTCGCCCTCGTCGACGAACGCCGGCCGCCAGCCGGAGGCCGAAGCGGTCGCCAGAGCGCCACGATGCCCACCGTCGGTCCAAACGCCGACACGGCCAACGGCGACACGGCCATCGGGCCCCGACATCGCAACAAGGTCCTTCCCGGAATGGGCCACGACCGTCGCCGTCGGCCAATAGGACGAGGCACCCTTTGGCGCTAGCTTGTTGGTGCTGTCCCCGGTCATCAGGTCCAGGGCCTGGAGATCCTGCAACCAGCGGCGGCCCTTCGGGGTGGTCGGGACGAGCGCGACCTGGGCGCCGGCGTCGACGACCAGGCAGAGGTCACCGGGGCGCCCGCGCAGCGTCAGCACGATCGCGTCGCCGGCGCGGGGGACGCGTGTGGTGGCATGGCGCACGCGGGAACTGCTGGGCGGCGGAAAGAGCGACGGTGCCGGGCGCGTGACGCACAGCACCCCGACCCGGCGGCCGGCAAGCTTGCGGAAGGTCGCGGCCGAGCGCCCGTTGAAGCGGATCCGCACCCGCCGGCCGGCGACGCCCACGCGGACGCCGTCGCGTCCGGCGAGCGGGTGCTTTCCGCGATACGGCGAGCGCTTCTTGGACGTGGCGGGGTCGATCAAGTCGGCCACCTCGCCGACCTGTGCCAGCGTGTCATTCCACAGCGAGGCATAGGGGTCGCTCTGCTCGAAGACGTTGGTGCGGAGCATCGCCTGCCCAAGGTCCTCGATGACCAGCCGCCGGCCGGCCGCGCTCAGCGTCGCAACGGTCGCACGCGTGCCGTCGGTCCAGTAGCCGGTCTGCTCGGCTGCAGGCGTGACCCCGGGGCCGTCGAGCGCGGCGATTCCCGTACCGAGTGCGGCCAGCGGCCGGTAGCCGCGCGGCCCCGTCGCGCGGTCTAGCAGCGCGTGCAGCGCCTTCGCCCGGCGCGACTCATCCAGCCAGGTCACGCCGTCGGAGGTCACGGCCGCCTCGGCCAGCTCGACGAGGCCGCGGCGCTTGTCGAGGCCGGCGAGCGAACACATGTCAAACGACTTCTTGGTGTCCTCGGGATTGAGCGTGTAGCGCAGCGTCCCGTCGGCCGCGACCTTCTCCTGCCCGGCGAAGACGCCGCCGCCGAGCTCGTCCGGTTCGTCAACGAGCTGCAGCCCCATGGTGCTGGGCACGTGCCGGCAGCTGGTGAGGACCTCGCGACCGACCAGCGGCGCCCACTTCGCCGGATCGCCGGTGAAGGTCACCACCAGCGTGGCATCGGTGCGCGTCGCCTGCACGCCATCGGCGGGCCCGAGGACCGGCGTGGCAGCACTTGCCGGCGTCGCGCCAATCAAGGCGACAAGAGTGATCAGCAGAACAGAGCGTGTGCGCATCGCTCGCGATCCTAGAGCGTCAAGCGCCGCGACGCGACGAGCCCGCCGCCGTGACCTGCGCTCAGCTCAGCGTGTCGCGACCGTCGACGATCCGCTCGACGGCGTCCGCCGCGCGATCCACCAGCTCGATGACCTCGGCCGGCGACTGCCGCCAGCGACCGAGGACGTAAGCGGACACGATCTCCGGATCGGTCGTGTCGGGCCGGCCGATGCCGATCCGGACGCGAGCGAAGTCCGGCGAGCCGAAGCCCGCCTTGAGCGACTTCAGCCCGTTGTGGCCCGCCAGCCCGCCGCCCAGCCGCGTGCGGATGTCTGCGAACTTCAGGTCGAGCTCGTCGTGGACGGCGATCACGTGGTCGAGCTCGACCTTCAGCGCGCCACGCGCCGGGCCGGCGGAGCGGCCCGACTCGTTCATGAAGGTCTGTGGTGCCAGGACGCCCACACGCGGGCCTCCGGGCATGGTCCTGCCGTCGGCGTAGAGCCCGGCAAACGCCGTCTTCGGCTTGCCGAGCCCCCAGCGCGCGATCAGTGCTTCGGCAACGAGGAAGCCGACGTTATGCGGCGTGCGCGCGTACTGCGCACCCGGATTGCCGAGCCCGACGATCAGCCAATCGACGGGCGCGGCGCTGCGTCCTGGAAGCCTCATGGGCGGGAGCGGAGCCCGCCCGGGGTGCTACTCGCCGCCCTCGGAGGCCGAGTCGTCGGCCTCCGCGGCAGCTGCAGGGGCGGCCTGGCCCACGACCTCGGTCTCGGTCTCGACGCCCTCGTCGGACTCCGTCGACACGCTCGGGGGCGTGACCGAGGCGAGCACGGTCGCATCCGGATCGTCAAGCAGGGTGACGCCCTTGGGCGCCGTGATCTCCGAGAGCTGCAGCGTGCCGTTCATCTCCATCTTGGAGACGTCGACCTCGATGAACTCGGGGATCTCGTTCGGGAGCGCCTCGATCGTCAGCTCGCGCGTGACGTGCTCGAGGATGCCGCCTTCGACGATGCCGGGCGCTTTCTCCTCGCCGACCAAGTGCACGGCGACCGTCGCCTGGATGGCGACGTTGAGGTCGACGCGCAGCAGATCCACGTGCATGAGCTCACCACGCACCGGATGACGCTGGGCGTCTTTGAGCACGGCGGGCGTCGACGAAGAGCCGTCGACGCTCAGCTCGAGCACCGCGCCCTTCGCGGCGAGCGCGTGGCGGAGGGTGCGTTCAGCGACGGCGAAGGAAACCGGCTCCTCAGAGCCTCCGTAGAGGACCCCGGGGACCTGGCCGGAACGGCGCAGGCGGCGGGTCTCGCGGGAGTGGGATGCCTCGCGGGCGTGAACGTCGAGCTTGGTGGTCTGGTCGGCCATGGGCGGCGGTCGATGGTAGCGGAGGCGCCGCAAAAAGCGCGGCTCCTCCGGCCCCGAACGGTTCGAACCCGCGCGCGGCTCGGTCGGCGTCAGCCCTGCGACCCCTGCTGGGCCTCCCTCCGCGCCTTGGCGGCCGCCTTGAGCGCGGCGAGGCCGTCGAACGTCTCGCCTTCGGCGGGCAGCTTGGCGTCAAGCTTTGCGCCGAAGTCGGTGTAGTCGGTCGTAAGGTCGAACTCCGAGATCTCGCCGTTGACGGTCGCCGCGTAGGAGACGTGCTGGCGCCGAACGAGCTGGTCGTTGTCGATCCAGACGTCGACCGGGAGCGTCGTCGGGCCGTCCAGCGTGGCGATCAGCCGGTTGATCGAGTGCTTGGCCGTCGCTTTGGCACTGCGTTTCGCGGCACGCTTGAGATTGATCTGCACGCGGTAGCGCGTGGTCGCGACGCCGTTGACCTTCGCGACGCCTAGCCGCTTCGCCGTGCCTGCGCCCCGGAGGTAGTCCAGCCCCTGCGCCGGGTCCTGCGACGGGCCGATGGCACCGAACGCGTCGAGGTCGAGCCCGGGCGTGCGGGCAGCTTTGACGAGATCGACCTTCATCCACGACTTCCCGCCCGGCAGCCTGCCGGCAAACACCGGACTGCGCAGGTAGACGTCCCGCTTGTCGACGATCTGCTGCACCGTGAAGGACTGCGAGGCGATCGTCGACTTGATCGAGAACGAGGCGCGCTGGGTCTTGCGGTCGATCGTGCCTCGGGCCGACAGCGGCATCGCTTGACCTTTCGTCGTCACCGTGCCCTTGAGGGCGAAGGTGAGCGCGCCGGCCTGGCGGTCGGTGGTCGCGGCGGCCTGAGCGACCGCGTCCCGCGCGCCCGACTGCGTGGGCGCCACGGTCGTCGTCGCGTCAGGCGTGGTCGCCGCCGGCGACGTGGTGGCCGGTGCCTGTGCGGCGGCTGGCGTCGTCGCACCATCCTGCTCGTCACCACCGCAACCGGCGACCGCGAAGGCGGCCAGACCGGCGGCGGCGATGCTCAACATCGAAAAGCGCTTCGGGGACATGCCCCCGAATCTACCTCGAAACGACTCCTGAACACATAAGTGTCCCTAAGGGCCCCACTGCTTGGTGGCCTTGAAGTTCCGCTGAAGATCGAAGAACGCGGGCTTCTTGACCCCCGCCATCGTAATCGTCGCCTTCTGGTGGATCGGCGGCGCCGCCCACGGGTTGCCGCCCTCCCAGCCCGGCTTGACCGCGAACTCCTCCAGCGTCCACCAGAGCGCGCCCGAGAGCCACGGCTTGGTCGCATAGACGCCGTAGTGGTAATTGACGAACGCCTGCTGGAACTGGTAGGTCCCACGCTCCTCGACCGGCCCGTCGCGGTTGGCCTCGGCGCCCGCCTCGGTGATCACGATCGCCTTGCTGGGATAGCACTGGCGGACGCTGTCGAGGTAGTCGCTGAGCGTCGTCTGGTCGGCGATCTGGCCGTTGGGGCCGGAGTACCACCCGAAGTACTCGTTGATGCCCACGACGTCCAGCGCCGCGTACTCCGGCTGGCAGCCGGCCGACGGGTAGCCGGCGACCGCGAGACCCACGGGACGCGTCGGGTCCAGCGACTTGGCGAGCTTGACCGCGCGCTGGATGTAGTAGCCCTGCACCGGCCCGGGGCGCGCGCTCAGCTCGTTGCCCGCCGACCACACGATCACCGACGGGTGGTTGATGTTGGTCCGCACCGCGCTCTCCAGCTCACGGGCCGCGAGCTGGCGCACCTCGCGCTGCTTGAGGTACTTCGTCTTGACCGAGTAGACGGGGACCTCGACCCAGGCCAGCATGCCGAGCTCGTCGAGGCGCTCGTAGTAATAGGGGTGCAGCGGGTAGTGGCTGCGCAACAGCGTGGCGCCCGACTCGCGGGCCCACGTGATCTGCTGCTCGCGCTCGGCGTTGCCGATCGCAAAGCCCTTGTCGAGCGAGTCCTCGTGGGTGCCGAAGCCGCGGAAGTTCAGCGGCTTGCCGTTGAGCATGAGATGACCATCAACGACCTTGATCGACCGGATGCCCGTCTGCACGTTGTAGGTCTGCAGCGTCTTTTTGCCGTCACTGACGGTCAAGGACGTGTTGTAGAGGTACGGGCGGGTCGGCGACCACGTCTTGGGGTTCTTGACGGCGATCCGCTTGGTGAACGTCGCGAACTTCTTGGCGCCGACCGACGCCGTCCCGAGGACGACCTTGCGCGCGCCCAGACGCGCGGTGACGCGCATCCGCTGCGCCTTGTCGCCGTAGTTGCGCAGGGTCGTCTTGTAGGTGACGTGGGCATCGCAGCTGCCGCACGGCAGGTCAGGCAGCACCGCCACGGTGTTGAAGTCCGCGCGATCGATCTTGCGCAGGTAGACCTCGCGCAACAGGCCGCCGTAGTTCCACCAGCCGCCCGTCGGCACGCCGGTCGCCGACAGGCCCGAGGGCGGGAAGTCGGTCGGGAAGCGGCGGCTGTCGACGCGGATCGCCAGCAGGTTCGTGCCACCACGCTTGAGCAGCCCGGCGGGCAGGCGGATCTCGAACGGCAGGTAGGCGCCGGTGTTCTTGCCGATCAGCTTGCCGTTGAGGTAGACCCTGGAGCGGTAGTTGACCGACTCGAAGCGCACCACCCAGGACAGCCGCTTGGCGGCGCTCGGCAGGTGAAAGCTCTTGCGATACCAGCCGACGCCGCCGGTGAAGGACGCGTCGGAGAAGTCCTTGGCGTTCCAGGCGTTGGGGACGCTGACCGGCGTCCAGCCCACGGTGGATGGGTTGCCGGCGAAGACCGACACGGCACCGTTGCCGGCCGTGTCAGCGCGGTAGTACCACTGACCGCCCATCAGGTAGCGCCCAGAGGCGCCGCCCTTGTAGAGGGTCTTGGTCAGGAGGCCGTCGGCCTGGGCAGCATTGGCGCTCGGGCTCTGGGCCAGGGCAGCGGTCGGCAGCGCGAGCACGGCGAGGAGGGACAGCAGAAGGCAGCGTCGAAGCATCTCGGGGAGGGGGAACACCAGGGGCTGGTACGCGATGCGGTCCTCCAAACGGAACGCCCCTGCGGTCAGCAGGAGTCCTCGTTGTCGGCCAGCGGCGCGCTGAGTTCCAGCAGGCTAACGGAGCGTCCGGTCAATGGGCCGCCTTGGCGTCTGACGACCACGCATTGCACGATCGGACGACTGTCGATGCCATGCACCCAGACGACGCGTGACGTGCCCGTGCTGGTGCCCAGCGTGTAGGACGTGCCGGAGTCCAGGCGCGCGATCTTCACCGCGCCGGCGCCGGTGACCTTCGGCAGGAACGCGCGGACCTTGGCGGCGCAGGCCGCATCGCAGCCGCGCAGGTGCGCCAGGACGCCGCGCTCGTCGCCGGCGGCCTCCCGCTGCAACAGCTCGAAGATCGCGTCGCGCTCGCGGTTCTCGGTCGTCAACAAGCGCGCCGACAGGAAACCGACGGCCAGCACGACGAGCGTGACGGGGACGGCGATGGCGATCAGGCGGCGGCTGGGACGGCGAGCGAGCACTGCGCCCGGCAGCGTAGCCGGCGAGCCTCTAGGCGAGGCTTCGCCCGTCAGCCCGTCGCAGGGAAGTCGTCGGGCCCGTTGATCTCCAGGAACCGCTGGACGCTGCGTTCCTGGGCCTCCAGCCGATCGACCATGCTGCGGGCGTGCTCGGCGGCGCGGGCGACGAAGTCCTCCAGCGCCGCCTCGGGGTCGTCGGGCAGCGGGTAGACGTGAGCGACGTCCTGCTGAGCGCAGGCGATGCCCATCGGCGGCAGGCCGTCAGACAGCGTGCGGGCGCCGCAGACCGGGACGATCGTGAGATGGCGCTCGGGCGCAACGAGCGCGACCGGCATCAGGCGATGGGCCGGCAGCGGGATGTCGAGGTCGACCGAGCGCACCAGCATCACGCCCGACTCGGCGACGTCGCGTAGCGGGCTCTCCCAGATCGCCAGGACGGTGTCGGCGGCCTGGAGCGCGTCGCGCAACGTCCGCGCTTGCTCAGCGTAGGCCTCCCGCGCCTCCTCCCGGCTGTACGCCTCCCCGAGGTCGAGGTCGACCGGGACGCGCAGGAGGTCGCGCGCGCCCAGCCGCTCCCCCTCGCCGTGGCCGCCGTTGGCGACGTAGGTCTGGATCGTGCCGAGGTCCCGACGACCGTGGAAGATGACCGTGAGCTCCTCGCAGAGCGCGAGGCCGCGGACCTTCAGCGCGACCGCGGCGGCATCCTCGGGGTCCAGCAGCGCGCGGCGCAGCAGCTCGTCGGCGAGGCCCTCGCCGGGCGGGTCGTCGTGCCGGTCTGGATGCTGATCGTCCACCGTGCCTCTCCCACCTGTCGCTCGGTTGCTGGATGGTGCACCGAGTCCTACCCCATTTCATCGGACAAGTGGTCGAAATCTCCATCGCCGTTCCGGCAGTTCCGGCCAGGCGTCGCAGCTCGTGCGCTCGGGTACGTTGCCTCCATGAAGCTCTTGTACAAGCCGTTTGGGATCGTGCTGGGCATCCTCGCCGGCCTGGTGTCGAAGAAGCTGTTCGACATCGTCTGGGGGCTCTTTGACAACGAGGAGCCGCCGAAGCCGACCACCCAGGAAGCCAACTGGCCGAAGGTGATGGCTGCTGCCGCGGTGCAGGGCGTGACCTTCAAGGTGACCCGCGCCGCGGTCGACCGTGCCGGCGCCAAGGGCTGGGATCACCTCTTCGGCGTGTGGCCGGGTGAGAAGCGCCAGGAGAAGTCGCAGGCCGCTGAAGCGGTCCGCTAACGCGCCGCGCGGACGACGAAGCCGCGCTCGCGCAGATCGTCGAGCGCATCTTCGAACGTGCCGAAGTCCTGGGCGAGCAGCAGGTCGATCGGGCGGCCGTGGCGACCGGCGGCGCGGACCCAGCGCTTGAGGACCTCCGGACCGGCGCGCTCCGCGGCCTCCTCGGTCAGCGTCAGCAGGATCGGCAGTTGCGGCTTGTGATCGAGCTCGCCGCCGAGGACGCTGAGCGGATCGGCGTCGAGGACCGCCAGCAGCTCGTCGTCGGAGAGCCCGAGCCGGTCCTGCAGCAGAGCGGCGGCGGTGGAGGTCAGAAGAGCTGGTTTTCGCCGCCAAAGACCTCAGACACCGAGTCGTCGGTGAAGATCCGGCGGATCGAGTCCGTCAGCAGGTCGGCGCAGGACAGCACCTGGATGTTCTCGGGCGCGCCGGGCCGCAGCGGGATCGTGTCGGTGACGACGATCTTCTCGAAGCCTGCAGCTTCGAGGTTCTCATAGGCGTTGCCGCTGAACACGGGGTGCGTCGCGGCGGCGAAGACGCGTGCGGCGCCCTCGTCACGGACGGTGTGCGCCGCGGCCTTCAGCGTGCCCGCCGTATCGATCATGTCGTCGACGATCACCGCGGTCTTGCCCTTGACGTCGCCGATCACGTAGCCGATCTCGGCGACCTGCTGGGCCGGGCGCTCCTTGTCGAGGATCGCCAGCTCGGCGCCGATCTTGGACGCGAACTTCTTGTTGAGCTTCACGCGGCCGGCGTCCGGCGCGACGACGACCAGGTCGTTGAGCTGCATGTCGTCGAAGTGCTGGGTGAGCATCATCAGCGCGGTCATGTGGTCGACCGGGATGTTGAAGAAGCCCTGCACCTGGCCGGCGTGGAGGTCCATCGTCAGGACGCGGTCGGCGCCAGCCGCCTCGATCATGCGGGCGACCAGGCGCGCGCTGATCGGCTCGCGCGGGGCGCTCTTCTTGTCCTGCCGGCTGTAGCCATACCAGGGCGTGACGGCGATGACGCGGTGCGCCGAGGCGCCGATCGCGGCGTCGATCATCACCAGCAGCTCCATCAGCGCGTCGTTGGCGCTGAGGCCCATCTCGGGGTTGCTGCACATCGGCTGGATCAGGAAGACGTCGGCGCCGCGGATCGACTCCTCGTAGCGGCAGTAGACCTCGCCGCTCTTGAAGGTCTTGAGGGTGATTGGCCCGAGATCCACGCCGAGCTTTGACCCGATCTTGGCCGCCAGCTCGGGGTTCGCGCGCCCCGAGAACAGCATCAGCCGCTTGTCGTAGTCGATAGGGAGGCTCGTGGCCACGGGCATCGTCCGCGGGGTGCTCACGTCATCGACCATGGTAATCGGCTGGGCCGACGCCTTGAGCGGCAACTGGATGCTGGTGCTCACCTGATGTCCCGGTCCTTCTCTACTCGCGGTCCGCGTAGCCCTCGACATTGCGCTGCCGCGCACGCGCGACGGCGAGCGCACGGGCCGGCACGTCCTGCGTGACGACCGACCCCGCGGCAGTGTAAGCGCCGTCGCCGAGCGACACCGGTGAGACGAGCGTCGTGTCCACCGAGGTCTTGACCCCGGCGCCGATCGTGGTCCGCGACTTGGTCTTGGACTTGCTGTCGTAGTTGGCGGTGATCGTGGCCGCCCCGAGGTTGCTGTCGGGGCCGACGTCGGCGTCTCCGATGTAGCTCAGGTGCGGGACCTTCGTGCCCTCGCCGATGTCGGAGTTCTTGATCTCGACGAAGGTGCCGGCCTTGGAGCCGGTGCGCAGGCGGGTGCCGGGTCGCAGGTAGGCGAAGGGACCGACGGAGACGCCGTCCTCGATCGTCGCGCCGTCGATGTAGGAGCACTTGATCGAGCAGCGCGCGCCGATCGTGGTGGCGCCCTTGATCGACGTACCGGGCTCGATGGTCGTGTCCTGGCCGATCGCGATGCCCGCATCGATGCGCGTCGAGGCCGGGTCGATGATCGTCACCCCGGCGCGCATGTGGTCCTCGAGGATCCGAAGCTGGGCGAGCGCCGTGACGTCGGCGAGCGCGACGCGATCGTTGATGCCGAGCACGAGCGCGTGATCGTCGACGACGTGGGCGGCGACGACCTTGCCGTCGTCGCGCAGGAGCGTGAGGACCTCGGGCAGGTACTTCTCGCCCTGGGCGTTGTCGGTGCCGACACGCGGGAGCGCCTCGGCGAGCGCGGCCTGGTCAAAGCAGAAGATCCCCGTGTTGATCTCGCCGATCTCCAGCTCCTCGGGGGTCGCGTCGCCGGGGGCCTTGGTCTCCACGACGCGCTCGACGTGACCGGTCGCCGGATCGCGCACGACGCGGCCGTAGCCGGTGGCGTCGTCGAGGATGGCGGTCGCCATGGTTGCGGCGGCGCCGGAGGCGACGTGAGCGTCGACGAGCTCCTGGATCGCCTGCGCGGACACCAGCGGCACGTCACCCGAAAGGACGACGACCGGGACGCCCGGCGCCACGTCGGGCAGCGCGGCGAGCACGGCGCCGCCGGTGCCGTCGGGGACCGGCTGGGTCGCCGTGCGCGTGCCGTCCGGCAGCGCAGCCGCGAGATCCACGTTCGGCGAGGACACCACAACAACGCGCTCCGCTCCGGCTTCCTGCGCGGCGATCACCGGCCACGCGACCATCGGCCTGCCGCAGATCTCATGCAGGACTTTGGGTGTTGCGGAACGCATCCGCGTCCCCTGTCCGGCGGCCATCACGACGGCGGTGAAGGAGGTCACGGGGCGGAAGGCTAGAGGGAGGAGGAGAGTTCTGGCCGCGCGTACGGCAGAATAGGTTCGGAACATCCCGTTGGGGGATGGTGTAGGCGGCTAACACGCTGGGTTTTGGTCCCAGAGTCCGGGGTTCAAATCCTCGTCCCCCAACTTCCGTCCGATTACGAACGTATGTTCGTAGAGTGCCACGGAGGTTGCGGTTCACGGAGGCGGAGGCGCGGGCAGCGATAGCAGCTTCGCTGTCGTACGCCGAGGCGCTGCGCCGCTTGGGTTTGCGAGCCGCAGGCGGCAACCACGGGACGCTGAAGAAGTACGTCGCGCTGTGGGAGATCTCAGTCACCCACTTCGACCCACACGGCACGCAACGGCGTGGCGGGGTGTACGCGCGGAAGGCCCGTCCGCTCAGCGAGATCCTCGTCGAGCACTCGACCTACAACCGCAGCCAGCTGAAGGACCGGCTCTATCGCGAAGGTCTCAAGGCACGCGAATGCGAGCTCTGCGGTCAGGGCGAGGAATGGCGCGGCAACCGCATGTCGTTGATCCTGGACCACGTCAACGGCGTCGCCGACGACAACCGTCTGGAGAACCTCCGGATCGCCTGCCCGAACTGCGCGGCGACGTTCGACACGCACTGCGGTCGCCAGAACCAGTGGGAGCGCGACTGTGTCCGCTGCGGCGCGACCTTTCGGCCCAAAGCGACCAAGCAGCGGCACTGCTCCTACGAATGCGGCGTGCATGCGTCATCAGGCGACGATCCGCGCCCGACGACCCGCAAGGTCGCCCGTCCGCCCTACGCCCAACTCCAGCGCGAGATCCACGCGCTCGGGTGGTCGGCGGTCGGGCGACGGTATGGGGTCAGTGACAACGCGGTGCGCAAGTGGGTGCGGCAGTACGAGCGGGAGCGAGACGGTGAAGGACCGGCCGCTGAGCTCAGCTCGCGGGCGTGAGCAACGCGCGGAGGTCCGGCAGGGTGAGCGGATCGACCTGGAGGGCGCGGGCGTCCCCGATCGAGGAGAGGCGCCGTTCGGCGCGGAGCATGCCCAGCGTGCCGCCGAGCCGTGCCGCGGTGGCCAGGACGTCGTTGAAGGAGGCGCCGACGAGCGCGAGCAGCTCCGGCTCCGGGTGCGAGAGCGCGATCAGGAACGGCGTGCCGTCGCCGGTCGCGGCGCTGCTGAGCAGGACGCCGTCTGCGAGGTCGTCGCGGACAGCGGCGAGGTGGACGGACGCGAGCGCGGGGACATCGGGCGCGACGAGCACGACCGGGCCCTCGTGGCCCGCGACGGCATCAGGCAGCTCGGCGGTCGTGGCGAGCTGCAGCGGCTCGGCGCCCTCGCCGGCGGCGCGCGCCCAGGCCAGCGCGTGCTCGCGCAGCGCGGCCCGCAGCGCGTCGTCGGCGCGGGGACCCAGCCACGCACGCAGCGCCGGCTCGGCCGGCGCGGCGAGCGCATCGAGGACGACCGCGAGCGGCGCGGGCTCAGTCAAAGCGGAAATGTGAGCCCACCGGCGTCAGCTCCGCGCACGCGACGTGCGGCAGCGCGGCGGCGAGCGTCACGGCGAACGCCTTCGGGCTGGCCTCGACGAGGCGCACCAGGTCCTCCACCGGCGCCACCTCGTCGACCACGCCGTTGGCGTAGTCGGTCGCGTAGCCCAGCAGCGCGAACGGAATCTCCGCCTCGCCGGCCAGCACCGTCTCCGGCCCCGCCGTCTGGCTGACCGCTGTTACGCCCGCGGCGGCCAGCGTCCGGATCTCGGCCTTGGTGTTGAAGCGCGGGCCGTCGACGTGGCCGTAGCACCCGCCGTCGCGCACCTCGAGGCCCGCCTCCCCAGCCCCGGCCAGGAGCGCGGCGCGCAGCCCGGCGTGGAAGGGCTGCTCGAAGATCCAGTGGCCGCGGCCGGCGCGGCCGGGCTCGGTGTGCAGCGTGCAGATCGATCCGTCCGCCAGACGGTTGGCGAGGAAGTGCAGATCGTCGAAGACAATCAGCGAGCCGAGGCCGACCGTCGGGTCGACCGCGCCGCAGACCGTGACGGCGAGGATCGCGTCGGCGCCGCGATCGCGCAGGGCAGCGATGTTGGCCTGGTGGGTGACCTGGTGCGACAGCCGCGGGTGACCGGCGAGATGGCGCGAGACGTGCAAAACGTCGACGCCGGCGAAGCGCCCCTCGGTGATCGTCGCGGGTCCGAACTCGGTCGCGACATCGACGGCCCGCGCCCCGGCAAAGTCCGGTAGCGCGTAGGTGCCCGAGCCCGTGATGATCCCGATCCGCATGGACCGTGATCCTACGGCCGGTACGACGCGGCGACGCCTCCGCTAGCGAAGGATCACTGCGCGCTAGAGGGAATCGCGGCGTTGGCCGCGGCCGGGGTGCTCTCAGATGCGGGCGCTGCCGCTGCTGGGTCGGCTGCCGCTGCCGGATCGGCTGCCGGGGCTGGGTCGGCCGGGGCAGGATCAACGGCCGGGGGCGGATCGGCCGGCGGCGCGGGATCAGCAGGCGCCGGATCAGCAGGCGGGGCCGGATCAGCCGGCGGCGCGGGATCAGCAGGCGCCGGATCAGCAGGCGGCGCTGGATCAGCAGGCGGCGTGGGATCCGCCGGTGCGGGATCGGCTGGCGGCGCCGGATCAGCAGGCGGCGCGGGATCGGCCGGCGGGGTCGGGTCCGAGGAGGGCGCCGGGTCGGCCGGCACCGGATCTGACGAGGGCGCGGGCTCGGTCGGCGTCGGGTTCTCGGTCGGCGTCGGGGTCTCGGGCGGGTCGGTCGGGACGGGCGTCGGATCGACCGGCAGGTCCGGGGTCGGCGTTGGCACCGGGGGAACCGGTGCGGGCTCCGGAGCGGTCGGCGGATCGGCGGTGAAGGCCGAGGCCGTGGTCGTGTTGCGACCGTCGGGGTCGCTGCCCGTGGTGGTGGAGGCGGCAGGCGCGACGGGCGCACCGTGGTCGCTCTCCCACGCATCCGGGATGCCGTCGCCGTCGGTGTCCACGCCGGAGCCGACGCGGATGCTGCCGGTCGCGCCGGTCGAGGTGGCGGGGTCGCGCGTGCCGTCGATCGAGCCGCTCGGCGCCGAGCCGAGCGAGAAGCCGAAGCCGTCGCGGGTGGCGCCAACGACCGTGCCGGCGGGGCTGCTAGCCCCGGCGCTCGTGCCGTCGGCCGTCTCGCCGCCGGCCAGGGCGCGCGCGGGGACCGTGATGCCGATCGCGGCGATGCCCGACGGACCGCCGAGGCCCGGCAGCAGCGCCGCGGTGCCGCCGACGCGCGTCGCGCCAGCCAGCAGCGCCTGGCGCACGCTCTGCGTCGCCTCCGCCACCTGGGCAATCGGCGCCGTGGGGAGGTCGAGGCTGCGCGGCGTGTCGCCGGCGACCAGCGGCCAATGGTCGAAGTGGAAGACCGAGCCCTTCAGGACCGTGGCGCCGGTGCCGATCAGCGAGAGCGCAGCCGTGAGACCAGCGGCGGCGAAGAGGTGATCGTGGGTGCGATGCTTCATCAGAGGGAGGGTGAGAGAGGGACATGCTCCCTCACACACCTAGGTTTCGGCGTCCGGCACCCAGTTCTCAAGTGGGGTCTGCACCCCATGTCCGCTCGGAATTCCGGGGACTTCAGCCGTTCTGGCCTATCTGTACGCAATAGCCTCTCAGACTTGGCGCGTAGACGCTAGGTCCAACCCGCGCAAACCTCGTCAACCCTTCAGCTGCGCCGCGGCACGCGGCCTCCGCCCGCCCCCTGCTCACTGGCCGGGCCGCCCCGCGCGGCGATCCCGAGAACCCGCATCGCCTTTAGCCCGAGGCTGAGCTTCTCGCGGCCATCGGTGGAGCCGACATCGAGCCCCGACAGCTCGCGCACCCGCTCGAGCCGGTAGCGGATCGTGTGGCGGTGGGTGAAGAGCCGCTGAGCGGTGCCGGCGACGTTGCCGTCGGCGTCGAGGAACGCCTCGACGGTGATGACAAGGTCGGTCTCGTACTGCTCGTCGTAGGCGACGAGCGGCTCGATCGTCTCGGCGTAGAAGCGCTGCAGCTCGGCGGGGTCCTCGCTCATCGCCGACAGCAGCAGCCGGTAGGCGCCGGTGTCATCGAAGGCCATAACGCGCGGGCTCTCTTGCGCGGTGGCGTCGCCCTCGGCGACGTTGGCGGCCAGCAGTGCCTCGTTGCCGGCGCGCGGGAGGTCAGCCGGGTCGGCGGCGAAGCGGCTGCGCCCCAGCGCGAAGCTGTGGCCGGGCAGCGAGGCGCCAAGCTCGCGCAGCACGCCCTCGGCGACGCGCTCGGCGGCGGAGGCGTCGTCGCTGGGCACCAGGACCACGACCTCGGAGCCGGTGAGCTCGGCCCCCGCCCGCCCGGAAGAGGCCGCGACAGCGGTCGGTACCGCGGCGCGGGCGCCGCGCTCGGCGACGGTGACGACGCGCTCGCGCCAGCCCTCCTCAGTCGGCACGTGAAGCTGCGCGCGCACGACGACGACGGCCGCGCCGGCGCTGAGGTCCACGCCGATCTCTCCGGCGCGCGCCACGATCTCCTCAGACGCGACGACGCGGCGCCCGAGGAGGTCGTGCAGGAACTCGGCGACGGCCAGCTCGGAGGCGCGGGCCGGCGCGCGCAGGCGCTGCACCTCGGAGGCGACGAGCGTCAGGATCAGCCGCAGCACCATCGGGGACTGCGGGTCGCCGTCGGAGCGCGACCGCACCCGCAGCTGGCCGACCTGCTCGTCGGCGACGCGGAGGTCGTGGAGCTCGACGCCGGCGGCGTCGCCCATCAGCCCGCGCTCGTCGGCGGGCGATCGCGCCGACACGGCGAGGACCGCGCCGGACCGATCGGTCAGCGCCAGGCTCGCGTCGTCAAGCGCGCGAGCGGACGCGCGGATCACCTCGGGGAGACCCGCACCCGACTCGACGGCGTCGGTGACGGCATCCAGGGCCTCGAGGTCGATTCCGGCCGGCGTCCTCGGAGCCGAGCTGGACATGGCGCGGAGTTTACGGGCCCGAACCAACTCGGAGGATCCCTGCACGCCGAGCGCACCGAAGTGGCAGGGCGTCAGGAATCGCGTTCAGACCCCGATGCGGTCCCAGAACCAGACGATCGCCGCGCCGCCCGCCACGCCAACGCCGACGAACGCGGCCAGCACATAGACGCTGAGCACGGCGGCCGCCATGCGCTGCCAGACGCGCGAGTACGCCGTCCAGGCGGGGACGAGGATGAACGCCACGTAGGCGGCGAGGGCGAAGACGGTGCAGCACGCCCCGACGAGATAGGTGACCTCGATGTTGCTCACGGACGCCGTCCATTCTGCCGAAGGTGGACGACGACCAGCCCCACCATGCCCGCCACGGCGAAGATCGCGGCGGCCAACCCGGCCCCGCCGACGACGTCGGAGAGGTAGTGCGCGCGCAGGTAGACCCGCGTCAGGCCGATGATGACCGCGAGCACGATCCCGGCGACGATCGCCGCCGTCGTCCGGGCCAGGCCGGGCAGCGTGCGGGTGAGGACGAACGCGATCGCGACCCACGCGAACGCGTAGGCCGCGTGGCCCGACGGATAGCTCTGGCCGGCGGTGTCGACGAGCGCCTCGTCGGGGCGCGGCCGGTCAATCGCGGCCTTGGCGATGTGGACGGCGGCCCAGGTGAGCGCGAGGGCGCTGACGAGCGTCACCGACTCGGTGATCCGCCGGCGCAGCAGCAGGACGACGACAGCCAGCGCGGTGGCCGCGCCGACGACCGGGAGGCTGCCGAGGTGCGTGACGGCGCGCGCGATGTCGTCGAGCGTGCCGGTCCGGATCTTGTCAGCCCACGTGAACGCGGTGCTGTCGCCGGTGATGAGCGCCTTCTCGTGCAGCGTGATCGCATTGGCGACAAACGCGAACGAGCCGACGGCGGCGATCGCCAGCAGCGTCGTCAGCTCCAGGCCGAGCTCGCCGGGCGTGATCCGGTTCCAGAAGAACTTCAGCGGGCCCCGGGCCCAGCGCCCGATCGGACGCAGGACACCCGCCAGCGGCCGCAGCGCCGGGCGATCTAGCTGCTTGTCGAGCCACGCCACTGCGGCGTCGCGGTGCTCCGCATGGCGGAAGTGGCGGTAGAGCCAGACGCCGCCGGCGATGACGACGATCGTCGCCCCGAGCGCGAGCGTCCCCTGCTCGGCGTAGTGCAGGACGCGATCGAAGCTCTGCCAGAAGACGTAGCCAAGGACCAGCAGCATCGTCGCCCAGGCGCCGGCGCCGATGATGTCGTAGGGCAAGAAGCGCCTGAGCGGCATCCCGGACGATCCCGCCAGGAACGGGTTGACCGCGCGCACCAGGCCGACGAAGCGACCGAGGAAGATCGCCTTGCCGCCATGGCGGTCGAAGAAGCCCTCGACCTGATGCACGCGCTCCTCGGTGATCTGCACCTTCGAGCCGTGCTTAATCAGGAACGCGCGGCCGAGCCGGCGCCCTGCGTAGAAGCTCGCGAGGTCGCCGAGGACCGCGCAGGTCCAGACGATCGCGATCAGCGCGACGAGCGAGATCGTCCCCTGGCCGGCCACAACGCCGCCGAAGATCAAGAACGTCTCGCCAGGAGCGATCAGCCCCACGAACGCGCCGGTCTCAAAAAACGCCATCACGCCGACGACGAGATAGGTCCACTGGCCGAGCGTGTTGCCGGCGTGCTCGACGATCTCCTTGAAGTTCGGCAGCTCGATGAGGCCGCTGCCATAGACGAGCAGCCCGATGACCGCGATGGCGCCGCCGATCAGCAGCGTCGGTTCGAGCTTGCGCCGGCGGATGATGAGAAACGCGGCCAGGAGGACCGCGCCGATGAGGGGTGCTGGTTTCACGCGGGGAGAACCTCGCCACCGTGCGGGCCGATCGGCTTGGCGACCTTCGAGCCTGGGAAGCGCTCGCGTGCGGCCTTGGCGGCCTTGACGTCGTGAAAGAGCCCGAGCACGGTCGGACCGCTGCCGCTGACCATCGCGACATCGGCGCCCGCGTCGCGGACGCGCGCGAGCGTCTCGGCAAGCTCGGGGCGCAGCGAGAGCGCCGCGGGCTGCAGCTCGTTGACGCACAGCTCGTCGGGCAGGTCGGGCAGGCCGTCGCGGACGGCGTCGAGCGCCGCGGCGAGGCCGTCGCCGTCGCGCGAGAGGCCGAGGCGATCGGCCTCGCGGAAGACGTCGGCGGTCAGCAGCGCGCCGGCGGAGGGCACGACAAGGACGCCGTAGCGCGGAACGCCCGGCACCCGCTCGATCCGCTCACCCGCGCCGGTAGCCAGCACGCGCCCGGGTTTGACCTGGGCGGGCACGTCGGCCCCGAGGCCCGCGGCGATCTCGTGCAGCATGTCGCGGTCCTCGATGCCCGACGCGCGGGCCAGCAGCCGCAGCGCGGCGCCCGCGTCGGCCGAGCCGCCGGCCATGCCGGCCGCGACCGGAATCCGCTTGTCGATGCTGATGCGCACCGGGTCACCACGCCAGCCGGTGCTCGCGCGGAAGGCGGCGATCGCGGTCGCGACGAGGTTGACGCCGTCGACGCCGGGGCAGTCGACGGCGTCGGCACCGTCACCGTCCTCCAGACGCAGTCGGTCAGCGAGCGTGACCGATTGCATGATCGACACCAGCTCGTGGCGGCCGTCGGCGCGCGTCGGGCCGAGGAAGAGGCAGACGTTGATCTTGCCGGGCGCGCGCGTCGCAAGTCTCATAGCGCGATCCGCGCCCCCAGCGCGCGGAACTGCTCGGGGGTCAGTCGCTCGGCACGTGCGTCCTCGGGCAGGCCGAGCTCGGCCAGCGCCACGCGGGCGCGGTCGCCGAGCGCCTTGTCGCCGGTGTGCAACTGCAAGGACTTCGGGAGCGTTTTGCGGCGGTGCGCGAACGCGCCATGGACGAGCGAGCGCAGCGCGGGCGAGGGCGCGTCGCCGGTGCGCTGCAGCACGACGAGCACCGAGTCGACGTTGGGGACCGGGTGAAAGACGGTGCGCGAGACCGAGCGGTGGACGCGGACGTCGCAGGCGAGTTGGGCCAGCACGCTCGGCACACCGTAGGCCGACGTCCCGGCATGGGCGGCGAAGCGCTCCCCCACCTCCTTCTGCACCATGGCGACCCAGCGTGTGACCGACGGCAGCTCGAAGACCGTGCGCAGGATCGCGGTCGCTGCGATTCCGTAGGGCAGGTTGGCCACCACCTTGGTCGGCACGGGATCGAGCGCGGCGAGATCGAGCGCCAGCGCGTCGCCGAGATGCAGCGTCGTGTTGGGATGCGGGGCGAGCGCGTCGCGCAGCGCGGGCTCCAGCGAGCGGTCGACCTCGACGACGTGCGTGTGCGCGGTGCGCTGCGCGAGATGCTCTGACAAGACGCCGAGCCCGCCGCCGATCTCCAGCGCAACGTCCTCGCCCGTCAGCTCCGCCGCCCGCTCGATGACCCCCAAGATATTGGAGTCGATCAGGAAGTTCTGACCGAGGTCGCGCTTGGGCCGCACGCCGAAGGCGCGCATGCGGCGCAGGCTCGGCTGCGCCGGGTGGTCTGTTGGCGGTTGGTCGGTCACCACTGAAACAGCGTGGCCGCGTTGCGCTCGACGATCGCCTCGAGCTCCGTGTAGGTCTGACCGCGCTGCTCGGCGACGAACTGGGCGGTCTCGGTGACGTAGGCCGGCTGGTTGCGTTCCTTGCGCATCGGCTGGGGCGTGAGGTAGGGCGCGTCGGTCTCCACCAGCAGCTTGTCGTCGGGCACCCGGGCCGCGGCGGCGGCCAGGTCTTCGTTCTTGGGGTAGGTGACGTTGCCCGCAAACGAGATCCACCAGCCCTCGGCCAGGCACTCGTCGAGCCGGTCGGGCATCGAGAAGCAGTGCAGGATCACGTTGACGCCGTCGGCACGCGAGCGCAGGGTGGCGATCGTGTCGTCCTCGGCCGCCCGGGTGTGGATGACCAGCGGCTTGCCCGTGTCACGTGCGAGCTGGATCTGCGCGTGGAAGGCGCGCTCCTGGTCAGCCCGCGGCGCGTAGTCGCGAAAGAAGTCCAGGCCGGTCTCGCCGATGGCCCGGCAGCGCTCGTGGGCGGCAAGCGCCTGCAGCTCCGCCAGGTGGCCGTCGTCAAAGCCCGTCGCCTTGTTGGGGTGGTGGCCGATCGCGGCGAAGACCTGCGGGAACGCCTCGGTGGCGGCCAGCGCGGCGCGACCGGTCGCGCCGTCCTGGCCGACCGTGAGGATCCGGTTGACCCCGGCGCGCGTCGCCGCGGAGACCAACTCCGCGGGAGTCTGTCCCACGGCGGCCTCGCAGGAGTCCAGATGGGTGTGGGAGTCGATCAAGCGGCCTTCGGGGGCTGCTGCTGCTTGGGGAAGAGCGGGTCGAGATCGGAGACCTGCGTGGGCACTGCGGCGCCGAGGCGCGCGCCGTCGATCGCCAGGGCCGGCGCGGTGTCGCCCGCGGCCTCGGGTGCGCCGAGCGCCTGCAGCAGGATGCCCGCGCGGTCGGGGATCCAGGCGTGCAGCAGGACGGTCAGCACTCGCAAGCCCTCGACGAGCGTGGCGAGCGTCTGGTCGAGCTCGCCGGCACGCCCCTCCTCCTTGGCCATCTTCCAGGGTTCCTGCTCGCCGACGTAGGCGTTGAGCCGGCGCACGCGCACCCAGATCTCCTCCAGGGCGGGTGTCAGCTCGGCGCGCGCGACCAGCTCGCCGACGCGCTCGCTCAGTCCCTCGAACTCGGCGACCACGCGCGGGTCGAGCTCGACCTGCGGCACGGCGCCGTCGCGGTAGCGCAGCACCATCTTGATCGTGCGGCTGGCGAGGTTGCCGAAGTCATTGGCCAACTCGGACTCGTAGCGCTTCTCGAAGTCGGCGGTCGAGACCGAGCCGTCTTGGCCGAAGCTGACGTCGCGCAGCAGGTAGAAGCGCAGGGCGTCGGCGCCGTAGGTCTCGATCACCGCGAACGGATCCAAGACGTTGCCCAGCGACTTAGACATCTTGTGGCCCTCCATCAGGAGGTAGCCATGGACGAAGACATGCTTGGGCAGGGGCAGGTCGGCGGCCATCAGCAGCGCCGGCCAGAAGACGCAGTGGAACTTGAGGATGTCCTTGGCGATGAGGTGGTAGCTCGCCGGCCAGAACTCCTCGCGCAGGTCCTCACCAGGGCGAGCGTAGGTCAGCGCGGTGTAGTAGTTCAACAACGCGTCGAACCACACGTAGAACACATGGCTCTCGTCCCACGGGACCGGCACGCCCCAGGTGAGCTTGCCGCGTGTGAGCGAGACGTCCTGCAACCCGCCCTTGATGAAGGACAACGCCTCGTTGTAGCGCGAGGACGGGGTGATGAACCCGGGGTTGTCGGCGTAGAGCTGTTCGAGACGCTCTTGCAACAGCGACAACTTGAAGAAGTAGTTCTCCTCTTCCTCCCAGGTCAGCTCGATCAGGTGGATCGGGCAGCGGTTGCCGTCCACGATCTCCTGCTCGGACTTGAAGTCGGCGCAGCGCGGGCAGTACCAGCCCTGATAAGTGCCGAGCTCGACGAAGCCGTTGTCCTTGACCTTGGTCAGGACCTCCTGCACCGCCTTGCCGTGCTCGGGGTCGGAGGTGCGGATGAAGAAGTCGTTGGTGGCGTTGAGCAGCGGGGCGAGGGCCTTGAAGCGCTCGGCGTTCTTGTCGGCCAGCTCACGCGGGGTGACGCCGGCAGCCTCGGCCGCGAGCGCGACGGGCTCGCCGTGCTCGTCGGTGCCGGTGAGGAAGAAGACGTCCTCGCCGCGCTGGCGCATGTGGCGCGCCATGACGTCCGCGGCGATCGTCGTGTACGCGTGCCCAAGGTGGGGCGCCGCGTTGACGTAGTAGATGGGCGTCGTGATGTAGAAGGACATCTGGGCCTAACGCTACCGCTGCGCGAGCGCCATCCCGGTGCGCCTCCGGCCGTGGCGGCGCCGCCGTGACCTACCGCCACCTCCGACGGCCGCCCCGAGCAAGGCGAGGCCAGCCCATGCAGGCCACGACAACACCGGCGCACGGGGCGCGACGGCAGCCGTCGGATGAGGGGTCCTGACAGGCGTGACGGCGGTGACCGGACGCGAGCTTGCCAGCGGTGTGGCCGGCAGCCCGGACGGTGACCGCGGCCGGGCCGCCGGCCCGCCGCGCGGCGCGATGACGGGCGGCGCGGACCGCTCGCCGCCGCTGATGAGGCCGAGCGGATCCACGTAGCCCTGACGCCGGCCGACCCGCCGGGCGCCCAGCCGCAGCAGACCGCTGCGGCCAACCCGGCCCACGGTCGCGCCCGGCCACAGCCGCGCGCCGCCGGCCACCGACGCCGAGGCCAGCCCCAGCTCGGTGGCGACGAGACTCCCGCAGCGCAGGCTGACGCCGCGTCCCCACCCCGGCACGCGCCCGGCGTAGGTCACGACACCGGCACATGCCGCGACCACCCGCGCCCCCGGCACGCCACGCAGGTCGACGCCACGGCGCTGCCCACTCGCGTACGGCGCCGCTCGCTCGAAGCTGAACGGACCCACGACCGTCGCCCTCGCCAACGGCATCCGCCAGCGCTGCGCCGCCGCCGCGGCACCCACATTCAACGCAAAGAGACCGGCGCCGAGAACCACCACGAGCAGCAAACGGGACATGGCGGCCACCGTATGCCGGCCACCGCCCGACACCCGCGACCGTCGCAAGATCGGCACGAACATGGCACTGACTCACAACCAACGGCGCGAACACATCGAGGCTCGCGACACGCTCGGTCAGCGCTCCAGCAGCGCCTTATACAACGCGTTGGCCGAGACACCAGTGAGGTCGGCGACCACGCCGGCCGCCGGCCGCGCCTTCGCGCCCGCGTCGACCAACCGCACCAGCGCATCGAGCGCCGGCGCGACATCGGCCGCCTCGGCCGGCGCACCGCCGACAACTACGACGATCTCCCCGCGCGGCTCCTCAGCCGCGTACCGCTCCGCCAACTCAGCGGCCGTGCCGCGCACGATCTCCTCGTGGAGCTTGGTCAGCTCGCGGCAGACCGCGACCGCGCGCTCGGGATCCACCGCCGCCAACGCCGCCAGCGCGGCGCCCAGCCGCCGCGGCGACTCGAACGCGACCAGGGTCTCCTGCGCCCCGCGAAACAGCGTCTCCAACTCTCCCCGCTTGCGCGGCAGGAACCCCACGAAGCGCCACGTGGTCGCCGGCAGCCCCGACACCACCAGCGCGGTCAGCGCCGCGCTCGGCCCCGGCAGCACTTCCACGCCGATCCCCGCCGCCACGCACGCCTGCACCAGCAGGAAGCCCGGATCGTTGACCAACGGCATCCCCGCGTCGCTGACCAGCGCCACGGTCTCCCCCGCCTCCATCCGCCCCACCAGCTCCGAGGCGCGCGACGCCTCGTTGTGCTCGTGGTAGCTCACCGTGCGCGCCGTGATCCCGTGACGGTGCAGCAGCACCCGCGTGCGCCGCGTGTCCTCGCACGCGACCACATCGGCCTCGCGCAGCGCGCTCAGCACCCGCAGCGTGATGTCCTCCAGGTTGCCGATCGGCGTGGGACAGACGACCAGCGAGCCCGTCATCGCGCGTCCACGAGATCCATCGCCAGCAGCGCCGCGCCGACCATCCCCGACGCGTCGCCGAACCGCGTCGGCACGATCCGCACCTGGTCACGCGATGGCGCCAGCGCCCGCTCGGCGACGACCTGGCGCGCGGGCTTCAGCAGCAGCTCGCCGGCCGCGATCACCCCGCCGCCCACCACCACGACCTCCGGGTTAAGGATGTTGGTGATGTTGCTCAGCCCAACGCCAAGGTGATAGCCGACCAGCGTGACGACGTCGCGCGCCACCGGATCTCCGTCGTGGGCGAGCTCGGTCGCGAGCATCCCGGTGATCTCGCGCCCCGCGCTCAGCGCGCGCCCGAAGCCCGAGTCGGGCAGCTCCTCGGCGGCGCGCCGCGCCGCGCGACCCAGCGCAGTCCCCGACACCAGCATCTCCAGGCAGCCGCGGTTGCCGCAGGTGCACAGCGGCCCGTCGACGTCGATGACCATGTGGCCCCACTCCCCCGCGCCGCCGTGCGCGCCGTGGACCAGCTTGCCATCGATCATGATGCCGCCGCCGATCCCGGTCCCAAGCGTCAGCAGCGCCGCCGTCCCCGCGCCGCGCGCCGCGCCGTGGCGGTGCTCGGCGACCAGCGCCGCGTTGGCATCGTTGTCGACGGCAACCGGGACGCCGAGCCGCTCGGCCATCACATCGCGAAACGGCACGTCGCGCAGCGGGAGGTGGACCGTGGTGGCGGCGCTGCCCGTCCGCGCGTCGACCAGCGACGGGATCCCGAAGCCGACGGCCGACAGCTCGCGCCCAGCGGCAGTCCGCACCTCTTCAACGGCTTCCACCAGGGCGTCGAGCAGTTGCTCGGTGCCCTTGCCCTCACGGGCGTGACGGAACACGCGATGGCGAACGTTGAGATCGGGCTCGACGACCCCCGCAAGCAGCTTCGTGCCGCCGAGATCGACGCCGATCACGCACCCGGCAGACATGCGCGTCACCCTATCCGCTGGATGTCGACCCCCTCCGACCCCCCACCCGAGTACACGAAGTACCGATCGGGCCCTGGCTTCCTGCGCCGTGGACCCAAGCCCGGGGAGCCGCTGATCGGCGACCTCGGCGCCGGTCCGGCCGCGCCGCCGCGCCCGCCCGGCGGACCGTCTGGCCGCGGACCACAGCCCGGCGAAGACGACCGTCAGCTCTCCGGCGGCCGCCCCCGGCGGCGCTCGCCACTCCATCTCCCACGCAGGCGCCGACTCGGCGGGCCGTTGTCTGTCGGGCGCATCGTCAAGTGGCTCGTGCTCGCCGCCATCGGCTGGATCGCCCTCTCGCTCGTCCTCTTTCTGATCAGCGCCCAGCTCCAGCAGGGCGACCTCAGCGGCAAGGTCGATCTCGGCGGCGCCGGCTTCCCGTTGACCAGCCCGAACACGATCCTCGTGCTCGGCTCCGACGCGCGGCCCAAGGGCTCCAAGGAGCCCGGCGCATCCAGCAACGGCAGCCGCTCGGACTCGATCCTGCTGATGCGGATCGGCGGCGGCAAGAACGCGCGGCTCTCAATCCCGCGCGACACGATCGTCGACATCCCCGGCCACGGCCCCAACAAGATCAACGCCGCCTACGCCTTCGGCGGCCCCGCCCTCGCCGTCCAGACGATCGAGCAGTACCTCGGCCTCCAGGTCAACCACCTGATCGAGGTCAACTTCAACAACTTCCCGCAGCTGATCGACGCCATGGGCGGGATCACCTACAAGGGCGGCTGCGTCGTCTCCAAGATCAACGGCGGCTTCAAGAACGGCGGCTACACGCTGCGCCTGAAGAACGGCAAGACCCATATCGACGGCAAGCAGGCGCTCGCGCTCGCGCGCACCCGCCACAACGACTGCAACCCGAGGGAGTCCGACCTCACCCGCGCGCGTCGCCAGCAGAAGATCCTGTCGGCGATGAAGTCGCGACTGATCTCGCCCTTTGCGTTCCCGCGGCTGCCGCTGATCGCATGGAACACGCCCAAGGCGCTGCGCAGCGACATGTCCGGCCCGACCCTGCTCGGCCTCTTCGGCGCACTGGCCTCCAGCGGCTCACCGCCGACCCAGATCCTCAAGCCCGACGGTGTGCAGACCGCGCCGGACGGCGGCGCCGGCCTCCACGTCTCTGACGCGGAGAAGGCCCGCGACGTCCAGCGCTTCTTGAAGGGCTAAGCCGACTTCTTAGCGGGCTTCTTGTCGCCCGAGCCCGACGAGGACTTCTTCTCGGCCTTGGGCTTGGCCGCGGCGGCTGTCGAAGACGAATCCGAAGAAGACGACGCTGCGGCCTTCTCCTTCTTCTCGGCTTGCTTGGCATCGTGCTTGTCGGCCCCCGACTCGGCGGACTCGCGCAGCTCGCGGTTGCGGCGCTTGGTGCCGTAGTCGGTGTTGTAGAAGCCCTTGCCCTTGAAATGGACGGCGACGGGATGGAAGACGCGCTCAAGCGGGACCCCGGTCTCGGGGTCCTTGGTGAGCGGATCGTCGGTCATGCGCTGCATGACCTCGAAGGTCGTGCCGTCCGGGCGTCGATATTCGTAGATCGGCATTGGCACTCTGAGTATAGGAGTGCCAGCGGAACGCTGGCCTAGAAGGCCAGGTTCCGGGCACCGCCTGACCGCGGGTAAAGTGGCGCGCGTGCCCACCCAGGACGTCGTAACGATGGACAAGATCGTGGCGCTGTGCAAGCGCCGCGGCCTGATCTTCCCCGCTTCAGAGATCTACGGCGGCATCGCCAACACCTATGACTACGGGCACTACGGCGTGCTGCTCAAGCGCAACGTCGTCGACGCGTGGTGGGACGCGATGCTGCAGGAGCGCGACGACATCGTCGCCCTGGACTCGGCGATCATCCAGCATCCCAAGACCTGGGAGTCCTCGGGCCACCTCGCAGGCTTCACCGACCCGCTGGTCGACTGCAAGACCTGCAAGCGCCGCTTCCGCGCCGACCACCTCGCCGAAGCCCGGGAGGGGGTGGGTGGGCCCGCATCCCAGCCCGACATCCGCTGCGGCAAGCGCCCCTCCAAGCTTCCCGGTGACACCGACGAGTGCGAGCTCACCGAGCCGCGCGAGTTCAACCTCATGTTCGAGACGGCGATCGGCCCCGTCCAGGGCGGCGGCCAGCGCGTCTTCCTGCGGCCCGAGACCGCCCAGGGCATCTTTCTGGACTTCAAGACGGTGCTGACCTTCGTCCGCCGCAAGCCGCCGTTCGGCATCGCCCAGGTCGGCAAGTCGTTTCGTAACGAGATCACGCCCGGCAACTTCATCTTCCGCACGCTGGAGTTCGAGCAGATGGAGATGGAGTTCTTCGTCCCGCCCGACCAGGCAGACCAGTGGTACGAGCACTGGAAGCAGGCGCGCTTTGACTGGTACGTCGAGCTCGGCCTACGCCCCGACCACCTGCGCCTGCGTGACCACGACGCCGACGAGCTCAGCCACTACTCCTCCGGCACCGCCGACGTGGAGTACCTCTTCCCGATTGGCTGGTCGGAGCTGGAGGGCATCGCCAACCGCGGCGACTTCGATCTCAAGGCCCACGGCGCCGGCTCGGGCAAGCCGATCGAGGTCGTCGAGCAGGACGGCACCCGCTACGTCCCGCACGTCATCGAGCCCGCCGCCGGCGTCGGGCGCTCGATGCTGGCCTTTCTCGCTGACGCCTATGACGAGGAGGATCTCGGCGACGGCGATATCCGCACCGTCCTCAAGCTCCACCCGCGCCTGGCGCCGGTCAAGGTCGCAATCCTGCCGCTGGTCAAGAAGGACGGCCAGCCCGAGCTGGCCGCCGAGGTCCAGGGGCTACTCAAGAAGCGGATGCAGACCGAGTACGACGAAGGCGGCTCGATCGGCAAGCGCTACCGCCGCCAGGACGAGATCGGCACGCCGTGGTGCGTGACGATCGACCACCAGTCCTTGCAAGACCGCACGGTCACCCTGCGCGACCGCGACTCGCTGGCCCAGGAGCGCGTCGCGATCGACGAGCTGGGCGACCTGCTGTCGGGCCGCCTGGCCGGGCCGTGGTCGTCGCCGAAGTCGGCGAGCTAGGCGGCGCGCGGAGTGTCGTCAGTGCGGCGGCGCCGCAGCTGCGACGGCGGCTCTGGGGCCCAGGGCGCGTCGTCGGCCTGGCGCAGCTGACGGGCCAGCATGCCCGCGCGCGAAGTGCGACGCGCGATCATCCAGCCCAGGGTCGTGGGCTGGTAGCTGGGCTCGGGACTCGCGTCGAGGTTCGGCACCGCCCGCACGAAGCCCGCGACGCGTGCGACCGAAAGCTGGAAGGCGGCATCGGCCGCGGCGAAGCGGCCGGGCTCTTCGAGCTCGCGCAGGCTCATCGGACGGGCGGCGTCTGCGAGCACGCACAGCAGCTCGCGCGCGACGCTCCGGTAGGGGTCGGCACCATCGGTCATCGGGGAAGTTGCAGGCTCCACGCGCGAGCGACCGCTGTCCACAACCTGCACAACTCTGCACGGGTTCGCGCCCGGGGCGCGCAAGTTCTAGGCCAAGATGTGCAGCTTTGAGCAGGCTGGGCGCATCTCACCGCTGGGCGCCGCTGCGCCCCAGTGCCTCGTCCCGCGGGCTAACCGATCAGCGCCGCGACGGCCAGGGTGCCAGCCGCGACGGTCCCGCGATGGTCGCGGTCGGGCTCGGCGAGGATGCGTAGCGCGAGCCCATCGCCAAGGCCGAAGAGGATCTCGGCGATCGCCTCCGGCTCGGCGCGCAGTACCAGGACGCCCTCGGCCTGCTTGGCCGCGAGCACCGCGGCGACGTGCTGGCGCGTGCGGCGGACCAGCTCGCTGAACTCGATCGCGATCTCCGGGTTGCGGCGCGAGAGCGTGAAGACCTCGAAGGAGAGCGTGAGGAACTCCGTGTCGTCACGCAGCATCGCCTCCAGCGTGCGGCCCAGCATCGCGATGAAGTCGGCGGCGTTGGACGCGGCGGCCAGCTGCTCGTCCAGGGCCGCCATCCGCAGGTCGGTGTCGCGCTTGACGACCTCGGCCAGCAGCCGCTCCTTGGAGCCGAAGTAGTAGTGCAACAGCCCGCGCGAGACGCCGGCCTCGCGGGCGACGTGGTCAAAGGTCGAGCCCGCGACGCCCCGGAGCGCCACCGACGCGCGCATTGCGTCGACGATCCGCTGCGCCTTGTCGCCGCTGAGCTGCGAGCGTGCCGTGGTCGCCTCCATCCGCCGATCCTAGCTGGCCGGCCAACCCGTCACCGGCAACAGAAAGGGCGCCCCGACAAGGACGCCCTCTCATTGCAACAGATGCCGGTGCGATTAGGCCGCGGTGTCCGCCGTCGGCGCGGAAGCTGAGCATCCGCGCTCTGGACTTTCTACGCCGCGCTCCCTGCCGACGGCGCAGATGCTGCCGTGGTCGAGGTGTAGTCGAACTCCTCCTCGGCCCCGAAGAGGGCGTCGAGGAGCTTTGAGCGCAGGTCCGCGCTGAGCGCGACCGCCAGGCCACCGGCGATCGTGAGCACCAGCAGCTTGCGGCCGAAGCCGCGCTTGCGCTTGCGCTTCTTCTTCTTCGGGCCCTCGCGCAGCGACGAGCCGGCGTCCTTCAACGCCTCGGCCGCGGTGTGCAGGTCCTTGTGGAACTTCTTGTCGTCGGTGAGGATCTTCGCGGGCGCCTTGCCGTGCGACAAGCGCTCGTAGGCGTCACGCGCAGCCTCGAAGGCGACACGGACGTTGTCGCGCAGGTCATCGTCCTCGATGACGCGCTGGACGTAGGGGTTCTGGCGGGCCGCCTCGACGGCGCCGACGGCAGCGGCCGCCTTCTGCTTCTTCTTGGCCATGCAGCTTCCCTCTTTGGGTCGGGGTCGGGCTCTGCGCCGAGCATACCCGCCGCTCGCGGTTCATCACGCAGGGCTTTGGAGAGCGGCGTCCAGCACATCGCCGATCTCCGAGACCCAGGTGAACCGCAGCCGCTTGCGCAGGTGCTCGGGGATGTCCTCGGCGTCGGCCTCGTTGAGCGCCGGCGCGAGGATCGTCTTGATCCCGTTGCGCTGCGCCGCCAGCGCCTTCTCCTTGAGGCCGCCGATCGGCAGGACCTGCCCGGTCAGCGTGATCTCGCCGGTCATCGCCACGTCCTCGCGCACCGTGCGCCGCGAGATCAGCGACGCGAGCGCGGTCGCCATCGTGATGCCCGCGCTCGGGCCGTCCTTGGGCGTCGCGCCGGCGGGCACGTGGACGTGGAGGTCGTGGTCGGCAAACCACGCGTCGCCAAGATCGGGCGCGATCTGGTGCGCGTTGGCCTTGACCCACGTCAGCGCCGCCTGCGCGGACTCCTTCATGACGTCGCCGAGTTGGCCGGTCAACTGCAGCTTGCCGGTCCCCGGCGTGGCGCTGGCCTCGATGAACAGGACGTCGCCGCCGACGGGCGTCCAGGCCAGCCCGGTCGCCACGCCCGGCGCCTGGGTGCGCCGCTTGGCCTCGGCGTGGACCTTGGCGCGGCCGAGCAGCTCACGCACGCGTTCGGGCGTGATCGTCGTCTTCTTCGGCTTGGCCGCTCCGTTCGACTCGGCCACCCCGCGCGCGACCTTGCGGCAGACCGTCCCGATCTCGCGCTCCAGCCCCCGCACGCCGGCCTCGCGCGTGTACTCGGAGATGATCCGGCGCAGCGCCTTGTCATTGAAGCTGATCCACGACTTCTTGAGGCCGTTGCGCTCGACCTGGCGCGGTACGAGGTAGCGCTTGGCGATCTGCAGCTTCTCGTCCTCGGTGTAGCCGGCGAGCTGGATGATCTCCATGCGGTCGCGCAGCGGGCCTGGCACCCGGTCGAGGTCGTTGGCCGTGCAGATGAACATGACCTTGGACAGGTCAAATGGCACGTCGAGGTAGTGATCGCGGAACGTCGCGTTCTGCTCGGGGTCCAAGACCTCCAACATGGCGCTGGACGGGTCGCCGCGGAAGTCGGCGCCCATCTTGTCGATCTCGTCGATCATGAACAGCGGGTTGTCGGAGCCCGCGTCGCGCAGCGCACGGATGATCGTCCCGGGCATCGCGCCGATGTAGGTGCGACGGTGGCCGCGGATCTCGGCCTCATCGCGCACGCCGCCGACGCTGATGCGCTCGAACTTGCGCCCCAGCGCACGGGCGACCGACTTGCCCAGCGACGTCTTGCCGACGCCGGGCGGGCCGGCGAAGCAGAGGATGGTTCCCCGCGCGTCCGGCTTCAGCTTGCGGACCGCGAGGAACTCAAGGATGCGGTCCTTGACCTGCTCGATGTCGTAGTGGTCGGTGTCGAGCACCTCGCGCGCGTGCACGAGGTCGAGGTCGTCCTCGGTGCTGATGCCCCACGGCAGCATCGCGATCCACTCCAGGTAGCTGCGGATGACGCCGTGCTCGGCGGCCTGGGCAGGCAGCTGCTCGAGGCGGTGCAGCTCGCGATCGACCTGCTTGCGGACGTCGGCGGGCAGCAGCACATCGGCGAGCTGGTCGCGCAGCTCGCGCGCCTCCTCGGCGGCCTCGTCGAACTCGCCGAGCTCGTCCTGGATCGCCTTGAGCTGCTGGCGCAGGACGTACTCGCGCTGGCCCTTGTCGATCTCGGACTGGACCTGGGACTGGATCTCGGAGCCGATCGAGATGACCTCCAGCTCGCGCGCTAGCACCTCCGCGAGGCGGCGCAGCCGGCGGCCGACGTCGACCTCCTCCAGCAGCGCCTGCTTCTCCTCGGTCGGCAGCCGCAGCGAGCCGGCGATCAGGTGGCTGAGTGTGGAGGGGTCGTCGATGTTGGCGACCGCCAGCTGCAGCTCCTCGGGCAGGTAGGGCACCAGCTCGACGATCCGGGTGAAGGTCTCCTGGACGTTGCGGGTCAACGCGGTGAGCTCGGGTGACTCGCGAACGACGTCGGGGAGCTCCTGCACCCGTGCGACGAGATAGGGAAGCTCGCCCACCCACTCGGTGAGCTTCACTCGTTGGGCACCCTGCACAAGGATTCGCAGCGACCCGTCTGGGACCTTGATCATGCGAGCGACCGCACCGACGACGCCGACGTCGTGCAGCTCGCCGGGGCCCGGCGTCTCCAGCTCCGGGCTGCGCGAGGCGGCCATGACCAGGAGACGATCGCCGGCCAGCACGTCGTTGACGAGCTGGATCGAGCGCTCCTGTCCGATGGCCAACGGGGTGAGCGTGTCGGGCAGCGGCACCGTCTCGCGCAGCGGCAGCACCGGCAGCGTCTCGGGCACGCGGCTGCGCGTCCCCACCTCGACGGGGCGACCGCCTCCCTCGGCGCTGATCTCGATCACGGCTTCGGACCTTACGCCGACCTACGCGGCGTCGTCGGCGACTTCGATCGACACACGACGCGAGCGCGGCTCAGACCGCACGAGGGGCAGCTCGACGCGCAGGATCCCGTCGCGATAGGTGGCGCGGGCCTCCTCGGCGACGACGTCGGCGCCGAGCGGGATCACGCGCCGAAACGGGCCGAAGTCGATTTCGAGCTGCTGGTAGACGCGGCCCTCGCTGTCGGCCGGGCGGCGGTGGCCGGCGATGACCAGCTCGCGACCCTCGATCTCCAGCCCAATCTCGTCGGGGTCGATGCCGGCAAGCTCGGCGTGGACGACGGCGCGGGGCGGCTCGCCTTCGTAGAAGACGTCGACCGCCGGCGAGAAGCCACCGCGGTGGCGGGGGCCCAGGACGCCGGCGCCGAAGACGTCGCCGAACAGCTCGTCCATCTCGCGGCGCATCCGCTCGAAGTTGGCGAAGAGGTCGCGCTCGGGGGCCACGCCGACGAATGTACCGCGCGCGTCGCGGCTGCTGGCGGGAGAGCAGACGCGCGGTGCTAAGCGACGGCCGCGAGCGCGCGGCCGGTCGGCAGCGCGCGGGCCGCGGCGCGCAGGGCTTCGATGACGTAGTCGACGAGCGGGTCGACCTCGCCGGCGCGAACGGCGGCCTGGATGCGACGGGCCGGCGGCTGGCCGCGCAGCGGGATGATCGCGACGTCGGAGCGGATGTTCGCCGTGGCGAGGCTCGGGATCAGCGCCACGCCGACGCCGGCGGCCGCCATCCCTTGCAGCGCCGGGTAGTCGTCGAAGGCGAGGCGGACGTCAGGCTCGAAGCCCGCGTCGCGGCACGCGCGAAGCACGATGTTGGAGTCGGGGCAGCTGCCGCCGACGTCGGGCATCAGCCAGCCCTCGCCGGAGAGCTCCTCGAGGCCGACCGACGCGCGGTTGGCCATCGGGTGGTCGCTGGCCATGACGAGCAGCAGCGGGTCCTCGCAGAGGTGAACGTGCTCGACGCCGGGCCGGACATCCATCGGCGACAGCTCGGAGTCGATGATCGTCGCGAGGTCGAGGCGGTCAGCCAGCAGCGCGTCGATCGCGTCCTCGGGCTCAATGACCTTGACCTCCATCCGAAGGTCGGGTCGCCGCGCGCGCAGATCACGAGTAGCTCCTGGGAGTAAGCCCGCCGCCAGGGTCGCAAACGCGCCGATGCGCACAGTCGGCCGCCCGGCGCCCGCCACCTCGCGGACCTCCTCCTCGGCACGGCGTGCGGCGTCGAGCAGCGCGGCCGCATGGGTGAGCAGCAGCTCGCCGGCGGACGTGGGATGCACGCCGCGTGCGTCGCGGTCCAGCAGACGGACGCCGACGACCGCCTCGAGCCGCGCGACGTGCTGGGAGACCGCTGGCTGCGTGTAGCCCAGAACGGTCGCCGCGTCGCTGAACGACCGCCGGAGCGCGACCTCACGAAACGTCGTCAGGAGCTTGAGATCGAGCATCACGAACCATGATCCCAGCCAGGTCAAGTCATCAGTGGACCTAATCCAATTGGCAGGGTGCGCCGTCGCGTGGGATATGCGCGTGGGCTAGAAGGACGTGATGACCGTGCGCACGCCTTCGTGGCGGTCCATCGCCGCGAAGGCGTCGTTGACGTCGTCCAGCGCGATGCGGTTGGTCACGAAGGCCTCAAGGTCGAGATCGCCGGCGAGGTAGAGCTCGACCAGCTCGGGCACCCGGTCGCGGCCCTTGGCGCCACCGAACGACGCGCCCGCGATCCGGCGCCCTGTAATCAGGTAGCGCGGCACGACCTCCAGCACCTCGCCCTTGCCGGCCACGCCGGCGACGGTCGCCAGTCCCCAGCCCATCCGCGCCGCCTCGACCGCCTGGCGCATGACCTTGACGTTGCCGGTCGCCTCGAAGGTGTAGTCGGCGCCGAAGCCGTCGGTCATGTCGAGCACCTGCTGGACGGCATCCTCGCCCCCGAGAAATGTGTCGGTCGCGCCGTGCGCGCGGGCCTGCGCCAACCGTCCCTCGTCCAAGTCCACGCAGATGATCCGCTCCGCGCCGGCCAGCCGCGCGCCCGCGACGGCACCAAGGCCGACGAGGCCCGCGCCGAAGACCACGCACGTCGAACCGCGCTGCACCTTGGCGACGTAGAGGGCGGCGCCGATGCCGGTGGTCGCGCCGCAGGCCAGCGTCGCGACGACGTCCAGCGGCGCCTCCGGGTTGATCTTGGCCAGCGCGATCGACGGCATGACCGTCGCCTCGGCGAACGTCGAGGTCCCCATGAAGTGGCGGATGCGCTCGTCGCCGCGGTGCAGGCGCGTCGTCGCGTCGGGCAGGTAGCCGAGGTTCTGCTGCTCGCGGATCGCCAGACAGAGGTTCGTCTTGTCGCTGCGACAGTGCAGGCACTCGCGGCACTGCGGCGAGAAGAGCGTGACCACGTGATCGCCAACCGCAAGGTCCGTGACGCCCTCCCCCAGCGCCTCGACGACGCCTGCGCCCTCGTGGCCGAGGACGGTGGGCGCATAGCCCGACGGATCGGCGCCCGATGCCGTGTACATGTCGGTGTGACAGACCCCGCAGGCGTGCAGCCGGACGAGCACCTCGCCCGGCCCGGGACCGTCGAGGTCGACCTCCTGAACCACCAGCGGTGCGGCGAACTCCTCCAGGACGGCGGCGCGGATCTTCATAAAGCCGACCCTAACGCGGCGCCTTCTCTAGCTGTGGAGTGCTGCCTGCTCCTGGGCGTTGGGGAACGCCCAGGCGGCAGTGGTGCGACCTTGCTGGCGGAAGTGGAAGCGCAGCTGACGCGCCGGGCGCAGCCCCTCTGGATGGTCGGGACGGAACGTCGAGCAGGGCTCGTCAAGCGCCAGCGCGCAGAGCATGTTGCAGCGGAAGTAGCACTCCTCGCAGCTCGGCTTCTTGGCCTTGGCGCGCGCCTTCGACATCCGTGGTCCCGACTCCTTCTGCTTGACCGGCTCGTTCACGACCAAGCCATCGAACCACCCCGGACCGACCCCTGCAATGACCCTTCCCGCAAATGCCGACAAATCCGGAATTACCTGCTAAGAGCGGGAATTTGGCGCCGTTTGTCGGTGTTTGCGGCGAGGATGGGACAAACGCCTACGCGGCCGCCGGGGACCTGCTATCGAAGTCCTATATGTTGATGGCTCGATGTCGCGAGTCCTCGTCACCGGCGCCAGCGGCTACGTCGGCGCAGCGCTCATCCCCCGCCTGCGAGACGCGGGTGAGACGGTGCGCGCGTTTGCCCGTGACCCCGCGCGCGTCGCCGCGGCTGGAGTCGACGTCACCGGGCTGGAGATCGCCACCGGCGACGCCGTCGACGGCGCCGGTCTGGATGCCGCACTGGACGGCGTCGACGTCGCCTACTTCCTGATCCACTCGATGGAGAGCGGCGCGGCAACCGCCGACGGCTTCCGCTCGCGCGACCGCCGCGCGGCGGAGCGCTTCGCCGAGGCGGCCCGGCGCGCCGGCGTGCGACGCGTCGTCTACCTCGGCGGGCTCGTGCCCGACACCGGCAGCGCCTCTGACCACCTCGCCAGCCGACTCGAGGTCGAGCAGACGCTGCTGGAGGCCGCGCCCGAGGCGCTGGCGCTGCGTGCCTCGATCGTCATCGGCGCTCGCTCACGCTCCTTCCGGTTCCTCGTGCGGCTGGTCGAGCGTGTGCCGGTCATGCCGCTGCCGGCCTGGCGGGAGAACCGCACGCAGCCGATCGACGGCCGCGACGTGCTCTCGCTGCTGATCGCCGGCGGCCGCTCGCCGGCAGTCGACGGCCCGCTGTCGCTCGACATCGCCGGCCCCGACGTCGTCACCTACGGCGAGCTGATCGCCCGGATCCGCGACGCGCTGCTCGTGGGCCGCGCGCCGATCCGCCTGGGGTTCAGCCTGACGCCGGTCGCCAGTCGCGTCGCGGCGGCGATCGCCGGCGAGGACCATGCGCTGATCGGTCCACTGATGGAAGGCCTTGATGGTGACCTGCTGCCGCGCGACGATCGCGCCGCGGCGCTCCTCGGCGTCCGGCTGCACCGCCTCGATGCGGCGATCGAGCGGGCGCTGCGCGACTGGGAGGCGACCGAGGAGCTGCGGGCGCGCTGAAGCGCGCTCTCCCACCGTCTAGGGTCTGCCCACGTGAGCGCCGTGGCCACGACCATCGATATCGACGCTTCTCCCGAAGACGTCTGGCGCACCGTCATGGACCCGACGCGCCTTGGCGAGTGGGTGACCATCCATCGCAAGCTCATCTCCTACTCCGAGGACGAGATGGAGCAGGTGCTGCATCTCCGCGGCGCCAACTTCAAGGTCAAGTGGCATCTCGACTCCAGCCGGGCGCCGCATCACGCGACATGGAAGGGCCGCGGCCCGGCACGCTCGCACGCCGAGACCGAGTACCGCCTGGCCGACAACGGCAACGGCGGCACGCGCTTCGACTACCGCAACGAGTTCAAGGCCCCGCTCGGCCCGCTCGGGGCCTTCGCAAGCCACGCGCTAGTCGGCGGCCTGCCGGCCAAGGAGGCCGACGCGTCCTTGCAGAAGCTCAAGGCGCTGATGGAGCGCGGGCGACGGTGACGCGCTGGCGGGCGGGCCGGCGTTCTCCAAGATCGCCTGGATCCCGCTTGCTCCGATCCGCACGTCGCGCAGCCTGACGGCCTCCTCGGCGATCTCTTTCCCGGTGTCTTGGTCGATCTTGTGGGCCCCGCCGCGCCCACAAGGTCGTCGACCAGCCCCTCACGGCCACCGAGCAAGACTAAAATACTGAGATCCAGCTGGGCGATCAAAAGCCCGATAAGCTCTCCCGTGAATGTCTCAGCGGTGCACGTCACCTTGCTTCGCATTGACCTTCACCTACTTCCATGTGAGACTCACTTCCACTAATAGTAACTCTCACGAAGGCAACGACCCACCTCATGGCAGATTTCCTGGACGAGAAGCGGCGCGAGATGCAGGGGCGTCTCAAGGAGCTTCGCCCCTTGGTGGACGAGTTCCACCGTTTGGAAGCGGCGATCTCCGCACTGGACGGCGTCGGCAATGACGCCGCGCCGGCCCCGGCGCCCCGCCGTCGATCGAAAGGCTCTACCAGCCCAGACGCGGCGAGCGGATCGAGTAACGGCCGCCGCGGCCGCCCACGCGGCTCGGGAACCCGCGGCAAGCAGGCACTAGAGATCGTCAACGGCAATCCCGGCATCACCATCCCGGAGATCGCGCAGAAGATGGGCATTCAGCAGAACTACCTCTACCGCGTGCTCCCCGGCCTCCAGAAGGAGGGCCTCATCCGCAAGGAGGGGCGTGGCTGGCACGCGATGGAGGCCTGAGCTCCGCGGCGCTCGCCTAGCGGCTCGCCCGCTGCGCTCAGGCTTGCGGGTATTCGCCCAGAGGGCGAAACCCGCGGGCCCGGGTGAGCCCGGCCTCATCGAATGACGAGGCCGGCGCCCGAGCCCGAGGCCTTAGCCGATGAGGCCGAGGGACTTCACCGCATCGCGCTCGCCCTTGAGCTCGTTGACGGTGATGTCGATCTTGGACTGGGCGAACTCGCCGACCTCCAGGCCCTCGACGATCTCGTAGCTGCCGCCGCTCACACGGACCGGGAAGCTGGAGATCAGGCCCTCGTCAACGCCGTACTGGCCGCCCGACGGCACGGCCATCGAGACCAGGCCCTCGGCGCCCAACGCCCAGTCGTGAACATGATCGATCGCTGCGTTTGCGGCGCTCGCGGCGCTGGAGGCACCGCGCGCCTCGATGATCGCCGCGCCGCGCTTGCCGACGTTGGGCAGGTACTCGTTCTCGTACCAGGCCATGTCATCGACGGCCTCGACCGCTGGCTTGCCGTTGACCTTGGCGTTGAACAGATCGGGAAACATCGTCGGTGAGTGATTGCCCCAGATGACGAGATCCTCGATGTCGGTGAGTGCAACTCCAAGCTTGCTGGCAAGCTGGCCGTAGGCGCGGTTCTGGTCCAGCCGCGTCATCGCGGTGAAGCGCTCGTTGGGCACGTCCGGCGCGTTGCTCATGGCGATCAGCGCGTTGGTGTTGGCCGGGTTGCCCACAACGAGGATCTTGATGTCGTCGGCGGCGTGGTCGTTGATGGCCTTGCCCTGCGGCTTGAAGATCGCGCCGTTGGCCTCGAGCAGGTCAGCGCGCTCCATGCCGGCGGTGCGCGGGCGGGCGCCGACCAGCAGGCCGACGTTGGCGCCGTCGAAGGCTTCGTTGGGATCGGAGGTGATGTCGATCGCCTCCAGCAGCGGGAAGGCGCAGTCGACGAGCTCCATCGCGGTGCCTTCAGCAGCCTTCAGCGCTGGCTCGATCTCCAGCAGGCGCAGCCGGATCTTCTCGTCGGGCCCGAGCAGCTGGCCCGACGCGATGCGGAAGAGGAGGGCGTATCCGATGGCGCCGGCCGCGCCGGTCACCGTGACAGTCTTGGGCATGGCCGAAAACCTATCGGTGCCGAACGCTTGCCGCGTGGTGGCTATCGGAGCGTTGCCAGCGCCTCGTTGAGCGTCGCGCTGGGGCGCATGGCCGCGTCGGCGCGGGCCGGATCGGGCCGGTAGTAGCCGCCGACGTCCACCGGCGAGCCCTGGGCGCCGTCGAGCTCGGCCACAATCGTCGCTTCCTCGTCGGCCAGCCGCTGCGCCAGCGGTGCGAAGCGCTCAGCCAACCCGGTGTCATCGGTCTGGGCCGCAAGCTCGCGCGCCCAATACAGCGCGAGGTAGAAGTGGCTGCCGCGGTTGTCGAGTTCGCCGACCTTGCGCGACGGCGAGCGCCCTTCCTCCAGGACGCTGCCCGTGGCGCGATCGAGCGTGTCGGCCAGCAGCTGGGCGCGCGCGTCGCCGGTCTTCTCGGCGAGCATCTCCAGCGACACCGACAGCGCGAGGAACTCGCCGAGCGAGTCCCAGCGCAGGTGGTTCTCCTTCAGGAACTGCTGGACGTGCTTGGGCGCCGAGCCCCCCGCGCCCGTCTCGAACAGCCCGCCGCCGTTCATGAGCGGGACGATCGAGAGCATCTTCGCGCTGGTGCCCAGCTCGAGGATCGGGAACAGGTCGGTGAGGTAGTCGCGCAGGACGTTGCCGGTGACCGAGATGGTGTCCTCGCCCCGGCGGGCGCGCTCCAGCGTGAAGCGCGCGGCCTCGGCGACCGGCAGGATCTCGATCTGCAGACCGTCGGTGTCGAGCGCCTCAAGCGCCGGTTGAACCTTGGCCAGCAGTTGCGCGTCGTGCGGGCGCGTCGCGTCGAGCCAGAAGACGGCGGGCGCGCCGGTCGCCCGGGCGCGGGCCACGGCGAGGCCGACCCAGTCCTGGATCGGCGCGTCCTTGGTCTGGCACATGCGCCAGATGTCGCCCGCGTCGACGTCGTGCTCCAGCAGCGTGGTGCCGGCGGCGTCGACGACACGGACCACGCCGGCGGTCTCGATCTCGAACGTCTTGTCGTGCGAGCCGTACTCCTCGGCCTTCTGCGCCATCAGGCCGACGTTGGGCGTCGTGCCCATGGTCGCCGGGTCAAACGCGCCGTGCTCCTTGCAGTGCGCGATCGTCTCGGCGTACAGCGAGGCATAGCTGGAGTCCGGGATCACGCACTTGGTGTCCTGCTGGGTGCCAGCCGCGTTCCAGCCCTGGCCCGACGCGCGGATCAGCGCCGGCATCGAGGCGTCGACGATCACGTCGCTGGGGACGTGCAGGTTGGTGATCCCGCGATCGGAGTCGACCATGAAGAGATCCGGCCCGGCGGCGAGCGCGCGGTCGACGGCCTCCTGGGCCTCGGGATGCGCGGTGAGCAGGCTGGCGAGGCCGTCGTTGGGGCGTACGTCGCCCAGCCCGGCGAAGACGTCGTCACCGACGAACGCGCGCACGGCGTGGCCGAAGATGATGGGGTCGGAGACCTTCATCATGGTGGCCTTGAGGTGCACGGAGAAGAGGACGCCCTGGGCCTTGGCGTCGGCGATCTGCTGCGCGAAGAACGCCTGCAGCGCAGCGCGGCGCATCACCGCCGCGTCGATGACCTCGCCCGCCAACAGCCCCACCGACGCCTTCAGGACCGTGACCGCGCCGTCGGCGCCGACGTGCTCGATGCGTACGTCGGTCGGCTCGGCGACGGTGACCGAGCGCTCGGTGGAGCGGAAGTCGCCGCCGTCCATCGTCGTGACATGGGTCTTTGAGTCCGGCGACCACGCGCCCATCGAGTGCGGGTGCTTGCGCACGAACGCCTTGACCGACCCGGGCGCGCGGCGGTCGGAGTTGCCTTCACGCAGCACCGGGTTGACCGCGCTGCCCTTCACGGCGTCGTAGCGGGCGCGATACTCGCGCTCCTCGTCGGTGGCGGGCGTCTCGGGGTAGTCGGGAATCGCGTAGCCCTGACCCTGCAGCTCGGTGATCGCGGCCTTCAGCTGGGGCACTGAGGCGCTGACGTTGGGCAGCTTGATGATGTTGGCTTCGGGCGTTTTGGCCAGCTCACCAAGCTCGGCAAGCGCGTCGGCGACCCGTTGCTCGGGGGCGAGCCGCTCGGGGAAGTGCGCCAGGATCCGGCCCGCCAAGGAGATGTCGCGCAGCTCGAGCTCGATGTCAGCCGTGGCGGCGAACGCCTCGACGATCGGCAGCAGCGACATGGTCGCCAGCGCCGGAGCCTCGTCGGTGTAGGTGTAGATGATCTTCATGGGGGCGCCGCACGCTATCGACTCGCCGAGACTTGACACTCTGTCAAGATCTCGCCAATGGCCACCACGCACGTTCCCAGCGCACTCGTCGTCTCCGGCCTCGCGGAGGTTGCCGCGGGCGCGCTGGCGGGCTGGCCCTACACGCTCGTGCGCCAGAACCCGGAGGCGGCGCGGAAGATCGGGATCAAGTCCGGCGCCCGCATCAAGCAGTGGCATCTGGACCTCGCGATCCTCGGCGGGCTGACGGTCGCCGTCGGCTCCGCGGTCCCGAACGCCCCGCGCTGGGCATCGATCCCGCTCGGCGTCGGCGCATGGACCAACGCCATGTCCTTCCTCCCGCTCGCGTTCGCGCCCGAGGTCGACAAGTCACCCGTGTATAGGGCGTTCGCCGGCGCCTCCTTCATTACGACGTCCGTCGGCTTCACCGGCATGGCGATCGAAGGCGCGCGCCGGCGCCGCCGCGCGCGCCGCTAGGCAGCCGACAGCGGCCTGCCGGGTTGTCACGGGCCAACCACGAGTGAGGCGTCGTGCTCAACCTAGAGTCGGCCTGCTGTGGTCTTCAGCTCGCCCACGTTCCTCTTCGCATTCCTGCCGATCGTGCTGTTGGCCACCTGGGCGACACCCGCCGGCGGACGGCGCTTCGTGCTGCTCGCGGCCAGCGCCGTGTTCTACGCCTGGGGCGTCCAAGGCGTCCTGGCGATCGTGTGGTGCTCAGCTCTGCTGGACTGGGCCACGGCCCTTGCCGTCAAGCGCGCACACGACCGCGAACGCCGCCGGCTAGCGTCCGGCCTCCTCATCGCGGGCATCGCCCAGAACCTGGCGCTGCTCGGCTACTACAAATACATCGGGTTCGCGGCCGACGAAGTCGACCGGCTCGCCTCGCTCTTCGGCGCCAACGGCCCCTCGATTGTCGCTGTAGCGCTGCCGATCGGCATCTCGTTCTTCACCTTCGAGAAGATCAGCTACATCGTCGACGTCTGGCGCGGCGACGTCGCCCCGCGCCGCGATCCGATCGACGTCCTGCTCTTCGTCTCGCTCTTCCCACGATCGATCGCCGGGCCGATCGTGCGGCTGCGCGAGATCGAGCATCAGCTCCACAAGCCCCGACCGGTGCCCGAGCAGGTCAGCGAAGGCGCCATCCGCTTCGTCCACGGGCTGGCCAAGAAGGTGCTCATCGCCGACCAGATCGCGCCGATCGCCGATGCGTCCTTCGCCGCGTCCGGCGGCGACCTGACGACGAGCAGCGCGTGGCTCGGGGCGCTCGCGTTCACCCTGCAGATCTACTTCGACTTCTCCGGCTACAGCGACATGGCGATCGGGATCGGCATGATGCTCGGCTTCCGCCTGCCCGAGAACTTCGACCGCCCGTACGGATCGCGCTCGGTGACCGAGTTCTGGCGGCGATGGCACATGACGCTCTCGCGGTGGTTCCGCGACTACGTCTACATCCCCTTGGGCGGGAGCCGCGGGAGCCCAGCCGCGACCTATCGCAATCTCATCGTCGTGTTCGCGCTGGTGGGGCTTTGGCATGGCGCCGCATGGCCGTTCGTGCTGTGGGGCTTGTACCACGGGACGTGGCTACTGGTGGAGCGGCGCTTTGGCCTGCGAGCGCTCGACGAGCACGTCCGCGCCGCCTGGCTGCGCCGTGGCCTGACGTTCATCATCGTGTTGGTCGGCTGGGTGCTCTTCCGTGCGGAGTCCTTCGACAGCGCCTTGCACTACTACCGTGCGATGTTCGTGCCGACAGGCGGATCGGTCGGAGCTGTTGATGGAGCGATGACCAACCAGGCAACGCTCGCCCTGCTCGCTGCCGCGATCCTCGTCATCTTGCCGCGACGCCAGAGCGGCGGCCTCTGGCTGACCAACGGCACCGGCATGACGCCGGCGATGGCCCGCGTGGTGGCGCTCGGGGTCTTAGCGCCGCTCGCCATGGCCTACACCTTGGCCGACGGCTTCCACCCCTTCCTGTACTTCCGGTTCTGATGTGGCGCCGCATCGTTCCCGCGGCGTGGCTCCTCGCGCTCCTCTCGATCCCGGCGATCAGCCTGGCGCTCGGCGTCCGGCAGCCGCTGATGGACAATCGCGCGAAGACAGCTTGGCCATCGATGCGTGCCGCCGACCTCGTCAAGGCCAAGACCTACAAGCAGCTCGATGCCGCCTGGCTCGAGCGGGTCCCGACGCGCAAGCAGTCAGTCCAGGCGCACTCGCAGGTCTCTGTCGGTGTCTTTGGCGAGAGTCCGAACCCGAGCGTCTCGGTCGGACGAGACGGCTGGCTCTACTACAACGAGGCGCTGCAAACCTGCCGTGGCGGGGGGAAGCCCATCGCCGATCCGGCCGACACCGCCGAGATCTTGACACGGACGATCATCGCCTCCGGCCGCCGGGCGCTCCTCATCGAACCCGCCGACAAGATGTTCATCGTTGCATCGCGGGCACCGCGGTACCCGCGCGCGGTGACACGGTGCGTCACCGCGCTCCAGCGCAAGGTCACGGCTCGCCTGAAAAAGATCCCGGGCGGTGTCGACTTCGACGCTGAGCTGCAGCGTATGGAGGCAGCAGGACAGTCGACCTTCCTCCCCCATGACTCTCACTGGAACTACCGAGGACGCCTGGCGTATGCGCGTCTCATCCTCGACTTCATCTCGCCGGGCCTGAGTCGTGCGACAGGACTACATCTTGGCCCTTGGTATGACCACCACAGCGACCTCTACCGTCAGCTCGGGCTGCCCAAGACCGATCGCGACCGCGCGGTGCTCCTGCGACGCGCAGCACCAAAGCCCGTCCCAACCGGACCGACGCTGATCATCGGTGACTCGCAGACGATCGATACGTTCAGGGTCCCGCCGGCTCCCGGTGCGCCGCCGCTGAGCAAGCAGTTGCCACAGGGCACCGTGGTCTGCACGCACGTCGAGGAGGTCCTCCCCGGCGAATGCGACGACGCAATCCGCCGCTCATCAGCGATCGCCGTCGAGAGCATCGGGCGCAACCTGTACGTGTTGGAGGCCACATGCTGGCGGCTGCTGACCGTAATTGCCCAGGGCGCGCCGGGGATCCGGGGCCGCTATGAGCTCTCCGGCGGCGCGGCCTCGCTCTACAACGGCCGCATGACGTTCGGGGCTGACGGCAAGGCGGCCCTGCGGATTGCTCCCGCCACAGGCAACGTCAGCCAGGAGGCGCGCCTCGTCGCCATTCCCGTGGACGTGCTACCGCCCGACACGGCCATCATCATGGATCAACGTCCGGTCAAGGGGTTGCCAACGCCGTGCTCGACGCCCCTGGTGACGCAAGCGGGGTACCGGCTCATCCTCCCGATCCCAGCCAGACGAGACGCATCAGAGATCGTCCTGCACCTCACTGCTTCGCCCGGCACGACGCTGGGCGCGCCGCTGGAGGTTCCGCTACGAGACCCCCGTGCGGTCGCCGTTCGGCGCCGCTAGGTGACGTGGCTTGGGATTGTTCATGGTCTACGCACTCTCAGGCGGCTTCCACCCCTTCCTGTCCTTCCGATGCTGATGCGGCGCGGCGCCGGCTACGCGGTGTGGCTTCTCGTCCTCCTGGCGGTCCCAGCGATCAGCCTGCTGCTCGGAGCTCGACAGCCGCTGATGGACAACCGCCCGAAGACCCCGTGGCCAGTGATCCGGGCCACCGACCTCGTCGACAAGAAGACCTACAGGAAGCTCGACGCCGCCTGGCTCGAACGACTCCCGACAAGGAAACAGGCGGTGCGAGCGCATTCGCAGATCTCGGTCGGAGTCTTCGCCGAAAGCCCCGACCGCAACGTCGCGGTCGGACGACACGGCTGGCTCTATTACACCTGGGAGTTGCAGACGTGCCGCAACATGAGGCCCGCCGTCGATCCGGGTGACGCAGCGGAGATCACGGCCCTAGCCATCATCGCCTCCGGCCGGCGAGCGCTCATCCTCGAACCCGCCGACAAGCTGTTCATCCACCCTGCAAACGCGCCGCACTACCCCCGGAAGGTCATGCGGTGTGCGGCGGCGCTGCAACGGGAGGTCGCCAATCGCCTGGCGAGGATCCCGGGCGGGGTTGACTTCGACGCCCGGCTACGGCGTCTCGTAGCAGCAGGACACCCGACGTTTCTGCCGCATGACTCGCACTGGAATTACCGTGGACGGCTGGAGTACGCCCGGCTCGTGCTCGACTTCATCTCACCTGGCTTGAGTCGCGCGTCGGGACTCCACGCCGGTCCGTGGTATGACCGGCACAGCGACCTCTACCGCCAACTCGGATTGCCCGGGACCGATCGCGACCGCCAAGTGCTCCTGGCGCGTGCATCACCGCAGCCTGCCCGCTCCGGACCGACGACGATCATCGGTGACTCGCAGACGGTCAACACGTTCGTAAAGCCACCCGCGCCCGGCATCCCTCCGATGATCGAGAAACTGCCGCCGGGCACCGTGATCTGTCGCCTGCTGGAGGACTACTTCTCCGGCAAGTGCGACGATGCGATCGCCCAGTCCTCGGCGATCGCCATCCAAAGCACCGGACGCAACTTGGCCGAGTTCGAGGCCGCTTGCTCGCAATTGGTGAGCACGATCACCCAATCCCTGCAGGGCGTCGAAGGCCGCTATGCCCTTCTTGATGGCGCAGCCTCGTCGCTCGATGGCCGCATCGTCTTCGGGTCAGACGGGAAGATCAGCCTGCGGGTGCTCCCCGCAAAGGGCAACGTGCGTGGCGAGGCACGCCTTCTGCGCATTCCCGTCGAGGCGCTCCCGCCCGGTGGGAGCATCTCGATGGTGCAGCGTCCGGTCGTCGGTAGGCCTACACCCTGCTCGCCGGGAGGGGTAGGGACCGCCGGTGTCGCACTCGTCCTCCCACTGCCGGCCCGCCGCCCGGCCTCAGACATCGTGGTGCGGTTCAACGCTCCGCCAGGAACGGCCCTGGGCCCGCCGCAGGAGGTGCCGCTGACCGGCGCGGAGGCGATCAGCGCCCAGGTGCCTTGACCCCAAGTCATGAACCATGGTTCACTTCTTGGTGACCGCCCATGCCCTACCGCCCCACCGAGCGCACCGAGGCCCGCCGCATGCACACGCGCGAGAAGATCGTGCGCGCCGCGCTGACGCTCGTCGCCCGCGGCGGCTACCGCGAGGCGCAGGTCGCTGCGGTCGCCAAGCGCGCGGGTGTGGCCACCGGCACGGTCTACCGCCACTTCCCATCGAAGGCCGACCTGCTGACCGAGGTCTTCCGGACCGCTTCTCAGCATGAAGTCGAGGCGGTGGCGCAAGCCGGCGGAGAGACGGCGCAGGAGCGCCTGATCGCCGCCGTCGACACGTTCGCCCGCCGCGCGTTGGAAGGCCGACGGCTGGCGTGGGCGCTGCTGGCCGAGCCCGTCGACCCCGCCGTCGAGGCCGAGCGCCTGCAGTTCCGCCGCGCCTACGCCGACGCCTTCGCCTCCACCATCGCCGACGGCGTCGCGCGCGGGGAGCTGCCGCCCCAGGACCCCGCCTTCACCGCCACCGCCCTGGTCGGCGCGATCGGCGAGGCGCTCGTCGGGCCGCTCTCTCCCACCCACGCCGACACCGACGTCGACGCGCTCGTCGCCAACCTCATCACCTTCTGCCTGCGATCCACCACCGATCAGGAGCTCTCTGAAGATGTCCACCGTCGCGCGGCCTGAGGCCGAGACGTACGCCACCCACGACGTCTGCAACCAGGTCCCGCCGCTGGAGGGGCGCAACCTCTTCCTCGACCATGCGGCCCTTGTTGAAGGACTCGCGCGCGAGGGCGGCGGCTGGGCGCACGATCGCGCCGTCGAGGTCGGCGCGTTCTGGGGTGGCGAGCCGCTGGCGTGGGGCGAGCAGGCCAACGGCAACCCGCCGGTGCTGCACACCCATGACCGCTTCGGCAACCGCCTCGACGCGGTCGAGTTCCACCCCGCCTGGCACCAGCTGATGGCCCGTGGCGTCCACGACGAGATGCACGCGCTGCCGTGGAACGACCCACAGCCGGGCGCACAGGTCGCGCGTGCCGCCATCTACATGTCCGGCACGCAGGCCGACGCCGGCTTCGGCTGCCCGATCACGATGACCTTCGCCGCGGTGCCGGCGCTGCGGGCCACCCAGGCGATCGCCGACGAGTGGATCCCACGCCTGACCGCCCGCGGCTATGACGGCGCGCTGAAGCCCGCCTCCGAGAAGCCGGGCGCGATCTGCGGCATGGCGATGACCGAGAAGCAGGGTGGCTCCGACGTCCGCGCCAACACCACGGTGGCGATCGCGCTCAACGGTGGTGGCGAGGGCGCCGAGTACCAGCTGGTCGGCCACAAGTGGTTCTGCAGCGCGCCGATGAGCGACCTCTTCCTCGTCCTCGCCCAGACCGACGAAGGCCTCTCGTGCTTCGCCGTCCCGCGCTTCCTGCCCGACGGCACCAAGAACGAGGGCTTCCAGCTGCAGCGGCTCAAGGACAAGTTGGGTAACAAGTCCAACGCCTCGTCCGAGGTCGAGTTCAAGGGCGCGTGGGGCCAGATGCTGGGCGAGCCCGGCCGCGGCGTTCCGACGATCATCGAGATGGTCGGCCACACCCGCTTGGACTGCGTGATGGGCGGCGCCGGCGGCATGCGCACCGCGGTCTCGCTCGCCACCTGGCACGCGATGCACCGCGCGGCGTTCGGCAAGACGCTGATCGACCAGCCGCTGATGCGCAATGTGCTCGCCGACCTCGCCGTCGAGAGCGAGGCCGCCACCGCGCTGACGCTGCGGCTGTGCCGCGCCTACGACGAGGCCGCCGCCGGCGACGAGCGCGCCGACCTCTTCAAGCGCCTGGCCACCGCGGTCGCCAAGTACCACGTCTGCAAGCGCGTCCCCAACCACGCCTTCGAGGCGCTGGAGTGCCTCGGCGGCAATGGCTACGTCGAGGCGTCGGGGATGCCGCGCCTGTACCGCGAGGCGCCGCTGTGCTCGATCTGGGAGGGCTCGGGCAACGTGATGGCGTTGGACGTGCTGCGCGCGCTGTCGCGCTCGCCCGAGTCGCTCGACGTCTTCCTGGAGGAGCTCGACAGCGCGGTCGGTCAGGACTCGCGCTACGACACATACGTGCAGAGCGTGCGCGATGAGTTCTCCCGACCGGCTGAGCTGGAGCACCGCGCGCGGCTGGTCGTGGAGCGGATGGCGATTGCCCTGCAGGCCTCGCAGCTGCTGCGCCACGCGCCCGCCGCGGTCGCCGACGCGTTCGTCGCCACGCGGCTGGCGGGCGGCGGCGGGGTGCACTACGGGACGCTGCCGCCTGGAACGAACGTCGACGCCATCCTCGACCGCCACGCGCCGGTGATGTCATGAGCGCCCCGCAGCGGTTCCGCGCAGGAGTCGAAGCGGGAGATCTGGAAGCCGCGCTGGCAACGCTGGCGCCGGACATCACCTTCCACAGCCCCGCGGTCTTCCAGGAGTACCGCGGGGTTGAGACCGTCAGCGGCCTCCTGCGCTGCGTCTTTGAGACCTTCGAGGACTTCCGCTACACCGACGAGCTCGCCGCCAGCGGCGACGACCCAGTCCACGCGCTGATCTTCCGCGCACGCGTCGGCGACCGCACGCTGGAGGGCATGGACCTCCTACGGCTCGACCCCGACGGCCTGATCGCCGACTTCACCGTGATGGTCCGGCCGCTGTCGGGCCTGATCGCGCTGGCCCAAGCGATGGGGCCGAAGGTCGAGGCCGCGGGGCTGAAGGCCGGCTAGCGGCTAGCGATCTGGAGGCGGAGCGAGCGCGGCGCGCAGCCGTGCCTCGTACTCCGCGCGCGGGATCTGAACTGCCCCGAGGCGCAGCGTGTGGGGCGTCGCGGTCTGGATGTCACACAGCTCCGCTCCACCGCCGGCCAGCGCGTCAAGCGTCCGCGACACGAGGACATTGCCGGCGTGCGGAACGCGATGCCACATCGATTCAAGCATTGCTGCGCGGCCCAGCGTCACTGCGATCAGGCCGGCCGCAAGCTCATCGTCGATCCAGATCTCGAACGTGTGCGCGTGGCCGCCGGTGTGCAACAGGCGATAGAGGTGGTGCATCCGCGGTGTGAGCCAGACCCCATCACCGGGACCGCGCGGCTGGGCACAGTGCTCGATGACGGCCTCGAAGGCTGTCGAGATCCGTAGCTGCCAGTCGTCACGTGCCCGCAGCGAGCGGCGCACACGATGGCGCACCGCGGCACGCGCGGTCTCGTCAAGCTCGAAGATCGCGCGCGGGTCGACGACCCACCAAGGAAGCTCGGGCGCCAACGACGCTCCCGACTCGTCCATCGGGAAGAGTCCCTGGGCATAGAGACCGAGGATGGTGGCCTGCTCCACGCTCATAGCGTCGCGCAGATCACCGTGCTCTGCCCTACCCGTCACACTGTGGGTGATGTTCGGCGGCGGTGGATCGATGCAGCTCGCGCGGGTGTTCGGTATTCGCGTCGGAGCCAGCCCAGGCTGGTTCATCTTCCTGTTCTTGATGATCTGGTGGCTGTCGGACCTGTTTGCCAGCGCGCTGCCCGACGCGACCAACACCACCACCTACGTGACGGCGGTCTCGGGCGCGCTGCTGTTCTTCTTGTCGATCGCCTTGCACGAGCTCGGCCACGCGGTCGTCGCACGCCGCAACGGCATCGAGGTGCTCGGCATCGACCTGTGGGTCTTCGGCGGGCTGGCCAAGCTCTCGCGCGATTCGCAGTCGCCGGGCGAGGAGTTCCGGATCGCGGCCGCGGGCCCTGCTGTAACGCTCCTGATCACGGTGCTTGCGGCGGTCGGCGTCGCGCTGCTCTCACACGCCGACTGGGACGTGAACCTCTTCGCCGATACCGACGAGACCACGCCGGTGCTCGCGCTGCTGAGCTGGCTTGCGCTGGTCAACGCAGGACTGTTGGTGTTCAACCTCGTGCCGGGCTTCCCACTCGACGGCGGCCGGATCGCGCGGGCGATTGCGTGGAAGGCGACGGGCGACCGCCATCGCGCGACGCGCTTCGCTGGCCGCCTCGGCCAAGGTTTCGCCTACATCTTGATCGGCCTCGGCCTCTTCCTCCTGGCCTCGGGGGACGCGATTGACGGAATCTGGCTGGCGATCCTCGGCTGGTTCTTGAGCCAGGGAGCGCGCGGTGCGGTCGTCTCCTCGCAGTTCGCCGAGCGCATCGAAGGCGTCACGGCCGCTGACCTCATGGACGACGAGCCGGTCGCGGTCCCGCGCGACACCACCGCGCTCGCGGCTCAAGACGAGTTTTTTCTGCGCTACCAGCTGCCATGCTTTCCAGTGATCGACGCGGCGTCGGGACGGCTTGTCGGCGTGCTGCGCCAGGAGCGTGTCGACGCCGCGGTCGCCGGCGGCCAGCCGACGCTGACTGCCGACGAGCTGCTCGACGGTGGCGAGCGCGACGAGGCCAGTGTCGCCCGTGACACACCGTTGGAGACGCTGCTGAGCTCCGAACCGCTCCGGCGCTTCGGGGCGTTGGCGGTCGTCGACGGCGACGGCCGGTTGTGCGGGGTCTTGACGCTGGATCGTGTGCGTCGCGCCCTGGCGGCGAGCGTCGGCTCGGCCTGACCGACGGGCCGGCAGCCTACGCCGCGCCGTCGACCCACGCGGCAACCGAGGGCGATAGCGGCACGCCGGCGCGCAGCAACGGATCGGGCTCGATCGCGCCTGGCTGCAGGCGCAGCGGCACGGTGCCGGCCCACGCGTCGGAGGCGTAGTCCTCCTGGTCGTCGACCGGCCCACCGGTGCGCACCTTGGCCGAGGACTCCTGGAGTGAGAGCGCGAGCACGCGCGTGCCCTTCAGCTCCTGGCGCGATGGTGGGCGAACCTCGGCCCAGCGGCCCGGCACGAGACGCTCGGTGAACGCCTTCAGCGCCGCCTCGCGCTCTTGCGGCCCCTCGACCAGCCGAGCGCGCCCGAGGACCACCACCGAGCGGTAGTTCATCGAGTGGTGAAACGCCGACCGGGCGAGCACGAGCCCGTCGATCAGCGTCACCGTCAGACAGGCGGGGATCCCGGCGCCGAGCATCGTGACCATCCGCGAGGCCGCCGAGCCGTGGAGGTAGACCTCGTCGCCGCTGCGCGCGTGCAGCGTCGGGATGACGTAGGGCTGGCCGTCGACGGCGAAGCCGAGGTGGGCGACCAGCGACTCGTCGAGGATCGCGTCGATCGTCGCGCGGTCATAGTCGGCGCGGGCTGGGGCCCGGCGCACACGGACACGTTCGGAGGGAGCGGAGGAGGCCATGGCGCGCAACGGTATGAGCGATTTGGCCCGCTGACCAGGACCAAATGGGTCTGACATCATGGGGCCAAAATGGACCTCCACCTGGACCTCGACAGCGCCCCCGGCCGCACACTGCGCGCCCGCGCCGAGCACGCGCTGCGCGAGGCCGTCCGCGGCGGCCGCCTCGCCCCTGGTTCCCGCCTGCCCGCCACGCGCGCGCTGGCCGCGCAGCTCGGGGTCTCCCGCGGCGTGGTCGTCGAGGCTTACTCCCAGCTTGCCGCCGAGGGCTACCTCGACACCCGCCGCGGCGGCGGCACCCGCGTCGCCGAGCACCCAGCGCCGCCGCCAAGCTCCACCAGCGGCGTCGAGGGACGAGTTGTGGGTCTTGAAGACCCACAACTCGTCCCTCGACGCGCGGTTCGGGCCGCGGAGGCGCCGGAAGCGCCGGAAGCGCCGGTGGTGCCGCGCCACGACCTGCGCCCCGCGCTCCCAGCGGTCGACGGCTTCCCGCGGGCCGCGTGGCTGGCCGCGCTGACGCGCGTCCTGCGCACAATCCCCGATGCGCGCCTGGGCTACGGCGACCGCCAGGGTGAGCCCGAGCTGCGGGCCGCGCTCGCCGCATCTCTCGCGCGCACGCGCGGCGTGCGCGCGAGCGAGGAGCAGGTGCTCATCACCGGCGGCCTGCGCGACGCGCTTCCGCTGCTGTGGCGGCTCGTCAAGGCCCGCGGCGCCAAGCGCGTCGGCATCGAAGAGCCCGGCTGGTGGCGGATCGGCCGCGCACTGAACGAGGCCGGCCTCACCCCCGTCCCGATCCCCACCGATGACCATGGCCTCGAGCCCGCCCGCCTCGCCGACCTCGACCTCGACGCCATCGCCGTCACCCCCGCCCACCAGTTCCCGACCGGCGCCGTCTTGGCGCCCGACCGTCGGGCGGCGCTCGTCGCCTGGGCCCGCGACCGCGGCGCGCTGATCCTCGAAGACGACTACGACGCTGAGTTTCGCTACGACCGCCAGCCGATTGGATCGCTGCAGGGCCTCGCGCCCGACCTCGTCGCCTACGGCGGTTCCTGCTCCAAGACGCTCGCGCCGGCCCTGCGGCTCGGCTGGCTCGTCCTTCCGTCCAGCCTGGTCGCGCAATTGCACGCCGATGACGCCACCTCGCCGCCCGGCACCCCGCCCACGATCGACCAGCTCGCGCTCGCCGATCTCATCGAGCGGGGCGAGCTCGACCGCCACCTGCGCCGCCAGCGCCACCGCTACCGCAAGCGCCGCGACGCCCTCTTGACGGCGCTCGCACGCCAACTGCCCGGGCTCGAAGTCCGCGGCGCGGCGGCCGGGCTCTTCGCCGTCCTCGTGCTCCCGGAAGGTACCGACGAGCGAGCGGTCGTGGCCGCGGCGCTGGCGCGCGGCGTCGCGCTGGAGCCGCTGGGCGCCGCCGGTCGCGCGGGCCTTGTCGCCGGCTACGCCAACCTGCCGGAGGCCGGCGCCGCCGCAGCGGTTGCCGCATTGGCACAGGCGATCCAGGACACCACCTCGACACCGGCCAGGCCCTCGACGTAGGCGGGCCTAAAAGGGCCCGACCTATAGAGTCCCAGCCCCCGAACTTCGAGACGAAGAGCCGCATACATGCCTGCACATGACGTCCTCATCCTCGGCGCCGGCCTCGCCGGACAACGGGCCGCGCTGGCCGCCGCGGACGCTGGAGCGTCGGTCGCGATCATGAGCAAGGTCCACCCGGTCCGCTCCCATTCGGTCGCTGCCGCCGGTGGCATCAACGCCGCCATCAACCCCGCCGACGACTGGCGCTCACACGCCTACGACACCGTCAAGGGCTCCGACTTCATCGGGGACCAGGACGCGATCGAGGTGATGTGCCGCGAGGCGCCGCACGAGGTCATGCACCTCGAGCACATCGGCGTCACGTTCCATCGCAATGAGACCGGCCAGATGGACCTCCGCGCGTTCGGCGGCGCCTCGATGAAGCGCACCGCCTACGTCGCCGACATCACCGGGCAGGCGATCCTCCACGTGCTCTACGAGCAGCTCATGAAGTACCACGAGCGCGTGGCCCGCTACGAGGAGTGGTTTACGACCTCGCTGCTGCAGGACGAGTCCGGCGCGGTCTCGGGCTGCATCGCCCGCGATATCCGCACGGGCAAGCTGGAGATCTTCACCGCCAAGAACGTCATCCTCGCCACCGGCGGCGCCGGCCAGTGCTTCAAGCCGACCACCAACGGCCTGATCTGTACGGGCGACGGCATCGCCCAGGCCTACCGCCTCGGCGCGCCGCTGATGGACATGGAGATGGTTCAGTACCACCCGACCTGCCTGGTCGAGAACGGCTTCCTCATCACCGAGGGCGCCCGTGGCGAGGGCGCGCATCTGCTCAACTCCGAGGGCGAGCGCTTCATGGAGAAGTACGCCCCCAACAAGATGGAGCTGGCGTCGCGCGACGTCGTCTCCCGCGCCGAGCAGACCGAGATCAACGAGGGCCGCGGCGTCGGCCCCGGCGGCGTCGGCATCTACCTCGACATCACGGTCGTCCCCAAGAAGCGCACGCTCGAGGCGCTGCGCGAGATCGTCAACATCGGCAAGGACTTCGCCGGCGTCGACATCACGCGCGAGCCGATCCTGATCCGCCCCGGCCAGCACTACATCATGGGCGGCGTCAAGACCGACATCGACGGCGCGACGCCGATCGAGGGCCTGTATGCCGCCGGCGAGGTCGCCTGCGTCTCGGTCCACGGCGGCAACCGCCTCGGCGCCAACTCGCTGCTGGACACGCTGATCTTCGGCCGCCGCGCCGGCGAGCACGCCGCCCAGCGCGCCGCCGGAATGGCAATGCCCACGGCCGCCAAGCAGGCCCGCCTCGACGACGAGCAGGCCATGTTCGCCGCGATCCTCGACCGGCCCAAGACCGGCCGCCGGATCTCTGAGATCAAGGACGAGCTCGGCACCGAGATGAACCGCAACGTCGCGGTCTTCCGCGAGCAGGCCGGCCTGGAGCACGCGCTCGAGGTCGTGCGCCGGCTCAAGGAGGAGGCCAAGACCGCCTACGTCGACGACAAGGGCACGGTCTTCAACCAGGACGTCCTCGGGGCGATCGAGCTGGGGTACATGCTCGACTGCGCCGAGTGCACGGTCGTCGGCGCGATTGAGCGCAAGGAGTCGCGCGGTGCGCAGTTCCGCACCGACTTCCCCGAGCGCAACGACGAGGAGTGGCAGAAGCACATCACCCTCTCGCGCAACGGCAGCGATGAGCCCAGCGTGGCCTATTCGCCAGTGACCATCACCCAGTGGCAGCCCGAAGAGAGAAAGTACTAGCCATGGCCGCCGAGCCCCTCAGCCCATCCGAAGACGTCGCCGCCAAGCCGGTGCGTGACGACCACTCCGAGAGCTTCACGCTCCGCATCCGCCGCTTTGACCCGGAGTCCGGCGAGGCGCCGTACTGGGTCGAGCACACCATCGAGCTGGAGCCCCACCGCTCCGTGCTCGAAGGCATCCTCCAGGCCAAGGGCCGTTTTGACGGCTCGATCGGCATCCGCTGCTCGTGCAAGGCCGCGATCTGCGGCTCGTGCGGCGTGCGCGTCAACGGCGAGCCGGGCCTGGCGTGCCACACGCATCTCGACAAGGCCAAGCGCACCTCCAAGGACGGCGTCATCGAGATCGAGCCGATGGGCAACATGCCCGTCATCAAGGACTTGATCGTCGACATGGACGCCGTCCATTGGAAGAAGATCCAGCGCGTCACGCCGTGGCTCATCAACAAGGAGCCGATCCCCGAGCGCGAGTACCTGGTCGATCGCGAGTCGATGGTCGACGTCACCCAGACGATGGCCTGCATCCAGTGCGGCGCCTGCGTCTCGGACTGCCTCGCGATGGAGGTCGACCCGCTCTTTATCGGCCCGGCCGCCCTCGCCAAGTCCTATCGCTTTGTCGGCGACCCGCGCGACGCCGAGCAGCGCGAGCGCCTGCTCGACCTCGCCGAGGACCCGCACGGCATCTATGACTGCACGCACTGCTTCAAGTGCATCGAGGCCTGCCCCAAGGGCGTCGCCCCGATGAACCAGATCATGCGGTTGCGCCGGCGCGCGGGCAACGACCATCACATCGTTGACCGCAACAACGGCGAGCGCCACGAGGCGGCGTTCGTGAAGCTGATCAAGGACAACGGCTTGCTCTGGGAGGCCGAGCTGCTGCCGCGCTCCTATGGCGGCACGTCATGGTTCGGCAAGTTCCATCCGGCCGCCGGCCAGGAGCTCCTTGCCTCGCTGCCGGCGATCACCAAGGCGATCCTGCGCCGCAAGGTGACGCCGATGGGCGCGCTCAAGCCCCACAAGATCCCCGCCGCCGATCTCAAGCAGGTCCAAGAGATCTACGAGGAGATCGAGGGCCGCGAGGAGCGGATCGAGTTCAACCTGTACATCTCCGGGACCGACGAGGACAACGCGGAGAACGTGCCCGAGCGCGTCGAAGCCACCGGGGACGCGAACGCGGAGGACAACGCCTGATGCACAGCTACCACAACGAATTCGGAATCAGGTTCGCATGAAGGTTGCATATTGGCCGGGCTGTGTGAGCCGAGGCTTCACGCCCGAGCTGCACGGCTCGATGGCCAAGATCGCGCCGATGCTCGACATCGAGCTAGTCGAGCTCGATCGCGCCTGCTGCACCGGCGCCGGCGTCATCGCCGAGCACAACACCGAGCTCGCCGACACGCTCAACGCGCGCACGTTCGCTCTGGCCCAGCAGGTTGAGGGTGCCGAGTTGATGATGAACATCTGCTCGACCTGCCAGGGCGCCCAGGGCGAGTGCCAGGAGCGCCTGGACGCCTCCGAGGAGTACCGCGGCCAGATCAACCAGACGCTGGCCAAGTACAACCTGGAGTACCGCGCGGGCATCGCCAACAAGAACTTCCTCTGGGTCCTGGTGGAGGAGTTCGGCCTCGACAACCTGCGTGAGCGCGTCCGCCGCCCGCTGACCAACCTCAAGGTCGGCCCCTTCTACGGCTGTTACATCGTCCGCCCGACCGACCGGCTGGGCATCGACGAGGACAACCCGCGCGACACCTACCTCGGGCTCGTCATCGAGGCGCTCGGCGGCACGGTCATCGACTACGCCGGCTCGCACAAGTGCTGCGGCTTCCCGATCATCACCATGAACAAGACGGCGTCGCTGGCCCAGGCCGGCCGCCATCTCGGCGACGCGGCCGACGCCGACGCCGACTGCCTGGTGACGCCGTGCCCGCTCTGCCACCTCAACCTGGATCTCCAGCAACCGCTGGCCGAGCGCCAGGCGGGCCGCACGCTCAACATGCCGGTCCTGCACCTCCCCCAGCTCGTCGGGCTGGCCCTGGGCCTGGAGCCCAAGGAGCTCGGCCTCGACAAGCACGTCGTCAAGCCCACCGCCGTGATCGACTGGACGACCTCGGTCGTCGCAGGCGTCGGCGCGGGCAACGGCGGCTGGTGAAGCTCGGAAGGCTCTTGCGTGGAGCGCCGCCGGCGCGTGAGGCTTCACCGCCTCGCCGCCGGCGGCGTGCCGCACGCCCCGACGGGCCCAAGACGATCATCCCGATCGTCGACGAAGCGACCACGCCGCTCGCGCGTGATCTCGACGCCGCTCGCGAGCGCCTGCGGCGCGCGATTGCACCGGTCGACGACGACCTGGAGTAGGTGCCACCCGCACCATCGATCGGGAGGCGGCCCCCGGTCGGCCTTGGGGGTCTCCCCGCTGTCGGCAGGGCAACGCAGGCCGCATCATGGCTGCCATGCTCCGCACCCTCCCCCTCGCGTTCCTGCATCTCGGCGTCCTGCTCGCTCCAGGGCTGTTTGCGGCCTTCAGCCACCTCTGACCCGCACCCGGCGTAGGATCGGTCGCGCATGGACGCTCTCCTTCGTCACAACGTCACCGTCCACGGCCAGCCCGACGGTCCGCCACTCGTCTTCGCCCACGGCTTCGGCTGCGACCAGAACATGTGGCGCTTTGTCTGGCCGGCATTCGCTGGCGAGCACCGCGTGATCCTGTTCGACCACGTCGGCCACGGGCGTTCAGACCACCAGGCGTTCGATCCCGACCGCTACCGGTCGCTGGACGGCTACGCCGAAGACGTCCTGGCGATCTTGCGCGCGCTGGACGTGCACGAGGCGGTCTTCGTCGGCCACTCGGTCAGCGCGATGATCGGCGCGCTGGCCGCCGTCGCTGAGCCGGAGCGCTTCTCGCGGCTGGTTATGGTCGGCCCGTCGCCGCGCTACATCGACGACGACGGCTACACCGGCGGCTTCTCGCGCGAGGACATCGACGGGCTGCTGGAGTCGCTGGAGAGCAACTACCTGGGCTGGTCGGGCGCGATGGCGCCCGTGATCATGGGCAACGACGACCGGCCCGAGCTCGGCGACGAGCTGACCGACGCGTTCTGCGCCACCGACCCGGAGATCGCGGCGCACTTCGCCCGCGTGACGTTCTTATCCGACAACCGCGCCGACCTGGAGCGCGTGCCGGTCCGGACACTCGTCCTGCAGTGCTCGGCCGACGTGATCGCCCCGGTGGGCGTCGGCGCCTATGTCCATGAGCAACTGCCCGACAGCACGCTCGTCCAGCTGCAAGCGACCGGGCACTGCCCCAACCTCAGTGCGCCCGCGGAGACCACCGCCGCGATCCAGGCGTTCCTCGCCGAGCCGTGACCGGTCGCGACGAGCTGATCCGCGACAGTCCCGAAGAGCTCTTCGAGAACGCGCCCTGCGGCTATCTGACGACCGCGCTGGACGGCACGATCCTGCAGGTCAACCGCACCCTGCAGACGCTGACCGGCTACGAGCGCGATGCGCTGGTCGGCCGCCGCTTCCCGGAGCTGCTGACCGTCGGCGGGCGGATCTACTACGAGACGCACTACGCACCGCTGCTGCAGATGCAGGGCTGGGTGCGCGAGATCGCCGTCGACCTCATAGGCGCCGACGGGGCCAAGCTGCCCGCGCTGGTCAACTCGGTGCTGCAGCGCGACGCGGACGGCCGAGCGCGGTCGATCCGCACCGTCGTCTTCGAGGCCACCGATCGGCGCCGCTACGAGCAGGAGTTGTTGCGTGCTCGCGATCACGAGCACGCCGTCGCCGCCGAGCTGCAACGGGGCCTGCTCTCCGGCGGGCTGCCGCGCGATCGGAGCCTCGACGTCGCGATCAGCTACCGGCCTGCGGTGACCGGCCTGGAGGTCGGTGGCGACTGGTATGACGCGTTCTGGGTTGACGAGCGGCGCATCGGCGTCGTCGTCGGCGACGTCGTCGGCCGTGGGATCGTCGCCGCCGCGACGATGGGGCAGCTGCGCAGCGCGGTCCGCGCGCTGGCCTCCACCGGCCTGACGCCGGGGCCTTTGCTCGACGCGCTCGACGGCTACGCGCGCCGCCACGGGGTCGGCCAGATGACGACGCTCGCCTATGTCGAACTCGACCTCGACAGCGGCGTGCTCGTGCTGGCGTGCGCGGGCCATCCGCCACCGGCCGTCACGGCACCCGGCGAACCGGCCCACTTTCTCTGGGACGGGCGCTCCACGCCGCTGGACGCCGCCGCCGAAGCCTCGGCTCGCCCCGAGTCGACGGTGACGCTGGCGCCGGGGGCAACGATCGTGCTCTTCACCGACGGGCTCTTCGAACGTGTTGACCGGCCGTTGCAGGAGGGACTGGACCTCATCCTCGCCGAGCTCGACGAGCACGGCGGCGAACCCGCGGCCACGCTGGCCGACGCGGTGACCGAGGCCGCGCTCGCCGGCCGGCGGACGACCGACGACGTCTGCCTGCTCGCGCTGCGCTGGGTGGGGGCGGCGGGCTGAGGCTTCGGTGCCTCATGGCGCCCAGCGCGGGCGTTGGACGTTGTGCGCTGCGTGGTCTGTTTGGCACCGAGGGCGAGAAGTGCTGATGGTGGCGCAACCGTGACGGGGACGTATACCGGCCGCAGACGGGCCCACCCCACTCCGAAACGCCTCCGCCAGCCCTCCACCGCCTCCGCCAGCCGAGGTGGGCCTGTTCGGCGACGCATACCGTCCGCCAACGGGCCCACCTCCCGAGGAGTGCCGTCGGCGATGCAGGTGGGCCCGTTGGGCGACGTATACCGGCCGCAAACAGGCCCACCCTCGCCGGCGCGGGCGGACGACCAACCGACGCCCCGAAGCGCCCGCTGCGCTCGTTCTCTTCGCCGCCAAACAGACCACGCCGCGCACCCAAGACCAACGCCGCGAGCTGAGCGCCAGCGACGCGATGCGCCGCCGCCGCGCGGGGTCGCCCCGACGCAACGCGCCCCGCCGCGGGCCCTACGCCGCCGCCCGCCCCGCGCCCTACGCCGCCGCGCGGGCGCCGAGCAAGCCGCGCTCGTGCAGCAACTCGGCGATCTGCACCGTGTTCAGCGCGGCGCCCTTGAGCAGGTTGTCGCCGACGACGAACAGGTTCAAGGCGTACGGGTCGCTCAAATCCTGACGGACGCGCCCAACGGCCACGGGATCCTTGCCCGCCCACTCCAGCGGGGTCGGGACGTCGTCGAGCTCCACCCCGTCGTGGGCGCCCATGACCTCCAGCGCGCGGGCAACCGACGGCTCGCGCTCGAACTGCGCGCGCACCTCGACGGCGTGGCCGACCATCACCGGGACGCGCACGCACGTCGGCGAGACGGCGAGCTGCGGGATCCCGAGGATCTTGCGCGACTCGTTCTGGAGCTTCATCTCCTCGTCGGTGTAGCCGTTGCCGGTGTCGCTGCCCAGCAGCGGCACGACGTTGAAGGCCAGCGGCTTGCCGAAGACGGGCGTCTCGCCGACCTTGGCGGCAGCGCTCGCGCCGTCGGTCTGCAAGGCGTAGGGGTCGGCGAGCAGAGCCGGGACCTGGGCGATCAGCTCGTCCATCCCCTTCTGGCCGGCGCCACCGGCGGCCTGGAAGCTCGTCGCGACGATGCCGGTCAGGCCGAACTCCACGTGCAGCGCGTGCAGCGGCGGCATGATCGCCATCGTCGTGCAGTTCGGGTTCGCGACGATGCCCTTGTTGATGTGGTTCAGTGCCTCGGGGTTGACCTCGGAGACGACCAGCGGGACGTCGGGGTCCATGCGGAACGCCGACGAGTTGTCCACCACGATCGCGCCGCGGGCCGCGAAGCGCGGCGCCCACTCGCGCGAGATCGAGCCGCCGGCGCTGAAGATCGCGACGTCGAAGCCATCGAGGCGCTCGTCATCGGCTAGGCCCTGGACGACGAGCCCATCGTCAAGCGTCTTGCCTGCGGAGCGCTCGGAGGCGAACGGCACGATCTCGGCCGCCGGATATGCACGATCGCGCAGCAGGCGGCGCATCTCGGTGCCCACGGCGCCCGTGGCGCCAACGACGGCAACGCGGTACTGGCTCATCAGCTTGCGCACCTCATGACGAATTCGTTGTGGTAGCTGTTCATGAGGCAAACTCCCCAAACGGCTGCTCCGGGCGGATCGTGTCCGCCCCCTGCAGGTCGAAGGCCGTGTGCAGCGCCTTGACCGCGGTCTCGACATCCTCGACCGGCACGACGCACGAGATCCGGATCGGCGAGGTCGAGATCATCTCGATGTTGATGTTGTTGGCCCCGAGGACCGTGAAGACCTTGGCGGCCACGCCGGGGTGGGACTTCATCCCGGCGCCGACGATCGACACCTTGCCCATCGCCTCGTCGGTCTCGACCTGGATGCCCAGCTCGGCAGCGATCGGCTCCAGCGCGGCGCGCGCGGCGGCGGCATCGTCCTGCGGGACCGTGAACGACAGCTCGGCCAGCGCGCCCGCGGAGCGCGGATCGTTCTGGATGATCATGTCGATGTTGACGTTGGCGTCGGCCAGCGCCGTCGTGACGCGCCCTGCGACGCCGGGCGTGTCGGGCAGGCCGATCAGCGTCACCCGCGCCTCGCCGCGCGAGTGGGTGACGGCGGTGATGAGGAAGTTCTCCATGTTCTTGTCCTTGGCGTCTTCGTCGGAGACGACGAGGGTCCCGAGGGAGTCGTCGAAGCTCGATCGGCAGTGGATGCGCACGCCGTGGGTGCGCGCGTACTCGACGCTGCGCAGTTGCAGCACGCCCGCCCCGGAGGCGGCCATCTCGAGCATCTCGTCGAAGGTGACGACGTCGAGCTTGCGGGCGTCAGGCACGATGCGCGGGTCGGCGCTGAACACGCCGGGGACGTCGGTGTAGATCTCGCACTCGTCGGCGCCGATGGCGGCCGCAAGCGCGACCGCGGTGGTGTCCGAACCGCCACGGCCGAGCGTCGTGACGTCCTTGGCGGTGCTCACGCCCTGGAATCCGGCGACCAGCACAATGGAGTCCTCATCGAGTGCCGCGCGGATGCGATCGGCGCGGACTTCGAGGATGCGGGCCTTCGTGTGGCTCGTATCTGTGACGATGCCCGCCTGCGATCCCGTCAGCGAGATCGCTCGATGACCGAGATCGTTGATGGCCATGGCACACAGCGCACACGAAACCCGCTCTCCGGTGGAGAGGAGCATGTCCATCTCCCGCGGGTCGGGCTGCGCGGACACCTCGAACGCGTCGGCGATCAGGCGGTCGGTCTCCTTGCCGCGCGCGCTGAGCACGGCGACGACGCGCGTGCCCTCCTCACGCTTGGCGACGATGCGCTGCGCGGCGCGCTTGAGCCGCCCCGCATCGGCGACGGACGTTCCTCCGAACTTCATGACGACGGTGCCCGGCATGGACGGGCAATGCTAGAGGCTCGATGCGTCAAGCCATGACCCGACGCCGGATCATCGGCCTGGCTGGGTGCCTGACGATCGGCATCGTGGTGCTCGTCATCGCCCTCGACGGCGGCGACAAGAGCCATGCGGTGCTCGAAGGCGGGGCGCGAACGGCGACCGTGCAAGGCGCGCCCGGCGCGAGCGCCCCGAGCGCCGCGGCACCAGCGACGACGACCGCCCCGGCGAGCACGGTCGCGACGGGCGATCGCCGGCAGTCCGCCGCGGCGGCGCGCGGGGCGGCACAGCTCTTCCTGGTCGGCCTTGGCGGAACGCAGGCGCCGCCGGAGGTCCTGCAGAGCTTCGCCGAGCACGAGTGGGGCGGCGTCGTCCTGGAGCCGGGTAACGGCGAATCGCCCCAGCAGGTCGCCGATCTCATCGGCACGATCCAGGGCACCGCGCGCAACGCCGGCCACCTGACGCCGCTGGTCGCGGCCTCCCAGCTCGGCGGCGAGCGCGACGCGGTGCCGATCGGCTCCCGCCCTCAGGCCGCCGCGGCCAATCCCGCCGAGGCGCTGGCGGCCGCACGTGGTGCCGCCAAGGCACTGCTCCCGCTTGGCATCCGCATGGTGCTGGCGCCCGACGCCGACATCGCGTTTGCCGGTGGCCCCTGGGAGGGACTGGCGTTCTCCGACGATCCCGGGACCGCCGCGGCGATGGTCGCAGCAGCAGTCTTGGGCTGGAAGGCCGGCCGGGTCGCGCCGGTGCCAGGGCACTTCCCCGGTGAGGGCGCAGCATCGGGGGATCCGGCGCTGGAAGCGGCGACGGTCGGCATCTCGCTCGACGAGCTGAAGGCCCGCGATCTCCAGCCATTTGCCGCGATCGCCAGAACCGCACCGGCGATCCAGCTCAGCGCGGCGACCTACGTGGCGTTTGACGGCGTGACGCCCGCGACGCTGCTGCCTGAGGCGATTACGCTGCTGCGCGACGACCTCGGCTTCGGCGGCGTGATCGTCAGCGGCGACCTGGCCGCGGCCTCGCTGAGCGGTGGCGAGTCGGTCGCCCAGCTCGCCGTCCGAGCGCTGCAGGCGGGCGTCGACCTGCTGTGGATCCCCGGCGACGTCGCCGCTCAGGACGCGGCCTGGCGCGCCGTCGTCCGGGCGTTGCGCGACGGGACGATCCCAGCCTCCCGTGTCGCCGACGCGCTGGCACGGGTGAGCAAGCTGCGCGCCGCCTATGGCGTGAAGTAGCTCGCCGCGGCGTGCCTGCTGGCATGCCAATCCGGCGTACGCCGCAAGCGCAGCGGTCACACTGGTCCGGGAGCCATGGCACTCCTTCAGACCTCAGAACCGGTGCTGCGGGCGCGAGGGCTCGTGAAGATCCACGGTTCCGGCCGCGGGCAGCGGCGCATCCTCGACGGGGTCGACCTCGACGTCGAGGCCGGCGAGCTGGTCGCGATCGTCGGCCGCTCGGGCAGCGGGAAGTCGACGCTGCTGCAGATCCTCGGCGGCCTGGACCGCGCCAACGCCGGCACCGTTGCGGTCATGGGCCGCAGCGTGGCCGGCTCGCCAGCGCCCTCGGAGCGCCAGCTCAGCGCGCTGCGCCGTGAGGAGATCGGGTTCGTCTTTCAGTTCTTCCATCTGCTGGCAGAGCTCGACGGCGAGGCCAATGTCCTGCTGCCGACAACGCTGCCGGGCGCCGACCGTGGCGGGGCCGCGCGGGGCCGCGCGCTGATCGCCCAGTTGGGATTGAGCGACGTCGCCGGGCTGCGACCCCACCAGCTGTCGGGCGGCGAGCAGCAGCGCTTCGCGCTCGCGCGAGCCCTGGTCGGCAACCCATCGTTGGTGCTCGCCGACGAGCCGATCGGCAACCTCGACGCGACTGCGGGCGAGGTCGTGCTCGACCTGCTGCGCGGCGTCGCCGACCAGGGTCGCGCGGTGGTCATGGTCACCCACCAGCCTGAGGCGTCCGCGCGTGCGGACCGCGTCCTGCGGTTGGAGGACGGCCTGCTCGCTGAGGCCGGGGTGGCGGGCGCCGCGGGATGAGCTTCGCGCTGCGCACGGCGTGGGCCTCGCTGCGCGGCCGGCCGGGGCGCGCGACGCTGACCGCGGTCGGGATCGCCGCCGCGGGGCTGGTGCTCGGTGTCGCGCTGACGGTCGCCTACGCGCTGTCGACCGGCTTTGATCGCGCCGCCGATCGTGCCGACCTGCCGACGATCGTCGCGCGCTTTGATGATGAGGATCGCTCCGCGGTCGATGCGGCAGTTCGCGATCTCCCGAACCTCGCCGCGGCGTCCTACCGCTACGAGCGCACGCGTGTGCGACTGGCGGCGGGCGAACGCTCCCTCGATCAGGGCGTGATCGAAGTCGTCGGCGACGGGCGGCGCGGCTATGCGATCGTCGCCGGACGGGATGTGCGCTCGGCGGCCGGCGCACCGCTGGAGGTCGTGGTCGAGCGCGGGCTGGCGACGCAGTGGGGGTTGCGAGTCGGAGACCGGCTCGACGTGGGACAGGTCGGCCTGGTGCCGATCGTCGGGATCTCGGTCGCCCCCGATAACGTCGCCTATCCCCTGGCCAAGACGGCTCGCGTGATGATCGGCGAAGGGCCCCTGCTGGAGCGCTTCGGCGCGCCGCCAGGCCAGCGCTTCGCGGTCAACACCGCGTTGTTGTGGGCGCGGGATCCGTCACGCGCCGACGTCCTGGTGTCCGCCGCGCGCCAGTCGTCCTTCGGTCTGCGCCAGCTGCGCTTTCTCACGCGCGGCGGCGTCGAGGCGCTCGTCGGCCAAGCGGCCGGGATCGTCGTCGCGTTGTTGGTGGCCTTCGGGGTGGTCGCGACGGGGCTGGCCGGGGTGCTGCTGGGCGCGGGCGCGCAGTCCGAGGTCCAGCGCGCGCTGGACCGAATCGGGCTGCAGCGGGCGCTCGGCGTGACACCCGGCGGCGTGGTCGCCGTGCACGCGACGCGGGGCGCCTTGGTGGCGATGCCGGCTGCGGCGGTCGGGCTGGGGGTTGGCGCGCTGGCGGGCAGGGCGCCAACCGAGCACGTGCTGACGGCGCTCAACGAGCTGCCGCCGAGCACCGGGCGGCTCGTGGCGCTGCTGGCGTTGGTGTGGCTCTGCGCGGTCGTCCTGGTCGCGGGCGCCTCGGCGTTGCCGGCCTGGCGCGCGGCACGGCGCGCGCCCGCGGCGCTGCTGCGCGGCGGTGATGTGGCTCGCGGGCGGGTTGACCGGGCTATTCCCGGTCAACGTGCCCGGCAGTCGCGCGGAAGTGCAACGCCCCGCGGAGGCTTGGCCACGCTCGGCGCACGACTCGTCGTCGCGCGGCGCCTGCGCTTCGCCTCGGTCGTCGCGGTCCTCGGTGCGGCGGCGAGCGTCGTCCTGCTGCTGCTCGCGCTCGCATCGCTGCTGCAGGCGCTGCGCGACGACCCTGCCACGCTCGGCAAGCGCTATCAGCTGACGACGCGGCTGCCCGACTCGGCGACCGCCGCCGTCGAGGCGATTCCCGGTGTCGAGGCCGCCGCCGTGCGCTACTCAACCGATGCGGTGAGCGCGTTCTCGCTCGGCTCCCCACTTAAGGTGATTGCCTACTCCTCGGGCGAACGCACGCAGTTCGAGGCGCCGCCGTTGGCGTCGGGGCGGCGGGCGCGCGGTGCGGGCGAGGCGGAGGTCGGGCTCGGCCTCGCCGATGCGCTCGGGTTACGGCCCGGCTCGACGCTGGTGATCCAGCCACTCTCCCAGCAGGAGGCGCGCTTCCGCGTTGTCGGCGTCGTGCGCGCGCTGCAGGACGAAGGGCGCGTCGCCTACGTCGCGCCGGACCGACTGCTGGCCGCGGGCGTCGCGCTCGACGGCCCGATGGTCCTGCGGCTGGAGCCCGGCGCGAGCCGCGCGCGGATCGCTGAGGGCCTCAACGCGCTCGGCGCCCGCGCTGACGCCGTGCGCGGCGCGACAGGCGACAGCAGCGCGTTCCTCGACGTCCTCGCCGGCCTGCTGCGGATCGTCGCCGCGACGGTCGCGCTCGTCTGCCTGCATGCGCTCATCAGCGCGCTGGCGCTCACGGCCCGCGAGCGGCGTGGAGCGGTTGCGACCCTGCGCGCCGCGGGCGCCGACGCCCGTGGACTGCGCCGGCTGCTCGGGGGCGCCGCGCTGGCGGTCGTCGTCCCCGCGATCGTCGTGGCGATCATCCTGGAGACGACGTTGCTGTCGCCCTTGGTCGCCCGCCTGACAGCGGGCTACGCCGACCTGCCGCTTGGCGCGACGACGGGCCAGATCGTCCTCGTCGCCGGCGGTCTCCTGTTGCTCTCCTGGGCCGCGGCCGCGATGACCGGCCGCCGCCTTGTCCGCGAGCCGGTCGTGGCGGGGCTGCGGGAGGACGCTTGAAGACCCGCCGCGAGATCCTTCTTGCCGCCGGCGCCGCGACGGCCGCGGCGCTCCTGCCCGGCTGCGGTGGCGACAGCGACGCCGCGCCCGGATCGACGCTGCGGGGCACCCTCGTCGACCCCGACGGCGACGGCCTGCTTCAGACCGGCCCCGCACTGGCGCTCCACGACCGCACCGACCTCGCGCCCCGGGCCAAGGTCGGCGCGCCGCTCGCCACGCTCGCCCAGCTCTCCGACCTCCACGTCCGCGACGCCCAGTCGCCCGGGCGCGTCGCGTTCCTGGACCGGCTCGGCCCGCGGCTCGGCTCCGCCTTCCGCTGGCACGAGACGCTCACCGCGCAGACCGTGGCCGCAACCGTCGACGCCATCAACGCCGCCCATCCGGATGCCGTGCTCGTCACCGGCGATCTCATCGACAGCGCGCAGCGCAACGAGCTTCTGTGGGCCTTGACGCTGCTCGGCGGCGGGACGGTCCGGCCGGACTCGGGCCGCCGTGGCTACGAAGGCGTCCAGGCCGCGTCGATCGCCGACCCCTTGTACTACCGGCCGGCGGTCGACGCACCGCGCCATCCGGAGCTGCTCACGCGAGCGGTCGCACCGATCCGCAGCGCCGGACTCCGGGCGCCCTGGCATCCGGTCCTCGGCAACCACGACATCTTGGTCGCGGGCGAGGTCGCACCCACCGCCGCGACCCGCGCGGCGGCGACCGGCGCGCGCCTGCTCGTCACCCCCGCGCCGGAGTTGTTCCAGCAGTTGCAGGGCGCCCAGCCGACGCGCGCACAGATCGACGAGCTGTTGCGAGCGGGCCTGCCGGGCGACACGATCAACGTCACGCCCGACCCCGATCGCACCCAGCTCGATGCGGCCGACGTCATCGCCCGGCTGCGGGGCAGCTCCGGCGCCCACGAGCGCCTCGACTACGGCACCGACATCGGGGACCGTGTCCGCCTCATCGTCCTCGATCTCGTCCGCCGCGACGCGGGCTCCGGCGGCCTGGTCACCGCCGCGACGCTCGCCACGCTCCAACACGAGCTTGCAGATGCAGGCGACCGCTACATCTTGGTCGCCGTCCACCAGCCGCTGGACCAAAGCGCCGGTGGCGACGCGATCTTCGACCTGCTCGACGCCGACCCGCGCGTGGTCGCCGTCCTCGCCGGCCACACCCACCGCAACGCGATCATGCCCCGCCCCACGCCGGCCGGCGGCTTCTGGCTCATCACCACCGCGTCGATCATCGACTGGCCGCAGCAGTGGCGTGCCCTGCGCCTCGTGCAGACCGCAGGCGGCGGCGTCGCGCTGGAGACCTGGATGATCGATCACACCGGCCGGCCCAACGACGAGGGCTCGCTCGCCGGCATCGCGCGCGACCTCGCGTTCCTGGACCCCCAAGGCGGCCGCCCGGCCCACGCCGCGGGCCCGCCCACCGCACGCAACGTCCGGCTCTTCTTGCCGGCACGCGCCCCACGCGCGCCGGCAACGCCCGGCACGGCGCGCGCGCTCCCACCGCCCACTGCGCCCGAGCGCCTCGGCGCCGGAGACGCGGTCGCCTCCGCCTAGCCCGAGATCCGGGTCGCTTGCGCCCCACATAGCGGGGCAGGAACGACCCAGACCAAACGCGCCTAGACCGGCAGGTCCGCCGGCAGCGCGACGTCCTGCGGCGCGCGGCCGTCACCCTTCTCATCCCAGGACTCCCACGCGCGGCCGTCGCGGCCGACGTGCTCGCCCGACCCACCGAGGGCGACCAGGACGAGCGTGGTCGTGCCGCGGTTGACCAGCTGACGGCGAACCGACGGGCCGACGCGGACCAGGCCGCCACGCGCGACCGTGTGCTCCTCGCCCTCGACGCCTAGCGTCAGCTCACCCTCGAGCACGAGGTAGACCTCCTCTTGGCGCTCGTGGGCATGGATCCGGCCGCGCTGGCGGGGCGTCAGCGTGACGACATTCATGCCGAAGCTCGAGACGCCCAGCTCCCGGCGCAGCGACTGGAAGCGATCACCGCCGTTGGTCTTGATCGTGGTGAACGCGATATCGGGCTCGGCCATTGGCCGCAGCCTACGAGGCGTCCGCCCGATCAGGCGATCTCACGGCGCCCGGCGAACGCGCGACCGAGGGTGACCTCGTCGGCGTACTCCAGGTCACCACCGACCGGCAGGCCGGAGGCCAGGCGCGTGACGGCGATGTCGGGCGTGCGCTCGTGCAGCGCCGCGGCGATGTGGTGCGCGGTCGCCTCACCGGTCGTCGTCGGGTTGGTGGCGATAACGACCTCGCGCACCTCGCCGCCTTCGACGCGGCGGTAGAGCTCGGCGACCTTGAGATCCTCGGGGTCGACGCCGTCGATCGGCGACAGCGCGCCGCCGAGCACGTGGTAGCGGCCGCGGAACTCGTGGGTGCGCTCGATCGGGACGATGTCGCCCGGGCCTTCGACCACGCAGATGATCGCGGGGTCACGGCGCTCGTCCTGGCAGATCCGACAGCGCGCCTCGTCGGCCAAGTTGAAGCAGATCTCGCAAGGGCGGATCTTCTCCTTGACCTCGCGGATCGCCGCGGCCAGGGCGTTAGCGTCTTCGGGGTCGGTGCCGAGGATGTGGAAGGCCAGCCGCTGCGCCGTGCGCTGCCCGATGCCGGGCAGCTTGCCCAGCTCGGTGACCAGACGCTGGACGGGCGGCGCGAACAACTAGCGGTTCTTCTTCGCCGCGGCGCGGCGCGCCGCGCGGTTCATGCCCGGGGCCCCGCCGGCAGCGCCACCGCCAGCCCCGCCGCCGCCGAGGCCGCCGAGCGCATCGCCCAGGCCAAGGCCCTGCAGCGCCTCCATCGGGTCAAAGCCGCCGGCGCCGGTCGCCCCCTGCAGCGCCTTCTCTTGCAGCTCGACGGCTTGGCGCAGCGCCTCGTTGGTCGCGGCCAGGACGAGGTCCTGGAGCATCTCGACGTCTTCGGGATCGACCGCGTCGGGGTCGATCGTCAGCGACTCCAGCTTGAGGTCGCCCGAGACCACCACCTTGACCATGCCGCCGCCGGCCGAGGCCTCGACCTTCTGCTCCTTAAGCGCCTCCTGGGCCTCCTGCTGGGCGGCCATGGCCTCCTGGGCCTGCTTGAGCATGTTCTGGATGTTGGGCTGCGGCATCAGGCCTGCTCCTGGTCTTCTTGGTGTTCTTGGTCGGGCTGGTGGTCGACAGCATCAAATTCTGCCCGCAACCGGGCGATGAGGTCGTCCTCACCGAGAACCTCCGGCTCAGCGCCCAGCTCCTCGGGCTCGCAGGTCTCCAACAGCAGCCGCGGCGCGACGCCGGTCAACTCCTTGAACGCGGCGGTCAACAGCTGGCGCTCGGCCGCGCCCTCGGCCTTCTTTTTCTGAAAGCCGCAGTCGGGCGTGAAGGCCAGCGTGATCTCTCGGCCCGAGACGACGATCGGCCGTGCCTCGGCCAGGCAGCCGGCCAGCAGCTGATTGGACTCGGCGAGGTTCTGCAGCACCGCGGGCCAGAGCTCCTGGACCATCGCGAGGTCGAGCTCGCCGATCGGCGCGGGCGGCTCGGCGACCGCGACGGCGGTGGGCTCGCCGAGCGGCTCAGGCGCCGTGGTCTCGGCGACAGGCGCCGGCTCCGCGGGTGGGCCCGTCGGGCGCGATGAGGTCGCGGCGTCCGGGCCCACGGGCGCCGACGGCGGCTCGTCGACCGGTGGTGGGCCTGGTGGCGTGACGGCGGTGGGCGGCGGCGTGGTCAGAACAGCAGCCGGCGCAGGAGCGGGAGCAGGCGCCGCAGGCGCAGGAGCCGCCGGCACCGGCGCCCCGCTCCGCAGCGCGGCCTCCATCCGCTCCATCCGCGCCAGCAGCGCACGCGTCGACGGATCGACCTCCGGCGCGGCCGCCTTGACCAGCGCGACCTCCAGCTGCGTCTGGGCGTCCGCCCCGTCCTTGGACAGGCGCATGGCCGCGGCAAGCAGATCGAGCAGCCGGACCGAGTCCGCGCCCGACATTCGCGCGGCCTGGTCGGCCAGCCGCGCGTCGCGCTCGGCCGTGATGGCCAGCTGCGGCGGCACCTCGCCGAGCGTCTGCGTCACGAGCACATCGCGCGCGTGGGTCTCCAAGTCCTTCAGGAACTGCGCGGGCTCGCGACCGGAGTCGGCCAGGCGCGCGGCCACCTGCCATGCCGCCCGCGCGTCGTGGGCGGCGATCGCATCCAGCGCGCCGAACAGTAGGTCGTCGTCGGCGACGCCGAGCACCGCCAGCACGTCCTCGGTCGCGATCGCCGCGCCCGAGTAGGTGACCAGCTGCTCCAACGTGCCGAGCGCGTCGCGATAGGAACCGGTCGCGTTGCGGGCGACCAGCGCGACCGCTTCGGGCGCGATCTCGATCGACTCCTTGCCGGCCACCCGCTGCACGACCGTCGCGAGCTGCTCGACGGTCGGCCGGCGGAAGTCGAAGCGATGGCAGCGGTCGACGACCGTGTCCATGATCTTGTGCGCCTCGGTCGTCGCCAGCACGAAGATCGTGGACGGCGGCGGCTCCTCCAAGGTCTTCAGGAACGCGTTCCACGCGGCCGAGGAGAGCATGTGCGCCTCGTCCAAGATGTAGACCTTGTAACGACCGGTGACGGGCGCGTACTGGACCGAGTCGCGCAGCTCGCGGATGTCGTCGACCGAGTTGTTGGACGCGGCGTCCATCTCGATGACGTCCATCGACGTGGCGCTGGCGATCGACACGCACGACTCGCAGACACCGCACGGCTCGACGGTTGGGCCGTCGACGCAGTTCAGGCATGCAGCGAGCATCTTGGCCATCGACGTCTTGCCCGTTCCGCGCGAGCCGACGAACAGGTAGGCGTGATGCACCGCGTCCTGGCCGATGGCGTTGCGGAGCGTGCGCACGACGTGCTCCTGGCCGATGACGTCGGCGAACGTCCGCGGGCGATGGCGGCGGTAGAGCGAAGGTCCGGCAGACACGGACCGTCAGTGTAGAGCCGGCCCGGACGGGGCCGTCGTAGGGTGACGTCATGGCCGACCCTCTCCTCGACGAGCTCCTGCACTGGCTGCGCATCCCCAGCATCTCGACCGGCGGCGGCGACCCCGAGGACCTGCGGCGCGCCGCCGAGTGGGCCGCCGCCAAGGTGCGCGACGCGGGCGGCGAAGCCGAGCTGGTCACGATCGACGGCGGCAACCCACTGGTGATTGGCGAGCTGCGGGCATCGACCGGCGACGATGCGCCGACGGTCCTGATCTACGGCCACTACGACGTCCAGGGCCCGGAGCCGCTCGACCTGTGGACCAGCCCGCCATTTGCGCCCGAGATCCGCGACGGCCGCGTCTTCGCGCGCGGCGCCGCCGACGACAAGGGCAACTTCCTGCCGCTGCTCCACGCCGCCTGCGAGCTGGCCAAGGCCGGCGAGCTGCCCGTCCACGTCCGCGTCGCGGTCGAAGGCGAGGAGGAGGCCGGCGGCGAGTCGATCTCCGCCTGGCTGGCCGCCGACGAGCGCGGCGCCGACGCGGCGATCGTCTATGACAGCGGCATGGCCGGGCCCGACCTGCCGGCGATCACCGTCGGCCTGCGCGGCGTCGTCCTGCTGACCTTCGACGTCCGCGCCGCGCAGCGCGACCTGCACTCCGGCATGTACGGCGGCAGCGCGCTGAACTCGCTGCACGCCCTGCACCGCGCGCTGGCGCAGGTCCTCCCCGACGACGCCGGACGCGTGCGCGACGAGTTGCGCGTGGGCACCGCGCCGGTCGCTGATGCCGAGCGCGAGTCCTGGAAGAGCCTGCCCTCGGGCGACGAGGCGCTGGCCGCCGCCGGCGCGCGCCCCGCCTACCCGGGCGCGGGCGCCGAGTACGTGGAGCGCAACGGCTGCGAGACCGCGGTCGACGTCGACCAGATCGTCGCCGGCGACGCCCGCACGGTGATCCCGGCGGTCGCGCGCGCGACGGTCTCGATCCGGTTGGCGCCCGGCCAGGATCCGGAGGCGATGGGCGCCGAGCTGCTTCGCCTGCTGCGCTCGGGCTTGCCGGAGGGTGCGGAGCTGGAGATCGTCTCCTCTCACAGCGCGCAGCCGGCGCTGTTTGGTGTTGACACGCCGGCGATCGCGCTGGCGGCTGCCGCGCTGGAGCGCGCCTGCGGCGTGGCGCCCGCGTTCGTGCGCAGCGGCGGCTCGATCCCGATCGTCGCCGACTTCGGCGCCAAGGGCATCCCGACGATCGTCACCGGCTTCGTCTTGCCCGACGACCCGTTCCACGCGCCCAACGAGTCCTTCTCGCTGCGCGGGCTGGAGCTGGGGTACAAGAGCGCGCGCGAGTTGCTGACCGGCCTGGCCGACCTCAAGGCCGAGTAGCTTCCCGGCCGCCGATGCGGCTGCGCTCCCTGTCCATCCCCGCCGCCGTCTCGGTCGCCCTCGCGGCGCTGGTCGCGCTGGTCGCCGCGCCGGCGCGGTTCCTGAACTACGACACCGCCTACACGCTGCTGTGGGGCAATGACCTCGTCCACAGCCGGATGCCGGATTACACGGTGGCCTTCGCACCGACGCCGCATCCGCTGGCGACGCTGGTGGGCGCGATCGGCTCGCTCTTGGGAACAGGCTTCGGGGAGGCGCTCTTCGAGGTCCTGGCCTTCCTCGCGCTCGGCATCTTGGGGTGGTTGGTCTACGCGCTCGGACGGGCGTGGTTCAACGGCGCGACCGGCGTCGTCGCCGCCCTGATCGTCCTGACCCGCGAGCCGATCTTCAGCTACGGCGTGCGCGCCTACGTCGACATCCCCTACATCTGCCTGTTGCTGGGGGCGTTGCTCGTGGAGACGCGGCGCCCGCGCGCCGGAACGCCGGTCCTGGTGTTCATGGTCTTGGCGGGATTGCTGCGCCCGGAGGCGTGGCTGTTCGCGTTTGCCTATGTGATCTGGCTCTGGCGCGGCGGCGCGCTCACCCGGACCCACATCGCGCTGCTGATCGGCGCGCCGTTGTTGTGGGCGTTGAGTGACCTTGTCGTCACCGGCAATCCCCTGCACTCGCTGACCGGCACGCGGTCGACGGCGGAGGATCTCGGGCGCGTCACGGGCCTCCAGCATGTCCCGACCACGCTGCCGCGCCGCCTCGGCGAGATCCTGCGTGAGCCGGTGCTCTTCGGCGCCGCGGTTGGCGGCGTGCTGTCGCTGTGGCGGCTGCGCACGCGCGGGCCGCTGCTGGGGGCGGCGGCCGGCGTGCTCGCGGTCACGGCCTTCTGCGTCCTGGCGGCTGCGGGCCTCTCGATCCTCACGCGCTACCTGCTGCTGCCCGCAACCGTCCTGGCGATCTTCGCCGCCGCGGCGATCTGCGGCTGGACCCTGTTGCCACGCGAGGACCCGTGGCGGATGCGCTGGGCCGCGCTGGGCCTGATCACGGCGCTGGGCTGCGTCGCGTTCATCCCCTCGCAGCTCGACCGCCTGCGCGACACGCGCAGTGCCTTGGTGACCCAGACCCGGATCCTCGACGAGCTGCACACGCTCGCCGACGACTACCCGCTCGCCGACTGCGACCCGGTGACGGTCCCCAACCGCCGCGCCGTTCCCCAGGTCGCGCTGTGGACCGGCATCCGCCCGGGTGAGATCCGCAGCGCGCAAGAGACGGGCCGCTGGGCCGACCCGTCGATCGTGCCGACCTCGCAGAAGGTCGCCGAGCAGTTCGTCCTCGATGCGCGCGACAAGGACCGCGGCCTGCCGCCGTTTCCCCCCGCTACCGACAGCTACGATGAGGTGCTGCACTATTGGCGCATCGTCGGCGCGTGCGGGAAGTAGACCCAGGGTCTTGACAACCAGATGTGAGTGAGTGCATACTCACACCTGCATGGCACCCACCGCCTCCCCCACCAAGCGCACCCTCTCGACCGCCGACGTACGGCGCGAGACCGTGCTCGAGGTCGGCATGTCGGCCTTCGCCGAGCGCGGCTTCCTCGGCACGCCGACCACCGAGATCGCCAAGGCGGCGGGCATCTCACAGGCCTACCTCTTCCGTCTTTTCCCCACCAAGAGCGACCTCGTCCTTGCGGTGATCGAGCGCTCCAACGAGCGCATCAAAGAGGCGTTTGTCGCAGCTGCCGCCCAAGCGCGCGCCGCCGGCGAGGATCCGAAGGAGGCGATGGGCGAGGCCTACGGCGAGCTGCTCGAGGACCGTTCGATGCTGATGACCCAGATCCATCAGCACGCGGCCGCCGCCTCGATGCCCGAGGTCGCCGCCGTCTCCCGCGCATGGTTCGCCGAGCTCTACGCGCTCGTCGAGCGCGAGACCGAGATGACGCCGGAGGAGATCCAGCAGTTCTTCGCCACCGGGATGCTGCTCAACGTTATGGCCGCCATCGGCGCTACCGACGAGCACGGCCCGTGGGCCGCGACCCTTCGCGTCTGCTGATCAGCCATGTCCCGATCCCCCCTTTTTACCCATCGAGTGAGTGAGTGCTCACTCTCGCACCTACGGTCCAGGAGGCCGAGATGACCCTCTCCCCCGCATCGCCGTCCGCCCGCCCCCGCGCCGGCTGGACGTTCGCGATCGTCAGCGTGGCGCTGTTCATGGTCACGCTCGACAACCTCGTCGTCAGCACCGCGCTGCCGACCATCCGCGTCGACCTCGGCGCCTCGCTGGAGTCGCTGGAGTGGACGGTCAACGCCTACACCTTGGCATTCGCCGTCCTTCTGCTCACCGGCGCCGCGCTCTGCGACCGCTTCGGCCGGCGCCGCATGTTCGGCATCGGCATCGGGCTGTTCACGCTGTCCAGCGCGGCCGCAGCCCTGGCGCCATCGACCGACGCGCTCGTCGCTGCCCGTGCTGCCCAGGGCCTGGGCGCCGCGATCGTCTTGCCGCTCACGCTCACGCTGCTCAGCGCGGCGGTGCCCGTCGAGAAGCGCGGCCTCGCGCTCGGCGCCTGGTCGGGGATCTCCGGCCTCGGCGTCGCTCTGGGCCCGGTCGTCGGCGGCGCGGTCGTCGATGGCATCTCGTGGCACTGGATCTTCTGGATCAACGTGCCGATCGGCCTCGCGCTCGTCCCGCTCTCGCGCCGTTTCCTGAGCGAGTCCTACGGCCCCGCCGGCCGTCTGGACCTGCCGGGCATCGGGCTCGCCGGCGCCGGCCTGCTCGCCGTCGTCTATGGGATCGTGCGCGGCGAGGCGCTGGGCTGGACCTCCCCGACGATCGTCGCCACGATCGGCGTGGGCCTGGCGCTGGTGATCGCCTTCCTGGCCTGGGAGCACCGCGCGCCGGCACCGATGCTGCCGCTGCGCTTCTTCGGCTCTCGAGCCTTCAGCGCGACCAACGCGACGTCGCTGGCGATGTTCTTCGGCGTCTTTGGCTCGATCTTCTTGCTGTCGCAGTTCTTCCAGACGACGCAGGGCCTGTCGCCGCTGCAGTCCGGGCTGCGCGTGCTGCCGTGGACGATCATGCCGATCTTCATCGCGCCGATCGCCGGCTTGCTGAGCGACCGCATCGGCGCCCGGCCGCTGATGGCCGCCGGGCTCGCCCTGCAGTCGATCGCGATCGGCTGGCTGGCCGCGGTGACGACGCCGACGGTGGCCTACTCATCACTGCTCGTGCCGTTCGTCCTCGCGGGCGCCGGGATGGCGCTGGTCTTCGCGCCGGCCGCCAACGCGGTGCTGGCTTCGGTTAAACCTGAGGAGGCCGGCCAGGCCTCGGGCGCGACCAACGCGATTCGCGAGCTCGGCGGTGTCCTCGGCGTCGCGATCCTGGCAAGCGTCTTCACCGCCAACGGTGGCTACGAGTCGCCGCAGGCGTATGTGGACGGGATGAACGCGGCGCTGCCGATCGGCGCAGCCGTCCTGGGCGCCGGTGCGCTGCTGGCGCTGCTGATCCCGGGCAAGGCGCGGAGCGCCGAGGCGGTCGAGGCACCGGCGCCCGCCCTGGCCGCCGAAGCTACCTGACGCACGACCAGCGGGGTCAGGCCCCGCAACGGAAAGCGTGGAGCAGCGACGAAGGCCCCGCCGGAACCGGCGGGGCCTTTCGTGACAAATCAGTGGACCGTGCACCCGATCTTGTGATGTAGCCCCCGGGCGCCACGCCGGAGGGCGGCTCCGGCACCGGGAACTCCCGCTGCGCCCGCCGGTGATCGCTTAAGGCTGCTTCCTTCCGGACCTGACCTGGTTCACGAGCCGTCGTCGCGCGGGACCCGGGCCATCAGCGCCGCCACGGCGCGCAGACCCCGTTGGCCAGCACCCCTCGATCGGGGATTCGGCCTCGCTAGAGCGGATTGCGAGCGACAGGGCACCGCTACCTCCCCGCCTAGCACGGTCCGTCAGCGAGTCTAGCGCTGCGCGGCAGCGAGGGCCGCCGCGAACCGCAGCAGCGAGCTGGCCAGCGACGGGCCGACGTAGACGTTGCCGCCGGGAGCGGTGGTCGTCGGGATCGACTGGGCAGGAGTCGCGGACATGCCAGCAGTATTCCTGACGGGGGCGTCATTTTGTGTCGACCACGTCACAGACCACCCGAAAGACGGGGCCGACCACCGCCCCACCCTCAACGCCACCGCCAGCTAAACTGCCGCCCCACGAGGGCGCGTAGCTCAGTGGGAGAGCGCTCGCTTCACACGCGAGAGGTCGCAGGTTCGAAACCCGCCGCGCCCATCCTGGAAGGCCCTGCATTGCGGGGCCTTCTGCGTTTGGGCGTCGAAGCTCGCGGAGGCGAAATCCCCTGCCTTGGCCGAAACGTTGGCCGAAACTTGGGTCATGCGAGCAGGCTACCGCCGCCGGCAGCGTTCGATTCGCCGGGACGACCAAACCTCGAATACGGTCCACCGATGTCGACCAGCAGCGATGGTCAGCGAGACCGCGCGACCGGCGCGCTGCGCGGAATGCTCGACCGTCTCGGCCGGTGGCTCAACGACAACCCGCAGGTCGTCGATGGGTTCGCGTTCATGCTCGAGCAGTGGGCCTCTTCGGCGGCGGACGACCTCGCGCCCGCCGAAAGGTTCATGCGGGCGCTGCTGCCACCCAACTGGTGGGAGCTTGCTCCGCCAGAGCAGCTCGACGCGACGACGTTCGTCGGGCGGACGAGCGTGCCGCTGTTCTGGGTGCCTCGAGCAGCGGTGATCCGGGCCGTCACGCAGACCACAACGAAGGCCGAACGCGATGTGGTGCTCTGCGCGTCGCGGTCGACGATCATCGCCGACGTCGATGCTGTGTTGAACGAATGCACCCACGAGCGCATCGCGACGCTGGCGATTGCTGGCCGGGAGGCCGCAGCCGCTGCGGGCGGCGGGCACACGCGCGCGACCCAGGCCCTGGCGGCGGCGATCGTCGGTGACATCCTGGACAAGCACTTCGGGCTATCGAACTTCCGCGATGCGCGCACGCGACTCGAGGACGAACTGCCCGACAAGGTCAGCATGCGGTTCTGGCGCCGCGCGTCGCTGCAGTCCGCGCTGCTGGCGGCGATCGCGCTGAGCTGGACGGACCCGCCTCCGGATGGGTTCAACCGTCACCTCAGTGCGCATGGCGTGGACCCACGGCAGTACACGGAGGCGAACGCGCTCGAGGGCCTCCTGCTCGTCGCTGGACTGATCCGCGAGCTCCAAGAGGTGTACATGGCCGGGCACGGCGGCGTACCACCCCTCAGCCAGTCCGGAGTCGACTCAGCTCGCGAGCGATGAAGCAGCTGCCGATACCGCCGCTGATCAGCAGATCCAATTCCGACTCCTGCCAAATCGATTAAGTCTCCTTAGCTTTTATCGGATCCAGGAACCACAGTCATCGAGAACGTCTGCAACGTCCGAAGGAATGTCCGGTGGGGCGACTGCACCAGCGCTCTATCGTCCTCCTCATGAGCCGCTTCTCCTTATCTGGCCTGCAAGCGCTTGGCACCGCTCTAGTCGGCGGCGGATGCACCGTAGGTGTTGGGTACTGGATCTTCACGCTGCAGGACAGCGGCCCACATGGGTTCTGGGAGTGGCCAGGATTCGTCAGCATCGCCTTGGTGGTGGCAGGCGCGGTTCTATTGATGGCAGGGCTGTTCCGGCGAGAGGCGCCGGACGACACGAGGACCAGTCGGCCAGCGTCGCAAACAGCAACGACCATCTCTGGCGGCCAAACGATCCAGGTCTCGGACGTGACCGCCGAGGGTGACATCACGATCTCCCCGGAGCAGCGCAATGGCTGAGCAGCGGATCAACGTCGAAGGCGTCGAGGCGGGCGGCGACGTCACCATCGCTCCGGTTCAGGTGAACGTAGGTGGGCCGCCGTCGTCCACTCGCGGTTGGACCGAGGCTTTGCTGCGCGGGCCGCTCGACCGCGCCGGCGTGACAGACCGCGCTGACCGCGGGCAAAAGATCCTCGACGAGGGCGACCCCGCCGGCGCCGCCGCCGAGTTCGACGCCGTCGCCAAGGCCCTTACGGATGCGGGATACGAGCCTGCTGCGGAGGCGTATCTTCAGCGCGCGGCGTCCGCGCACGCCAGCGCCGGCGACAGCCGCACCGCCCGAATGCGGTACATGCAACTCGCGCGGGCGACCGTCGGTGACGGCTCGCTCGACGCGCAAACCCATGCGCGCCGCGCGCGGGAGCTTTCCGAACCGGACGAGACCTGGGAAGCGAACGGTCTGTTCGCCCGAGCTTCGTGGCCTGAACGATCGCCTGGTGACGTCGAGGCCCTTCGAGCAGGGTGGGAGCACACGCGCGACAGCGACAGCGAGATCGAGTGGGCCGCGGCGCTCGTCGAGTTGCTCATCCTGACCGGCGACGTCGACCAGGCCCGGGAGGTGGCGGTGGCGGCACGCGCCGACCACCCTCTTGTTCCAGGGGATCGACTTGTACTGGAACTCGACTACCTTGATCTCCTGGATCATGACGCCGCTGACGAGGCTTGGTCTCGTGTTGCTGCCTGGGCGGCGAATCCGCGTCTGCCCGTCACGGCGACCGCAACGGCCTGGCAGCGCCGCGGTGTCGCGCTCGCGCGCCGCGGAGACGCAGACGACGCGCAGACCGCGTTCCTGCAGGCGGTACAGCTGTGGGCTCGCGAGCCTGGCTACGACGACCAGGCTGCTGAGGCGTACTTCTCCGGGTTGAGCGCGCAGGTAACAGTCGGAAACTTCGCGGCCGCCTCCGATGAGGGCAGGTCTCTCGCGCGCACGCTTCGTGGCAGCGATCAGACCCCAACCAGCCACACCGAGCGGTTGTTGCGACGCGGGATGCGAGCGTTGGTCAACGACAAGTTCCCGGACGCCTTTCGGCTTCTAAGCGTTGCGGCAGCAACGGCCCGCCGAGCCGGGAACCTCAGCGACTTCTTCGAGGCCAGCGAGGCCCTTGGCGATTGTCTGGCCGCGACCGGCAAGTACGGCGGAATGGCGCTACAGGCTTATCGCCTCGCCGGCCTCGCGGACAAAGCCAAGCGCATCGTCGAAGGTGCCTCCGTCGACGATGTCCTCGGGGTGATCACGCTCGATGGCGCCAGCTGGGAGCGTAGGGCCGCCTGGGCAGCAGTCGCCGGATGCGGGCGTACGATCACCGACGCCACCGCCGCGCGGGTCGCGGAAGCCGCACTCGCGGAGGACCCACGACACAACGCGCGTGCGTTTCCGACCAACGCCGCCTACTACGCGCTCGAGACGCTCGGCTGGATCGTCTGCGCCGTCCCCGAACACCTGCGCAACGAGGTTCTCGATCTGCTGCGAACCCGCATGGAGGTCGGCATGGGCGACCCACGTCATCTCGCCGACCCCTTGCTCATGGTGACGCTGACGGGGCTCTCTGACGAGTCCAAGGCACTGGTGGATGCGCTGCTCGACGACAGCATCCACGTCTCGCTGCGCGGCGGGCAGCTCGACGAGATCCTCGAGCAGCATCCTGAAGAGGCGCAACGCCTCGTCACTGCCGCTCGTGCCGGGAGCGGCGCCGCGTTGGAAGCGCTCGCGTTCGCGGACTTGATCGGCGACGACGAGGAGCTGGTCCGGCTCGCGGCGGCTCGCGTGAGGTCCGCGACGGCTGCGCCAGTACGCGAGATCAAGGAGGAGAACGGGACGCGAACCGTGTCCTACGGGATCGGCGGCTCCCTCGCTCCAGAAGGCGTCATGGCACGGTCCTGCGATATGGCCGACCGCACGGCCTTCGTCGACAAGCTCCTCGGCACGCTCGATCAGGACGATCTGCCGCTGATGACGCGCGTCGGCTCGGTGGACGCCCTGCACAACCTCGCCCCAGCACTACCGGCAGACCGCATCACCGCCGTCGCCGAGTCGCTCGGCCGGCTCGCGACCACCGACGACCGGGCAGCCAGCTTCGATCGACTGGACCCAGACGAACCACTTGCCCGTTTCAAGATCAACATGGCACCCGATCACGCCCTACGTGCCGGCGCGATCGAGGCGCTGGCCGTCCTCGGCTCGTATAACCCTGAAAGCCTTGAGCATCTCCAACCGAGCATCGCTCCGGCGCTCGCCTCAGGTGCCGAGCCATTGGTGCTGGCCGCGCTCCACGCGCTCGCCCGGCACCCGAGCCTGACACCCGCCGGGTTCGACGTCGGTCCGTTCCTGCTCGCAGCCTGGCCGTCGGTGCGCGTTGGCGCGCTGAGCGTGCTGGTCAACAACCAACCTGATGCGGCTGTAGAGGCGGCAGCGTTTCTCCTCAACGACTCCAGCGAGTACGTGCGCCGCCAACTGCTGTCCGCCTCGACATTCCTTGAGTCTGAGCCGCGGCTTCTCGAGGCCCTCGCCGACGACAGGGACTGCTACGTCCGGGCGACCGCGCGCGCGATCACGAAGGCCAACAAGTAGCGGAGCGAGCGCGTCGCAAACGAGGTCCGTCGGCACGCTACGCGTCGCCCGATCCGCCGGGCTGCCAATCGCATGCCATCCAGCCCGGCTGAGACGATCGCCGTATGGGGCCGACGGCGATCTTCGACAAGTCCGCGCTGCAGGCGCTGAGCGTCGACGAGTCCGTGTGGTTCGAGGCGTTCTTCCTGCCCAACCTGGTTCCGGTCTTCTACGTCGAGACGCTCGCCGACCTTGAGAAGACCTCCCGTGACCGGAACCCCGAGGACGTCGTCGCGCGCCTGGCCGAGAAGACGCCGGGCAACGCCGCCCCGAACGTCTACCACCGAGACCTCCTGCTCGGCGAGCTCGCCGGGTACCAGCTGGACCTCGTCACCGGGCGCCCAATCGTCCCCGGCGGCGAAGCCAAGCGCGCGGCCGACGGAGACGTCGGCATGCACATGGCCGAGTTCCCCGAGGCCGTCGCCCTCCGGCGTTGGCGCGAGCACGACTTCCAGGAAGTGGAGCGGGCGGCCGCCAAGAGGTGGCGCGCCGACCTCGCCCAGCACAACCCGACGCGCATGATCGGGATGGTGAAGAACATCCTCCCGACCGACACCAAGATCTCCAACTTGGAACAGCTCAAGGAGTTGGTCGACGCGTTCTGCGACAGCGCGGACCCCCACGTCCTCGAGTTGGCGTTCACGGTCCTCGACGTTCCGCCCGACTACCGAGCCTACGCCTCGGAGCGCTGGACTGCCGCGGGCTGCCCCACGCTGTCGAGCTTCGCGCCCTACGCCACGCACTGCTTCAAGGTCGACCTCGTCTACCACCTCGGGATGCTGCGCGGGTTCATCTCAGACGCACGCGCGAGCAACCGTGCGGACATGGCCTACCTGTACTACTTGCCGTTCTCGATGATCTTCGTGTCCGGGGACAAGCTGCACCGCCGTACGGTGCCGCTGTTCGCCAGGTCCGACCAGTCCTACGTGTCGCACACCGATCTAAAGACGGCGTTGCATGACCTCGACGACTACTACGTCAAGCTGCCGGACGAGACGAAGAGGCAAGGCGTCATGCGGTTCGCCAGCTTTCCCCCGGTAGAGGTCGACAACGTCGTCACCCGTCTCTGGGACCAGCACATGGCCGCCGACTGGCGCGAGATGGCCGAGCGCCACAAGTCGGCCCTGCTCGCGCCTCGAGACGAGGAAGCCGAACGCAGGACGGTCGACGAGCTCAACCGGCGGATGCGCGAGGCGCAGCCCCTCGCCGAGGAGGAAGCCGATTCTGCGCTTGCCGGCGACGGCCCCGAGTACATGGTCGTAACGCGGCAGGTGTTCGCGACCAAGGGGAAGTGGCAGATCCTCCCCGAGGAGACCGAGGGGTGACTAGGCGTAGCGCAAGCTGGTTGTGCGCTAGCGCGGAGGCCCCGTCGTTGTCCAGGGCACCTCAATGTCGGAAGAGGGTCGAGGACAGCAGTCCCTGTTCCGGTCGATGCCGAGATCCAACAGCATGTCGGTGTGAATGACCGCCATGAGGCGCTCGACAGCAACGCACTGTGCGGACCCGCGGTTGCGTCAGCCCCAGTGCGTACGCTCGCGGGCGTGGAGCAGTCAGAAGACGCCGACCCGGAATCGCTCGACGAGCTACTAGTAGCCCTGGATCCGCAGGGCCGCGACTTCGAGCGCCTGAGCGCGTGGTTCCTTCGGACGGATCCGGAGTTCGCTGCGGAGTTCGAGACCGTCTGGCACTGGAGCGACTGGCCGGGCAACTGGGGCCGGGACAAGGGCATCGACCTCATCGCGCGAAAGCACGATGGACGCATCGTCGCCATCCAGGCCAAGAACTACGGGTCTCAGTACTACATCAAGAAGTCCGACGTCGACTCGTTCCTCTCTGAATCCAGCCGCGACGTCATCGACGAGCGTCTCCTGATCGGCACAACCGAGCTCCTCGGACCGAACGCCCGTGAGGTGATCGAGGCCCAGTCGAAGCCTGTCGGGCTTTGCCTTCTCGATCGGTTGCGCGAAGCCTTGGTCTCGTGGCCGGCAAGCGTCGGTGAGCTCTCGGCCGGCGCGCCGCTCATCCTCGAGCCGCGCCCTCACCAACAGGCCGCGCTGGAGGCGATCGAGCGCTGGGCGCAGACCGACGCCGAGCGCGGCCAGGTGCTGATGGCCTGCGGGACTGGGAAGACGCTCGTCGCCGTGCGCGCCGCCGACCGCCTGCAGGCCAAGCGGGTCCTGGTGCTCGTGCCGACGCTGCCTCTCCTGCGCCAGACCGTGAGCGTGTGGGCCGGCCAGGCGGGCATCGCGCGCCAGTCCATACGCGTGTGCAGCGACCAGACCGACCCGGACAGCGAGCACGCCACTACGACCAGCGAACTCGCGTTCCCGACGACGACCGACCCCGACGCCGTCGCCGCCTTCCTCCGTGCCGACGGCCCGCGGATCGTGTTCGCGACCTATAGCTCATCGCCCGTCGTCGCCGAAGCTCTCGCCATCGTCCCCAACGCGCACTTCGACCTGGTCGTCGCCGACGAGGCCCATCGCTGTGCGGGCGCGGCGAAGAAGCCGACCAAGACCGTCCTCGACAACGCAAAGATCCGGGCGACCCGGCGGCTGTTCCTCACCGCCACGCCGACTCAGTTCGGGCCGAAGGACAAGCAGCGCGCTCGCAACGTCAACGTCGCGCTCGCCTCGATGGACGACAAGGAGCTGTTCGGGCCGATCGTCCACCATCTGAGCTTCGCTGACGCCGTGCAGCAGAAGCTCCTGTGCCCCTACCAGGTGGCCGTCATCCCGATCACCGACGACGAGGTCCAGGCGCTGATCGATCACCGCCGGCTCGTCACCGCGGACGGAGATCGCGTTTTCGAGGCCCAGGCTATGGCAACGCAGATCGCCTGTGCGAGAGCGATGCGCAAGTACCGCGCTCGCCGGATCGTCGCGTTCCATCCACGCATCGAGGACTCACGCCGCTTCGCCGAGCACTTCCCGGTCGCGGCCGATCTGCTTCCCGAGAGCGATCGGCCGGAGTTCCCACTCTGGTCAGAGCACGTTGACGGCGACCGCATGCCGCGCAGCCGGCGCACGCGCCTACTGCGGCAGTTCGCGCAACCGGGCGAGGACTTCCGCATCCTGAACAACGTCAAGCTGCTCACCGAAGGCGTCGACGTCCCGGCGATCGACGGCATCGCGTTCGTCGACACGCGCCGCGGTTCGGTGTCGGTCATCCAGGCCGTCGGACGCGCGATGCGCCCGGCCGGGGGCAAGGAGGTCGGCACAATCGTCCTGCCCATCATCGTGCGCCAGGACGAGGACATCGGAGGCGCGCTGCGGCGGCGCGAGCACCGAGGGATCGTCGAGATCCTCGGGGCCCTGCGCAGCCACGACCCCGACATCTTCCGATCGCTGGACGACTTGCGGTTCACCGCGACCCCGGACGGTCAGGGCCAGCCGCCGCGCCGCTTCGTAATCGACGCGCCACTCGACGTCGACGCGGCATTCGCCGACGCCGTGGACGTCGCGCTGACGCAGGCACTCGGCACGACCCTGGTCCGGAGCCCGCGCCGGCGCGCTCAACCCGTCGTCATCCGGCTCCCAGCGGACGATCCGGAACTCTCGGACGACGAGGTCATCGACCGCGGCACCGCTGTTCTGACGCGCTACTCGCAGTGGCGCGTGGCGCCTGCCGTCCCCACGAGCCTGTCGGGGTTTCCACTCCAGCCCTGGTGGGAGGAGGTCAAGACGCGGTGGCGCGCCGGGACCTTGGACGACGAACGCAAGGAGACGTTGGCCAACACCATCTCCTGGCTCGCTCCCGATCTCGGCGCGTCGGACTCGCTGATCCGCTCCGAGCTCCGGCTATTCACGACCTACTCCGTGCCCGAACAACTCGACGTCCAGCTCTCCCGTCAAGGGCTCCACGCGACCGGCCGTCTGGCCGCCCTCGGCGACGCGCGGGACTTCTTCGATGACGATGGCCTGTATGACCGGCTCGAAGACGTGCACGCCAGCGTCACGCACGTCGCGATGTCACAGCGCATGCAAATGCACGCGCTGATCGCCGCGATTCGGCCGCTTGCCGACGCCTTCGCAGCCGCCCGCCGAGACGACGAGCACTTCAACCGCTGGAACCGGAGCGCCCTCTTGTACGGGTACACCGACCGGCTCTGGGACGACCCCGACCGCCTGCCGCACTGGACCGCGCGATCAGACCCGCAGGCATACCTCACCGGCTATGCCGCCGCGGAGCCGGTCCTAGGCCTCGTCCGGAGCACCGCGATGTACCGATACGAGCGCGACGAGGATGAGTTCGACGCCTTGCTCTCCGACGACCTGCGACGGCCAGCCGACGAGCGCTTCGACGCACTTAGCTGGGACATCTTCCTGCTGGCCCGCCATCAAGACCTCCCGTACAACCAGGCGATTGACCTGGCACGCCCCATCCAGCACAACACCTTGGCTACTCGCGACGCGCTCCGAAGGCAACTGCTCAGGCGCCGCCAGAGGTGATCATCGTTTCGGTCCGCGGTGGCCGACGCGGAGCGCCTACGGGGCCGGGGCGAAACGCCTCCGCCCTCCGCGCCGCTCCATGAGCTGGTCCGTGCTCCGAGTCAGCGTCAGGTCGTCCCACGGTAACTGAGAAGTTGTAGGTCTTGCGCGCTACGGAGGGCACAGCCATCGCCGCCGTGTGCTAGTCCATCTCCTCCGAGATGCCCAGGAGCTTGCTCGCCGAGATCGTTGCTGGCTCGCGCTTGAGAAGGTTCTCTGGCAGGTCCGCCGACACCGTGGCCCATGGAAGCTCGTCGGCTAGCGGACGTTCGGCCCATGGATTGAGCCAGAGCTGCGGCTCGACGGTACGCAACGACCACGGGGTGAGGTGAATGGCGCTCAGTACGGCGGACACGCGCGTCGCGCGTAGTTGTGTGTCGTGCTGCCAGAAGCCTCGCGGCACGCGCCCAAGTTCGGCATCGCCGATCGGCCCATCCGGCGTGACGGCCACATGGACGACCTCGGGTCCGTACAGCGTCTGCTCGACGTCGTTTTCGGTCGTGAAGTCGCGTTCGGCGAGCAAAGCGATGACGTACGGCGCATCGAGACGTCCGAACTTGCTCGCTTTGTCCTTCAGATCGTCGAGGAGCATGGGAGGCTCGTTGGTCCTCGAACGGGCCGCCCACGGTCGCGCCCAGCGCGCCCGCGACGAAGCCCAACAAGAGATCGCGGCGGCCCGCCAGCGGATCGAAGCGATGCGCGCCGAGCAGGCCGAGCTTGGGCGCCTGCGGCGCTCGCGCCGTGCGGCGATCGAGCAGAACATCGCGCGGCAGGAAGAGGCGATGGAGCGGTGGTCGACCGAGGCGGAGGAGATCGCCGCCGAACCCGTCCTGGACGTGGCGCCGCTGCGGATCGAGCACGACGAAGCAATGTCCCTGCTTGATCCTGACGCTGCTCGCGTCGCCGTGCTCGACCCGGAAGCGCCATATCGCCGCGAGTTGGGAGGTCGGCCGGCATCGTTCCGCGCCCGTGAGGCGTGGACGCGCGAGGCAGTGGCGCTGATCGGGCGCGACGCTCCGGCGCCAGGCCCGTCCGTCGAGCCTGCGGGTTTCGACGACGTCGGGCTCGACCTCTGAAAGACGGTGGCTCGACCGAGCCGGCACCGCGCGAGCGTCCCTAAGCGACACACGCGCGATGCCAGCGGAGGTCGAATCAGGCCGGGAGCCCGTGCCTCTGCACGTGCTCGGAGCCCATCAGCGTCTCGCTCCAGGCCGACGCGGCAGAGATCGCATCGCGAAGCTCCTCGGGCGCGGCGTCGCCGTCGCGCGTGAACCGCCTCAGCATCGAGACGAGCTGCTCGGCTGCCTCGGCGGTCGCTCCGCGGATCGCGGGTGCCAGGAGCCAGGTCGGCCCCGACACCACGACGCGGCCCTGCTCGTTGACCTTCGTCGCCGCGAGCTGATCCAGCAGCGCCGTCACCGCGGCCAGGATGTCGTCAGGACCGGGACGGACATCGCTCGCGACGCCCTGCCCCGACGGGCTCGTCGCCCGGTGACCGAGCTCCTCCTTCAGCCCGGCGACCTCACGCTCGCGCAGGCGCAGCGTCAGCGACGCGGGGTTGCCCGTTCCTGTGACCTTCATCGCCGTGCCTCCCTCGCGTCGAGAACGTCGGTGAACGGCCGGCCACCGCGGCGGTCGGGCGGGGGCAGCGGATTGCGCGTGTCGCGCAGAGAGACAGGGACGACGACAGCGTCGCCCCAGGACGGGATAGCGTCCGGACTGCTCATGGAGTACCAGCTCCTTGGGCCATGCCCCCGGCCGTTGACGCGGCGCGGGGGCGCTTTTTAGTTGTCGGAGAGAGACCTCTCCGAACCCTGTAGGCCCCGAGGACCCAGAACTCGCCCCCACGATGTCCGACGGCGGTCAGCGCCAACTCGCGTCGTCGGAACTCCACCGCGTCAGCGCCCCGTTCTCGTCGGCCAAGAGCGGATCCACGAACGCGATCACACCGGCGAGCAGATCCGCCCAGCGCTCCGGCGGCGGCGCGAGGTAGGACATGCGCCGCACCATCGCCGCGTAGGGCTGCTGGCGATCCGGCATATTCGCCAGGGCGTCGGCCAGTGGCATGAGTGCCTGCCCACGGTGCCCAGCGACGTCGCGGATGTGACCCAGCAGCTCGCCGGCCTCGAAGTCGAAGCGACGGCTGCACGACCACAGGTCGGCGAAGTCCCGATCTCGCGTGCTGGTCTCGCGACGCTGCATGGCGGTGACGATCTTCTCCGCCAGGTTGAGCGCCAGTGGATACGCGCGCAGCCGCACGTCCGGCTGGTCGATGATCGACGCCAGCTCGATCGTCGTCGACGTGCCTGGGTCTCCGAAGGAGATGTCCAGCGCGAACGGGATCCGCGCCCTGTCCAGGCCGGCGATGAGCTTGCAGCGCACGCCGTGGTACTCATCGCCCTCGCGCATGACCTCGGTCCTGATGGACGCGGGATCGATCACGACCCCGTCGTGCGGATCGGGCACCAGTGAGCAGATCTCGGCGACGATCTCCCGCACGCGCTCGGCATCGTTGGTGACGCCGTGGGTCGAGAGATCCGCGTCCTGGGTCATGCGACGCACGCCGTTGGCCGCCATCAACATCCCGCCCTTGAGCACCATCCGCTCGGCATAGTCCGACAGAGCCAGCCGCCGCAGGAACGACTCGACCGCGTAGACGACGAGCAACGGCTGCGTGTTGCCTCCGTGCTCGGCACGAGCCTTGGCCTGCAAGCTCCGGAACGCGGCGGCGGCGCGGTCGCTCAACTGAGCAGCGCCTCCAAAGCGGGGCGTAGCTGTTTGCTCCCGCCGATCTCCCGCGCGATCTCGGCCAGCCTCGCGGGCTTCGCATCGCCGCGGTCCATGTAGCGACGCAGCGCATGCAGCCCGACGTCCCGTCCCACCCACCGCGACATCCGCATCGCGTCGACCACCGACCGCTCGGCCGAGTAGATCCAGAACGTCTCGTCAGCGTCGGTGCGCTGCTGCTCGCGCTCGACATCGAAGGTCCGCGCATCAAAGACATGGACTTGGGTCGCCGGCTCGGCGATCGACGGCCGGTGGGCCCCGCGCGGAACCGCAACGTGGATCCGCTCTGGGACCTCGTCACTGAGATCCCAGAACGCCAGCGCCGAGTTCAGGCAGATCACCCCGCGCGGCACCCGCGCCGACACCACCGCCAACCCGGACAGCATCCCCATCCCCGCGCCGGGGAGCTGCACGACCCCCCGCCCAAGCGCGACCAGCTCGCCGGCCTCTCGCATCCGATGGAGCGTGGTTCGGCCCACACCGGCGGCTACGGCCTCGGAGACGCGGAACGGTTGCTCGCCGAACCGCTCCCGCAAGATCTCGACACCTGAAGCCATCGGCACAAATACTACACATGAGCTGACTCTATGTGCAGCTTTTGTTCCATCCGTGCCAGTCATGATTCCTCGCCGACGATGAGCGCGTCGAACGCCGCGTGCTGCGCCTCGCGCGGTCGGCGCTTCAGCACCCGCGCGTAGATCTGCAGCGTCGTGCTCTCGTCGGCGTGCCCGACCTGCGCCATCACGTAGGGCAGCGGATGCCCCGACTCCAGCAACAGCGAGATGTAGGTGCAGCGCAGCGCGTGGGGCGTGATGCCCTGCGGCAGCGGCGAGCCGCCCGCCGCAACCCGAATCTCGTCGGCCCGCGCCACGGCCTTCTTGACCACGTTGTTGCACACGCCCTTGCGGTCGCGGGCGGTGCCGGCCGCCGAGGGCAGCACCGGCGAGTCCGGCCTCAGGTCGGTGATCGCGGCGCGGAAGGTCCGCAGCTCGTCGACCAGCCACGGCGAGAGCTCGACCTCGCGCACGCCGGTCGGCGTCTTGGCGTCGGTGACGTTCAGGCGGCGCTTGTCCAGATTGACGTCGCGCCACGTCAGTGCGCACATCTCCCCGACCCGCAGGCCGGAACCGACGAGGACCGCGACGATCGCGCGGCGCACCAGCAACGGCGGACGATCGTTGGTCGCGCGCTCGTAGAGGTAGTGCGCCGAGCCGCGCGGCATGTTGTAGCGCTTCTCGATGTCGATGTAGGTCAACTTCCACTCGTCGCGCATCTGCTTGACCTGCATCGCTCGCGCGCTCGGTCGCACCTTGTCGCGATCGAGCTGCTCGGCGGCCGCCAGCAGGGACTGCACCTCGTCGGCTTCGAGGAACGGCCGTCGCGGACGCGTCGCCTTCAGCCGCCGCCGGCGTCCTCGTGCCGGGTTGGCCGCGAGGATCTCGTGGTCGACAGCGACGTCGAGGGTCGACGCCAGCAGCCCCAGCGTCTTGTTGATGGTCTCGTTGCCCAGCGGGCGGATTCGGCGACCGGACTCGTCGCGCGCCGGGGTGCCGGCCTTGGCCATGTCCTTGATGTGCTCGCGCTCGGCCACTTTGTGCGCCCGGTAGGCGTCGACGAGCTTAACGTCGATCTCCGACACGCGGTACTCGGCGAAGAACGGCAGCAGATGACACGACAGCCGCCAGGCGTAGTCGTTAAGCGAGGTCTCGCGCAGCTCGCCCTTGCGGCTGGCCAGGTAGGCCGTGGCGTACTCGTGGAAGGTCGGGTCCGCCGACATCCGCCGCTCCACCACCCGGGCCGGCGGCGACCAGACGCCGGCCCGGATGCGGGCCAGGACGTCCTGAAGCTCGCGCTCCGCGCGCGCCGCCGTCCACCCGTCCTCCTGCGTGCCGAGGTGCAGCCGCTGGCGCCGGTGGTTCGCCGTCACGCGCAACGAGTAGGTGATGAGCCCGTCGCGGCGCTCGCGGGCGACGATCTGACCGCTAGCTGGACGGGGCACGACCTACCTCCCCCAGACGCGGACGGACCGGCAGCAGATCCTCCGCGTCGGCCGCCCGCGATGTCCCCGCTCGGCGCCGCCGCACCGCAGGCTGCGGCTCCTGGCGCGCCGGGCTCGTCCCGTCCGCGCACGCGCGTAGTCGTGCGGCGACCGTCCGTGCCTCGAAACGGACCGGTCGCTGACGACCCGTGCCCAACCGCAGCGCCCCGAGCAGCTCGGCGTGGTCGTAGACCCAGGCGGGATCGACGCGCAGCACCGCCGCCACCTCCGCCGCGGTCAATAGGCGCTGCGTGTCGCCGGCTCCCGCCGCAGCCAGGAGCATGTCCTCCAGCGGGTCGTTCAGGCTGTCGGGTTCGAAGCGCACGGGCTCACCTCCCAGTCGCCCGACACCCCGAAACACCCTCCCCCGGATCTCACGGACGAGCCGCGGCCGGCGGGCGATTCCGTGGCCCAAACCGCCTCCGAGCGCGGTTTTGGCCTTCTCTCAGAGCACCTCAGAAGCACAGCGACATGCCGTGAAATACCTGCTAAACAAGCACTTGTTCGCTCATCAATTCGGGACTTCACACGCGAGAGGTCGCAGGTTCGAAACCCGCCGCGCCCATCCTGGAAGGCCCTGCATTGCGGGGCCTTCCGTCGTTCGGGGCTCCGCGATCGAGAACAGCAAAGGCCCGCCTTTGCGGGCCTTTGTTGACCATCGGGAGCCGTCGGCCCTTGGATCTCGACTCAAACCTCGGGCGCGGCTTCTACCTCGCGCCAGCCACGAACGCCTGCGCGGCGACGTCCACCACGCGGTCCGCGCGTTGCCGCGTCGCGGCGATCAGCGTCGCATTGCGCTCGTCGGGCCCCATGGCCCAGCTCCGTGCTTCGGCGGCGGTCTTGCCGAACGTACGGTGCCGCGCGATGAGCCCGGTCAAGCGTGCCGCGTCGTCCCGCTCGCAATACCACACCTCGTCAAAGAGCGACCGCAACGCGCCCCACGGCTCGTCGACGACGAGCAGGTAGTTGCCCTCGATGACCACGAGCCGGACGGACGGCTCGATCGCGACCGCGCCGGCGATCGGCTCTTCCAGATCCCGCCGGAACTCCGGCGCGTAGACGATCGAGTCGTCCGGCTGTCGCAGACGGCTGACCAGCGCGAGGAACCCCGCCGCGTCGAACGTGTCGATCGCTCCCTTGCGCGAGAGCCGGCCTAGGCCCGCCAGCTGACCTTGCGAGAGATGGAAGCCGTCCATGCCCACATGACGCGCCGCGTCGCCCACGTGCTCGACGAGGGAACGGGCCAACGTCGTCTTCCCAGACCCGGGCGGCCCGGCCAGGCCGAGCAGGACGCGCCCCTCCCGCTCCGCCAGCGCGCGGGCGCGCGCGGCCAGCTCGGAGAAATTCTCCCCCACTGCCTCCCCCGCGCCGTTGGTCTCGACGCTCACGCCGCGCCGCGTTCCCCCGCCGACGAGCGCACGGCCTCGTGAAGCGTCGTCGTCAACGCGGCTGCCCTCGCGTCCGCGATGCCCGACTCGCGGAGGTCCGCCGTCACGTAGGAGAACCCGGTGCGGTACGCCGGCCATGCGCCGTGAACCGAGCCTCCGGCGCCGGAATGCCCGAACGCCGTGAGCTCCGGGCCGAAGTGCCCCAACTCGGTCTGGAGGGCGAACCCGACCCCGTACCCGACCGGAACGTCGAGCAGCGGCTCGAACGCCCGGACGATGCACGCCGTCCCCAGCTCGATGGTCTCCGGCCGCAGCACCTGCACGCCGTCGAGGGAGCCGCCGGCCACGAGGCAGGCGTAGAGACGCGCAAGGGCACGCGCGCTGGCGATGCCGTTGCTCGCCGGGACCTCGGCGGCCCGCCAGCCGCGCGTGTTGGTCGGCAGTTCATCAGTTGCGAACCGCGGCGGGTTGGCATAGATCGACCAAGCCATCGACCCAGGCGTCGTGTGGCGATCGCGCGGCTGCTCGCCGAAGCCCGCGCCGCGCATCGCCTCCGCGACGCGACCGTCGTGCTCCGCCGGAAGGCCGATCCACGCATCGAGCCCGAGAGGCCGAGCGACATCCTCGTCAAAGACGCGGCCGACGCTACGGCCGTCGACCCGGCGGATGAGCTCCCCGCAGAGCCACCCGAACGTGATGGCGTGATAGAGCAGCTGGCTCCCAGGCGCGTGCACCGCCGGCTGGCCGGCCAGGAGCCGTGCCATCAGCTTGCCGTCCGTGGCCTGCTCCACCGTGACCGGCGTCGTGACGCCGGGCAGCCCCGCTTGGTGGGAGACAACATGACGGACCAAGATGTCGCCCTTGCCGTTCTGTGCGAACTCGGGCCAGTACGTCGCGACCGGCTCGTCGAGATCGAGCAACCCGCGCTCCAGCGCCAGCAGCAGACAGGTCGCGACCAGGCCCTTCGAGCCGGAGAAGACGCACGCCAGCGTGTCGCGACGCCACGGGCGGGGCGGGTCGCGTCGCGCGAGCCCGCCCCACACGTCGAGGACCAGGCGCCCGTCCACGTACGCCGCGAACGCCGCGCCGCGGTCTCCCCGATCCTCGAGGTTGCGCCTGAACGCGTCGACAACGCGCTCGTACCCCGGGGTCACGACCCAGGCGTCTGCAACGCTCAGGATGCTCATCCGTTGAACGCACGCTCGAGCGCCGCACCCGTGCGCTCGACCGCCTCCCATCCGGCGTCGTAGGAGCCCAGCTCGCGGTAGAACCCGTGCATCCGACCGTCGAACCCCACGACCTCGGTCGGCACCCCCGCCTGCTCCAAGAGCGCGCCGTACTCCTCGGCCTCCGCGCGGAGGATGTCGTGCTCAGCGGTGATGATCAGCGCCGGCGCCACGCCGGCCAGCGACGGGGCTCGCAGCGGAGAGACCGACGGGAGAGCCTGCTGCGACGGGTCGGCGTACAGGTCCCAGAGCTTGCGGATGGCCTCTTGGCAGCACTCGCCGTACCCCTCGACGCCGGCGAACGCGTGGTAGGCCCGACGGTACTCCTCGTAGCTGGCCGAGTCGGGGCGGTGGTCGAGCATCGGGTACACCAGTACCTGGAGGGTCAGCTCCAAGCGGCGGTCCCGCGCCTGCTGGGCGACGACCGCGGCCAGGTTGCCCCCGGCGCTGTCGCCCCCCACGGCGACGGCATCGAACCGCTCCACCGCCCAGGCCACCGCCGCCCAGGCGTCGTCGAGCGCCGCCGGATACCGGTACTCGGGAACGAGGCGGTAGTCGACGCACAACACCGCGCATCCTGCGCGGTTGGCGAGCACGCGCGCCAGGTGGTCCTCGGTGTCGAGGTCTCCCACCATGAAACCGCCGCCGTGCAGCCAGACGAGCACGTCGGTCTCGTCGCCCTGCGGCCGGTAGAGCCGCGCCGGCACGCCTCCAGCGGTCAGCTGCTCGACGCTCGCCAGCGCCTCGGGCGTGCCGCGGAAGCCCTCGGTCTCTTCGCGACGCTCTGCGCGCAGCTCAGCGACGTCGCGCTCCCAGAACGGCTTCCGGGTCACGAGCCTGTGCGCCTCGGCGATCATGCGCTCATCCGTCGTCATCGGTGAATTCCCCATCATGTGCTAGTCCTTTTATCAGTGGTCTGCGCGGGTTCGTTTCACCGGTAGCCGGCCCGGGTCCGGGCCGGCCACCGCGATCGGTCAGTCGGCCTTGGCGGCCTCGTCGACGTTCGTCTTGTCCACGACGGACAGCGGCGTCGTGACGATCTCCGGTACGTCCTCGCCTTCGAGCACCTTGACCATGGTCTCGACCGCGATGCGACCGATCTCGAACGTGTGCGCGTTCGTGATGGCGCTGATCTGACCGGCCTTCACCTGCTTGGCGTTCGCCGGGTCGAAGTCCAACGTGACGTTCGCGATCTTGCCGAACGCGTTGGCCGCCTTCAGCGCCTGGGTCGTGCCCTGGCCCATCGGGCCGTTGGCCGAGTAGATGGCCCCGAGGTTCGAGTGCGCCGTCAGCAGGTTCGTGACCTGGGTCCGCGTCTTGTCCAGGGTGATGTCCGTGGTCACCGTGGCGACGACCTTAAACCCGGCGGCCTCCGCCGCCTTCGTGAAGCCCTTGACCCGGTTGTCGGTCGCGGTGAACTGACCCGGCGGCTGCGTGACGATCCCCACCTCCTTGCTGCTCGTCGGGTGCTTGGCCAGCCACTGGCCCACGAGCGCGCCGGCCTCCGTGTGATCCATGCCCACCAGCGCGGACTGGCACTTCACGCCGTTCGCCGGGCTGTCCAGGATGATGACCTCCACACCCTGGTCGCAGGCCCGGTTCAACGTCGGGGTCTGCGCCGCGGGGCCCGCCGGGAAGACGATCAGCCCGGCCGGCTTGAGCTGAAGGCTCGTTTGAATGAGGTTGTTGAACGCGGTGTTGTCCGCAAGGTCCACCCCGGTCTTGACCTGGAACTTGTAGCCCGGCGGAAGCTTGGCGGCCTTTGCCCCCTCGCAGTACTCGTAGATCGGCCCGTTCAACCCACACGGGAACGGCATCTCCAAGAGAACGAGCTTGGTGCCGCTTGCCTGCTCGGACGAGCCGCTGGCGGTGGAGCTCCCTCCGGCCGCGCCATTCGTGCCGCTGTCACCGCACGCGGCCAGCCCGACGCACAGCGCGGCGGCCGCGGCCGCGGCCGCCATCTTCTTGCGTGCGCAGGACTTCCGCGACGTGGTCATCATGCTTTCTCTCAGCACTTGCATCCTCCGGTCTAATGAACGTGACGTTCGTTAGCCGCCGGTCGCCCCCCGACGATCAGCGACACGATGGTTTCGTGGTTCTCTTCTGTGGCCGGGACTTCGCCGACCTTCTTGCCCTGCCGCAACACGACCGCGCGATCCGCCACGGAGATGACCTCCTCGAGGTTGTGGCTGATCAGCACGACCGAGACGCCAGCGGCCGGCAGCTGCCGCACCATGCGCAGGACGTTCCCGCGCTCGCGCAGCCCGAGCGCGGCCGTGGGCTCGTCGAGGATCACCAGCCGCTTGGCGAACGCGATGCCCTTGGAGACCGCGATCGCCTGGCGCTGGCCACCGGACAGGAGCCCGGTCGCGCTTTTCAAGTTGGGGATCTTGACCTCGAGCCGGTCCAGCGCCTGCCGAGCCTCCGCCAACATCGCGCGCTTGTTGACGATGCCCGCGCCCTTGAGCCGTCGCGGCCAACAAGGCTCGGCTCCGGCGAACAGGTTCTCCGCCACCGAGAGGTTGTCGAACAGCGCCAGGTCCTGGTAGACGATGCCGATGCCGGAGCCCTTGCCGACGGGGCGGCCGGCGTGCAGCGACTCGCCGTCGAGGGAGATGTCACCCTCGTCGGGCCGGTACACCCCCGCCACGCACTTGACCAGCGTCGACTTCCCGGCGCCGTTGTCGCCCAGGAGCGCGACGATCTCCCCCTCGCCGACCGTGAGGTCGATGGCGTCAAGAGCCGCGTGGTTGCCGAAGCGCTTGGTCAGGCCCGAGATCTCGAGCACAGGAGGGGTCATCACGCCACCTCGCCCTGGATCTGGGCCTGGCGCACGCGCAGGCGCCCCTCGACGTTCTGCCGCAGGGCTTCGAGGCCGACCGCCGCGACGAGCACCACCCCGACGGCGAACGGCGTCCAGTTCGGCGATACCGAGAGCAGCGTCATGCCGTTGGTGATCGAGCCGAGGATCACCGCGCCGACGATGGTCTTCCAAACGCTGCCCCGGCCACCGGTGAGGCTGGCTCCTCCGATGACGACCGCCGCGATGGCCATCAGGATCGAGAAGCCGCTGTCGGTCGCCCCCGCGTCGTTGAGCCCCGCAACGAGGATCGCGGTGACGCCGGCGAACAGGCTGGCGATGACGTAGACGCTGAACAGGACGGCGCGGACGGGCATCCCGACCTTGGCGGCGGCGTCGGGATTGCCGCCCGTCGCCACGATCCAGCGCCCCCAGGCCACGCGGTTGAGCAGGAGCGCCAGCGCCGCGCCGGCCAGGCAGACCAGGATCACCGGCCCGGGCACGCCCAAGAAGCGATCGTTGGCCACCGACGTAATGAAGCCCGGCAGGCCGGCGATCTGCACGCCCTCAGACGCCACCGACGACAGGCTCTGAACGACGTAGAGCATCCCGAGCGTGACGATGAATGGGTTCCCGAAGCGCAACGTCACGATCACGATGGAGTTGACGATCCCCATTGCCAGAGCCACCCCGAGCATTGCCGGGATCACGAGCCAGTCAAGCTCCGGACTGTCGCGAAAGAGCGCCGCGCCCACGATCGTCGCCATCCCTACCGTCGCGCCGAGCGAGAGATCGAGCGCTCCGGCGATCACTACGACGAGAGCGCCGAGCGCGAGCAACGCGACGGAGCTCGACTGGATCAGGACGTTCGTGAGGTTGTCCTGCGTGAAGAAGTACGGGCTCAGGCAGGCGAAGGTGATCCAGATGCAGCCGAGCACGACGAGCGGGCCCGCGGCAATCACCCGGACGCCGAGCGAGAGGCCGAGATCCCTGCGGTGCGGCGAGCGCCCATCGGTACGCGGAGCCGGCGGCGTCACTCCTCCGGAGAGCGCATCGCCGAGAGGCCGGGCCTTCACGGACATGCGCCCTCCGGGCGAGCGCTCGCGCCCGGGCAACCGACGCCGCGCCTACTCCCGAGACGCTGCGCCTTGCCGCCGCGCACCGGCGACGAGCACAGGCTCGCCGAACACGGTCCAACCATCGTGAACATTCCTCCAGTGAATTGACCCGTATGCCCAAGCGCCCACCCTTTCGGCACGGCCAAGCACGCGGGCTTTCTTCCAGCGCCGCGACGGCCGTCCTGGCGGCGACGCAGGACCGAAGCCGGCCAAACCTACCAGACGCAAGCGCTTGCGCGCAAGCGCTTGCGTAATCTGCCGCAAGCGCTTGCGCAATACTGGGGCTCGATGACCTCCACCATGGCCGAAGTGGCGCGAGAGGCGGGCGTTTCAATCACGACCGTGTCGCACGTCGTAAACGGCACCCGTCCGGTCAACGCCAAGACGATGGAGCGGGTCCGGGCCGCAATCCAACGTACGGGGTACCGCCCGCATTCCATCGCTCGGGCGCTGGCCGGCGCGCGCACGCAGTCCATCGGGCTGGCGATCAGCGGCATCTCCAACCCCTATTTCATGGACGTGGTCGCATCGATCGAAGCCGAGACCTCGGTGCGCGGGCACACACTGCTGCTCGGCGACACGCACGACGAGCCGGAGCAGGAACTGCGGATGGTGCAGGAGCTCGCGGCCCGGCGCGTCGACGGGCTCTTGCTCGCGCCGTCGCCGGGAGCCGTGGACCATGCGCTGCCGTACCTGGCCGAGCGATCGGTCCCCGTCGTCCTCCTGGACCGGTTCGTCCCGGCTCCGTTCGACCAGATCGGGACCCACAACGTCGAGCCGACGGCCGAGCTCGTCGCGCACCTCGCAGACCGCGGGCACGCCCGCATCGGGTTCGTCGCCGGGATGCGAGGGCTCAGCACGACGGAGGAGCGCATCGATGGCTACCGCCTAGGGCTCACCCGGAGCGCCATCGAGGTCGACGACGGCCTCATCGACTGCGGCAACTCAGAGCACGACTGCGCCCGCGCCGCCACGCACCGGCTCCTCGACCTTCCCGTGCCCCCCACGGCGCTCATCGCCGCGAACAACGCCATGACCATCGGCGTGATGCACGCGCTTCGCGACCGCGGGCTGCGGGTCCCCAAGGACATGGCCCTCGTAGCCTTCGACAACCTCGAGTGGTCCGACCTGTTCGAGCCGCGCCTCACCGTCATCGCCCAGCCGACGCGAGAGATCGGAAGCATGGCGGTCCAGATGCTGCTGACACGCCTGGACTCGCCCGACCGGGAGCCGCGATCGATTCGACTGCCGGCCACGCTCGTTCACCGCGACTCGTGCGGCTGTGACACGTAGCGGCCCGCGCTGACGCGAGAGCGCCGCCACCTCGATAAGCACCACGGATCAGGTCCCTCCGTCTGGCGCGCAGTCGGCAAGGGGCCGACACCGACGCCTGGTTCGACGTCAAGGTGATGCCACCGACGCCTTGTTGGCCCGCGTCGAAGCGAGCCAGCGAGCGGGCGACCCTCTCGCCCTAGTCCTCGAACGCTTTCCCGATCCGGGCCAGCTTCTCGGGGGCCCGGCGGCCGATGACCGTGACGACGGCCGCGCCGACGAGGATCCAGCCGAGGGCGACGAAGGGCAGGACGTTGTAAGGGGAGGCCGGGGCCGGGTAGAAGGAGCCGACGAGAGGAATGCAGAAGAGGCCCGCGGCGATCAACGGGACGACCACGTGGCGGATGGGGTTGGCCTCGTCACGGTAGCTGCGGCGGAAGGCGACGATCACGCCAAGGTTCACGATCACGTACAGCAGCGTCAGCAGGAGGCCGGCGATCGCGCCGAGGTAGGCGAAGGTGTCGAACCCACCGTAGATAATGGTCATGGGCAAGCCGACGACGAGGCTGAACACGGCCGTAGCGATGATCGCGTTGACCGGCGTGCCGCGGTCTGGCGCGACCATGCCCAAGCGGGCGGGGAGCATCTCCTCGCGCCCCATGGCGAAGAGCATGCGCGCGCCGGAGTTGAACGTCGCGATCGTGAAGCCGAGGGTGCCGAGCGCGACGACGAGATCGATGACCCAGATGAAGTCGTCGCTCCAGTACTGGCCGGTCAGCGTGTTGAGCTGGGCGCCGTCTTCGATGAACTTCCCGATGCCCTCCTGCCCGATGCCCTGCATCTGGGCGAACAGCACGAGCACGTAGAAGGCCCCCACGATCGTGACCGCCGATAGCAGCGCGCGCGGGATGTTGCGGCGGGGATCGCGGCTCTCCTCGGCGAGCGTCGCCGCGGACTCGAAGCCCGAGAAGGCGACCACGCCGTAGACCATGGCCAACGAGATGTCACTGAGCTTGCCGTTGAGCGAGTTCGCGGGGTTGAACGTGCCGAAGTCGAGGTTCCCGAGCCCGACCTTCGCCAGGATCGTCACGGCGAGCGCGATGATCACGACCATCTCGATGACCACCAGCACGAGGTCGACCGAGGCGGACGTGTGGATGCCGCGCAGCGCGAGCGCCGTGGTGAACGCGAGCGCGGCGAGCATCAGCACGCTCGCGCTGATGTGCACGTCAAAGGCGTTGTCGACGAACTGCGACAAGAAGTAGCCGGACGCGCCGAGGCCCGCTGGCGCGAAAAGGATGTAGGCGAAGAACAGCGCCCAGCCGCTGAGAAAGCCGATGCGCGTGCCGAACGCGTGCGTGTTGTAGGTGAACAGGGACCCAGCGCTCGGCAGCTTGCGCGCGAACGCGCCGATGCTCATGGCGCACAGCACGGCGGCGACCAGCGCGAGCACGACGACGACCGGCGTGGCGAAGCCCGCGAACATGATCACGGTCGCCCACCCGAGCACCACTGAGGCCGATGGCCCCACGAACCCGATCGCGTAACCGACCGTCCGCGACAGCCCGATCGGCTCCGGCGCGAGGCGACCGGCCGTGGCGGGCGCGCCGGACGGCGCGGCCGCCGTCGTGTCCAACCCCTGGTCCTCGTGCATCGTCATCACGACTCTCCTCTTCCGTCACGCCAGGGAATGAATGCGACACGTCCGGTCCTGGCCACCCATAGACACGATTGGATCCGCTGTCGCCAGTAAGGGGGAACGTAACGCCATAAAGTCGCTGCGTCTACGGCCCATTGGGATTAGAATTCGCGGCGATTGGATCCCTTCCGCCCGCCCGCCTCGCCCGCATCACGTGGCGACCGCCAACCGCCCTTGGACCGATGTGGCGATCGCCTGTGCGTCGGCGTAGAACGCGTCCTCCAGCGGCGGGCTGTAGGGGATTGGATGGTCCTCGGTGGCGATGCGCCACACGTCGTCGACGTCGCCGAGCGCCTCCTCGACGGCGACGGCGAGCACCTCACCCGCCCAGCCGCCGGTGCGGGGCCCCTCCTCGACGACGACCAGCCGGTTGGTCTTGGCCAAGGACGACAACACGGTCGCGCGGTCCAGCGGGCGGATCGTGCGCAGGTCGATCACCTCGGCCTCGATGCCGGCCGGGGCCAGCAGCTCGGCGGCGGCGAGGCAGTCGTGGACGCCGCGCATGACCGAGACCAGCGTGACGTCGCCGCCCTCGCGCAGCACGCGCGCCTTGCCGATCTCGGCGACCGTGTCGGCGGCGCTGTCGGCCAGCTCCTCCTTCATGGTGTACAACCGCTTGTGCTCGAAGAACAGCACGGGGTTGTCGTCGCGGATCGACGCCTTCAGCAGCGCCTTCGCGTCCGCCGGCCCGGAGGGTGTGACGATCTTGAGCCCCGGCACGTTGTGAAACCAGCTGATCGGCGACTGCGAGTGAATCGCGCCGAAGCGCCCGCCGCCGCCGACGGCCGAGCGAACGACCAGCGGCACGCTGGCCTGCTCGTTGCTCAAGTACCAGTACTTGGCCGACTGGTTGACGAGCGAGTCCATCGACAACGGCAGGAAGTCGCCGAACATGATCTCGATGACGGGGCGCAGCCCGGTGACGGCGGCGCCGAACGCCGCGCCGGTGATCGCCAGCTCGGAGATCGGCGTGTCGAAGACGCGCTCGCCGCCGTGGCGCTCGTAGAGGCCGCCGGTCGTCGCGAACACGCCGCCCGGCTTGGCTACGTCCTCGCCGAAGAACACGACGCGCTCGTCGCGCTCCAGCTCCTCGTCGAGCGCGTCGCGGATGGCCTGGCGGAAGTCGATCATCGACATGTGCGTGTTGCTCCTAGGGAGGGGTCAGAGGGCCAGCCGCAGCGGCTGCTCGAGCGCCGCGCGGATGTCGGCCAAAAACGACGCGGCGTGCGCGCCGTACAGAATGCGGTGATCGCAGGTCAGCGTCATCGCCATGCGGTGCCCGACGGCGAGCTTGCCGTCGACTACGACCGCACGCTGCTCGAGCGCGCCCACCGCGAGGATGGCCGCCTGCGGCGGGTTGAGGACCGCGGTGAACGCCTGCACGCCGAACATGCCGAGGTTCGACACGCTGAACGTGCCGCCCGACAGCTCGGCCGCGGTGAGGCTGCCGTCACGGGCGCCGGCCGCCAGGCGGCGCGTGTCACGCGCGATCTCGCCCAGCGAGCGCCGGTCGGCGTCGGCGACGGTCGGGACCAGTAGCGCGTCGCCGGCCGCCACGGCGACGCCAACGTTGACGCGCTCGTAGAGCTCGAAGCGGCCGTCGCGAAACGCGCCGTTGGCGCGTGGATGAGCGCGCAGCGCGAGCGCGGAGGCCCGCACGACGAAGTCGTTGAACGATGGCACGACGTCGCCGAGCGCCTTGAAGCGCTCGCGCAGCGCGACCGCCTCGTCCATGGCGACGTCGACGGTGAGCGTGAACTCCGGCATCGTCGCCTTCGCCTCGCTCATCCGCCGTGCGATCGTCGCCTGGACGCGCGAGGGCTCGACGACCTCGACGGCACCCTTCGCGCCGGCGGCGTTCTCAGCCGCCGGCGCGCTGGGGGATGCGGCCACCTGGTGGCCGTTGGTCGCGGGAGGAGGGACCGCGATTGCGCCGCCGTCTTCTGCGGCGGCACGCTCGACGTCGCGCTTGACGACGCGCCCGTTCGGCCCCGTGCCGACGAGCGCGAAGAGGTCGACGCCAAGATGCTCAGCGACCCGGCGGGCGACGGGCGACGCGTTGGCGCGCCCCGCGCCGTTGGCCGTGGACCGCTCGGACCGCTCCGGGCGCGCGGGCGCCGACGGCGCGGCCGTCGCGCCGACCGCGACGGCGACCGGCTCCGGGGAGACCGCGACCGGCGCCGCCTCCCCCACGCCGAGCACGTGCGCGATCACGGCGCCGACGGCGACCGAGTCACCCTCGGCCGCCGCGGGATGGAACACGCCGGCGGCCTCTGCCTCATAGGTCATCACCGCCTTGTCGCTCTCGATCTCGGCCAGCTCGTCGCCGACGGCGACCTGCGCGCCATCGTCAAGCAGCCAGCGGACGATCGTGCCCTCCTCCATCGAGTCAGAGAGCTTGGGCATCAGGACGCTGGGCATGGACTAGTCCTTGAACTCGGTCGCAACCGACGGCACGGGGAAAGGCGACGCGAGCCCGCGCTCGACCATCTGCTCCAGCAGCGCGTCGACCTCGGCGTCGACCGCGTCGACCGCCTCGTCGTCGGCTAGCCGCTCGCGGGCGACCTTCAGCGGGTCGCGCTCCTTCCACGCGTCCAGCTCGCCCGGCTTGCGGTACTTGCCCGGATCCGAGCGCGAATGGCCGACGAAGCGGTAGGTCAAGGCCTCCAGGAACTGCGGCCCCTCCCCCGCCCGCGCCCGCGCCACCGCGGCGCCGGCCGCGGCCCGCACGGCCCAGACGTCGTTGCCGTCAACCTGCTCGGCCGGGATCTCATACGCCTTGGGTCGGGACAGGATCTGGCCGGCCGTCACGTCCTCCCACGGCGTGAACTCGCCGTAGAGGTTGTTCTCGCACACGAACAGCACGGGAAGCGCGTTGACCTTGGCGAAGTTAAGGCACTCGTGGAAGTACCCGTGGTTGGTCGTGCCGTCGCCGAAGAACGCGACCGCGACGCCGTCGACGCGCTTGAGCGCGAGCGCCGCGCCGGTCGCCGCCGCGATCGACCCTCCGATGATCCCGAAGCAGCCGATCAGCCGGTGCTCGAGATCGATGACGTTCATCGACCCCGCGCGCCCGGCGCACACGCCCGTCTCGCGGCCGAGCATCTCGTCGAGCAGGCCCTGCGGCTCGACGCCGACCGCCAGCGCGTGCCCGTGGCCGCGGTAGGTCCCGGCCACCCGATCCTGATCCTCCAGCACGGAGGCCACGCCGACGGCGACGGCCTCCTCGCCCGAGTACAGGTGCGTGGTGCCGTGGACCTCGCCGCGCTGAAACAGCGACTGGATCGTGTCCTCGAAGCGCCGGATCAACCGCATCCGCCGGTAGAGCTCCAGGCCCACCGCCGCCACCTCGTCCTCCTGCTCAACCTCGACCGTCACCTGTCCGACCCTTTCTCCGCTCGTCCGAAGGCGGTTCTCGCCGCCCGCAATCGAGTGTGGAGTATTGGATCCAATTACGGCAGCGAAACCCGGAATAGTGATCCGAAAGGGCTAGGTTGAATCCAATTGCTGCAGGGTCACGCGTACGATGCGCCCGGAGCGAGCCGCACCGTCGTCTCGTAGGTGAGCTCGTGAGTCGTCAGCAGCAGCGCGCCGGTGTCGCGCTCGATTTCCTCGACCCGATCCCACGTCGCAATCATCGCGTCGGGGCTCCAGCACACGGCGGGCAGCGCGCGGGCCCGCATCTTCTCCAGCAGGTATCCGGCGTCGGCGAGCAAGAAGACAATCTGCCCCGCCAGCCGCACGAGCAGCGACTGATGGCCTTTGGTGTGCCCCGGCGTCGCGATCGCCATGACGCTGCCGTCGCCGAAGACGTCGTGGTCGCCTTCGATCTCCCGCCACTCCTGCACGCCCGCGAAGTCATCCTGAACGTAGATCTCCGCCTGGTAGACCGGCGGGTGCCGCGCAAATTCCAGCTCCTGCGCCTGGACCATCACGGGGACGCCCGGCAGCCGGTCGAGCCCGCCGGCATGGTCGAAGTGCAGGTGCGACTGGACGACGAGGTCGATGTCAGACGGCGCGAGGTCGATGCGCGCGAGCGCGGCGTCGAGCGCGTCGCCCGGCGCCAGCTCGACCTCGAAGCCGTCGGCGGCCGCGCCGAGGCGCCCTGCAGGGTCGGTCGCCAGGTCCGGGTGGGCGCCGGTATCGAAGACGATCCTCGCGTCGGGGTGCTCGATCACGTAGATGAAGTACGGGTTGTAGACCTTGGTTCCGGCGCGAGCGTCGAACGGGTCGAAGATCGCCCAGTCGGTGAGATCTCCTCCGCAGTGCAAGGCGTGGATGCGTGTAGCGGTCGCGGCCATCGTGCGACTCCTAGGGGTTGGTGGAACGGGACAGACGATGCGCGGCGTCGCGTAGCAGTTCGGCATTGCGCGCCTCGCGATCGCCGAGGATGCTCGGCCGCACGCCGCTCATCGACAGCGACAGGACAACGCGGCCGTGCTCGTCGAAGATCGGCGCGCCGAGCGCGGCCATGCCGATCACGACGTCGCCGTCGCTGATCGCATACCCGCGGGCGCGGGTGGCCGCGAGGTCCTCGCGGAACGCCGCCGGGTCCACGACGGTCTCGGCGGTCATCGCGACCGGCTCGGCCCTTGCGAGGTACTCGTCCCACTGCTCGGGCGGCTCGAAGGCCAGGAGCGCGCGCGAGCTGGCGCCCACGTTAAGCGGCAGCGTCGTGCCGACCTGCAGCGCCATCGAGGCGACCCACCGACCGGCGATCCGGTCGACGCACAGCGCAGCGTCGCCGTCGCGTACGCAGAGGAAGATGGTTTCCTCGGTGGCGTCGTGCAGCTCCTCCATGATCGCGCGCGCGTCCGCGTGGCTGCCGAGGCGCGCGGCGACGACGCTGCCCAGGCGGAACAGCTCGACGCCGAGCCGGTACTCCGCGCGGCCGGGCGCCTGCTCTACGAACCCGATCCGCTGGAGGTGGTCGATCAGCCGGTAGACGGTGCTGCGCGGCTCGCCGACGCCGATCGCGATCTCGCTGACCGTCGCCTCCTCGGCGGCGAGCACGTCGAGGATCCCGGCGACCTTCGTCAGGACCTGGACCGGCCCCGTCACGCGACGAGCCCGTTGGCGCGGGCGCTCTGCGCCGCCTCCGTGCGGTTGCGCACGCCGAGCTTCTTGTAGAGCGAGCGCGTGTGCTGCTTGATCGTGTGCGGCGACAGGAAGAGCTCGCGCGCGATCTCGACGTTGGTTGCCCCGGAGGACACCAGGCGCAGGACCTCGCGCTCGCGCCCGGAGAGGGTCGACGTCGCAGCGCTCGCGCGGGTGGTTGCCGCAAAGGAGGTGCGACCGGCGGCCACCGTCACGACGACCTCGGCCAGCAGCGCAGTTGGCGCCTCGAGCGACACCGTCCCGCAGGCACCCGCGGCGCGCGCCGCGCGGACGGCGACGCCGCCCGCCTCGGTCAATAGGACCACCCGCGCGGCGGCGTGGGCGGCCCGGATCTGCCCTCCGACGACGAGGTCGAACTCGTGAAGCACGCTGGCCCCGACGAGCACGACGTCGGGCCGGACGCGGCGGACCTGGACGAGCGCCTCCTCGACGCCCCGCGCCCCAGCGCAGCCGGCGATGCGCGGATCACCGCCGAGGACCACGCGTAAGCCCGTGCGCAGGAGATCGTTGGCCTCCACGACGAGAACCCGCGCAGCGGTGGCTGCGGCTGCGGCTGTGGCTGCGGGCTCGGCGACTGCGGGTGACGACACGACGGGGCCTCCTCCTACGAACGAGACGACAACAGGCGCAAGTTATCACGATACGGCCGTGCCGTCCATATGCCGAGAATGGATGCGCGCCAGGTGTAATACGCCAGATGGATCCCATTGGGCGTATTTTGCAGGCAAGTCCGGGTTCAACTTGCGACATCGGTTTACAATCGCCGCGAACTCCCCTTCAACAGAGAGGCTCTCAATGACCGCCGACACTCGCCTGTGGCACCCGTTCGCGAACATGAGCGAGGTACGCAGCCGCGAGCTGATCCTCACGCGCGCGGAGGGAGTCTGGCTGTGGGACGCCGACGGCAACCGCTACCTCGACGCGACGTCCAGCCTCTGGTACGCCAACGTCGGGCACCGGCGCATCGAGATCATCGATGCGATCCGCAACCAGCTGCTCGAGCTCGACGCGTACTCGATCTTCGGCGACTACGCCAACGAGCCCGCCCGCGCGCTGGCCTACCGCCTTGCGAGCCTCGCGCCGGTCGACGACGCGCGCGTCTTCCTCACCTGTGGCGGCGGCGAGGCGATCGACAGCGCCGCCAAGATCGCGCGGCGCTCGTTCGCCGCGCAGGGCGCGCCCGAGCGCGTGCACCTGATCGGCCGCGAACACGGCTTCCACGGCACCTACGGAATCGGCACGAGCGTCGGCGGCATCGAGGCCAACCGCGAGGGCTTCGGCCCGTTGCTCGGCGCCACCTCGACCGTCGCCCACGACTCGGTCGAAGCGCTCGAGGCGCGAATCGCCGAACTGGGTCCCGAGACCGTCGCCGCGTTCTTCGTCGAGCCGGTCGTCGGCGCGGGCGGGGTCCTGCTCCCGCCTGAGGGCTACCTCGAGAGCGTCGCGGAGATCTGCCGTCGCCATGGTGTGCTGCTCGTTATCGATGCGATCATCTGCGCATTCGGCCGCCTGGGCAACTGGTTCGGCATCGAGCGCTGGGGCGTCCGTCCGGACATGATCACGTTCGCCAAGGGCGTGACGAGCGGTTACCAGCCGCTCGGCGGTGTCGTCGTCTCCGGCGCCGTCGCGGCCCCGTTCTGGGAGGGCGACGGTGTGCTTCTCCGCCACGGCCCCACATACGCCGGCCACCCGGCGGCGTGCGCGGCCGCGCTGGCCAACCTCGACATCCTGGAACGCGACGGCCTGCTCGCCCGGGCCGGCGAGCTCGAAGGCGCCCTCGAGCGCCAGGTCCGCCCGCTGGCCGATCACCCGCTCGTCGCCGAGGTGCGTGCGGGCACGGGCGTCGTCGCCGCCGTCGAGTTGAGCGCCGAGGCGCGCCAACGGGGCGTCACCGTGCCCGCGGTCGCGGCGGCCGCGCGCGCCGAGGGCATCCTTGTCCGGCCGCTGGCGACCGCCATCGCCGTCTCGCCGCCGCTCACGATCGTCGACGACGAGCTGGAGCTGATCGGGAGGGGCCTCCAGGCCGCCTTGGACTCCGCGGTGGCCGCAGCCTAGGCCGCGATCGCGCGCAGCGCGCGATCGGCGACCGCCGCGGCCGTCAGGCCGTGGCGGTCGAGCAGGAACGCGTTCGGTGCCGACTCGCCCCAAACGTCGTCGAGTCCCAGCCTCGTAACTCTCGCGCTCGCGCGCGCGCCCGCGAGAACCTCGCTGATGAGGCCGCCGAGCCCGCCGATCACCGAGTGCTCCTCGGCGGTCACCACCTCGGGCACGCCGTCGAGCGCCGCAAGCAGGGCCGCCTCGTCGAGCGGCTTGAGCGAGGGGACATGCACGACGCGCGCGCCGACGCCGCGTTCGGCGAGCAGGTCAGCCGCCTCGAGGACGCGTGCGGTCTGCGGGCCCGTCGCGACGAGCGCGACGTCGTCGCCCGTGCGCAGCAGCTCGGGCCGCCCGGGCACGAAGGCGGCGCGGGCCAGTGGCAACTCCGGCGACGGGTCGCGCGCGAGCCGCAGATAGACCGGGCCGTCGTAGGCCGACGCCCAGCGCATCGCCGACACGCACTCCTCGGCGTCGCCCGGCGCGAGCACAACCATCCCGGGCATCGCACGCATGATCGCGAGGTCCTGGACGTCCAGGTGCGTCTTGCCGACCGCGCCGATCAGCAGCCCTGAGTAGGCGGCGCCGATCTTGACGTTTGCCTCGCTCTGGGCCACGAGCATCCGGACCGGGTCCAGCGCGCGATGCGTCAAGAACACCGTGAAGCTCGACAGCCAGGGGACGTACCCGGCCGAGGCCAGACCCGCGGCGACGCCGACCATGTTCTGCTCGGCGATGCCCATCTGCAGGAAGCGGTCCGGGTGCGCCTTGGCGAACATGTCCGCCTTGGTCGAGTTGGCGAGGTCGCCGTCGAGTACGACGATCCGCTCGTCGGTCTGCGCCTGCTCGACCAGCTCGCGGCCCCAGGCGTCGCGCATCGCGATCATCTGACCACCCCTTCCAGCTCGTCGCCGCGCAGCTCGTCCCAGGCGACGGCCAGCTCCTCCTCGGTGGCTACGCCGTTGTGCCAGCGGTGGCGGCCCTCGGCGAACGAGATCCCGCGGCCCTTGACCGTGTTGGCCAGCAGCACGGTCGGGCGGTCGCCGGCCGCGTGGTCCTGCGCGTCGCGCAGCGCGGCCACGATCGCGTCGAAGTCGTGGCCGTCCAGCTCCCGGACGCGCCAGCCGAAGGCCGTGAACGCGCCGGCCAGGTCGGTGCCCTGCCACGGATCGCTGCGGTCGCCGCGCGAGCGCTCGCTGCGATCCCAGCCGAACTGCTGCAGCCCGTTGAGGTCGACGATGGCCATCAGGTTCCCCAGCCGGTAGCGCGGGGCGAGGTGCACCGCCTCCCAGACCATGCCCTCCTGAAGCTCGCCATCGCCGAGCATCACCCAGGTGTGGAAATCGCGTCCGGAGAGCCGCGCCGCTAGCGCCATGCCCATCCCGAGCGACAGCCCCTGGCCAAGCGAGCCGGTCGAGCCGTCCAGGCCTGGCAGCCGCGTCGCGTCCGGGTGCGCTTGCAGCCGCGAGTCGCCCTCGTCGAACGTCGCGAGCTCCTCGACCGGCAGGTAGCCGCGCAGCGCGAGCACGCTGTACAGCCCGATCGCCGAGTGGCCCTTGGACAAGATGAAGCGGTCGCGGTCTGGGTCGTTGGGACGCTCGGGGTCGACCCGCAGCGCGCCGAAGTAGAGACCGACGAGCAGGTCCATCGCCGACAGCGGGCCGCCGACGTGCCCGGCGGCGCGGCGCGCGACGGTCGACAGCACGTGCCAGCGTCCAGCGCGGGTCAGCGCGTCGAACGCCGCGTGGGTGAGCACGCCGGGGTCCGGACGTGTGATCGGTGTCATGCGCGCGCTTCCGGGATCGCGAGATAGCGGAGCTGCAGGTATTCCTCCAACCCCTCCGGACCGCCCTCCCGGCCGAAGCCGGAGTCCTTGATCCCGCCGAACGGCGCGGACGCGTCGGAGATCGCGGCGGTGTTGCACCCGACCATGCCGGTCTCGAGGCCGAAGGCGACGCGTCGCAGCCGGTCGTGGTCGCGACTGTAGACGTAGGCGGCCAGGCCGAAGCGCGTGGCGTTGGCCGCCGCGACCACCGCGGCCTCGTCGTCAAACGGCGTGATCACCGCGACCGGCCCGAAGATCTCATCGGAGACCTCGCGCGCGTCGAGCAGGACCGTGGCCGGGACGTAGGCGTCGCCACCGGGCGTCGTCCCGCGGTGCAGGACCCGGGCGCCGCCGTCCTCGGCCCGCGCGACCAGCGCGCGGATCCGCCGCGCGGCCGTGGCGGAGACCATCGGGCCGAGCGTCGTGGCCGGATCCCCGGGATCGCCACAGACCAACGCGGCGACGCGCGGCAGCAGGCGCTCCAGGAACGCGTCGAGCACCGCCGCCTCGACGTAGATCCTGTTCGCCGCGACGCAGGTCTGCCCGCCGTTGCGGAACTTGGCGACCATCAGGCCGTCGACCGCCGCGTCGAGGTCGGCGTCGCCGAACACCACGAACGGCGCGTTGCCCCCAAGCTCCATCGACATCCGCAACAGCCGCCGCCCGCCGTGCTCGGCCAGCGCCCGCCCGACCTGGGTCGAGCCCGTAAACGACAGCTTTGCCGCCGCCGGGTGGTCGATCAGCTCGGCGACGACCGCAGGCGAGTCCAGCGTCGTGACGACCTGGAGCACGTCGTCGGGCACGCCCGCCTCATGAGCGATCCGCGCGAAGGCCAGCATCGACAAGGGCGCCAGATCACTCGGCTTGACCACCGTCGAGCAGCCCGCCGCCAGCGCCGGGGCGACCTTGCGCGCCGCCATCGCCAGCGGGAAGTTCCACGGCGTGACGACGACCACGGGGCCGACCGGCTCGGCGTGGGTCTCAAAGCGCGTCGTGCCGTCGGCGCGACGTCCGGTGCGCCCGCCCACGCGCGCCGCCAGCTCCCCGTACTCGCGGGCAAACGACGCCGCGTAGTCAACCTCGCCCCGTGCCTCGACCAGCGGCTTGCCCATCTCGCGCGAGACGAGCGCGGCCAGGGCCTCGCGCTCCGCGAGCAGCCCATCGGCAAGCCGGATGAGCGCGAGCGCACGCACCCGCGTCGCGACCGCGCGCCACGCCCGGAACCCGTCCGCCGCCCGCGCCATCGCGTCCCGCGCGTCGGCGACCGTGTGGTCCGGCGCCACGCCTGCGGCCGTTTCGGCAAGCGCCATCAGAACGCCTCCCCCGCGCGCCGCTCGGCACGCAGCCGAGCGGTCGCGCCGGCGTCGATGGCCAGCGACGCATCGTCGGTCGCGATGCCAGTCAGGACGACGCCATAGGCGTCCCGCGCGCGCCCGACGCTGATCCAGCGCGCCAGCACGTCGGCGCGAACCAGTTCCGGCTCACGGTCCAGCGGGTCGCCGTAGCCCCCGCCGCCGCTCAGGTCGTGGCCGAGCAGCTCGCCGGCCGCCAGCTGCACCTGCGCGATCGGCTCCAGGGGATGCCGGACGCCATCGCTGTCGATCTTGTAGGGCACGGACGGCGCCGCGGTGCCGCCGCCGCGCGCGCCGCGCGGCGGGTTGACCGCGCCGTCGGTGACGTACGCCGCGTGCATCGACCCGAACTTGGGGCCGTAGGTCGCGATCGCGCCCGGCGCGCCGCGGCGGCGTCCGGCGCCCTCGGAGTCCTCGCGCATCCGGATCTCGCCGACGCGGATCGGGTACTTCTGCTCGTCGATCTCGACGCTGTCGCGGAACATCAGCCCGTTGGTCACCGCGTTGCCGTAGGTGACCCAGCCGTCGAGCTCCGGCCCCGCCGGACCGCCCTGGGACCCGAGGAACTTCTGGTTGACGTAGGGCTCGTCACCACGGCGCGCATCGGTGCCGGAGACGACCGCGAACCCGGGGCCGATGCCGCACGCGCCCTCGGCCAGGCCGTAGCCGTCCCACGCCTCGGCGATCGCGCGCTGCGTCGTGACGACGAGCCGCTCACCGATGTTCGTCGTCGCCACCGAGCACGAGTGCGGGAACGTCGGGATGCCGACGATGCAGTTCTCGCGCAACAGCACGCTGATTCGGCGGAACGACCCGGCGTTGTGCGGTACCTCGGGGTCGATGCTGTTGAGGAACCCGGTCATCACGTTGTTCGTCGCGCAGGTCGCGGACTCGTTGATGCCGAGCGGGACACAGTCGATGTTGTCGCGCAGGTCGAGCGTGACCCGGGCCTCCTCGGCCTCCACGACCACGCGCACGTTGATCGGCACGCCGTCCGGCAGCACCGGCGCGAGTGGGTCGTGCATGCCCGAGCCCGTGATCGTCCCCGACGGCATCGCGCGGATCACGTTGGCCATGCGACGCTCTGAGTAGTCGAACCACTCCTCCACGAAGGCCTTCAGCGTTTCCGGGCCGTAACGGTCGCACAGCTCCTTGAGCCGCGCCTCGGCGAGGCGCGCGGCGCCGATCATCGCGAGGTAATCGCCGTACCATTGCTCCGGGACGCGGATCCGGCGGCGGCACATCCGCACGATGTCCTCGACATCCCGATGGTCGCGCTGGATCCGAACCGCCGGGAAGATCAGCCCGCCTTCGGCGTAGGAGTCCCGCGCGAACGGCATGTAGGTCGTCGGATCGGCGTTGCCGATGTCGGCCTGGTGCGCTTTGGCCGCGGCCGTGAACAGATGCTCGCCCTCGTAGAAGACCGGAACCAAGATGGTGTGGTCGGCAGGGTGGGTGTTGCCCAGATATGGGTCGTTGTGCAGGAATGCGTCGCCGGGAGCGATGTCGTCGTGCAGCTCGCACATCGCCCGCCCCAGCGCGTCGGTGCCGATGACGTGCACCGGCAGGCCCTCCGCGGTCGACAGCAGGCGGTTGTCGCCCGTGATCAGCGCGCACGAGAAATCGCGCGCCATGTTGATGACCGCGGAGCGGCCGGTGCGCAGGAGGGTGTTCTCCATCTCGCGCACGATGGTGTCCATGCGGTTGCCGAGCACGGCAAGCAGGACCGGGTCGAAGGCGCTCACGCCGTTGCCACCTCGGTGTTCTTGGAGTCAGACGTGGCAACGGGGCCGGACTCGGCCACGCGCGCCACGAGGTAGTTGCCGCTCGGCGTCATCGACGCCTCCATGCCGGGCGGGACGACGATCGTCGTCGTGGGCTCGCGCACGATCGCCGGCCCGCGGACGCGCGCCCCAGGGGTGAGGCGCTCGCCGTCGTAGCGCGGCACGTCGACACGGCCGGTCTCGCGGAAGTACGCGGGGGCGGTGGTGGTCGGCGCGAGGCCGGCGGCGCGCGCGCCGTCACGCACGCGCGCGGCAACCGATGGCTTGTCGAGCTCGGCGACCGCGCGCGCCTTCCAGGTCAGGCACTCCAGGTACTGGCCCGGCTCGTGGACCGCGAACGTCTTCTCGTGCAGCGCGTGGAACGCGTCCTCGATCCGGCGCAGGTCGTCGGCGCCGTCGATGCGCGCGGTGTCCAGCGGCACGTGGAGCTCCCAGATCTGCTGGCGATAGCGGGCCTCGACCGCGAACTCGATCCGCTGGTCGAGCGTCTCGAGCGAGGACAGGCCCTCCAGGAACGCGGCGGCCTGGACCTCGACATCGGCGAGCGCCGCGTTGACGGCGGTGAAGTCCGCGTCGCGCGTCTCGGCGTAGCGGCTGGCCGCGAACTCCGAGACGATGTCGGCGTAGAGCGCGCCGCACGCGCTCAGCGCTCCGGCCGCCGCCGGGATCAGCACGCGCTCGACGCCCAGCTCGGCGGCGATCCGCGCGATGTTGATGCCCGAGGCGCCGCCGCCGGCGACGATCGCGACCTCGCGCGGATCGATGCCCTGGCTGATCGTGATCTCGCGGACCGCGCCGACGATGTTCTCGCCGGCGATCGTGAGGATCGCCTCGGCGGTCGCGTCGAGCGACAGCGCAAGGCCACGCGCGAGGGGCTCGAGCGCCGCCACCGCGGCGTCGCGGTCAAGCGTCAGGCGGCCGCCCATGAAGTTGGAGCCGTCGAGGTAGCCGAGCACGACGGCGGCGTCAGTGATCGTCGGCCGCGTGCCGCCGCGGCCGTAGCAGGCCGGGCCCGGGTCGGCGCCCGCGCTCTCGGGCCCGACGCGCAGCAGCCCGCCCGGATCGATCCAGCCGATCGACCCGCCGCCCGCACCGATGCTCTTGACGTCGACCGCGCGCGTGCCGGTGATGTGGCCGACCCAGCGGCCGCCGAGCCACGTCTCGCTCGTGTACCGCAGCTCGCCGTCGGTGACGAGGCCGACGTCGAACGTCGTGCCACCGGTATCGCAGACGAGCAGATCCGGCGCCACGCCGTCGCCGCCGGCCAGCTCGACGCCCGCGTAAGTCAGCGCCGCGACCGGCGCCATCGACGGCCCTGAGCCGACGGAGTAGATCGGCTTGGCCGCGACCTCGGCCGGGCGCCACGCGCCGCCGAACGAAGTCGAGATCATCAGCTCGCCGCGCAGCCCGGCGCCGCGCAGGTCGTCCTTGAGCCGGCCGAGGAACTCCTGCATCACGGGCTTGAGCGACGCGTCGATCACCGTCGAAGACGCGCGCCGGTACTCACGCACGATGGGGTTGAGCTCGTGCGACAAGGTGTAGGGGATGCCCGGCGCGTGCTCGTCGATCAGCTCGCCGACGCGTCGCTCGTGCTCGCGGTAGGCGGTCGCCCACAGCAGGCAGACGCCGACGGCCTCGCAGCGGGCCGCGAGCGCAGCGTCGATCGCGGCGACCACCCCGGCCTCGTCGAGCGGGCGGAAGACCGTGCCGTCGCTGTCGACGCGCTCGTCCAGCTCCCAGGTGAGGTGGCGCGGGACGTAGGGCTCCGGATAGGCGAGCTGCCGGAACGGCCCGGACTTTCCGCCCTCCCGCAAAAGCAGGATGTCGGGGAAGCCCGCGGTGGTGAAGAACGCGGTCCGCGCGGTCTTGCGCTCGACGATCGCGTTCGTCGAGCGCGTCGTGCCGTAGGTGAAGACGGCGGTGTCGGAGAGCAGGCCAGCGACGTCCGTGCCGAGGCGGTCCGCGATGTCCTTTAGCGCGGCCGTGATGCCGCCGAACGCGCGGTCGAAGGTGGTCAGGGCCTTGGCGATCGTCAGGGCGCCGTCTTCGTCGGCGACGACGACGTCTGTGAACGTCCCGCCGGTGTCGACGGAGATCCGGTAGGTCATGGGCAGGCTCCTTGGTCAGGCGAGGCCGGGTTCGGGGAGGCCGTCGGTCGCCGCCCACGCGGCGGCCGCGGCCCTGCGGCGGTTGCGCTCGAAGGCGAGCACGTAGAAGGCGAGGAACAAAAACGACCCGAGCGCGACGAGCGTCCCGAGCGCGAAGACGACCGGCGTCGTGCGGATGCCGGTGACCGCGAGCAGGTTCAGCGGCAGCGTCTGATCGGAGCCCATCACGAACGAGGACCGCTGCACCTCGTCGAGCGACAGCGTGAAGCCGAACAGGAGCGAGCCCATCACTCCGGGGAACAGCAGAGGCAGCGTCACGGTTCGAAAGACCGTCCACGGCGGCGCGCCGAGCACCGCTGCCGCCTCCTCGACGGAGTCGTCGTAGCGGTTGAGGAAGATCAGGAAGACAATGAACCCGAACGGCATCGTCCAGGCCACGTGCGCGAGCAGGCCGGTGGTGTACCAGTGGGCCTCGAGTCCGATGCGGTCGGCGAAGATCCGCAGGCCCAGGCCAAGCGCGACGCCCGGCGTGAGCATGCCCAGCAGCAAGATGTAGAACAAGGGCCCGCGGCCGCGGGTCAGGCGCCGGAAGCCGAGCGCGGCCGACAGCGCCAGCGCCGTCGCCAGCGCCGCGGTCAGCAGCGCCAGGCCGAGCGAGAGCAGCACCGGAGGGCCGTAGTCGGTCAGCGGCTCACCGACGATCCGAAACAGCGAGTAGTCACTGGGATGGAGGATCTTCTCGTAAGAGATCGAGGAGAAGTCGTGCGGCGGGAAGCTCGCGGTGCCTCGCTCCTGGAACGAGAGCGAGGTCATGATGGCGAACGGCGCGTAGAGCAGCAGCAGGATGACCGCGAAGATCAGGCCTGCGCCGAGCTTCACGGCGCGCTCGCCGCGCGTCGGACGGACGGACGTTGAGGCGGACACCGGCTAGAGCTCCTTTCGGAGGTCGTGAGCGCGAACGAGCAAGCCAAGGACCAGCGCGGCGACGACCAGCAGGACGACCGACAGCGCGGCCGCCTCAGGCCACAGGCCCCGGCCGCCGACCGAGTCGATGGTCCCGGCGAGGCCCGGCTTGGTGCCGCCGCCGATCAGCCGCTCGGTCGTGAAGTCGCCGAGCAGGAAGATCGCGGCGAAGAAGCAGCCGGCGACGAGCCCGCCCTTGGCCAGCGGCGCCTCGATCCGCCAGAACGTCGTCCAGCGGCTGGCGCCCAGCGAGCGGGACGCAGCGAGCACCTCCGGGTCGATCCGCGACAGCGCCCAGAACACTGGGCCGATCACGAACACGACGTACAGCGACGACATCGCGAAGACCTGAGCGTTCTGGTTGTAGAGGAACGCCGTCGAGGGCTGGTCGGTGAGCCCGACCTGCTGCAGGGTCCAGTTCACGAAACCGCGAGAGCCGAACAGCGGCTGCCACGTGATGACGCGGATGACGTAGCTCGTCCAGAACGGAAGGATCGCGAGTAGCAGCAGGATCGCCTTCACACGCTCCGACCGCACGCAGCGGGCCAGGAAGTACCCGGCGACCGAGCCCACAACGGCGACGATCCCCAGCACGATCGCCGTGATCTTGAGTGTCTGGAGGAGAAGCGAGCGCGAGGACGACGACGTCAGAACGTCCTTCCAGGCGCCCGTGTCGAAGGCCGGCACCGGCTCGGCGCCGTCCTGGCGCCAGAAGCTCACGAGCACGATGAACACGATCGGCACGACGACCGCGACGAGGACCCACGCGACGCCCGGGGCGAGCAGCAGCGCGGTTGCGCGGCGGCGACGGCGCTCGGCGGCGTCACGGCCGGCGGCGGGGCGGGCCGAGGGGGCGGTCGCCGTCGCGCTCGCCCCGGGGGCGAGCGCGACGGGCAGAGGCTGCTGGGCCGGGGACGGCATCAGGCCGAGATGAACCGCGTCCAGCGCTTGGAGTACTCCTCGAACTCGTCCGGGTACGCCTGCCAGTCGGCGACGTTGCCCAGGCGGTGCTCGAGCGACGGGTGTGACGGGTCGGCGCCCTCGTAGAAGTAGGCGTAGGCGTCGGACGAGCCGGCGGGCGCCTTCTGCTTGGCCAACAGCGGCTTGACCACGTCGGGCCGCGGCGAGTAGTACCCCTGGGAGCTGAGCGTCGCGCCGTACTCGCCGCCATCCAGGTTCCAGTTGATGTACTTGAGCGCCGCGGTCCGGTTCTTGCTGTACTTGGAGAGGACCGCGCCCTGGATCCAGGCGTTGCTGCCCTCCTTGGGCTCCTGAACGAAGACGGCCTTGGCGCCTTCCCCCTGCGCCGCGGTCACGGCGCTGGCCCAGAAGTCGCCGACCCAGATCTCACCCGCGGAGAGCAGGTCGACGAGCTGGCCGAAGTCCGACCAGAAGAGGCGGAACTGGCCCTTGGCCTTGTGCTCGCCGAGGAACGCGAAGACCGTGTCGAGGTCGTCCTTGGTGAGGTTGTTGATCGCACCCTTGAATGAAGCCTGCTTGGAGCCCTCCAGGTAGGTCGCGACCTTCATGACCGACGTGATCGGCTCGTTGAGCAGCGTCGCGCGGCCCTTGTTGGCCGGGTCGAAGATCGCGCCGTAGGACGTGAGGTCGCCCTTGGCCTTGCCCGTCAGGTAGCCAAACGCGTCCGCGCCGAACCAGGTCGGCACGCCGCGCAGCTCGTCGTAGCGCTTGGACTTCAGCGCCTCCGGGGTGTAGATCCCGGCCAACGGCCAGCCGGAGCGTTTGTTGTAGCCGACGTGGCCGGGCTCGCGGAACAGCGCAGGAACCTGGTCGTTCCACGCCGAGATCTCGGAGGTCTTGACCGGCTGACTGCTGCGCTCGATCGCGGTGAGCTGGTTGAAGTTGACCTGGTTGATGTCGAACTGCTTGGCGTTCTGGTTCCAGAACGTGATCTGGTTGCCCAAGTTGTTGGACTTGCCCTGGACGCGAATGCCGATCTCCTTCTGCGCCGCGCCGAGGATCCGCGGGTCCTCGGTGAGGCTGAGCCCGATCTCCTTCACGGTGCCGCCGCCCGCGGCCGTACCGGCGCCGGTGGAGGACGAGCCTCCGCCGCAGGCGGCGAGCAGCGAGCCCATTCCGGCGGTGAGCGCGGCGGCGCCGGCGCCCTTGAGCGCCGTTCGGCGGGTCATGGCTTGCTCGGCGATGGCACGCGATCGCGCCACCTCGTCGTATGACAGGTGCTTCATGGTGTTGTCCTCAGGTCCTGTAGGGATGGCGGCGTCGGCGGTTAGCCGGTGCCCAGGAAGTGGGCCGCGTCCGGATGCCACCGCAGCCGGTGGCGATCGCCGAGCTGCGGGCGCAGCTCGGCCGAGCGGTCGGAGCGGACATCGAGCTGGAGCTCGGTGCCGGCGGCGGTGAAGAGCCATGTGACCGTGGTGCCGCCGTACTCGAACGCGGTCAGCTCGGCCTCGATCACCGCGCCGCCGTCGGCGTCGGCGTCGGCATCGGCGGCGAGCGCGAGCGCGTCGGTCCGCACGACGGCCGTGCACGGACCCCGGAGGCCACGGTGGCGCTCGGGCAGCGTGACATCTCCGAGCGGGCTGGTGAAGCGCTCCCCGTCGGCGACCCCGTCGATCAGGTTGTTGCGCCCGACGAAGTCGGCGACAAAGCGCGTCGCCGGGTGGTTGAAGACCTCGGCGGGCGGGCCGGACTGCTCGATGCGACCGTCGTGCATGACAAAGACGCGATCGGCAAGCGCGAGGGCCTCGCTTTGGTTGTGCGTCACATGGACGAACGTGAGGCCCAGCTCGCGGTGCAGCTCTTTGAGCTGGGCCTGCATCTGCAGCCGGAGCTTCGCATCGAGCGCGCCGGTCGGCTCGTCCAGGAGCATCAGCCGCGGCTCGATCGCCAGCGCGCGGGCGATCGCGACCCGCTGGCGCTGGCCGCCGGACAGCTCGGTTACCCGGCGCCCGGCGAACTGGCGCATGTGCACGCGATCGAGCATGGCGTCGACGCGCTCGCGGATCTCGGCCTTGGGGCGCTTGCGCAGCTGCAGTCCGTAGGCGACGTTGTCATGGACGTTCTTGTGCGGGAACAGCGCGAAGTGCTGGAACACCATCGCGAAGTCGCGCTTGTGCGCGGGCAGGTGCGTGATGTCATGGCCGGCCATCGTGAGTGCGCCGGTTGTCGGGTGCTCCGTCCCGGTCACGATCCGCAACATGGTGGTCTTGCCGCTGCCACTCGGCCCGATCAGCGAGATGAACTCGCCTCGGTCGATTGACATGTCGATGCCACGCAGCACCTCGACGTCGCCGAAGCGCATCCGCAGGTCCTGCAACTCGAGGTACGACGCCCCGCTCATAGCTTCCTCCTCCCTCCGCCGGGGACGTTTGGATCCGATCCGGCGAACGATCGGCAAGCTACGATCGCGTCTTCGTGCTGTCAAGAAGGTTTGGATCCTATCCGGCGAAATTGACCTCAATGGGGGGTGGTAAAGGCCTGTCGCGGATCCGAAGCGTCACGGCGCCTTCGGCGGCGCCGATCCCTGTGCGCGATTAGGATCCGGCTAATGCCGACGATGAGGAACGTGCACTAGTGGCCGACCCGCCACCCGCCAGACGCCGGAAACGGAACAAGCGGCCGGTCCCGCCGACGGCGAGCGCGGTCATCGCCGACGGCGTCCGTGCGGCGATCCTGTCCGGCGAGTACGCGCCGGGCTCGCGCATCGGACAGGAGTCGATCGGCAGCCAGTACGGCGTGAGCCGCCTGCCCGTACGCGAGGCGCTGCGCGAGCTCGAGAGCGAAGGCCTCGTCACGCTGATCCCGCACAGCGGCGCCCGCGTCGCGCACTTCGACGTCGCGGAATGCGTCGAGATCTACAAGCTGCGCGAGGCCGTCGAGCCGCTGCTGATCGCCGACGCCAGCCCGCGACTCGATGACGCCGCGCTGGACGAAATCCGTGGCCTCGCCCAGAAGGTCGCCGACTGCGGCGACGACCTCCCCCGCTGGCTGGCGCTCGACCGAGAGTTCCACCTCGCAACGTTGCGCCACACGCACATGCTGCGCGGCCTGGACCTGATCGTGCGGCTGTGGAACCAGACCCAGCACTTCCGCCGCGCGCACGTGTCTGAGATGGCACCGGAGCAGTTGCAGGTCATCCACATGGAGCATGCGTTGATCGTCGACGCGCTCGCCCGCCGCGATGCCGCCGACGCGGCCGAGCGCGTCCGCATGCACATCCGGCGTACGCGCGTCATCCTCATGCGTCGGGCCGAGCTGGATCCGAACTTCTTGGAGTAGAGCTCCCATGATGGATCCGAAGTGCGTCGTTTGCGCGCTCTGACACGGTTCAAATGGGCGTTTCGGATACAAACGGTTTGACGTCTCGCCGACGGGGCGTCTAGTTTCCGGGCATGACGAAGCCGGAGCACCTCGAGATCGCGACGCCGTCCGCCGAAGCGAACCCCTTCGGCCTCGGCTGTGCGTCGATCGGCGGCCGCTACGTGCCGATCGACGAGGCGGCCATCCCAATCCTCGACGCCGGATTCGTACGCTCCGACCTCACCTACGATGTCGCAAGCGTCTGGGAAGGCCGCTTCTTCCGGCTTGAAGATCACCTCGACCGGCTCATGAGCAGTTGCGCGCGCCTGCGCCTCGAGCCGCCCGTGAGCCGCGAGGAGATCCGGGCGACGCTGATCGAATGCGTGCGGCGCAGTGGGCTGCGCGAGGCGTACGTGGAGGCGATCGTCACACGCGGGATCCCGCCGCGCGGCGAGCGCGACCCGCGCCGGTTCGGCGCCCGCTTCTACGCGTTCGCCGTTCCGTTCGTGTGGATCGCGCGGCCGCAGCAGCAGGTCGAGGGCATTGACCTGATCGTCGCGCGCGACACGGTCCGGATCCCGGTCGGGTCAGTCGACCCGACGATCAAGAACTTCCACTGGGGCGATCTGACCCGCGCGCTGTTCGAGGCCTATGACCGCGGGGCGTGGCTGCCGGTGCTGACCGACGGCAACGGCAACCTCACAGAGGGGACCGGCGTCAACGTCTTCGCTGTTGTCGACGGTCAGGTCCGCACGCCCAACCGGGGGGTGCTCGAGGGGATCACGCGCCGCACGGTGCTGGAAATCGCCGCCGAGCTGGGCCACGACACGGTCGTGGACTTCGTCCCCGTGAGCGCTCTGTATCGCGCGTCGGAGGTCTTCCTAACGAGCACCGCCGGCGGCGTGATGCCGGTGCGCAGCCTCGACGGCGAGCCGATCGGCGACGGCGCACCCGGCCCGATCACCACCGCGCTGCGCGACCGGTTCTGGGCTCTGCACGATGATGATCGCTACACAACCGCCGTCGACTACGCCGCTACGCCGGCGAGCGCCTGAGGCCCGGCCCGCCGCATCCGATCAGACGCGGTTTGGATCCGAGCTCCCGAACAGCTCGACCGTGTGGTCATCCGGCGGCACGCGCAGGTAGACGGCGTCGAGACCGGCGTTCGGTCCGGCGTCGATGGACACCGGGCCCTGGCCGACGATCGTCGCGCCGAGCGCGACCGCGGCGGCGGCCGTCGCCGCGACGTCGCCTACCGCGAGGCAGACATGGGCATGGCCCGGGCGGTTGTGGTCCGGCCCCGCGGGCGATGGCGCGGAGCCAAGGTACTGCAGCAGCTCGAGCGTCCCGGCCGCTCCGATGCGGATGAAGGCCGCCTCGATCACGACGCCGTCGATCCCCACGAGACGCTGGGTATAGGCGCGATCGAGCCGCGGGCGGGCGTGCGCCCGCCGCCCGAGAAACGGCTCCCAGAACCGCAGCGCGGCGGCGAGGTCCGACACGGTGAGGCCGACGTGCGCGATCGCGATCGGCGACAGTGGATCCATGCTCCGCGACGCTAGGCCGGCGCCGGCGCCCCGGTCAAGCGCACAGGCCCACCGCGACGAGGGTCGACCCGAATGGGTCAGAGGCGGCGCAGCGCAGCGGCCAGCGCCGCTTTAGCAGTCGCCAGCGAACAGACACTGACCGGCGACACCGCCGACAAGGTGAAGGCGGCCGGCCCCGGTGGTCGCGGCCATAGCGGTCCGGGCGGTGGGCGCGTCGACACCGCCGCGCTGGCTAAGCCGCTGGGCGTCACGGAGGACAAGCTCCAGGCCGCGCTCGCCAAGGAACTCGGGCTCGACGCCACCAAGGTCAAGTCCGCGCTGGAGGCGCAGCGCCCCGATCGCCCGTAGCTCGGTCCGGATGGCCGGCGCCAGCGCGCGCCGGCCATCCGTCCGCCGTCGCCGTGGACGTACGGCGGCATTTGACGTTCTGGCAAGGGCTTGTGACCACAGCGCTGAGCGCAAGACGTAGTCTGCCGCCGTGCCCCGATCAAGAGCTGTCCTCACCGTCCTCGCCCTCCTCGCCGCTGTGGTCTTGGCCTCCTGCGGCTCCGATGATTCGGGAGAGTCGAGCACCGCAGACAAGGCGGCCGCGACCAGCTCCACGCAGGCAGCGCCGGCGCCAGCCACGGCCAGCCAGCCGGCAGCAACCGAGGCCCCGAAGGAGACCGACGCGACGGTGGCAGCGTGCCACAACCGCTACGACCCGTACATCGCGACGCTCCTCAAGATCCAGGCCAGCGTCGACGGCACGCCTAGCTACCGCAGCTTCGGCGCCGGCGTGACCAAGCTGGGGAAGGTCCTCCAGAACTTCACCGGACAACCGGAAAGCAAGGGCTGCGAGAACGCTGTCGGCCGGTTTGCCTCAGGCTCGTTCCTCCAGTTCGCCACCGCAACTGGAACCTGGGCCAAGTGTCCCAACCGCAGCAAGTGCTCTGCTGCGGAGAGGTCGTTCTTGGAGGCCCGGTTGTCTCTGGGACAGACCAACCTCGCGAAAGCGCGCGTCGGATACGACCTCCTGCGCACGAGCTGACGCCATCGCCGTCTGCCGCCGTGAACCGATCAAGAGCTGTCCTCACCGTCCTCGCCCTCCTCGCCGTCATAGCCCTGGCCGCTTGCGGCGCCGATGATTCTGGAGGGTCCAGCACCGCCGACCAGGCGGCCGCAACCAGCTCCACGCAGGCAGCGCCGGTGCAAACCACGACCGGCGATTCGTCGGCACTCGGGATCGACACCGACAACGCCGCAACGGTGGCGTCGTGCCGCAAGTCGTTCAAGCCGTTCCTCGCAAAGCTCCGCAGGATCCAGGCCAGCATCGACGGCACACCGAAATTCCGCACCTTCTCCACCAGAGTGATGGCGCTGGCGACCGGCCTCCAGGGGTTCGACCCACAATCGGACAGCGCCAACTGCCAGAACTTTGTCGGGAGAACTGCCGCAGCCGCGTTCGTCCAATTCGCGAGCGCGACTGGAACTTGGGTCAGGTGTCCCGCGCTCAGCAAGTGCTCTGCTGTGGACAAGGCCTTTATCGAGGCCCGCTTGGAAGTCGGCTGGACTATCAGCGCGCAAGCGCGCGACGGATTCGACACTATCCCCAAGAGCGGGACCTGAGCTCGACCGCGCGAGCGCGCGCTCACATCCGGAAGATCCCGTTGCTGACGTCCTCCAACGGCGCGTTGGCGCAAGCCGCCAGGCACTGAGCCAGGACCGCGCGCGTGTCACGAGGATCGATGATGCCGTCGTCCCACAACCGCGCCGTCGAGTAGGTCGGGCGCCCCTGGCGCTCGTACTGCTCGCGCAGCGCCGCGCCGGTCTCGGGCTGCCCCACCTCGGTCATGACGGTGGCGGCCTGCTCACCGCCCATAACCGAGATCCGGGCGTTGGGCCACATGAACAGGAACCGCGGTGAGTAGGCACGACCGCACATGCCGTAGTTGCCGGCGCCGAACGAGCCACCGACGATGACGGTGAGCTTCGGAACGCGCGCACACGAGACCGCGGTGACGAACTTCGCGCCGTCCTTGGCGATGCCGCCCGCCTCATAGTCCTTGCCGACCATGAAGCCCGAGATGTTCTGCAAGAACAGCAAAGGGATCGCACGGCGATCGCACAGCTCGACGAAGTGCGCGGCCTTCAACGAGGACTCGCTGAACAGGATCCCGTTGTTGCCGATGATGCCGATCGGGTGGCCGTCGAGATGGCCGAAGGCGCACACGACGGTGGTCCCGTAGAGCTCCTTGAACTCCTGCAGCTCGCCGCCGTCGACCAAGCGCTTCATGATCTCGCGGACGTCATACGGGGTCCGGCTGTCGGTCGGCACGACGTCGAGGATCGTGGCCGGATCCTCAAGCGGCAACCGCGGCGCGCGCCGCTCCCAGGGCGCCGGTCGCTCCGCCGGCAGCGTGTCGACGATCCGGCGCACGATCTCCAGCGCGTGCTCATCATCGTCGGCCAGGTGGTCGACGACGCCGGAGGTCCGGGCGTGCACGTCACCGCCGCCGAGCTCCTCGGCCGTGACGATCTCCCCGGTCGCCGCCTTCACGAGCGGCGGCCCACCGAGGAAGATCGTGCCCTGCTCGCCGACGATGACCGTCTCATCGCTCATCGCCGGCACGTAGGCGCCGCCGGCGGTGCAGGAGCCCATCACGCAGGCGATCTGCGGGATCGCGCGCGCCGACATCTGGGCCTGGTTGTAGAAGATCCGCCCGAAGTGCTCGCGGTCGGGGAAGACCTCGTCCTGCATCGGCAAGAACGCGCCGCCGGAGTCCACCAGGTAGACGCATGGCAACCGGTTGGTCAACGCGATCTCTTGCGCGCGCAGGTGCTTCTTGACCGTCATCGGGTAGTAGGTCCCGCCCTTGACGGTCGCGTCGTTGGCAACCACGACAACATGACGCCCGCAGACCGTGCCGATCCCCGTCACGATCCCCGCGCCAGGAGCGTCGCCGTCGTAGAGGTCCTCCGCGGCGAGCGCCGACAGCTCCAAAAACGGCTCGCCCGGGTCGCAGAGCCGCTCGACGCGATCGCGCGGCAGCAGCTTGCCGCGTGAGAGATGCCGCTCACGCGCACGTTGCCCGCCGCCGGCGCGCACGCGCTCCAGGCGCTCCTGCAGGTCGGTCAGCAGCGTGAGATGGCCGTCGCGGTAGGTGGTGGGGTCGGTCATGCCGCAACCTCCTCGGCAACGACCGCCACGAGCGGCTGCTTGAGCGCGACGCGGTCGCCGGGCGCGAGCGCGAGCCCCGTGACCGTGCCCGCGTATGGGGCGGTTATCGACAGCTCCATCTTCATCGACTCCAGGACGAGCAGGACGTCGCCCTCGGCGACGGTGTCGCCGTCGGCGACGTGGACGAGCAGGACTGTTCCGGGCATCGGCGCCTCCAGCGAGCCGGCCGCCGCACCGGCGCCACCGCGCATACGGCGCTCGGTGCGCACCTCAAGATGATGACCATCGCGGGCGATCCAGACGGCATCGTCGGCGACGGCCACGGCGTAGCGGCGCTGGACGCCGTCGAGGCTGATGAAGAGCTCGTCGGCGCCAAGGACAATTCGCGGCCCTTCTGCCGCCCACGAGCGCTCGCCGACGCTCACCCGACCGTCGCCCACGCGCGCCTCGCCATGCCCATCAAGCGCGCGCCTCCAAGGCCCCGCGGGCGAAGCGCTGCCCGCCGCCGCGACCATCGCAGCCGCCACGAGATCCTCTGGCGGCGCCGCGGGCGGCTCGGCGAGGATGCGCTCCAACAGCCCCGTGTCCTGCTCGCCGGCGCGGACGTCGCTGCGCGCCAGCAGCGCCCGCGAGAAGGCGGCGTTGGTGGTCACGCCCGCGATCGCGAAGCTCGCCAGCGCACGGTCAAGACGCGCCAGCGCCGTCGCGCGGTCGGGACCGTAGGCAATCACCTTGGCCAGCATCGGGTCATACGCGGTGCCGATCACGCTGCCGGCCCGGATGCCAGAGTCGACCCGTACGCCCGGTCCCGCCGGCTCGCGGTACACCCGCACCGTGCCGACCGCGGGCAGGAAGCCCGCCGCGGGATCCTCGGCATACAGCCGCGCCTCGACCGCGTGACCGTCCGGAACGAGGGTCTCTTGCTCCAGCGCCAGCGCCTCCCCTGCCGCCACCCGCAGCTGCTGCTCGACCAAGTCGACGCCGTAGACCAGCTCGGTCACCGGATGCTCGACCTGCAACCTGGTGTTCATCTCCAAGAAGGAGAAGTCGGTCGGATCGTCGCCCGCGACGATGAACTCGACGGTCCCAGCGCCGACGTACCCGCACGACCGTGCCAAGGCGACCGCCGCCTCCCCCATGCGCGCCCGCAGCGCCGCGTCGACAACCGGCGACGGCGCCTCCTCGACCACCTTCTGATGGCGTCGCTGCAGCGAGCACTCGCGCTCGCCGAGATGCACGCACGCACCGTGCGCGTCGGCCAGCACCTGGATCTCGATGTGCCGCGGCCGCTCCAGATAGCGCTCGATGATCACGCGGTCGTCGCCGAACGCGGCCAGCGCCTCGCGCTTGGCGGCGGCCGTCGCATCTTCTAGCTCATCGGCGGCGCGCACGACGCGCATGCCCTTGCCGCCCCCGCCCGCCACGGCCTTGACGACGACCGGAAACCCACCGTCCTCGCCAGCCGGCACGACTGGAACGCCCGCGGCCACCGCCGCGTCCTTGGCCGCCCCCTTGTCGCCCATCAGCTCGATGGCCTCCGGCGGCGGGCCGATCCACACCAGTCCCGCCTCGACGACGGCACGCGCAAATGCCGCGTTCTCGCTCAGGAAGCCGTAGCCCGGATGCACTGACCGCGCACCACTCACCCGTGCCGCGCGCAGCACCTCGGAAGCATCGAGGTAGGAGTCGATCGACACCACCATGTCGCTCGCGTCGGCATGGGCAGCGGGGTGGGCGGGGTCTGAGTCCTCTGCGGTGACGACGCCCACGCTCGTCAGCCCCAGCGCGTGAACGGTCCGCGCTACGCGGATCGCGATCTCGCCGCGGTTGGCGATCAGGACCGGGCTCAGCTCATGCATGCGTGTCGTGCCAATCCACGGGACCCGCGACCAACGTGTGGCTGCCCAGCGGCCGGCCCAGGACATCGCGCGCCGCGCGTGCGGCCTCCAGCAACAACCCCAAGTCGATCCCCGTCTCGATCCCCATCTCGTGCAACATCGACACGAGGTCCTCGGTCGCGATGTTGCCCGTCGCGCCCGCGGGCACCGGGCAGCCGCCCAGCTCGCCGAAGCTCGACTCGAACGACGCGCACCCGGCTTCCAGCGCCGCGTAGACGTTCGCCAGCCCTTGACCACGCGTGTTGTGGAAGTGCGCGGTCAGCTCAATGTCATGGCGAGCGGGATCGAGCTTCTCGCGCGCAGCCTCGAAGAACGAGCGCACCTGCACCGGGTTGGCCATCCCCGTCGTGTCGCCGAACGCGATCTCCGACGCGCCTGCCGCGATCAGCCGCTCGGCGATCGCGAAGACCCGCTCCGGCGGGACATGCCCTTCATACGGACACCCGAACGCCACGCTAATGACGCCCTCGGCCCGCAGCCCTTCAGCCACGGCCCGGCCGATCACCCGCTCCAACCCGCTCAACGACTCCTCGATCGAGCGGTTCACGTTCGCCTTGTTGTGGGACTCGCTCGCGCTCAGAAAGCAGTTGACCTCCTGGAAGCGATCGCGCAGCGCCAGCGCGTTGTCAAAGCCGCGCTCGTTGGGGACCAGCACGGTGACGTCGACATCATCAGGAACAGCCATCCGCGACAGCACCTCGACGCCGTCGGCCAGCTGCGGGATGACATCGGCGCGCACAAACGACGTCACCTCCAGCCGCGGTACGCCCGTCCGCGCGAGCAAATCCACAAGTCGCAATTTGTCCGCCGTCCCGATCACCTCGGGCTCGTTCTGGAAGCCGTCGCGCGGCCCCACTTCGCGAATCTTGACCGACGCCGGAAGCGACATGGTGTCCTCCCGCTAGGCGCCGAGCGCGCGGGCGATGACCATCTGCTGGACCTCGTCGGTGCCCTCGCCGATCGTGAGGATCTTGGCGTCACGGTAGAAGCGACACACCGGGTACTCCTCGATGAAGCCATAGCCGCCGTGGATCTGCACGGCCTCCTCGGTGCACCGCACCGCCAAGCGGCCCGTCTTGAGCTTGGCCTGCGCGGCGGTCAGCGAGAAGTTGCGACCCTGATCCTTCAGCCACGCGGCCTTGTAGGTCAGCAGCCGCGCCGCCTCGATCTCGGTGGCCATGTCTGACAGCTTGGCCTGGATCGACTGGAACTTGGAGATCGACTGGCCGAAGGCCTTGCGCTCCTTGGCGTACTTCAGCGCCTCGTCCAGCGCGCCCTGCGCCAGACCGACGCCCATCGCCGCGACGCCAATGCGCCCGATGTCCAAGATGTGCAGGAACTGCTTGAAGCCATTGCCACGCGGCCCGAGCAGGTTGTCCTCGGGAACACGACAGCCCTCGAACATCAACGGTCGCGTATCCGACGCGTTCCACCCCATCTTGCGATAAGGCGTGCCCTGCTCGTAGCCGGCGGTGCCGTTCTCGATGATGATGTTGGAGATCTCGTTCTCGCCGGTCTTGGCCGTGATCGCCACGTGGCCGGAGATCTCGGTGCCCGCGTTGGTGATGAACTGCTTGGCGCCGTCGACCGTCCACTCGCCACCGTCGAGCGACGCGCGCGTCTTGACGTTGCCCGCGTCGGACCCCGCCTCGGGCTCGGTCAACCCGAAGGCGCCGAGCTTGCGCCCCGCGCACAGGTCGGGCAGCAGCCGCGCCTTCTGCTCATCGGAGCCGAAGAGATAGATCGGCTGTGTGCCCAGCGACGTGTGGGCGCACATCGTGATCGCGACCGACGAGTCGATGCGCGTCAGCTCCTCGACAGCAATCGCGTACTGCAGCGACGTGCCGCCCGCGCCACCAACCTCTTCGGGGAACGGAATGCCCATCCAGCCCAAGGCCCCCATCTTGCTCACCAAGTCATAGGGGAACGCTTTGGTGTGGTCAAGCTCCTCGGCCACGGGCGCCACCTCGCTCACCGCGAAGTCGCGGACGGTGCGCTGCAGCAGCTGGGTGTCATCGTCGAGATCGAACAGCATGCTCGCGAGCATACCGAATGATCATTCGGATTTCGAATGATCATTCGACACGCTCGCTATCATCGATCCGGATGCCGCCAAAGCCCGACCGCACCGCCCTGCGGGAGCGCTACGACCGCCGCCAGGCGCAGGTCGTGCTCGACGCCGCCCGCGTCTTCGCGCGTCAGGGCTACGACCAGACCTCGGTGCCCCAGCTCGCCGACGAGCTCGGCCTCGCTGCCGGCAGCCTGTACCACTACTTCGGCTCCAAGGAGCAGCTGCTGATCGCGATCTGCGACCAGCTGATGGACCCGCTGCTCGACGAGGCCCGCGCGATCACCGCAAGCGACGACGGTGCGGCAACGCAACTACAAGCCCTCGTCCGGCTCTGGGTCGCGCACGTCATCGAGCGCCGCAACCACATGCTCGTCTTCCAGCAGGAGCGCCACGTCATCGACCACGGCGACCAGTGGCGCCAGGTCCGCGACGGTCGCAAGGAGTTCGAGCGCCTCGTCGAGTCCGTGCTGGAGCGGGTGCACCGCGACGGGGAGACCCGCCTGGCCGACGCGCGCCTCTCGCTCGCCGCCCTGCTGGGCATGGTCAACCACACCGCCCAGTGGTACCGGCCACGCGGCCGTCTGAGCGCCGCCGAGATCGCCGACGGCTACGTCGAGCTGATCGTCGCGCGCTGAGCACGCTGTGCCCGCGCAGCGGCCTTGACCTCGCGCGTGAGCGTGTCGACGTCGTAGACGCCCTGATGGCGGCGACCGTTGATGAAGAACGTGGGCGTGCCGGAGACGCCACTGGCGTCGGCGCTCTGGACGTCTTGCGCAACACGACGCGCGTAGTGGCGACGGCTCACGTCATCTGAGAAGCGCGCGAGGTCGAGATCCAACGACGCCGCGTGGCGGGAGATGTCGCTGAGCGACAGGCTCCCCTCGTCCGCCAGCAGGAGATCATGCATCTCCCAGAAGCGGCCCTGGGCGCCCGCCGCCTCGGCGGCCTCGGCGGCGACCTGGGCCGCGGGATGGACGTCGGCCAGCGGCAGGTGACGCCAGACGTAGCGCAGCTCGTCGCCGAAGTGCTCGAGCAGACGAGCGATCCGCGGTGCCGCCGCAGCGCAGTACGGACACTCAAAGTCGCCGTACTCGACGAGCGTCACCGGCGCATCGGCCCCACCGCGGATGTGATCGCGCTCGGGATCGACGTCGTCGGCGAGGTCGATGATCTGCTCGGCCGTCGCGCCGAGCTGGCGGGCGCGCGTCTCAGCCGGCAGGCGCGCCATCACCCAGAAGGCCAGCCACGCCAGCGCCGGCGACAGCACCGCGGCCGCCATCACGCCGATCTTGGCCTGATCGAGCAACCCATTGCTGAACGCGTGCGACGCCACCAACAACGAGACCGTAAAGCCGATCCCCGCCGAGGCCGCCGTTCCGACCAGCGCCGGCCATGTGACCGTCAGACGCCCGCCGCCGAACGGCTTGCGCGTACCCAACCACGCGGCGCTGAGGATCCCGATCGGCTTGCCAACGACGTAGGCCGCCACGATGCCGAGCGTGACCGGCGAGCTGACCGCATCCGACAGCAACCCCGAGGTGAAGTGGATGCCCGCGTTGGCCAGTGCGAAGAGCGGGACGACGACCTTGCTCGTCCACGGCAGCAGGCGGTACTGCAAGCGCTCGTTGAGCGAGATCGCCGACGTCAGGCTCGCGCGCGCCGAGTAGGCGAGCTCAGGCGTCGGCTGCTCGCGGAAGGAGCGCGTCAACTCGGTGCTGCGCTCGAGGTCGTCGCGCGACGGCGGGTAGGCGCTGGTGACCAGGCCGACGACCAGGCCGGAGATCACGGGATCGATCCCAGACTCCAGGAGCGCCACCCACATCCCGACGCCGACGATCGCGGCGGACGGCGTGCGCCACGTTCCGGCCCAGCGCAGGCCGAAGAGCGCCGCGAAGAAGCCGAGGGCGACCGCGAGCGCCACAACGTCGATCTGGTCGGTGTAGACGATGGCGATCACCGCCAGCGCCACCAGATCGTCGATGACGACAACCGTCAGCAGGAAGACGCGCAGCCGGATCGCGCGCCCGCGGGTGACGAGCGCCAGCGCGCCGAGGGCCAGCGCCGTGTCGGTCGAGATCGCCGCGCCCCAGCCGACGGCGCCGTCGCCGCCCAGGTTGATCGCCAGGTAGACAGCAGCCGCTCCCGCCATGCCGCCCAGCCCGGCCATGACCGGGATCGCCAGCCGCTGACGCTCACGCAGCTCGCCAAGGTCGAGCTCGCGCTTGGCCTCCAGCCCGACGACGAGGAAGAAGAGCGTCATCAGCCCCTGGTTGACCCACTCGCGCAGCTCCAGCGCGATGCCATGGTCGCCAAACTCGATGGCAAGGCGTGTCTCCCAGAACGAGGTGTAGGAGTCGCTCCAGGGCGAGTTGGACCACAGCAGCGCTACGACCACCGCGATCACGAGCGCGATCGCGCCACCTGTCTCGGCATGCAGAAAGCCGCGGATCGGCGCGGCGAGGTTGCGCGCCCATGCGGTCCGCCCGCCGCTCAGCTCACCGGCGCCCGTCGCCTCCGCTGCCCCTCCTCCGCTCACGCCGCCGACCCTACGCCGCGATCGCCCGCACGCCTAGCACCGGCGATACCCTGGACCCGATCGCATGAGCCGCCACGACGTTGCGCCCGCCGGCGACGAGCCGGAGCTGGAGGTCGAGGCGCCCGAGCGGACCGCCGCCGGAATGCCGGCGGTCGCCTACGCCACCAAGCTCGCCTTGCAGCAAATGGGCCCGGTGCGCACCGCCCAGACGCTGCGCCGCATCAACCAGCCCCAGGGCTTCGACTGCCCCGGCTGCGCGTGGCCTGAGCCCGGCCATCCGCACATCGCCGAGTTCTGCGAGAACGGCGCGAAGGCCGTCGCCGAGGAGGCGACCAAGGCCCGCTGCACACCCGACTTCTTCGCCCGCCACAGCATCGACGAGTTGGCCCAGCAGCCCGACTTCTGGCTTGGCCGCCAAGGCCGCCTGACCGAGCCGATGCTGCTCGACGCCGGCGCCACGCACTACCGGCCGATCGGCTGGGACGAGGCGCTCGATCTGGTCGCGCAGGAGCTGCACGCGCTCGACTCCCCGGACGAGGCCGTCTTCTACACCTCGGGGCGCACGAGCAACGAGGCAGCGTTCTTGTACCAGTTGCTCGTCCGCGCGTTCGGCACCAACAATCTGCCGGACTGCTCGAACATGTGCCACGAGTCCTCGGGCTCGGCGCTGACCGAGACGATCGGGATCGGCAAGGGCAGCGTCACGCTCGAAGACCTGCACGCGGCCGACCTGATCTTCGTCGTTGGGCAGAACCCGGGGACCAACCACCCCAGGATGCTCTCCGCGCTGGAGGAGGCCAAGCGCCGCGGCGCGAAGATCGTGGCGGTCAACCCGCTGCCCGAAGCGGGGCTGCTGCGCTTCAAGAACCCGCAGGTGCCGCGCGGCATCGTCGGCCGCGGCACCGCGCTGGCCGATCACTTCCTCCAGATCCGCGTCAACGGCGACCTCGCGCTGTTCAAGGCGATCAACAAGTCGCTGCTGGAGCGCGACGCGCTCGACCATGAGTTCTTGGCGTCCTTCACCGACGGCTTCGAGCAGTGGGCGGCGGAGATCGCCGGCCTCGACGGTGCGCTCGTGGCCGAGGCCACCGGCCTGGACGCCGCCGAGATCGAGACGGTCGTCGACCTCGCCGCGGTCTCGCAGCGCACGGTCGTCTGCTGGGCGATGGGACTGACCCAACATAAGAACTCGGTCGCAACGATCCGCGAGGTCGTCAACTTCCTGCTGCTGGGAGGCAACATCGGCCGCGAGGGCGCCGGCCTCTGCCCGGTCCGTGGCCACAGCAACGTCCAGGGCGACCGCACGATGGGCATCTACGAGAAGCCCTCGGCCGCGTTCCTGCAAGCGCTCGGCGCCGAGTTCTCCTTCACCCCGCCGGCCGAGCACGGTCTCGACACCGTCGACGCGATCCGCGCGATGCGCGCCGGCAAGACCCAGGTCTTCTTCGCGCTGGGCGGCAACTTCCTCGCCGCAGCGCCCGACACGCACGCGACCGCCGAGGCGCTGCGCACCCAGCGGCTGACGGTGCAGATCTCCACCAAGCTCAATCGCTCCCATCTGGTGACCGGTCGCCGCGCGCTGATCCTCCCGACGCTCGGGCGCACCGAGCGCGACGAGCAGGCCACCGGCCCGCAGCGCGTCTCGGTTGAGGACTCGATGGGCGTCGTACACGCGTCGGCTGGCACGCTGGCACCCGGCTCGCCGCACCTGCTCTCCGAGGTTGCGATCGTCGCACGGCTCGGCGCGCGCCTGCGCAGCGCGGCGGCGCGGCGCATCCCGTGGGCTGCCTTCGCCGACGACTACCGGCTGATCCGCGCGGCGATCGCCCGCACGATCGGAGGCTTCGAGGACTTCGAGACGCGCCTGGACCGCGACGGCGGCTTCGCGCTCCCCCACCCGCCGCGCGACGAGCGCCGCTTCACCACCGCGACCGGCCGCGCACGGCTGACCGCCAATACGCTCGAGGTCGTGCGCACGCCGCCTGGTCGGTTGCTGTTGCAGTCCATCCGCTCGCACGACCAGTACAACACCACCATCTACGGTCTCAACGACCGCTACCGCGGCATCAAGTCGGGCCGCCGCGTGGTGATGGTCAACCCTGACGACCTCGCCGCGCTCGGCCTCGCCGACGGCCAGACCGTCGACCTCGTCTCCGAGTGGCGCGACGAGGAGCGCCGCGCCGAGCGCTTCCGCATCGTCGCCTACCCGACCGCGCGCGGCTGCGCGGCGGCTTATTACCCCGAGACCAACCCGCTCGTCCCGTTGGAGAGCACCGCCGACGTCAGCAACACGCCGACGTCCAAGTCGGTCGTCATCCGGCTGGAACCTGTGTGAGCTACTCGGCGCGACGGGCGGCGATCGCGCCCGGGTCCAGCGCGTAGACCTCGATCGTCTGCGAGACGCCCGGCACGGTGATCGCGCCCAGCGCGACCGGAGCGAGATGGGCGGGCGCCGCGGCAACGGCGCCGCCGTTGATCAGCAGCTGGCCGGGCGCGGCCTTGGAGCACAGACGCGCCGCGATGTTCACGGCGGCACCGATGTAGTCGTCGCCCTCGAACATGATGACCTTGCCCTCGCAGATGCCGCCGCGCAGCGCGAGCCGCCCGTCAGTCAGCAGGACGTCGCGGACGCTCGCGGCGCAGCCGATCACCGCCGAGGCCTCGATGCCCGACAACATCGCACCGTCGCCCAGCCACTTGGTCACCCGTACGCCCGCGTCCTCGGCTTCGGCCCGCAGGACCGCGCGCAGGTGTCCGAGCACCGCAACCGCCTCCTGGTCACCGTGCTCGTCGGTGAACGCCGTGAAGCCACAGAGGTCGAGGAAGCAGAAGGTGCGGTTGACGCGCATGTCCTAGGACTTGGCCTTGGCCTTGGCCGCGCGGATCGCAGCCTTGTTCGGGAGATCGGTGATCGTACCGTCGGCGATCTCCGCCGCCAACATGATGGTCTCGCTCAACGTCGGGTGCGCGTGGATCGTGAGGCCGAGGTCGGCGACGTCGGCGTCCATCTCCAGCGCAAAGCCCGGCTCGGCGATCAGGTCGCCGGCATGCGGACCGACGATGCCCGCACCCAGGATGCGCCCGGTCTGCGGATCGCGCAGGAGCTTGGTCAGCCCGTCGGCGCCGTCGATCGCGAGCGCGCGGCCGGAGGCCGACCACGGGAAGACCGACTTCTCATAGGCGATCGACTGCTCGGCGGCCTCGGTCTCGGTCAGCCCGACCCATGCGACCTCCGGGTCGGTGTAGGCGACCGACGGGATGCCGCGCGGCTCGAAGGTTGCCGCATGGCCGGCGATCACCTCGGCCGCGACGTGGCCCTCGGCCGTGGCCTTGTGGGCGAGCATCGGCCCACCGGCGACGTCGCCGATCGCATAGATGTGCCCGATGTTGGTGCGCTGCTGGGCGTCGACGCCGATGAAGCCCCGCTCGTCAACGTGCACCCCCGCATGTTCCAGTCCAAGCGACGCGCCGTTGGGGATCCGGCCGACCGCGACCAGCACGCGGTCGAAGATGGCGTCCTCGACCTCGCCGGAGAAGCTGGCGTGCAACCCATCGTCCTTGGCCTCGATCTTGTCCACCTTGGTCTCCAGGTGGATCGCCGCGTAGCGCTCTCCGATGCGCTTGGCCAGCGGCTTGACGAGGTCGCGGTCGGCGCCGGGGATCAACCCGTCGGCGAGCTCGACCACGGTCACCTGCGATCCCAGCGCGTCGTAGACCGTCGCCATCTCCAGGCCGATGATCCCGCCGCCGACGACGAGCAGGCGCTCGGGCACGTCAGCGAGCTCCAGCGCGCCCGTGGAGTCCATGACCCGCGGGTCGTCGTGCGGGATGCCGGCGAGCTGCACCGAGCGCGATCCGGCGGCGACGACCGCGGCGTCGAACGACACCGTCGTCTCGCCGTCGGCGCCGAGCACGGCCAGCATGTTGGGGCCGGTGAAGCGCGCCTCGCCGGTGACGACCTGCACCTTGCGGCCCTTGGCCATCTGCTTCAGCCCGCCGGTGAGCTTGGCGACGACGCCGTCCTTCCAGGAGCGCAGCGCATCGAGGTCGATCTCCGGCTTGTTGTAGGAGATGCCGTGGGCGCCCGCGGTCTCGGCTTCGGCGATGACCTTCGCCACGTGCAGCAGCGCCTTGGACGGGATGCAGCCGACGTTGAGGCAGACGCCGCCGAGGATCGGGTAGCGCTCGACCATCACGACGTCAAGGCCGAGGTCGGCGGCGCGGAACGCCGCGGCGTAGCCGCCGGGGCCGGAGCCCAGCACCATCACGCCCGCATGCACATCCCCGCGCTCCACCTCCACCCGAGCAGCGTCGAGGGTCGGCTCGGCGGGTGACTCCACGGCTTCTGCGGGCGCGCCGCCACCATCGGTCGCGGTCGGCGCCGCGGCCTCGACCTCCAGGACGACCAGCGCGCTGCCTTCGGAGACCGCGTCGCCGACGGCGACCTTCAGCTCCTTGACGGTCCCGGCCTCCGGGGCCGGGATCTCCATCGAGGACTTGTCGGACTCCAGGACGACGAGCGGATCCTCGGCGGCGACCGCATCGCCGATCGCGACGAGGATCTCGGCGACGGGGACGTCGTTGAAGTCCCCGATGTCGGGGACAAGAACGTCAAGCGTGCTCACAGCAGGACCCTCCGCAGGTCGGCGAGGACGCCGGACAGGTGCGCGACGAAGCGCGCGGCCGCGGCGCCGTCGATGACCCGATGGTCGTAGGACAATGACAACGGCAGCATCAGTCGCGGCACGAACTCTTTGCCGTCCCACACCGGCTTCATCGCCGAGCGCACGACGCCGAGGATCGCCACCTCGGGCGCGTTGACAATCGGCGTGAACGACGTGCCGCCGATCCCGCCCAGCGAGGAGATCGTGAACGTCGCGCCCGCCATCTCGGCCGGGCCAAGCTTGCCCGCGCGGGCCTTGCCCGACAGCTCGGTCAGCTCGCCGGCCACGTCGAGCAGCCCCTTCTTGTCGACGTCCTTGACGACCGGCACCACGAGCCCGTTGGGCGTGTCGGCCGCGAAGCCCAAGTGGTAGTACTTCTTGCGCACCAACGCGTCGCCGTCCAGCGACGCGTTGACGTCGGGGAAGGCCTGCAACGACGCCACGACCGCCTTGAGCAGGAGCGCGACCATCGTGACCTTGACGTCTGACTGCTCGCTGTTGAGCTGCTTGCGGAACGCCTCCAGGTCGGTGACGTCAGCCTCGTCGTTGTGGGTGACGTGCGGGATCCGGACCCAGTTGCGCGACAGGTTGGCCGCCGAGATCTTGCGGATCTTTGACAGCTCCACGCGCTCGATCTCGCCGTACTTGGCGAAGTCGACCTTGGGCCACGGCAGCAGATCGAGACCGCCGTCACCGCCGGACGCACCTGCGCTCGTGGTCGCGACGGCCGCGCCGCCGTCCGCCGCCGCGCGCACGTCCTCGACGACGATCCGCCCCTTGCGCCCGCTGCCCTCGACACCCTCCAGCCCCACGCCCAGCTCGCGCGCCAGTCGGCGCACCGACGGGCTGGCGTAGACCGGCTCGCCACCGTTGTCTGAAGGCGGGGCGGGCGCCTTGGGCGCCGGCGGCTCCTTCTCGGCGGGAGCCGGGCGCGCAGACGCTTCGGCCGCCACGGCGGTCCGCACGGCGCTGGGCGCCCCGGCCTCCGCGGTCGCGGCCGCCTCGGCGCTCGCACTCAGCGACACCACGGCCGTCCCCTCCGAGGCGACGTCGCCGACCTTCAGCAGCACCTCTGCCACGACGCCGCCAAACGGCGCCGGCACGTCCATCGTCGCCTTATCGGTCTCCAACGTGACGAGCGGGTCGTTCTCGGCGACCTCGTCGCCCTGAGCAACATGGACTTCAACAACGGCGACGTCGGAGAAGTCCCCGATGTCGGGGACTGTCACCTGCTTCAGATCCGCCATGGGGCCTCCGTCTCGGGGTCGATGCCGTACTTGTCGATTGCGGCCTTGGCGTCCTCGTCGCGGCCGAGCGCATGCAGCGCGGCGACGGCGACGTGATGGCGGTCGACCTCGAAGAACCGGCGCAAGGCCTTGCGGTAGTCGCTGCGGCCGAAGCCGTCGGTTCCGAGCACGGTGAAGGGAGCGTCCACCCACGGCCGGATGGAGTCCGGCAGCGCGCGGATGTAGTCGGTGGCGGCGACGACGGGACCGGTCCGCTCGCCGAGCGACTCCTCCACGAACGAGCGTCGCGGCTCAGCGGTCGGATGGAGCCGGTTGTGGCGCTCGGCCTCCATCCCGTCACGGCGCAACTCGGTGTAGGACGTGACCGACCAGACGTCGGACTCGACGCCGAAGTCCTCGCGCAGCAACTCGGCACCGGCCAGCACCTCACGCAGGATCGTCCCGGACCCGAGCAGCTGGATCTGTGCACCGTCGGTCTGAGCGACAGCGTGCATCCCGCGCAGGATCCCCGCCTCCGCCCCTTCGGGCATCGCAGGCATCGCGTAGTTCTCGTTCATGACCGTCAGGTAGTAGAAGACGTCCTCATGCTCGGTGAGCATCCGCCGCATCCCGTCATGGACGATGACGGCCAGCTCGTAGGCATAGGCCGGATCGTAGGCAATGCAATTGGGAATGAGCCCAGCCTGGATGTGGCTGTGGCCGTCCTCGTGCTGCAGGCCCTCGCCGTTGAGCGTGGTGCGTCCTGCCGTGCCACCGAGCAGGAACCCGCGCGCGCGTGAGTCGCCCGCGGCCCACGCGAGGTCACCGACGCGCTGGAAGCCGAACATCGAGTAGTAGATGTAGAACGGCAGCATCGAGACGCCGTGGTTGGCATACGACGTCGCCGCGGCGATCCACGAGGAGAACGCGCCCGGCTCGTTGATCCCCTCCTGCAGGATCTGCCCGGACTTGTCCTCGCGGTAGGACATCAGCTGGTCGGCGTCCTGGGGCGTGTAGAGCTGGCCGACCTGGCTGAAGATGCCCAGCTGGCGGAACATCCCCTCCATGCCGAAGGTGCGCGACTCGTCGGGGACGATCGGCACGACGTGCGGGCCGAGCTGCTTGTCGCGGACCAAGGTGGACAAGATCCGCACGAACGCCATGGTGGTGGAGATCTCACGATCACCGGTGCCGTCGAGCTGGGCCTTGAAGGCGCTGAGCTCCGGGACCGGCAGCGGCGGCGCCTCGGTGCGCCGCTGCGGCAGCGAGCCGCCCAGCTGTGCACGACGCTCACGCAGGTACTGCATCTCGGGCGCGTCGTCTGGCGGCTTGTGGAAGCTGACGTCGCGGACCTCGTCGTCGGTGAGGTCGAGGCCGAAGCGGTCGCGGAAGGCAAACAGCGCCTTCTCGTTCATCTTCTTGGCCTGATGGGTGATGTTCTGGCCCTCACCGGACTCGCCCATCCCGTAGCCCTTGATCGTCTTGGCGAGGATCACGGTCGGCTGGCCGGTGTGTGCGACCGCCTGGGCGTAGGCGTTGTAGACCTTCTGCGGGTCGTGGCCGCCGCGGTTGAGCGAGAAGATCTCGGCGTCGCTCCAGTCCTCGACCATCCGCGCCAGCTCGGGGTCGGCGCCGAAGAAGTGCTCGCGGACGTAGGCGCCGTCGCGCGACTTGAACACCTGGTATTCGCCGTCGACGGCGTCCTCCATCCGCTTGACCAGGCGGCCCTCGGTGTCGGCAGCCAGCAGCGGATCCCAGCGGCGGCCCCAGATCGTCTTGATGACATTCCAGCCCGCACCGCGGAAGTTGGTCTCCAGCTCCTGGATGATCTTGCCGTTGCCGCGGACCGGTCCGTCGAGGCGCTGCAGGTTGCAGTTGATGACGAACACGAGGTTGTCGAGGTGCTCGCGACCGGCCAGCGAGATCGCGCCCATCGACTCCGGCTCGTCCATCTCGCCGTCGCCCATGAAGGCCCAGACCTTGCGCCCGGTCGTGTCGCTCATGCCGCGACCGGTCAAGTACTTCATGAACCGCGCCTGGTAGATCGCCATCAGCGGCCCGAGCCCCATCGAGACGGTGGGGAACTGCCAGAAGTCCGGCATCAGCCAGGGATGCGGGTAGGACGAGAGGCCAGGAATGCCATCCCCACCCACCCCGGTCTCGGTCCGGAAGCGCTTCATCTGCTCCTCGGAGATCCGACCTTCCAGGAACGCGCGCGCGTAGATGCCGGGTGACGAGTGGCCCTGGATGAACACCAGGTCGCCGCCATGGTCCTCAGACGGTGCGTGCCAGAAGTGGTTGAAGCCGACCTCGTACAGCGTCGCCGCCGACTGAAAGCTCGCGATGTGACCGCCGAGCTCCGAGGACTCCTTGTTGGCGCCGAGCACGGTCGCAATCGCGTTCCAGCGCACGAGCGACCGTACTCGGTGCTCGAGCTCGGGATCGCCCGGAACAGGCACCTCGACCTCGGCCGGGATCGTGTTGACGTAAGGCGTGCTCAGGTCCCCGGCCGGGTGCAGGCCACGCAGGCGCGCATCGGCGAAGACCTCCTCGAGCAGCTGCCGCGCGCGGTCGGGGCCGTCGTTGCGGATGACGGCCTCCAGCGCGTCGACCCACTCGGCGGTCTCGATCGGATCGATGTCGGGGTGGAGCATCTAGTCCTCCTGGAAGTACTCGGGGTGAGTCTCGCGGATGGCGGGCAGGCTGGACAGGACCATCCGCAGGTGGTGGCGTAGCTCGCGCTCGGCGGCGACGACGTCGTGGTCGGTGACCGCGCTGACGACGGCACGGTGCTCGGCGAGCATCTGACCGCGATAGCCGGCCTCGGGCAGGCTGAGCAGACGCACACGGTCGAGCTGCCCGCGCGTGCGCTCACTCAACCGCCACGCGACCGCACGCCCCGACAGGTCGCAGAGCAGCTGGTGCAGGCTGTCGTCGAGGCGGGCGAAGGCCGCGGCATCGTCGTCGGCGACCGCGCGCTCCTGGGCCGCGAGGTTCTGATGCAGTTCGGCGATTTGCTCGGGCCGGGCGTCGCGCGCCGCGATCCGGATCGCGCCGACCTCCAGTGCCTCGCGGACGAAGTGGGCGTCGGCGATGGCCTGCTCGTCGATGTAGGTGACGAACGTGCCGAGCTGCGGGACGATCGCGACCAGCCGCTCGTCGCGCAGGCGCGCCAGCGCGTCGCGCACCGGCGTGCGGCTGACGCCGATCAGCTCGGCGAGCTGGTTCTCCGACAGCCGCCGGCCGGGCTCCAGTTCCGCGCCGACGATTGCCTTACGCAGCACGGCGTACGCCTGCTCGCGCGCAGACGTTCCAACCGAGCGCTCACGGAAGGCAGACCGCATCTCGCGTACTAGTATACAAGTACGCAAGCGCCTGCTAGACGGCTTGCAGGGCGGGCACCCGGGACGCCCCTCAGCGCGTTGCCACCGAGCAGCCCCGCGCGCCGCCGGTGAAGCCCCGAACCATCGCATCGGCGTTGGCGGTCTCCATCGCGAGGTACGTCGCACCGCTCGAGTCCGCCGGGCCGAGCGTATCGCCGTAGAGCGCGTGGTCAGCCGAGGCGCCGGTCTCGCGGGCGATCGCCTTGGCCAGCCTGGGATTGATCGAGCTCTCGGGAAAGATCGCCTGGACTCCCTCGCGGCGGATGACCGTGGTGAGCTTGGCGAGATCGCCTGCCGATGGCTGGGCCTGCGTGGTCTGCGACGGGATCACGGCGCCGACGACGTCGATGTCGTAGCGGCGCGCGAAGTAGTTGAAGGCGTCGTGGTCGGTCACGAGCTTGCGCTGGGCGGCGGGCACAGCGGCCATGCACTTGGCAATCCGGGCATCGAGGGCGCGGACCTTGGCGCGGTAGGCCTCGGCGCCGGCATCGATGGTCGCGGTCGCGGCCGGATCGGCCTTGGCGAGCGCGTCGCGGATGCGGATCGTGGCGTACTCGACGTTGCGCGGGTCATGCCACCAGTGCGGGTCAAAGCGCGAGCCCTCGGCGCCTGCCTCCTCACCTGCGAGCGCCACCGGCCGCCCGGCCCCAGCGTCAAGGACGGCGGGGTGCCCGCCGGCGTTGTCGAGAACCTCCCCCATCCACCTGTCGAGGTTGTCGCCGCTGGTGACGACCAGCTCGGCGCCCGCGGTCTCCTGGATGTCCTTGGGCCGCGGCTCGTAGTCGTGCGGATCGGTGTTGGGCTTCAGGATCTGGTGGACGTCGACCGCGTCGCCCCCGATGGCGCGCACCACATCGCCGAGCTGGGTGGTCGTGACGACCACGTCGATGACCCCGGCCTTGCCCGACGAAGAGCCGTCGAAGCCACAGCCGGCGAGGAGGACGAGCGGGGTGAGCAGCAGCAGCCATCGCATAAGATAAGACTCATTCCTATCATACGACGCGCGGCACAGGTGGCGATCGCCACGGCGCGGCCGACTGGGCGGCGAGGCGGCCCAGTCGGCCTATAACACCATATAATTTAAGATACTTCTCAATCAGAGATATTTACGATTCCAGTTGCTGCGACCACGCCCGTCACCGTCGCCGGATCGGTGATGCCGATCGGTGGGGGAAAGTGCGCCGCCAGACCAGGCGTGGAGACGAAAGTCAGAAATCTCACCGGAGGCGGATCCCAGATCGTCGTCCCTGCAGCTCCGGTTCCAAGCGTCCCAGTCACACGAATGCTTCCACCATTATCGACACATGCGACGCTGCCCGCCGGCGGAGCAGTCTCGAACCGCACATCGACATCCACACTGTGGATCCGGATGTCGTTAGTCGTCACGGCAGTAGCCCTCCACGGGAAACCAGTGCCCACAGGAGTCACAGTGCAACCATTGATCCCACCCGACTGACCGCGGCAGTTGGTAAAGGTAGCTCCGGTGAGAGTCATCACTGCACCGCTGTGGATGGCCGTGGTGAACCGCGTGGCCGGACAGGACCACGAGATGCCAGCCAGCGGGATGGAAAACGTCAGGTTGGCTGAGTCAAGCACCCCGACAGTGCCGATGGGCGACCAGCTAGCCGCCGGTGCCATAGACGGCATCGCACACGCACCCAGCACCAGCACAGCACCCAAGAGCAACCCGCTCTTCTTCAACATATGAAAGCTCCTTGCGAGCCCGGCACACGCCGGGATGTCGTGCGGCCCCGAAACACCTATCGTGCCAACGACGCCTCGAAGCCCTCAATGATGCGTCTGCCACTTAGCTGGGACCCACGCAGTCAGTGATACGCCAACCCTTTGACGAAGTCAACGACCATTCCCCTGCCACATGGCACTGCCAGCCAACGGCAAATACGCCGCAAAGACGAGTCATGGACACCACGGTGCGGCTGCTTCCGCACCGTTAGCGCCCAGCGCTACGCGACGAGCTTCTTGGCTTGACGTTCCGGCGAGATCTCCACGACATCCCAGACCAGACCTGCGCGGCGCAGGCCACGGATGATCAGCGACGACACGTCGAGCTCATACCAGCGCAAGCCATGGTGGGCCGAGGTCGGGAAGGCATGGTGGTTGTGATGCCAGGACTCGCCTAGCGAGAAGAGTGACAGCCACGCGAGGTTGCGCGAATGGTCGTCGACATCGAAGCGCGTGCGCCCGAAGAAGTGACAGAGCGAGTTGATGGAGTACGTCACGTGGTGCAAGACGAGCATGCGCACCGCCCCACCCCACAACAGGCCGGTGAGCGCGGTGTCGATTGAGCCGCCGATCAGCCAGCCGAGCCCAAACGGGAACGCGAGACCGGCAAGGACCCAGAGCAGGAACGTCCGGTCGACATAGGCGATGAACGGGTCCTTCATCAGATCCGGCGCGTAGCGCTCGCGGTTAGCCCGCTGGGTGTGGATGAACAACCAGCCGACGTGGGCATGCAGCAAGCCGCGCAACGGACCCTCATGGCCATGCGGGCTGTGCGGATCGCCTTCCTTGTCGGAGAAGGCATGGTGCTTGCGATGGTCGGCGACCCAGGAGATGATCGGACCCTCGATCGCGGCCGAGCCGAAGATCGCCAGCATCCCCCGCACCCACGGCTTGGCCTTGAAGCTGCGATGGGTGAAGTGGCGGTGAAAGCCCACGGTGATCCCGACGGCACACAAGGCATAGGTGATGCCGAAGACCGCGATGTCTGACCAGTGCAGCAGGCTGTTCCACAGCTGCCAGCAGACGACGCCCAGCGCGAGGAACGGCAGGACCGTGACCGTCCCGGTGAGGAACCGGTCCAGCGTCTCGTTCGCGGTCGGTTGGACGTCATCGGCGGTCGGGCCGACGTGTGCAGGCGACTCAGACGCAGGCGCAACGGTGCTCATACCACCAGCCTCCCGCGCGCGGGCGCCCGTGTCCCTATGGCGCGCGGGCGGCTCTTACGGGGGTTAACCCCCGTAGTGCTAACCGGCCGCCGCGGCACCGAGCATCAGCCCCGCCCCACCGCCTGCGCCTCCCGCGCCCGCCGCGAGCCACCGAACGTCGGGCTCCACCAGCACCGCTCGCCCAGCAGCACCATCGCCGCCGGCACGAGGATCAACCGCACGAGCGTCGCGTCGATCGCAATCGCCACCGCAGCGCCGAAGCCGAGCTCGGTGATCACGGGCACGCCGGTCAGCGCAAAGGAGGCGAAGACCGCGACCATGATCAAGGCGGCAGCGCTGATCGTCCGGCCACTGGTCGCGATCCCTTCGATCACCGCGGTGCGCGTGTCGCTCCCCGCGTCGCGGTGCTCGCGGATCCGACTCAGCAAGAACACCTCGTAGTCCATCGACAACCCGAAGACGACCGCCAAGATGATGGGGATGGTCACCGAGTCGATGTAGCCGTCGGGCTGACCCCATGTCTGCGCCGCCGTGAGGATCCCGAAGCTCGCGCCGACGCTGAGCACGTTGGCCGCAACGGCCTGCAACGCCAACGGGACAGCACGCAGCATGAGCAACAGCAATATGAACGTCGCCACCAGCGTCCAGAGCGCGATCTTCCACAGCGATCCGGTGATCGCGTGGTTGAAATCCACCTGTGCGGCGCTGTTGCCGCCGATCAGACTGCCCGCCGGCAGCTCAGCGCGCAACCGCTTGATCAGCGTCTTGACCTGTGCGGAGTCGGGGTTGTGGCTCGTCTGGACAACGATGAAGATCCACTGCTTGTCGTCGGTGAGCGTGCGGACGCCGGTCTTGACCACCTCAGGGTCGGCGCGCAGGAGCTTGACCGAGCGGTTCAGCGCGTTCGGACGGACCAAGATCTTCAGCGGCGAGCCGTCGCCTTGCCCACGGACAGAGGCGAGGGCGTCGAAGCCCTGGCGCGTCTCGTTGTCCTTCGGGAACTGGCGCAGCGCGCCATCACCCGTGCGCAGCCCCAACACCGGCGCGGCCAGCACCAGCAACACGATGACCACCGCGACGAGCGAGAGGGCGGGCCGCGCGGTGACCCGCTCGCTCCAGCGCCGAAACAGCCCCGAGTCGCCCTTCGCCGGCCCGATCCGCGGGCCGAGCACCGCCAGCAGCGCCGGCAGCAGCAGCGCGCAGGCCAGCATCGCGACCAACACCACCACGATGGCCCCAAAGGCCATCGAGCGGATCGCCGGCGTCGGGACCAGCATCAGCCCGGCCAGCGCGATGACCACGCCCGCACCACTGAAGAGGACGGCCACGCCGGAGGTCGCCATCGCGGTCGCGCGCGCAGCGGCCTGCGTCGCGCCGTTACGCAGCTCCTCGCGGAAGCGCACGACGACGAAGAGCGAGTAGTCGACCGCGACGCCGATCCCGATCATCGACGCCATGTTGGGGACGTAGAAGCTCATCGTCACATGGCGCGCGAGCAGCGCGATCAGCGCCATCGTCAGCAACACCGAGATGCCACCGATCGCCAGCGGCAGCACGGCCGCGGCCAGGGACCCGAACATCGCCAGCAGGATCAGCGCCACGATCGGGAAGCCAACGCGCTCGGCGCCCTTGAGGTCCTCCTTGGTCAGGTCGACCATCCCCGCCCAGAGCGCACCGGCGCCGACGAGATGGAGCTTCACCGCCCCGTACTGGCGGCCATCGTTGAGCGCGAGCTTCTTGCGCATCACCTTGGCGACGTCCGGTGCATCGAACACGCCGGCGTTGAGCTTGAGTGGGACGACGACCGGCCGGCCGGGTCGCGTGCGGGCGATGTACAGCCCGGTTTCGGCGAGCTGCGGCACGAGATCGACCCGCGGCGTCTCGCGCGCCGCCTTGCCCAGCGCCGCTATCGCCGCGCGATAGTCGCTCAGCGGCGTGCCCTTAGGCGCGACAAGCACGGCGGCGAGCTCGGTCGGCCGGTAGTCGATCGGAACGTCGGACAGCACTTCTGCCTCAACGCGCTCCGACGCTGCTCCGGGCACCTGGAAGCCGCCGCCCGTCAGGCGGTCAGACTGCCCTAGCGCTGCCGGGACCGCCGCCGCGATGAGCACCGCCCAAGCGACGAGGACCGCGATGCGATGGCGACCGATCCAAGCGTGGACAGCGCTGAGCACCGGCGCGACCTAGCTACGACACGCGATCGTGCCGTTGGCGGGCACGACCTGCCCGGAGCTGTAGCGCCCCTCGGCGTGCCAGCGCCACTTGCGATCCGGCGGGCAGTAGGTGGTCGCAAGCCAATCCTCGCGGCCGAAGGTCGCGTGGAACCCCTCGGCTCGCAGCGGGATGCCGGCGACGATCTGCAGGTCGCGCGGGATCTTGAAGTCGAGCCGATACTGCCAACGTCCCGAGGTGAGCTTGGTGATCGTCGCGTCGATCGGCCGCTGGACGCGCGCCGGGGTGGACAGCACGACGTAGAAGTAGACATGCCGGGCGCCACCGTTGACGATCGTGATCCTCGGGTAGCTCTTGACGCCATCGGCGTCGGCGACGGCCCTGGCATGGCCCATGATCGAGCGCGCGGGGCACGTCCTCAGCCCGCTGCGCTGCATTGCCCGGAAGCTGCAGGTTGGGAACTTGGCACCGTTGTAGTTGCCGGCCTTGGAGGTCCAGATCGTCACGGACTGCACCAGCGGTGGGTCGTAGTCGTGCGGGATGTCGATCTTCGCCCGCACGTCGACGTGGATGCCCTGTGGATGGCTCGGCGTCCCAGCCTTGTTCGGTGTGACTTTGACGACCGCCGACACCTTGATCGGCACGATCTCTTGCCCGATGGCAAGCGCGGCAACGCCAAGGAGCGCCACGGCGGCGAGGACTGCGACTCCGACCCGGAACATGAATCCGGACGCTAGGGCAGTGAGGCGTGCTTTGCAAACGGGAACATGTCTTTACCCGGCGTGCCACGCCGTGGTAGCTATACCGTCCAGACGGTATAGTTACCTCCATGCCCGCCTTCCTCCTCCTCTCCCTTGCCATCCTCGCCGAGGTCGGCGCCACCCTTGCCCTCCGCGTCTCCGACGGCTTCTCCCGCCCCATGCCGTCGGTGATCGTCGTGGTCGGCTACGGGATCTCGTTCTGGCTGCTCGCGCTCGCGCTGAAGGACATCCCCATCTCGCTGACCTACGCGATCTGGTCGGGCGTCGGCACCGCGCTGGTCGCCGTCGCCGGCGTCTTGGCCTTCGGTGAGACCATGAACGCCATGAAGCTCGCCAGCCTCACGATCATCGTCCTTGGCGTTGTCGGCCTCAGTGCTGCGGGCGGGACGCACTAACGTGCCCCGCCGCACCGCGGGCGACACCCGCGACAAGCTCCTGGATGCGGCCGCGCGCCTCCTCTTGCGCGACCCGTCGAAGCTCACGCTCGACGCCGTCGCCCACGAGGCGGGTGTCTCCAAGGGTGGCTTGCTCTACCACTTCTCCTCCAAGGGCCAGCTCCTGGATGCGGTCATCGACCGCTGGGAGGCGTCGTTTCAGGCCGACATCGACGCCGCCGCCGACGGCGCGCCCGGCGGCTGGACACGCGCGTACGCCGACGTCAGCGCCCACGACGGCATCGACCCGCGCACGCGCGAGGTCGACAGCGGCATCCTCGCGGTCCTGGCACTGCACCCCGAGCGCCTCGAGGCCGTCCGCGCCCGCTACGAGGGCTGGCAGGAGCGCATCACCGACGACGGCATCGATCCCATCGACGCAACGATCGTCCGGCTGGCCGCCGACGGCCTGTGGTTCTGCGATCTGCTGGGCCTCGCGCCGCCCACCGGCGAACTGCGCGAGCAGGTGCTCGAGCGACTGCGCGGCCTCACCCGCGCTGGCACGAGATGAACTCCTGAGGCCAAGTCGGTCTAAGGTTCCGGACACGATGCTCGCCGTGAGCATCGTGCTCCCCTCCCCAACCTCACCGGAGCCTCTTTCCCCCATGCGCAAACTTGCCCGTTGGTGCTTTCGGCACCGCTGGATCGTCCTCGTTGGCTGGATCATCGCCCTCGTCGGCCTCTCCGCCATCCACGGGGCCGCCGGCTCTGGCTACAAGGACGAGTTCAAGCTCAGCGGCACCGACAGCTTCGATGCCCTCAACCTGCTGCAGAAGTCCGCCCCCAAGGCCTCGGGCGACCAGGAGCAACTCGTCGTCGCTGTCAAGGACGGCAAGATCACCGACACGCAGGCCAAGACGCGCGTGGAGACGGTGCTGGACGCCGTCGGCAAGATGCCGCACGTCGCGTCGGTCGCATCGCCCTTTGACGCCGGCAACGAGGCCCAGGTCTCCAAGGACGGCCGCATCGCGTTCGCGACGGTGACGCTCGACGACGACGTCGCCGGCGTGCCGATCCCGGCCGTCAAGGACATCGTCGAGAAGGTCCAGAGCTTCAACAAGGATGGGCTCCAGGTCGAGATCGGCGGTCAGGCGATCGAGCAGGAACGCCAGCAGGAGAGCGGCATGGGCGGCACCGCCATCGGCTTCCTCGCGGCGCTCGCCGTCTTGTTGGTGGTCTTCGGATCGTTCCTGGCGGCGATCTTGCCGCTGCTGACCGCCGCGTTCGCGCTCGGCGTCGGCATCGCGGTCATCGGGCTGCTGTCGCACGCGCTGACGATGGCGTCCTTCAGCTCGCAGCTGTCGGCGCTGATCGGCCTGGGCGTCGGCGTCGACTACGCACTCTTCATCGTCACCCGGTACCGGCAGGAAATCATGCGCGGCGCCACCCCCGAGGATGCGGCGGTCAACGCGCTCGACACGTCGGGCCGCGCGGTCCTGTTTGCCGGCATCACGGTCTGCATCGCGCTGCTGGGCATGTTCGCCCTGGGTGTGTCGTTCCTCTACGGCGTGGCGACGGCGGCATCGATCGTGGTGGCCTTCACCGTCGTCGCCGCGCTGACGCTGCTGCCCGCACTCCTGGCGCTCTTCGGCAAGCGCGTGCTGACCGGCAAGCAGCGTCGTCAGCTCGCGGCCGGCGAGCTGACGATCAGCGACGAGTCGCCCGCGTGGGCGCGATGGGCCGACGTCCTGCAGAAGCGGCCGGTCGTTCTTGCCCTCTCGGCGACGGTCCTGATGCTGCTGCTCGCCGGGCCCGCGCTCTCGATGCGCCTCGGCACGTCGGACGCCGGCAACGACCCTGTGGACTCGACGACGTTCAAGGCCTATGACCTGCTGGCGAAGGGCTTCGGGCCAGGCTTCAACGGGCCGCTGCAGCTCGTCGCCGAGATCGAAGACGACACCGCCAAGGCGGCCTTCACGCGGGTGGTCGACGCCGTGCGCAACACCGACGGCGTCGTCGCGGCGAGCAAGCCGGTGATTGTGGGCGACAACATCGCGTTGGCCCAGGTCTACCCGCAGCACTCACCACAGGACGAAGCGACCACCGACCTGGTCAAGCATTTGCGCAACAACGTGGTCGGGCCCGCTGAGCAAGGACAGGTCAATGCGCTGGTCGGCGGCTCCAACGCGATCGGCATCGACTTCTCCAAGGTGCTGGGCGACAAGCTCCCGCTGTTCATCGGCATCGTCGTCTTGTTGTCGTTCTTGCTGCTCATGGCCGTCTTCCGCAGCTTGGTGATCCCGGCGATGGCGGCGTTCATGAACCTGTTGTCGGTCGTCGCCGCGTTCGGCCTTGTGGTCGCCGTCTTCCAGCTCGGCTGGGGCGCCGAGCTCATTGGCGTTGACCGCACCGGTCCGATCGAGGCGTTCCTGCCCGTGATGGTCTTCGCGATCCTCTTCGGGTTGTCGATGGACTACGAGGTCTTCCTCGTCAGCCGCATCTACGAGGAGTGGCACAAGCGCGGTGACAACCGCGAGGCGATCAAGCACGGTCTCGCCGCGACGGGCCGGACGATCACCGCGGCCGCCGCGATCATGGTGCTGGTCTTCGGCGCCTTCATCCTCGGTGGCGAACGCGTGATCAAGCTGTTCGGTGTCGGCCTAGCCGGCGCCGTCTTCCTCGACGCGCTAATCGTGCGATCGATCTTGGTCCCCGGTCTCATGCTCACCGTCGGCAAGGCGAACTGGTGGCTGCCGTCGTGGCTGGATCGGATCGTTCCCCGGCTCAACGTCGAAGGGCAGGCGCCATCGACGACGCCGGCCACCCCGCCGGCGTCCGGCACCGCCGGGCAGCCGGTGACCGAGAGCACCTGAACACGCGAAGGTCGGCCGTGACCACCAATTTGGGTGGTCACGGCTGTGTTTGGACTGTACGTTGACGTTCTCATGGGGCATGCTGTTGGCCGACCAGTCGTCTCACTCCCTCGGGACAGGGAGCTGACGACCGCTGACGCAGAGCTAGAGACCGAGCGGACGCGAGCTGGTCCTTCTCCCAGCGGGTCGGGCGCTTCCCCTGGCGCCCGGCCCGTTGACCCTTCTCTGATGACCGACGACACGTCGCCCGGCAGCCGGACCGCCACCGTCGCCGCGGCCGCGGCCGCGGGCTCCGCGACGCTTCCGGCGCTGCACCTGCTCGTCTCGATGCTCGGCGACCGGGAGATGATGACGCCGGGCTCGTCGTTCTATGACCGCCTCGCCGAGACCGTCTGCCGCCTGGGCTCGATGCGCCGCGCCGCGGTCTATATGTCAGATGACATGCGCCGGCGCGTGTGGGCCGCGGGCAGCCACGGCATCGACCTCGAACTGCTGGCCGACGGCCCCGTCCAGGCGATCCCGTTCGCGATGCGCGCGCTGGAGCGCGACGAGGTGCTTGAGGTGACCGCCGACGTCGTAAGCGTGCTGCCGGCCAACGACGTGGCACGACTCGCGCTCTCCGACGTCACCTGCATCCCGATGTCGGCTGGTGGGCGCCACTACGGCGTCGTGCTCGCCGAGCGCGGCGAGGGCGGCGCGCTCAGCGCCGCCGAGCGCCAGGGGCTGTGGACGATCGGCAAGGTCTGTGCGCTGGCGGCTTCCGCGCGCGCGGCCACGCGCCAACAGGAGCGCGCGCGCCATCTCGGCGATCGCCTCGACCTCGCCCGCGATGTGCACGAGCGCGTGATCCAGCGCCTCTTCGGCGTGACGCTCGCGCTCGGCGCCCCCGGCGACCTGACCGCTCCTCAGCGCGCGCGCTGCGCCGAGGAGCTGCAGGCCGCGACCGAGGAGCTGCGGCTGGCGATTCAGCGCCCGCCGGCGCGGCCGGGTCGCGACCATCCGGTGGAGACCACGCTGCGCGACGAGCTCGCCCAGCTCGAGGCCGAGCATGCCGATGTCGAGGTGAAGGTCTTCTGGGAGCCCGAGACCGTGCTGCCCACCGCGATGGAGTCGCTGGCCCAGAACGTCGTCGCCGAGGCGGTGCGCAACGCGCGCAAGCACGCCCAGCCGACGTGGATCGACGTCCGCGTCGAGCACGACGCCGGCACCGTTGCGATCGCGATCGTCAACGATGGGGTCGGCGCCGGGGCGCCGGCGGGCGCCGGCGTCGGCCTGCGCCTGGCGGCCTTCGAGGCGCTGGAGTTCGGCGCTGCCGTCGACTTCGGGCTCACGCCACCCGATCGCTGGCACGTCCGCCTCGTCCTCCCACTCCCGAGCCCCTCATGAGCACCTCGATCGCGTCGCGCCGCCTCAGCGTGCTGGTCGTCGACGACCACGACATCGTCCACTGGGGCATGCGCCTCGTCCTCGTCCAGCAGGACTGGGTCGAGCGCTGCGTGCCGGCGACGACCGGCGACGAGGCCGAGGACCGCGCCCGGCGCTACCAGCCGAACGTCGCGCTCGTCGACCTGTTCGTCGGCGACGAGTCAGGCACCGACATCGCCCGTCGCGTCCGCGCCGCGCATCCGTCGACGCGCGTCCTGCTGATCTCGGGCGCCGGGCGGATCTCGGCGACCGCCGCACGCGCCGCCGGCGCCGCGGGCTTCGTCACCAAGGACCGCAGCGCCGCGGAGATCGTCGAGGCAATCCGCCGCATCGGCGCCGGCGAGGACGTCTTCGACGCGCCGCCGAGCCCGACCCCAGGAGGATCAGCCGCGGCGCCCGCCCGGCCCGCCCATCAGCGGCTCACGGGCCGTGAGCTCGAGGTTCTCCAGCTGGTCGCCGCGGGCCTGACCAACGCCGAGATCGCCGCCGAGCTGCGGCTGTCGCCCAACACGGTCAAGGAGCACGCGAGCTCCATGTTCCGCAAGCTCGGCGCCCGTAACCGCGCCGATGCTGTCGTGCGCGCCCAGCGCCTCGGCATCCTGGACTGACAGGGACCGGAGCGGACAGACCGAGGGCCCCGCTTTCGCAGGGCCCTCGGGTCAAGCCGGTACTCCGGGTGCTACTTCTTCTTGGGCCCGTTGACGGCCGTCTTGAGGCCGGCCCCCGCCGTGAACTTCGGCGCCTTGCTCGCCTTGATCTTCACGGCCTCACCCGTCTGCGGGTTGCGACCGGTACGAGCGCCGCGCTTGACGACGGAGAACTTGCCGAAGCCGGTCAGGGCGATCTCGTCGCCCTTCTTAAGGGACTTCTCAACGGTGGTGATGAACGACTCGACGGCCTTGCGCGCGTCGGCGTTCGTGAGACCGCTGTCCTTGGCGATGGCCTCGACGAGCTCGGTCTTGTTCATGCGGATGCTCCTGAATCGACGGCAAACAGAGGCCGCAGCCTAGACGAGCGGCCCCACGGCATGTTTGCCGGCTCTTGCGCGTATTTGTTCGGGCCCGATCCGGTTTGCCCGGTTCAATCCTTGCGCAGCGCGTCCTTGACCTTGTCGGCGGCGTCGCCGACCTTGTCCTTCACGCTGCCCGAGGCCCGGTCGACCTTGCCTTCGTTCTTGAGGCTGTCGTCGTTGGTGAGGTCGCCCGCTGCTTCCTTGGCACGGCCCTTGAGATCATCTGTCGTTCCATCGTTCATAGCCTCGACGTACCCGGATCACCCATCGGTACGCATGGCGATGCTGGCGCTCAAGCGCGCCAAGATCTCGGGGCGCAGCTCGAAGAAGCGCAGCGGGCGTCCTCCGGCAGCAGGCTGCACGCGGAGCTGGCCGTGGCGGCGCAAACGACCAGCGGAGCGCGCCTCGACGCCCGCGACATCCCGGTGGCGCAGGTAGCGCACGCGGCCCATGATCGCGTCGTCGCGCAGCCACAGCAGCCGGCGGTCGGTCACGGCGAGCTGGACGTCGTGACTGTCGCTCGTGGCGGTCAGGACGACCTCGTCGACTTGCTCGCCGGGCTCCAGCGCCGCGAGCAGCTCACGGGCGAGCACGCGTCGCACGGCAGGCGGCAGCCAGGCACCGGCGATCTCGACCGGCGGCTCGGGCGCGGCCGCGGTGGCGCCGTTGGCGGCCCCGTGCTCCTCCTCCAGACGACCGAGCAGGAGATCGTGGGCGGCGTTGATGGAGATCATCAGCTCGCCAGCCGCGTCGCCCGCTCGGTCAGGGTGAAACCGCTTGGCCAGCGCGCGATAGGCGCGCTGGACCTCCTCCGGCGACGCGCCGGGGTCCAAGCCGAGGACGGCGTGCGGATCCACGTCTGCATTCTGGCGAAGACGGTCAGACGTCCGGCCAGCCGCTCCACAATCGCGCGAAGATCACCGATACTCCAGGTTGTGATGCAGACCCGGCAGGAGCGCGTGTACCTGGAGACCCCGCGACATCGGATCGCGGGAACCCTGACGCTGGCCCGCGACGGCTACCGCAGCCGGGTCTCAGATGTCCTCAACGCGTCCGAGCGCGACTTCATCCCGCTCACCGACGTCACCGTGGAGCTCGTGGGCCACGAAGGCCCCGGCACCCACCACGACTTCCTGGCGGTCTCTCGCCACCACGTCGTCATCGCCATCCCCGAGCTGCCCGAAGACGGGGCACTCGACGCGGCCACGGCGGCGATGCCGCCCGCGGGCGCGGGCTGAGGGACGGCCGGGCACGGAGAGAGAGGGATTCGAACCCTCGGTGGACCGTAAAGCCCACACACGATTTCCAGTCGTGCCCGTTCAGCCGCTCCGGCACCTCTCCTAGAAGGGGGCGAGGATAGCGACTCGGTCCCGCTCGGCCTCGGCTCAGACCTGCCAGGCGCCGTCGACCAGGACGGGCGTCTCGGCGCCGGCGGCGTCGAGGCCGAGCACACGGACCTCGGAGGAGCCGATCATGAAGTCGACGTGGATGGTCGAGTCGTTGACCTTCTCGACGTCGGATCCCTCCACGCACATCTCGTAGGCGTGGCCGAGCGCGATGTGGCTCGCCGCGTTCTCATCCAACAACGTGTCGAAAAAGACGGTGTCCAGCGCGCCGATGCGGCCGTCGGCGTCGACCAGCGCCGTCTCCCCCAGCCGGTTGGCGTTCTCGTCGCGCGCCGCGTAGGAGCGCAGGACCTCGGCGTTCTCGTCGGCGTCGATGCGCACCGCGCGACCCTCGCGGAACTCGACCTCCAGCCCGCGGATGATCGAGCCGCCGAGCACCAGCGGCTTGGTGGCGCGCACCACGCCTTCGGCGCGCAGGGGGTCCGGCGAGGTGAAGATCTCCTCCGACGGGAGGTTCGGCAGGTGCGTGATCCCATCGACGGTCTCAAAGCGAGCGGCCAGGAATCTCGACGTCGGCAAGAGCCCGATGGTGAGGTCGGTCCCGGGACCGACGAAGCGCAGCGCATCGAAGCGGCGCTCGGTCACGCGGGCGGCGGCGCTGACGAGCGCGTCGGCGCGCTCGCTCCAGGCCGCGATCGGATCCTCGGTGTCCAGGCGACAGACGTGCAGGATCTCGTCGCAGAGCTTGACCCACGCGTCCTCGGGATCGAGCTCCGGGTGGACGAGCTGTGCCCACGGGCGTGTCGGGCAGGGGACGGCCGTCCAGTTGGTGGTGCGCTCGTTGACCACCTTGCCGGTCTCGCGGACCGCGGGGAGCTGGTCGCGACCAACCCGTGAAGGATCAAGGTCGCTGAGCAATCCGGGATGCGCAGGGCCGGTCAGCCCGACGCGAGCGGCCCGTGCCCGCCCCAGTTCCAGGATCCGCTCGCCGTACCACGGCGGCACGAAGTCGAGGGTGTCGTCAGGCGCATGCTGCAGCCGCGCGCGCTTGATGTGCAGGTCGAAGTAGGCGACGTCGACGAACTTCGCGCCGTGGCGATACCCAGCGGCAGCTAGCGCGCGGGTGACGGTCTCCTTGCCGATCTCCGAACCGATCGCGAGCAACTGCCCGGGCTGGAGGTTGGCCGCAGTCTTGATGACGAGGTCGGCGAACCGCTCCACGATCTCGGGATCGTCGAAGGCCGCACGTCTGCCGGAGGTCATCACCCCACCCTATCGGCGGGGGTGTGCAGCTTTGGTGAGTATTGGCGTCCGGCCGGGCTCAGACGTCGTCGACGAGGTTCAAGACCGCGTCGAGCCCCGAGATCTCGAGCACCCGGGCGACCGGTCCGTCGGGCTCGGTGCGCACGAGCGCGAGGCTCCCGCCATGGTCTTGGGCAGCGTGGTGGGCCGCCACGATCACGCGGACGCCGGTGGAGTCCATGAACTCCAGCCCACGGAGGTCGAGCACCGCCGAGCCTCCGTCGCGCAGCCCGGGCAGCAGCGCCGACTCCAGCTGCGGAGCTGTCGCGAGGTCAAGCTCGCCACACACGACGACCACCGCTTGGGTGTCATCCTGCTCGACCGTTACGGAGAAAGGTTCTGGCCTCATGCCGCTCACCGCGCGAAGCCTAACCGCCTCGCGCGCTAGTCACCTCCCTGACAGGCGCGCTCGGCCGGCCAGCGCGAGCGTCACGCGGCCGCCGTGACATCTGAGGATGTCGCGGCCCAGCGGGAGTGTCCGCCCCACGCCGCGCGCTCGGCGTAGTCCATCAGGTTGCCGAAGTACCCCTGCAACGGCTCGGCGGAGATCCCGGCCGGCTCGAGGATGGAGCGGGCCCAGCGATCGTCGAAGCGCACGCCCAGCGCGAAGTACGGGAAGAAGACCCGGGCGCGTTCGAGCGCCGTGCGCTGCGCGGCGGTCATCGGCCGCCCGAGCGCCTCGTCGAGCACGCTCGGGTCGACGATCGCCGGGGCCGGGACGCCGAACCGCGCCGCGGCCAGCGCAATGACCTCGGCGACGGTGCTCGCGTGCCCGCCGGCGACCGCGTGGTAGGTGCCAGTGGGCGCGTCGGCGAGACCCAGGATCGCGTCGGCGACGTAGTCAACTCCGACGACGTCGACGGGCGCGTCGGCCAGCGCCGGGATGACCGGCAGGCGACCGCGCGCGAACATCTTCAGCGGCCAGTACAGGACGTTGAACGACCGGGTCCACCCCGTGGTCCGGTCGCCGACGACGATGCTCGGACGCACGATCTGCAGCGGCAGCCGCGGCGACCATCCGCGCAGCAGCTGCTCGGCCTCGTGCTTGGTCTGCTCATAGGTGTTGCGAAACGGCAGGCCGATCGTCATCTGGTCCTCGCCGAAGGTGCCGGTGCGCTGGCCGGCGACGTAGGCGGTGGAGACATGCACGATCCGCCGCAGGCCGTCGCCGCACACCGCTGCCCGCGCAGCGAACTCGGCGACGCGCGCGGCGCCCGCGGTGTTGACGGCCCGCGCCTCGTCCAGCGGCAGGTCGAAGCTGACCGAGGCGGCGCAGTGGATGATCTCGTCACACGCGCGCGCAAGGCGCTCGCGCTCCGCATGGTGCAGGCCGAGACCGTCGACCAGCAGGTCAGCCGGGACAGCGCTGCACCGCGACATGTAGGCATCGACACGCTCAGGCGGCGCGACCTCGGCCAGCGCACCGCGCAGGCGCGCGGTCGCCTCCGCCGTGTCAACGGCACGCACGAGCGCGACGACCGGACGTGCTGACCGCTCCAGGATCCGGAGCATGACGGCCGTTCCGACGAAGCCCGTCACACCGGTCAGTAGAACTGCATCGGTCCGCGTGGGGAGCATGGACCGATGGTCCGCCCCGCGCACGATCATCTCCAGGGACCGGCGGTCGGAACTGCGGCGAGGTCACGTCGACCGTCGGCATGAGACAGCGACGTTTCAAGGCCTCGCTAGGGTGCGAAGCATGGGTGTGCGCATCGGGTACAAGGCGTCGGCGGAGCAGTTCGACCCGCGGACGCTGCTGGAGTACACACGACAGGCGGAGGCCGCCGGATTGGAGATCGTGGCAACCTCCGACCACTTCCAGCCGTGGCGCCATCGTGGTGGCCATTCGCCGGCGGCGCTGCCGTGGCTGGGCGCGGCCTCGGTCGCCACCACGACCGCGGTGCTCGGCACCAGCGTGCTGACGCCGACGCTGCGCTACGAGCCGGCGATCATCGCCCAGGCGTTCGCCACGCTCGGCTGTCTGGCCCCCGGCCGCGTGTTCCTCGGTGTCGGGACCGGCGAGGCGATGAACGAGACGCCCGCGACCGGCGCGGAGTTCCCGGGACGCAAGGAGCGGCGGCTGCGGATGGCCGAGGCGATCGAGCTCATCCGCCGGCTCTGGCGCGAGGAGCGCGTCGACTTCGACGGCGAGTACTACAAGACGTCACAGGCCACGATCTACGACCGCCCTGACGTGGAGGTGCCGATCTTCGCGGCGGCGTCGGGGCCGCTGGCGGCCAAGCTCGCCGGTCGCGTCGGCGATGGCTTCATCTGCACCAGCGGCAAGGACCCGCAGCTCTACCTCGACCTGCTCGAAAAGGTGCGCGAGGGCGCCGAGGCCGCCGGGCGCGACCACGCCCGGATCCGGCACATGATCGAGATCAAGATCTCCTATGACCGCGACCGGCAGAAGGCGTATGACAACTGTCACTTCTGGGCTCCGCTGGCGCTGACGCCGGAGCAGAAGGAGGGCATCGAAGACCCGATTGAGATGGAGCGCGTCGCCGACGAGCATCTCGACCAGGCCCACACCCGGTTCATCGTCTCCGACGACCCTGACGAGGTGGTCGAGAAGATCGGCGTCTACCTCGACCTCGGCTTCGACGACCTCTTGCTCCACGCCCCTGGCCCCGACCAAGCACGCTTCCTCCAGCAGTTCTCCGAGGACGTCCTGGAGAAGCTGCGGGCCCGGACGGGCTGACTCAGCGCTCTAGCGCCAGCGCCAATGCCGGTGCGCGCGGGCCAGGATCGGCAGAGCCTGGTACTGCAGCCGTTTGTCGATGTTGAACGCGACGAGGTAGATCCGGTTGCGATACACGGAGACCGTTTCGCTCTGCAGGACGATCGTCCCTCCAGCGGAGAACTCGATGGCGCCTGACGCCGCGGCACGGCCAGCCAGGACCGACGAGCGGATGGGCACCGTCACCGTCGGGCTCTGCGCATTCTGCGGTGGCGCCATCAGCAGCCCCAGGATCTCCTCGGGCGAGGACGGGAGCTTGCGGCCCAGCTGCCGCTCGAAGTCCCTGACGGGAACCACGCTGACACCGATCGCCAGCGAGTTGACCAGGTCGTTGGACTTCTTGCGCCGTGCGGAGGCGCCGTAGAGGCGGGTGTCGCCGTTCTTTCCGTTGCCGATCTGCCAGCTGCTCGGGATGATCGTGGAGAAGCCTACGCCGCGGAACTTGCGACTCGCGTCCGAGACGCCCGGCAGCGCCGCGCACGCGAGCACCGCGAGGAGGAGGGCGCAGGCCAAGATCCTGCGCTTTTGGAGGCTGTTGCTCAGTGCCCACTGCATCATGGGGTGGAACATCGCAGCTTCGAATGACCGCCGCAGGAGTTGCTAGTGCCAGTCCGGCAAGGCCGGTGGCAGCGGTGCGATTCGGCGGCTCAGGCGCCGGTCGCGCGGTCCGGCGCGTCGACCACCGTCGTGGTCGCCAGCGCCTTCGCGCCGCCGCCACCGAGCACCTTGCGGGTGAGCCTCGGCAGGAGGATCCGGGCGACTGCGGCCAGGCCGTAAGGCCGTGGCACGTAGCGCTCGGCCTTGCCGCCAGGACCGGCGTCGACGATCGCCGCCGCCACCTTCTCCGGCGTCGACACCATCCAGCGGGTCGCAGCCTTGGCGACGAGCTCGGCCTGCGGGAAGCCCTCGGTCGCGACGAAGCCCGGGTTGACGATCCCAACATGGACGCCGTTCGGGCGCTCCTCCATGTGCAAGGCATCGCTCCAGCCGATCAGCGCGAACTTCGAGGCGCTGTAGGCCCCGGCGCCCGCACGAGCGACGCGGCCGGAGGTGCTCGCGACGTTGACGACCGCGCTCGGCGCGCTCGCGCGCAGCAGCGGCAGCAGTGCCTCGGTGAGTGCGGCTTGCGCGAAGAGGTTGAGCTCCACTGTCTGGCGCAGGTTGGCGGTGCCGCCGTCGGCAAACGTGCCGCGCCACCCCGCTCCGGCGTTGTTGACCAGCAGGTCAAGCCGGCCGTGGCGCGCCCGCACGGCATCGGCGATGCGCGCTCCGGCACCGTCATCGGTCAGATCCTCAGCGAGGACGAGCACGTCGCCGCCGAGCTGCGCGGCCAGCGCCTGGAGACGGTCTTCGCGGCGCGCGACAAGGACGAGCTGCGCACCCGGCTCCTGGGCCAGGCGCCGGGCGGTTGCCTCGCCGATGCCGCTCGATGCGCCGGTGATGAGAGCGATCATGGGCGCATCCTACGGGCGCGCGGCCGTCGCGCCCGCGTCTTCGAACAGCGCGACGAGCTGCCCGCGGCACGACGCCCATTGCTTGGCCGCGCGCGTCCCGCCCGCGTGGAGCGTGTCGAGGACCACGAGCCCGCGGATCGTCGCCAGCGCCAGCTCGACGAGGCGCTCGAAGTCCGGACGATCGGCCAGCGCCGGGAAGAGATGGCGCGAGAGCTCCATCGTCTGGCGATCCAGCTGACGCTCGATCGGGATCAGGTGCTGGCGCAGGTCGTCGTCGGTACGACCGTGGGTCCAGAGGTCGAGCGTCGCCTGGTAAAGCGGGTTGGCGTAGCTCTCCCACAGCAGGTCGAGCCCGCGCGCGACGCGATCGGGGCCGGATGGCAGCGCGTCGGCGGCTTCCAGCAACTTCTCGCCGCGCCGCAGCGTGAGGTGCTCGGCGGCCGCGGCCAGTAGCGCGTCGCGCGTCTGGAAGTGATGCAGGTGAGCCCCTCGCGAGACGCCCGCCCGTTCGGCGACCCGGGCGGTCGTCGTGTTGGCGTAACCGTCCTGCACGAGGCACTCGAGCGTTGCGTCGAGCAGCGCCTGGCGGGTGGTGGCGGAGCGCTCGGCCTGGTTGCGCCGTGGCGCGCTCTGCGTCGACTTCGTAACGGCCATGTGACGACCATGCTACTTGCGTTCACGACTGAATGTTTCTGTGGTAGCTTCCCGAGCCCGAATTCGACTTGAGGAGTACGAGGGAATGGCAGCCTCCGACGCGTTGGTGTTCGACGCGATCCGCACCCCGCGTGGCAAGGGCAAGAGCAACGGCTCTTTGCACGCGACCAAGCCGGTCGACCTGGTCGTCGGCCTGATGCACGAGATGCTCGTGCGCAACGAGCGCCTCGATCCCAACCGGGTCGACGACGTCGTCCTCGGGTGCGTCTCCCCCGTTGGCGACCAGGGCGCCGACATCGCCAAGACCGCCGCGATCAAGGCCGGTCTGCCAGACACGGTCGCCGGCGTGCAGCTCAACCGCTTCTGCGCCTCCGGCCTGGAGGCCGTGAACATCGCCGCCCAGAAGGTCGCCTCCGGCTGGGAGGACCTCGTCTTCGCCGGCGGCGTGGAGTCGATGTCCCGCGTCCCGATGGGCTCCGACGGTGGCGCCTGGGCGATGGACCCCGAGACCAACTACGACACCTCCTTCATTCCGCAGGGCGTCGGCGCCGACCTCATCGCCACGGTCGAGTCCTTCACCCGCGACGACGTCGACGCCTACGCCGCGCGCTCGCAGGAGCGCGCCGCCGCCGCCCAGGCCGCCGGCAAGTTCGACGACTCGGTCATCCCGGTCAAGGACATCAACGAGAACCTCGTCCTCGACAAGGACGAGTTCATCCGCGCCGGCACGACGGTCGAGACGCTGGGCAAGCTCAAGCCCTCGTTTGCCGCCATGGGCGAGATGGGCGGCTTCGACGCCGTCGCCCTGCAGAAGTACCACTGGATCGAGAAGATCGACCACGTCCACACCCCGGGCAACTCGAGCGGCATCGTCGATGGCGCCTCGCTGGTCGCGATCGGCAATGAGGAGACCGGCAACGCGCTGGGCCTCACGCCGCGCGCACGCATCCTGGCCACGGCCGTCTCGGGCGCCGACCCGACGATCATGCTGACCGGCCCCGCGCCCGCCTCCAAGAAGGCGCTGGCCAAGGCCGGCATCACCGCTGAGGAGCTCGACCTCGTCGAGATCAACGAGGCCTTCGCGGCCGTCGTTCTCCGATTTGTCCGGGATCTGGACCTCGATCTCGAGAAGGTCAACGTCAACGGCGGCGCCATCGCCATGGGCCACCCGCTCGGCGCGACCGGCGGCATGATCCTCGGCACCATCATCGACGAGCTGCATCGCACCGGCGGCAAGTACGGCCTCTGCACGCTCTGCGTCGGCGGCGGCATGGGCATCGCGACCGTCGTGGAGGCCATCTAAGCCATGGCTGAGTCCACCACCATCAAGTACGACAAGGGCGACGACGGCATCGTCCTCCTGACGTTGGACGACCCCAACCAGTCGGCCAACACGATGAACCGCGCCTACATCGCGTCGATGGGCGCGACCGTCGACCGGCTCGAGGCTGAGAAGGACGACATCAAGGGCGTCGTCCTGACGTCGGCCAAGAAGACGTTCTTCGCGGGCGGCGACCTCAACGACCTCAAGTCGGTCACGCGCGAGCAGTCGGTGGAGTTCGCCGCGGGTATCCGCGAGGTCAAGAGCCAACTGCGCCGGCTGGAGACGCTCGGCGTTCCGGTCGTCGCCGCGATCAACGGCGCCGCGCTGGGCGGCGGCCTGGAGATCGCGCTGGCCGCGCATCACCGCGTCATCGTCGACGACCCGAAGGCCAAGCTCGGCTTCCCCGAGGTCAAGTTGGGGCTGTTGCCCGGCGGCGGCGGCGTCGTGCGCACGGTGCGCATGTTCGGCATCGTCGACGCGATGATGCAGCTGCTGCTGCAGGGCCAGGAGAAGCGCCCGGCCCAAGCCAAGGAGATGGGTCTGGTCGACGAAGTGGTCGCCACGCGCGACGACTTGCTGCCGGCAGCCAAGGCGTGGATCGCGGCGAATCCCGAAGCCGTTCAGCCGTGGGACGTCAAGGGCTACAAGATGCCGGGCGGCACGCCGAGCCACCCGAAGCTGGCGATGAACCTGCCGGCGTTTCCCTCCAACCTGCGCAAGCAGCTCAAGGGCGCCAACTACCCGGCACCGCACCACATCATGGCCGCGGCGGTCGAGGGTGCGCAGGTCGACTTCGACACCGCGATCGAGATCGAAGGTCGCTACTTCACCGACCTGGCCACCGGGCAGGTGGCCAAGAACATGATCCAGGCGTTCTTCTTCGACCTCCAGCAGGTCAACGGCCCGCGCGGCCGTGCCGCTGACGCGGAGCGCTTCACGCCAAGCAAGGTGGTGGTGTTGGGCGCAGGCATGATGGGCGCGGCCATCGCCTACGTCTGTGCCAAGGCCGGCATCGAGGTCGTCCTCAAGGACGTCGACCAGGCCAGCGCCGACCGCGGCAAGGGCTACAGCAAGACGATCGTCGACAAGGCCGTGGCGCGTGGTCGCTCCACGCAGGAGGCGGCCGACGAGCTGCTGGGCCGGATCACGGCCAGCGCCGATGCGGCCGACGCCGCGGGCGCCGAGCTCGTCATCGAGGCGGTCTTTGAGGACCCGGCCGTCAAGGCGCAGGTCTTCGCGGAGATCGAGCCGCATCTCGCCGAAGGCGCGTTGTTGGGGTCCAACACCTCGACGCTGCCGATCACGCAGCTGGCCGAGGGCGTCTCGCGCCCCGCCGACTTCATCGGGCTGCACTTCTTCAGCCCCGTGGACAAGATGCCGCTGCTGGAGATCATCAAGGGCGAGCAGACCAGCGACGAGACGGTCTACCGGGCGCTCGATCTCGCCAAGGCCATCAAGAAGACGCCGATCGTCGTCAACGACTCGCGCGGCTTCTACACCTCCCGCGTCATCGGCACCTTCATCACCGAGGGCATCGCGATGCTGCTGGAGGGCGTGCCCGCGCCGACAATCGAGCAGGCCTCTTCGCAGGCCGGCTACCCCGCCCCCGTGCTGCAGCTCTCCGACGAGCTCAACATGGAGCTGATGGCCAAGATCCGCAAGGCAACCGCCGCGGCGATCGAGGCCGAGGGCGGCGAGTGGCGCGACCACCCGGCCTACGCGGTCATCGATCGCATGCTGGAAGAGGGCCGGGCCGGCAAGCTGCGCGGCGCCGGCTTCTACGACTACGAGGACGGCAAGCGGGCGGGCCTCTGGCCCGGCCTGCGGGACATCTACCCGCCGGTGGCCGACCCGTCGACGATCTCGCTGAAGGACCTCGAAGAGCGGATGCTCTTCGCCGAGGCCCTGGAGACGGTCCGCTGCCTGGACGAGGGCGTGATCGAGTCGGTCGCCGACGCGAACATCGGCTCGATCTTCGGCATCGGGTTCCCGGCCTGGTCGGGCGGCGTGCTGCAATACATCAACGGATACGAGGGCGGCCCCCAAGGCTTCGTCGCCCGTGCCCGTGAGCTGGCCGAGCAGTACGGCGCCCGCTTCGAGCCGCCGGCCTCGCTGGTCGAGAAGGCCGAGCGCGGCGAGACGTACTCCGACGCTCCCGCGCCGGTCGCGGCCTAGCGGGTTACAGCCGCCACCCCGGGTGGGCCTGGTCAGGGACACACTGCGTCCCCAGACAGGCCCATCCGGCTGGTCGCGTGTCTGAGGCCATACGATCCGCCGTCGATGTCCAAGAACGCCGACGAGATGCTCGAGTTCGCCGCTGCCCGCTCAGCGGAGCTGGCCGCCCCGGGGCTCAGCCCCCGCCCACAGCGCAAGGTCGCCGTGCTGTCCTGCATGGACACGCGCATCGACCTCTTCCCGATGCTCGGCCTCGAGCGCGGCGACGCCCACATCATCCGCAACGCCGGCGGCCTGGTCACCGACGACGCCATGCGCTCGCTGAGCGCCTCGCAGCGGTTGCTGGGCACCGAGGACATCGTCGTGGTCATGCACGAGGGCTGCGGCCTCTGCAACGCCTCCGAGGACAACTTCCGTCAGCAGCTCGCCGACGACGGCGTCCTGCCCAATTGGCGCCTCGGCGCCTTCAGCGACCTCGAGGCGACGCTCCACCACTCGCTCGAGCGCCTCCGCACCGCGCGCGAGCTTCCGCACCGCGACCACATCCGCGGCTTCGTCTTCGACCCCGAAGACGGGTCGCTGCGCGAGGTCGACGCGCCGGGCTCGTAACACAGCCGGGTACGTTGACCGGGAATCGCCCGGTCAACGCACCCGCTGAGCAGGCTCGCTCAGACCTTTGCGGCGGGCGCCGCCACGCGGCCCTTGACGAGGTCCGCCGCGCGCTCGGCGACCATAATCGTCGGCGCGTTGGTGTTGCCGCCGGGGATGACCGGGAAGACGGAGGCGTCGACGACGCGGAGGCCGTCGATGCCGCGGACCCGCAGCTCGGGATCGAGCACGGCATCGTCACCGCCCATGCGGCAGGTGCCCGACGGGTGGTAAAGCAGCTCGACGTTGCGCCGCACGAAGTCCTCCACGTCGGCGTCGTCGCGCACGCCCGCGCCCGGGTAGATCTCGCGCCCGGCGGCGGACTTCAACGGCTCGGCGTTGGCGAGCTCACGCGCGAGCTCGATGCCGGTGACGAGCGCCGCGAGGTCCTCGGGCTCGGACAAGGAGTTGGTGGTGATCCGCGGCTTGGCGACCGGATCGGCGGCGGCGAGGCGCACCTGCCCGCGGCTCTTGGGGCTAATCAGGACCGGGCCGAGCGTGAACGCGTGGCCGTCGAACTCCTCGGCGCCATGGTCGACGAAGTACGCGGGCGCGAAGTGGTACTGGAGGTCGGCGGCGGGCAGGCCGGGGCGGCTGCGCACGAACGCCAGCGCCTCGGCGACCGATGACGTCAGCGGCCCTGAGCGCCGCAGCAGCCACTCCAACAGCGGCTTGGGCTTGTCGGCGCCGTACAGCGATTCAGGCACCGTCGACTCCCACACGCAGACGACGTACGGGTGGTCCATCAGATTGGCGCCGACGTTGGGGCTGTCGAGCTTGACGTCGACGCCGACCTCACGCAGGTGGTCGGCCGGCCCGATGCCCGACAGCATCAAGATCTGCGGTGAGCCGATCGCGCCCGCGCAGAGCAGCACCTCGTGCTCGGCTTGCACGGTCTCCTCGCGGCCACGCGCGTCGCGCAGCACGACGCCGACGGCGCGGTCGCCGTCCAGCGCGACGCGGGCGACGTGCACGCCGGTGCGAATCATCAAGTTCGGGCGATCCTGAGCGGGCCGCAGGTAGGCGTCGGCCGTCGACCAGCGGCGGCCGTTGCGCTGGGTGACCTGCGCGAGCGCGGCGCCGTCCTGCTCGGGCCCGTTGTAATCGGAGATCTTGGGGATACCTACGCGCTCGGCGGCATCGAGGAAGCGCTTGGTCAGCGGACGCGGTGAGCGTTCGTCAGCGACGTTGAGCGGGCCGCCGACCGCATGGTGCTCAGAGGCCCCGCGCTCGTTGTGCTCGGCCTTGAGGAAGTAGGGGCGGACGTCTTCCCAACCCCAGCCCGCGGCGCCCTCGCCTTCCCAGAGGTCGTAGTCCAGCGGCCGGCCGCGGACGTAGAGCATCGCGTTCATCGAGCTCGACCCGCCCAGCGACTTGCCGCGCGGGATGTAGAGCGAGCGACCGTCGCAATGGGGCTCGGGCTCGGTCGCGAAGTCCCAGTCCAACTTGGTGTGGAACTGCTTGGCAAAGCCCGCCGGGATCTTGATGTTCGGGCTGCGGTCCTTGCCACCGGCCTCGACGAGCAGGACGCGCACGCCCGGGTCCTCCGTGAGGCGATTGGCGAGCACGCAGCCGGCTGAGCCGGCGCCGACGATGACGTAGTCCACGGGGGCCATATGGCCGGATCGTCGCCGACGGCGCCGGTGAGGGCAAGTCGCGCACGCCGAGCACCGCTCGGGGTGGGCCCGTCGACGCCGCGCTGAAGACATGGTTCTCAGCTGCCAAGCGGCCCGCTGACAGACACATGGCTGTTACCCTCGCTGGTGCACTTGCCGACCCGCCGGGCGCCAGCTCCGGCCCCAGCCAAGGACCTGTCCCAGTCCCATGTCGTCCCGCTCGTCGTCCTCGATCGGTGTCCTGACCGCGCTGATCACGCTGATCTCGCTCGGCGCCCTGTGCAGCACCGCCTCGGCCGCGACACCGCTTCCCGGCGCCCACATCTCGGCAGCCCAGACGGTCCCCGCGGCCACCTATCCCGGCATGCAGCGCCAGACCTACCTGTACGGGCCGGTCAAGATCGCCCCGGGACAGAACACGATCGAGGCGCAGCCCAACCTGCAGAAGCCACAGGTCCCCGGCTTCATCACGCGCTTCCAGCCCGACCTCGTCTACGCCAAGGTCAACAGCCAAGGCGGTCACGACGTCCCGCGCGTCGACGTTATCCACTTGCACCATGGCGTATGGCTCGTCGGCCGTGACAACGCCTTCTACCCCACCTTCGCCGCCGGCGAGGAGAAGACGATCTTCTCCATGCCCCAGGGCTTCGGGTACCGCTACAAGCCGACCGACACCTGGATCATGAACTACATGATCCACAACCTCACGCCGAACGCCGACTCGGTGTACATCAAGTACACGATCGACTTCGTCCCCGAGAGTGAGCCGGCGGCAGCCTCCATCACCGAGGTCAAGCCGTTGTGGATGGACGTGTCGGGCATCAAGCCCTACCCCGTCTTCGATGCGATCAAGGGCAAGGGCACCAAGGGCAAGTTCACCTTCCCCACGCAGGCGGCAGCTGCGCAGAAGAAGGACATCGGCGTCGCCCACCAGACGATCGTGCCCAAGGACATGACCCTGGTCGCGACCGCGGGCCACCTGCATCCGGGCGGGCTCTACAACGATTTGACGCTGACGAGATCCGGCACGACCAAGCAGCTCTTTCGCTCCGAGGCCAAGTACTACGAGCCGGCCGGCGCCGTGTCGTGGGATGTGTCGATGACCGGCACCAAGCCCGACTGGCGCGTCGCCCTGCATGCCGGTGACCAGCTCAACACGACCGTCACCTACGACACCCGCAAGGCGTCCTGGTACGAGTCGATGGGGATCATGGTGGTCTTCTACGCCGACGGCATCGTCGGCGGCGCCATGGATCCGTTCACCCAGCCGATTGACACACGCGGCCTCGTGACGCACGGTCACCTTGCCGAGAACGACAACCACGGCGGCGCGCCCGACTCCGGCCTGCCCGACGCGCGCGACATGCTCGACGGGTCGCGGCCGACCAACGTCGACATCAAGGGCTACATCTACGGCAAGGGCGACCTCAGCCTGACCGGCGCCAACGGCCGGCCGCCCGTCGTCCGCGCCGGCCGCTCGCTGAAGTTCACCAACCGGGACGCGACGAAGTCGATGACGCCGCAGGGTTCGGCCTACCACACGATCACGGCCTGCAAGCAGCCCTGTAACCGCACAACGGGCATCGCCTATCCGCTGGCCGACGGCAACGTGCAGTTTGACTCCGGCGAGCTCGGCTACGGCCCGGACTACCCGACCCTCGGCGGCAAGTTCACCCCCGCCGCCCAGCGCAACACGTGGAAGACCCCCAAGAGCCTGGGGTCCGGCACCTACACCTACTTCTGCCGCGTCCACCCCTTCATGCGCGGCGCCTTCCGGGTCGTCGGCGCCAACGGCAAGGGCAGCGTGACCAAAAAGTCGAAGGCAAGCGGCCGGGCTGTTTCCAGGTCATCTGGCCCCGACGAACGCTGACATGGGAACCGGGCATTCCGGGCCCGACGCACAGCCACGCTCCTCTTCCGTCACGCCGGTGTTCCTCGGCGGGCGACGGGCAACGCAACCCATAGAGGTCAGACCCGAAGGTCGACAGCGACCACCTGGAGTCAGCCCGTCGCCCGCCAAGGAGCCTTCACTGCCAGTCGGGACGACAGCCAAACCTCACACCGTAGAACGTGAATCTCATCAGTGACGGATAAGTAACGCGCCAGTAGCCACGCCAGCACCTCGCAGCGCGGCAGCCGCGGTGATGCCAACAGCAACATGCGCGAACAGGCCCGTCGCGCCGTCGAAATCGAACCTTCTCGAGCCCGGAGCACCTGGAGTGAAGCTCGCCGTCACAGTCCCAGTCAACTCGATCGGAAGGCCATTTTGGGCGCACTCGCCGAGAGTGCCGGGAGTAGTCTCATAGCCGACGTCAATGTCCATGCCATGAATCTGGATGTTGGTAGTCCCCAGCGCAGTCGCCCGCCACGGGAAGTTAGTCCCCGTAGCAGTCGCAGTACAGCCAACAGCAATACCGATGTCGCCGTGGCAGTTCCTGAAACTCGCGCCGGTGATAGTCGCCACCGCCCCACTGTGGATGGTGAGACTGAACGACGTGGCGCTGCAAGATGCCCCGGTACCAAACGCTGGAATAGCGAACCCGAAGTTGGCCGAGTCAATCCTGTCACCCGAAGTACCGATCGGCGACCAACTCGCCGCCGATGCCACCGACGGCACCACAAACGCACACAACGCCAACACGACAGCCAAGAGCAACGTGCTCTTCTTCGAAACCATCTTCAACATCTTGGAACACTCCTTGTGAATCCCCGCACATGTCGGGATCGAACGCGGTCCCGGAGCGCCGACATACCAACGACGCGCTTCGGGGCCGCCCCATATGGCCTGCCTGCCCGCCACGGGATCGACGCCGAGGACAGATCAACGCAACCAGCTCAGGTCAGATGCATCCTCCCCGAAAAGGCAACAGCGCTCACCGGGGCCAACCAGGTCGATCCCTCACCCGGCGCGAGCGGGCAGCGCTCCAATAAGATCAGTAGTACTCTCTGGCCTAGGGCAAAGTCAACCGCGATGCCCTGCCACATGGCAAATCAGGCCGACGACTCGGCCCCCGGCATCGACCCGTAACTCCTACGGCCCACTTGCTCCGAAAGGCCGGCGCCAAGCAGTCCTCTTCGCGCTAGCCGGCGTCGAGGAGGGTCACGTCGACCGACAGCTTCACCGTCGGCCACCGACGGTCGGCCACGACGACGCCCTCGATGCCATCGGTGACCTCGGCCGTCGCGAGGATGAGGGCGTCGGGCATGCGGATCGTCGGGCGCTGGCCGCCGCCCTTGACCTTCTGGGTGTGGGTCGAGCGAATGCGGGCGGCCTCGGCGGCGATCGCATGATCGATCGGCACGATGCCGACCGAGAAGTCATCCAAGAACCCTTCGACGATCGCTTGGTCGTGATGGCCGAGGCCGACGCCGGTCAGCAGCTCGGCGTACGACACGGTCGCCATGCAGAAGAAGGCGTCGTCAGCCATGAGTCCGACGATCGCCTCGTGGCTCGCCGTATGGAAGGCGTCGTCGGCATCGAGGAAGCCGATGACAACGCCCGTGTCCAGCAGCGTCAGTCCCACTCGTCGCGCAGCTCGTCGACCTGCTTGCGCAAGGCGCCGCCAGAGCTCAGCGCGCCGGAGTAGCGCGCAACCAACTCGTCGCTGCGATCGAGCAACACCTTCCCGACACCGATTGCCCGGACCTGCAAGACATCGCCGGCACTCAGGCCGGCCTGGGCGAAAGCCCGCCTGCCGATCGTGATCTGGTGCTTGCTGGAGATCCTCGTGGTCTCCGTCGGTGCAACCGTTTTCTTTACGATTTGCAGCATACGTAAAGAATAACGGAGGGGGACGATGGTGTCCAGAACGGCCGAAGGCCGCCAATCGGCGGCCTTCGGACTCTCACGGAGGGGGAGGGATTCGAACCCTCGGTACGACGAAGCCGTACAACGGTTTTCGAGACCGCCCCGTTCAACCACTCCGGCACCCCTCCAGGGCGAGGCGAAGCATGAAGCCTAGCGACGGGCGCGGAAGAAGGACCGCAGGAGCTCGGCGGCCTCATCGGCGAGGACGCCGGCAACGACCTCGGGTCGGTGGTTGAGCCGCGCGTCGGCGAGGACGTCCAGGACGCTTCCCGCCGCCCCCGCCTTCGGGTCGGCGGTCGCGTAGACCACCCGCGGGATCCGCGCGAGGACGATCGCCCCGGCGCACATTGTGCACGGCTCCAGCGTCACGTAGAGCGTGCTCTCCAGCACCCGCCAGGTGCCCAGCGCGGCGGCGGCCTCGCGCAGCGCCAGCACCTCGGCATGCGCGGTCGGGTCCTCGCGCAGCTCGCGCTCGTTGCGTCCGCGCCCGATCACGCGGCCGTCGTCGTGCACGACCACCGCCCCGATCGGAACGTCGTCATGCCCCATAGCCGCGCGCGCCTCCTGCAAGGCGACACCCATCCAGCGCTCGTGATGCCCCGATGTGTCCATCGACGCGTCATCATGGAGGAACTTCCCCTCTCCGCGAGGGTTCCTTCTCCAGCCTGTGCCCTCTCTGCCCGTCCGCACCTTCCCCCGCTGCCTTGCCGGGGTCGCGCTCGTCCTGACGTGCGCGTGCGTGTCGGCGCCCGCCGCCACCGCGGCCAAGACCGTCCCCGGGGAGGTCGTCGTCGCCTATCGCGCCCCGGCGCACGCCTCCGCTGCCCACGGTGGGCGGACACGGACCCACGCGCCACACGTCCTGCGCGTGCGCGACGTCCCCGCGACCCTGCGCCGCCTGCGCGCGCGCCGCGATGTCCGCTACGCGGTCCGCAACGTCGTCGCCCACGCCGCCGGTGCCTTTGTCCCCAACGACCCGGGTCGCGGCACCACCGCGGGCCGCTGGTCTGCGGTGCAGTGGAACTTCGCCGGGCCGGCCGGCATCAACGCGCCCGATGCCTGGGGCCACCTGATCGCCGCGGGCCGTCCAGGCGCCAAGGGCGTCAAGATCGCGGTGCTCGACACCGGCGTCGCCTACCGGCAGTTCGGCAAGACGCCGGCCGACCCCGACCTCGCCGGCGCGCGCTTCGTCGCCGGCTACGACTTCGTCGGCGACGACCTCTTTGCCAACGACCGCAACGGCCACGGCACCCACGTCGCCTCGACCATCGCCGAGTCCACCAACAACGGCATCGGGCTTACCGGCCTCGCCTACGGCGCAAGCATCATGCCGATCAAGGTCCTTGACGATCTCGGCGAGGGCGACGCGGCCGTCATCGCCCGCGGCGTGCGCTTCGCCGCCGACCGCGGCGCCAAGGTCATCAACTTGAGCCTTGAGTTCTCCTCCGACGTCGGCTTCGAGCAGATCCCGCAGCTGATCGACGCGATCGCCGAGGCGCGCCGCAAGGGCGCGATCGTCGTCGCGGCCTCCGGCAACGAGGCCGACACCGCCGTCGCCTACCCGGCCCGCAACGGCAAGGTGCTGTCGGTCGGCTCGACCACCGAGCACGGCTGCCTGTCGGACTTCTCCAACCAGGGCTCGGGGCTGGACCTCGTCGCACCGGGTGGCGGCGGCGACGCGCCGCTCGACGACCTCGGCTGCGCACCGAACGGCAAGGCGGGGCGCAACATTGCCCAGATGACGCTGATCGGCGTCCGCCGCACGAAGTTCGGCATCCCGCGCGGCTATCAGGGCACGTCGATGGCGGTCCCCCACGTCTCGGCGACCGCCGCGCTGGTGATCGCCAGCGGCGTGCTGGGCCCCAACCCGACGCCCGATGCCATCGAGCGGCGGCTGGAGATGACGGCGCGCGACCTCGGCCTGCCCGGCTACGACACGCGCTACGGCTACGGCCTGATCAACGCGGCGGCCGCGACGGACCCCGCGGTGCCGGTCACCTAGGTCGTGCGGACGATCAAGACACTGCAAGGCGCGTGGTGACTGACCTTGTTGGGCACTGAGCCCAGCAGGAAGCGCTTGGCGCCGGTCATGCCCTTGTTGCCGACGACGATGAGGTCGGCGCCCTGCTCTTCGGCGACGTCGAGGATCGCGTCGGCCGGGTCGCCCTGACGCGCGAACAGCGCGACGTCCACGCCCTGCTCCTCGGCCACCGCGGCGGCGGCGGCCAGCGTCGCGTCGACGTCCTCGCGCGGGTTGACCATCCAGCGCACATCGTCGGGGGCCTGCGATGACTCGTCGCGCAGCCGGGTCGGCCCGACCGGCGCGAAGGCCGACACGATCAACAACGTCGAGCCGACGTTGGCTGCAAGCTCAGCGGCCTGGCCGACCGCCTTGCCCGCCGTCTCGGATCCGTCGGTGCCCACCACGATCGTCCGGAACATGGGGGCGAAGTCTAAGCGCTACACCAAGTTAATCGTCGCGATGATCATGCTCGCCAGCACGCACACGAAGATGAGAGCCTGCATCCAGATCCAGAACGGGGACACGCCCCCATCCTAGGGGCTACTCGGCCGGGCGCAGCACGACGAGCATGGTCATGGCCAGGATCTTGAAGTCCAGGCCGAGCGTCCAGTGCTCGATGTAGTAGTTGTCCCACTCGACCCGGTCGCTCAGCGAGGTCTGGCCCCGCAGCCCGTGCACTTGCGCCCAGCCGGTCACGCCGGACTTGACGCGGTGGCGGTCGCCGTAGCGGCGGATGTCGGTCTCGAAGAGCTCGACGAACTCCGGGCGCTCGGGCCGTGGGCCAACGAGGCTCATGTCGCCACGCAGGACGTTGAAGAACTGGGGCAGCTCGTCGAGCGAGGTGCGGCGCAGGAAGCGCCCGATGAGCGTGCGGCGATCCGTGCCCTCGACGCCGCCCGGGGCGCTGTCGGCGCCGGGCCGGAAACCCTCGGTCGCCGGCTCGGGCATCCGCATCGAGCGGAACTTGAAGAGATCAAAGACCGTGCCGTCGCGGCCGACGCGACGCTGGCGGAAGACCACCGGGCCGGGCGAGCTGATCCGGACCGCCAGCACGATCGCCGCCATCAGCGGCGCGAAGAGCAGGATCAGCAGGGCGGCGCCGATGCGATCGAAGGCGTGCTTGAGGGCGAACTGCCAGCCCTTGGGATGCACGGAGCGCAGGCCCATAAGCGGCGTGCCGCCGAGTGGCTCGTAGGTCGCGCGGTGGTTGAGGGACTCAAACAGCCGCGGCACGAGCGAGACCTCGAGACCCAGCGCCTCGCAGCGACGGACGAGGTCGACGAGCCGCTCGTCGGGCTCGGAGGAGAAGGCGATGACGACGTGCTCGGCACCAGTCAACTGGGCGACCCAGTCGAGCTCGTCGGGCGAGCCGAGGACCGGGATGCCAGGGATCTCGTCGCCGTCCAGCGGGTTGGCGTCGAGGAAGCCGACGGGCATGAGGCCGTACTCGGGGCTGGCGACTAGCCGGCGCGCGAGGCGCAGGCCGACGTTGCCGGCGCCGACGATCAACGTCGGGGCACCGTCGAGGCCGCGAGCACGGGCGACGCGCTGGAGGCCGAGCAGCCCGATGCGCGCACCGCCGACGCCGAGCATCGCGGTGGCCCAGAGGTGGGCGGCCACGGAGGAGATGGTGACGGCGCCGCCGGCGTAGACCTGCAGGACGACGACGGACATCGCCGCGATCGACACCGAGCCGGCGATCGGCACGACGCCGTCAAGGATCGTGGGCCGCAGGCGCCGCTCGTACATGCCGCGGATGAGCAGCAGGAGCATGACCAGTGGCGGGAAGATCAGCAGCGGCCAGCCCGCGCTGATCGACACCGGCTCGTGCGGCCAGCGCAAGGCCAAGACGAGCGCGCCGACGAGACCGACAGCGTCCACGAGCGGCCGCAGGAAACGCCATTGGACGATCCGCCGCAGCCCCGAGGTCTCGTGCCGCGGGAGCAGGACTGGGACATCAGGAGCGCTTGCGGGCAGCCCGGAGACCGGCGCGTGCAGGGGCACGGCTTCGGCGGTCTGGCGGCTGAACTCGATGCGATTCACGTGTGGTACCGGCTATCCCAAGATGTCGGCGTCACGATGACGACACTTGAGGCCCCCGCGGGGCGTCTTCTGACCCCACTGACAGGCGCCGGAGACCGAGCGCGGCCAGAACGAAGAGGGCGATGGCAGCCACGAGCGCGAGGACGGTGCCAGCCGAGACCGGCAGCCCGCTGACCTCGCCCGCGCGGGTCGGATAGGCGACCGTCGGCGGCGCGCCGGCGGCGGGCGTGGCCGTGGGGTTGGTCGTGGTCGCGCCGCCGGTCATCGTCTTGGGTTGAGACGCAGAAGATGACGAGCTCTTGCGCTTCTGGGGCGTCCCGGTGGACTTGCTCGACGTACCTGGCGCAGCCGCGCTCGCCGCGCCCCGCCCACCCGTCGCTCGCAGGCTCTCGTCGCCGGTCGCGGCCGACGTGCCGCTGCCGCCAGCGGGCCCACCGCCGCCGCCCACCGTGCCGCCGCCGAGCACGACCTGCTCGCCTCCGCCAGGGCCGGCGTAGCCGCTGAGCAGCGGGTCGGCCGCGCGGCTCGCGGCCGGAAACAGCAGCAAGATCAGGAGCGCGATGAGTGGAGAGCGAGCAGTCATGACACGACGTGATAACCGGGTTTGAACGTATCACCGCACCATGGAGTTCCGATAAGCATCTGACCGTCCGTCCAAGGACCCCAGAGGGTGAGATTTCTCACCCACTTGTGATGCGTTGACCGGCGCTGAGGATGCGCCGGTTGAGGGCCGCGATGTCCACCGTCCCGTCTTCGCGGACGACCGCGAGCGCTTCTTGCGCGGTGCCGTCGCGTGGCGCGAGCGCGACCGCCCGTCGCAACAGCGCCAGCGCCCGGGCGCGATCGCCCTGGACCGACGCGATTGCTCCGAGCTCCAGCGTGGCGTACTGCCCGCGCGGGTTGCGGTCCAACGCCTGCTCGAACGCCTTGCGCGCCCGCGCCAGATCGCCGTAGCGCAACGCGATCGAGCCCTCGATCAGCGCCGGCCGGTCGCTGAAGGGATCGAAGTCGGCGGCGCGATCCAAGCGTGAGTAGGACTCAAACGGCCGCTGCGCGAAGACGGCGCCCGCCTGCTCGACGTCGCGCTCGGCCTGCCACGGGCCGGCGATGGCCAGCGCGCCGATCACCAGCGCGGCACCGGCAAGGACGATGACAACGGCCCGCGGGCGCGCGGGCGCGGGCGCGGCGTCGCCCTTGGGCTCCTCCACCCTCCGCGGTGCCAGCGCGCACGCCAGCCCCAGCAGGGCGAAGGCCGGCGCGCCGAGGCCCGCCCACTCCCAGAACCAGTCGGTCATCCCGTGCACGACCCAGTACAGGAAGGCGAGCACCGCGCCGCCGGCGACCGCGGCGCTCAGCGGGTCGGCGCCGCGCATCGCCCGCCATCCCGCGGCCAGCGCGGCGACAAAGGCCGTCAGCAGAAGGAGCGTCCCCACGATCCCGGTCTGCACCAGCGTCCGCAGCGCGAGGTTGTGCGGGTTGCGCGGCGTCTCGTTGCTGTCGCCGCGCTCGAGGTAGTCCTGGAAGAAGTTGTCGGCCCCGACGCCGGCGATCGGGTGGTCGGCGAAGACGTCCAGCGAGACCCGGTAGAAGTCATAGCGGTTGGATCCGAGCCCGGAGGTCAGGCGGCTCCCGCTGCCCGTGTTGTCGTCGTATCCGCCCTTGAACGAGTGCCAGGCGCTGTCGAGCCGGTCGACCGGATTGCCGATGGCGACCAGGCCGCCCGCCGCGCCGATGATCGCCCCGGCGACGACCACGATCGTCCACGCCTTGCGCACCCGTGCCGCCGTCGCGGGCGCCGGCGGGCGCAGCGTCTCCCAGGCGGCGACGAGCGCGACCACCGCACCCGCGGCGAGCGCGAGCAGCAGGACCGTCGACGTGACCGCGCCGGCCGCGTCGCGCACGGCACCGGCGTCGGTGCCGTTCAGCGCGTCGCCGATATCGAGCACCTTGGGCAGCGCCGCCGCGGCGGCGCCGAGCACCGGAATGAGCACCGCGATCGTGCGCAGCCGCCCCGGCACGATCGCCACCAAGAGCACCGCGCAGACCGGCAGCGCCAGGATCGACCCGCGGCTCTGGCTGAGCAGCGCGACGTCGAGCAGCACGACCGCCAGCGCCGCCGCGATCCCGCGCACCGGCCACGGCACGCGCTTGCCGGCCGCGAGCGTCACCGCCGGCCAGAGCGCCATCAGCCACATCGCGGCCTCGGCGTTGGCGTAGCCGATCGGCTCGGTCAGCCGGTCGCCATCAAAGAGCGTCTGCGGATCGGCGGCAGCACCGACGCGCACAAGCGTGACCACCGCGATGACGCCGATGCCGAACGTCCACAGCCCGAGCACCCAGGCGGCCGTCGCCGGTCGCTGTGGCCACAGCGCGAAGAGCAAGAAGGCCACCAGGTAGAGCAGCGTGCGATCCGCGCCCTCCAGCGCGACGCCGCGGTCGTCGGCCCAGGCGAGCGACAAGAACGACCACACGGTGAAGGCGCCGAGCGCGAGCGCGGCAACGCGAACCGTGCCCGGCAACGCCGACCAGCGCAGCGGCGCCAGCGCGACCAGCGCGAGCCCGAGCAGCGCGAGCAGGACGAGCGCCCCCGGCGCCCAGCGCGTAATCGGCTGGCCACCGTCAAGCGGCGTCCACGCCAGGAAGACGGCCACGGCGAGGAGGGTCGGCGCCGTGATCGGCGCGGCACGCAACCGGGTCAGCACTTCTACCCCTTGAGCTTCTGGTTGATCGCGCGGATGGTGGCGTCAAGCCGCCGGCCCGCGGCGGTCACCGCGCTGCGCAGCCGACCCTGCGCCGCGAGAATCGCCCGCGGATTGTCGCCGTCCAGCTCGGCGCGCGCTGTGCGCAGCGCGCTGCCGTAGGCGGTGATCTGCGCGACGAAGCGGCGGTGCAGCGGCGCGAGGCCGTCGGGCGGATTGACGGCGCGCAGGTCGCCAACGGTCGTCGCGACCGCGGCCTCGTAGGCGCGCAGCGTCTTGATGTCCTGCTTGGCGTTGCTGGTCGGCGTGACGCGCGACTGCAGCGTGGCGAAGCGCTGCGCCAGCCCCGTCTGGGCCTTGTTCAGGGCCTTGACGTAGGCGTCGCGATCCTCGTCGCCGCCACAGCCGGCGACCACGACGGCCAAGATGAGGGCGAGGAGGACTCCCGCGCGTGCGCGCATACGGCAGCGACCTTAGCTGGCGACCCGGCCGCACCCGTCGGTGCCTCCGAGGCCGTCGCCCCGAGGCGCGACCGCCTAAGCTCGACGCCGCTATGGCCCGACTGCCCGACGGCGAACGCCCGCCCGCCGACGGCACCCTGCCGACGGCAGCTCTGCACGGGCTCGGCGCGCCCGAGCGGCCGTTCGGCGTCTACGTCCACGTGCCCTACTGCGCTTCGGTCTGCGGCTACTGCGACTACAACACCTACATCCCGGACGCGGCCGCGCCGACGGGCTTCGCGGCCGCGGTCGAGCAGGAGCTGGATCTCGCGCGCGCGGTACTGGGCGACGCCGCGCCGCCCGCGCAAACCGTCTTCCTCGGCGGTGGCACGCCAACACTGCTGGCGCCCGGCGAGCTCGGGCAGATCCTGGAGGCGATCCGGTCGCGCTTCGGCATCGCCCCCGGCGCCGAGGTGACGGTCGAGGCCAACCCGGAGTCCGTCAACCCCGTCGCGCTGGCGGCGCTGCGCGAGGCCGGCTTCACACGGATCTCGCTCGGCATGCAGAGCGCAGCGCCCCACGTCCTGGAGACGCTCGATCGCCTTCACACGCCGGGCCGCGCGGTCGCCGCGGCACGCGAGGCGCGAGCGGCAGGCTTTGAGCACGTCAGCCTCGACCTGATCTACGGCACCCCGGGCGAGAGCGCCGCCGACTGGGGGCTGTCGCTGGGGACCGCGCTGGAGGCCGAGCCCGACCACATCTCGGCCTACTCGCTGATCGTCGAGCCGGGCACCCGGCTGGCGGCGCGCGTGCGCCGCGGCGAGCTTCCGGCCCCCGACGACGACGTGCTCGCCGACCGCTACGAGACGACCGAGGCCGTGCTGAGCGCCGCGGGCCTGCACTGGTACGAGGTCGCCAACTGGACCCGGACCGACGCCGACCGCTGCCGCCACAACATGGGGTACTGGGCAGGTGGCGACTGGTGGGGCGTTGGGCCGGGCGCGCACTCCCACGTCGGCGGCGTGCGCTGGTGGAACGTCCTGCACCCAGCCCGCTGGACCACGATGCTCGAAGCAGGCCGCTCGCCCGCGGCGGGTCGCGAGCAGCCCGACAGCGACGGCGCGCGGCTGGAGCGCGTGATGCTCGCGGTCCGTCTCCGCGAGGGGTTGGCGCTCGACGGTCTCGGCCATGACGCCCGCGCCGCCGCGACACGCTTTGCCGACGACGGCCTCGTCGAGCACGAGCCGCTGGGTGATGGTCGCGTCGTCCTGACGGTGCGCGGGCGCCTTCTGGCCGACCGCGTGACGCTCGCGCTCGCGGGCTAATCGGCCGCGTCGCCGAGCAGCCGCTCGACGAGCACGCAGTCACGCCACACCCCTTCCAGCTGCCCGTGATGGCGCTGGACGCCGACGATCGTGAAGCCCGCCGCCTGATGCAGCGCGATCGACGCCGCGTTGGTCGTGAAGATCCGCGACGTGAGCTTGTGGAGTCCAGCCTCCTGCGCCACGCCGGCCAAGGCCTCCAACAACGCCTTGCCTACGCCGAGGCGCCGCGCGTCGCCCGCCACGTAGACGCCGTGCTCGCCGATGCCGGCATAGACGTCGCGCTCGGAGTAGGGCCCGATCTTCGCGAAGCCTACGATCCGGCCCTCGGCCTCGGCGACGATCACCGGCAGCGGTCGAACCGTCCACCCCGCCACCTCGGCGGTGCCGCGCGGGCGCGTCTCGAACGTCGCCTGGCGCTCGGCGATCCCCTCGTTGTAGATCGTCGCGATGCGCGCGGCGTCGCCGGGGTCGGCACGGCGGATCGTGATGGCACTGGACGGCAGAGGTCCGGATTCTACGACCGGCATCGACACGGGTACGGCTACCCGCACCAGGCGGTGTGGCCACCATGCCAAGCGGCTGCGGTGAGACCAGGGTGATACTGGAAACGGAGGCGGCCGTGCCTAGGTTTTGGCCATGCCGCCGGCGACCGCCACCTACGACCACGCGACGGCGGTTGCCGACATCCTCGCCGGGTACTACCGGACCGAGATGGCTCTCCACCGCGACGACACCAGCACTCTGGAGCTCAAGCACCTCCAGGACGACCGTGCCCACGAGGAGGACCGTTTCGCGCGGCGGGCCGACCAGCCGGCGCAGGAGCGTGCCCATCGCCGCCGCGCCGACAAGGCCGCCTACCTGCGTGACAAGCTCGCCGAGGCCGAGCAGGCCGACCGCGCCGCGGGCGCGGACCCCGCCCGCCCGAGCTGACGCGCCGCGCTTCTACGGCGCAGGCGTGGTCGTCGACTGAGGCGCCGTCGTCGACCGTGTGGCGGGAGGTGCCGTGGTCGATGGCGCGGGTGTGGTCTGTGCCGGCGTCGGCGTCGGCGATGGCGTCGTGACCGTCTGGGTCTGGGTCACCGTCTTGGTCTCGTCGGTCGTCGTCGGCGTGGTCGCGGTGCTCGTCGGGGTCGTCGTCGTGGTGGTCTGCGTCGTCGTGGGCTTCTTGGTGTGGTTGCGTTGCCCGCCCCAGAGCGTGGTCGCATCGCCGCCGCGCCCGATCGACTTGCCCGAGATCAGCTCGGGCACCGTGTAGAGCACGACGCAGATGGCGAAGCCGAGCAGGCCGGTGAGCACCGCCAGGCGCCAGCGCAGGAGCCGGCCGCGCGTGGAGTAGACGTGAACCGGGCCGGCCTCGGTCGCGACGACCGGCGGGAGGAGGACGTGCGGGGCGTCGGGGTCAACGCGCGGCGCGGGCTCGGGCGCGTCGTCTGCGACAAGCCCCGGCTCGCTGGGGCTCGAGCGCGACCAGCGCGCCGGCGCCGGGACGACCGTCGGCACGGCGCTGGCCACGACCTCGGTCGGCTTGCGGAGCCCCTCCTTGACTAGGGCGACGATCACCGGCGACATCGCGGCGCTGAAGAGGGTGCCGGGCGCCCAGATCTTGGAGGTGACGTAGGCCGCGACCGCCGACGCGACCGCGCTGAGGAACAGCGTCGTCAGGTCGATCCCGCGGTCGGCGGGCGGTGCGGGTGGCGGTGAGCCCATCGACCAGCGACGCTAGCGAACGTCGGCGCGCCCTCCGGCGCGCCGCGCCCGCTCAGCTCTCGGCGGTGTGCTTCAGGCCGTCGGCCGCGTTCCCCAACAGGAAGTCGCGCACCTGGCCCTCGACCGGACCGCGGATCAGCATCCCGAGCATGCGTCCCGGGTCGACCTCCAGCGCGTAGGTCGCGCGGGTGCGATCGCCACCGAGATCCTCAAACTTCCACCAACCGACCAAGGACTTGACGTCGCCCTTCTCCTGACGCCAGCGGACCTCCGTCGGCGAGTTGTAGGTGAAGCTCAACTTGTTCTTCACCGTCTTGACCTTGGCGTCGTTGACGGTATCGACGAGCGACGCGCGCCCGTCGGCGTCGCGCTCGAGCACCTCGACATCCTTGAGCGACCCCTGCCACGCAGGGGCGTTCTCGATGTCGGCGGCGATGTCGAAGACGCGTTGGATCGGCGCGTCGATCTCAACCGACCGCTCTCCCGTGATGTTGCCCATGGCGTGACCGTACCCGAGTGCGGTCAGACGAAGCGCTCGGCGGCGCGGCGGGCCGATGCGCCGTAGCCGCCACCAAAGAGGACGGCGTGGACGAGCAGCGGCAGCAACTGGTAGAGCGCGACGCGCTCTGCGTGGCCGTCGGCGCGCGGCCAGACCTCGTCGTAGGCGGCACCGAAGGCAGATGACGGCGACCCGAAGAGCGACAACATCGCCAAGTCGATCTCGCGGTGGCCGCCGTAGGCCGCTGGGTCGATCAGCCATGGGCGGCCGTCGGCGCCAGCGTGCACGTTGCCGCTCCACAGGTCGCCGTGCAGCCGCGCGGGCGGCTCGGCGGGGCCGGTGAGCTCCTCGATGCGGGCGGCGACCGACTCGACCGCCCGGACGCCGCCGGCATCCAGCGCGCCGCGGTCGGAGGCCATGCGCACCAACGGCAGGAGCCGCGACTCGGCGTAAAACGTCGGCCACGCATCGCGCGGCGCGTTGGGCAGGACGAGCGGACCGAGGACGTAGGGCGCATTGGCGGCGGCGCCGGAGCCACCGGAGCCGCCGCCGCCTGCGCCTTTGCCATCGCGATCGCCACCGCTGGGCAGCGTTCCGAAGCGCTCCGCGCCCGCGCGGTGTACCGCCGCGAGCCCGCGACCGAGCGCCGCCTCGTCGAGCCGACCGCCACCATCGACCCATGCCAGCGCCAGCCAGCGGGCGTCGACCGCGAGGACCTCCGGCACAGGCAGCGCGCCCGCCGCGCCGAGCCAGCGCAGCCCCGCAGCCTCGGCTGCATAGGCGCCGGACGCGGCGTCCGGCGCCGTCTTGACGAAGACCCGCGCGCCGCCCGCGAGCGTCGCGCGATATGCGGCGTTGAGATCGCCACCGGGCACCGGTTCCAGCCCGACGATCTCCTCGCCCAGCGCGGCGGCCAGCGCCTCCCTCACGCTTGGACGCGACCCTCCGCGCGCAACGTCTCCAACAGCCCACGGCACGCCGCGTCGACCAGGTCGATGACATGCTCGAAGCCGTCGGGTCCGCCGTAGTAGGGATCCGGGACCGCGAGGTCGCCGTCGGCCGCCGGGTCGTACTCGCGCAGCAAACGGATCTTGGCCGCCGCCGTGTCATCGGGCGCGAGCGCCCGCAGCGCGCTGACGTTGTCGGTGTCGGCGGCCAACAGCAAGTCATAGGCCTCGAAATCGGCGACCGTCACCTGCCGCGCCGCGCCCTCCATCACGATCCCGCGCGCCTTCGCCGCAGCCGTCGAGCGCCGGTCCGGCGGATGGCCGACATGCCACGAGCCCGTTCCCGCGCTGTCGATCTCGATCTGATCCTCCAACCCCTCCTCGACGACCAGCCCACGCATGATCGCCTCAGCGGTCGGCGAGCGACAGATGTTTCCCATGCAGATGAACAGAAGCCTCACCGACCGCAGGGTAACCACGAGCCTTCGCGCGCCGGAGGTCCGGGTCAACCGACGCCGGACCCTCGCCACAACCGAGGTGGGCCCGTGCACGGACGTATACCGGCCGCAAACAGGCCCACCCTCCCCAGCGCCCGCGGACGGCAGGCCAACGTCCAGCACAACCGACCCCGCTCACTCCCCTCGGTGCCAACAGAGCACGCCCGCACCCCGACCAACGCCAAGCGCTGAACACCCCAACAGACGCGCAACCCAAGCGCTCGCAACACACCCCGCCCGCCCCGCGACCAGCGCCCCACGACGTCAGTCTTGGGCGGTCCGCTCCCCGTCCCTGACAGACGCTCCCTAGTTGTTGGGGTGATCGCTCTGCGTCGGCCCCACCCGCTAGACCCCATAGCCCATCGCACTTCCGACGCGTCCTATGATCGCCGACGCCATGGAAACCGCGCCATTGACCACCACCCTCCGCGTCCGCTACGTCGAGTGCGACATGCAGGGCCACGTCTTCAACGGCCACTACTTGACGTGGTTCGACATGGCGCACACCGAGGCGCTGCGCGCCGCGACGGGCATCAGCTATCCGGAACTGGTCGCCGCGCACGGCATCGACTTCGTCGTCGCCGAGTCGGGCGTGCGGTACCGCGCGCCAGCCTATTTCGACGACCTGCTCGAAGTCGCGGTCACATTCGAGCCGCTGACGAGTTCTTCCTTAACGAGCCGGTTCACGATCGTCCGCGACGGGGTGACGATCGCGACCGGCTTCTTGCGTCATGTCTGCGTAGACAGCAAGGACTTCAAGAAGGCACCATGGCCCGACGCGGTGCGCGAGGCGCTGGCGCCCTACGTCGTGCCGTCGGCGTCCAACGACGTCTCGACGCCATCGCGACCCACGTAGCCATCGGCCCCGCCGACGACGACGTAGACCGACTCGCCGTCGTCGAGGTTCTTGACCGCCCGTGGCGTCGCAGCGGCCACGCGGGCCATGCCCCCAGCCTCCAAGACGTGCCTCGTGCCGTCGCCGAAGCGGATCTCAATCCGGCCGGAGTGCACGAAGTACAGCTCCTCCTGGCGCTCGTGGGCGTGCGCGCCGGTCTCATAGCCGCCGGGTAAGACGATCGCGTTGACGCCGAACGCCGTGACGCCGAGCGGCGCGCGGATCTTGCGGATCCCCGGGCCGTCGCCGAGGTCAGAGAGGTTCGCGACGGAGTAGTCGTCGCCGGTGGTGATGGGCATTGCGGCATCGTATGGGCATGGACTACCTGCCTGCTGAGAATCGCTACGCATCGATGCCCTACCGCCGCAGCGGACGCTCCGGGCTCAAACTGCCCGCGGTCTCCCTCGGCCTCTGGCACAACTTCGGCCACGACCGAGCCTTCGAGACCCAGCGCGCGATCGTCCGCCGCGCCTTTGACCGCGGCATCACACACTTCGACTTGGCCAACAACTACGGCCCGCCGGCCGGCAGCGCCGAGGAGAACTTTGGCCGCCTGCTGGCCACCGACCTCAAGCCCTACCGCGACGAGCTGATCGTCTCCAGCAAAGCCGGCTATGACATGTGGCCCGGGCCATACGGCGAGTGGGGCTCGCGCAAGTACCTGCTGTCGTCGCTGGACCAGTCGCTGCAGCGCATGGGCCTCGACTACGTCGACATCTTCTACAGCCACCGCTTCGACCCCGACACGCCGCTGCAGGAGACGATGGGCGCGCTGGACTCCGCCGTCCGCCAGGGCAAGGCGCTCTATGTCGGCATCTCTTCCTACTCGGGCCAGCGCACCGAGGAGGCCGCGCAGATCCTCAGCGACCTCGGCACGCCGGTCCTGATCCACCAGCCGTCCTACTCGCTGCTGAACCGCTGGGTCGAGGAGGACCTGCTCGACGTGCTTGAGCGTGAGGGCATCGGCTGCATCGCCTTCTCGCCGCTGGCGCAGGGCATGCTCACCGACAAGTACCTCGGCGGCAGCGTGCCGGCAAACTCGCGCGCCGCCCAGGACCACTTCCTCAAGCGCGACATGTTGACGCCCGAGACGCTGGCCCACACGGAGGCGCTCAACGCGATGGCCGCCGACCGCGGGCAGTCGCTGGCGCAGATGGCGATCGCCTGGACCCTGCGCGACCCGCGCGTCACCTCGTCGCTGATCGGCGCCTCCAGCGTCCAGCAGCTCGATGAGAACCTTGCAGCGCTCGACAATCTCGAGTTCACCGACGACGAGCTCGCGACGATCGATCAGCACGCCGTGGATGCCGGGATCAACCTCTGGTCGTCGTCCAGCGCCGGCTGAGGAAGGTACGGCGGCCCGTACCTGCGGTCGGGAGCCACCTCCGTCGCCGTGCGCCTAGGTACGCAAGAGGATCCGCCCATGCAGTCGCACGCGGAACACATCCAGGCCATCCTGGCCCGGGAGCTGGACATGCACCGCCGCCAGGTCGCGCTCGTCCAGGCCAGCCTGCTGACCGTGCCACCACGCAGCTCGGGGATTGCTGCCGGCGCGCGGGCGCAGGCGTCTCGGTGATCAGAGGCTGATGGCACGCCGCGCCGGTGCGGCGTCGGCGACTGCGTAGCTGCCGCCAGCGACGACGGCACAGACGACGGCCACGGACGGCCAGGCGCCGATGACGTCACCAAGCACATGGGATCCGGCGAACGCCGCGGCGTAGAGCGCCACAAGCCCGACCGCGCGGGCGATGCCGACCCGCTCCTTCCAGCGCAGCGCGCACCACCCGGCACCCGCCAGCAGCACGACGCCACCGAGCGGCCGGACACCGGTCGCTTGCGCGACGGCGAAGCCGAGGGCCAGCGAGCCGGCGGCGACGGGCCAGGTGGGCGTGCGGTCCATGCCGCCACGGTACCGCGCACACCTCCCGGGGCCATCGAGGGACGATTGGATCTCGCTCTACGAGATTCAATCGTCCCTCGACGCCGCTGGGCGCCCTGGTCGAGGTCAGTTCAGGCGGGAGAGGAGGCGCTGGTGCATCGCCGACTGCGCCGCGCGCGATGACGCGTCAACAGGCAGGGCCAGCAGGAGCGCGGAGGCCCCGAGGCTGCGGGTCAGGTCGCCAGAGCGCTCGGCCATCGTGGTGACATGGCGCAGGACGACGCCAGTCGCCTCGTGCGCGCAGCGCCAGGAGAGGTCGACGCCGAGCGTCCGCGGATCGACGAGTGCCTCGGTCCGACCCGGGTCGAGGACCAGCACCGGCGCCAGCTCGCGGTGGGCGAGGTAGAGCTTCGTGTTGTGGCCGACCAGCTCGGTCGCCCACCCGGCACGGGCGCCGAGGGCAGCGAGCGCGACAGCCACGCCCACGGGATGGCCTTTGCCCTCGCGCAGGATGTCGGGCAGCAGCACCGCGCCGTCGCGGCGCGGGCGCAGCGCGCGGCGGGCGACCACCCGCAGAGCCTCGAGCTGCGCAGCCGGCTCGTCGATCGCCGGCAGCGACCGTGCGAGCACGTCGAGCGTGAGCCGCGCCGCGTCGACGCCACCCGCGCCAAGCTCGAGCGCGAGCTCCAGCGCTAGGGCCTCCTGCGGCGGACACTGCTGACCGGCGAGACGCGCGAAGTCGCTCATCGGCGCGAGTAGAACTCGACGATCAGCTGCTCCTCGATCGGCGCCGGGATCTCCCGTCGCTCGGGGAGGCGCAGCACCTTGCCGGCGAGCCCGTCGAAGTCGGCCTGCAGCCACGGGCCGATCCCGGCCGTCAGCTCGGTCGCCTCGCGCACGAGCGGCTCGATCGGCGCGCCCTCGCGCAGCGTCACGACCTGCCCGGGCGCCACAGCGTAGGACGCGATGTCCACGCGCTTGCCGTCGACCAGGAAGTGGCCGTGGCCGACAAACTGCCGCGCCTGGGCCCGGGTCGAGGCAAAGCCGAGGCGGTAGACGACGTTGTCGAGCCGCCGCTCCAGGGCAATCAACAGCTCCTCGCCGGTGCGGCCGCCGCGCCGATCAGCCGCCGCGATGTAGCGGCGGAACTGCTTCTCGCGGATGCCGTAGTAGCGCTTGGCGAGCTGCTTGGCGCGCAGCTGGGTGCTGAAGACCGACGGCTTGTTGGCGCGCCGCTGGCCGTGCTGGCCGGGCGGCATCGGCCCGCGGCGCACGAGCGCCGACTTGCCGTTGATGGCCCGCAGGCCCTTCAAGTACAACTCGACGCCTTCGCGCCGGGAGAGCCGCTCGACCGGCCCCGTGTAGCGTCCCACTCGTAACTCCCACCGTGCTGGTTGGCTTTGACTTAGGGAACCCTAACACGGTCGCGGCAGAGGTGGACGCGCGTTGCAATTCGCCCTGCAGATCGCAGGGGTTCGCAGCGCTAGCGTGACGGGCCGCCGTTCCGACGCATGACGTCCCGCCGCCTTCCGCTCAACCGAGCCGTGCTCGTGCTCGCCGCCCTGCTCGCGGTCGGCCTCGGCCTGGCCGTCACCGCCCGCGGCGCCTCGGAGGACGCACTGCGCTCCAAGATTCACGGCGGCAAGGTCCGCGAGCAGGCGCTAGGCGACGCCGCCGCGCACCTCGGCCGGCTGGAGCGCGCAAGTGCCCGCGAGGTCGCGATCATCGAGGGGCGGCTCGCCGACGCGCAGGCCGATCTGAGCGCCGCCCAAGCGCGATTGACCGCCACCCAAACGCGGCTCGCGGCCGAGCGCCGGCGGCTGGCGCGGCTGCGCACGCGCTTGGCCGAGTCGCGCGCGCTGCTCACCGACCTGCTGCGCCAGCGCTACATGTCGACCCGCCCGGACCTCGTCTCGGTCGTGCTCGACGCCAACGGCTTCGCGGATCTGCTGGAGCGCATGGAGTTCCTTCAGCGCGTCGAGGACTCCGACACCGCGATCGTCGACGTCGTCCGCAACGCCCGGCGCGACGCCGGCCGTGAGACCGTCGTACTCACGAGGTTGGAGCGTCGCCGTCAGGCGGAGACGGTCGCCGTGCAGCGCGAGCGCGACGCGCTCGCCGGCATGGAGGCCGCCGCGCAGGCCCGCCGCGACGCGCTCGCCCAAGCGCGCGCCGCGCGCCTCGCCGCTTTGCAGGCCACCCGTGCCGGCCGTCGCTCCGCCGAGCGCACGCTGCGCAAGCTGCTGGCCGACCGCGCCCGTGCGGCGGTCAACAAGGCTGGTCCCGGCGGACCATGGGCCATTCCGTGGGCGATCGTCCAGTGCGAGTCCGGTGGCCAGAACCTGCCGCCCAACAGCGCCGGCGCCTCGGGCTACTACCAGATGATGCCGGCGACCTGGGCGGGCCTGGGTGGCTCGACGTCGGCTGCCTACAAGGCGTCGAAGGCCGAGCAGGATCGCCTGGCGAGCAAGTTGTGGAACAACGGCGCGGGGGCCTCGAATTGGGTCTGCGCGGCGCTGGTCGGGGTGATTTAGGGCCGGTGCGCTGAGGCCGCTGGTTAGCAGTGCGCCGCGTTGGCCGGGGTGCGCCGCGTGGTTTGTCGGCACCGAGGAGAGCGAGCGGAGTCGGCGCCTCGCCGCGCGGCCCGTCGTCCGCCGGCGCCTCGGGTGAGTGGAGACGTCCGCGCCGACCGGTGAGCAACTTGGATCGCACCTAGACCGCGACATGCGCGGTCTAGGTGCGATCGAGTGCCGCGGCCCAGGATCCGGCACCGAACCGCCGCCCGAGCGAGGTGGGCCTGTTCGCGGACGCATACAGGCCGCGAACAGGCCCACCCCGCTCGCGGAAGGCTCGACTGACAAACGTGGGCCCGTAAGCGGACACGCAACGTCCCCAAACAGGCCCACCCGCTCGCGAAAGGCTCGACTGACAAACGTGGGCCCGTAAGCGGACGCACGACGTCCGCAAACAGGCCCACCCTCCCCGAAGCACCCGCGGACGACGAGCCAGCGCACCGAGGCGCCAACTCGGCTCGCTCTCCTCGGTGCCGACAAACCACGCGGCGCACCCACGACCAACGCCGCGCACTGCACACCAATGACGCCCGAGCCCTCAACGCCACCAGCGCCCCAGAGCACCAGGACCAAGAGCTGCCTCGCCAGCGCCCGCATTCAGAGAACGGGGGCGCTGGCTGGCCAGCGTGCGGCGGCGCGCCCCTCAGTCGACGAACAGGTCGGCCTGCAGCTCCGCGTCGTCGCCACCGTAGGAGTACTGACTCAAATCGGTCACGCCCTCCTCCGCCAGCACGTCCTCCACCAGCGCCAGGTTGGCCGTGTACTCACGGCTGTCGCGCGTGAGGATCACATACGCGGCGTCGGCGACGATCTCGGGCTTGCGTGACTTGGCCATCGCGGCGTCGCCACCGAGCAGGTTCTGGACTGCCGCGGTCGCGACCAGCGTCTTGGGCCAGAGCGCGTTGAAGGCGATGCCCTCGCCCTTGAACTCCTCAGCCATGCCGAGGGTGCAGAGGCTCATCCCGTACTTGGCGATCGTGTAGCCGATGTGGCCGCCGAGCCATCGCGGTTGGAGGCTGATCGGCGGAGACAAGGTCAACACGTGTGCGTTTTCTGACAGTTTGAGGTGCGGGATGCACGCCTTGCTCACCATATATGTGCCCCGGGTGTTTATTGCCTGCATCAAGTCATAGCGCTTCATGTCCATGGCCTCGGTGCCGGACAGGTTGATCGCGCTGGCGTTGTTGATGCAGATGTCGATGCCGCCGAACTTCTCGACGGTGGCGGCGACGGCGTCGGCGACCTGCTGGTCGTCACGGATGTCGCCAACGATCGGCAGCGCCTTGCCGCCAGCCTTCTCGATCTCCTCGGCGGCCGTGTAAACGGTCCCCTCAAGCTTGGGATGCGGCTCAGCGGTCTTGGCGATCAGCGCGACATTGGCGCCGTCGCGGGCTGCGCGAACGGCGATGGCCAGTCCGATGCCCCGCGAGGCGCCGGAGATGAACAGGGTCTTTCCTACGAGCGTTCGGGACACCCGTGCATCTTATTCCGGGAAGGCAATTGCAGGATCCGGAACGATTTAGGTTCCACATGTACCACTTGCTTCTCAAGAACTTGCAAATTGCTGCGTAACAAGACAGCCTCGTGACCAGAATGCTCGCACGGTTCACGGTTCTGAGCGATGATATGCCGAGCATCACTCCCTGACATCCGAGGAACGCAATGCCCACCATCACGAACGTCGACGACCAGCGCTACGTCAAGGCGCTGTCGCATCCACTCCGAGTCCGCATCTTGGGGATCTTGGAAGAGCAGCCTGCCAGCCCGGTCGAGCTCAGCCAGGTGCTCGACGCCACGCTGGGCACGATCTCCTACCACGTGCGTCAGCTCAACGAGCTCGGGCTCTTGGAGCTCGTTCGCGAGACGCCACGTCGTGGCGCCATCGAGCATCACTACCGCGCAAAGCCGCGCCCCAAGAGCGGTGGCGCCTCCTGGGACAGCGTCTCGGTCATCGCTAAGCAGGCGGTTATCGGCGCCGAGCTGGCCCAGACCACCGAGGTCGCGAGCCGCGCGGCGGGCGTCGGCGGGTTCGACAGCGACCATGCGCGCCTCGAGCGGCTGCGTCTCTCGCTGGATGCCAAGGGCGTCGAGCAGCTCTCCAAGGCCGTGGCCAAGCTCGTCAGCGAGGCGCTCAAGATCCAGGAAGCCGCCGCCAAGCGCCTGAGCAGCGGCAACGGCGGGGCGACGGATACCGCGCTCGTCGCCATGCTCTTCGACGCCGTCGGCGCACCGGACCCGAGCGCCGGCCGGCCGGAGCCGACCCAGAAGCCGCGCAAGCCTCGCCGGCGAACCGCTTAAGAAACCGCAGTTTTTCTCACTACACATCAAAAACGGAACAAACGGCCCTCGACGCGTACGGGTTGCGTTGAGGGCCGCCGCGTCTTGTCACAGCTTCACTCGAAGTGCGTCATAAAGGGCATGGCCTACCGACGTGACGATCGCTGTGGCGCGCGGCTCCGGCGCGAGAAGACTGACGCTGCTCCCCACATGCCCGAAACCGGCGACGTGGGGCTGACCGGCCTCGGCGCCGCGCTCCTCGAGCTCCTCCGCGAGGACGAGCGGTTCCGCGAGGTCATCGCCGATCCGTTCGGCGAGCACCACGGCGAGCACCAAGATCCGGCGGCGACCTCCTGAGCCTCACCTCCTGAGCCTCAAGTCGCCGCCGAACCGGCGGCGCGGCCTTGTCTGAACGCGTACGATCCGTGGACAATGCCCGAGCCCACCATCTCGCCTGCCCTGTACCGCGCCGGAGAGGGCGAGCCGCTTGTCCTCATCCACGGCTTCACCGCCACGTGGCGCTGCTGGCTGCCCGTCCTCGCTGAGCTGGTCCCGCGCTTCGAGGTGATCGCGCCGACGCTGCACGGCCACGACGGTGGCGGCCCAGTGCCGCGCAACGGCCAGCCGTTTGACGTCGTGCGGGCGGCCGATCTGCTCGAGGAGCACCTCGACGAGCTCGGCGTCGGCACCGCACACCTAGTGGGCAACTCGATGGGCGGAGCGCTGGCGCTCGCCCTCGCCAAGCGCGGTCGCGCGCGCAGTTTCGTCGGCATCTCCCCCGCCGGCGGCCTGCGCCCCGGCGATCAGGCCGGGGCCAACCAGGTCATCAAGGTCTTTGCGCGGATGCAGAAGACGACGAACAAGTCCTTGGCGATGCTTCCGAAGGTGATGGCACAGCCCGGACTGCGCCGGATCGCGCTGCGCGACGTGATGACGCGCGGCCATCAGGTGCCCGCGGCCGAGGCCGTCGCGCTCGCGCGCTCCTCGGTCCGCTGCGACATCGTCGAGGACGTCTTTACGCTCCTGCGCAACGGCGAGGCACTGGTGCGCGACCTGGATCAGATCGATGTCCCGACCCTCATCACCTGGGGCGACAAAGATCGGATCCTTCCGATGCACGTCCACGCCCCGCGCCTGCGGGAGGAGATCCGCGGCCTCGAGTTCCGCATCACGCCGGGCCTTGGCCATACGCCGATGTGGGATGACCCGGGCCTGATCGCGGCGACGATCGGCGACTTCGCGGCTCGCGCGGCATCGCGGACCCCGGCTTCGGCTCCCGCGGCGGCGGCGTAGCGCCGGCCGCGACGCGCGCCAGGCCGGTCGAGATCCCGAGCACGAAGAGCCCGCAGAAGAGCAGCATCAGCAGCGCTGACGGCGTCCACAGCCAGCCCGGGACGTAGTCCCTGCGCTCGGTCTGCATCGCCGCGACGTCGCTGATGAACGTCGCGGTGAAGTGCGCGGGCCGGACGACGCCGGGCGTGGGGATGCTCGGCTCGCGCGGGAGATGCAGCGGCAGCGAGACGAAGGCCCGCCCGCTCTGCAGCCGCACGTTGGTCTTGTAGTCGCCGTACAGCGGCACCGGGCCATCGGTGCGGTAGACGCCGGGCGTGACCTCGTCGAGCTGGCGCGCCACGCGGTTGCCGCCCTGCCAGGCCAGGACCTGGCGCAGCTGGGCGCGCTTGGCCAGCGCGGCGTCGGAGAAGCGGACGGTCGCGATCGCCTCCCGATGAGCGTCGTCGCGGTCGGTGACCGGCGCGAGCGTCACGGTCGCCGTCAGGCTGGTGGGGTTGCTCGTCCACAGCGCGTTGGCGCCGACGATGACGAGCGTCACGGCGGCCGCCAGGCCCACGCGCCGGCGGACGGCGCGCACCGGCAGTTCGCGCCGCAAGCCGGAGCCCAGCAACGCGCCGAGCAGCCCGCCGGCGACGCCGGCCAGCACTGCGGTCGGCAGGCCCTCGGCCAGCAGCGACGGCGTCCACGGCACCGGCGCCCAGATCTGCGTCCACGCGTACTGCGCCGCGAAGCCGACGGTGCCGCACAGCAGCCCGGCCGCCGCGCCGAAGCGCAGCGCGCCACCACGGCCCGGACGGAGCGCCAAGGCCAGCAGCTCGACGCCGAGCGCCTCAACGACAAACGGCTGCATCGAAGGCACCGAGCGCCCGAGGATCGCGACGCCGACCTCGACCGCGCCCCGCAGCAGCAGGTACACCAACATCACCCGGAGCGCGCCGCCGCGGCCGAGCACGACTCGGCCGGTGGTGAGCGCCAGGCCGCCGGCGAGCGCGAGCAGCAGCGGATGCCAGACGACGCGGTACTGCGGCACGCCCCAGTCGAACTCGGTGGCCCAGAAGGCGATGGCAAACAGCAGCGCGGCGGGCAACAGCGTGCGGACGATCTGCTCGGCGAGCGAGAGCGTCCGTGCTGCGAGCTCCGGCGCTGCGACAGTCGACGTCTCCTCATCGGCCCGACGGGCCCGGCGCGACTCCAGCGCGAGCACGGCCAGCACCGGCACCGACAGGATCGCGCCGTTGATCATCACCAGGTGCGTCGGCCCCCAGAGCGTGACGTCCTGGCCGAACATGCGATGCCAAAGGTCGTCGAGCGGGAAGCCGGTCAAGGCGAACGCGCCGCAGCTGATCAGCAACGCGCCGCCGACCGGCAGCGACAGGCTCGACAGCTTCAGCGCCACCGGCGACGGCCGCTCGGCGCCCTCATGCAGCGCGCACGACACGAGCCCGGCGGCGAACAGGCCGTAGAGCGCGAAGAGGATGAAGTAGTGCGCCGGGTTGGCCAGCGGGCCCTCGTCGCGACCGACGTCGATGTGCAGCGAGATGTCCCAGAAGACGCCGAACGCGCCGGCGCCTAGCGCCAGCGTCCCGACCAGGAACGGCAGCGCCGCCCACGGCTCCATGCCAAGGGCGCGACCGCTGAGCTCGCCCGCTCGGGTCAGCAGCGTCGAGCGGCCGGAGCGGTGGCGCAGGATCAGCGTCAGCAGGACGGCCGTCGTCAGGCCCGCGAAGATCGAGGCGATGAGGATCTGCTGGAGCGGGGCGCCCGCGGAGGGCGTATCGGCTGCGGCGAGGAGCATTGCCGGAATGTACACAACTGTACGTACAGCGGTGTACATAGACTGGGCGCATGTCTCGCATGTCGGCCCAGGAGCGTCGCGACCAGCTCCTCGACGTCCTTGCGTCGATCGTCCTCACCGAGGGCTATGGCGCCGTGTCGATCGACCGCGTCTCGCGCGACGCCCAGATCGCGCGCACGGTCATCTACTCGCACTTCGGCAACCTCGAAGGGCTGCTGCACGCGCTCATCGAGCGCACCGAGCAGCGCGCCGTCGGACAGATCCGGACCGTGATCCCCGACATCGACTTCGAAGAAGACCCCGACACCGTCCTCATCGAGGCGCTGCGCAGCTTCCTGACGATGGTCCAGGACGCACCCGATACGTGGCGCCTGGCGCTCTTTCCCGTCGAGGGCGCGCCGCCGGAGCTGCGCGAGACGCTCGCGCGCGTGCGAACCGGCCTGGTCGGTCTGCTGGAGCCGGTCGCCGCGACCGGCATCAAGCGCCGCGGTGGCCCGCAGGGGCTCGACGCCGAGCTCTTCTCGCGGCTGCTGGTGAGCTTTGGCGAGGAGAGCGCCAAGCTCGTGCTCAGCGATCCCGCGACCTATCCGCCCGATCGCCTGGCCAACTTCACCGAGACGATCATGCGCGCCGTCCGGCGCTCGTGATGGGTACCGTGGCGTTGATGAGCAAGCTCACGGGCAAGGTGGTGTTGATCACCGGCGGCGCGCGCGGCATCGGCGCCGAGACGGCGCGCCGACTCGTCGCCAAGGGCGCCAAGGTCGTCCTCGTCGACCTCGACCGCGGACCGTTGGCGGAGCTGGAGGCCGAGCTCGGCGCTGCCGCCACGTCGATCGTCGGCGACGTCTGCAGCCTCGAGCAGATGGAGGCCGCCGTCGCGCATGGCGTCCAGACCTTCGGCGGCCTCGACGCCGTCGTCGCCAACGCCGGCATCGCCAGCTATGGGTCGCTGCTTGCGGTCGACCCGGCGACCTTCCGCCGCGTGATCGACGTCAACATCAACGGCGTCTTCCACACCGTCCGCGCCGCGCTGCCCGCGCTGATCGAGCGCAAGGGCTATGTGTTGGTCGTCTCCTCCTTGGCCGCCTACGCCGCCGCGCCGGGGCTCGTCGCCTACAACGCCTCCAAGGCCGGAGCCGAGCACTTCGCCAACGCGCTGCGCCCCGAGGTTGGCTACCTCGGCGTCAAGGTCGGCAGCGCACACATGGGCTGGATCGACACGCCGCTGGTCCAAGACGCCAAAAAAGACCTCAAGGCCTTCGACAAGATGCTGGAGGCCATGCCCGGACCGCTGGGCAGGACCGTTTCGGTGCAGACGTGCGCCGACGCGTTCGTCGAGGGCATCGCCAAGCGCAAGACGCGCGTCAGCGTCCCCGGCTGGGTCAACGCCGTGCGCTGGCTCAAGCCCGCGCTGACGACCGTGATCGGTGAGCGCGAGACGGCCAGGCGCGCTCCTGAGGTCGTGCCGCTGATGGACCAGGAGGTCCTTGCGCTCGGCCGCTCGATGAGCGCCCGCACCGCTGAGCTCGAGCACCAGCCAGAGGCCACGTCCAGGTAAGCAGTCTTACTTGATGGCTAGGTTTTCGCGGCGACACGGCACGCTTCTAACCCACTTATTGACAATGTGACGGAAATCGTGCGCGGAAGGTGACACAATTGACATGATCATCCCACCATGTCTGGTGCCGTTCCCATCTCTCGCCGCGTGCAGATCGTCGAAGCCGGCCGCCGCATCCTCGAAGACCAGGGTCCCGAGGCGCTGTCGATGCGCAACGTGGCGGCAGAGATCGGCATTCGAGCACCCTCGCTCTACGAGCACATCGCCGACAAGCGAGCGCTGGAAAGCGCGATCATCGCTGCCGGCCTGAGCGAGCAGGGCATCGCGCTAGCCGAGGCGCTGGACTCCTCGGCAGACCCGTTGACGGAGATGACGACCGGCTGGCGCCGGTGGGCGCTGGCCCACCCGCACGTCTACCGCCTGATCTACGTGCGCGACCTCGACCGCGACGACCCAGCGGTCGCGGAGGGCGAGCGCTCAGCAGCTGTGCCGATGTGGACCCTGTGCGGCGGCGACGTCGTGGGCGCCCGCGTTATCTGGGCCTTCGCCCACGGCATGGTGCAGCTCGAGCTCAGCGAGCGCTTCCCGCCCGGCACCGACATCGAGGGGCTGTGGGAGCGCGGGCTGGAGGCGCTGCGCGGGCTGCTGCCGGATCCCGAGATCAGCTAGCGGGCGCGGACGCGGCGCCGCCCGCGGGCACTGACACCGCCCCGCCACGCCGGCGGTGGCGCTCGTACATCTCATGGATCCAACGGCCACCGGGACGCGCCGTGAGCTCCTCGCGCAAGGTCTGTACCCCGGCTGGAAACGTGGCCGGCATGTACGGTCGGTGCGGCGGAGCGATCAGCGGCGTGAACAGCGCTGCCGCGGTCAGATCGGCCACTGAGAAGCGATCACCGACGAGGTAACCCGAGGGCTGCAGCTCAGCCTCGATGCGATCCATGGCGGCAAGCACCTCGCCGTGCGCGACCTCCGCGGACTCCGCCGAGACGCCGTAGTCGCGCCGCACGAACGGCCGCACCGCCGGCGCGGTGGCGCGCAGGAGGCGCGCTCGGCCCGGTGCCCGGTCGGCGAACAGCGAATCCACGATCGCGTCGGTGCTCTGCAGCGTGTGATGCCAAACGAGCCGCCGCATCTGTGGCCCGAGCCGCTCGTCGAAGAAGTCCTCGAGCGCCAGCGCGCGCGCCTTCTGCGTCGGGTCAGACGGATAGAGAGCCGGCTCGGGCTGATAGGCCTCCAGCGCCGCGATGATCGCCGTCGAGTCGCCGATCCGGCGACCGTCGAGCTCGATCACCGGCAGCCGTCGGTGCTTGCTGCGCGTCAGCATCATCGACCGCGCGCCATGCAGGCCGGGCATCGGCACCCGCAGCTCATAGGCGATCGACTTGTAGTCCAACGCCCAGCGCGCTTTCTCGCTGTAGTGCGAGAGCTCGATGTGCCACAGAACGACGGTCACGACTGACGAGCCTAGACCAAAGGTGACGGGTTGGATACCGCAGGTGCGGTCGTCCGGCGGGCGCTGCGCACGCGATCGATCGTCGCGTGCGCGATGAACACCAGCCCGGCCGAGCCCAGCAACCACGCCTCAGGCGCCGCCTGGAACGCGTAGCGCGCGCTGCCGCCATGGGTCAAGACCGTCAGGACGATCACGAGCAGCGGCGGAACGGCGACGGCGATCGCCGTACGACGGCGCGGCCCGGGGACGAGCAGCAGCACCAGCGCGGCGAGCAGGCCACCGGTCATGCTCCACCACACGTCGGCCAGGTGGATCCCGAGGCTGGTCAGCCATCCGCTGGGGCGGCGGAGGAGCGCCGGCGCCGACGATGAGTCCGGCGGCGGGAACCGGGCGTGCAGGAAGAGGACCTGGGTCCGGACGAGCTTGGCGGACGACTTGGAATAGGTGAACGCGTCGCGCCGGATGGCCTTCTTTGCCAGCCGGAGCTCGACGGCCAACGCCTCGACGCCGCTGAAGCCGTGGCGGGCCGCGAGCTCGTTGAGCACATAGGAGCTCGGCCGGAGCCCCGGCTCGCGCTCGGCGGTCGCGACGAGCCGGCGGACGAGCTCTGACTGAGGATCGCCGTCAGGGATCGGGAGGTGCTCGACCTCGAAGGCCCGGTTGAAGAGCGTCACGCCGAGCTGGTTGGACAGGCCGAAGTCGTCGTCGACGATCGCGTTGCGGATCGCCCACGGCCCGAGCAGCAGGACCATCGTCAGGCCCACGATGGCCGTGGCCCGGGCGGTCCTGCGCAGGTCGCGCGACGTGAGGCCCACGACGATCGGTGCGGCCAGAATCAGCCCCTGTCCGACCGGCTTGACGTAGGTCGCCATCGCGAACAGCACGCCGACGGCGACGAGCGTCCGGACACGCTCTGCGTCCGGACGCCGGACACACGTGGCGAGCACCATCGTCGCAGCCACCACCAGTGCACTGAAGAGGAAGTCCGCCAGGAGCTGGTCCTCGGAGGCCAGCAACGGGGTTGAGATCGCGGCGATCACCCCTGCCATGACGCCCGCCGCGGGCGAGAACGCACGCCACCCGAAGGCGGTGAGTCCGACGGCGAGGACGATGCCGATCAGGTGCTGGACGATCGCCACCCCGTCCATCGTGCTTCCGGGCAGCAGTCCGCAGAACCACACGAACAGCGGATAGCCCGGCGTACGGAACATGCCGACGTAGTGCCCATCCCCGATCTGCTCGGCCATGGTGAGGTATCCCGCGGCGTCACCCCCCGGGGTGACGCTGTGGCCGACGACGAGCAGGGGCAACCGCGCGATGAACGCGGCAACGCCCACGATCACGAGCCACGACCGTCGCTGACGCAGCAGGCTCAGCATGACTTCGGAGCGGGCTCCAGCGCGACCGTCCATCGCTTGCGTCACGGCCGCAAGCGTATACACGGACGTGTTTCCTTGCGCCGTGGGCCGGCGGCGCGGACTAGGTCGTCGTCACGCCCGATAGCGTCGCAGCCATGCCTTCCATCACCCGCATCGACTTCTTTCCCGTCCCCACCCAAGACGCCGCCCGCGCCACCGCGTTCTACCGCGACACGCTCGGTCTTGAGGAGTCCCCGCACACCATCGACAAGCCGTTCTCGGAATTCGACCTCGGCGGCACGACGCTGAGCATCTGGGACCCGACCTCCGTCGGCCGCGAGTTCCTCGCCAACACCAACACGGTCGCGCTGCACACCGACGACGTGGCCGCGATGCGCTCGCTGCTCGAAGACCGCGGCGTGGCGTTCGTCGGCGAGACGATCGACACCGGCGTCTGCCACATGGCCATCTTCGCCGACCCCGATGGCAACCCGCTGATGCTGCACGGCCGGTACGTCCCGCGCGGCTGACCCTGTCCATCCGCCCCACCGCGTAGGTTCCCCCAAACCAATAAACAGCACCCCCGCGACCGTTGACGCGGCCCGGGGGCATGACCCAAGGAGAGTGAAGCTCCATGAGTGCCCACCAGGGTAATTCAGGCTGCCGTATCACCGTCGACCCGTCGACCGGCGACGTGCTGCGCATCGAGGCCAAGAAGGTCTTGATGTTCAACCACGACCCGTTCGAGGACTTCCTCGACTACACCCCACGCCGCCAGCTCAAACTGGCCGACGTCTACCGCGACGCGACGGCAGTCATCGACGCACTCGGCTGGGATCCCGAGATGGTCCCGCACACCGACGACGTCGAGGTCCCGCTGACCCGGGGGCACGTCGACCAGCTCCATGAACGCCGCTGCGATCTGTTGGCCACCAACCTCGACCTCCTCACCGACATCGGCGCCGACAAAGCCACCAACGCCGCGGTGATGAGCGACATCTACGCCAACCGCCACGCCGTCGAAGCGCTCAACCGCATCTTCGACGCCTACACCAACACGATCACGACGTAGGCGAGCCACCCGGGATGAGCACGGCCTCGGCAGGAAGCCGAGGCCGTGCGGGGGGCCCGCGTCTTCACGGGCACCGAGCTAGCCGCTTGGCGTGTCACGGCGCTTCGGCCCATAGGCCGCACAACGGGACGGCCGCAAGCCGGTCCTCGAACGGCACGGTGCTCTCCCCGGTGTAGAGCAGCGCGCCGCAGCAGTCAGCATCGGCAGATCCGCAGAGCACACCCCGACAGATCTGCAAAAGCAACTGGCACCCCACCGTCCCATCTCCGACCGCCCGGAGCGGAAGACGTCGCCGAGCCCTACGCCCGATGCGTTCCGCTCGGCGTGAAAGCCCCGTGGCTCACCCGGCGCGGCGGTAGCGGACATGCGTGGCCAGCGGCAATGCAACACCTCGACGGGCTCCAGCCCGAAGGATTCGACGCCATCGAAAAGCCCTCGTCTAACCCGAGCAGGACGGGAGCGATGTCGAGCGTCAACTCGTCGATGACCCCGGCGATGAGAGCTTTACGCACGGTCGCGGCACCGCCCGCAATGTGGGCGTCCTTCCTCAGGGATTGCGAGCGTCCGCCATGGGGCTACCTCAGCTTGTAAGTGGCCTTCCCGATGACCTCATCCAGACCCTCGGTCGCAACCAGGTCCACCGGGGTGTCTAGGTCGTCGAGCTCGTAGGCAGCCGCGTTCTCGACGGTTCCGCCGTTCTTGATGTTCTCGGTCTGGCTATCGAGGAACCGGTCGTCGGGCAACGAGCCCACATCGAGCTCGTTCTCCGCGTTGGGGTTGTTGTCCTGGTAGGCATTGAAGTGCAAGACGAAGCCGATCGTCGGGTCGACCTTGGCGCCGGACAGGTTCGTGGTCTTGTACCAGAAGGCAATGACCGGTTTCTCGCCGTACTCGTTGCCCATCTGGCCGGCCTTGATGACCTTGTAGCGCGTGATCTGGATCTTCAGGTCCGGAGTCGTGAGCACCCCGTTCTCAAACGTCGGAGCGTCTTCGCTCGGCGAGTCGTCGGCACCGTCGCCCTCGCTAGGCGAGAACGTCTGCGAGGAGTTGCCACCCTTCGGGTCGCTGTTCTCGGTGCCGCAAGCGCTAAGCAGGAATGCAAGCGCGATCGAGGCGGAAATGAGCGGGATCAACGACTTCTTCATGTGGCTTCCTTCTCTGATGTGGCTCCCTTTTCTGCTATCGCGCTCGCTCGCGGAGATCGGGATCCGGGTGACCTTACCGACCTCGCTCACGGACGACTCCAACTGCATCACAGCATGGATCGCTCAGGTGATGTCGTCGATCAACCGCTGCAACCGCCGCGACGAGACTGCAGCCAGTGGCTACGCCACCTACACGCGGCGGATCGATCCGCGGACCGGCTTCGCGCAGCTTGCTCGAACTCGTCGAACAGCACCGAGAAGCCCACGGCGCATTGCCGACCGCCCCAGTTGCCGCCACGCTTGGCCCTCGCAACTACCGGAGCCCATCGCGCCGCGAAGGCCCAGCTGCAGAACGACGAACCCCTCAAGCCGAGACTACGGGTGGTCGATAGTTTCGGTAGTTGCGTTTGTTTCGATGACTGCTACCGTGGCATCCCCGGCCAGAACTTGATGAAGACGATGACGAACGCCACCCGCCACCACCAGCTCCCAGACAATTTGCTGCGCGCCCGGCCCGAAGAGGGCGACGCGCTCGAAGCGCTGCGCCGGCAGATCGACGGCATCTTCCGCGAGCACCGCACCGCCCGGCTCGTCGGGCCCGACGGCGAGACCATGGAGATCCCCGCCTCGGCGTTCCACGCGCTCAAGCTCGTCGTCCAGGGGATGGCCCGCGGTCAGACGATGACCCTCGTGCCACACGGCAAGGAGCTGACCAGCCAAGAGGCCGCCGACCTGCTGCATGTCTCGCGTCCCCACCTGGTCAAGCTGCTCGACGACGGCGTCATCGACCACTACAAGGTCGGCAGTCACCGCCGCGTGCGCATCGAGGACGTCCTCTCCTACCGCGAGGCCCGCGCCGGCGGCCGCCGCGAGAAGCTCGACGAGCTGACCCGCCTCTCCGAAGAGCTCGAAGGCGGCTACCGCTAAGCCGCAGGCCCGCAGCCGACCCTCGTGCGTTACGGGCCTGCCAAGCTTTCGGCGCCATGCCGTTCGCCGCCGTGCTCGACGCCAGCGTCCTCTATCCCCTGCCGTTGCGAGACACGCTCCTGCGCATCGCCGAGGCCGAGCTCTACGACGCCTACTGGAGCGAACGCATCCTCGACGAGGTCGTGCGCAACCTCGTCGCCAACGGTCGCGCCGGCGAGGAGCAGGCGCGGCACCTGACCAACGCCATGGCCGCAGCATTCGACGGCGCCGCCGTGCCGCAGGACGCCGTCGACCAGCTTGAATCGGCGATGACCAACGACGAGAAGGATCGCCACGTCCTTGCCGCCGCCGTCGTCGGCCGGGCCCAGGCCGTCGTAACCCTCAACCTCAAGGACTTCCCCTTCGAGGCATGCGAGTCCTTCGCGATCGAGCCACTGCACCCAGATGCCTTCCTGCTCGACCTCTACGCCCTGGACTCCGAGGCGGTCTACGAGGCCGTCAACCGCCAGGCTGCCGTCCTGCGCCGCCCGCCGATGAGCCTCGGTGAGCTGCTCGACCGTCTCGCTGCGACCGTGCCCGAGTTCGCTGCCCGCCTACGCGAGCACGCGTCGACGTCCTGAACGATGCGCGAGCTACTCGGCACCCCGCTGGACCAGCTCAGCAAGGACCGCTTGCGAGCGGTGCTCGCGTCCGCCAGCGAGGACGAACCACTCTGTTCGCGACCGACTCACCGGCCCGCGGGACCGAGTGGCGTTCACGACTTGACGGCAGCGAGGAAGGCGGCGCCTTCGTCCTCGGTGAGATCGTCGACGACCATCTCCCCATACGGCGGCAACGGGCGGGCGCGGCGCATCAACTCCTCAACCGAAAGCTCATGGCGCTGCTCGCTGTTGTCCGCAGGATGCATCGATACAAGCCAAGTGTACGACGACTTGGCGGCTAGGAATGCGCCAGTGGTTGCACTTCGTGGGTGCGGCCGACGGTAAATCCGCGCTCCTTGCGCGGTGGATTTTCGGGATCATCGTGGTGGATCCGCGGACTTCTGATGGTGGATCTGCGGGATCGTCGTGGTGGATCCGCGGACCTCTCGTGGTGGATTTGTCGGGATAGACCGATACGCTGGACGGATGTCACCATCGAGCCTTGTCGCCAGGCATGCGCAGGATGCGGTCGAGGCCGCGTTGGCCGATACGCGAGTTGTGGTCGTACTCGGCGCCCGCCAAGTCGGCAAGAGCACGCTGCTGGAGCAGGTCGCTTCCTCCGAGAGCGCGGGCCGCGAAATCCTGACGCTCGACAACCAGGCCATTCGTACCGCGGCGATCACCGACCCGGCTGGGTTCGTGGCCACACTCACGACCCCGGTGGCCATCGACGAGATCCAGCGCGTCCCCGAGTTGATCACCGAGATCAAGCTGCGTGTGGACCGCGACAAGACACCGGGACAGTTCGCGCTCACCGGGTCGGCCAACCTCCTGGAGATGACGCAGGTCAAAGACAGCCTGGCCGGCCGCGCCGAGTACCTGCGCCTCTACCCCTTCAGCCAGGGGGAGCTGCTCGGACACCGCGAAGCGTTCGTGCCCAGTCTCGCCAGCGGTCGCTTCCCGAACGTCACCGACGCGCCTGTAGGCCGCAAGGCCTACGCCGAGATCCTCGCCAGAGGCGGATACCCCGAGATCCAGGGACGCGCACCCAACCGGCGACCGCAGTTCTTTGAGAGCTACGTCGAAGGGATTCTCGACCGCGACTTGGTCAGTCTCGGGGACGTCGCCGATCGCGCGGTCGTCGCCCGACTGCTGCGGGCCATCGGCGCCACATCAGCCACCGAGCTCAACATCGAGCGGCTCAGCGGTTCGCTCGGCACGCCAGCGACGACGATCCGTCGCCACATCGAACTGCTAGAGATGCTCTTTCTCATCCGGCGCCTCCCCGCCTGGAGCAACAACCTGCTCGCACGGTCGGTCAAGCGCCCAAAGGTCCACGTCGCCGACACGGGCCTGCTCGCCTACCTCGCGGGAGCCAACGAGCGCCGCATCGAAACCGACCTCGACCTCGGTGGCATGTTCTACGAGACGTTCGTGGCCATGGAGCTGCACCGCCAGATCTCGTGGCTCGACGATCGCCCCCAGCTCTTTCACTTCCGAGACCGTGACCAGCGCGAAGTCGACATCGTCATCGAACACCGCGACGGATCTATCTCAGCCGTGGAGGTCAAGGCCGCCGCGACCGTCCACCAACGCGACTTCCGCGGCCTGAAGCACCTCAGAGACAAACTAGGGGACAGGTTCAAGGCCGGCGCCCTGCTCTACACCGGCGCCAACACCGTCCCCTTCGGCGACCGACTCGCCGCCGTCCCGCTCGCGGGTCTGTGGGCGGCGTGACCTGACCGCTGGGCAGGGGTTGTGCCACCACTAAAACGACGAAAGGCCCGGAAAACCGGACCTTTCGTGGAGCGCGCCCGAGAGGATTCGAACCTCTGACCTTCGGTTCCGTAGACCGACGCTCTATCCAGCTGAGCTACGGGCGCAACAAGCTCCCAGTCTAGCCCGGCCTCGCGCGCAGTGCGCTGAGGGTCGAGCGGACAGGGAGACGGAGAGGGAGGGATTCGAACCCTCGATGGGGCTCTAAACCCCATACTCCCTTAGCAGGGGAGCGCCTTCAGCCACTCGGCCACCTCTCCAAGGGGTCGCGAAAGTGTAAGGGTTCGGCGCGCAAGAGCCGCGTAACGTTCTGCCACCCGGCAGATACGGTGATGCAGATGCTCTTCTCGACCCGCAACAAGGCGACCCTGCCCAGCGCCGAGAACGCGCTGCCGGGTCGCACCACGACGATGCCGGTGCCCTCTGTTCACACGGTTCTGGGCACCCCGCTGACCCCGCCGTTCCCCGAGGGGATCGAGGTTGCTTACTTCGGCCTTGGCTGCTTCTGGGGCGCCGAGCGCGCCTTCTGGTCGCTGCCCGGCGTCTACACGACGGCCGTCGGCTACCAGGGTGGGACGACGCCGAACCCGACCTACGACGAGGTCTGCTCGGGCGCCACCGGCCACACGGAGGCGGTCCTGGTCGCGTTTGACCCCACCAAGATCTCCTACGACGACCTGCTCAAGACGTTCTGGGAGGTCCACAACCCGACGCAGGGCATGCGCCAGGGCAACGACGTCGGCACCCAGTACCGCTCCGCCATCTACACGGTCGGCGACGAGCAGGCGAAGGCCGCCGATCTGTCGGCCCGCCGCTACGGCGATGCGCTCGCGCGCGCGGGCAAGGGTGAGATCACGACCGAGATCGCCCCGGCCGGGCCCTTCTATTACGCCGAGGACTACCACCAGCAGTACCTCTCCGACGCCAAGAACCCCGGCGGGTACTGCTCGATGAGCGGGACGGGCGTGAGCTGCCCGATCGGCGCCGGCGTGCCGGCTCCCGCCGCGGACGCGTCTTAGGACCCCTGCGTCACAGAATGGACGGTCACGCGAAGATCCTCGCGTGGCCCGTCCTACAGCCCTCGACGATCAGCACCTCGCCGCCGCGTATCGCCGCGATGCGCGGCGCCTGCTGATCTGGCTGACCCGCAGGACCTACGACGGCCAGGTCGCTGTCGACCTCGTAGGCGAGACCTACGCCCGCGCGTGGGAGTCGCGGCGCCGCTTTCGCGGCGACCCGGCCGATGCCGAGGCGCTGGCGGCGTGGACGTTCGGGATCGCCCGCCACGTCCTCGCCGACGCGCTGCGTCGCGGACGCTCGGAGCGCGCGGCGATGCAACGCCTTCATGTCGATCCGCCGCAGCTGGCGGCCGACGAGATCGCGCGCTTGGAGGAGCTCGCGGAGCTCGGCAGCCTCCGCGCGACGCTGGCGATCGCGCTCGAGGACCTCTCCCCCGAGCAGCGCGACGCCGTGCGCCTGCGCGTGATCGACGAGCTCGACTACCCGGCTGTCGCCGGCCGCCTCGGGATCTCCGAGGAGGCGGTGCGCGCCCGCGTCTCGCGTGGTCTGCGCACGCTGGCGCTGTCGATGGAGGCACCGAGCGCATGAGCGGCCGCGATCCTGATGCGATCCTCAACGAGCTCGGCGCCGCGCTAGAGGGCGCCTGGGTGCGCGACGGCGCTCGCCGCCGCCCGCCGGCGATCCGCTTTGCGCTGCCGCGCCCGCGCGGCGGCCGTCGCGGGCTGATCGCCGCGGCGGCCGCCGCGCTGGCGCTCGTGCCGACCGCGATCGCGACGCGCGAGGCCGTCTGGGCCCCGGACCCGCCGCCGCTGCCCGCCCAGCTGCGCCCGCACGACGCGGTCGTGCCCGGGACGGCCAGCACGCCGGTGTACGTCGGCGCCGGCACCCAGCGTGGCGTCGCGTGGCGGCTGAGCGCGACGGTCTGCCGCTACGGGACCATCGAAGCCGTCGGCCTCTTCCTCAGCGTGCCGGGCGGCGGCGCGGGTGCGCGCTGTGACGTCGCCGCGCGCACCCCGGACGCCTCACCCGCGGTACTTGCCGCGCGCCGGGTGCAGGCCTACTACGACCCCGCCTCCAACCTGACGTGGGCGTTCGGCGCGCTGCCGGCCGGCGCCCGCGCGGTCGAGGTGACCTCGCGCCCCTACGGCGGCGGCACCCCCGCGACCGAGCAGATCGCGGCCACCGCGGTCGACGAGCAGGCGATCGAGCAGGGCCACCTGCCGGACGACGTGCGCGTCTTCGTGGTCGCACTGGCCGGCGGGCGCGATGTCGCCCATGTGCGCGTGAGCGACAGCGCGGGCGCGCTCCTGATGACCTGCGAAAGCGGGCGCTGCGACCGATGAGCCCTTCCAAGCATCTCTCTCCCGATGACAATCCCCAGACCCTTCGGAGGTCTCTCCCCATGCCGTACCGCCGTCTCACGTTCCCCGCCGTCGCCGCGCTCGCGATCGCCTCACTGGCGCTCGGGGTGCTCGCCGCGCTGGCCGACGGACGCGATCTCGCCAAGCCCAGCGCGGGGTCGGTCGACGTGCCGTCCTCGCAAGCGGCGCTGAAGGTGTCCGCCCCGCGGCCCGTGCCGCCGACCACAGCGATCGCGGTCTATCCGGGCGGCGGCCCGTTCGTGCGCGCCGCGATCCCGGTCGCGCCATGCCCGGCAGACGAAAAGCTGCCGGCCGCCGCCCCCGTGCCCCAGAACCTGCTCGACGCGTTCGGCGTCCTGCGCCGCGAGCGCGCTGACGCGGACACGCTGCCCGCCAGCGCCCTGAACGCGCTGCGCCGGAGCGGCCTCGAGCCCTTCGACCCGACCACCGCGCGCCTGCTGCGCCAGACCGACAACGGCGGCCGTGCGTGGGTCGTCCCGGTCCGCGACGTCTCGGCGAACGTCGGGATCACCTTCGAGATGCGCTGCCTAGCGCGCAAGCTGAACCGCAAGCGCCAAGCGCTGACCGAGCGGACGCGAGAGGGCCGCCGCCAGCGGGCTCAGCGCGCGCGGCCAGCCGTGCCGGAGCGGCCGTCGGAGCACCCGGCCGCCAACGACATCACCAAGCTCACCCCCCATCCGGGCCTCGCCGTCGTCGCGCTCGACGGCGCGCCCGGCGGAGCCGGGGGTCGCTTGGAGGATCTCGTCCGCGGCCAGGAGCCTGTTGCGATTGACCACTGCGGCGGACCCAACCGCGACATGCTGTCGGTGTCGGGGATCGTCCCCGACGGCGTCAGCGCCGCGTTCCTGACCAGCCCTGACGGCACCGCGGTCCGCGCCGACGTCAAGGACAACGCCTACGCCTTCGTGGTCCCACGCACCAAGCGGGCCGACGAGCGCTACGTGGTCTGGACCAGCGGCGACGGCACCCCCCATGTGCAGCCGCTCGGTACCCCGGTCTTCGGCCCGCCTGCCTGCCCCGCGGCGGCCGCCCACAAGCCCCCGACCGTCTCCCCCGACGGCTACGGCATGTGCGGTCGCTTCTACCGCACGCCTCCCATCGTCGTGCCAGCGCCGTCGGCGCCCGGGCGACGCGCTGGGCAGGGGAACCCGCCGCTGCTGTACCAGGCCCCTTGCGCGCTCGGCGCGCCGCTCCAACGTGCGAACCCGGCGCCGCCCAGCGTCCGGACCGCCCCGAAGGCACGACGCGCACCCAAGCGCCACGGGTAGCCTTGGACGTTCCGGAGGGGTGGCAGAGCGGTTGAATGCACCGGTCTTGAAAACCGGAGACGGCGCAAGTCGTTCGCGGGTTCGAATCCCGCCCCCTCCGCTTCCACGTCAATTGTGTCCACTTCGATCCCTGTCCTGAGCCTCCCGACCATCTGGCGACGTCAGCGTCCGGCGAAGTCCTCCAGGACCTCCACGAGCTGCGGCCAGTCTGAGCGCAGGCCGCGGTAGATGCGGCGTTCGAGGCTGCTGCCGACGATCGGCTCGATGCGGACCAGCTCGATGAAGCCAGCCTTGCGCAACTCGATGAGCGCGTGGTTGACCGTGTCGAACGAGACGTCGAAGCGCCGCGCCAGCTCGGTGGCACCCGCCTCGTGCTGGACTAGGGCGAGCAGAATGGGCAGTCGGATGGGGTGCTTGATCGCCCTCAGCAGCCCAATCAGGTTTGGAGAAATGTTCGACATAAGCGACGGGGAGCGTGGCTGTCGCCCGAGCGGAGATCCGAGCGGGGCAGCCATCCGGTCCTAGTGCAATGCCAGTCCGATCGCGATGCCGGCGTCACGCGCCGTCAACGTCAGTGACGGCACGACGACAAGCGGTCCGTGGTGCATGACCGATTCCTTCGTTTGGTGATCCGGGCGAGGCGAGCCGCGAGCAGGTAAATCGGTCGCGACCAACACCATCGCCATGCTGGTGTCGCAAGCGCAAGAGGCTTGCGGTGTTGGGAAATCTAGAACTCGGGCAGTCTCACCTTTCACGGTTGGATGCCTCGTTGGCCCCCGGGGACCACCCGGAGACCGTCGCCGAGATCCGGCGGCGAGGCGTGATCTCTGATCGATGCGATTCGCTGCGCTGCGCCTGCAAACGACGCTGTCTTTTGGCAGCGTACGCACAACGGAAGCCGCCCGTCAAGGCCATGCACCGCAACAACACCCGAAGCTGGGAGCGCTCCCGCGCTAAAGACGTAAATCTTGTAAAAGCAAGCTTATCGCTAAGTACTGCTGACTTAGCGATGCCTCACCGCTAGGACCGCCGCTCACCCCAACCCCGCGCGTGTCAACTTCTGCACAACTTCACAAAACTTGCCTGGTTGGCTCTGGACAAATTTCCACGCGCGTGGAATGTTGGGCTTATCGCGGTTGGAGACCCTTCGGTCTCTGAGCCGATGCGATTGCCAAGGCTGCGAGCTAACCACCGCGGCCTTGGCTGTTTAAGCGCACGTCGAGCAATCCGCTGAGCGCTTCTCAGCTCCGTCGCAACTCCAGTTGACAGGGTGCTCCGAGAAGGAAGAGGGTAGGTGCACATCGTGTCCTTCGCCGAGCCCAGGTTCCGCATCCAAGAGCGTGTCATCGACGATCGCACGGCGATCGTTGCCGTCGAAGGTGAGATCCACGTCAGCACGGCACCGGAGTTCAGCGCAATGCTCAGTGCGACCGTCGAAGGCGGCCGCACATCGCTCGTGCTCGACCTTACGAACGTGATGTTCATCGACTCGACCGGCCTCAGCGTGCTGCTCAACGCGCTGCGTCAGGTCACCCACGCAGGTGGCCAGATGGCGGTGGTCTGCTCGAACCCGACGGTCCTGCGCCTCTTTGAGATCACGCGGCTCGACACGACCTTCGACATCCACGCCGAGATCCAGCCGGCGCTGGCGCTGGTTCAGGCCGCGGCAGGCGGCAGCGAAGCCGGCGCGCCGTAGGCGCGCAGCACCTCGGGCAGGACGACCGAGCCGTCCTCCTGCTGGCCGTTCTCGAGCATCGCGATCAGGGTGCGGCCGACCGCAACGGCCGTGCCGTTGAGCGTGTGGAGGATCTCCGGCTTGGACGATCCGCTCGCCCGGTGGCGGATGTCGAGGCGCCGCGCCTGGTAGTCGGTTGTGTTGGACGTCGAGGTCAGCTCGCGGTAGCGCTGCTGGCTGGGCAGCCACCCCTCGCAGTCGTACTTCTTGGCGGCGCTGGCCCCAAGGTCGTCGACCGCGATGTTCACCACGCGATAGGGGATGTCCAGCGCCTGCAGGATCGACTCCTCGATGGCCAGCAGCCGCTCGTGCTCGTCGCGCGAGGTCTCGGGGTCGACGAAGCTGAACATCTCGACCTTGTCGAACTGGTGCACGCGGAAGATGCCGCGCGTGTCCTTGCCCGCGGCGCCAGCCTCGCGACGGAAGCAGGGCGAGAACCCGGCGTAGCGGCGTGGCAGCGTCTCGCCGTCGAGGATCTCCCCCGCGTGCAGCGAGGCCAGCGCGACCTCGGAGGTCCCGGCGAGGTAGAGGTCGTCGTCGGCCAGCTTGTAGATCTGCTGCTCGGTATCGGGCAGGAAGCCGGTCCCGTACAGGGCCTCCTCGCGGACGAGGACAGGTGGGATCACCGGCTCGAAGCCCTGCTCGGCGAGGTGGTCCATCACCCAGGAGACGAGCGAGAGCTCCAGCCGCGCCACGCTGCCGCGGAGGTAAGCGAAGCGCGAGCCCGATAGGCGCGCGCCGCGCTCCATGTCGATGCGGTCGCCGGCAAGCGTGAGGTGGTCGCGGACCTCGAAGTCCGGTACCCAGGCCTCGCCGACCTCCTTGATCACCGTGTCCTGCGGTGCCGCCGACTCCTCGGGCAGGTTGGGCAACTGCGCGAGCGCCGGGGTCAGCTCGGCGTCGACCTGTGCCAACTCCTCGTTAAGCGCCTTGGCCTCGCCGGCGACCTCGCGCATCTTTGCGATCGCCTCGTCGGCGCCCTCACCGGACTTCTTGGCCGCCGCGATCGCCTGGTTGGCGGCGTTCTGCTCGGCGCGCAGCCCTTCGAGGCGCGGCAGGATCTCCCGCCGGCGGACGTCGAGCGCCAGCACCTGGTCCAGGACGCCGACGTCGGCGTCCCCACGGCGCGCCAAGGCGGCGCGCACAGCGTCGGGATCGCGACGGATGAGCCTGATGTCGAGCACGGCGCCGGAGCCTACCCGGCGTATGCGGTGCTAGTTGCGAGCGTCCTTGGACTTGCCATGCCTGGGACGCGGCCGCGCAAGGCTCGCTAGTTGCGAGCGTCCTTGGACTTGCCGTGTCCGGCGTACTTCGCCAGGAAGTCGGCGACCTGCTCCGCTTCCTTGCCGACCACGATGTCCTGGGGCATGATCGCCCCGGAGAAGCCGCCGTTGCGGATCGCGTAGAGGGTGGCCTCGCGATCCTCCTTGCGGACGTTGAAGTTCGGACCGTCTACACGCTCGCGGTCGCCGACCTTCAGCGCGCCACCCTCGGAGCCGACGATGCCCATGCTGTGGCAGCCCGAGCAGCGCTCCACAAAGAGCTTGGCGCCAGCCTGGTACTCCGGCGCGACGGTCGCGATCTTCGCGTTTGGCTGCTTGACGTCACCCTTCTCCTGACCGCAGCCGACGGCGCCGGCGGCGGCGATCGAAAGTGCGGCAAGGGCGATGAGAGGACGGCGAGTCATGCGGCCGGGCATCATACGGGACCCTTTCATGCGCAGGCTTGCCGCCCTCCTCCTTCTGGGCGCGACGACCCTCGTGGGCTGTGGCGGCGGACCGTCGTACACCCACGTGCCGGGCGGCGTGCTGAAGATCAACCTCGACGAGTACCGCCTCCGGCCCGAGAACCTCGAGGTTCCGGCAGGCCAGATCCACCTCCAGGCGACCAACTCCGGCCGCCTGACCCACAACCTCGCGATCGAGTCCTTCGATCACGAGGACGGCGAGGAGCCGACCCTCTACGGCCGCACCGACACGCTCCACCCCGGCCAGTCGGGCTCCGAGCAAAAGCCAATCAGGCTGCGACCCGGCAAGTACCGGCTGACCTGCACGATCGGCAACCACGACGACCTCGGGCAGTACGGGGAGCTCAAGGTGGTGGCCGCGAAGAAGTAGTCGTTCTTCGGACGTTCTCGGGCGTCTGAGGGGGCGAGTTTGTGGTCAAACGCGCCTAACCCGCGATATGAACGGGTTCGATGGCGTTGAGGAAGCAGTTCATGCGTTGGCGGCACGTCAACACGGCCTGGCGGCGCGGTGGCAACTCCTTGGCCTCGGTCTCGGCGAGGATGCGATCGACCACCGGCTGCGCAGCGGGAGGCTCGTGAAGGTCCAACGCGGCGTCTACGCCGTAGG
>CAWHID010000014.1:0-31671 GCA_963829185.1 uncultured Conexibacteraceae bacterium
TTCGGGGCGCAGCCCGACCCAGGACAGGTCGCGGCCGGCCGACCAGCGCGACGGCTCGCCCGTACCGCGCTCGCCGGTCTCATACGGCTTCAGCTTGGCCGGCAGCTCGCGCTTCTCCTTGGCCGAGAAGCCGGAGGTGTGGCCGACCCCGCGCAAGGTGCCGTCGGGCTCGTAGAGCCCGAGGATCAGTGCGCCGACGGTTCCTTCGAGCTTGCCCGGCCGCCAGCCGACGACGACCGCGTCGATCGTGCGCACGCGCTTGATCTTGACCATGCCGGTGCGCTCGCCGGGCAGGTAGGGGGCATCGGCCTCCTTGGCGATCACGCCCTCCTCATCGAGCAACCACCCCTGCGCCTCGTCCGCCGTCCAGACCACCGGCGTCAGCTCGACGCCGTCCAGCGCCGCCGCCTCCAGCGCCGCGCGGCGCTCGCGGTAGGGCCGCTCCAGCAAGACGTCGTCATCCAGCGCCAGCAGGTCGAAGGCCACCATCCGCGCCGGCGTCTCCACCGACAGTCGCTCGATCCGCGACTTCGCGGGGTGGATCCGCTGGCCGAGCGTGTCGAAGGAGGACGCGACGATCTCGCCGTCGAGCACGTAGCGGCCGGCCGGCAGCGACGCGACGACCTCCGGGAAGTAGCGGTCCAGCGGCTTGCCGTTGCGCGAGGCGATCTCGACCGCCTCGCCGTCGACGAAGACGAGCGCGCGGAAGCCGTCGAGCTTGGGCTCGTAGGCCCAGCCGTCGCCGTCAGGCAGCGTCGTGCGCGAGCGTGCGAGCTGGGGGGAGAGCGGGGGCTGAGCGGGAGCGACATCGCCCTCCACCGTACCCGTCCGCAACTGCAGGATGATGACGGCGCCGAGCACCAGCACGCCACCCATCAGCTGGCCGGTGCCGAGCGCCTCGCCGTAGATCGTGGTCGCCAGCGCCGACGGTCACGACCGGCTCGGCCGTCGAGACGATCGAGGCGCTCGCCGGGCCGACCGCGCGGATGCCGATGAAGAACGCGCTCACGCCCAGGACGGTGGAGCCCAGCGCGATCGCCGCGATCCAGCCCCAGCCCGCGGCGGCGAAGTGCAGATCGAGCGAGCCGCCGCCGGCACCGGCGACCAGCGTCGAGGCCGCGGCGCCGGTGGTCACCAGCGCGGCCATCAGGAACGTGTCGACCGTGCCGAGGAGCCGGTCGGCGACCAAGATGTAGGCCGCGTAGATCACGGCGGCGCCGACCGCCATCGCGACGCCCACGCCGTCGAGCGCGCCGATCGAGCCGCTCATGAGCACCAGCGCGGCGCCGCCGCTGGCCAGCGCCAGGGCGCCGACGCTGCGTCCCGACACCTGCTCGCGGCGCAGCGCGACGGCACCCAAGAACACCAACATCGGATAGAGGTACAGCAACAGCGAGGTCAGCGACGCGTCCAGGTACGTCAGGGCACCGAAGTACAGCCCGGCCTGCGCGGCGTAGACGACCGCGCCGAGGCCGAGGCCGGCAAGGATCACGCGGCGGCTAGGGAGCTGCGCGCCGCGGACAGCCACGATCGCCCAGAAGCAGACCGCGGCCAGCAGGAAGCGAAACGACAGCAGCGTGACCACGCTCACGCCCGCCGAATAGGCCTGCTTGGCGAAGATGGCCATGGCGCCGAAGGCGCATGCCGACAGGACGCACAGGGCGGTCCCGCGGTGCTGCGACGACGACAACGGCACGGGAGCGATTACCAGTTGGGGCGGCCGTCGTCGCGGCGCGAGTCCGCGCCGAAGCGGGCCGAGAGAGCGGCGTTGGCGCCAAAGATGCCGAAGACTGCGAGCAGAGAGAACATGTCCTTGATTGTCGGACATATGTTCGCGTTCCTCTAGCCTTGATTGCCTCTACGAGCTATAGCTTTCCCCTTGAGGTCACAACCATGACGCTGCAGCAGCTGGAGTACTTCCTCGCCGCCCTGGACGAAGGCTCGTTCAGCGCCGCCGCCGAGCGGCTCCTGCTCGCCCAGCCGTCGCTGTCGGAGCAGATCCGCCGGCTGGAGGCCGAGCTGGGCGTCGCGCTCTTCACGCGCGTCGGACGCGGGATCCGCCCGACCGACGCCGCGCGCGCCCTGCGCCCGCACGCCGAGGCCGCGCTCGGCGCCGTCGCCGAGGGGCGCGAGGCGGTCGTCCAGCAGCGCGAGCTGCAGGGCGGCATCGCGACCTTCGGGACCTTCGGGACCGCGCGCTGGTACCCCGGCACCCAGATCGTCAGTGCCTTCCGCAAGCGCCATCCCAAGGTCCGCGTCCGGATGGTCGGTCAGAACTCCTCCGAGGTCGCGACCGCCGTGCGCGACGGTGATCTGGAGGCCGGGCTCGTCGCGCTGCCGATCGACGACACCGGCCTCGACGTCCGGCCGATCATGCAGGACGAGATCCTCTACGTCAGCACCGACCCCGCCCGCGTCAAGAAGCCTGTGACGATCCGCGCGCTGGCCGGCGCGCCGCTGATCCTCACCGACACGAGCTACGGCTTGGAGGACCCGACGCGCCGCCAGCTCGCCGAGTTGGCCCAGCGCGAGGGCGTCACGATCGAGCCGCAGATCGACGTCGAGGACGTCGAGACCGCGATCGAGCTCGCCGCCCGCGGACTCGGCGACGTCCTGATCGCGCGAGGGATCCTGCTGTCCCTTGGCCGTCGCGTCCCCAAGAAGCTTGGCTGGGTGCCGTTCGCCGAGCCGATCTACGACACGTTCGCCTTCATCAACCGCCGCGGCGCGCGCCTCTCGCCGGCCGCGCGCGAGTTCATGGCGCTCGCCGAGGAGCGCATGGTCGCGATGGCCCAGGAGCTGAAGACGACGCCGCCGCGGCGCCACCGCCCTGGCAGCTGAGTCCGTCCGGGTACGATGACTTTCGATGACCGCAGAGACCGCCACCGTCGCCGAGCAGGAGTACCTCGAGACCCTCTTCTGGCTCTACGAGGCCGGGCTGCCGATGACCGGCGCGAACATCGCGCGGGCCATGCAGCTCTCGCCCCCGACCGTGCATGAGATGGTCGGCCGCCTGGAGCGCGACGGCTACATCACGCGCGGCCCCGACAAGGTCATCAGCTTCACCGAGAACGGCCGCGAGCACGCCGAGGCGATCGTCCGGCGTCACCGGCTGATCGAGCGCTTCCTGACCGACGTCCTCGGCATCCCGTGGGACGAAGTTCACGAGGAGGCCGAGCGCCTGGAGCACGCGATGTCGCCGGTGCTGGAGGAGCGGATGCTTGCCGCGATCGGCGACGCGAGGACCTGCCCGCACGGCCACCCAATCGACGTCGGCAGCCGCATCCCGTCGGTCCCGCTCGCCGACGTCGAGGTCGGCGCCTCGGTCACGATCGTGCGCTTCGAGAACGAGGCCGAGGACTTGCTGCACTACCTCAAGGCCGCCGGGCTGGACCCGGGGCTGGACGGCACGCTGGTCGAGTCCGGCGACGACATCGTCGTCGAGACGGCCAGTGGCGAGCGGTTGACGCTGACGCGCAGCGTGGCCGAGACCGTGTCGGTCACTGCCGACCCGTCGCCGCCGCCGCGTGTTGCGTTGCCTGCCCAGTTGGTCCTGGGCGAGCAGCGCTACGGGCGCTAGACCGTCGCTGCTTGGAGGCGGGCTCGGATTGCCGCCTCGGCGCGGTCGTAGAGGCTCGCGTCGCCGTTGAGTTGGTGGCGCTGGCTCGCGGTGCCGCTGAGCGCGTCGATCTCGAACAGGAGTTGCTCAGGGTCGACGTCGGCGCGCAGGTGGCCGGCGTTCTTGGCTGAGGTGATGGCCTTCACCATCAGCTGCTCCCAGTCCTTCAGGTCGGCTTCGATGGCGTTGCGGACCGGGCCGGGCTCGCGGCTGTCGAATTCGGAGCGGACGGTCTCAAAGAAGCAGCCGCCGGCAAAGATCTCGGCGCGCATGTAGGACAACTTGCCCGTGATGAGCGCTTCGAGGCGGGGCAGGCCGCGGTCGGCTGCGTAGGCGGGCTCCACGACGTTGCGGGCGAAGATGTCGCGCGCCGCGCCGATCGTGGCGAGCTGGAGCTCCTCCTTGGAGCCGAAGTGCGCGAAGAGCCCGCTCTTGCTCATCCCCAGCTCGCTGGCCAGGCGCCCGATGGTCAGCCCTTCGAGCCCCTCGACGGAGGCGATGTCGGCGGCCGTCTCGAGGATCTGCGCGCGGGTGCGGCGGCCCTTGGCGCGGCGGCCGTCGGTGTCGGAGGTGTCGACGCTCACGGCGAAAGAAAAATAGCACGACCGTTCGACGTGTGCTAAAAAGCACGATCGTTCGTACTACTAATGCCAGGAGCGTCAGATGGCCAGCACCCTCAATCCAGCCGCCGGACCGCCCGTGGCCACCGCCCGCTCGTCGAGCGCCGTGCTGGCGATCGCCTCCGGTGCCGCCTTCCTCGCGATGCTCGACGCCACGGTCGCCAACCTCGCGGTCGCCGACCTGCATTCCGACTTCCCCGCGGTCGCGATCGGCGACCTCTCGTGGGTCATCACGATCTACGCCATTGCCTTCGCGGCGCTGCTGGCGCCCGGCGGCCGCTTCGCCGACCTGCTCGGCCGCCGTGCGCTGTTGGCCGGCGGTGCGCTCGTGTTCAGCACCATGTCGCTGGTCGCAGCGGTCGCGCCGTCGTTTGCGATCCTGCTGGTCGCCCGTGGGCTCCAGGGCGCCGGCGCGGCGGCGATGATCCCGGCCTCGCTGGCGGTGATCCTGGCCGACACGCCGCCCGAGCGCCGGGCCGCGGCGATCGGCGCGTGGAGCGCCGCGGGTGCGCTCGCCGCGGCGGCCGGGCCGACGATCGGTGGTGCGCTGGTCGACGCGGCCGGTTGGCGCGCGGTCTTCTTGGTCACGGTCCCGGCGGGCATCGCGCTGCTGGCCGCGACGCGACTGCTGCCGGTGGGCGCAGAGCGGGCGCAGGGCGCGGCACGGGCCACGATGCCAGACCTTCTTGGCACGCTGCTGCTCGCCGCCGGCGTCGGTGGCCTGGCGCTCGGCGTCAGCCGCGGTGCGGCGTGGGGTTGGGGTGACATCCGCACGCTGGCGGCGATCGCGGGTGGCCTGGTTGGGTTGGCGGTCGTGCTGGTGCGCTCGCGAACGCATCCGGCGCCGGCCGTCGAGGTCGGTCTCTGGCGCTCGCGGACGTTCGCGCTGGCCAACCTCGCGTCGCTGATCTACGGCGCGGTGCTCTTTAGCTGGCTGCTGGTCGGCGTCCTGTTCCTGACGCAGGTCTGGGGCTACACGCCACTGGAGACCGGGCTGGCGATGACGCCGGGCGCCGTCGCGGCGGCGCTGGTCGCGCTGGGCTGCGGGCCGCTGGTGGCCCGCTATGGCCCGCGCCCGGTGGTGCTGGCGGGAGTCGCGACGCTCGCCGCCGCCGGCATCTGGGTGGTGCTGGCCGTAGAGGACGCACCGGCGTTCGTGGCGCTCTGGCTCCCGGCGGGAACGCTCGTCGGCGTGGGCATGGGGGCGATCGCGACCGGGATGTCGTCGGCGGCCGCGCTGTCGGTGGCGCCGGCGCAGTTCGCCGCGGGCGTCGGTCTCAACCAGGCGGCGCGAGCCGTCGGCGGCGCCCTCGGCGTCGCGGCGATGGCGACGATCCTGCGCGGAACCGATCCGGCTGCGGCGGCGTCCTACCTCGGCGTCTATGAGATGTGCATCGTCTTGCTCGGCGCTGCCGCGGTGGTCTCGTGGGGGCTGGCGCGATGATCAAGGACATTGACGTCCTGGCCCGCGAGTGGGCTGACCCGCATGTCGTCAACGACGAGGAGCTCGGGCGGCTGCTGGGTCCGGGGGTGAGGTGGGAGCGCGTCGTGGTGCTGGGCGACAGCATCGCGGCCGGCGTGCGCGAGCCGTCACCGGGCTACCCGCGGCGCTCAGCGCGCGCCGTGGTGGGGGTGCGCAGCGGGGTTCGGGGGCACCGAGGGGAGGAAGTCGTGGTGGCTCGCGGCGTCGTCTGCCTCCGCGGGAGGGTTCGCGGGACGGCCGAGGGCGTTTGGGCGTTGGCGGCGAGGTCGCCACGAAACGCCCCGCATCTGCGTTCGAACCGCCCCCGGCATGCGCTTCGGGACCCAACGATCGGTCCGGGCCGCCTCGTGGTGAATAGGTCACCACGAAACGCCCCGCATCTGGGGTTCGGGGCCGAAAACCATCCGTTCGAGGCCTCTGAAGCCTCGACTCGGCGGGTGGGCCTGTTTCGGGACGCATCCCGTCCGTCAGGAGGACCACCGCCGGAGGTAGCCCGCGACGCCATCGGGGTGGGCCTTTCCCCGGACGTCGGGGGTCCGCAAACGGGCCCACCCGTGCCCCCAGGCCTCGGAGGACCGGCGCCCAGGCGCCAACGGACGACAAACCCGCGCCCGAGCAGCCACCAACTGCTCACTCCCCTCGGTGCCCCCGAACCCCGCCACGCACCCACCGCCACAACGCGCGCTGAGCGCCACGGGTGCGCCACGCACGCCAGCACCGCGGACGACAAACCACAAAGCGCACCCCAAGACGCGCCGCGCCCGAACTACGCCGTCGCCGCAGCCCCCGACGCTGCCTTCACAGCCTCCGCCAACCGCGCCACGCCCTCGTCGATCTGGTCCTCGGTAACCCCCGAGTACGCCAGGCGCAGCGTGTTCTCCCCGCCCTCCAACAAGAAGTCCGTCCCCTTCACGATCGCCACGCCGCGAGCGTTGGCCTCTTCGAAGACGCGATCGATCTCGGTCCCCTCGGGCAACTCCACCCACATGAAGTAGCCGCCCTCCGGCGCCTGGAAGCGCGCCTCGGGCAGCTCACGCGCCAGCGCCTCGGTTAACCGCTTCACGCGCGCCGCCAGCGCCGCCTTCACCGTGGCGATCGACTTCCCGATGTCCCCGCTGACGCAGAACTCGTACACGAGCGACTGCGCCACCATGTTCGGCGAGATGTAGGTGTTGGTCGCCAGGCGCTGGATCTCGGAGATCCGCTCCGCCGGACCGACCAGATAACCGACGCGAATACCCGGACAGACCGTTTTGGAGAACGACGACGCGTAGACGACCGAGCCGGTCGTGTCCTGCGAGAGCATCGTCGGCAGCGCTTCGCCGGCGAAGCGGATGTCGACGTAGGGGTCGTCCTCGAAGATCACGAAGCCGAACTCGGCGGCCAAGCGCAGCAGCGCCTCGCGCTTGGACGCGCTGAGCGTGTAGCCGGCCGGGTTCTGGAAGTTGGGGATGACGTGGGCGAGCGTCGGGCGGACGCCTTCGTCCCGCAGCAGGGTCTCCAGCGCGTCGGTGGAGATGCCGTCGCGCTCCAGCTCGACCATGCGCACGTCGGCGCCGCGGCCGCGCAGGTTCAGCAGCGTGCGGTCATAGGTCGGCTTCTCGACGATCACCGCGTCGCCGGGCTTGACCAATGCCTCAAAGAGGAACGCGTCAGCCTGCATCGAGCCGTTGGTGACGATGACCTGCGACGTGTCGACGCCGTGCTGGTTGGCGATCCACTCGCGCAGCGGGCCGTAGCCGACGGCGGTGCCATAGGCCGTGGTGCCGGCCGGATCGCGCTCGAAGGCGCGCACGGCGGCAGCCTTGAGGCCCTCCACGTCGACGATGTCGAGCGACGGCGCGCCGCGGGCGAAGGAGATCACGTCAGGCATCGCGTCGGATGCTAGCGAGGCGGCGTTTGTCCGGGAGGACGGCGATGCTGGGTAGGTAATGGTGATGCCCGCAACCTCCGTCGTCCTCGTCGAGGACTCGGTTCCGTACGCCCGTCTCATCGAGCTGATCCTTGCCGATGCCGTCCCGGGCGGCGTCGAGGTCCGCCACCACGACACGGTGGCCGCGACGCGGGCCGACCTGCGCGAGCGCGGCGCCGACTGCATCCTGCTCGACTTCGGCTTGCCCGACGCCAACGGCCTGGAGGCGCTGATGCTCGTGCTTGAGGTCGCCGGCGGCGCGCCGGTGATCGTGCTCAGCGGCCACGACGACATGGAGTTGGCGACCGCCGCGATCCGGGCCGGCGCGCAGGACTACCTGGTCAAGGGCCAAGAGCGCCCGCCAGCGCGCCGTTCCTGCGGTCGATCCGCTTCGCGATCGAGCGCCGCCGCCACCAGGAACGCAACGAGGATCTGCTGCGCGCCAAGGAGGATCGCTGGCGGACGCTCACGCACCTGGCGCCGGTCGGGATCGTCGAGATCGATGAGGGCGGGCGCTGCGTCTTTGCCAACGACTGGGTGAGCGAGCTGACGGGGCTGTCGCACGAGGCACTGCTCGGCGAGGGCTGGCGCGACGCGCTGCACGGCGACGACGCACGCGCCTTCGCCGAGGCGTGGCGGACGGCGCTGGGCGCGGGCGGCCAGGGCGAGCTCGCGCTGGAGCTGCGCTTTGCGCCGTCCGCCGGCGGGCCCGCGCGCTGGGCGCAGGTGAGCGGCGTCCTGCTGCGCGACCCGTGGGGCCGGCCGGCGGGCTGGCTCGGGACGCTGGTCGACGTGACCCCCGCACGCGCGGCCCGCGAGGCGCTCGCGCTCGTCGAGCAGGAGCTGCGCCGTCATCAAGGCGACGTGCTCGCGGTCGCGGCGCTGGCGCGCGAGGCGGCGGGCGCAGACGCGCCGGTGGCGATGCTGCTGGAGGGGGCGTGCGGCGTGCTCGGCGCGGAGGCCGTCGAGCTGCTGGATCCCGAGCCCGCCGCGGGGGCTGGATCCTTGGCGGCGGACTTCGCCGAGACGGTCATCGACCGTCCCGTGCTGCGCGGCGATGCCGTGCTCGGCGTCCTGCGCGTGCGCTGGCCGGCGGCGGCGGGCGCGCCGGGTGAGGGATCGTTGGCGGTCGTCGAGCTGCTGGCCGCCGAGCTCGGCGCGGTGCTCGAGCAGCAGCGGCTGCTGGAGCGACTGCGCGATCTCGCGCGGACTGACCCGCTCACCGGCCTGGCCAACCGGCGGCTCTGGGACGAGCGCGTCACCGTCGAGCTGGCCCGCGCGCAGCGCTACGCGCGCCCGCTCTGCGTGGCGGCGATCGACCTCGATCGCTTCAAGCCCTACAACGACGCCTACGGCCATCAGGCGGGCGATGCGCTACTGCGCGAGGCGACGCACGGCGTGGTGCGGCGTGCTGCGCGGGGCGGATCTGCTGTCGCGCTGGGGCGGCGACGAGTTCGCGCTGCTGCTGCCCGACTGCGACCTGGAGTGCGCGGAGGGGATCGTGTCGCGGCTGCAGGAGGTGACGCCGGGCGGCGAGGACGACGTGGGCTGCTCAGCGGGGTTGGTGCGGTGGGAGGTCGGCGAGAGCGCCGAGCAGGTCATCGCCCGTGCCGATGCGGCGCTGTACGCCGCCAAGGCCGACGGGCGCGGCGGCATCCGCGTGGCGTAGTTGATGGCCTTGTCTTAGGCCACGTCGTCAGGCGGGTCGACGGCGGGGGCGGCGCGGGCACGACGACCGGGACCGCGCGCGGCGGCGCCCCGGGGCGGCGCGGCAGCGCGCTGGCGACCTCCCGCACATGCGCGCGGGCCTCATCCTCGTCCTCAGTCTCGGCGGGCGGGTCGGGCGCGGCGGCGACCGCCGGCGGCGCGGGCTCGCGGGGCGGCTCGGGCTCGGGATCCGGGACGGCGTGTGGCCGCGTCGTCAGGCGCGTCACCTCGGCAGTGTGCTCGCTGGCCGCAGGCAGCGCGATCGCGTCGCGTGCGGCTTCAGCGGCGATCGCCTCGGCGGCGGCCGCGAGCGCGTCGACGACCTCCTCGATCCCGCGCTCCAGCCGCTCGGCGCGCTCGGCGCGGTCGGCCAGCGCCTCGGCGTGCGCGAGCAGGCGATCGGCGGCTTCGCTGATCCGGCGGGCCCGGCCGGCGGCGAACGCGTCCACGCGGTGGCGCGCCTCGTCGAGGTACTCGGCGGCCGCGCGCTCGGCGCGGCGCAGCAGGCGCTCGGCGTCTTGCTCGGCGGCGAAGCGCACCTCCAGCGCGCGCTCCTCGGCGTCCTCGTCGGCCTGGGCGCGGATCGCGGCGGCGTCACTGCTCGGCGGCCTCGAGCACCTCGCGGACGCGGCTGGTCAGCGAGACGGCGAGCTCCTCGGCGGAAGGGATGCGGGAGGGATCGTCGTCGTCGGCCACGGTGTGAGTGCTCCAGCCGGAAGCTACCAGCGCGCCACGACTGCTTGCCGGTGCTTTGACGTTGCGCTAGTTGATGGCCAGCGTCAGCCGGCCGTCGCGCACGTCGGTCACGGTGAACGGCAGCGGCGCGGTCGCGCGCAGCGCGGCGGCCAGTGCGACGGGGCCTGAGAGGCGCACGTCGATCGTCGCGCGGCCGGCGTCCAGCGCGCGCACGTAGACCCCGGCGACGCCCGGAACGCGCTGCAGCGCCTGCTCGAAGGCGGCGAGCGTGGCGAGGTCGCCGAACGGCGCGGCGTCGACGGTGACGTCGCCGCTGAGCAGCGTGTCGGCGGGATCGGGCGCGGCGCCGACGCCGAGCTCGGTGAGGACGCGCGAGAGCTCGCTGACCAGGTCGTCGGTCGTGCGCACGAGGCGGTCGCGGAAGGCGAGCAGCTCGTCGAGTTGGCGGTGCAGGCCGGCGGCCGGCGCGGGCGGTGGCGGTGGCGGTGGTGGCGCGTAGGCCGGCGGCGCGGCCTGGGGCCATGGCGCCGCGGGTGGCGTGACCGGCACCGGCGCTACGCCGTTGAAGGCCGCCGGAGGCGGCGGTGGGTCTGCGTCAGCGGTCCCGTGCCACGAGGCCGTCAGCGGCGTCGCGGCATCCGGCCCAGCCGCCGCCGGCGCGTGCGCTTGCGGCGCGTCGGGCACCGGCGTCCAGCCGGCCTGGGCGGGGTCGCTGTCGAGCTCGCCGCCGCGGCCGACGGTCTCCAGCTCGCGCTCGAGCTCCTTGAGCTTGCGCTCGAGCTCGCTCAAGGTGCTTGTGACGTCGCTCTCCATAGTCTCCGGTAGGCCTCCTGAGCCAATGGGAGCGAAGTCAGTGACGTCGCTCTCCACTGTGCGCGAGCGTACTCGTGTCTGGAGAGCGACGCCAACCGACGAAACGGATTACCCGCGGAGCCCTGACAGCGCTACCCGCCGAGGATCTCGACGGCGATCTCCGCCACCTGCGTCGGCGTCCGGCCCGACGCGCACGCCCTTGGCCTCCAGCGCCTCGGCCTTGGCGGCCGCGGTGCCCTTGGAGCCGCTGACGATCGCGCCCGCGTGGCCCATGGTCTTGCCCGGAGGCGCCGTGAACCCGGCGATGTAGGCGACGACCGGCTTGGTCACGTGCTCGGCGATGTACTCCGCGGCGCGCTCCTCGGCGTCGCCGCCGATCTCGCCGCTCAGCACGATCAGCTCGGTCTGGTCATCGGCCTCGAACAGCTCGATGACGTCGATGAACGACGAGCCCGGGACCGGGTCGCCGCCGATGCCGACGATCGACGAATTGCCGAAGCCGGCCTGGGCCAGCGTGTTGCCGATCTGGTAGGTCAGCGTGCCCGACCGCGACACCACGCCTACGTTGCCCTCCTTGAAGAAGGACGCGGGGATGATGCCGACGTTGGCCTTGCCCGGCGACAGGATGCCCGGGCAGTTGGGGCCGACCAGGCGGGTGCCGGTGCGCTGCAGGTGCGTGTAGACGCGCAGCTCGTCGTGGGCCGGGATGCCCTCGGTGATGCAGATCACCAGCGGGATGCCCGCGTCGGCCGCCTCGAGGATCGAGTCGGCGGCAAAGCGCGGCGGCACGAAGACCATCGCGACGTTGGCGCCGGTCTGCGCGACGGCGTCGCGGAACGTGTTGAAGACCGGGATGCCCTCGACGTCCTGGCCCGCCTTGCCCGGCGTGACGCCGGCGACCACGTTGGTCCCGTAGCGCTTGTTGTTGAGCGCGTGGAAGGTGCCCTCGCGGCCGGTGATGCCGGAGACGACCAGCTTGGTGTCGTTGTCGATCAGGACGGCCATCAGGCTGCCTCCCCCTTGGCCAGTGCCACGACCTTCTGGGCGGCCTCGTCCATCGTGGCCGCGGTGTTGACGTTGGGAAGGTTCGCCTCGGCGAGGATCTTCCGGCCCTCCACGTCGTTGGTGCCGTCCAGGCGGACGACGAACGGGACGCTCGGGTTCAGGGTCTTGAACGCCTCGATGAGGCCGTTGGCGACCTCGTCGCAGCGGGTGATGCCGCCGAAGATGTTGAACAACACGGCCTTGACCTTGTCGTCAGACAGGATCACCTCGACGGCGCTGGTGATCGCCTCGGCCTTGGATCCGCCGCCGGCGTCCAGGAAGTTGGCCGGCGCGCCGCCGTAGTGGGCGACGACGTCCAGCGTCGACATGACCAGCCCGGCGCCGTTGCCGAGGATGCCGATGTCGCCGTCGAGCTTGACGTAGGTCAGCCCGCGCTCGTGGGCCATCTGCTCTTGGGGGTCCTCGTCGGACGGGTCGCGCAGGTCGGCGTTGGCCGGGTGGCGGAAGAGCGCGTTGTCGTCCAGCGTGACCTTGGCGTCCAGCGCGGCGACCTTGCGCTCGGGCGTGACGATCAGCGGGTTGACCTCGACCAGCAGCGCCTCTTCGGCGATGAAGGTCCCGTAGAGCTGGTGCAGGAACGCGCCGACGGGGCGGACGAGGTCGGCGTCGATGCCGGCCTCGAAGGCCAGGCGGCGGCCGTGGAAGTCCTGGAAGCCCAGCAGCGGATCGACGTGCAGCGTGGCGATCGCGCTCGGGTTGGACTCGGCGACCTCCTCGATGTCCATGCCGCCCTGGGTGGAGAGCATGATCAGCGGGGCCTTGGCGCCGCGGTCGAAGACGATCGAGGCGTAGTACTCGGACTCGATCTGCGGGGCGGCGGTCTCGATCCAGATCTCATGGACCGTGAAGCCCTTGATGTCCATGCCGAGGATGGCGTCGGCGGCGGAGCGCGCCTCGTCCTCGTCGTTGGCGATCTTGATGCCGCCGGCCTTGCCGCGGCCACCGATCTTCACCTGCGCCTTGACGGCACACGGGAAGCCGATCTCCTTGGCGGCGGCGACGGCTTCGTCGACCGTGCGCGCCGGGCGTCCGTCGGGGACGGGGATTCCATGTCGGGCGAAAAGCTGCTTGCCCTGATATTCGAGCAGGTCCATAGGAGGGCGGGACGCTATTGCAGGAGTCCGGGCTGATGCTTCGTGCCCGCCCAGCGAAGGAGCACCGACCCGAACGGAGATCGGCTCGCGGCGGCTGCGCCCACGCCCGCTGGGCCGACGACCGCGAGTCGTAGAAAGGCCCAGAGATGGCACAATGCCGGGCCGCATGGCACTTCCGAAGAACATTCAGTGGGTTACCTTCGACGTCTACGGCACCCTGATCGACTGGGAGTCGGGGGTCGCTGATGCGTTCGAGCGGGAGGCCAAGCGCGACGGGTTCCCGATCGATCGCACTCAGGTCGTCGATCTCTTCCTCGAGGCGACCAAGGAGATCCAGAGCGGCTCCTATGAGCTGTACGCCGAGGTCCTGCGCCAGGCGGCGATCAAGATCGCCAAGGAGATCGGCTGGCCGCTGGAGCCCTCGCGCTCAGGCTTCCTGCCCGACTCGGTCGCGCGCTGGGGCGCCTTCAAGGAGACCATGCCCCAGATGCGCAAGTTCCTGGGCAAGTACCAGACGGGCTTGATCTCCAACATCGACGACAAGCTGCTCGGCCTCACGCGGCGCCACATCCCGGCTGACGTCGACCTCGTCGTCACCGCTCAGCAGGTCCGCTCCTACAAGCCTGATCCCGCGCACTTCAACGAGTTCGCGCGGCGGATCGGCGGCAAGAAGGGGTGGGTCCACATCGGTGCCGGGCTCTACACCGACATCGAGCCGGCGACCAAGCTGAAGGTCCCGACGATCTGGGTCAACCGTCGCAAGGAGGAGATCCCGCCGGGCGGCAAGAAGCCGACCGCCGAGGTCAAGACCTTGCTGGAGGCGGCCAAGCTCCTCGGGCTGTAGGCCCTGATGCAGGTCGTCGCCCTCGATTCGGGCGTCATCGTCGCCCGGAGCGCCAGGTGGCAGACGACGTGCACGCTGCTGCACCACGGCGAGGAGACGTTCGTCGTCGACTCGCCGATCTTCCCCGACGAGCTTGACGCGCTGCCGGGGATCCTCGCGCAGGCCGGATGGGGGCTGTCGGGCCTGCTGGCGACCCATGGCGATTGGGATCACCTTCTGGCGCGGCTAGCGTTCCCGGACGTCGCACTGGGCGTGGCCGAGACCACGGCTGCGCGGCTGCGTGCCGAGCCGGGTGTTGCGCAGCGCCGGCTGCGCGAGGCCGACGAGGACGACTACGTCGCGCGCGTCAAGCCGCTGTCGCTCGGGCAGGTCCAGGCGCTGCCGGTGCCGGGCAAGCTGGAGCTGGGTGGCGACGCCGAGCTGGAGCTGATCCCGGCCGACGGCCACACGGCCGACGGCATGGCGGTCTGGGCGCCGTTCGCGGGAGTGCTGGTCGTCGGCGACTACGTGTCGCCGGTCGAGATCCCGATGATCTCCGAGGGCGGCTCGCGCAACGCGTACGTCGCGACCTTGCTGCGGCTGGCGCCCTACGTCGAGCAGGCCGAGTGGGTCGTGCCCGGCCACGGCGCGGCGATCGACGGTGCGCGCGCCTTGGCGATTCTGCGCGAGGACATCAAGTACCTGGAGTCGCTGGGGAGCGGCGCGGGCGCGGGCGCGGGCGAGGGCGAGCCGGCGCTGCCGCTGGCGCGCCGCGACCGGGTCCAGAAGAAGATCCACGCGGAGAACGTGGCGCGGGTGGCCGCCTCGTCGTGACCGCCGGGATCCACCACGTCGCGCTGCCGGTCAGGCGCGAGGACGTGGAGGCCGAGGTCGCGTTCTGGGCGTTGTTGGGGTTCTCGGTCGTCGGGCCGCCCTCGTCGTTGCGGGCGCGCGCGACGTGGGTGCAGGCGCCTGACGGTACGCAGATCCATCTGCTTTACGCCGACGCGGCGGCGGCGGCGCGCGGCGGCCACGTCGCCATCGTGGCGCCAACGTTCGACGCGACCCTCGCCGCCCTCGCCGCCGCGGGCCACCCGACGCAGACGCGTACCCCTCACTGGGGCGCTTCCCGCGCCTACGTCCACTCACCCTCCGGCCACCTCATCGAGCTCATGGCAGCTCCACCGCCGACGACCTAAGGGGGGCGAGTTTCCGGGCCCGGTCACCTACACCGGGATATGCCCCGTCAACTCGACCACGATTACGTGATCTCGTCGATCGCCGCGCGCAATCACGGCGTGGTCTCGCGTGCTGCCATGCGTGAGGCCGGTATCCCGGTGTCGATCATCGACGAGCGGGTTCGGATGCGGCGCCTCGTTGTGCTGCATCGCGGCGTCTATGCGTTGGGACACGCTGAACTGCGGGCGCAAGGATGGTGGCTCGCCGCGGTCGAGGCATATGGTGCCAGTGCGGCCCTCAGCTACGGCAGTGCCGGGATGTTGTGGGGCCTGCTCGAGGCGCCGCTGTTCGATGTCCACGTCACGGTCGCGAAGCGCTCGGGCGTCGGTGCGCGCCGACGCGTCGTCGTGCACCGTGTGACAGATCTCCCCGCGGCGGAGGTCACGGCGCGCCAGGGGATCCGGGTCACGGGCGTGTCACGGACGATTCTGGACCTGGCGGCGACGGTTCGCGGGCGGCGGTTGGAGCAGGTCGTACGGCGAGCTTCGCGGCTGCGGCTATTCGATCTCCGGGACCAGCGTGCGGTACTCGCGCGCCATCCGCGTCAGCCGGGATCGAGAGAGCTCGGCCGGTTGTTGGCTGCTCTTCATGGCCGAGGCACCGACGACTTCCGGAGTCAGATGGAGATCGCCTTCGCGCAGTTGTGCGATGACTACGGTCTGCCGCGCCCGGTGGTCAATGGGTTGGTGCACGGCGAGCGCGTTGATTTCCATTGGCCTGGCACAACGCTGGTCGTCGAGATCGACGGCTTCGAGTTCCACGCGATGCCCACGACCTTCGCCAGCGACCGCCGCCGCGACCAGAAGCTCACACTCGCCGGTTGCACGGTCGTTCGCCTCACGTGGGATCAAGTCACCGCTGATGCCCGCGCCACGGCGACCACCATCGCCACACTTCTGGAGCAGTGCCGGTCGAGTTGACCGGGGAGTTCCCGGTCAACTCGACCGGCCTTACGCGTCCGGCCCCGCGTCGAGGTGGCGGCGCATGTAGAGGTCGCGCGGCTCGCTGGTCCGGAAGCCGAAGGACTCGTAGAGCGCCAGGGCGGGGGCGTTGGCCTCGTTGACGTCGAGCTCCATGCGGCGGCAGCCGCGTTCGAGGGCGCGCTCAGTGGCGGCGTCTAGGAGGGCGCGGGCGACGCCGCGGCCGCGGGCGTCCTCGGTGACGAAGACGTCCTCGACCAGGCAGTCGCGGCCGGCGCGCCAGATGCCCATGCGGTAGCGCAGCTGGATGACGCCCGAGGGTGGCGAGTCGTCGTCGGGCGCGGCGAGCAGGAAGTCGGTGTCGCGGTCCTCCATCAGGCGCTCGACGCCCGCGAGGAACGCGTTGTCAGAAGGCCACGACTCCCCGAGGTGGTCGCGGAACGCGACGAGCAGACGCGCGACGATCTCGGCCTCGTGCGGGCCGGCCTTCCAAGCTCTTGCGGGCAACTACGACTCCTGGCGGACGAGCCAACGGACGGTCATGTCGGCGACCACGTCGCCAGCGCCGTCAGTCAGCGAGACATCGATGGCGAACGCGACGTGACCGTCGCGATCGAGGTCGGCGAGCAGCGTCTCGGGGTCTGACCCCAGGACGCCGGTGGCGGTGATCGGGCCGCGCGGGATCTTCTTGTAGGAGATCTCGGCGCTCTCGGGCGAGAGCTCCAGCCGCGGCAGGTGCTCGACGAAGACCGCGGCGAGCGCCGCGCCCGACGCAGCCTCGCCGACCGCGAAGAGGGCGCTCGCATGCTGGGAGCCCGTGTGGTTCCGCAGTGTCTGATCATCGGGCAGCCGCGCGACGCCGCGCCCGACCGACACCTCGACGATCTCCAGGCCGATGTGCCCGTTGAACGGGACGGCCTGCTCCATGCCTGCACGCAGCGGCTCGAGCTCCTCCATGAACGCCAAGCCTAGCGGCGGCCCCGCGCCCCCACCCCACCCCGCGTCGAGGGACGATTGAATCTCGCTCTCCGAGATTCAATCGTCCCTCGATCGCCGGGTGGGGTGGGGGCGGGCGGCGCGGGGACGTACGTGGTGGTGGCCCCGCTCAAAGCTCAAGGAGCTGCAGGCCATCGGTGGCGACGGTCACGCTTGGGTGCACGGCCGCGGCGCGCGCGTGGAGGTCGGCCTCGTCGGCGTTGGGCGGCACGTGGATGAGCACGAGGTGCTCGGCGCCGCTCTGCACCGCCACGCGCGCTGCGTCGGCCGGCTCGGGATGTCCCGGCGCCGCCGGTGGGCCCCAGGCGTCGTGGGCCAGGACCCGCACGCCGCGCGCGAACTCCGCGGTCCCCGGGTCCGCCTCGGTGTCGGTGCACCACATCAGCGCGTCGCCGACGCGGATGCCGAGCGTCGGGTTGGTGTGACGATCCTGGCGGCGCGTGCGCACGTCCAACCCCTCGACACCCGCGTCGCCACAATCCAGCTCGCCCACGCGCACGCCCAACTGCCCCAGGTCGACCGGCATGATCGGCGGCGCGAAGAGGCGCGCCAGCACGTCGGCCGTCGGCACGTCATACAAGGCCGCGCCGGGCCCGCGAACCACGATCTCTAGATCGTCGAGCTCGGTCAGGTACGCCAGTCCGCAGACGTGATCGATGTGGAAGTGCGTCAGCAGCACCTCCAGCCGCGTGCGCCCGGCCAGCAGCGCGCGATCGGTGATCAGCCGCCGCAGGCCCGTGCCCGCGTCGACGACCACCGCGCGGTCACCACCCTCGGCGAGCAGCAGCAGCGACGAGGTCTCGCGCGTGCCCGTGGGGATGAAGCCGCCGCTGCCCAGGATGGTCGCGGCGGCCAGCATCGCGTGTTACTCCGCGGCCGGGGGAGACTTGATGATGGCGATCTGGGCGCCCGACTGGATCGGCTCGCCCTCGGTGATCGACAGCGTCTCGATCACGCCCGACTTGTGCGCGGTGATCTCGTTCTCCATCTTCATCGCCTCGATGATGCAGAGCAGCTGGCCTTCTTCAACGGAATCGCCCTGCTTGACGAGCACCTTCCACATGTTGCCCTGCAACGGGGAGACCAACTCGTCGGCGCCGCCACCCGCGCTCTTCTTGCGCTCGCCGCGCTTCTTCGGGGCGGCGCCCGCGCCGTTCGGGCTGCCCGCGGCAACCGCGATGCCTCCGACCGGCGGGGGACCGATCACCGTGACGTCGAAGCGCCGGCCCGACACCTCGACGGTGTAGGCCTGCTCGATCTTCTCGGCCTCGTCGTCATCGGACGGGGGGCGGGCGCCGGGAACGCCAGCGTCTTGAGCCAGTCGCTGTCCTCGACGAGATCGCGACAGGTCTCGGCGTTGGCCCACTGCTCGGTTGCCAGCAAGGCCTTGTGGAACGGGATCAGCGTCTTGAGATCCTCGATCTCGTACTCGCCCAGCGCGCGCAGCATGCGCTTGGTCGCCTTCTCGCGATCGGTGTCCCAGACGATCAGCTTGGCGACCATCGGGTCATACATCGGCGTGACCTCGCCGCCGGGGCCGACGCCCGAGTCGACGCGCACGCCCGGGCCCGATGGCTCGCGGTAGTTGCCGATCTTGCCCGGGGCCGGCGCGAACTTGCGCGACGCGTCCTCGGCGTTGATGCGGCACTCAATCGCGTGGCCGCGCAGCTCGACGTCGTCCTGGGTGACGGTGAGCGGCTCGCCGGCGGCGGCGAGGATGCCTTCGCGCACGATGTCGATGCCGGTCGTCATCTCGGTCACGCAGTGCTCGACCTGCACGCGCGTGTTCATCTCCAGGAAGAAGTACTCCCCGTCCTGGAGCATGCCCTCGATCGTGCCGGCGCCGACGTAGTCCACAGCGCGCGCCGCGTCGGTGCCGATCTTGCCGATCGCCTCGCGCATCGCCGCGTCGACGGCCGGGGCCGGTGACTCCTCGATGAGCTTCTGGTGGCGGCGCTGGACCGAGCAGTCGCGCTCGCCGAGGTGGATGACATTGCCGTGGCGGTCGGCGAGGACCTGGACCTCGACGTGGCGCGGGTCGGGCAGGTAGCGCTCGAGGTAGACGGTGCCGTCGGAGAAGAACTTCTCACCCTCGCGCGAGGCGCCCTCGAAGGCGTCCTGGAGCTTGTCCTCGGTCAGCGCGACGCGGAAGCCCTTGCCGCCGCCGCCGCTGGCCGCCTTGACGGCGACCGGGAAGCCGATCTCGTCGCGCGCGATGCGTAGCGCGTCCTCCAGCGTGTCGACTGCCTCGGTCGTGCCCGGGACGATCGGGACGCCGGCGGCCTGCATCAGCTCGCGTGCCTTGGTCTTTGAGCCCATCGCGTCGATGGCTGAGGCGGGCGGGCCGATGAAGACGATGCCCGCCTCGTCGCACGCGCGGGCAAATGCGGCGTTCTCGGCGAGAAAGCCATAGCCCGGATGGACGGCTTCGGCGCCCGATTCCTTGCAGACCTCGATGATCTTGTCGATCTTCAGGTAGCTCTCGGCCGCCGTCGGCCCTCCGAGCAGATACGCCTCGTCGGCACGCTGCACGTGCAGCGCGTCCCGATCCAGCTCGGAGTAGACACCGACGGAGGCGATGCCCATCTCTTCGAGCGTCCGCATGACGCGGATGGCGATCTCGCCCCGATTTGCGACCAAAACCTTGGAGAACATGCGGCGCGGAAGGCTATTTGATCGTGAGATCGGAAGGTCTGCCGTCTAGAGTCTCGGCGCATGGACGAGCCCGTACCACTTGCGTTTCGGCCACGACGGCCCGACGTGATCGATGAGGCGTTCGACGGCGAGGCCGTTCTCGTGCACATGGGAACGGGCTGCTATTACGCCCTCAACGCGCCCGCGACGGCGATCTGGGCGTTGTTGCAGGACGGTCGCAGTCCGGCGGCGATCGCGAGCTCGCTGCAGTGGGAGCCGCCGCAGGTAGAGGTGTTCATCGAGCAGCTCCGCGCCGAGGAGCTTGTTGAGGCGGCCGACGCCGACGCCGGGACGACGGTTGTCGACGCCCCGCCGGCCGCCAGCGAGCCCGTCCTGCAGCGCTTCAGCGACATGCAGGATCTACTGATGCTGGACCCGATCCACGACATCGATCTCGACGGCGATGGGTGGCCGGTGACGCGCGCGCCGGCCGGATGACCACAGCCGCATCTGAGGACTTCGTCAATCGCCTGGGAGACGTCGCGCGCGCCGCGGCGGCAGCGGGCCCCGCGCGCACGCTGACGCTGCGTCCGGCGGGCGTGCCGGTGCGCGTGCACCTGGCGGGCGAGGAGGTCATCGATCGGCTCGCGCCCGGGATGTTGGAGGGGTTGCTTGCCGCTGACGAGCGTCCAGCCATCGAGCTCTGGGCCTTCGATGGCGCCGGCTCGGGCCGCGCCGCCCCGCGGCCACCGTGGGCGCCGCACGACTACCTCCAGCGCGAGGAGATCGCGGGCTGGACGCGGCCGCCGCGCCTGGCCAGCTACAGCAACGACTACGCGACGCTCTCGGTCGCCGACACCGAGGCGGGCTTCGGGGTCCAATGGCTGCGCGATGCCACCGTCATGGCACCGTGGGAGGGCGGCGCGCCGCTGCGGAGCATCCTGCGCTGGACGCTGGCGCGCCACGGCGCGCATCTGATCCACGCCGCTGCGGTTGGGACCGGCGCCGACGGCGTCCTGTTGCTGGGATCCGGCGGGGCGGGCAAGTCCACCACCGCGCTGGCTTGCCTGCAGGCGGGGATGGCACTCGTCTCCGACGACTACACCTTGATCCGCCCCGGCTCGCCGCCGACCGCACACCCGGCCTTCGCGATCGCCAAGGCCGGCGCGGCGTCGCTGGAGCTGTTGGGCGGCGGCGGCGATCTCGATGCGCGCGCGGTCGGTGCCCGCGTGGACTGGCGCGGCAAGCTGCGGCTGCCAATCGCCGACGTCGTCTGCCCGTCGCTGGCGCTGCGGGCGATCGTCTTGCCGCGCGTCGCGGAGCGGACGGGCGCTCCGGTGCCGGTCAGCGGCCGTGAGGCGCTGCGCACGATCGCCGTCTCGACCCTGCTGCAGCTGCCGGGCGACAGCGCCACGACGCTGACCGTGCTGCGGGAGCTGCTCGCCACGCTGCCCGTCTATGCGCTGGACGTTGGCCCCGACGTGGCGGCGATCCCCGAGGCGATGAGCGCGCTGGTCGAGACGCTGGCGGCGGAGGCGGCGGCATGAGCGAGCCTGGCCTGCCGACCGAGGTCGAGGCGCGCGACCTGACGGTCATCATGCCGCTGCACAACGCGGCGCCCTGGGTCGGCGATGCGATCGCCAGCGTGCTGGCCAACGCCGACGGGCTGCTGGAGCTGCTGGTCATCGACGACGGCTCGACCGACGATGGCGCGGCGATCGCCGAGGCCTACGGCCCGCCGGTGCGCGTCGTGCGCCAGCCCTGTCGCGGGCCGTCGGCGGCGCGCAACGCCGGGATCGCCCAGGCGCGCGGAACGCTCGTCGGCTTCCTGGATGCCGACGATCTCTGGGTCGCCGGACGGCCGGACCCGCGCCGGCCGCTGCTTGAGGACCCGGAGGTCGAGCTCGTCATGGCGCGCGCGCAGCCCGTCGCCGGTGATCCGCTGCGGCCCTATGGCGCGCCGACCGTGGGCATCCAGCTCGGCACCTGGCTGATGCGTCGCTCGACGCTCGAACGCCATGGCGGGATGGACGAAACGCTGCGCCACGCCGAAGACGTCGACTGGCTGTTGCGACTGCGCGAGGCGGGCGTGGGCGTCGTGTTGACCAACGCGGTCACCACGCACTACCGCCTGCGCGAGGGGAGCCTCACGCGCGATCGCGACGCGACGCGCCACGGGCTGCTCGCCGTGCTGCACGCGTCGCTTCAGCGCCGCGGGGAGGGCGCGGCGTGAACAAGGGGAACAACGTTACCGGCGCCGTTCGCGGCGCCGTTCGCGGCGGGATCGGCGTCGTCGTCGCGGTGCGCGACCAGGCGGCGTATCTCGGCGAGGCGTTGGACAGCATCGCTGCGCAAACGCTTCCTTCGGCAGCGGTGATCGTGGTCGACGACGGCTCGGTGGACGGCAGCGGCGACGTCGCCCGCGCGCGCGGCGTGCCCACGATCCGCACGGAGGGCATCGGCCCGGGAGGAGCGCGCGGCGCTGGCGCCGCCGCGTTGGATACCGAGCTGCTCGCCTTCCTTGACGGCGACGATCGCTATTTGCCGACCCACCACGCGACGCTGGTGGCGGCGCTGGCGCGCTCGGGCGCCGACGCGGTTTGCGGCGTCGCCCGGCGCTTTGCCGACCCTGGCTCGGACGCTGCGCAGCGCTACATGCTCGGCGACGAGCCGCAGGCAGGCCGGACGCCCGGCGGCTTGTTGCTGCGGCGAGCGCGCTACGAGGCGGCCGGCGGGTTCACGGCCAACGCTGGCCGCAACGAGCTCTTCGACCTGTTCAGCCGGCTACCGGACGTCGTCGCCGTTTCTGAGGTCGTCTATGAGCGCAGGATCCACGGCGAGAATCGCTCGATCGTCGCTCGCGAGGAGATCCACGCGCAGTACCTCGCCAGCGCACGCGCCGCGATCCTGCGCGCCCGGCGGGAGGGTCGCGCATGAGCCGCGCGGCGCGGATGCGGCCACGGCCCGAGCAGGACCTGCTGCTGCGCGCGGCGCTACTGCCCGATCCGGCACAGGCCGCCGAGGCCTACGCGCGTTGGACCGCGCGGGTCGACCTCGACCGGCTCGACTTCGGCTCGCTGCAGTTGCTGCCGCTACTCGCGCAGCGCCCCGGCGGCGTCCCGGGCGACGACGACACGCTCGGACGTCAGGTGCGCCACGTCGCCCGCTTCTCCTGGCTGCGCACGCAGATGCTCGGACGGCGCGTCGCGCCCGTGGTGGCTGCTCTGGAGGACGGCGGGCTGGAGCCGCTGCTGAGCAAGGGAGCCGCGCTGGTCTACGCGCACGGCGCCGACGCGCGTCTGCGACCGATGTTCGACATCGACGTGGCCGTCGCACCTCATCACGCCGACCAGGCGGTCGCGGTCCTCAACGCGCTCGGCTACCACTCGGTCCTGCAGGACGCGCTGACCGGCCATCGCGCCGCGGTCGTGCGCGACACCCATGGCTTCGGCTTCAGCGGGCCTGACGGGGCCGAGATCGACCTGCACTGGCACCTGCTGCACCAGGGGCGCAGCACCGCGTTGAGCGAGGCCTTTCGCGCGGCGGCGGTGGAGGCCGAGATCGCGGGTGTGCGCTGCCGCGCCACGAGCGTCGAGGACACGCTCGTCGTCGCTGTGGCTCACGGCACGAGCTGGGCGCGCAACGCGGCCGTGCGCTGGGTCGGCGACGTCGCGCTGCTGTTGGGCGATCACGGCGCGGCGCTCGATTGGGATGCGGTCGTCCTGCGCTGTAGGCAGGCACGGCTGAGCCGCGCGATGCTCGATGGGCTCGACTACGTCGCCGAGGTCAGCGGCCTCGACGCCCCGGCCGCGGTGCGACGGGAGCTGAAGCGCGTGCCGGTGCCGCTCGCGGTGCGGTTGCGGCGCCGACGCGCCGACGACCCTGGCGCCGACGGCGGGGCCCAGCCGGCCGGGCGGATCGGCGGCTTGATCGACGCCTATGAGAACGAGGTCCAGTCGGTCGTCGCTCCCGGAACGCGCACCGGCCCGGCCGACGGGCTGCGCTTCCTGGCCCGGCGCTGGGCGCTGCCCAGCGTGCGGGCCGTACCGGTGCACGCGGCGTGGGTCGCGCTCGGGCGGCCCGACCGGTTGCGCCCGGGGCGGCTGATGGGGGCCGGGGGCGCCGGCGACGCCGCCGCCTATCCGCTCGGCGGCGTGCTGCGCTTCGCGCTCGGCGGGGAGGGCCATCGCTTCCTCGGCGCCGGATGGTGGTTTCCCGAGAGCCACGGCGTCTGGTCACGCAGCGGGCGCGCGACCGTCGTCCTGCCGCTGGGGACCACGCTGCCCGCGGCCGAGCCGCTGTGGCTCGACCTGCTGGTGCACGCGCCGCTGGGGCCGCGCCGGCCGTCGGCCGCGGTGCGGGTGGTGGTCAACGGCCGCTCGGTCGCCCGGGCGAGGCTCGACGAGCACCGCGGCGGTCGAGAGATCCGGGCGTGCGTGCCGGCCGCCGCGCTCGTCGGCCGGGAGACCATCGAGGTGGCGCTGATCGTCGACCGCACGATGGCGCCGGCCGACGCGCGCCTGAACACCGATGTGCGCCAGCTCGGCATCGGGCTTGTCGCGCTGCGCCTGGTTGCTGACGAGGCGCGGGAGCCGCTGGCCGTCACTGGCTGAGTACAGGACGATCCAGAACGTGACGCTGGGCCGCTGCGCCTGGCGCTAGCCCGCGACCATCCCGCCAGCGACCGTATCGTTGCTCGCCTCGTCAATCAGGATGAACGCACCCGTCACGCGGTTGCGCGCGTAGGGGTCGGCGATGACGGGGCGGCGGGTGCGCAGGCGGATGCGGCCGATGTCGTTGAGGCCCAACTCGCTCGGCGCCGGCCCGCGCTCCAGCGTCTGGACGTCGACCACGTCCACGATCGCGTCGACGATCGCCTCTGCCGTATGGGTCAAGTGCTTCAACAAGTACTTGGACCCGGGACGCAGCGCGCGATCGGCGAACCAGCAGACGTCGGCCTCGAACTCGCGGACGGGCTCCGGTGCGCCGTCGGCGCTGACCAGGACGTCGCCGCGCGAAGCGTCGACGTCATCGGCCAGTCGGATCGTCACGCTCTGGGGCGGGAAGGCCTCCTCCAGCGTGCCGGTGAGCGTGTCGATCGATGCCACCGTCGACTCGACCCCGGACGGCAGCACCTTCACGCGATCCCCGGGCCGCACAACGCCTGAGGCGACCTGGCCGGCGTAGCCGCGGAAGTCGTTGCCCTCGCTGCGGATCACCAGCTGCACCGGGAAGCGGAGGTCCTCCAGGTTGCGATCGTCGGCGGGGTCGATCGCCTCCAGATGGCGCAGCAGCGGCTCGCCGATGTACCACGACATGTTCTCGCTGCGGTCGACGACGTTGTCGCCCTCCAGGGCGCTGATCGGGATGTAGGCGATGTCGCGCGAAGTCAAGTGATTGCGGAACACGCTGAAGTCGCGGACGATCTCGTCGAAGCGCTCCTCCGCGTACTCGACCAAGTCCATCTTGTTGATCGCGACGACGAGGTGCGGGATGCCCAGCAGCGAGGCGATGAACGCGTGGCGGCGGGTCTGCTCGACCACGCCGTGCCGTGCGTCGACCAGCACGATGGCGACGTCGGCCGTCGAGGCACCGGTGACCATGTTGCGCGTGTACTGCACGTGGCCGGGTGTGTCGGCCAGGATGAAGTCGCGCGCCGGCGTGGCGAAGTAGCGGTAGGCGACGTCGATCGTGATGCCCTGCTCGCGCTCGGCGCGCAGGCCGTCGGTCAACCGCGACAGGTCGAGCTCACCGTCGCGGCCGTTGAGGTCGGCGTACTGGTCGGCGAGGATCGCCTTGCTGTCGTGCAGCAGGCGACCGATGAGCGTGGACTTGCCGTCGTCGACGGAGCCCGCGGTGGCGAGACGGAGAAGCGTAGGCATAGAAGAAAGTCCTAGAAGTAGCCCGCGACCTTGCGGTCTTCCATCGCCGATTCCGACACGCGGTCATCGGCGCGCGTCTCGCCGCGCTCGGTGACGTTGGTCGCGGCGATCTCGGCGACGACCTGATCCAGCGTCGCGGCAGTGGAGGCCACGGCGCCGGTGCACGAGATGTCGCCGACGGTGCGGTAGCGCACCGACGCGGTGAAGGGATCGGAGTCACGCTCGTCGCGCGCGATGAACTCGGAGTCGGCGTAGAGCATCCCGTCGCGGCGGAAGACTGCGCGCTCGTGGGCCAGGTAGATCGAGGGCACCTCGATCTCCTCGTCCTGGATGTACTGCCAGACGTCGAGCTCGGTCCAGTTGCTTAGCGGGAACGCGCGGACGTTCTCGCCGCGGCGCACGCGCGTGTTGTAGATGTTCCAGAGCTCGGGTCGCTGGGCCTTGGGGTCCCAGCCACCGAAGTCATCGCGGAACGACAAGATCCGCTCCTTGGCTCGCGCGCGCTCCTCGTCGCGGCGCGCGCCGCCGAAGGCCGCGTCGAAGCCGTGCTCGGCCAAGGCGTCGAGCAAGGTCGTGGTCTGCAGGCGGTTGCGCGAGGCGCGCGGGCCCGTCTCCTCGACGACGCGGCCGCTGTCGATCGACTCCTGGACGGAGGCGACGACGAGCCGCTCGCCGAGGCGCTCGACCAAGTTGTCGCGGAACTCGATGACCTCTTCGAAGTTGTGCCCCGTGTCGATGTGCATCAGCGGGAACGGGAACTTCCCGGGGCGGAAGGCCTTCTCGGCCAGCCGCACGAGGACGATCGAGTCCTTGCCGCCGCTGAACAGCAGCACCGGCTTCTCGCGCTCGGCAGCGACCTCGCGCATCACGTGGATGGCCTCGGCCTCCAGCGCCTGCAGGTGGGTCAGGGTGTGCGAGCTCATGCGGGAGCAGCCTCCGTGGTGGGCGCGTCGGTGGTGGCGTGGGCGGATGGGGCGAGTGCGGTGGATGACCGCGGCGATGGCGCCGACGATCGCGGGGACGCCGACGATGGTCCACGTCGGCAGGTCGACGCCGGCCTTGGTGAGCACGCCGAGCGAGGAGCCGAGCAGGACGCAGCCGAGCGCGGGGCGCAGGACGACGGCCGGGATCTTCCCGCTGAGCGCGGTGCCGACCACGACGCCGGGCAGCGAGCCGAGCAGGATGGTGCCCATCAGCGCGAAGTCGACGTTGCCGGCGACCAGCTGCGCCAGGCCGGCGGCCCAGAGCACGATCGCGGCGTGAAAGACGTCGGTGCCGACGACGCGGTGCGGGGTCAGGCGGAAGACGAGGATCAGCGCGAGGCCGATGAGCGCCCCCGAGCCGACGCTGGTCAGGCCGAGCAGGAAGCCGAGGACCAGGCCGATGACGACGGCCTGGATGCGCGTGGCGTCGTCGAGGAAGACGCTGTGGCGCTCGCGGTCGATCGCCGCGCGCAAGAACAGCGCGCGGAAGAGCATCGAGACCGACACCACCAACAACGCGATCGCCACGCCGGTCAGCAGGATGCTCGGCGAGTGCTTGAGCCAGATCTCGAGGACGACGACGCCCGCGATCGAGCCCGGCACGCTGCCGAAGGCCAGCCACTTCGAGACGCCGAGGTCGACCGTGCCCTTGCGCAGGTGGCGCCAGCCGCCAAGCGTCTTGGTGACCGCGCCGTAGGCGAGATCGGTCCCGATCGCGACCGTCGGATGGATCCCGGCGAACAGGATCAGCAGCGGCGTCATCAGCGAGCCGCCGCCGATCCCCGTCATCCCGATCAGGATGCCGACGCCGAGACCGAAGACGATGACGATCGGATCCATCAGATCGCTCAAACGACGTGGAGGCCGCACTCGGTCTTGTCGGTCCCCGCCCAGCGGCCGGAGCGCCCGTCGCCCGGCTGGGTGCACGTGGCACAGCCGATCGACGCGAAGCCCTGGTCGTGGAGCGGGTGGTACGGCAGCCCGCGCTCGAAGATCCGGCCCCAGACGTCCTTCTCGGTCCAGAACGCGAGCGGGTTGTACTTCATGACGCCGGGGCGCTTGGCGTCGGGCTCGATCAGCTCGGCGGTCGCGCGCGTGTCGGCCTGCTCGCGGCGCACGCCCGTGACCCAGGCGTCGGCGCCGTCCAGCGAGGCCTCAAGCGCCGCGATCTTCAGCGGCGTGCAGCAGTGCTCGGGGCCGGTCCACGGACGCTCGGCGTTTGCGGCGTCCTGGACCTCGACCTGCACGCCGTAGTGGTCCTCGAACTTCTTCCAGGTCTGCAGCGTCTCGGGGAAGAGCACGCCGGTGTCGATCGTGACCACGCGAACGTGCGGCGCGAGGCGCAGCAGCTCGTCGAGGATCACCGACTCCTCCTTCTGGAAGGAGCAGAGGAAGACCAGCGACTCGTGCTTGGCCGCTGCCGTGCAGCGTGTCGGTGAGCTGGTCGCTCAGACCGCGCATTCGCCTTCGCCCCGGGCCACCACGTAGGGCTGGTTGCGATCCCAGTCCATGAACATGTTCATGGTGTCGAGGCCGAACTCCACCGGCATCGCGAGGTCGCCCTTGACCGCTTCCTCGAAGCGGATCGTCCCGACGCGCTCGGCGTAGGCCTTGAACGTCTCGGTGTCGTCGGTGCGCTCGGCCTCGTACATGCGGATCCAGCGCTCGACGGCGTCCGGGACGCGCTTGGCGGGCAGGCGGACCTTCAGGCGCTGGCCGTAGCCGACCTTGCCGCCCTCGTAGACGCCGCCGATGTGCGCGACGTAGGCCGGGATCGTGTGCTCGCCGACCTTGATCGACGCGCCGTAGAACCCCATGTCGGCGATGTGGTGCTGCGAGCAGCCGTTCGGGCAGCCGGAGTTCTTGATGTGGATGCGGCGGGAGAGCGGATCGGTGATCTCCATCTCCAGCAGCTTGCGGTTGATCGCCGCGTTGAGGCCCATCGAGGAGGTGATCCCGAGCTTGCACGAGTCGGTGCCGGGGCACGAGACGTTGTCGGTGATCTCCTGGGCGCCGGCCTCGCCGAGCTCCAGCTCCTTGAGGCGGTTCCAGAGGTCGTAGACCGACTCGTCGCGGACCCAGCGGAAGACGATGTTCTGGCCGACGGTCATGCGGGCGTTGCCGCCGGAGAAGTCGCGCATGATCTGGCCGAGGCCGCGGAACTGCTCGGGCGTCAGATCGCCGCGGTAGACCTTGACCTCGACGGCGCTGAAGCCCTCCTGGCGCTGGGCGACGACGTTGGACTCGCGGAAGCGGTCGAACGCGGCGCGGTCCTCGTCGTCGGCCGGGGTGCCGAAGGACTCCGGCACGGCCGGGGCGACGGCCTCCTCGTCGAAGTCGAAGCGGCGCGGCGCGACCGAGAAGTCGCGCTCGGCGACCCAGTCGCCCTTGAGCTGCTCCTCGACCTGGTTGCGCAGCTCGTCGATGCCGAACTTGTCGACGAAGACCTTGATGCGGGCGCGGGCGCGGTTGACGCGCAGCCAGTCCTGGGCGTCGAAGATCCGGAAGACGGCCTCGGCGACCTTGAGGTAGTCGCCGTTGTCGGCCTCGACGAAGTCATACAACGTGGGGGCGATGCGCGGCATGATCGACGTGCCGCCGCCGACGACGACCTGGAAGCCCTTGACGCCCTCGTCGTTGACCTTCGAGATGAAGGCGATGTCGTGGATGCCGGTGATCGAGCGGTCCTCGGCGGGCGTGCCGTCGAACGCGGTCTTGATCTTGCGCGGCATCAGCTGCGTCGTGGGATGGCGCACGAAGTAGCGGACGTAGGCGCCGACGTAGGGCGTCGGGTCGAAGACCTCGCCCTCGAGGATCCCGGCCCACGGGTCGCCGGTCACGTTGCGGACGGTGTTGCCGCAGCCCTCGCGGGAGGAGAGCCCGGTCTCGCTCAGGTCGCGGATCAGCGCCGCGGCGTCGCGCAGCGGCACGTGGTGGATCTGGATGTTCTGCCGCGTCGTGATGTGGCCCTTGTTGAGCGGCGCGTAGCGCTCGATCACGTCGGCGAAGTTGTCCATCTGGTCCGGCGTGACGCCGCCGAAGGGCAGCTTGATCCGGATCATCTGCACGTCGGGCTGGCGCTGGCCGTAGACGCCCTGCTTCAGGCGGAAGCCGATGTACTCGTTCTCGGGCGTGTCGCCGGCGAGGAACTTCTCGGCCTCGTTGTCGAAATCGTCGAACTCCTTGACGATCGCGGGGATGATCTGGCCGGGGACGTTCTCGTAGACCTCAGGGTTCTTGAGGCTCCCCTTGCGGCCAACGGTTGTGGGCTCCATGAGGGGGAAGGTAGCAAATCCCGATCGCAAATCCACCTTTTGCGTAAGCCGTTGCGGCACGGCGTTTTCTGCACGCTTTCTGTGCGGAAAACGCGCGGTCAGACGGCGGCGCGGCGGCGCTGCAGCTCCGCGCGCTGCACGGCGTTGGCGGTGGCGGCGATCGCGCGGTCATAGGCGGCGGCCGCGGCGTCGGGCGCGCCGGTGCGGCGCAGCAGCTCGGCGTGGGCGGCGTGCAGCGGCGCGTAGGCGCTCAGGCGGGGGTCTTCGAGCAGCGGGCGGACGAGCTCCAGGCCTGCCTCGGGCGCGCCGGCGAAGGCCAGCGCGGCGGCGCGGTTGATGCGGATGACGGGCGAGGGCGAGCGGCGGTCGAGCTCGGCGTAGAGCGCGGCGATCTCGACCCAGTCGGTCGCCGCGGCGTCGGCGGCGGTGGCGTGCAGGGCGGCGATGGCGGCCTGCAGTTGGTAGGGGCCCGGCGCTTTTTGCGCGATCGCCTGGTCCAGCGCGTGGGTGCCCTCGGCGATGCGGCCCGGGTCCCAGAGCGCGCGGTCCTGGCGGTCCAGCGCGACGTACTCGCCGCGCTCGTCGACGCGCGCGTCGCGCCGGGCGTCCTGCAGCAGCATCAGCGCGAGCAGGCCGAGGGCCTCGGGGTCGCCGGGCAGGAGGTTGACCAGCAGGCGGCCGAGGCGGATCGCCTCGCCGCAGAGCTCGCCGCGAACGAGGCGGTCGCCGTCGGTCGCCGCGTAGCCCTCGTTGAACACCAGGTAGATGACGGCCAGGACGCCGTCGCGGCGCTCGGGCAGCAGCTCGGCCGGCGGGACGCGGTAGGGGATCCGCGCGGCGGCGATCTTGCGCTTGGCGCGCGTGAGCCGCTGGTACATCGTCGGCTCGGAGACCAGGAACGCGCGGGCGACCTCGGCGGTCGTCAGTCCGCCGAGCGACTTGACGGTCAGCGCGACGCGGGCGTCGAGCGCCAGCGCGGGGTGGCAGCAGGTGAAGATCAGGCGCAGGCGGTCGTCGCCGATCGCGGGGTCTTCGTGGCATCTCTCGTCCTCCTCGGGGTCTGACCCCGTTGCGGTGTCACGAGCGGCGAGGATGGCGAGGCGCTCGATGCGGTCGGCCAGCCCGCGCTCGCGGCGCAGGCGGTCGATCGCCTTGCGCCGCGCGGTCGTCGTGATCCAGGCGCCGGGGCTGGCCGGGACGCCGTCGCGCGGCCAGGTGGCGACCGCCGCGGCGAAGGCGTCCTGCAGCGCGTCCTCGGCCAGGCTGAAGTCGCCGACCTGGCGGATGAGCGTCGCGAGGATCGCCGGACCTTCGTCCCTGAAAGCCCTGGCGATCGCCGCGTCGGTCATCGGGCTCGCTCAGCCCTGGTCGAAGACCATGACCGGGCGGACCTCGACCGAGCCGTAGCCGACGTTCGGGATCTTGGCGGCCCAGGCGAGCGCCGCGTCGAGGTCGGGGACGTCGATGAGGTAGTAGCCGCCGAGCATCTCCTTGGTCTCGGCGAACGGCCCGTCGGTGACCAGCGACTCGCCGTCGCGGACGCGGACGGTCGTCGCGGTCTCCAGGCCCTGGAGGCCGTCGCCGGCGACCATCGCGCCCGACTCCTGGAGCTGCTGGGAGTAGGACATCCATGCGGCCGTCTCGGCCTGCTCGGGGGTCGCGTCGGCGGGCGTGTAGATGAGCAGCATGTACTGCATGGAGGCCTCCTGAAGGCGTTGGCGTCGGCCGGCGGTTCCGGCCGCTTCGAAGGATCGACGGACGGCGTTGGCCGATTCGACACCTTCTGGGGACCGAAGGCAAACGTGGCGCGTTGGCGCTAGCCCCAGGGAACGGGGTCGCCCCAGGGCGACGGCGCATCGGGCTCGCGGCCGGTGGCCTCCAGCAGCGCGGCGCGCTGCCAGGGGTTCGCC
>CAWHID010000015.1:0-29617 GCA_963829185.1 uncultured Conexibacteraceae bacterium
ACGACAACGAGCCGCCCCGAAGGGGCGGCTCGTCTGACATTAAACCGGCGGCGTCCTACTCTCCCGGGCCCTTGCGAGCCAAGTACCATCGGCGCTGAGAGGCTTAACTTCTCTGTTCGGAATGGGAAGAGGTGTTTCCCTCTCGCCAAAGCCACCGGAAATCTACGAGAGATCCCGGCGGCCCCTCAAAACCGCACAGCCCACCACATGGGTAATTCACGACGAAGTAAAAATAAAACCGTCAAGCCCTCGAGCCATTAGTACCAGTCTCCTTCACGCGTTACCGCGCTTCCAGATCTGGCCTATCAACCTGGTGGTCTCCCAGGGCTCTTACTCCCTCAAGGGGATGGGAGAGCTCATCTTGAGGCTGGCTTCCCGCTTAGATGCCTTCAGCGGTTATCCAATCCGCACGTAGCTAACCTGCTATGCCCTTGGCAGGACAACAGATACACCAGAGGTGCGTTCACCCCGGTCCTCTCGTACTAGGGGCAAATCCTCTCAACTCTCCAACGCCCACGGCAGATAGGGACCGAACTGTCTCACGACGTTCTGAACCCAGCTCGCGTACCGCTTTAATGGGCGAACAGCCCAACCCTTGGGACCTACTTCAGCCCCAGGATGCGACGAGCCGACATCGAGGTGCCAAACCGGGCCGTCGATGTGGACTCTTGGGCCCGATAAGCCTGTTATCCCCGGAGTACCTTTTATCCGTTGAGCGACGGCACTTCCACTTGCTACCGCCGGATCACTAAGACCTGCTTTCGCACCTGCTCGACATGTCTGTCTCGCAGTCAAGCTCCCTTACTGCCTTTGCACTCTACGCACGATTTCCGACCGTGCTGAGGGAACCTTTGTGCGCCTCCGTTACATTTTGGGAGGCGACCGCCCCAGTCAAACTACCCGCCTGGCACTGTTCTCCGCCCGGATTCACGGTGCGAAGTTAGACGTCCAATACATCAAGGGTGGTATCTCAAGGTTGGCTCCACATCAACCGCAGTCAATGCTTCAAAGCCTCCCACCTATTCTGAGCGAAATGCACCGAACGCCAATACCAAGTTGTAGTAAAGGTTCACGGGGTCTTTCCGTCTAGCCGCGGGTACTCGGCATCTTCACCGAGACTGCAATTTCACCGAGCCCCTCGCTGAGACAGCGCGCAAGTCGTTACGCCATTCGTGCAGGTCGGAACTTACCCGACAAGGAATTTCGCTACCTTAGGACCGTTATAGTTACGGCCGCCGTTTACCGGGGCTTAGCTTCGCTGCTTCGGTCCGAAACCTAACAGCTCCACGTAACCTTCCGGCACCGGGCAGGCGTCAGCCCCTATACGTCGTCTTACGACTTAGCAGAGACCTGTGTTTTTGGTAAACAGTCGCTTGCGCCTATTCACTGCGGCCCCCTCGGGCTCCAGTCGCGAAGACCTTCACCCTACTGGGGCGCCCCTTATCCCGAAGTTACGGGGCAATTTTGCCGAGTTCCTTAGCGAGGGTTATCTCGATCACCTTAGTATTCTCTACTTGCCCACCTGTGTCGGTTTTGGTACAGGCACGCGAGTTCTCCCTAGAGGCTTTTCTTGGAGGCATGGCGTCCGGGACTCGCCGGCCCTTGGGCCAGCTGGCATCGCGCCTCAGGTTAAAGGGACCCGGATTTGCCTAGGTCCCACCCTACACGCTTACCCCAGGGCAACCATCGCCTGGGATCCCATAGCCTTCCTCGTCCCCCCATCGGTCAAACGATCTCGACGTGGTACAGGAATATCAACCTGTTGGCCATCGACTACGCCTTTCGGCCTCGCCTTAGGTCCTGACTAACCCTGAGCCGACGAACGTTGCTCAGGAAACCTTGGGCAATCGGTGGAGGGGATTCTCACCCCTCTTTCGTTACTCATGCCGGCATTCTCACTTCCCAGGCGTCCACGGCTGGCTTCCGCCGCCGCTTCACTCGCCTGGGAACGCTCTCCTACCGCGCGATCGATCCGAAGATCTCACGCACCCGCAGCTTCGGTGACTAGCTTGAGCCCCGTTACATTATCCGCGCCCGAACACTTGACCAGTGAGCTGTTACGCACTCTTTCAAGGGTGGCTGCCTCTAAGCCAACCTCCTGGTTGTCTATGCATTCGGACATCGTTTCCCACTTAGCTAGAACTTAGGGACCTTAGCTGGCGGTCTGGGCTGTTTCCCTTTTGACGCTGAAGTTTATCCCCCAGCAACTGACTCCCGCGGTACACGTAATGGTCTTCGGAGTTTGCCTTCTTTCGGTAAGCTGGTAGGCCCCCTAGAGAAAACAGTGCTCTACGGCCGCCACGCAATTTACGCGAGGCTATACCTAAATATATTTCGGAGAGAACCAGATATCACTGAGCTTGATTAGCCTTTCACTCCGACCCACAGGTCATCGGCCCAGTTTTCAACCTAGGTCCGTTCGGTCCTCCACGAGGTCTTACCCCCGCTTCAACCTGCCCATGGGTAGCTCGCTCAGTTTCGGGTCTACCGCCTACGACTAAATCGCCCTATTCGGACTCGCTTTCGCTTCGGCTCCGCTCATCGCTTAACCTTGCCGCAGACGAGTAACTCGCCGGCTCGTTATGCAAAAAGCACGCGGTCACAGAACAAGTCTGCTCCCACCGCTTGTAGGCACGCGGTTTCAGGTACTATTTCACTCCCCTTCCGGGGTACTTTTCACCTTTCCCTCACGGTACTAGTCCGCTATCGGTCACCTAGGAGTACTTAGCCTTGGAGGGTGGTCCCCCCAGATTCAGTCCGCGTTTCACGGGTGCGGACCTACTCAGGAACGCTAGACAGCAGATCATGCAGTTTCGTCTACGGGACGGTTGCCCTCTTTGGTTGGCGGTTCCACGCCATTCGACTACCACATGATTTTGTAACTGCTGCCAGGCCAGCTACGACCTGGAACTAACGCCCTACAACGCCATATACGCAACGCGTAGCTGCTTACACGTACATGGTTTGGGCTGATCCCTTTTCGCTCGCCACTACTCAGGGAGTCTCGGTTGATTTACTTTCCTCGGGGTACTGAGATGTTTCACTTCCCCCGCTTGCCTCCCACCTGACTATGTGTTCATCAGGCGGTGACGCCGCATTACCGGCGCCGGGTTTCCCCATTCGGAAATCCACGGGTCAAAGGCTATTCAACGCCTCACCGTGGCTTATCGCAGTCGTTCACGTCCTTCATCGGCTCTAGGTGCCAAGGCATCCACCATGTGCCCTTACTATCTTGACGGTGATCGTCAAAGAGGCGAGATCTGCATAGAGATCCCGTCTCGGTGAATTACCCGTGTGTCTCCCCCGGCTCATCGAAGATGAAGGGGAGACACGTACGCCCGATCAGCGTTGGATCTGATCGGGCATGTGGCTGCTGTGCAGTTTTCAAGGGCCGCCGAGAGGTGCGCACGAGGGGATTCCTCGCGGAGCGCGGTCTCTCAAAACTCAACAGCATGCACGGGCTCAAGCTCCACGATATGTGGCGCAATGCGAAGGCATGGCGGGAACTCCCATGTAGGAGCTCCGGCTGGCCCGGCCAGGTTCGGTCGACGTACTAGGCCCTACGGTCGGAGGACATCGCATCGATTCCCTCTGCGGGCACCCGAAGGTGCTGGCAAAAGGCCGGCGATGTCGCCGTGCCGTAGGGGCCCCATCAAGGGACTCCCTAGAAAGGAGGTGATCCAGCCGCAGCTTCCGCTACGGCTACCTTGTTACGACTTCACCCCAGTCACGAGCCCCACCTTCGACGGCTCCCTCCCTTGCGGGTTAGGCCACCGGCTTCGGGTGTTGCTCACTCCCGTGGTGTGACGGGCGGTGTGTACAAGGCCCGGGAACGTATTCACCGCGGCAATGCTGATCCGCGATTACTAGCAACTCCACCTTCATGCAGGCGGGTTTCAGCCTGCAATCCGAACCGAGACGCACTTTGAGGGATTCGCTCCACCTCGCGGTATCGCAGCCCTCTGTATGCGCCAATGTAGCACGTGTGTAGCCCTGAACATAAGGGGCATGATGACTTGACGTCATCCCCACCTTCCTCCGGTTTGTCACCGGCAGTCTCGCATGAGTCCCCAACTAAATGCTGGCAACATGCGACGGGGGTTGCGCTCGTTGCGGGACTTAACCCAACATCTCACGACACGAGCTGACGACAGCCATGCACCACCTGTGAACCTGCTCCGAAGAGAAACCGTGTTTCCACGGCGGTCAGGCACATGTCAAGCCCAGGTAAGGTTCTTCGCGTTGCGTCGAATTAAACCACATGCTCCGCTGCTTGTGCGGGCCCCCGTCAATTCCTTTGAGTTTTAGCCTTGCGGCCGTACTCCCCAGGCGGGGCACTTAATGCGTTAGCTTCGGCACGGGAGGAGTCGACACCTCCCACACCTAGTGCCCATCGTTTACGGCGTGGACTACCAGGGTATCTAATCCTGTTTGCTCCCCACGCTTTCGCGTCTCAGCGTCAGTCACGTCCCAGCGAGCTGCCTTCGCCATTGGTGTTCCTCCTGATATCTGCGCATTTCACCGCTACACCAGGAATTCCACTCGCCTCTTCCGGACTCGAGCTTGACAGTATCCACCCGCCTCCCGGGGTTGAGCCCCGGGCTTTCAGAGCGGACTTACCAAGCCGCCTACACGCGCTTTACGCCCAATGATTCCGGACAACGCTTGCCCCCTACGTATTACCGCGGCTGCTGGCACGTAGTTAGCCGGGGCTTCTTCTGAAGGTACCGTCACCACAGACGGGTATTAACCGCCGTGGCTTCGTCCCAACTGAAAGAGGTTTACAACCCGAAGGCCGTCTTCCCTCACGCGGCGTTGCTGCGTCACGCTTTCGCGCATTGCGCAAGATTCCCCACTGCTGCCTCCCGTAGGAGTCTGGGCCGTGTCTCAGTCCCAGTGTGGCTGATCGTCCTCTCAGACCAGCTACCCATCGAAGCCTTGGTAGGCCATTACCCCACCAACAAGCTAATGGGCCGCGGGCTCATCCCGTTGCGGAAGCCGAAGCCTCCTTTCCTCACTCCTACTGATGTAGATGTGAGCACATTTGGTATTAGCCCCGGTTTCCCGGGGTTGTCCCAATCAACAGGGCAGATTACCCACGTGTTACTCACCCGTTCGCGGCTTTGCCCCCGAGCAAGCTCGGGTTCGTCGCTCCACTTGCATGTGTTAAGCACGCCGCCAGCGTTCGTCCTGAGCCAGGATCAAACTCTCCGTGAAGTTACCTACACACCGGCACACCCGAAGGCGCGCCGGATTACGAAGAGCTGTCAAACCTCATGTGGCACGAGCAATACACGTCTCGTACCGAGGGATGACGGGATTCTTTTTCAGACCCTCGCGTCCCGTAAACGGGACCGAGGGGTCGAACCTGGACGCGCACCTCCGACCCGACTGAGTCGAAAGGCGCGCATGCTGTTGAGTTTTCAAAGACCGTCGCGCCCTGTCGGGAAGGGGATACCTTCGAAAGGACGCTCCGCCGAGCCGAAGCTCTAGGAGCGGGGTCGAGCAGTTTAGCACCGTTCGACCGCGGGTGCGGGCTCCGGTCAGACCGGCGTCCGTGCCCCGCTGCGCAGGAGTATACGCACAGTCCGACGCGCCACGTCGCGCGGGTGGCGCCGCACGGACAGCCGCAAGGGATCGCCACGCCGGGCAATCCCTTGTGAGCAAAGGCTATCCGCCGCGGCAGACCGCCGCGCAAGGGCCAATCGGTCCAGTCCGCGCCGCCACGATGGTGCCCGATGCCCGAACGATCGCGACGTGACGATCTGCGTCAACCTGCCCGGTTTGAACCTCGCGGCTGCGGAGCGGACGCCGGCGATCAGGCCAGGCGCAGGCGCCGGAAATGCCGCTTGCCGACCTGCAGCACGTGGCCGTCGAGGCGGTCCGGGGCGACGTCGACGTCGGCCTCCCCCAGCGCCTCGCCGTCGAGCTTGACCCCGCCCTGGGCCAGCAGCCGGCGCGCGTCTGAGCGCGAGCGCCCGAACGCGTCGGCGATCAGCGCCGGCAGGTGCACCGAGCCGTTCTCGGCGCTGAAGGCGTGCTCGTCGACCTCGTCGGGCGCCTCGTGGCTGACGAACACGCGATCGAAGTGCTGCACGGCCGCGCGCCGCGGCCTCCTCGCCGTGGAAGCGGGCGACGATCCCGCGCGCGAGCGCGCGCTTGGCGTCGCGCGGCCCCGTCCCCTCCGGCGGGCGCGGAACCGCCAGCAGCGAGAACCACGACTCCATCGCCTCGTCGGGCAGCCGCATCGTCTTGCCGAACTGCTCGTCGGGGTCCTCGGTCACGCCGACGTGGTTGCCCAGCGACTTCGACATCTTCTCGGTGCCGTCGATCCCGGGCAGGATCGGCATCGTCAGGATCGTCTGCTCGGGCTGGCCGTAGGCGCGCTGGACGTCGCGGCCCAGCAGCAGGTTGAAGGTCTGGTCGGTCCCGCCGAGCTCGACGTCGGCGGTGATCGCCACCGAGTCATAGCCCTGCAGCAGCGGGTAGAGGGTCTCCAGCACCGAGATCGGCTGCTGGGCGGCGAAGCGCTTGGCGAAGTCGTCGCGCTCGAGGATCTGGGCCACCGTCGCCACGCGCGCGAGGCGGAAGAGCTCTTCGGCGCGCATGTCCAGCCACTCGCCGTTGCGGCGGACCTCCAGCAGCTCGGGATCGTCGCGCAGCACGGTGAACGCCTGCTGGCGGTAGGTCTCGGCGTTGGCGTCGATCTCGGCGCCGCTCAGCACCGGGCGCGTCGTGGAGCGCCCGCTGGGATCGCCTACGCGCGCGGTGTAGTCGCCGACGATCAGCACGACGCGGTGGCCGAGGTCCTGGAACTCGCGCAGCTTCTGCAGCACCACCGTGTGGCCCAGGTGGATGTCGGGCGCCGTCGGGTCCAGCCCCAGCTTGACCCGCAGCTGGCGCCCCTCCTTCTCGGCGACCTCGAGCTTGCGCGCCAGGCCACCCTCGGGCAGCGACTGATGGGCGTTGCGCAGCAGCGCGGAGGCGGTCTCTGACGGCGGGGCCATGAAGGCCCAATGCTAGAGTCCAGAGCCGTTCGCGGGCAGCTGCCGCCACCCCGCGACCCTCCTGCCTCGTGCCGTTTCCGCCGAGGCGCCGCGCCGTATGAGCGACCCCACCGGACCGCATCTCGCACCAGTGCCTGAATCGGCCCCGGCCTCCCACCTTCGCCGCCACCGCGCGTCAAGACGAAGGTCAAGAAGCTGCGCCTGCTCGCGATCCTCGTGCCGCTCGCGCTGCTGGCCGTCGTCTCGACCGTCTTCGGGATGATGATGGCCGTCGCCTCCGACCTGCCGGCGCTGGAGCAGCTGCCGCAGGTCGCCAAGCGCAAGAACTCGGTCCTGACCGACATCCGCGGCACGCGCCTGACGACGCTGACCTCCAACCAGGGCCGGATCATCGTCACCGGCGACCAGATCGGCGCCTACGCCAAGTACGCCGTCATCGCCGTCGAGGACCAGCGCTTCTACGAGAACTCCGGCGTCGACCTGCGCGGCATCGGCCGCGCGTTCTTCCAGGACGTGGTGCAGCGCCGCCAGGCCCAGGGCGGATCGACCATCGCCCAGCAGTTCGTCAAGAACGCGCTCCAGGCGCAGACCAAGCGCACGGTCTTCGAGAAGCTCCGCGAGGCCGCGATGGCCTATCACCTGACGCGCAAGTGGTCCAAGGAGCGGATCCTCACCGAGTACCTCAACACGGTGTACTTCGGCAACGGCGCCTACGGGATCGAGGCCGCGGCGCGCACCTACTTCAGCGCCGACCCCAACCACAAGGGCTGCGGCACGCCCGGCAACACGATGTGCGCCGCGCAGCTCACGCCGGCCGAGTCGGCGCTGCTCGCCGCGATCATCGCCTCGCCCAGCCGCTTCGACCCCGTCGCGCACCCCGCCGCCGCCACGGGCCGGCGCAACCTGGTGCTCAAGAAGATGCTCGACCAGAAGCGCATCTCCGAGCCGGTCTATGACGATGCGATCCGCGAGCCGCTGTACTCGGCGATCACGCCGCCGCACGTCGACACCCTGAAGGGCTCGGAGTACTTCGTGTCGTGGGTGCGCCAGAGCCTCGTCGACCAAGTCGGTCCGCAGCGGGCGTTCGAGGGCAACCTGCGGGTGCAGACGACGCTCGACGTCGACCTCCAGAAGGCCGCGCAGCAGGCCGTCAACAACTACCTGTCGTGGCCGGGCGGCCCCACCGCCTCGGTCGTCGTCGATCGACAACAAGACCGGCGAGGTCCGCGCGATGGTCGGCGGGCGCGACTACGACAAGGCGCCGTTCAACCTCGCCACCCAGGGCCAGCGCCAGCCGGGCTCCTCGATCAAGCCCTTCATCTTGGCCGAGGCGCTGCGCCAGGGCATCGGGCCCGGGGCGGTCTTCCCGTCGCGCAAGCGCTATCTTCCGCGTCAGCAAGGGCGGCAGCGAGATGTTCGTCGTCAACAACTTCGAGAACGAGTACGCCGGCCAGTCGACGGTCGCCAACGCGCTGACGTTCTCCGACAACTCGGTCTTCGCCGCGCTGGGCATCCAGGTCGGGACCAAGAAGGTGGCCAAGCTCGCCGAGCGCATGGGCATCCGGACGCCGGTCTCGTCGAACCTCGCGATGACGCTCGGCGGCCTGCGCGAGGGCGTGACGCCGCTGGACATGGCCCACGCCTACGAGACGTTCGCCGCCGGCGGCAAGCGCATCAGCGGGACGCTGGGCACGAGCAAGGACGGGCCCGTCGGCATCCACCTGATCACCAAGCGCAACGACACCGAGGACGTCGTCAAGCGCAACAAGCCCAAGACCAAGCGGATCCTGTCGGCCAAGCTCGCCGCCGATCGAGACGCGAGCTGCTGACCGGGCCCGTGAAGCACGGGACGGCGGTGCGCGCGCAGTACGGCGGCTTCGCGGCGGGCAAGACCGGCACCACCGAGAACTCCGGCGACGCGTGGTTCGTGGGCTTCACCCCGCGCTGGACGATCGCGGTCTGGGTCGGCTACCCCGACCACGTTGAAGCCGATGCTCACCGAGTTCCGCGGCTCGGCGGTCACCGGCGGCACCTTCCCGGCGATGATCTGGCACGACTTCGTCGTCGCGGCCAACAAGATCATCGACGACCGCAACAACGAGGAGCGCAAGGCGAAGGGGCTGCCGCCGCTGGAGCCGACCACGTCGGTGCCGTCGACGACGCAGGTCGCGCCGACGACCGTGCCGCAGCGAGGGCGCGGCGCCGGAGGGCACCGGAGACCGGCGGCACGGACGCGGGCGGCGTGGCACCGCCGGCGACCACGACGCCGAAGACGACCACGCCGGCGCCGGCGCAGACGACACCGAACACCACCACGCCGCCGGCGCAGACGACGCCGGCGGCACCGGCAACGCCACGAACCCCCGCGCCAGGCGCTGGCGGCGGACGGGACGACGGACGGCGGCACCGGTGGGACCGGGGCCGCGACCGGCGGCACCGGCGTGGACTGAGTCAGCGCGGTCGAGGGCGCGACACGTAGTGTGTTGCCCGCGACGCTGAAGCGCCAGGGCAGCTCGACCGCCTTGGTGATCCCGATCCGTGGCCCGGCGATCAGCTTGGGGTCCTTCCAGCCGTCCTCGCGCGGGTGGATCAGGATCGGGCCCTCGAACAGGTTGGTGTCGTTGAGCTCGAGGTCGATGCCCAGCGCCTGGGTCAGCTTGCCCGGGCCGTTGCAGAGGTCGACCTCCTTGGCGACGCCGCGGCGCGCGTGCATCTGCGCGACGCCCTCGATCGGCTCCAGCGCCCGGATCAGGACGGCGGCGCCGACCTCGCGGTGCTCGCAGACCGCGTTGAGCAGCGCGTGGATGCCGTAGGAGCGATAGATGTAGGCCTTGCCCGGGTCGCTGAACAGCACCGACGTTCGCGCGGTCAGCCCGACGTAGGCGTGGCAGGCCGGCTCGGAGTGGTGGTAGGCCTCGGTCTCGACGATCACGCCCGCGCAGCCGCCGTGCTCGACGGTGCAGCCGACCAGGTCCTGAGCGACCTCCACCACCGGACGGTCATAGAAGGACGGCGCGAGCGCCACGGCTAGACGGTGAGCAGCGCGCGGGCCTGCTCGAGCTGCTCGCGCACGCGCGCCAGCGCGGTCCCGCCCTCCGAGGCCTTGGACTCCAGCCAGGAGGACTGGGCCAGCACCGCGCGGGCGTCCTCGCCGAGCGCGGGGACCGCGACGTCGGCCAGCGAGCGGCCGCTCTCGACCGACTCGCGCACGAGGCCGGCGATCACGCCATGGGACTCGCGAAACGGCGTGCCCTGCTTGACCAGCAGGTCGGCCAGATCGGTTGCGGCGATCAGCTCGTCGCTGGCCGCCGCGCTCATGCGCTCGCGGTCAAAGCGGGCGCCGGCGATCATCCCGGTGGCGGCCGCGAGGCAGAGGCGCAGCGTGTCGACGGAGTCAAACAGGTGCTCCTTGTCCTCCTGCAGATCCTTGTTGTAGGTCAACGGCAGGGCATGCATCACGCCGTGCAGCGCCTGCAGGTGGCCGACGATCCGCGGCGCCTTGGCGCGCAGCAGCTCGCCGGCGTCGGGGTTCTTCTTCTGGGGCATGATCGACGAGCCCGACGACCAGGCGTCGGGCAAGACCAAGAACCCGAACTCGCTCGACGACCACAGAACGATCTCGGCGCCGAGGCGCGAGAGGTGCGTCGCGCAGGTCGCGGCGGCGCTGAGGTAGTCCAGGATGAAGTCGCGGTTGGCGACCGCGTCGACCGAGTTGGGCGAAACGCTCGTGAAGCCGAGTTCGGCCGCGACCATGCGGCGGTCGGTGTCGAAGTTCACGCCGGCCAGCGCGCCAGCGCCCAGCGGCATGACGCCGCAGGCGGCTTCGACGGCGGCGAAGCGGTCGCGGTCGCGCGCGGCCATCCAGAACCAGGCGAGCAGGTGATGGGACAGGTAGATCGGCTGCGCGCGCTGCAGGTGGGTGTAGCCGGGCAGCGCCCAGTCGAGGTGGCGCTCGGCGGCGTCGACGAGCGTCGACATGTAGGTGCTGAGCTGCTCCTGGGCGCTGCGCGCCGCCTCGCGCGTGAAGAGCGCGACGTCGGTGACGACCTGGTCGTTGCGCGAGCGGGCGGTGTGCAGCGTGCCGCCGGAACGCCCGGCGATCGCCGTCAGCCGCCGCTCGACGGCCATGTGGATGTCCTCGTCGTCGGGCTCGAACGGGAACGTGCCGTCGCGCAGCTCGCCCTCGACCTGGTCGAGGCCGGTCAGGATCGCGTCGCGGTCGTCGGCGCCGATGATCCCCTGGGCGGCGAGCATCTTGGCGTGCGCGCGCGATTGCGCGACGTCGTGGGGCCACAGCCGCTGGTCGAAGCCCAGCGACGTGTTCATCTCCCGGAAGGCCGGGTCCTGCGGTTCGGCGAAGCGCGACATGTGGCGCGGCAGTCTACGAGCGGCCCAGCGAGTCGGCGATCTGGGCGACCTGGGTCGCCAGCGCGAAGCCGAGCAGGTAGAGCGAGAGGCCCCAGCCGACCAGGGCACCCGAGCCGGGGCGGTAGAAGCGGCGATCGCGCGTGCGCCAGTCGATGAAGCCGGCGGTTGCGAGGCAGAGCAGGCCGGCCGCCATCAGCGCCCACGGCGCCCAGCCGGTGATCAGGTAGCGAACCTCGAGGTGGAACTCGCGAGGCGATCGCGGCGATCGTGCGATGCCAGAGCAGGATCGGGAGCGCCGCCGCAGCAGCGAAGCCGGCCGCGCCGGTCCACCGGGCCCGCCGCCGCGCAGCTTCCTCGCTTTGGCGTCGTGAGCCCGCGGCCATGGCGCGAATCGTCCCACGCCATGCAAGCGCGGTCAGGTGAGGATCTCTGCCAACGCCGCGGCTACACGCGTCACCTGGTCCTCGCGCATCCGTGGGAAGAACGGCAATGCCACCGACCTCGCCGCGACGTCCTCGCAGACAGGGAACTCGCCCTCGCGATGGCCAAAGGTCTCGCGGTAGAAGCTCATGAGGTGAATCGCGGGCAGGTAGGGCTTGGACTGCACGCCGCGGTCGCGCAGGGCACGGATGACGTCGTCGCGCGATGGGCCCTCGCGCGGGACTTGGACGACGAAGACGAACCAACCGCGCACGTCGCCGGCGTGGCGCGCCCCGTCCTCGCAGGGCAGGCCGAGGCCGCGCTCGCGGGCCAGCGGCGCCAGCGCCTCGCGGTAGAGGGCCGCCACGCGCGCACGGCCCGCGAGCAGGTCATCGAGACGTGTCAGCTGGACCGAGCCGATCGCGCAGGCGATGTCGCTCAGGCGATAGTTGAAGCCAAGGCGGTCGTGGTCCAACCACCCCATGTCGGGCGCACGGCCCTGGTTGCGCTCGGAGTCGATGCGCGCCTTGTGGGCGGCGTTGCCGAGGGTGATCATGCCGCCCTCGCCCGTCGTCATCTGCTTGTTGGCGTAGAACCCGAAGACCGCCGGGTTGCCGCGACCGCCGACGGCGGGCCCGTCGTAGTGGCGGGCGCCGAGCGCCTCGCAGGCGTCCTCGACAACCGGCAGCCCGAGATGCCTCGAAGGCGGGCAGGTCGGCCGGGTAGCCGAAGATGTGGACCGGCAGCAGCGCGGCCGTGCGCTCGGTGACCGCCGCCGCTGCGGCGGCCGGATCGAGGTTGAGCGTCACCGGATCGATGTCGGCAAAGACCGGCCGCGCGCGCTCGAAGACCGGCGCGTTGGCCGAGGCGACGAACGAAAACGGCGAGGTGATGACCTCGTCGCCCTCCTTGACGCCGACCGCGCGCAGCGCGAGGTGTAGGCCGCTGGTGCCCGAGGAGACGGCGCTGGCATGCGCGGCCCCGACCCGCGCGGCGAACGCCTCCTCGAACGCCGGCACCCGCGGCCCGAGCGACAACTGCCCGGACCGCAGAACCTCGATGACCGCCCGCTCCTCCTCGGCGCCGAGGACGGGCTGAGCGAGCGGGACGATCTCGGTGTCGGGGGCAGCGCTCAAGACGAACGCGCCTCCGAGGAGGAGCGCACACCGCCGCGCGGACCGTCCGGGCGCTTCTGCTCGGCGAACTCCAGCGAGTCGACGAGCGCCTGCCACGAGGCGGCGATGACGTTCTCGTGCACGCCGGTGGAGCCCCAGACGTCCGTGCCGTCAGAGGCGTCGATGAACACGCGCGTGACCGCGTCGGTGCCGTGTGTCTCGTCGAGGATGCGGACCTTGAAGTTCACGAGCTCGACGTTGGCCAGATGCGGATGGACCTGCACGATCGCGGCACGCAGCGCCGCGTCAAGGGCGTTGACCGGTCCGTTGCCCTCCGCGGTGGTCACGTAGCGCTCGCCATCGAGCCAGACCTTGATGGTGGCCTCGGTCTCGACCTTGCCATCGGCCCGCTGCTCGACGATCACGCGCCAGGACTCCAGCCGGAAGAGCGGCTCGTACTCGCCGGCCTCCTGGCGCAGCAGCAGCTCGAACGAGCCGTCAGCCGCCTCGTATTGGTAGCCGCGGTGCTCAAGCTCCTTGACGCGCTCGATCACGCGCGAGGCGCCGGCGTCGTCCAACACCAGGCCGGCGGCCTGGGCCTTCTCCAACACGGTGTGCTTGCCCGCAAGCTCGGAGACGAGCAGCTCGCGCTCGTTGCCGACGATCGACGGATCGCTGTGCTCGAAGGTCGTCGCGTCGGCACGGATGCCGGCGACGTGCAGGCCGCCCTTGTGGGCGAAGGCGCTGCGCCCGACCCACGCGGCGCGCGGATCCGGGTTGCGGTTGAGCAGCTCATCGACGAAGTGCGCGGTCTCGGTCAGCTTGCCCATCCGCTCCGGCCCGATGAGGTCGTAGCCGAGGCGCAGCTGCTAGGTTGGCGATGATCGCCACCAGGTTGGCGTTGCCGGTGCGCTCGCCGATGCCGTTCATCGTGGCCTGCACCTGCGTCGCGCCCTCGGCGACGGCGGCCAGCGTGTTGGCGACGCCGCATTCCAGGTCGTTGTGGCAGTGGATCCCCAGGTCGACCTCGGGCCCGAGGGCAGCGCGCGCGGCGGCTACGGCCTCGGCGATCTGCGGGGGCAGCGAAGAGCCGTTGGTGTCGCACAACACGACGCGCTCGGCCCCGGCGCCGGCGGCCGCGCGCAGGCACTGCAGACTGTAGTCGGGATCGTCGCGGTAGCCGTCAAAGAAGTGCTCGGCGTCGTAGATGGTGCGCTTGCCCGCGCCGACCAGGAAGGCGACCGAATCGGCGATCAGCTCGAGGTTCTCCTCCGGAGAGACGCGCACGACCTTCTCCAGGTGCAGCCGCCAGGTCTTGCCGACGATCGTGCAGACCGGCGCGAAGCACTCGGCGAGGATCTTCAGCGCCGGATCGTCGGCGGCGGCGACGTCGCGCCGGCGGGTCATGCCGAAGGCGACGATCTGGGCGTGCTGGAGCTTCTCGGCGGCGAGCAGCCCGAAGAGCTCAAGCTCCTTGGGATTGGAGGCCGGGAAGCCGGCCTCGATCAGGTCGACGCCGAGCGCGTCGAGCTTGTGGACCACGCGCACCTTCTCGGCGGCGGTGAGCGACATGCCCTCGCCCTGCATGCCGTCGCGCAGGGTGGCGTCGTAGGTCTCGATCTTGGTCATGGTGATGCGGTTCCTTAGAAGATGGGTGGCAGGGACGGCGAACAGCGGGCAGCGACACGCGACGCGCACAAGGCGCGCGTGTCGCTAGCGAATTCGCCGACCAGCCCCCATCTAGGAAGCAGCGACCTTGGAGAAGTGGTGCGCCGGGACCGGGTCCAGCCAATGGGCGTAGCGGTCGCTGCGACCGTGCAGCGCGTCCTCGAAGGTCTGCTGCACCGCGCGGGTGATCTCGCCCGGGCGGCCGGTGCCGACCGGGTGGTCGTCGACCTCGCGGATCGGCGTCAGCTCGGCGGCGGTGCCGGTGCAGAAGATCTCGTCGGCGAGGTAGAGCTCGGCGCGTGCGATGTCGCGCTCGATGACCTCGTAGCCGAGATCGCGGGCGATCTCCATCGCCGAGCGGCGGCTGATGCCATCGAGGATCGACGCGGTCTGGGGTGGCGTCACGATCACGCCGTCGATCACGACGAACATGTTCTCGCCGGTGCCCTCGCAGACGAAGCCGCGGTCGTCGAGGAGGATCGCCTCCTCATAGCCGGACTTGTGGCACTCGATCTTGGCGAGGACCGAGTTGAGGTACTGGCCGCTGGCCTTGGCGTGTGGGATCAGCGAGGCGCCGTCGATCCGGCGCCAGGAGGAGACGCGGGCGCGGACGCCGTTGGCCTTGCCCTCTTCGCCGAGATAGCTCCCCCACTCCCAGCTCGACAGCGCGACGTCGACCGGCGCGTCGAGCGGGAAGAGCCCCATCGTGCCGTAGCCGCGATAGACCAGCGGGCGGATGTAACAGGAGCGCTGGCCGTTGCGGCCGATCAACTCCAGCGTCGCCTCGCGCAGCTGCTCGGCGGTGAAGGGAATGTCCATGTAGTACAGCGAGGCCGACTTGAAGAGCCGCGCGATGTGCTCCTGGTGGCGGAAGACCGCGGGGCCCTTGGACTCGGTGTCGTAACAGCGCACGCCCTCAAAGACCCCGGTCCCGTAGTGCAGACCGTGGGTCAGCACGTGGACCTTGGCGTCCTCCCAGGCGACAAACTCGCCGTTCATCCAGATGAGGTCCGCTGTCTCCACGCTCGTGTCTCCTTCGCTAACCCAGTGCCGCGAGCACTGCTGCCGTCGCCTCGGCGGTGCTCGCCGTTCCTCCGAGGTCTCGCGTCCGCAGCCCCTGGTCAAGGGCCTTGTCCACCGCCGATTCTAGGGCGAGCGCCTCGGATTCCAAAGCCAGGCCATGCCGGAGCAGCAGGGCAAGCGACAAGAACATGGCCAGGGGGTTGGCGATTCCCTGGCCGGCGATGTCTGGCGCCGAGCCGTGGACGGGCTCGAAGAGGCCTGGACCATCGCCGCCAAGAGAGGCGCTGGGGAGCATCCCAATCGAGCCCGTGAGCATCGCGGCCTCGTCGCTGAGGATGTCGCCGAAGAGGTTCTCGGTGACGATGACGTCGAAGCTGGTCGGGTTGGAGATCAGCTGCATCGCGGCGTTGTCGACGAGGATGTGCTCGAGCGTCACGTCGGAGTATTCGGCCTCGTGAAGGGCGACGACGGTCTGGCGCCAGAGCCGGCTCGTCTCCATGACGTTGGCCTTGTCGACCGAGGCGACCTTGCGGCGCGCCGTCTTGCGCGCGGCCTCAAAGGCGGTGCGAGCGATGCGCTCGATCTCCTGCACGCTGTAGGCGCAGAGGTCCGAGGCGGTCGTCTCGGTGCGGGTCTTGTCGCCGAAGTAGATGCCGCCGGTGAGCTCGCGGACGACGAGCAGGTCGGTGCCCTCGATGATCTCGCGCTTCAGCGGGCTGGCGTCATAGAGCGCCGGCAGCGGACGGACCGGCCGGAGGTTGGCGTAGAGGCCGAGGCCTTTGCGCAGGCCAAGCAGCCCCTGCTCCGGGCGCGGCTTGGTGGCGTCGGTCGTGTCCCACTTGGGACCGCCAACCGCGGCGAGCAGGACGGCGTCGGCGCTCTTGCATGCGGCGAGGACGTCGTCGGTCAGCGCAATGCCGTGGGCATCGATCGAGGCGCCGCCGAAGAGGTGCTCTTCGATCTCGACGTCGGAGACGAAGCGCTTGAGGAGGTCGACGGTCGGGGCGAGGATCTCGGGGCCGATGCCGTCCCCCGGGAGCGTGACTACGCAAATGCTCATGTGGGGCTCGACCCTAGCGAGCGAGATGGGGCCGGCGATTCGTGGATCACAGCGCCGTGGTGACCGGGCCCGAACGCTGGCGATCGCGCTCGTAGACGTCAATCGACTCGGCCTGCTTGAGCGTCAGCGCGATGTCGTCGAGGCCTTCAAGCAGACGATGCTTGATCTCGGGGTCGATCTCGAACGATGCGGTCTCCAGACCGTTCGCGCCCTCCCAGCGGACCTCCTGGGAGGCCAGGTCGACCTGGGCGCTGCCGACGTCGGCGATCGCCTTGCACTGCTGCGCGGTGAGCTGCACGGGCAGCATCCCGATCTTGGTGCAGTTGGACTTGAAGATGTCGGCGAAGCTGGAAGCGATGACGACGCGGAAGCCGTAGTCCTCCAGCGCCCACGGCGCGTGCTCGCGGCTGGAGCCGCAGCCGAAGTTGCGACCGGTGACCAGGATCTGGTTGACCGGCAGGTCCCAGCCGTCTTCCTTGGCCCAGTCATAGAACAGGAACTCGCCGAAGCCGGTGCGCTCGACGCGCTTGAGGAACTGCTTGGGGATGATCTGATCGGTGTCGATGTCATCGCGCATCAGCACGGAGACCGGACCGGTGATCGTCTCGATGGCCTTCATGGTGGTGTTGGTCTCAGTTCCAGTTGCGGATGTCGACGAAGCGCCCGGCGATGGCGGCCGCGGCGGCCATTTCGGGGCTGACGAGGTGGGTGCGGCCACCGGCGCCCTGACGGCCTTCGAAGTTGCGGTTCGAGGTCGAAGCGCAGCGCTCGCCGGGTTCGAGCTTGTCGGGGTTCATCGCCAGGCACATCGAGCACCCGGCGCCGCGCCAGTCAAAGCCGGCGGCGGTGAAGATCTCGTGCAGGCCCTCGGCCTCGGCCTGTGCCTTGACCTTCACCGAACCCGGGACGACCATGGCGTACACGTCGCTTGAGACCTTCTTGCCCTCGACCATCTTGGCCGCGGCGCGCAGGTCGCCGATACGCGAGTTGGTGCAGGAGCCGATGAAGACGCGGTCGAGCTTGATCTCCTCGATCGGCGTCCCGGCCTCCAACCCCATGTACTGCAGCGCGCGCTCCTCGCCCTCGCCGGCGGGGGTCGGAACCGAGGCGGTGACCGGCGCGACCTGCGCCGGGTTGGTGCCCCAGCTGACCATCGGGCTGATCGCCGAGGCGTCGACGACGATCTCCTTGTCGAAGTGCGCGCCCTCCTCGGTGTAGAGCTCGGCCCAGGCCGGGTCGACCTCGACGCCGCGCTCGTCGACCCAAGCGAAGGTGGTCTCGTCGGGGGCGATCATGCCCGCGCGACCGCCGCCTTCGATCGTCATGTTGCAGACGGTCATCCGGCCCTCCATCGAGAGCGACTCGACGGCCGGTCCGGCGAACTCGACGACGTAGCCGGCGGCGCCGTCGACGCCCATCTGGCCGATCGTGGCCAAGATGAGGTCCTTGGCGGTGACGCCCTTGCCGAGTTCGCCCTCGTAGCGGATCCGCATCGACTTAGGCTTGTTCTGGACCAGGCACTGCGTCGCAAGAACGTGCTCGACCTCGCTGGTGCCGATGCCGAACGCCAGCGCGCCGAAGGCGCCGTGGGTGGCGGTGTGGCTGTCGCCGCAGACGATCGTCATGCCCGGCTGGGTCAGGCCGAGCTCGGGGCCGATGACGTGCACGATGCCCTGGTGCTCGGAGCCCAGCGAGTAGACCGGGATGCCGAACTCGGCGCAGTTGCGCTCCAGCGTCTCGACCTGCGTGCGGCTGAGCACGTCCTTGATCCGGGCGGCCGTCGGCGTGCCGTCGGTCGGGACGTTGTGGTCGGCGGTGGCGACCGTGCGGTCCGGGCGGCGCACGGGGCGGTCAGCGAGCCGGAGGCCGTCGAAGGCCTGTGGGCTCGTGACCTCATGGACGAGGTGCAGGTCGATGTAGATCAGATTCTGAGGCGACCTCGTGGGCCTCCCAGATCTTGTCGAACAGGGACTTGGGCATCGTGGTCTTGTTCCTTAACTTCTGCGCAGACCGGCGCTGACGACTGCGAGCAGCACGGCCTCGCCGGGTCCGGGGTTCTCGAAGCGGTGCGCCAGATCGGCGTCGAAGGTCACGGTGTCGCCCTCGTGAAGCTCGTGCTCGGCGCCGTCGATGTGCAGCGTGACGGTGCCGCGCTCGACGACCGCGATCTCGCGGCTGCCGGGCTCGTGCATCGGCGGATCGCCCTCGCCGCCGGTGGCGGCGCCGGGCGCCAGCTCGTGACGGCTGAGCTCGGCGCGCTGGCCGGGCAGCGGCGGGGTGAGGATCTCGAACTCGTGGCCGGCGGCGCCACCGCCGCGGCGGCGCTCGGCGGTGCGGACGATGGAGACGCTGTCGGCCTCGTCGAGGCGCAGCAGCTGGCTGAGGCGCAGGTCGAGGCCGCTGGCGATGCGGCTGGCGACGGCGAGCGTCGGGCTCGTCTCGCCGCGCTCGACCTGGGAGAGCATCGGGGCTGAGACGCCGCTGCGCTCGGCGAGGTCGCGCAGCGAGAGATCCATGGCCTCGCGCAGGGCGCGCACGCGAGGGCCTACGTGGATCTGCTGGTCGAGCTGGTCGGCGGGGGCGACGGGCATGGGTGAGGCGCGTACGTTATCACGTACAAATGTCTGATGAGGAGGCGGCCGGGGTCGGCGCGAACCGCGTGGCCTCACCAACCGCGACGCACCACGACCGGCGCGCCAACTACCCTCCTCCCCCATGGCGCCCTCGGCACTCCTGCGGCCCGATGTCCTGGTGCTCGCCGGCGGCGGCATCGTCGGCGAGGCCTGGATGCACGGCGTGCTCGCCGGGATCGAGGACGCAGGCGGCGCGGACTTCCGCCAGGTCGAGGCCTACGTCGGGACCTCGGCCGGCTCGATCGTCGCCGCGCGGCTGGCGTCCGGGCGACGGTCGCCGCGACCCGATGGCACCGGACGCGGACGCCAGCGCCTGGAGCGCCGACGGCAAGGCCGAGGCGACCGACGAGACGAGGCGGCCTCCGCGGCCTCGTCCGCAACGCCGCGCGCGTCGGCTGGGCCGTCAGCGAGCCGCTGACCAGCACCGCCGCTCGCGCCGGCACGCCCGTGGGCGCGCTCGCGCGCGCGGCGGTGCTCTCCCGCGCGGCGAGCCACGGGCGGCCGCTCGACCACCTCCACGCCCGCGTCACACGCTGGGGCGCGCGCTTCGACGGGCGGCTGCGCGTCTGCGCCGTCGACCGCCGCAGCGGACGCCGCACCGTCTTCGGCGCGCCAGGCGCACCCGGCGGCCAGCGTCGCCGACGCGGTCTGCGCCTCGTGCGCGATCCCGTGGGTCTTCTCCCCCGTGCGCATCGGCGACCGCGAGTACGTCGACGGCGGCGCGTGGAGCGTGACCAACCTCGATGCGGCGCACGCCGGTCGCGACACCCATGTGCTGTGCCTTGATCCCACCGCCTCGCTCGGCGGCCGCGACCGCCGCATGGCCGCGCTGCGCGGCGCCTTCCGCGTCGCCTCCGAGCTCGAGCTCCAAGCCCTGCGCCGCCGCGGCGCCCAAGTCGTCCATGTCGCGCCCGACGACGGGGCCGCGACGGCGATCGGCCCCAACCTCATGGCCCCCGGCCGCACGGCCGGCGCGCTGCGCGCGGGCTACGCCCAGGGCCGCCGCCTGGCGGCGGCTTATCAGGGCGGCTCAGCGGCGCGCGCGCAGGACCGTCAGCGCCGCCGCGGAGCAGTCGGTGCGGCCGACGACGCCGACGGCGACGGTGCCGTGGTGGGTCGGCTTGACCCCGAGCCGCGCCCGGCCGTCGCGGGCCGTGACCGCGCTGCCGACGCTTGCGCCGGCCGGCTGTCACGCGCCACGACGCGGACCGCCTTCAGCGGCTTGCCGCGCAGGGCGACGCGCACCGTCAGGACGGTGCGGCGGCCGGCGCGCACGCGCCTGCTGGCGGAGCGCACGCTGCACGCGCGCGCCGGGGCGCCCGCGATGGCCTTGGGCGCCACGCCGTCGGCGGGCGGGCTGGGCGCCGCGAACGAGGTGCCGGGCGCGATCGGGGCGAGCGGCGGCCGGCTGGCCGGCGCGTCGGCCCGGCTGTCTGCCTCGGTGGCGACCGGCACGGTCTCGGGCGACGGCTCGACGGTCGGCGGGACGCCGGCGTGAGGCGATCAGGGCGGCGTCGGCCAGCGCGCCGATGAAGTCGGGCGCCAGCGGCCCGTGCCACAGGCGGATCAGGTCGACGTCGCCCCGCAGCGGCAGCGCGCAGCTGCCCTGGTAGGTCCCGATGTAGTGATCGGACGAGGTCAAGGCATAGGCGATGGTCGGCGGCGCCGTGATCGGGTCGCCGACGGGACGGCCGTCGACGAGCAGCCGCAGCGACGCCCCGTCGAAGACGCCGGCGACGTGATGCCAGGCGCCGTTCCAGATCTCGGCCGGGCCGATCGCCGCCGTCACGTAGAAGTCGCTGCCGTCGAAGACGTAGAAGGCCATGCCCCCGTCCTGGGCGGTGTAGAGGCCGTAGGACCCGGCGAGGCAGCCCTGCGCGCCGTGCGAGACGACGTAGCGGAACTGGCCGGGGCTGGACGGGCCGCGCACGACGGCCTCGAGCGTCAGCGTCCCGGGCTCGAGCTGCGGTGCGGCGGGCAGCCGCACGAAGCCGCGCCCGTCGAAGCGCAGGGCGCCGCCCGACAGGCCGGCGATCGCGCTCGGGATCGCGCGCGTCGACCTCGCCGGTCAAGCCCAGCCGACCGTCGAGACCGAAGGGGCCGTCGTCGATGGCCCGCTGGCCACCGCTCTCGTCAAACCGCCATTGGCCGACGACCGTGCTCTGCGCGGCACCGGCCGTCGCTCACCCCCATGCTCAGCGCTCCCAGCGCCACGAGCAGCAATGCCATCACCTTGGCATTGCGCCCTCGCATCCCTGCCTCGCATCACGCTTTTCCCCTGTCGTTCGCGCGCACATCCACGGTACTCGGAGCGCTCGGCCGACACAAGCGCCAAGGCCAACTCGCGGACGGACGTCGTAGCGGAACTCCGGTGCTGTGCCGGCCGGGCCCGAGGCCTACGGCGTCTGCGCGAGCTCGGCGTCGAGGAGGCCGCGGCGTGGGCCTTGGTCACCGCGTTGCCGAGCGCGCGGACGTAGGCGATCGCGGCCGCCTCGATGATGTCGGTCGTCACCGCCTGGCCGGCGCCGGTCACGCGCTGGCCGGTGAGCACGCCGGGCGTGTCGCTCTTGACCGCCTCCTCGGGCGCGCCGAGCTCGACGACGACGCTGACCTCGCCGAGCGCGTCCTGGCCGCCCGTGACGGCGTCGACGCGGAACTCGCGCAGGCGCGCGTCGATCTTCGTCGCGCTGTTGATCGCGCGGAAGATCGCGTCGACCGGGCCGTCGCCGGTGAACGAGCCCTCGACGACCGCGTCGTCGGGCGTGCGGACGGCGACCGTCGCGTGCGGCGGGCGGCGGTTGGAGGCCTCGACCTCGAACCACTCCAGCGCGTAGCCCTGGACGTCGGCGCGCAGCTCGTCGGTCACCAGCGCCTCGAGGTCCATCGCCGTGACCTGCTTCTTGCGGTCGGCGACCTCCTTGAAGCGCTCGAAGGCCTGCTTGAGCTGGGAGCCGTCGATCGCGTAGCCGAGGTCCTCCAGCGCCTGGCGCAGCGCGGCGCGGCCGGAGTGCTTGCCCAGCACGAGCGAGTTGGCGTCCAGCCCGACGGAGCGCGCGTCCATGATCTCGTAGGTCTCGCGCGCCTTCAGCACGCCGTCCTGGTGGATGCCGGACTCGTGGGCGAAGGCGTTGCGGCCGACGATCGCCTTGTTGGGCTGGACCGGGTAGCCGGTCAGCCGCGAGACCAGGCGACTGGTCTTGGCGATCTCGGTCGTGACCGCGCCGGTGCTGTAGCCCAGGCGGTCGCGGCGCGTGTGCAGGAGCATGATCAGCTCCTCCAGCGACGCGTTGCCGGCGCGCTCGCCGATGCCGTTGACCGCGCACTCGATCTGGCGCGCGCCGGCCTGCACGCCCGCCAGCGAGTTGGCGACGGCCAGGCCCAGGTCGTCGTGGCAGTGCACGGAGAGGACGGCGCCGCGCAGGTCCGGGACCAAGGCGTACAACTCGGTCAGGAACTCGGCGTACTCGTCGGGCGTCGCGTAGCCGACGGTGTCGGGGATGTTGATGGTGGTGGCGCCCTCGTCGAGGGCGATCTGGACCACCTCGGCGGTGAACGCCGCCTCGGAGCGCGTCGCGTCCATCGGCGAGAACTCGACGTCCTCGCACAGCGCCTTGGCCTGGGCGACCGATGCCCGCGCGAGGCCCTTGACGTCCTCGCGCGTGGACTGCAGCTGGTGCTCGATGTGGATGTCGGAGGTGGACAGGAACGTGTGGATCCGAGGTCGCTCGCTGTCGCGGATGGCCTCCCATGCACGATCGATGTCGGCGCTGTTGGCACGAGCGAGGCCGCAGATGACGGGGCCTTGGACCTCGCGCGCGATCATCTGGACCGCCTCGAAGTCACCGGGCGAGGCGATCGGGAAGCCGGCCTCGATGATGTCGACGCCGAGGCGCGCCAGCTGCTGGGCGATCTCGAGCTTCTCGGCCGCGTTGAGCGAGATGCCGGGCGACTGCTCGCCGTCGCGCAGGGTCGTGTCGAACAGCAGGACGCGGTTCGGGTCTTCAGGCAAGATGGACATGTCGTTCTACTCCGTTCGCTAAGGGCTCGTGTGCTGCGACTCTTCAGGCTGGTTCGCGGCTTCAGGCGGCCGCCACGCGCTGCTATTCCCCCTAGCGGGGGAGGAGAAGAAGTCGGAGGTCGAGCAAGAGGAACGACATGGACTGCAGGCGAGCCTAGCAGGGGCAGATCACGGCACCAACACGACTTTGCCCACGTTCTCACGCGCCGCGATGATCCGATGGGCCTCGGGCGCGTCGGCGAACGGCACCGCGGCATGCACGACGGGGCTGACGGTGCCGTCGGCCAGCGCCGCGGTCACCGGGGATGATCCACGGCTCCAGCGTGCCGCGGTCGTCCCACAGCGCGAGCATGTTGAGGCCGATGACCGACTTGGACTCGCTCATCTGCTTGATGAGGTTGAAGCCGCGGAACATGCGGCCCGCCTGGGGCAGGACGCGGGCGAGGTTGCGCTTCTCCCCCACGTTGATCGACGAGGCGCCGTAGGCGACCAGCCGGCCACCGGCGCGCAGCAGCCCGTAGGAGCGCTGGAAGGAGCGGCCGCCGACGGCGTCGAGGATCAGGTCATAGGACGGCAGGCCCTTCCACCAGCCGTCGCGGCGGTAGTCGATCGCGCGATCCAGGCCGAGCTCGGCGAGGCGCGCGTGCTTGCCCGGCGAGGCGGTGCCGTGGACCTCGGCGCCCGCCGCCTTGGCCAGTTGCAGCGCCGAGATGCCGACGCCGCCGGCCGCGGCGTGGATCAGGACGCGCTCGCCCGGCCGCAGCGACCCGTAGCCGAGCAGCGCGGCCCAGGCGGTCGCGTAGTTGACCGGGATCGCGGCGCCCTGCTCGAAGCTGAGGCCCTCGCGGCAGCGGGATCGCGTCGCTCGCGGCGACGTTGATGGTGTCGACGTAGCCGCCGAAGCGCGTGCCGGCCATGACGCGATCGCCGACCTGCGGCGTGGTGACGCCCTCGCCCACCGCGACGACCGTGCCCGAGACCTCGTAGCCGACGACCGCCGGCAGCGGCGGCGCCTCCTCATAGAGCCCGACGCGCGCCATCGTGTCGGCGAAGTTGACGCCGCAGGCGCGCACGTCGATCCGCACCTGGCCCGGGCCGGGCGGCGGCGGGTCGGGACGCTCTTGGACCTGCAGGACGGACGGATCGCCCGTCTTGGTGATGACGACGGCTCGCATGGTGAGCGAGCCTATCCGGCGCTCCCGCGCTAGCCGCGCGCGGTGGCCTCCGCCAGTTCGAGGCCGACCTCTTCGCCCGGCGCGCCGCCCGTGGCCCGGAAGTCGCGCTTGGCGCGCGCACGCTGCAGCATGACGTTGAGCGCCATCAGCACGAGCACGACGAGCAGCAGCATCGTCGCCAGCACGTTGACCTCGGCCGGCACGCCCTGGCGCGTGGCGCCGAAGATGAACAGCGGGAAGGTCTGCGTCGAGCCGGCGTTGAAGCTCGTGACCACGTAGTCGTCGACCGAGATCGCCGCCGCCAGCAGCGCGGCGCTCGCCACGCCCGGCGCGATCATCGGCAGCGTGACCTTGCGGAAGGTCGTCCACTCGGCCGCGCCGAGGTCCATGGCCGCCTCCTCGATGTGGCGGTCCATGCCCTCCAACCGGGCTCTGACGGTCACCACCACGTAGGACATGGTGAACATCACGTGGGCGATGATGATGGTCACCATCCCCGTGCTGACGTGCAGCGTCAGGAACAGGGCGAGCAGCGAGGCGCCGAGGACGACCTCGGGCGTGGCCAGCGGCAGGAAGACGAACATGTCGGTCAGCGCCTTGCCGCGGAAGCCGTAGCGGACCAGCGCCAAGGCCATGAACGTGCCGAGCGCGACGGCGATGACCGTGGTGACCAGCGCGATGATCAGGGAGTTCTGCAGCGCCGTCGTCAGGTCGGAGTTGGAGAAGGGGTGTTCCCAGTGCTTGAGCGTGAAGCCCTGCCAGGTGAAGTTGAAGCGACCCTGGTTGTCGTTGAACGAGTAGAGGACGACGATGAAGATCGGGATGAACAGGTAGAGCAGCGCCAGGCGCCGACCAGAGGCCCAGCAGCCCGTTGCGGAGGCGGTCGTTGCGCAGCATCACACGGCCTCCCGCAGCGACTTGGTCCCGAGCAATCGCGCGTAGATCAAGATCCCGATCAGGATCCCCGTCATCAGGATGAACGACAGCGCGGCGGCCGTCGGGTAGTCCAGGATGTTGAGGAACTTGCTCTGGATGACGTTGCCGATCATGTACTGCTTGGGCGTCCCGAGCAGCGCGGCGTTGATGAAGTCACCGGACGCCGGGATGAAGGTCAGCAGCGAGCCGGCGAAGATCCCGGGCAGCGCCAGCGGCAGCGTCACCTTGCGAAACGCGGTCGTGCGGCTGGCGTAGAGGTCGGTCGCCGCCTCGATCAGGCGCCGGTCGATCTTCTCCAGCGAGACGTACAGCGGCAGCGCCATGAACGGCAGGAAGTTGTAGGTGATGCCCGCGATGACGGCCGTGGTCGTGGCCAGCAGGCGCCCGTCCTCGGAGATCAGGCCGACGTCCTGGAAGCGGCTGACGACCCAGCCGTTGTCGTTGAGGATCAGCTGCCAGGCAGACCGTGCGCAGCACGTAGGAGACGAAGAACGGCAGCACCACCAGCAGCAACATGAAGTTCTTCCAGCGGCCCGCCTTGTAGGCGATGAAGTAGGCCAGCGGGAAGGCGATGATCAGGCAGAGGAGCGTCGCGATGCCGGCGTAGAGGATCGAGCGCCCGAACTGCGTGGCGTAGTCGGAGATCGCGTCGGTGTAGGTCGCGAAGTGCCACTGCAGGGTGTAGCCGTCCTCGGGGTTGCCCGTCATCAGCGACACGCCGCCCTGGTTGATGAGCGGGATCGCGTAGAAGACGATCAGCCACAGCAGGCCCGGGCCCAGGAAGAGGTAGGGCAGCAGGCTGCGACGCCGGCGCAGGCTCAAGCGCAGCATCAGGCCCCCGTCACGTCGGCCATCGCCGACTGCATCGTGCGCTCGTCGACCGGCGACAGCGCCGGGTAGGGGTGCAGCCGCTTGCGGACGTCGTCGGGCGGGAAGATCAGCGGGTTGTTGGCGATGTCGGGGTCGGTCTTGAGCAGGATCTCCTTGGCGCCCTCGACCGGCGTGATGTAGTTGACGTAGGCCGCCACCTTCGCCGCCACCTCGGGCTCGTAGTAGTAGTTCATGAGCACCTCGGCGCCGTAGGGATGGGCGGCGTGCTTGGGCATCAGCATGTTGTCGGTGAACAACATGGCGCCTTCCTTGGGGTAGACGAACTCCAGGTCGGGGTTGTCGGCCTGCAGCTGCACGAGGTCGCCGGAGTAGGCGACCGCGGCCCAGACGTTGCCCTTGGCGAGGTCGGTCGTGTAGTCGTTGCCGGTGAAGCGGCGGATCTGCCCCGCGTTCTTGGCGACCTGGATCTTCTCGATCGCCTTGAGGATGTCGTCGATCTTGGCCGTCGAGGCGTCGATGCCCATGCCCAGCAGCACGAGGCAGGCCGAGTCGTAGGGCTCCTGGAGCATCGTGATGCGGCCCTTGAACGCCGGATCGAAGAGGTCGTTGACGCTCTCGAGCTTGCGCCCCGTCTTCTTGGGGTTGTAGCCGATCCCGATGCCGCCCGACTGCCACGGCAGCGTGTAGGTGCGCTGCGGGTCGTAGTTGATCGACTTCAGGTTGGCGACGAGGTTCTTGATGTTGGGGATGTTCTTCTTGTCCAGCGGCTCGCAGTAGCCGTCGCGCACCCAGCGCGCGGCCATGTAGTCGGTCAGCGTCACGATGTCGCGGCCGATGTCGCGCCCCTGGGCCAGCTGCTGGCGGACCTTGCCGAAGAACTCGAAGTTGTCGTTGATCTCCTCGACGTACTTGACCTTGACGTCGTAGCGCTTGTCGAAGGTCTTGAGCGTGTGCTCGTCGATGTACAGCGGCCAGTTGGCCCACACCAGCCCGGCCATCGAGGCGCGCGGGTGGTTGACCGTCACGGCCTTCTTGGCGTCGACGCTGTTGGCGGCCTCGCCCTCGATCGAGCAGCCGGCCAGCGCCGAGCCCAGCGCGGTCATGCCCAGCGCGGCGGCGCCCGAGCGGCCGAGGAAGCGCCGGCGCGACATGCCGTCGCGCTCGAACAGCAGGCGCTCCAGCGCGCGCTCGACGTCGCGGTCAGGCATCGCGGGCCACGACGAAGGTGTGCTGCGGATCCCAGGTCAGCAGGACCTCCTGGCCGACGCCCAGCGCCGAGGGCTGCCCGCCGTCGCGGTTGGGGGCGATCACCGTCAGCTCCTCCCCACCCGGCGCGGTCACCACGTACTGGATCGACACGCCCAAGAACGAGGCGACGGTCACCGTGCCGCGCAGCGCGTTGCGCCCGGCCGGCGTGCCGCTGGACGCCGGGACGAGCTCGATCTTCTCCGGCCGCACGCCGATGCGGACGGCGTCGCCCGGGGCCTCGGACATGCGCGCGCACGGGACGTGCACGGTCCCGTCGTCGGTCTCGACGGTCGCCATCTCGACGCCGCGCTCCAGCACCTTGCCGTCGACGAGGTTCGAGACGCCGAGGAAGTTCGCGACGAACGCCGTGTGCGGGCGCTCGTAGAGGTCCTCCGCTGAGCCTGCCTGCTCGATCCGGCCCTTGTTCATGACCGCGATCGTGTCGGCCATCGACATGGCCTCCTCCTGGTCGTGGGTCACGTGCACGAACGTGATCCCGACCTCCCGCTGGATGCGCTTGAGCTCGATCTGCAGCTGCTTGCGCAGGCGCAGGTCCAGCGCGCCGAGCGGCTCGTCGAGCAGCAGCGCGCGCGGGCGGTTGACCAGCGCGCGGGCCAGGGCGACGCGCTGTGCCTGGCCGCCGGAGAGCTGGCCCGGACGGCGCTTGGCCAGCGGGCCGAGCTGGACCATCTCCAGCGCCTCGGCGACGCGGCGCTTGGCCTCGGCCTTGTCGACCTTCTTGCGCTCCAGGCCGAAGGCGACGTTGCGCTCGACGTTGAGGTGCGGAAAGAGCGCGTAGGACTGAAAGACCGTGTTGACGTCGCGCTTGTAGGGCGGCAGGTCGGTCACGGCCTGACCACCGAGGTAGACGACGCCCGCCGACGGATCCTCGAAGCCGCCGATCATGCGCAGCGTCGTCGTCTTGCCACAGCCCGACGGGCCCAGCAGCGCGTAGAACGCGCCGCGCTCGATCGACAGCGTGAGGTCGTCGACCGCCACGGCGTCGCCGAAGCGCTTGGTCACCCCTTCGAGGCGGATGTCGGTCTCCGGCGCCGCGGCGTCGGCGCGCTCTCCCTCAGGGGTTGCGATCGGTGTCCCCTCCATAGTGGCCCTCCTCAAGGCACCTGCACCGGTATGGCCAACAGTAGGCATGGTTCAGGACTTCAGTCAACGTGTCTTGGGCCGCCGGGGCGCCGGTTCGTCGCCCACGTTGTCCGCAGTGGCGTACGCGATCGCCACGGCTGGCGTGTGCGATTCCGACACGGGGTACCTTGCGGGGTGTGCCCCCGCGGAGCACCGGGATGTCCGGCGCCGACGCACAGGACGATTTCCTGCGTGCCCGTCGGCGGCTGGCGCTGTCGCGGTTGCGGCGCTGGCTGCGGCGCGAGCCGGGCGACATCGACCACATCCTGCCGTTCGAGGAGGTGGTCGCCGCCCTGGGCCGCGTGCAGGAGCGCGACGCCGGCCTGGCGGTCGTGCCGCTGGACGCGATCGTCGGGACCGTCGACCGGATGCAGGGCTTTGACCGCCACTTCCGCCCCACGACGCCGCAGGTCCGCGCGCGCTGGGAGCGGATCGCCGCCGCGATGCGCCGCGGCGAGGCGATGCCGCCCGTCGACCTCTACCGCGTCGGCGACGTCTACTTCGTCAAGGACGGCCACCACCGCGTCTCGGTCGCCCGGGCGCTCGGCCGCCACGACATCGACGCGCGCGTGACCGAGGTCGTGACGCGCGTCGGCGCGGGCCATGACCTGCTGCGCGCCGACCTGCCGCTCAAGAGCCATGAGCGGGTCTTCCTCGAGCGCGTGCCGCTGCCGCCGCGCGGCCCGCGAGCGCGTGCGCCCGAGCGACCCGTGGGCGTTCGCCGAGCTGGCCGAGGGGATCGAGGCGTGGGGCTGGCGCTGGACCCAGGAGCACGAGCAGCTGATGGACCGCCGCGAGCTGGCGCGCCGCTGGTATGAGGAGGAGTACGTGCCGGTGGTGACGCTGCTGCGCGACGCCGGCATGCTCGGGCGCGGGACCGAGGCCGACGCCTACCTGCGCGTCGGCGGCGATCGCTACCGCCTGCTGCGCACGCACGAGTGGAGCGAGGACGTCCTCGCCCGGCTGCGCGCC
>CAWHID010000016.1:0-9624 GCA_963829185.1 uncultured Conexibacteraceae bacterium
AACTGTCAGGCGGCCAGGCACAGCGCGTCGCCTTGGCCCGTGCGCTGGTCAACCGCCCGCGCGCGCTGCTGCTTGACGAGCCGCTCGGCGCGCTGGACCTGCGCTTGCGCAAGCAGCTGCAGATCGAGCTCAAGCGCATCCAGCAGGAGGTCGGGATCACGTTCGTGCACGTGACACACGACCAGGAGGAGGCCATGTCGATGGCCGACACGATCGCGGTCATGAACCGCGGCAGGATTGAGCAGGCGGGATCAGCGGAGGAGCTCTACGAGCGCCCACACACGGCGTTCGTCGCGAACTTCCTCGGCGTCTCGAACCTCGTTGACGGCAAGGTGCTGGAGCGCGACGTCGAGATGGCGACCGTCGAGACCGACGACGGGACCGTGCAGGTCCCGTGCTCGCGGATGTCCGAGGCGCCGGGCGATGCGGTCCGGATCGGCGTGCGGCCGGAGAAGATCGAGCTCGTCCCGGCTTCGAGCGGCACGCCGGCCGGGTCCAACGCGTTGCGCGGCACCGTGACCGTGGCCTCGTTCTTGGGCGTGTCGATCCAATACGTGGTGATGGCGCCCGGTGGGGAGGAGCTGACGGTGATCGCTCCTAACCGCGACGGCGGGCAGCCCGCGGCGCTGGGCGTCGGCCAGGAGGTCCTGCTGACGTGGGATCCGCAGCACACGTTCGTCGTGGCCCGTGATGCCTGACCGCGAGGTCGAGCGCGCGCTGGAGCGCCTGCTGTTCGAAAACGACGGCATGTCGCGCCGGCGCTTCCTCGGCCGCTCGGGCGCCGCAGCGCTGGGCCTGACCGCGCTGGGCTCGGCGCTGGCCGGCTGCTCGATCGAGGGCGAGGCCGCCAACAGCGTCGATGCCAAGAAGGCGGTGGCGGTCAACCATCCGCGGGCCTCGATGGCCGGGCTGGTGTGGGCCAATTGGCCGCTGTACATCGACGAGAAGTCGCTGAAGAGCTTCGACAAGCGCTACGACGTCAAGGTCAAGTACGTCGAGGAGATCAACGACAACTTCGAGTTCTTCGGCAAGGTCCGCCAGCAGCTGGCCCAAGGCCGCGACATCGGTCGCGACATCGTGACCCTGACCGACTACATGGCCGCACGCTGGGTGCGTGACGGCTACTGCGAGCCGCTGGATAAAAAGAACATTCCCAACATCAAGAACCTTGTCACCAACCTGAAGTCGATCAACTACGACCCGCAGCGCACCTACACGCTGCCGTGGCAGTCGGGCGGCGTCGGGATCGGCTACAACCCCAAGAAGACCGGGCGCAAGCTCGAAAGCGTCAACGACCTCTTCGATCCGGCGTTCAAGGGGCGGGTCACGATGCTCCAGGAGCCGTATGACTCGGCGTGCCTCGTGCTGCTCGGCATGGGCGTCGATGCCTCGACGGCCAAGATCGACGACATCCTCAAGGCGATCGAGAAGATCCAGGGCGCCAAGAACGCGGGGCAGATCCGGCGCTTCACCGGCAACGACTACACGACCGATCTGGCCAAGGGCAACGTCTGGGTCGCGGTCGCCTACTCCGGCGACCTCGTGCAACTCCAGGCTGATAACCCCGACCTGGAGTTCATCTACCCCAAGGAGGGCGCCATGTTGTTCACCGACAACATGTTGATGCCCAAGCACGCCGCACATCCTTACGGCGCCGAGGTGCTCATGAACTACTACTACGAGCCTGAGGTGGCGGCGAAGGTGGCGGCCTACGTCAACTACATCTCGCCCGTGGACGGGGCCAAGGAGATCCTGCTCAAGACCGACCCCGACATCGCCAACAACCCGCTGATCTTCCCGCCCGACGACGTCCGCAAGCGCCTGCATCCCTACCCAGCGCTGTCGCCGACCGACGAGCGCACGATGCAGTCGGCAATGGCCGACGTGACGGGCGCCTGATGCTGCGGCTGAGCTTGCGCCGGCGGCGGAGCCTGCTGCCCTACCTCTTCCTGGGTCCGGGCCTGCTGTGGCTGATCGTCTTCTACGCGATCCCGCTCATCAACCAGGGCGGCGTGTCGCTGATGACGGGCAACCCTGAAGACGGCTACACGCTGCAGTGGCACTTCGCGACCTACACCAACGCGATCTCCGACTACTCCACCCAGTTCGGGCGCTCGATCCTCTACGCCGGCATCGCCACGCTGTTGTGCTTGATCATCGCCTTCCCGCTGGCCTACTTCATCGCCTACAAGGCCGGCCGCTGGAAGAACTTCCTGTTGCTATTGGTGGTGCTGCCGTTTTTCGTCTCCTACGTGTTGCGCACGGTCTCCTGGCAGCTGATCCTCAACGACAACGGCTGGGTCGTCAGCCGCTTCCAGGACGTCGGCCTGATCTCCGAGGATGGGCGCCTGCTGGCCTCGACCAAGGCCGTCATCGCGGGCATCACCTACAACTTCTTGCCGTTCATGGCGCTGCCGCTCTACGTCTCGCTGGAGAAGATCGACCGGCGGCTGATCGAGGCGGCGACCGACCTCTACGCCAGCCGGACCACCGCGTTTCGCAAGGTGACGCTGCCGCTGGCGCTGCCCGGGATCTTCGCCGGCTCGCTGCTGACGTTCATTCCGGCCTCTGGTGACTTCATCAACGCCGCGCTGCTCGGGACGCCCAAGCAGTACATGATCGGCAACGTCATCCAGAGCAAGTTCCTCAACATCTTGGACTACCCGACAGCCGCCGCGCTGTCGTTCATCCTGATGACGGGGATCCTGATCGGGATCTTGATCTACGCCCGCCTGCTTGGGACGAAGTCACTGCGGGAGGCCGTGTGATGTTGCGCAACGATCGCCTGCGCAACGGGCTGCTCGGCTTCTGGTCGGCGCTGGCGCTGCTGTACCTCTTCATCCCCATCTTCATCGTCGTCCTCTACTCCTTCAACGACAACCAGGGCCGCTTCAACTTCACCTGGCAGGGCTTCACCCTCAAGCACTGGGAACACCCCTTCTCCAACTCCGACCTGACGACGGCGCTGCAGAACTCCCTGATCATCGCGCTCGTCACCACGGTCATCGCCGTTGCGCTTGGCACGTTCATGGCCTTGGCGCTCGTCCGCTACGGCTTCCGTGGCAAGGCGCTGACCGACATGTTCGTCTTCCTGCCGTTGGCCACGCCCGAGGTCGTCCTCGGCGCTTCGCTGCTCGCGCTGTTTTTGACGCTGCACGTCAGCACGGGAATGGTGACCATCATCATCGCTCACGTGATGTTCACCATGTCCTATGTGGTGGTGACCGTCAGAGCCCGCTTGGAGGGCATGGACCGCCACATCGAGGAGGCGGCTATGGACCTCGGCGCGGCGGAGTGGACGACCTTCCGCAAGGTCACGCTGCCGATGATTGCGCCGGGCGTGGCAAGCGCCGCGCTGCTGGCCGCCGCGATCTCGGTCGACGACTACGTGGTGACGAGCTTTAACGCCGGCTCGACGCAGACCTTCCCGCTGTTCATCTTCGGCGCCACGCGCCAGGGCGTGCCGGCGCAAGTCAACGTGCTGGCGACGATGATGCTGCTCGTCGTGCTCGTGCTGATGGCGCTCAACGTCATGCTGCAGCGTGCACGTGCCAAGCGTGACTTCCGCTCAACGGGCGGTGCGCCGGGCGAAGAGGTGGGACTCGAACTGGCGGAGGCCACCGCGCGCGGGTAGTCGGCGCCCGGCCCACCCGCCGGATAGGCTCGCTCACCATGCGAGCCGTCGTCATCACCAAGGCGGGCGATCCGTCTGTCCTGCAGGTCCAAGAGCGTCCCGACCCGCCGCCGCCCGGCCCGGGTCAGGTGCGGATCGACGTGCGCGCCTGCGGGGTCAACTTCGCCGACACGATGGCGCGCGTGGGGCTCTACGAGGAGGCGCCACCGCTGCCGGCGGTCGTCGGCTACGAGGTCTGCGGCACGATCGCCGCGGTGGGCCAAGGCGTCACGGTGCCGCAGGTCGGCGACCGCGTGATGGCCGGCACGCGCTTCGGCGGCTACGTCGACGTCATCAACGTCGCTGCGAGCGACGTGATCCCGCTTCCCGATGGCCTCAGCTTCGAGCAGGGCGCCGCGATCCCGGTTAACTACGCGACCGCGTGGGCCGCGCTGCACGGCTACGGGTCGCTGCAGCCGGGCGAACGCGTCCTGATCCATGCCGCGGCCGGCGGCGTCGGCATCGCGGCGCTGCAGCTTGCCACGTTCGGCGGCGCCGAGGTCCACGGCACCGCCTCGCCGGGCAAGCACGCGCGCCTGGTCGAGCTCGGCTTGGACCGCGCGATCGACTACCGCCGCAACGGCTGGTGGAAGGGCCTGCCGCCCTACGACCTGATCCTCGACGCGGTCGGCGGCCGCTCCTTCCAGCGCTCCTATGGGCTGCTGCGCGCTGGTGGCCGACTGGTCGCCTACGGCGCCTCGTCGGTCAACGTGGGGGAGAAGCGCAACCTCGCCCGCGTCCTGCCCCAGGCGGGGCGCATGTTCCGCGGCTTCAACCTCATCAAGCAGATGAGCGAGTCCAAGTCGATCATCGGCCTCAACATGCTCGCGCTGTGGGACGACCGCGGCACGCTGGCGCCGTGGACCATGCCGCTGACCGCGGTGCTGGCCGACGGCACGGTCGCTCCCGTCGTGCACGCCGCGGTGCCGTTTGCCGACGCGCCCGAGGCCCATCGAATCATCGCGGCGCGCGAGAACGTGGGCAAGGTCGTCCTGATTCCTTGAGCGGGGGCGGTCTGGGCAAGGTCGTGTTGGTGCCGTGATCGGCCCCTGCTAGGCTCGCCTGCAGTCCATGTCGTTCCTCTTGCTCGACCTCCGACTTCTTCTCCTCCCCCGCTAGGGGGAATAGCAGCGCGTGGCGGCCGCCTGAAGCCGCGAACCAGCCTGAAGAGTCGCAGCACACGAGCCCTTAGCGAACGGAGTTCAAACGACATGTCCCATCTGCCTGAAGACCCGAACCGCGTCCTGCTGTTCGACACGACCCTGCGCGACGGCGAGCAGTCGCCCGGCATCTCGCTGAACGCGGCGGAGAAGCTTGAGATCGCCCAGCAGCTGGCGCGCCTCGGCGTCGACATCATCGAGGCCGGCTTCCCGATCGCCTCGCCCGGCGACTTCGAGGCGGTCCAGATGATCGCCCGCGAGGTCCACGGCCCCGTCATCTGTGGCCTCGCTCGTGCCAACAGCGCCGACATCGATCGTGCATGGGAGGCCATCCGCGACAGCGAGCGACCTCGGATCCACACCTTCCTGTCGACCTCCGACATCCACATCGAGCACCAGCTGCAGTCCACGCGCGAGGACGTCAAGGGCCTCGCCCGCGCATCGGTTGCCCAGGCTAAGGCGTTGTGCGAGGACGTCGAGTTCTCGCCGATGGACGCGACGCGCTCCGAGATCGCGTTCACCGCCGAGGTGGTCCAGATCGCCCTCGACGAGGGCGCCACCACCATCAACATCCCCGACACCGTCGGCTACGCGACGCCCGACGAGTACGCCGAGTTCCTGACCGAGCTGTACGCCAAGGTCCCAGACCTGCGCGGCGCCGTGCTGTCGGTGCACTGCCACGACGACCTGGGCATGGCCGTCGCCAACTCGCTGGCGGGCGTGCAGGCTGGCGCGCGTCAGATCGAGTGCGCGGTCAACGGCATCGGCGAGCGCGCCGGCAACGCGTCGCTGGAGGAGCTGATCATGCTCCTGCACACGCGTCGCGATCGTCTGGGTTACAGCACCGGCGCGGTCACGACCGAGATCGCCAAGACCAGTCGCCTGGTCTCGCGCCTGACCGGCTACGCGGTCCAGCCCAACAAGGCGATCATCGGGCGCAACGCCTTCGCCCACGAGTCCGGCATCCACCAGGACGGCGTGCTCAAGGCGCGCGAGACCTACGAGATCATGGATGCGCGCTCCGTCGGGCTCGACGCCAACTCGCTCGTGCTGGGCAAGCACTCCGGCCGCGCCGCGCTGCGCCAGGCGCTGGAGGACCTCGGCTACACGATCGACGGCTCCCAGCTCAAGCAGGCCTTCGAGCGCTTCAAGGAGGTCGCCGACCGCAAGAAGCAGGTCACGGCGCTGGACCTCGAGGCGCTGGTGACCGACGAGCTGCGCGCCGACGTCCAGGGCTATGCGCTGGAGTGGTTTGAGGTCGAGGCCTCCAACCGTCGCCCGCCGCACGCGACGGTCGCCGTGCGCACGCCCGATGACGTCGTCGTCGAGGGTTCGTTCACCGGCGACGGTCCCGTCGACGCGATCTTCCGCGCGATCAACAGCGCGACGAAGATCGACGCGCGCCTGCGCGAGTTCCGCGTCGATGCCGTCACGGGGGGCCAGGACGCGCTCGGCGAGGTCAGCGTCGTCGTCGAGCTCGGCGCGCCCGACGAGGCCGTCAAGAGCGACACGCCCGGCGTGCTCACCGGCCAGCGCGTCACCGGCGCAGGCCAGGCGGTGACGACCGACATCATCGAAGCGGCCGCGATCGCCTACGTCCGCGCGCTCGGCAACGCGGTGACCAAGGCGCACGCCGCGGCTTCGGACGCGGAGCTCGCGCAGACGCCATAGGCCTGTCGGCCGCAGCACCGGAGTTTCGCTACGACGTCCGTCCGCGAGGCGCAGAATCGCTCGTGCCGACCGAACGTCCGAGTACGGTGAATAGTGGCGCTGTGAGCTACGGGGGAAGCGTGATGCAAGGATGGATGCGGGGCCGCGATGCCAAGGTAATGGCATTGCTGCTCGTGGCGCTCTCAGCGCTGGGCATAGGGGTGAGCACGGCTGGTGCTGCGAGCACGGTCGTCGGTCAATGGCGGTTTGACGAGAGCGGTGGCCAACGGGCCATCGACGACGGCCCCTTCGGTCTTGACGGTCGGCTCGGGCTGTCCGGCGAGGTCGATGCGCGCGATCCCGAGCGCATCGCCGGCCTGTCGGGCGGCGCCCTGCGCTTCGACGGGCGCGGCTTCGTGCGGTTGCCTGCCGCACCTGAGCTGGAGCCCGGGACGCTGTCGCTCGAGGCCGTCGTGCGCGGACCGTCGAGCCCCGGCCAGTTCCGCTACGTCGTCTCGCACGGGGCGCAAGGCTGCCTCGCGGGGTCCTACGGCCTCTACACCGCCCATGACGGGGGCATGGCCTTCTACGTCTTCGACGGCAGCGATTTCTACGTGACGGCGGCGATCGGCCCGGCCGAGATCTGGAACGGGGCCTGGCATCACGTCGCCGGCGTCTTCGACGGGCGCTCGCTGCGGATGCTCGTTGACGGCCGTCCCGTCGGCAACCCGATCACGGTGCCGTCGACCATCGCCTATGCCTTGACATCGTCTGATCACTACATCGGGACCTACCAGGGCAGCTGCGCCCTGCCGTTGCGGGGCGACGTCGACCTGATCCGGCTGTGGCACGGGCCGCTGGCGTCCGACTTCCTCGGCACGCTGGCTGACGCGGCCTTGACGGTCCCGCCAGTGGTCGCCCCGCCCGCGGTCGATCCGGCGCCCGAGACCGTGCCGGTCGCCACCGAGGCAGACAGCCGAGCCGACGCGCCGGCCAGCCGGGCACCGCTCACCCCGATTGCGCCCGGCATCTCGTACGCGGCGTCCAACCCGCCGGCCGACGGCGCGGCGCCCAAGGCCATCGCGGGCGCTCCAGCGCGCGCCTGCGTCGTGCGCTCCGCCAGCAGGCGCGTGCGCGCCGGCCGCCGGACCGTCCTGACGGTGCGCGTCGCCTTGCGCGGCAAGCCGCTGAAGGGCACACGCGTCACCGCCACGCAGGTCGTCTCCGCCCGCAAGCTCCGGACGCTTGGCTACGCCAAGACGGGCCGCGACGGCCGGGCACGGCTGCGGCTGCGTCCGATCCACCGCACAAACATCCAGCTCGCCGTCCCGAGCCGCACCGACTGCAGCGGTGTGAAGGTGACGGTCTTGCGCGCGCGGCCGCGCTAGCCGCTGGCCAGGCGCCGGCCCTGCGCGTAGCCCGCGCGCAGCGCGCCGGCCGTGCGGCTGGGTGCCATCAGGTTGGGCCCGATCGCCGTCGCAGCTTCGTCATCGGGCGCAACATGGACAACTTGGGCGCCACGGCGACGCAGGGCTTGAAGCTCGAGCTCTGAGGCGACGCGGAACGCGCCGCGCAGCGCGGCCATGCGGCGGTCCCGGCCGCCGAGCGATGCGGTGGGATCAAGGCACAGCACATGGGTGTCGCGACCGGCGGTTGCCGCATCGAGGTTCGTCGCGCTCCACGCTCCGCCGTCGACGTACTCGCGGTCGCCGATCCGCACGGGGGAGAAGACCCACGGGATCGCGCACGAGGCGCAGACCGCGTCGGCGACGGTGGCTGCCGGTGCGCCTGGCGCGCCGAAGACGGTGCGGCGTCCGTTGCGGCGATCGACGGCGCAGATGCGCAGCCGTCCGTCAAAGCGCGCCCCCCAGCGTGCGACGCGCGCGTGGAGGTGGTCCAGCGGGCGCCCGTGGCTCGCCGCGCGGGAGAGCACCGCGGCGCGCGCGAGCGCGCCCACGGGCGTGGCGGCGCGGGCGGCGGTGCTGGTCAGCGGCTCGCTGACGACCCAGCCGGCGCGCGCGGCACCGCGGACGACACCGCGCAGGCCGCTGGGGGTCTCGGCCTCCTCGGCTCGACCATCCACGCTCCAGGCGCTCGCGTCTTCATTCGTTCCATCGGGCCGCGGCGACCGACGCCCCGCCGCCAGCCGCGCGGCGACGATCGAGCCGGCGGAGGTCCCGACATAGGCCTCGACTCGGCGGAAGTCCGCGTCGCTGCCATCCTCGATCCCGCCGAGCACCCCATGCATCCAGGCCTCGCCGACAATGCCGCCGCCGGCGAGCACGAGGACATCGGGCCGCAGGAGTGCCGAAGGCGCCATGGGGGAGGAGGGTAGTTGGGTGCTGGCCGGGCGTGGTGCGGGGCGTGGCTGGATGGTCGGCGCTCCGTGACGATCGCCACCACGCTCATGTGGTCTGGGGCGTGTGGTGCGTAGGCGGGCGTGGTCCGGCGTTCATTTGTACGGGCATCGAACGGGTGCCGCGCGGATGGCGACATCACGGATCACCGCCCTCCCTTCGCGCTCGCGCTGCGGACGAGTTTCGACCCCGGCGTCAAGGCGCGCTCGCGCCGTGACCGGGATATTCCCGGTCAACGTACCCAGGGCTGTCACGGAACTGCGACGAACCAGTGCCAGCCGTTGCGGCTGCGCCACTTCGTGGCGGCGCCTGGCCCGTTGTGGCTCGCGCGGAAGCCCGGGCGGCTTCCGGGGCGTTTCATGGTCAATAGTTCACCACCAGACGCCCCGGACCTCGCGCGTCGGGGTCCGGGGCGTTTGCGGCTCCATCGTGGAGCCCAAATCGACCCGGACCTCACGCGAGGTCGAGGTCGTCTGGTGTCCCACATAGGGACCCCAGACGACACGGATCCCCAGCCCGTCAACGAAGGCCACGCGCATCGCCCGCCCAGGCGCCAGCGGACGACGAGCCAACGCAGCGAGCAACCGACCCCGCTCACTCCCCTCGGTGCCAACAGACCACGCCGGCACGACGACCAACGCCTGAGCGGAACACCAATAACAAGCCGCCCAACCCAAGCGCTCGCCAAACACACCGCGCCCGCCCCACGACCAGCGCCCCACGACGGCAGTCTTGGGCGGTCCGCTCCCCATCCCAAGCCATCGGCGCCGCCCACACCAACCTC
>CAWHID010000017.1:0-29564 GCA_963829185.1 uncultured Conexibacteraceae bacterium
GCTCGCGGCCCAGGGGATCATCGGCGCCGACGACCGCGATGCGATCCTGACCGGCCTCGACCAGGTCGAGGCCGAGCTGCGCGACGGCACGTTCCCCTTCGAACCCGACGACGAGGACATCCACATGGCTGTCGAGCGGCGGCTAACGGCGATCGCCGGGCGTTCCGGCGGCACGCTGCACACCGCCCGCTCGCGCAACGACCAGGTCGTCACCGACGTCGCGCTCTTTACGCGGGAGGCGGCGCGCAGCGCCCACGAGCAGCTCAGCACCTACATGTCGACGCTCGTCGACGCCGCCGAGCGCCACCTCGACTGGGCGCTCCCCGGCTACACCCACCTGCAGCGCGCGCAGCCGATCTACCTGTCCCATCATCTGCTCGCCTGGTTCTGGATGGCCGCGCGCGACCGCGACCGCTTCGCCGCTGTCGAAGCCGCCTGTGGCGTCATGCCGCTGGGCGCTGGCGCGCTGGCGGGGGTGAACTTCGACACCGACCGCCGCATGGTCGCGGCCGAACTCGGCTTCACGAGCGTTTCGCCCAACTCGGTCGACGCGGTCGCCAACCGTGACTTCATCCTGGACTACCTCAGCGCGGCCGCCACCTGCGCGACGCACCTCTCGCGCCTCGGTGCCGAGATCGTTTTGTGGTCGTCGAGCGAGTTCGGCTTCTTGGTCTTGCCCGACGCCTGGTCGTCGGGCTCGTCGATCATGCCCCAGAAGAAGAACCCCGACGCCGGCGAGCTGCTGCGCGCCAAGGCGCCGCGGATCGTCGGCCACCTGCAGGCGCTGCACGGCGTGATGCATGCTCTGCCGTTGACCTACAACAAGGATCTGCAGGAGGACAAGGAGCATCTGTTTGACTCCGTCGACACGCTGCGCCTCTGCCTCGCAGCCGCCACCGGGATGATCGCCGGCGCCCGCTTTGACCGCGAGCGGATGAGCGCGGCGGCCAGCGACGAGCTGATTGCCGCAACCGATCTGGCCGACCTGCTCGTCAAGCAGGGGACGCCGTTTCGCGAGTCCCATGGCGTGATCGCCGGCCTCGTGCGCGAGTCGGTGCAGAGCGGCCGCTCCCTTGCCGACGTCGCGGTCCCCGCGCTCGGCGAGGACGCCCGCGCAGTGCTGGCCCAGTCCTCCTGGCTGGAGTCCAAGGCCTCGGAGGGCGGGACGGCGCTGGCGCGCGTGCGCGAGCAGCTCGAGCAAGCCCGCGCGCTGCTCACCGTCTAGCCGTGGCGCTCGCGCCGTCCTTCTATGACCGTCCGGTGGTGGAGGTCGCTCAGGACCTGGTCGGCTGCACCGTCGAGCACGGCGGCTGCGCGGGAGTGATCGTCGAGACCGAGGCCTATCACCACTCCGAGCCGGCCTGTCACGCCTATGTCGGGCTGACGGCGCGAACGTCGGTGCTGTTCAGCGATCCGGGCAAGGCCTACATCTATCGCTCCTACGGCATCCACGCGCTACTCAACGCGGTCTGCGAGCACCGCGAGGTTGGCGCCGCCGTCCTGATCCGGGCGCTGGAGCCGATCGAGGGCGTCGCACAGATGCACGCGCGCCGTGGCGTCGCCAAGGAGGTCGACCTCTGCAACGGCCCGGGCAAGCTGACCCAGGCGCTGGGGGTCGACCTCGAGCTCAACAACACCAACCTGTTCGAGGGACCGATCCTGATCCACCCGCGCGAGGACGGGTGGAAGGACCCCAAGCTGATCGCCGGGCCACGAATCGGGATCACGAAGGCGGTCGAGCTGCCCTGGCGCTTCAGCGTCGCGGGCAACACATACGTGTCGCGCCCTCGACCACGCTGACTCAGTCCACGCCGGTGCCGCCGGTCGCGGGCCCGGTCCCACCGGTGTCGCCGTCCGTCGTCCCGTCGCCGCCAGCGCCTGGCGCGGGGGTTTGTGGCGTTGCCGGTGCTGCCGGCGTCGTCTGCGCCGGCGGCGTGGTGGTGTTCGGTGTCGTCTGCGCCGGCGCCGGTGTGGTCGTCTTCGGCGTCGTGGTCGCCGGCGGTGCCACGCCGCCCGCGTCCGTGCCGCCGGTCTCCGCGTCCTCGGGTGCCGCGCCCTCCTGTGGCACGGTCGTCGGCGCGACCTGCGTCGTCGACGGCACCGATGTGGTCGGCTCCAGCGGCGGCAGCCCCTTCGCCTTGCGCTCCTCGTTGTTGCGGTCGTCGATGATCTTGTTGGCCGCGACGACGAAGTCGTGCCAGATCATCGCCGGGAAGGTGCCGCCGGTGACCGGCGAGCCGCGAAACTCGGTGAGCATCGGCTTCAACGTGGTGGGGTAGCCGACCCAGACCGCGATCGTCCAGCGTGGGGTGAAGCCCACGAACCACGCGTCCCCGGAGTTCTCGGTCGTGCCGGTCTTGCCCGCAGCGAAGCCGCCGTACTGCGCGCGCACCGCCGTGCCGTGCTTCACGGGGCCGGTCAGCAGCTCCGTCTCGATGGCGGCGAGCTTGGCCGACAGTATCCGCTTGGCCTTGGGCTTGTTGCGCTTGACGACCTCGTCGCTGTCGTTGCGCTTGGTGATCAGGTGGATCCCGACGGGCCCGTCCTTGCTCGTCCCCAATGTCCCGCTGATGCGCTTGCCGCCGGTGGCGAACGTCTCGTAGGCATGGGCCATGTCCAGCGGCGTCACGCCCTCGCGCAGGCCGCCGAGGGTCATCGCGAGGTTCGACGAGACCGATGTGCGGATACCCATGCGCTCGGCGAGCTTGGCCACCTTCTTGGTCCCGACCTGGATGCCCAGCGCGGCGAAGACCGAGTTGTCGGAGAACGTCAGCGCGTTGGCGACGGTCGACTGGCCGGCGTAGTTGTCCTCGAAGTTGTTGACCACGAACATCTCGCTGCCGCCCTTGCTGAGGCGGAAATAGCGCTTGCGAGACGGAAAGACGGCGCCAGGCCCGATGCCCTGGCGCAGCGCTTCGGCCAAGATGAAGGGCTTGATCGAGGAGCCCGGCTGGCGCTGGCCCTGGGTGGCGAGGTTGAAGGGCGCCTTGTCGTAGTCGCGCCCGCCGACCATCGCGCGGACCTCGCCGGACTTGTTGTCGATCGCCACCACCGAGGCGGTCGGGCCACCTGGCCACGAAAGGTAGTTGTTGACGGCCTGCTGCGCGGCTTTCTGGAGGTCGACGTCGAGCGTGGTCTGCACCCGCAGGTTGCCCTCGAACGCCCGCTGCGGACCGACTTGATCGACGAGGCTCTGGCGCACCCACGACACGAAGTACTCCGAGCCCTTCAAGGTGTCGACATGCGGCGGGGTGATCGCCGAGTACAGCGGCTCGCGGATCGCATCGTCATAGACCGGCTCGGAGATGCGCTTCTGGTCGAGCATCTTCTTGAGCACCAGGTTGCGCCGGCCGGTGGCGGCGGCGGGGTGCGCAACAGGATCAAAGCGGCTGGGCGAGGCGATGATCGCGGCAAGCAGCGCCGACTCGGCCGGTGTGAGCTGCGCGGCGCACATCGAGTTGCCGGGCGTGCCGCAGCCCTTGTGGTTGGGGTCGGCACTGAAGTAGGTGCGCGCCGCGGCCTCGATCCCATAGGCGCCGTTGCCGAAGTACACCGTGTTGAGGTACTCGGTGAGGATTCGCTCCTTGGACCACTTGCGCGTCAGGTGATAGGCCATCGCGGCCTCGCGCAGCTTCTCAAAGACCGTGCGCTTGGTCTGCGCCTGGAGCGCGTTCTTGACGAACTGCTGGGCGATGGTGGATCCGCCCTGCGCCTGGCGGCGCTGCACCACGTCCTGGACGAACGCGCGGCCGATGCCACGCAGGTCGACGCCGGAGTTCTCGTAGAAGCGCTGGTCCTCGACGGCGATGACGGCGTACTTGGCGTAAGCGCCGATCTGGTCGCCGGTGACGATGATCCGCCCCTGATTGGAGGTCAGCGTCGTCAGGCGGGTGCCGTGGATGTCGGTCAGGACCGAGTTCTTGCGCTTAGCGACTTGCGGCAGCTGTTCAAGGGCCGGCAGGTCGGAAGCGACGGCCATCATCATCCCGAAGACGGTCGAGACCACGGCCAGCAGCGCGAGCGGCACGAGGATCGCGAGCAGGCGCAGCTTCTTGACCTTCGTCTTGACGCGCGGTGGCGGCGAAGGTGGGAGGCCTGGATCAGGCACTGATGCGAGATGCGGTCCGGTTGGGTCGCTCATACGGCGCGGCGCCTCGGCGGAAACGGCACGAGGCAGGAGGGTCGCGGGGTGGCGGCAGCTGCCCGCAAACGGCTCCGAACTCTAGCATTGGGCCCTCATGGCCCAGCCGTCAGAGACCGCCTCCGCGCTGTTGCGCAACGCCCATCAGTCGCTCCCTGAGGGTGGCCTGGCCCGCAAGCTCGAGCTCGCCGAGAAGGAGGGGCGCCAGCTGCGCGTCAAGCTGGGGCTGGACCCGACGGCGCCCGACATCCACCTTGGCCACACGGTGGTGCTGCAGAAGCTGCGCGAGTTTCAGGACCTCGGCCACCGCGTCGTGCTGATCGTCGGCGACTACACCGCGCGCGTAGGAGACCCCAGCGGGCGCTCCACGACGCGCCCGGTGCTGAGCGGCGCTGAGATCGATGCCAACGCCGAGACCTACCGCCAACAGGCGTTTACGGTGCTGCGCGACGACCCCGAGCTGCTGGAGGTCCGCCGCAACGGCGAGTGGCTGGACATGCGCGCCGAAGAGCTCTTCCGCCTCGCGCGCGTGGCGACGGTGGCCCAGATCCTCGAGCGCGACGACTTCGCCAAGCGCTTCGCCGCCCAGCAGCCGATCTCCGTCCTGGAGACGCTCTATCCGCTGCTGCAGGGCTATGACTCGGTGGCGATCACCGCCGACGTCGAGCTCGGCGGGACCGACCAGACCTTCAACCTGCTGCTGGGGCGCGACGTCCAGCGCGCTTACGGCCAACCCGAGCAGACGATCCTGACGATGCCGATCCTGCCCGGGATCGACGGCACCGAGAAGATGTCGAAGTCTTTGGGCAACCACGTCGGCGTGACGGAGGACCCCGACGAGCAGTTCGGCAAGACGATGCGGCTGCCCGACGAGGCGATGGAGTCCTGGTTCTCGCTGCTGGCGGTGCCGCGGCCCCCTGAGGGCACGGGGCCACGCGACGCCAAGCGCGCGCTGGCGCGGGGAATCGTCGCCCGCTTCCACGGCGAGGAGGCCGCGGCGGCGGCCGTGCAGCACTTCGACCGCGTGTTCGTCAGCCATGAAGCGCCCGACGAGGTCGATGAGCACGCCTTCAGCGCCGAAAACGGGTCGGTGCACCTGCCCGCGCTGATCGCCGACGCCTTCGGGCGCTCACGCTCAGACGCGCGCCGGCTGCTGGCACAGGGCGGGGTCAAGCTTGACGGAGAGGCACTGGGGGAGGCCGACGTCGATGTCGCGCCGGACCGCCTTGACGGCCACGTCCTGCAGGTCGGAAAGCGCCATTTCCGGCGCCTGCGCTTGGCCTGAGCTGCGTCTCAGGTGGGACTGCGGGTTCAAACCGGGCTAGTGACGAGATCGTCACGTCGTCGGTCTCGTGTTCGGGCACCATCGGGCGAACACGCCTGGACCGATTGGCCCTTGCGTGGCGGTCACCCACGCGGATAGCCTTTGCTCACAAGGGATTGCCTGACGTCGCGGTCCCCTGCGCTGATCTGTCGGACCACCCGCACGACGTGGCGCGCGAGACTGTGCGTATACTCCTGCTCAGCGGGGCACGGACGCCGGTCTGACCGGAGCCCGCACCCGCGGCCGAACAGTGCTAAACTGCTCGGCCCCGCTCCTAGAGCTTCGGCTCGGCGGAGCGTCCTTTCGAAGGTATCCCCTTCCCGACAGGGCGCGACGGTCTTTGAAAACTCAACAGCATGCGCGCCTTTCGACTCAGTCGGGTCGGAGGTGCGCGTCCAGGTTCGACCCCTCGGTCCCGTTTACGGGGCGCGAGGGTCTGAAAAAGAATCCCGTCATCCCTCGGTACGAGACGTGTATTGCTCGTGCCATATGAGGTTTGACAGCTCTTCGTAATCCGGCGCGCCTTCGGGTGTGTCGGTGTGTAGGTAACTTCACGGAGAGTTTGATCCTGGCTCAGGACGAACGCTGGCGGCGTGCTTAACACATGCAAGTGGAGCGACGAACCCGAGCTTGCTCGGGGGCAAAGCCGCGAACGGGTGAGTAACACGTGGGTAATCTGCCCTGTTGATTGGGACAACCCCGGGAAACCGGGGCTAATACCAAATGTGCTCGCATCTACATCAGTAGGAGCGAGGAAAGGAGGCTTCGGCTTCCGCAACGGGATGAGCCCGCGGCCCATTAGCTTGTTGGTGGGGTAATGGCCTACCAAGGCTTCGATGGGTAGCTGGTCTGAGAGGACGATCAGCCACACTGGGACTGAGACACGGCCCAGACTCCTACGGGAGGCAGCAGTGGGGAATCTTGCGCAATGCGCGAAAGCGTGACGCAGCAACGCCGCGTGAGGGAAGACGGCCTTCGGGTTGTAAACCTCTTTCAGTTGGGACGAAGCCACGGCGGTTAATACCCGTCTGTGGTGACGGTACCTTCAGAAGAAGCCCCGGCTAACTACGTGCCAGCAGCCGCGGTAATACGTAGGGGGCAAGCGTTGTCCGGAATCATTGGGCGTAAAGCGCGTGTAGGCGGCTTGGTAAGTCCGCTCTGAAAGTCCGGGGCTCAACCCCGGGAGGCGGGTGGATACTGTCAAGCTCGAGTCCGGAAGAGGCGAGTGGAATTCCTGGTGTAGCGGTGAAATGCGCAGATATCAGGAGGAACACCAATGGCGAAGGCAGCTCGCTGGGACGTGACTGACGCTGAGACGCGAAAGCGTGGGGAGCAAACAGGATTAGATACCCTGGTAGTCCACGCCGTAAACGATGGGCACTAGGTGTGGGAGGTGTCGACTCCTCCCGTGCCGAAGCTAACGCATTAAGTGCCCCGCCTGGGGAGTACGGCCGCAAGGCTAAAACTCAAAGGAATTGACGGGGGCCCGCACAAGCAGCGGAGCATGTGGTTTAATTCGACGCAACGCGAAGAACCTTACCTGGGCTTGACATGTGCCTGACCGCCGTGGAAACACGGTTTCTCTTCGGAGCAGGTTCACAGGTGGTGCATGGCTGTCGTCAGCTCGTGTCGTGAGATGTTGGGTTAAGTCCCGCAACGAGCGCAACCCCCGTCGCATGTTGCCAGCATTTAGTTGGGGACTCATGCGAGACTGCCGGTGACAAACCGGAGGAAGGTGGGGATGACGTCAAGTCATCATGCCCCTTATGTTCAGGGCTACACACGTGCTACATTGGCGCATACAGAGGGCTGCGATACCGCGAGGTGGAGCGAATCCCTCAAAGTGCGTCTCGGTTCGGATTGCAGGCTGAAACCCGCCTGCATGAAGGTGGAGTTGCTAGTAATCGCGGATCAGCATCGCCGCGGTGAATACGTTCCCGGGCCTTGTACACACCGCCCGTCACACCACGGGAGTGAGCAACACCCGAAGCCGGTGGCCTAACCCGCAAGGGAGGGAGCCGTCGAAGGTGGGGCTCGTGACTGGGGTGAAGTCGTAACAAGGTAGCCGTAGCGGAAGCTGCGGCTGGATCACCTCCTTTCTAGGGAGCCCCTTAATGGGGCCCCTACGGCACGGCGACATCGCCGGCCTTTTGCCAGCACCTTCGGGTGCCCGCAGAGGGAATCGATGCGATGTCCTCCGACCGTAGGGCCTAGTACGTCGACCGAACCTGGCCGGGCCAGCCGGAGCTCCTACATGGGAGTTCCCGTGATGCCTCGCATTGCGCCACATATCGTGGAGCTTGAGCCCGTGCATGCTGTTGAGTTTTGAGAGACCGCGCTTCGCGAGGAATCACCTCGTGCGCACCTCTCGGCGGCCCTTGAAAACTGCACAGCAGCCACATGCCCGATCAGATCCAACGCTGGTCGGGCGTACGTGTCTCCCCTTCATCTTCGATGAGCCGGGGGAGACACACGGGTAATTCACCGAGACGGGATCTCTATGCAGATCCCATCTCTTTGACGATCACCGTCAAGATAGTAAGGGCACATGGTGGATGCCTTGGCACCTAGAGCCGATGAAGGACGTGAACGACTGCGATAAGCCACGGTGAGGCGTTGAATAGCCTTTGACCCGTGGATTTCCGAATGGGGAAACCCGGCGCCGGTAATGCGGCGTCACTGCCTGATGAACACATAGTCAGGTGGGAGGCAAGCGGGGGAAGTGAAACATCTCAGTACCCCGAGGAAAGTAAATCAACCGAGACTCCCTGAGTAGTGGCGAGCGAAAAGGGATCAGCCCAAACCATGTACGTGTAAGCAGCTACGCGTTGCGTATATGGCGTTGTAGGGCGTTAGTTCCAGGTCGTAGCTGGCCTGGCAGCAGTTACAAAATCATGTGGTAGTCGAATGGCGTGGAACCGCCAACCAAAGAGGGCAACCGTCCCGTAGACGAAACTGCATGATCTGCTGTCTAGCGTTCCTGAGTAGGTCCGCACCCGTGAAACGCGGACTGAATCTGGGGGGACCACCCTCCAAGGCTAAGTACTCCTAGGTGACCGATAGCGGACTAGTACCGTGAGGGAAAGGTGAAAAGTACCCCGGAAGGGGAGTGAAATAGTACCTGAAACCGCGTGCCTACAAGCGGTGGGAGCAGGCTTGTTCTGTGACCGCGTGCTTTTTGCATAACGAGCCGGCGAGTTACTCGTCTGCGGCAAGGTTAAGCGATGAGCGGAGCCGAAGCGAAAGCGAGTCCGAATAGGGCGATTCAGTCGTAGGCGGTAGACCCGAAACTGAGCGAGCTACCCATGGGCAGGTTGAAGCGGGGGTAAGACCTCGTGGAGGACCGAACGGACCTAGGTTGAAAACTGGGCCGATGACCTGTGGGTCGGAGTGAAAGGCTAATCAAGCTCAGTGATATCTGGTTCTCTCCGAAATATATTTAGGTATAGCCTCGCGTAAATTGCGTGGCGGCCGTAGAGCACTGTTTTCTCTAGGGGGCCTACCAGCTTACCGAAAGAAGGCAAACTCCGAAGACCGTTACGTGTACCGCGGGAGTCAGTTGCTGGGGGATAAACTTCAGCGTCAAAAGGGAAACAGCCCAGACCGCCAGCTAAGGTCCCCAAGTTCTAGCTAAGTGGGAAACGATGTCCGAATGCATAGACAACCAGGAGGTTGGCTTAGAGGCAGCCACCCTTGAAAGAGTGCGTAACAGCTCACTGGTCAAGTGTTCGGGCGCGGATAATGTAACGGGGCTCAAGCTAGACACCGAAGCTGCGGGTGCGTGAGATCTTCGGATCGATCGCGCGGTAGGAGAGCGTTCCCAGGCGAGTGAAGCGGCGGCGGAAGCCAGCCGTGGACGCCTGGGAAGTGAGAATGCCGGCATGAGTAACGAAAGAGGGGTGAGAATCCCCTCCACCGATTGCCCAAGGTTTCCTGAGCAACGTTCGTCGGCTCAGGGTTAGTCAGGACCTAAGGCGAGGCCGAAAGGCGTAGTCGATGGCCAACAGGTTGATATTCCTGTACCACGTCGAGATCGTTTGACCGATGGGGGGACGAGGAAGGCTATGGGATCCCAGGCGATGGTTGCCCTGGGGTAAGCGTGTAGGGTGGGACCTAGGCAAATCCGGGTCCCTTTAACCTGAGGCGCGATGCCAGCTGGCCCAAGGGCCGGCGAGTCCCGGACGCCATGCCTCCAAGAAAAGCCTCTAGGGAGAACTCGCGTGCCTGTACCAAAACCGACACAGGTGGGCAAGTAGAGAATACTAAGGTGATCGAGATAACCCTCGCTAAGGAACTCGGCAAAATTGCCCCGTAACTTCGGGAGAAGGGGCGCCCCAGTAGGGTGAAGGTCTTCGCGACTGGAGCCCGAGGGGGCCGCAGTGAATAGGCGCAAGCGACTGTTTACCAAAAACACAGGTCTCTGCTAAGTCGTAAGACGACGTATAGGGGCTGACGCCTGCCCGGTGCCGGAAGGTTACGTGGAGCTGTTAGGTCTTCGGACCGAAGCAGCGAAGCTAAGCCCCGGTAAACGGCGGCCGTAACTATAACGGTCCTAAGGTAGCGAAATTCCTTGTCGGGTAAGTTCCGACCTGCACGAATGGCGTAACGACTTGCGCGCTGTCTCAGCGAGGGGCTCGGTGAAATTGCAGTCTCGGTGAAGATGCCGAGTACCCGCGGCTAGACGGAAAGACCCCGTGAACCTTTACTACAACTTGGTATTGGCGTTCGGTGCATTTCGCTCAGAATAGGTGGGAGGCTTTGAAGCATTGACTGCGGTTGATGTGGAGCCAACTTTGAGATACCACCCTTGATGTATTGGACGTCTAACTTCGCACCGTGAATCCGGGCGGAGAACAGTGCCAGGCGGGTAGTTTGACTGGGGCGGTCGCCTCCCAAAATGTAACGGAGGCGCACAAAGGTTCCCTCAGCACGGTCGGAAATCGTGCGTAGAGTGCAAAGGCAGTAAGGGAGCTTGACTGCGAGATAGACATATCGAGCAGGTGCGAAAGCAGGTCTTAGTGATCCGGCGGTAGCAAGTGGAAGTGCCGTCGCTCAACGGATAAAAGGTACTCCGGGGATAACAGGCTTATCGGGCCCAAGAGTCCACATCGACGGCCCGGTTTGGCACCTCGATGTCGGCTCGTCGCATCCTGGGGCTGAAGTAGGTCCCAAGGGTTGGGCTGTTCGCCCATTAAAGCGGTACGCGAGCTGGGTTCAGAACGTCGTGAGACAGTTCGGTCCCTATCTGCCGTGGGCGTTGGAGAGTTGAGAGGATTTGCCCCTAGTACGAGAGGACCGGGGTGAACGCACCTCTGGTGTATCTGTTGTCGTGCCAACGGCATAGCAGGTTAGCTACGTGCGGATTGGATAACCGCTGAAGGCATCTAAGCGGGAAGCCAGCCTCAAGATGAGCTCTCCCATCCCCTTGAGGGAGTAAGAGCCCTGGGAGACCACCAGGTTGATAGGCCAGATCTGGACGCGCGGTAACGCGTGGAGGAGACTGGTACTAATGGCTCGAGGGCTTGACGGTTTTATTTTTACTTCGTCGTGAATTACACATGTGGTGGGCTGTGCGGTTTTGAGGGGCCGCCGGGATCTCTCGTAGATTTCCGGTGGCTTTGGCGTGGGGGAAACACCTCTTCCCATTCCGAACAGAGAAGTTAAGCCCCACAGCGCCGATGGTACTTGGCTCGCAAGGGCCCGGGAGAGTAGGACGCCGCCGGTTTAATGTCACACGAGCCGCCCTTCGGGGCGGCTCGTTGTCGTTCTGCGGCAGGCCCCGTCTGGCAGGGCTACGACGTAGCCGTGATGGCATAGGAGTCGCGCTGTGCCCGCAGCGCGCTCTGAGCCGTTTTGCCGCAAACTGCCCTGGCTCGTGCAGCGTCTTGGCAGCCACTTTGACCCTGAGGTCTCTCATCAGCTTGAGCGTTTGGCCGCCCGGGCCTGGCCGGCCGATGAGGTCGAACAGGTCGAGGGGTGGCTGTTGCGGCGTACGGTTGGCGTCGATCGGCGACGGTCGAACTCGTTGTTGGCGCCGTCAGACCCCGCAGCAGCCGCACGAACGGTCGATCTGGCGCTGGCCGCCGCTGAGGAGCTCGACTTCTCCAGCACCATCCAGGTCTCGCCGGCTGAAGCGCATCAGCGGCTTGATGCGGCGCTCGATGACCGGGGCATGGCGCTCAGCGGCTCCTCGGTGATGCTGGCGGGTCCGATGGGGGTCGCGAGCGCGGTCGCGGCCGACATCACGATCCAGCTTGGCGAAGGCCCGCCGGACCCGGGCCCAGTCGCCTCGCCTCCAGCGGTCGCGGTGCAGCTGGGCGAGCTGACCGACGCCTGGGTGGAGGCCTGGGCGGCCGTCAGCGGGATGGACGGCACCCGCGAGACCGCCGAGCTCGTCTTGTCGCAACTCGGCGACCGTGCCCGGTTCGCGGTCTGCGTTGATGCGTCGTCGGGCCGGCGGCTCGGCGTCGGCGTCGTCGAGGAGGGATGGTTGGGCCTCTTCTCGCTCGCGGTCAGCCCGGACGACCGCCGGCGCGCGGTCGGGTCGATGATCGTCGACGGCCTGGAGGCTTGGGCGGCCGGGGAAGGGGCCGAACGCGTCTACCTCCAGGTCGAGGCCGACAACACCGGCGCCCTTGCCTTTTATGCCCGGCGCGGGTTCTCCATCGCGCACTCCTACCACTACCGCTCTGCCTGACGAGCGGCGTGCGTGGCGCCGGTGCGGAGGCGATCGCTGCTACGGGCGCTCGCGGGGGAGACCGCCCCGGACGCGCCGCGGGCCGCCTGGTGGCGGCCCGCTCGCTTGGTTCCTGTTCTCCGGCGCCCTTGCCTCCCAGCCGGGCGCCGATGCTGCTGAGGAATTACCGCACGCTTGAGGTCCTGCTGCGACGCTGCGGGCGCAAGGCCACTGGCGTCGTGCAGGAGTGCGCTCGCGAAGGCACCCCGCCGGGACGGCCCGCGCGCGAAGGCGCGCGGAGCGGACGGCGGTGAGGATGGGCCTCCGCGAGGTCGTCGACGTGGTTGCGCGGCGGCAGCTCATCTGCGAGCGTGGCGAAGGCGACGACCAGGTCGGCGGCACGCCGGACGGTCTCGCGCACAGAGCGCTTGGCCGGCCGGGGATCTGCGGTTGAGGAGAACATGTGTTCGCAAAGCTAGAACGTCCATCGGACGGACGTCGGCAGAACAGGTGTTCGCCTCGCTCTTTGCGCGAAATTTGGCTCTACAGCGGGAAAGTTCGGCGCCGATCCTGCAGGCGATCTTGCATCGAGCCCTAAGGGATCGGCGTTTGCGCGATGCCGATGATCTGGGTGCCCCATGGCGATCGCGTCGCGTTGAGGCGAAAGAGCGGCCGGAAGCCGAACATCGCTGCGCGCGCGAGTGGGCCAGGCGATCCGTCACCTGAGCTCACGTCTTCGACAAGGCGCTCACCGCGTGCGATGACGACGCGCCGATAGATGTTGAAGAACGGGAACCCGGCGCCGGCGGTGTCCTGGACTCGGTATCCGGCGCGGCTCAACACGGAGGCCAGGGAAGCAGGCGTGTAGTGCCGCCGGTGGCCGATGTGACGGTCAAAGGCCGACATACGCCCGCCGGGAACCGTGACGATCAGACGGCATCCGGGCGTCATCAGCCGCCGGGCGGCGACGAGCAGGCCGACGTCGTCATCGACGTGCTCCAGAACCTCCGAGCAGACGGCGTGCGTCGCCCAGTTCTCGAGGTCGGCCGGCACGTCGGCGTCGGTCATGATGTCGCCCGCGATGAAGCGGGCGTGAGGCACTTTGGCCAGCGAGCGGCGCACGCCGACCTCGCTCGGTTCAAGGCCGAGCAGCTCGGCCTGCGGCCAGCGCTCGGCGGCCATGGCCAGGAAGTCACCGAGCCCGCTGCCGATGTCCAGGACACGCTGCGGTGAGCCGCCATCCTCCAACAGCTTCAGCGCGACGCGCCGGCGGTACAGCTGGGCGGGGTTCTGCTCCGCAGCACCTGCGTGTTGATCCCAGTGCTGGTCCCAGTCGTCGTCTTCGACGGATACCGCGCGATCGCCAATCATGACGGCAGGCTACGCACGGCAGGATTGGCCCGCACGGATTCCTGCCGTCCTGTCAGCGGTTGGCTAAGCGGTCGATCCCAGCGAGGACCAGACGTCCATCTTCGTGCGCACGCGCCCGATGACGTCGTCGGTGAACTCGGTGGTTCCCGCCGAGCCGCCGAGGTCGTGGGTGCGCACGCCGCGCGCGGTCGATTCCAGGACGGCCTCGTAGATCGCGCGCGAAGCCCGCTCGGCGCCGGCGTAGCCCTTCTCGGCGGCGTAGTTGAGCACCGCGCCGCAGGCCAGGATCATCGCCATCGGGTTCGCGATGTCCTTGCCTTGAAGCGCCGGGGCGGTCCCGTGGGGCGCCTCGGCCATCGCGACGGTCGTCTTGAAGTCGTCGTCGAAGGCCAGCAGCACCGACTCGGCCCCGGCGATCGAGCCGAACATCGGCATCACCAGATCTGACAGGCAGTCGCCGTCGCGGTTGAGCGCGGGGATGACCAGCGGCGAGTCCGCGGCGCCCGAGATCAGCCCGGCATAGGTCGCGTCGATCAGCACCGGCTGGTACCAGACGTCGGGATGGCGCGCGGCCGCGGCGTCCATCTCCTCCTTGAGCATGCCCTCATAGACGGGTGAGACCGTCCACTTCGGTCCGCCATAGACCTTGCCGCCGAGCCGCTGCGCGGTCCGGAACGCGTACTCGGCGACCGCGCTGCAGGTCGAGCGCGAGATCTTCTCGGTCCGGTAGGCGATCTCGTCGGCGCCGCCCTCGGTGCCCTCGCGCCACTGCTTGGCGCCGTAGGCGTCGTCGACGGCCATGCGGACGACCGAGATCGGAAGGTAGACGCCGGCGACCGGGGTGATCCCCGGGATGCGCCGGCCGGTGCGGATGATGACCTTGCCGTCGACGCCCTCGCGCACGATGCGGTTGGGCGAGCCGACGTCGTCCTTGCCCTCGGGCGTGATCGTCGCGGCCTTGATCCCGAATCCCGAGGCGCGCATCGCGGTGGCGGCGTCCTCGACGACCTGGTTGCCGGTCTCGCGGCGCTTGGCGAGCGAGAGGTCGTAGCGGTCGAGCTCTATCGGCAGCTCGACGACCTCGGGGTCCAGCACCCGAAGCGCCTGGTCGAGGAGCTCCTGGCCGGTCTCGTCGCCCTCGAGGGTGGTGATTGTCAGCGGTTCGGTGGCCACAGACTGCAAGGTAGCTAGTTGCGCGGATCTCCCTTCGCGCGGTTACCCTCGGTGCCAGCGATGCCCGAGCACTGCACCTGGTGTGGCACAGCGGTTGAAGACGACGACGGCTTCCGCGTCGCCGAGCCCGAGGAGGGCCATATGGCGGTGTTCTGCCGCCTGGAGCACATCGTGCCGTGGATCATCCAGGGCACTGCGTGGCAGTCCGGCCGGATTGTGCCGTCGGGCGATCCCGACGACGCGCTCGGTCGCTGCGCGCTGTGCGGCGACGCGCTCGGGGTCGAGCGCGTGCTCGTCGTGCGCCATCGCGGCCAGCACCGCATCGGCGACGCCTTCTGCCGCGTCGAGCACCTGCACAAGTGGGCCAAGGGCGGCGGGCGCTACAAGACCGCTTCGTAGCGCGGGTCCGGTTGCAACGTCCTCCAGCGTGCGGCCGCGAGCACCGCGCTCAGTCCCGCGCCGGCGGCCGCGACCAGGAACGCGGCCTGCCAGTCGGCGGCCTCGACGATCGCGCCGGCCGCCCAGTTGCCGATCGCCAGTCCGATGACCAAAGCGGTGATCGGCCAGGTGTAGGCCTCGGTCTCGGCGCCGCTCGGCGCGACGTCGCCGGCGATCTGGTTGCCCGCCGTCAGCGTTGGTGCTATGCACAGCCCAGCCAGCAGCGCGAGCACGTACATCACACCCATCGACGGGGCGAGCGCCAGCGGCAGGTAGCCGATCGGCAACAGCGCGGCCAGCCGTGCGTAACGCCGCGCCGCGGGTCCGGACCAGTGCCACGCGCCGTAGAGCAGACCGCCCGCCGCGCTTCCGAGCGACCAGACAGCGACCAGGACGCCAGCCAGCTCGCGCGCGCCGTGGTCCTCGCTGAAGGCCGGAAGCGTCACCTCCATGGCGCCGAAGCAGAAGCCCATCGGCAACGTGCACAGCACGAGCGTCTGGATCCCCCGCGAGCGCAGTGCGCCCAGCACGCCGTGGCTCCCCGCGTCCTCGGAGATCACCCAGGTGCGGACGGGCGGCTGCACCAGGAAGCCGGCCAACCCCACCAACAACAGGATGGGGGAGAGGATCAGCGCCGCGGCCGGGTCTACGAAAGCCGCCAGCAACGCTGTGAGCAAGGGACCGGCGACGAAGATCAGCTCGATCAGCACGCCTTCCATCGCTAGCGCGGTCGGCAGCAGGCCGGGATCTTCGTCCTGCAGCAGGCGCGGCCACATGGCGCGCGAGATCGAGCCCAGAGGCGGGAGGAACGCGCCGGCCGCCGCGGCGAGGACGATCAGCACCGGGACCGGTGCGTCGGCCAGCCCGCAGGCGACCAGTGCGCCCATCGCCGTGGCATGGGCCAGCGCGAGCGGGACGATGGTCTGACGCAGTCCGCGATGGTCGATCAGCCGCCCGAGCAGCGGTGAGCTCAGGCCCAGCGCGGCCCCGAAGGCGGCCGCGACGGCGCCCGCCGCCGCGTAGGAGCCGGTGTGCTCGCGCAGGAACAGGATGATCGCCAGGCCGTTGATCCCGATCGGCAACCGCATCGGGATTTCGGCCAGCAGCAGCGCGCGCACGTGCGGTGCGCGGAGCACCCGCGCGTAACGCTCGCGCGGACCCATGTCAGGCAGGGTCTGGCTCGGCGCTCTTGCCGTGAAGCTCGAGCTCGTCGGCGCGCTCTTGCAGTGCGGCGATCACGAACGCGATGTGCTCGTCGAAGTCGACGCCCAGTGCCTCGGCACCCTCGCGGACCTCGTCGCGGTTGACCGCGGCAGCGAAGGCCGGGGTCTTGAGCTTCTTCTTGACCGACTTGGGCGTCATCCCGTGGATGCCCTCGGGGCGCACGTAGGCACAGGCGACGATGAAGCCCGACAGCTCGTCGACGGCGAAGAGGGTCTTGGCCATGTCGGTCTCGCGCGGCACGTTGAGGAACGTCGCGTGGCCGGCGATCGCGTCGACGATCTCGGGGTCGACGTCGCGATCGCGTAAGTACTTCAAGATGGTTCGGGGGTGGCCGTTCACCGTGTCGTCCATGTCGGGGAACCGCTCGTAGTCGGCGTCGTGCAGCAGGCCCGCGACCGCCCAGGCCTGTTGATCGGCGCCAAGCTTGCGGGCGTAGCCGACCATCGCGGCCTCGACCGCGAGGCAGTGCTTGCGCAACGAGGGAGATTGCACCCATTCGGCCAGGAGGTCCCAGGCCTCCGCCCGCGAAAGCTCCGACGACATGGCTGTTACCCTAACCCAGCGTCCGCCGACGGCTTTCGAAGGCGCGTCAGGGCGTTTCGATCGCATGGAGAAGTTCGTCATCGACGGGGGCATCCCGTTGTCCGGCAACGTCGTCCCCGCCGGCAACAAGAACGCCGCCCTGCCCTGCCTGGCCGCATCCGCGCTTACCGCGGAGGAAGTCGTCGTGCGCAACGTGCCGCGCATCCGCGATGTGCAGGCGATGCTCGACCTGCTCGAGCACCTTGGTGCGACGGTCGAGTGGAGGGCCGAGCACGACGTGGCGATCTGCGCGGCGGGCATCACGGCCGAGTCGTTCGTGGACCCGCGTCTGTCGGCTCGCATCCGCGCGTCGTTCCTGCTGGCCGGCCCGCTGCTCGCGCGCTTCGGCCGCGCCGACATGCCGCCGCCCGGTGGTGACGTCATCGGCCGCCGCCGGCTCGATCCGCACCTCGACGCCTTCCGCGCGCTCGGGGCGCGCGTCGAGCGCCACGACCACACCTCGCTGGTGCTGGCGGGCAAGCTGCGCGCCGGCGAGGTCTTCATGGACGAGCCGTCGGTCATGGGCACCGAGAACGCGCTGCTGGCCGCCGCGCTGACGCCGGGCGAGACGCAGATCTTCAACGCCGCGTCTGAGCCGCACGTGGTCGACCTCGCGCGCATGTTGGTCAAGATGGGCGCCGACATCCGTGGCATCGGCTCCAACGTGCTGCATGTCACCGGCTCCGACGTCCTCGGTGGCACGACGCATGACATCGGGCCCGATCACATCGAGATCGGCTCGTTCATGGCGATGGCCGGGATGACCGGCGGCGAGATCCGCATCAAGGACACCGAGCCCGACGACCTGCGAATGATCCGCCTGGTCTTCAAGCGCATCGGGCTGGAGACGCAGCTCGATGGCGCCGACGTCCTCGTCCCGGGCGGCCAGAAGCTCGTCGTCGAGCGCGACCTGGGCGAGCACACGTCCAAGGTCCAGGACGGCCCTTGGCCGGCGTTCCCGGCCGACCTGACCTCGATCGCGGTCGCGCTGGCGACGCAGAGCGAAGGCGAGGTCATGGTCCACGAATGGATGTTCGAGTCGCGTCTGTTCTTCTGCGACAAGTTGATCTCGATGGGCGCCAACATCTTCATCGCCGACCCGCACCGGGCGCTCGTGCACGGCCCGCGGCGGCTGCGCGCCGCGCGCGTGGAGTCGCCCGACATCCGCGCCGGCATGGCGGTCTTGCTGGCCGCGCTGTGCGCCGAGGGACGGACCGAGATCGGCAACATCCGCCAGATCGACCGCGGCTACGAGCGCATCGACGAGCGCCTGCGTGAGCTGGGCGCGTCGATCGAGCGAGTCGCAGAGCAGCCCGCGCTGGCCTGACTGGGACCCGCGCGTCTGACCGGGCCGGTCGTCGCATAGTCTGCGGGGCTCGATGATCCACCCGATCCCCAACGGGACGCGCGACGTCCTGCCCGATGAGATGCGGGAGCTGCGCGCCATCACCGAGGCGATGCGCAGGGTCTTTGAGCAGCGTGAGTACGGCGAGGTCTGGACGCCCACCTTCGAGTTCGAAGAGGTCTTGCGCCGCGGCGAGACGGGCGTCGATCCCGCCTACCGGGTCTTCGACGACCACGGGCACGTGATGGCGCTGCGTCCTGACATGACCGTGCCGATCGCGCGCGTCGTCGCCACGCGCTATGCGCACGCCGAGCCGCCGCTGCGCTTCTCCTACTTCGCCCACGCCTACCGCGGCGTGCGTCCGCACCGCGGTCAGATGCGCGAGTTCCTGCAGGCCGGGATCGAGCTGGTCGGCGCGCCTGGCCCGCACGGAACCGTGGAGGCGCTGACCGTGTTGTGCGAGGCGTTGGATGCCGTCGGCCTGGTCGGCTACCGGATCGCGCTGGGCAGCGCCGCGCTCTACCCGGCGCTCCTGGAGACCTTCGGCGTCCCGGAGCAGGTCGGCGACGTCCTGCTTGGCGTGCTGGCGGCCCGTGACTTCGTGGGCCTGGAGCGTGAGGTGCGCAGCCGCGGGTTGGACGAGGCGCTGCTGTCGGTCCCGCAGCTGCGCGGGGGTCCGGAGGTGCTCGACGAGATCACCGGCGGTGAGGCCGATGGGCTGCGCGCCATCTTCGCCGACCTGCCCGACCACGTCGCCCAACGGATCGTCTTTGACCTCGGCCTGGCCCGCGGCTTGGGCTACTACACCGGCTCGGTCTTCGACGTGCTCGACCCTGCGCTCGGCGAGCCGCTGGGCGGCGGCGGGCGCTACGACGACCTGCTCGGGCGCTTCGGGCGGCCCCTGCCGGCCGTGGGCTTCGCCCTGCACGTCGACCGGCTGCACCTCGCGCTGGCGGGAGAAGAAGCGGCATGAGCACGATGGGCGGGCCCGCCCTCACCATCGCTGTCCCGCGCGGCGCGCTGATGCGCGAGACGCTGGAGCTGCTCGACGCCGTCGGCGTCGACACCGCCGAGGTGCGTGCCAACGATCGCAAGCTGCTGTTCGGCGACGTCGGCATCGTGACCATGCGCCCGTCCGACGTGCCGACCTATGTCGAGGCCGGCGCCGCCGACGTCGGCATCACCGGCAAGGACGTCTTGACCGAGCAGGCCGAGCGCGAGGTCGTCGAGGTCCTGGACCTCGGCTACGGCCCGTGCCGGATGGTCTTCGCGACGGTCGCCGTCGGTGACGGCGAGCCCGATCCGGCCGCCGAGGCCCTGCGGCGCCTGGGCGTCATGCGGGTCGCGACCAAGTACTACAGGATCGCCGCGCGCTACTTCGAGGAGACGGGCCGGGCGGCCGAGATCGTCGAGGTCAAGGGATCGGTCGAGCTCGCGCCGCTCACCGGCCTGGTCGAGGCGATCGTCGACCTGACCGCCACCGGTACGACGCTGCGCGAGAACGGCCTGGTCATCCGCGAGGAGATCATGACGTCGACCGCGCGCCTGATCGCCAACCCCGTGGCCCACAAGCTGAAGTCGGCCGCGATCGACGAGCTGACGCGCCGCATGCGCGCGACCGTCGCATGAACGTCGAGCGCTTGGCGGTGCAGGCCGGCGAGCCCGGCGCCAAGGTCGTCGCCGACACCCTGCGCGCGCTGGCGCCGGCAGGCGTCTCGGTGTCGGGCACCGTCAGTGAGATCGTCGCGTCCGTGCGCACGCGCGGCGAGCAGGCGCTGCTGGAGTACGTGGAGCGCTTCGATGGCATGCCGTCCCCGCCTGGTCCGCTGCGGGTGCAGCGGTCAGAGCTCGACGCCGCGCTGGCACAGCTCGACCCCGAGGTGCGTCGCGGCTTGGAGGTCGCGATCACCAACGTGCGCACGGTGGCTGAGGCAGGGCTGATCGCCGACAAGACCGTCGAGCTGCCGGAAGGGCAGCGCGTCACGATCCGCGACCTCCCCGTGCGCCGCGCGGCGATCTACACGCCGGGCGGGCGCAACCCGTACCCGTCGACGGTCGTGATGGGCGTCGTGACGGCGCGCGCCGCTGGCGTCGACGAGGTCGTCGTCTGCGCGCCGGGCGCCCATCCGGTGATCCTCGCCGCCTGCGCGCTGTGCGGCGCCGACGAGGTCTGGCGCATGGGCGGCGCGCACGCGATCGCCGCCTTCGCCTACGGCACCGACAGCGTTCCGCGCGTCGACGTCATTGCGGGTCCGGGTTCGCTTTACGTGCAGGAGGCCAAGCGCCAGGTCTCGGGGGACGTCGGCATCGACGGCTTCGCCGGACCCTCTGATGTCCTAATCCTCGCGGCCGGCGACGCCGATCCCGACCTTGTCGTCATCGATCTGCTGGCCCAGGCCGAGCACGGCGCCGGGACGATCGTGGCGCTCGTCACCGACGACGCCACCCTCGCCGACACGGTCGCCAAGCGGCTAGACACCGAGCCCGATGGCGACGCGTCCGCCGCCGTCGTGGTGGTCGCCGACCTCGACGAAGGGCTCGCTGTCGCCGAGCGCTTCGCGCCCGAGCACCTGGAGCTCGTCGGCGCCGCCGCCGAGGCGCTCGCCGACCAGGTGCGCAGTGCCGGCTGCGTGTTCGTGGGCCGCGAGAGCGGCACGGCGTTCGGCGACTACGTCGCCGGCTCCAACCACACGTTGCCCACCGGCGGCGCCGCGCGCTTCACCTCCGGGCTGTCGACGCGCTCGTTCCGGCGGCGCATGAGCGTGGTCCGGATCGGACCCGCCGCGGACGCGCTGGCACGGGCCGGTGTGCCCGTCGCCGAGGCGGAAGGCTTCACCCAGCACGCGGCGTCGATGCGGGTGCGCGAGAATCCACCCCGATGACGCGCACCGCCGAGATCGCACGCCAGACCAAGGAGACCGACGTCCGCCTGACGCTCGGGCTCGACGGCGATGGCGCCGGGACCCGCGAGACGGGTGTCGGCTTCCTGGACCACATGCTCGACCTGCTGGCGCGCCACGGCCGCCTGGACCTCCAAGTCGACGTCACCGGGGATCTGCAGACCGGCGCGCACCACACCGTCGAGGACACCGGGATCGTGCTCGGCCAGGCGATCGACCAGGCGCTGGGCGACCGCGTCGGCATCTTCCGCTACGGCCACTGCGTCGTGCCGATGGACGAGGCGCGCGCCAGCGTCGCGCTGGACCTTTCCGGCCGGCCGTTTTTGGCCTTCGAGGCCGACCTGCCGCCCGGTGGCACCGGCAACTTCGACCACGAGCTGACCGAGGAGTTCTTCCGCGCGGTCTCCAGCGCGGCGAAGATGACGATCCACATCACGGTCGAGGCGGGCACCAATGCCCATCACATGATCGAGGCGGCGTTCAAGGCGTTCGCGCGCGCGCTGCGCCAGGCCGTGGCGATTGACCCGACCGAGACCGGCGTGCCCTCGACGAAGGGCACGCTGACCTCATGACAGCGGGGGAGCCCACGCCTGACGGCTCGGTTTCCATTGGCCTCGTCGACTACGGCATGGGCAACCGCCGGTCCATGCAGAAGTCGCTGGAGCGGGCCGGCGCAACCGTCGTGCTGACCGGCGACCACGAGGCGCTGGCCCAGACCGACGGGCTCGTCGTGCCAGGCGTCGGCGCCTTCGCGCGCGCCATGGAAGCGCTCGACGAGACCGGCCTGACGGCGTTTCTCCGTGAGCGTGCCGGCGTCGGCGTGCCGGTGCTCGGCGCCTGTCTGGGCATGCAGTTGCTCTTCGAGGCCTCCACGGAGTTCGGCAGCACCGAAGAGGGCCTAGGACTGCTGCCGGGCGAGGTCGTGCGCCTCGACCCACGCGGCCTCAAGCTTCCGCACATCGGCTGGAACAACGTGCGCTGGACCCGCCCGTCCGCGCTGAGCGAGGGCCTTCCGGACCCGACGCCGTTCTACCACGTGCACTCCTTCGTCCCCGCCGTCGACCTCGACGACGAGATCGCGCTCGGCATCAGCGACTACGGCAGCGAGTTTGCCTCCGTCGTCGGCCGCGGGAACGTGTTCGGCACCCAGTTCCATCCCGAGAAGTCCTCGCGCGACGGCATCGCCCTGCTGGCGAACTTCGTGCGGGTCTGTACGTCAGTGGAGGCGACGGCAGCTTGATTCTGTATCCGGCGATCGACATCAGCGAGGGCAAGGCAGTCCGGCTGGTCAAGGGCGATTTCAACCAGGTGACCGTGTATGAGGACTCGCCGCTGGAGGCCGCGCGCGCGTGGGTCGATGCCGGCGCGCGCTTCCTGCACGTGGTCGACCTCGACGGCGCTCGTACCGGGACACCGAAGTCGCTGGAGCATCTGGAGCAGATCGCCCACGAGCTGCACGTGCCGGTCCAGTACGGCGGCGGCCTGCGGACGCTGCCGGCCGTGCGCGACGCGCTGCGGGCGGGTGCCGAGCGCGTGATTCTTGGGACCGCGGCGTTCAACGACATCGACTTCCTCGACGACGTGCTTGGCGCGTTTCGCGATCGCACGATCGTCTCGGTGGACACGCGCGGCGGCAACATCTCGACCTCGGGCTGGCAGGAGACGACCCAGATGCCGGCCGCGGCCGTCATCGAGCGGCTGCAGAACCGGGGCGTGCGCTCCTTCGTCTACACCGACGTCGACCGTGACGGCATGCTCGGCGGCATCAACTTCGAGGCAGTCAAGAAGATCGCGCAAGTCGTGCGCGGCCGCTTCATCTACTCCGGCGGGATCGGCACGCTCGACGACCTCCGTGGCCTGCGCGACCTGCGCCAGGTCAACCTCGGCGGCGTCATCGCCGGCAAGGCGCTCTACGAGGGCCGCTTCACGATCGCCGAAGGCCAGCAGGCGCTGCAGCCCGAGGCCGGCGAGCGGCTCGACAAGAAGCCCTACCGGCCCGTGCCGGCCACAGACTAGGACGCGATCGTCCCATGCACCTCAAGCGCGTGATCCCGTGCCTGGACGTCGACAACGGCCGTGTCGTCAAGGGCACCAACTTCGTCGGCCTCCGGGACGCGGGCGATCCGGTCGAGCTGGCCGAGCGCTACGACGCCGAGGGCGCCGACGAGGTCATCTTCCTCGACATCACCGCGACCCACGAGCAGCGCGAGACGATCGTCGACCTCGCGCGGCGAACGGCCGACAACGTCTTCATCCCGTTCACGATCGGCGGCGGGATCCGCTCGGTCACCGACGCCCAGGCCGTGCTCGATGCAGGTGCCGACAAGGTATCGGTGAACTCCGCCGCGGTCTCGCGGCCACAGCTGCTCGATGAGCTGTCTGAGCACTTCGGCTCCCAATGTGTGGTCCTGGCGATCGACGCCAAGCGCCGCGTCGATGCCTCCCAAGCCGACGGCTGGGAGGTCTTCGTCGCCGGTGGGCGGACCCCGACCGGCCGCGACGCCGTGGAGTGGGCGGTCGAGGGCGTCCGCCGTGGCGCGGGCGAGATCCTGCTGACCTCGATGGACCGTGACGGCACCAAGGACGGCTATGACCTCGAACTGACGCGCGCGGTCGCCGAGGCGGTCGACGTGCCGGTCATCGCCTCCGGCGGCGCCGGCGACCTCGACGACCTCGTCGCCGCGCTGGAGGCTGGCGCCGACGCCGCGCTGGTCGCCTCGCTCTTTCACTTTGGCGAGTACACGGTCGCCGAGGCCAAGGCGCGGCTGCTCGCGGCCGGCGTCAACGTGCGGCCGTAGCGCCGGCTACTCCTTGCGGGCGCGGCAGACGGTCCGGCCGTCGGAAGCGCGTTCGAAGCAGACCGGCGGCTTGGGGATCCGGCACTTGGTCTTGCCGCCCGACTTGAAGCAGACCTCGACGTGGCGGCGACGGAGCTCCAGCCGCCGAGTCACCTCGCGCTTGCGCTGTGCCACGCGCCGAGCGACGTAGCGGGCGTGACGGCGCTTGGCGACGGCCGCGAGGTGGTCGCGGCGCTTGGCGCGGCCCTCGCCGGTCAGCGTGCCGTCCGCGGCCCGGCCCTGCTCGCCGAAGGCGTACAACGTGGTGTAGCCGACGAGGTAGAGGCGCTTGCCGTCAGACATCACGGGGTTGAACGCGCCGCGGCCGATCGACCACACCTTCTTGCCGTTGGCCGCGCCGACTGCGCCGGTCGACTTGCGGCTGAGGTTGGAGTAGAACACCAGGTCGCCGATGACGGTCGGGCCGCCCGAGATCTTGCCGCCGCTCTTGTGCGTCCAGCGCACGCTGCCGGTACGCGCATCGAAGGCATACAACTTGCCATCGTAGGACCCGGCGTAGACCGTGCCGCCGTTGACCGGCGAGATCGCGGGGGAGGAGTAGACGTAGCCGCCGGTCTTGTGGCGCCAGGCGAGCTTGCCGCTGCCGGCGCCGAAGGAGTACACGAACCCGTCGGTGTTGCCGATGTAGACGCGGCCGTAGGCCACCGATGGTGTGGCATAGAAGTTGCCCGACTTGAGTCCGAAGGCCCCGCCGCTCGTGCCCGTCTTCCACAGCTGCTTGCCGTCGGCGCGGCGCAGCGCGGTGACCTGCCCGTTGTAGTCGCCGAAGTAGAGGCGCCCGTTGTCGAGCGCCAGCGCGCCCTTGACCGCACCGCCGGCTTTGTGGGTCCAGACGATCGCGCCGTTGGCAGCGTCGAGCGCGTAGATGGTCCCGTCCTCGCTGCCGAAGTAGAGCCGCCCTTGCTCGATCAGCGGCGAGGACTCCGTGCGGCTGGGCAGCTTGCGCGACCAGCGCGTGCGACCGGTGCCCGCGGCGACCGCGACGATGCGACCGGCCTTGATGCCCTTGCCGCGCGCAAGGATCACCGAGTAGACGGTGCCGTCCTTGCAGGCCGGCGACGCGGCGGCCAGATAGCCGAGCTTGACGCGCCAGCGGACCTCGCCCGTGCGGCGTGAGATCGAGTAGAGCGCGCCGTTGTTCTTGAGCAGGAACAGCGACTTGCCGCAGAGCACGGGCGGGAACTCGAGCAAGATCGAGCCCGTCACCTTCCAGCGCAGCGTGAACGGCGGGCGCAGCGGCCGGTCCAGCGGCAGGTAGCGTGCGCGGTTGTTGGTGTAGCCGTAGGTCGGCCATGCGAACCCGTCGTCAAACGGATCCTTGGCGGAGCTGGTGGTCTTCGGCTTCGGTGTGGTGGGCGCGGCCGGCGGCGCCGTGGTGAACTCGACGTCGGGGTTGGAGACGTCGCCCGGGCCACCCGTCAGCACCTTCACCGCGCCGGCTGCGAGCACGAGGGCCACGAGCGCCGGCACGATCCACACCAACCGGCGGCGTCGGCCGCCGGAGGGACGGGACATGCCGACAGGGTATGCGTTCGGACGGCATGGCAGGATCGCCCTCGTGCGCACGCCAGCCGAAGCCCTCGACGCGCTGCGCGCGCTGCCCTGCGGCGCGCGGCTGCTCGACGTGCTCGCCCAGCATCCAGGCTCTTGGGTCGTCGGCGGCGCCGTTCGCGACGCGCTGCTCGGTCGCCCGCTCGGCGAGCTCGACGTCGTCGTCGAAGGCGATCCCGAACCCGTCGCGCTGTCGCTCGGGGCGATCGTGGCCTTCCACGAGCGCTTCGGCACCTACGACGTGGTTGGCACCGACGCCGTCGGCGGGGGTGCGTGCTTCTACGACGTGGTGACCGCGCGCGCCGAGCGCTACACGGCCCCGGGCGCGCTGCCTGACGTCCGTGTCGGCGACCTGGAGGACGACCTGCTGCGCCGCGACTTCACCGTCAATGCGCTCGCGCTCAACGGCGCCGGCGAGCTGGCCGCCGCGCCCGCGGCGCTGGAGGATCTCGAGGCCGGCCGGCTGCGCATCATGCACGCCGCGTCGTTTCGCGACGACCCGACGCGCCTATGGAGGCTCGTCCGCTACGCCGTCCGCCTCGGCTTCACGCCCGAGCCGGCCACCGATCGGCTGGCCTTCGAGGCGGTGCAGCGAGGAGCGCTGGAGACCGTGAGCGGCGACCGGCTGGGCGCTGAGCTGCGGCTCGCGCTGGTGGAGCCCGACCCGCTCGCGGCGCTGCACGCGTCGCAGAACCTGGGGCTGGTGGAAGGGCTGACGCTCGATCCTGCGCTCGTGGCGCACGCGCTGGCGTTGCTGCCGCCCACGGCATCGCGACCAGATCTCATGATCCTCGGCGCGGTGATCCCGAACGGCGCGTGGGCACGACCGTTCGGCTTCACGGCGATCGAGCAGCGGATCCTGGAGCGCTGCGCGGAGCTGGAGCCGATCGTCACGGCCCGGCCGTCGGAGGTCGTGGCCGCGCTGCGCGGCGAGCCGGTCGAGGCGGTCGCGGTGGCGGGCGCGCGAGGCGACGCAGAGACCGCGGCGCGGTTCTTGACCGAGTGGCGCCACGTGGCGCTGGAGATCGACGGTAACGACCTGATCGCCTCAGGGATCCCCGAGGGCCCGGAGCTCGGGGCGCGGCTGGCCTCCGTCCTGGCCCGGCGTCTCGATGGCGAGCTTGCGCCCGGCCGCGACGCCGAGCTCGCCGCCGCGCTGGACGCCGCGAGCGACTGCTAGAACAAAGGCTCTTGGCCGGCGCCGCCCACATCGAGCTCGACCTGCCCGGGGCGCATGTGCGCTTCACGACGCGCGCGGGCGGCGTCTCGGGAGGGCCATACGCCTCGCTCAACCTCGGCCGCTGGACCGACGACGATCCCGGCGCGGTCGCCGAGAACCGCCGTCGTGCCGCCGATGGCGGTCCGCTGGCCTTCGGGCGCCAGGTGCACGGCACGAAGGTGCTCACCGTCGATGGCACGACGGCCGACGACGCGATCGTCGACGCCGACGGCATCGCCACCGCGGCGCCCGGCGTTGCCGCCCTCGTCCTCACCGCCGACTGCCTGCCGGTCGCGCTGGCCACGCCGAAGGCGATCGCAATGGTCCATGCCGGCTGGGCCGGGCTGGCCGATGGCGTGCTGGAAGCTGGAGTCCAGGCGGTTCGAGCGCTCGATCCTGTCGGTGCGCTCGCGGCGGCGATCGGTCCCGGCGCGGGCGGCTGCTGCTACGAGGTCGGCGACGAGGTCGCCGCGCGCTTCCCGGACTGGCCACGGCGCGCAGACCGCACCATCGACCTGAAGGCCATTGCCGCGCGGCGGCTACGTGCTGCCGGGGCCATCGAGGTCCTCGACGTCGAGCGCTGCACCATGTGCGAGCCCGGCGTCTTCTTCAGCCACCGCGCATCCGGCGGTCTCACCGGCCGACAGGGAGGGCTCGCGTGGCGCAGCTGATCGAGGGCCTGACGGTCGAGGGCGTCCGGGCCAACGTCGAGCGCGTCCGCTCGCAGATCGCCGACGCCGCGGCGCGCGCGGGGCGTAGCGCCGATGACGTCCAGCTTCTGGCCGCCGTCAAGTACGTGGCGATCGCCGAACTGCCCGTTCTCGCCCAAGCCGGCATCTCGCTCGTGGGGGAGAACCGCGCCCAAGAGCTGGAGCGCAAGGCCGCGGCGCCCGGTGGCGAGCAGCTGACCTGGGACTTCATCGGTCACCTGCAGAGCCGCAAGGTCAAGACGATCCTGCCGCTGGTGCGGATGATCCATTCGGTCGGCAGCGATTCGGTGGTCGAGCAGCTCGGCCGCCATGCACAGGCTGGCACCAAGGTCCTCGTGGAGGTCAACATCGCCAGCGAGGAGGGCAAAAGCGGCGTCGCTCCGGCCGCGCTGGACGACTTCCTGGATCGCACCCAGGAGGTCGGCGGGGTGGAGGTCGCCGGGCTGATGACCATGCCGCCGCTGGCCTCCGACCCCGAGGACAGCCGCCGCTGGTTTGCCGCGCTGGCCGAGCTGGCGGCCGAGCGTGGCTTGTCTGAGCTGTCGATGGGCACCACCCAGGACTTCGCCGTGGCGGTTGAAGAAGGCGCGACGATCGTGCGGGTCGGCACGAACCTGTACCTGTGATTGCAGGGTTTTCACCCGCTTTGGCGTACAGTTGAGACGTGGCCGTGAGCGACAGCTGGCATAAGGCGCTGGTCTACTTCGGGTTGGCGGAAGAGCGCGACGGCTATGCCGACGCCGACGACGACTACCCGGAGCCCGAGCCAGAGGCCCGGGAGCGCCCCAACGTGCGCCGTCTCAGCTCGCGACGGCGCCGCGACGAGTTCGACGACATCTTCGCCGACGACGAGCCGCCGACGCGCGCGAACCTGCGCCCGATCGGTAGTGGCAGCGGTGCTCCCAAGCCGCGCAACGGCAGCGTCAAGTTGCACCTGGTCATCCCGAAGTCGTTCAACGACGCCCAGCAGGTCGCCGACAAGTTCAAGGACGACATCCCGGTCGTGCTGAACCTGCAGTCGACCGACACGGACCTCTCCAAGCGGCTGATCGACTTCGCCTCCGGTCTCACCTACGCGCTCGACGGCGGCATGCAGCGCGTCGCCGACCGCGTCTTCATGCTCACCCCGCGCAACGTCGAGATCTCGGCCGAAGAGCGCGCGCAGCTGATCGAGAAGGGCTTCTTCAACCAGAGCTAGGCGCGACCGCGCTGCGCACTACAGTGTCGCGCGTGCAGGTCGGACTCATCGGTGCAGGGAACATGGCGCGTGGGATGGCGCGTGGCTGGGGTCGTCCGATCCTCGCCACCGACGTGCTCGGAGGCCGCGCCCAGACGCTCGTTGACGAGCTCGGCGGCGAGGCGCTCGCGTCCAACACCGCGCTCGCCCAGCAGGCCGACCTTGTCGTCCTGTGCCACAAGCCGGCTCAGCTGGGCGAGGTCGCCGCGGAGATCGGTGAGCACGCCAAGGCCGTCGCCTCGATCCTCGGTGGTGTGCCGCTGGCCGACGTCAAGGCCGCCTACCCCGACCGCCCCGTCTACCGCTTCTTGCCCAGCACACCCGTCGAGTTGCGCCAGGGCGTCGTTGTCCGCGCGGCCGATGACGTCCACCAGGACGCCCGGCTGGACCAGGACGTGCCGAGCCTGTTCGGGGAGCTCGGTCTGCTGGTCGAGGTCGCAGACAGCCTCGTCGACGTCGCGATGGGCCTGATGAGCAACGCGCCCGCCTACGTGGCGCTGCTTGCCGAGGCCCAGATCGACGCGGGCGTCCGTCATGGGCTGCCGCCCGACAAGGCCGCCGAGATGGTGGTCCAGACCTTTGCCGGAACGGCTGCGCTCCTGCGCGCCCGTGGCAACGACACGCTCGCGGTCCGCCGCGAGGTCACCTCACCGGGCGGGTCCACGGCACGCGGTCTGGCGGCGCTGGAGCGCGCCGGCGTCCGCGCTGCTTTTCAGGATGCGCTCGATGCCGTGCTAAGGGTGCGCTCCTGATGTTCGTCCTTGCGACCGCCCGTGATTCGATCGCGGACTTCCTCGCAGCGTTGTTGTTGGTCT
>CAWHID010000018.1:0-34694 GCA_963829185.1 uncultured Conexibacteraceae bacterium
GCCCGAGGACGCCGCGCCCGACGAAGACGGGGTACTCGCCCGAGGCCGCCGCCGCCCAGGCCATCCGCGTGCCCTCCGGCGCCGACGCCAGCGCGCGCAGCGCGCCGTCGGCGCGAACGATCATCTCCGTATCGCCTTGGGGCATGTGCGCGTCAGCCAGCGACTCGTACAGCGCCTGGCGCTCGGCGTGCAGCGCGGCGAACGCGTCGCGGTCATGGGCCAGCGGGCGGTCCCCGCCCGCCGCGCGCGACCAAGCGACGTCGAGCGGCACGTCAAGCAGCACCGTGGTGTGTGCGGTCAGCGCGGCCCGCACACGCGGCGCGAGGACCGAACCACCGCCGAGCGAGACGACGACGTCTTCGCCCTCGACGCCGTCGAGCACACCGGCGACGACCTCTTCCTCGGCCGCGCGAAACGCCGCCTCGCCCTCGCCCGCGAAGACCTCCGGGATCGACTTGCCAAAGCGCGCGATCAGCAGCGCGTCGGTGTCGACGTGCCGCACCCCGCGTGCGACGGCCAGCTCACGGGCGAGGGTCGTCTTCCCCGCGCCCATGAACCCGATGACGACGGTCAGCCGCGCCACGCGATCCGTTCGACGTACCGGTCCACCGCATCGCGGACATCGTCGATGTGGTCGCCGCCGAACTTGCGCCGGTAGGCGTCGGCCATCACGTAGGCCAGCATCGCCTCGCCGACGACGCCTGCAGCCGGCACGACACACGAGTCGGTCCGCTCGCGCAGCGCTTGGGCGGGCTCGTGGGACTCGATGTCGACCGAGCGCAGGGGTTTGGTCAGCGTCGGGATCGGCTTCATCGCGACCTTCGCGACCAGCGGCTGGCCGGTCGTCATCCCGCCCTCCAGGCCGCCCGCGTGGTTGGTCTCGCGGAAGTAGCCCGCGCTCATCGGTCCAGAAGATCTCGTCATGGGACTGCGAGCCCGGCGCGCCCGGAAGGTCGAAGCCATCGCCGAACGCGACGCCCTTGGCTGCCTGGATCGAGCAGAGCGCACCGCCGATGCGGCCGTCCAGGCGCTCCTCCCACGACACATGCGAGCCGAGGCCCGGCACCAGGCCGAACGCAATGACCTCAAAGACGCCGCCGATCGACTCATTGGCCTTGCGCTGCACGTTGATGTGGCTGACCATCGCGCGGCTCGCCTCAGGGTCCAGGCAGCGGACCTTGTCGTCGTCGACGCCCTCGAAGTCCTCGACGGTCACCGGCGTCGCGCGCGGCGCCACGTGCACGTCGCCGATCTGCACGACGTGGCTGCGGATCTGCACCCCGACTGCCGCCAGGAACGCCTTGCACAGCGCACCGCCGGCCACGCGCGCCGCGGTCTCGCGGGCGCTCGCGCGCTCCAGCACGTTGCGCACGTCGCTGAAGCGGTACTTCTGCACGCCGACTAGATCGGCGTGACCCGGGCGCGGCAGATGGACCTCGGGGATCTCGGCCTCGACCGGCCACGGGTTCATCCGCTCTTCCCAGTTCGCGTAGTCGCGGTTGGGCACCTGGAGGGCGATCGGGCCGCCGAGCGTACGACCGTGCCGGACGCCGGCCGTGACGTTGGCGTGGTCCTTCTCGATCTTCATCCGCCCACCACGCCCATGGCCCAGCTGCCGCCGGGCCATGTCGCGATCGACCGACTCCTGGTCGAGCTCCAATCCCGCGGGCAGGCCCTCGACGATGGTCGTCAGGCCCGGCCCGTGGGATTCCCCTGCGGTGATCAAGTTCAGCGCCATGCGGCGCTGAAGTCTATGAGGCGGCCGCCGGCCGCCGCTGAGCGCCCTTCGGGTTCGCCTACGGCGCCGGGACGGTCAGGACCGTCGAGGTCTGCTGCACGGCCGTGCCATCGGCCGCGCCAGCGACCGTCGAGGGCACGTTGGCGACGTCGGGCGTTGTGGCCGGGTCCTTCTGGACCAGGAGGCCCAGGCTCTTGGAGAAGTCCCAGCTGGCCAGCACGGCCGGGTCGGTGGCCACGAGCTCGCGCAGCGTCTCGCGGCCGGCCTTGGACTCCCGTGCGTGGGCCTTGGCCGCACTCGCCTTGCTCGTCGCCTTGTACTTCTTAATGGACTTGAGGTCGAGCTGGTACTGGACCACGCCGGCGGTGCCGGACTGCAGGTCGAAGAACTCCGTGTCGCCGGCGCGCAGCACGATCTGCTGGCAGTCGTCATGCGACGGCTTGCAGCTGCCGTCGCCGTTGGGCTCGGCGTCGGCGTTGATCAAGAAGATCGCGGACTTCTGGTCGTCGGCCAGGCCGAGGTAGACGAAGAACGGGTTGTCCGACGACGGCAGCGGCGTGAGGCGCGCGACGTTGTCATAGCTCTTCATCGCGCCGACCTCGCCGAAGCTGAGCTTCACGCGGTAGGTGTCGACCGAGGTGCTCTCGGGCTTCTTGGTCGTCACCGGGGCTGTGGGCTGCGTCGGAGCCGTGCCGCCCGTTGCGCCGCTGGGCTCCGTCGAGCCGCCGCCCAGCGCGCCGATCGACGGCGCGGAAGGCGGGGTCGTGGACTTCGCGACAGCGAGCTTGACCGGCTTGGGCTGGTGGTGCTGGACGAACGGGTCGCGGATCTTCTTGCTGGCGGAGCGCTCGACCTTGCCGGCCGCCTGCTCCTCGAGGCTGATGACCTTGCCGCGAGCGATGTCGCGGTGGTTGGCCAGGCCGTTGGGCGCGGTCACGGCCGCCACGTCGGTCGCCGGCGAGCCGGTGCTCGACGAGCTGCCGCCGAGGACGATCGGCACCGCCACGAGGGCAGCGACCAGCGCAATGGCCACCGGCCACAGGCGCTTCTCGACGAGGTCATGCAGGACGTTCTTGAGGAAGATCATCGGTCACTCCCGATCAGGCTGGCGGTGGCCGTGGACGCGGTGCCCGTCGTCGGGGTCGCCGGCGTCGCACCGGCGGTCAGCCCCTCGTCGGCAGGCAGGAGGTAGGCGGTGACGGCGACGGTCGCGTCGACGTTGGGGAAGCCCTTGACGCCGGCCTTGAGGCCGACACCGTCGACCGTCAGCAGACGGCCCCGCACGTTGATGGTCTTGCCCTTCACCGCCGTCAGGCCGTCGATGGCCTTCAGGAAGCGCTGCAGGTTGGCGAACTTGCCGGTGAAGTTGAAGGAGAACGGCATCGTCGGGAAGCCCGCAGCGCCGACAAGTCGCACCGGGCGGAAGCGCCGGCGCGACGGTCGCGACAGGCGTCGAGCTTGAGGCCGGCGTGCCGTTGGCCGAGGCGACGGCAGCGGCGGCGGGCGCAGCGGCAGCGGCAGCGGGACCGCCGGTGCTGGTCAGCTTGATGGAGCGGAAGTCCACGTGGTTGACCTTGGCGGTATGCGAGAGCTGGTAGACGAGCGACGGCACGTCGTCGTCGACCGGCACGGCCTTGCCCAGGCGGGCGACCGTCGCGTAGTCGGTGGAGTACTGCTTGCGGGCGGCATCGGCGCTGGCAGCGCTGGCCTGCGGCGGCGTCAAGGCGCGTCTGCGCGACGGCCACCTGGGCCGCAACATCAGACGCTTCCTTGCGCTGGGGGCTGATCGCCAGGAACCAGAATCCACCCAGCAGGGCGAGGACTCCGACGACGATCAGGACGGTGCGGTCACGAGCGGTCACTTGCTGGTCACTCCCGTAACGGACGAAGCCGGGGTCGTAGTCGAGGCGGTGGCGGCCGGGGCGGTGGTGCTGCCCGGAGCCGACGACGTCGCCGAGGCCGTGGTCGCGCCCGGCGTGGCCGGAACCGCGGTGCCGTTGGACTCGAAGAAGACGTCGACGTTGAAGATGGGGAACTTGGCGTGCCCGCCGCGGCAGTCGCCGGAGCTGTTGGTCCCGGCATCGCTGACCGTCGTGGCGCCGTCGGTCGTTGACTCCTGGCCCTTGGTCGAGTCCTCCAGGCTGACGCGCTGGACGCCGTCGACCAGGCGCAGGCGCGCGATCAGCTTGGCAACCGAGGCCTGGCTGGTCGTGCAGCCCTGAAGCTGGATAGCCGGGACGTCGAGCGCGGAGCGCAAGGTGCCACCGCCGGTGCCGACGTTGACCGACGTCGAGGTCGTCGCCGTCAGCGTGGTCAGCCAGGCGTTCTCGGGCAGGACGCGGGAGACCTCGCGCAGGGCGTGGGCCCAGTCGAAGCGGCTGGCGGCGAGCTGGGAGACGGTCTCAACGCGCTTGGCGCGGATCGAGGCGAACTTGGTGTAGCTGGTCAGCGATGCGGACTTGGCCTCAGCCGCTGTGGCCTGCTGGGTGAGATCGGCCAGCGTCGCCTTCTTCTCGCTCACCGACTTGCCGGTGACGACATAGGACGCGGCGAGTACCACGATGAGAGCGAGCGCCCCCAACAGGATGTACGCGCCGCCGCCAGACTTGCCCGCGACGCCACTGGCGCCGCGCTGCTGGTCGGTCGGGATGAGGTTGACAGCCCTCATGCGTGCGGGGCCTCCTCGACGGCCAGCCCGGCCGCGATCGTGAGCAGGTGGGGATCCAGGTCGTCGGGCGTGCCGTCGACCACTCCGGAGACGACCGGCAGGCCGAGCTCGGCTGCCAGGGCGTCGTCGAAGCCGGGCACGGTGGCCGCGGCGCCGGTGAGCACCGCGCGCTGAACGCGCAGGCTCATGCCCTCTTGGGCGTGATGGAAGTCAAGTGAGTTGCGAACCTCGCCACCGATGCGACGGACGCCATCGAGCAGGACCGTGCGCGCCTCTTCGGCGATCTCGTCCTGGTCATCGGACTCGATCTCGATCAGCGGGGTGACCAGACCGACGTGGCGCAGCCAGCCGCGTGCGTGCTCAAGCGTGAGCGCCTTGCGCTCGGCGAGCTCGACGGCGATGGCCTCGAGGCCGCCGCCGACGACGCGGGTAAAGAGGCAGGTGGTGCCCTCCGCGACCGCCAGGTTGGTGAGGCCGCCGACCGAGAGGTACAGGACCGGCTCGGTCGCCTCGCTGAGATCCTCACGGTAGAGCGCGCGGATCATGGCGAAGGCGGAAAGGTCGACGCCCTCAGGCTTGAGGCCGGCCGCCTTGCAGGCCGCCAGAACACGCTCGACCATGTCGCGGCGGGCCGCAACGATCAGCACGCGCTGGCGCGGGCCGTTCTCGGTCTCGACGATGTCGAGGGGCTGGAAGTCGAGCACCGCGTTGTCGAGCGGCATCGGGATCTGGTCCTGAGCCTGGAAGCGAACCGCCGCCTCCAGCTCCTTGCGATCCTCCAGCGGAGGAAGCTCGAGCACACGAACGACGATCTTCTGGTTCGCGATGCCGACGCGGACCTTCTTATCGAGGCCCTTGTTCTCCCGGTACAGGAGGCGCAGGGCATCGGCGAGTGCGTCGACGTCGTTCACCTCGCCGTCGCGGACGATTCCGGTCTCCAGCGGGACGACCGCCGCGGTCTTGAGCGACACGCGACCGTTGACGGTCACTGACGCTGCGTGGACGGCGGAGGGCTCGATCTCGAGTCCGACGATTGTGGTTGCGCGCTTGGCCATGTTCAGAGCAGTGGGTCGGCGGGGATCGGCGGTGCCTCAAGCACACGCCCCGACACCCTCGGTTGTTCGTCCAAGAACGGAAGCTCTTGAGCGCCGAAGGTGATCTCGCGTCCGCTCAGAAGCGGTCCGTGTAGCTGTCGACGATTCCGTCGCCTGCGAAGAAGGCAACGAGCGCCCCCACGGCCAGGAACGGACCGAACGGGACTTTGGTGCGGCGGCCGTCGGACATGCCCTTCATCGCGATGATCGCGGCGCCGACGACGACACCGAGGATCAAGGCGATGAAGATCGCGGGCGCGACGGCGCGCCCGAGGTACAGCCCGAGGACGGCGACGAGCTTGACGTCGCCCATCCCCATGCCCTTCTGATGGATCAGGGTGGGCAGCAGGAAGAAGATGAGGGCGCCGGCGCCGGCTGCCAGCTGCTCGGGCAGGTAAGACGGCTCGAGCACGGCGCCGAGGGCGACGGCGAGCACGGCCGCGGGGCCGGTCAGCTTGTTGGGGATGATCTTGAGGTCGAGATCGATGACCGCGATCGGCACCAGGAACGTGACGAGCACGAGGCCCAGCGTCATCTGCAGGACATCGCCCCACTTCAGCGCGACAACCAGGACGTAGAGCGCCGCGGTGACGGCCTCGACGACCGGGTAGCGGGCCGAGATCTTCTCCCCGCAGCCCCGGCAGCGCCCACGCAGCATGAGCCACGAGAAGACGGGGATGTTGTCGTAGGCCTTGAGCTGCGTCTCACAGCCCGGGCACTTCGAGCGCGGCTTGACCAGCGATTCCCCGCGCGGCAGGCGCCAGGCGACGACGTTGAGGAACGAGCCGATGAGGAGGCCGAAGAGTGCGGCCGGTGCGAGCGCGGGAGCCATCGATCAGGTGATCGGCAGGTGCCCCCGCGCCCTTGACGGCCGGTGTTACCAGACGCCGCCGTTGCAGCCCTTTGACCCGCCGGAGCAGGTGCGCGAGAGCGGCGCCGTCGCCGTCCGCGAGATCATGAAGGAGCCGCCGGACTTCGACTTTGCGGTCACCGTGTAGCTCGTCGCGTCGGTGACCGAGACGTCGACCTGGCCGGTGCCGGAGCCGATCGGCAGGCCGGTCTGCTCCATGAGCGCGGTGGTGCACTTGGTGTAGTCGATGGTGTCGGCGTAGCAGGACTCGACCATGGTGACGAGCGAGCGCGCGTCGGACTTCGCGCTGGTGTCCTGGGCCTTCTGCTGTTGGCCGAGGAAGCTCGGTAGTGCGATCGCGGCAAGGATGCCGATGATCAGGATGACGACGAGGAGTTCGATGAGCGTGAAGCCCTCGTCGTTGTCCTTCAGTTCGTGCAGCATGGGGGCCTTCCAAAGAGTGGTCGCGTCGTTCGGGGGGCAAACGCGCAGAGCAGCGACACAAGCGGCCACAGATCCGACCGGGACGTCCGCCCGGCCGAGAACGCAGATGGGGCGGGCTGGTAAGGCCCGCCCCATCAAGTACCTCAACTAGGCGACGTGACTACCAGCTGCCGCCGGAGCAGCCGGAGCAGCTGCGGGCCACCTTGCCGTCGGCCGCGTCTTCGTGATGGTGAAGGTGTTGCCGGACTTCGACGTGGCGACAACCACGTAGCCGCCGGTGCTCGGCGTGTACACCGTGTCGGCGAGGCCGGCGTCCGCGACGACCGTCGCGCAGGCAGCAGCCTTGTAGTCCTGCGTGTCGGCGTAGCACGACTCGATCTGGGTGACCGCGTTGCGCGCGTTCGACTTGGCCGAGGAGTCCTGGGCCTTCTTCTGCTGGCCGAGGAAGCTCGGCAGGGCGATCGCGGCGAGGATGCCGATGATCAGGATGACGACGAGGAGCTCGATGAGCGTAAAGCCCTCGTCCTCGTTCTTGAAACGCTGAAGCAAGACGATCCCTCCTGTGAGATCTGGATTTGACCTTCTTTGTGCGGAGGGCCGACTTCCCAATGGTTTCCGACCGGGTCTCAGGTCCTTGCAGCAAGCCCCGTCAGTTGCCCGGTGGTCCGTCACCGCACAGTCGGAGTGATCGGCCGCATGCGCCTCGGCTTGCGCACGACTGTCCGATCTCTGGACTTCTGTTCTACGGTCAGCACCCCAAAGGGCGCCGAACAGGAGGAATCGCGTTTAGGCGGTGGCCGCGTCGCCCTCGGCGGCGGCCTTGCGGGCCGCCTGGGCGTCGTGGTCGGCCAGGAAGACGCCGGTGCCCTCGCACCAGGCGCAATCCACGTTGGACGGCGAGCCGCCGAGGTTGGAGATCAGCGTGCCGGTGCCGCGGCACACGGTGCACGGCACGGGCTCGGCGGTCTCGGGGGTCTCTTCGTCAGCGCTCACGACGCCGCGAGCGTAGCGGCTCGCCGCCTCGGTGGCCGATCCGCCCACGCCCGCTGTCACCCGACCGGTCCGGTGCGATCGCGTCGGAGTGGTCCTGTCGGGGAGACCGGCGGGGCAGTAGCGTCGCGCTTATGCAGCACATCGCCCCCACCCCCGCGGCGCGCGCCACGGCCCTGCGCGCCGGCGTTTTGGCGGTCGCCGGCGTCCAGTTGGTCACCGGCCTCCTGCTGGCGCTCGCGCCCGGCGCCTTCTATGACGCGCTTGCCGACTTCGGGCCGCGCAACGAGCACGACCTGCGTGACATGGCCGCGTTCTACCTCGCGTCGGCGATCGTGCTGGGGATCGCGGCGGGCCGCCCGTCCTGGCGAGCGCCCGCACTGGCGCTCGTCGGGCTGCAGTTCGCGCTGCACGCGATCAACCATCTCATCGACGTCGGCAAGGCCGATCCCGGCTGGGTCGGGCCGTTTGACCTGGCCACGCTCGCACTCGGCGGGCTGGCGCTTGGCGCGCTCTACCGCGCGGCGGCCCGCGAGGACGACGCGCGAGGTGTCCGGTGAGGGTCTTCGTGGCAGGTGCGGCGGGCGCGATCGGGCGCCCGCTGGTCGACCGGCTCGTCGCCGAGGGTCACAGCGTGGTCGGCACGACGCGCGACGAGGCCCGCGCTCAGGCGCTGCGCGCCCAAGGCGCCGAGGCGGCCGTGCTCGACGCCCTCGACGCCGCCGCCCTGCGCGCCGCGGTACTGGCGGCCGAACCCGAGGTCGTCATCCACCAGCTGACCGCGCTGCCGGCCGAAGCCGACCCGAAGCTCATGGCCGCGGGCCTGGCCCTGACCAATCGGCTGCGGCGTGAGACGGTCCCGACGCTGCTGGCCGCGGCCACCGAGGCCGGCGCCCGCCGCGCGCTGGTGCAGAGCATCGCCTTCGTCACCCGCCCCAACGGCACGCCCGTCCACGACGAGGACGCGCCGCTGTACCTCGACGCGCCCGAGCAGTTCCGCGACAACATCGCGGCGGTCCGTGACCTGGAGGCCGCGACAACCGGCGCGACCGCCATCGAAGGGCTCGTGCTGCGCTACGGCTTCTACTACGGCCCGAGCACGTGGTACGCCAAGGACGGCACCATGGGCGATCTGATCCGCAAGCGGCGCTACCCGATCATCGGCGGCGGCGAGGGCCACATGTCCTTCGTGCACCTCGACGACGCCGTCGAGGCGACCGTCCGCGCGCTGGACCGCGGCGCGCCCGGCATCTACAACATCACCGACGACACACCTGCCACCTCGCGCGAGTGGCTGCCCGAGACCGCGCGGCTGCTCGGCGCCAAGCCGCCGCGCAAGGTGCCCGCGTGGCTGGCGCGCAGGCTGGCCGGCGACGCGCTGGTCTACTACTCCACGACGCTGCCCGGCAACGCCAACGGCCGCGCACGCGCCGCGTTGGACTGGGCGCCGCGCCCCTGGCGCGACGGCTTCGCCGAGGTCTTCGGCTGAGCGCGACGCCGAACCGGACCGGGCGCTTTGCTCCGTCGCCGACCGGGACGCTGCACCTCGGCAACCTGCGCACGGCGCTGCTTGCCTGGCTCTACGCGCGCGCTCAGGGCGCGCCGTTTCTCCTGCGCGTCGAGGATCTCGACAGCGGCCGTGTGCGCCCGCACCTCGAGGCCCAGCAACTCGCCGACCTCGCGGCGATCGGGCTGGACTGGGACGGCCCGGTCGTGCGCCAATCCGAGCGGCTGGAGCGCTATGACGCGGCACTGGAGCAGCTCGCTGCCGACGACATCCTCTACCCGTGCTGGTGCACGCGCGCGGAGATCCGCGAGGCGACCTCGGCCCCGCACGGCCCGTTGCCCGAAGGCCACTACCCCGGCACCTGCCGGCGGTTGACGGTCGCCCAGCGCGCCGAGCGCGAGGCCTCCGGGCGGCCGCCCGCGCTGCGCGTCGACGCCGGAAGCGCGACGGTGGCGTTCGCCGACCGCCTGCACGGCGCCCAGGAAGGTGTCGTCGACGACTTCGTCGTGCGCCGCAACGATGGCGCGTTCGCCTACAACCTGGCCGTCGTCGTCGACGATGGCGCCCAAGCGGTCGGCGAGATCGTCCGCGGCGACGACCTGCTCGACTCCACCCCACGCCAGCTCTGGCTGGCATCACGCCTGGATCTCCCCGCCATGTCCTTCGCCCACGTGCCGCTCGTGCTCGGCCGCGACGGCGCGCGGCTGGCCAAGCGCCATGGCGCCGTCACGCTCGCCGACCGCCTCGAGCAGGGCGAGCGCACCGATGACGTCCGCGCGCGCCTAGCCGCCTCGGTCGGCCTCGCCGAGCCCGGCGAGTGCCCCTCCCCCGCCGAGCTGGTCGCTCGCTTCGACCCCGATCGCTTCGCCCCGCCACCGTCGGGCCCGCTTCCCGGCCTCTGACCGCGCGAACCGCTTCGCCCGCCCGCGCCGCGTCCGCGCCGTCAATGCGGATAGCGTGCGCGCCCATGTCGTGGTCGACCGCAGACATCGCCGCGCGTGCCCGGGAGACCGGACGCCTGGGCATCGACACGGAGTTCATGGGCGAGGGCCGCTACCAGCCCCTGCTCTGCCTCGCCCAGATCGCGCTCGACGATGGCGAGGGCGGCGCTGAGGTCATCGTCCTCGACCCGCTCACCGAGGAGTACGACCCGGTGCCGCTGGCCGAGATCCTCGCCGACCCCGAGATCGAGATCGTCCTGCACGCCGCCCGCCAGGACGTCGCGCTGCTGCGCCGCGACTGGGGCGCCCCGGTGCGCAACGTCTTCGACACGCAGGTCGCCGCCGGCTTCGCCGGGATGCGCGCCCAGCTCGGCTACGAGCCGTTGTTGAAGGAGATGCTCGGCGTCAAGCTGCGCAAGTCCGCGTCGTTCACGCGCTGGGACGACCGGCCGTTGACCGAGGAGCAGCTCGGCTACGCCCGCGAGGATGTCCTGCATCTGCTCCAACTCGCCAGCGCGCTGCAAGACCGGCTCACTGAGCTCGACCGCCTGGAGTGGGCGCGCGAGGAATGCCGGGCGTTCGAGGCGATCGACGACAAGCGCGATCTCGACGTCGTCTTCGGCAAGCTGCCGCGCGTCAACTCGCTCGACCCGCCGCAGCGCGCGGTCGCACGCGAGCTGGTCCAGTGGCGTGAGGACGCCGCCCGTGAGGGTGACCGTCCGGTGTCGAGCATCTTGCACGACGCGGCGCTGATCGAGATCGCCAAGCGCCGCCCGCAGAACGTCGAGCGCCTGCGCCAGATCCGTGGGCTCAACGACGCGACGCTGCACCGCCGCGGCAAGGCGATCGTCGAGGCCGTCGCCCGCGGACGCGAGCGCGAGCCGATCCCCGTCGAAGGCGTCCGCCCCACCCAGCCCGACGCCGAGGACGCGCCGCTGATCGCCCTCGGCGAGGCGCTGGTCCGCACCCGGGCGATGGAGTCCGAGCTGGCCTATGAGCTGATCGCGGCGCGCGCGGACCTGCAGAAGATCGTCACGTCGGTCCGCGAGGGCGGCGGCGAGCCTGACGTGCGCACGCTGCAGGGCTGGCGGCGCGAGGTCGTGGGCATCGAGCTGCTGGAGCTGTTCGCCGGGCGGCGCGCGCTGCGCGTCGGGCCCGACAAGCGGCTCGAGATCAGCGAGTAGCGCGCGCGGTCGCCGCTACGCGGCGAGCGGCAGGTCGCCGCCCGAGCCGGTCACCCGCTCGTGGGCGGGCGGGTCGGCACTGACGCGCACGCGGTTGCGGCCGTCCTGCTTGGAGCGGTACAGCGCGAGATCGGCCTCGGCGAAGATGTCGTCATAGGCGAACTCGCCCGGCTCCGAGGCGCTCACACCGAAGGAGATCGTGACCATCAGGCCGGCGATCGGCTCGTCGGCGATGGCGCTGCGCAGCGCCTCGGCGACCTCTGCTGCTTGAACGCTGTCGGCACCCGGCAAGATGATGAGGAACTCCTCGCCACCGAGGCGGTAGGCGAGGTCGTAGGCGCGCAGCGCTTTGCGCATCCGGTAGGCCACATCCTTGAGCACGACGTCGCCGGCAGCGTGGCCGTGGCCGTCGTTGATGGCCTTGAAGTTGTCGAGGTCGCCGACGATCAGGGCGACCGGCTCGCGCAGGATCGCGGCCTGCTGGACCAGCTCGGCGATGCGCGTCTGCAGCGCATTGCGGTTCAACATCCCCGTCAACGGATCGATGACCGACGAGCTGCGGTGCTCGAGGTCGGACTTCATCAGCGCCGAGGAGAGCAGCGCGACGGCAATGATCAGGGCCGCCGGCGTGATGATCGACTGCGGGTGGTCGAGGATGTAGGGCGTATCGACCCCGAAGGTCGTCGCCAGCAACAGGACCGAGACGAGGCCGACGCCGACCGCGACCGCGCGGCTGTTGAAGCGCGCTGGCAGCGTGACGAGCGGGATGACCAGCCACGCCAGCGCCGGGCTACGCGGGCCACCGGTCAGCGCGATGCTGCCGGCGATGGCAAGCTCGGAGAGCAGCCACGCCGCCGCGATCGTGAACTCTGGCCGTGGCGCGGTGGCCAGCGAGCGGTCGACGATCAAGAAGCCCACGACGGCGACGGCGAGCGGAATGAGCTCCCACCAGCCGACCCAGTGGCCAGAGGCCAGCAGCGCGACGGCCAAGACGATGAACGACGCACGGCGATACGGCCGCAGCCGCTCCTCCATGTCGACGGCACGGACACGGTCGGCGGGCTCCGGACAAAGCCAGGACCGCGGGGCGACGCTGATGTCTCCGTGCTGCTCCACATCACAGTGGTCGACCGTCGTGTCAAGCAACCTGAGGTCCGGCAATCCTTCTTGCGCAGGTTTTCGATCGCTCTGAGCGCCGAACGTGCACGAATTGTGCAGCGACGGCGCTACTCGCAGACAGGCATGCAGTCGGTCAGCCGGCCCTCATCTTCGGCCGCCACCGCGCTGCGGGCCTGAAAGCGGAAGGAGCGGAAGATCGCGCCGGCGCCACGCTGGTCAAACGCCTCACGCGCGACCAGTACTGACAAGCGGCGCCCACTGATCCCGACGGTTCCCTTGATGTCGCGAAAGCTCTTGCCGGTGCCGCTCACGTCGAGCAGCACCTCGGGCGCCTGGCCGGCGAGGACGCTGGCCTCCAGCTGGACCACCGGCGTCTCGGTCGCCTGCGGCCGCATCGTCAGGACATATGCGGCATAGGGCCGGATCGGCTCGTCGGCCGTGAACTCCGCACAGAGCTCGTTCGCGTTCTTGGCCACGCGCAGGCGCAGCAGGTCACCCTTGGGCTCAGCCGTCGCCTGGACGCCCTTGCTCGTGCGCTGGTCGCCAGCCGGGTCGTTGGTCACGACCACTCGACCGACCTTCTCGCAGTCGGTGAAGGTGCCGAAGTTGAGCGTGTCGTCGGTCTGCCCGCACGCGGTGAGGAGCACGACAGCCGCGATGGTCGCGGTGGTGCCCGCGAGGATCCCGATCGGCCGTCGCACGCCCGGCAGTCTCGCAAGATGGCCGACGGGGCGGCGCCGTGGCGCCGCAACGACCTAGCGGTAGATGTCCTCGGGCGTCACCAGGCGGTAACGGTCGGGGTCTGCGTCAGCGAGTTTGCGCAGCTGGCTGGTAAAGCCCGAACGGGAGAAGAAGTAGTGGCGTCGAACGTCGTCGGCGCCGGGGATGTACCCCTCGATCTGGTTCAGCAGCGTCTCTTCGCCAAAGTCCATCTCGCCCGACGTCCACTTGCAACTACCCGTCGCGATCACCGTCGCGTCGTGGTCCACCGCGACAATGTCGATCCCCTGCGAGCGCGTCTGGCGCCCCTCCCCGGTGGGAACGGGACCCCACCACGAGCCGACGTCCGCGGCTTGCTCCTCATCGCGCACGTATTCCTGGCAAAGGTGCTCGAACGCCGGCTTGGAGACGAAGTGATCGAGTTGCGCCATGACGACCTCATCGGCGTACCGCTCGGCGTCGGCGCGCGAGCGCAGCCGCGACTTGGCCGGGTCGACGAAGCGGAAGTAGAAATTCAAGAAGCCATCGATGATCGTGTAGCTCGTCTTCTTGGAGCGCTCGCTGGCGGTGATGGGACGGTTCACGCGCACGAGTTGCATCCGCTGCAGGGTCTTGACGGTCTGCGAGACCTGCGAGTCGTCCAGGCCGGTGCGGTTCGCGATCTTGGAGTTCTGCGTCTGGCCTTGGGCGATCGCGCGCAGCACGGCGATGTAGTTGCGCGGATCGGGCAGCTCCTGACGCAACAGCAGGTCGGCTTCCTCGAAGAGGAACCCGTCGCGGTAGAGGGCGTGGCGCAGGATGTGCTCGCGCAACGGCCGGTCATCGCCGAAGCGCTCCAAGTAGTACGGCATGCCGCCGCACACGGCGTACGCGCGGATGCGGTCCTGCGGCGAGTAGCCGGGATGAAAGAGCGCCGCGTCGCGATATGAGAACGGCAGCAGTTGCAGCTGACCGGTGCGCCGACCGTACATCGAGCCGGCCAACACCTCGCGCTCGAAGAAGCCGACCTCACTGCCGGCGAGCACCAACACGATCGGCAGATTGCGCCCGGTCGTCCGCCACCAGCGGTTGATCGTGGAACCCAGTCCGGCGTCTTGCGCAGCCAGGTACTGGAACTCATCGAGCACCACGAGCGTCCGCTCAGAGCCGACGAGCTGCTCGATAGCCACGAGGGCCGCGTCCCAAGAGGTGACCGGCTGCGCGCGCAGCAGCTCGTTGCCCGAGACCCGCGCGAGTTCGGCGCTCAAATCGCCGAGCTGGTCGGCCAGCACACCCTCGGTGGCCTCGAAGTACAACGCCCGCTTATCAGCGCTGAAGTGCGTCAGCAGCTCGGTTTTACCGACGCGCCGACGCCCCCAGATCACGAAAAACCGAGCGGCGCTCGCCGTCCAGTTGTCGCGAAACGCCGCCAGTTCGTCGACGCGATTGAAGAACATCCGCATGATCTTATGACAAGATAAGTTATTTTGCAATAAGATCTTGTGCAGCGACGTGCGCCAGCCAACGACGACGGGCGCCCTCTCGGACGCCCGTCGTCGTTGCTGTCCCTGCCCGGAAGGGCGTTACTTGATCGAGTCGTAGACCTTGAAGAGCGGCATGTACATGGACACGACGATGAAGCCGACCATGCCACCGACGAGAACGATCATCACCGGCTCGAGGATCGAGGCGAGCTGCTTGACGGCGGCGCCGACCTGGTCCTCGTAGAAGTCCGCGATCTTGGACAACATGGTGTCCATCGCGCCGGTCTCCTCGCCGACGCCGATCATGTGCGAAACCATGCCCGGGAAGACCGGAGCGTTCTTGAGCGGCTCGGCGATCGTGCCACCCTGACGCACCGACTCGATGACGTCGCTCATCGCCTTCTCGACACACCAGTTGCCCGCGGTCTGGCCGGTGATCTCCAAGGCGGACATGAGCGGCACGCCGGCGCTGACCAGCGCCGAGAGGGTGCGCGACCAGCGCGCAAGCGCGATCTTCTGCACGATGTCGCCGATCTTCATCGGGATGCGCAGCTTGAAGGTGTCCCACATCTTGCGGCCACCGTCGGTGGACTTCCACTTCTTGAACGACCAGCTGATGCCAAAGCCGCCGAGGATGAAGGCGTACCAATATCCCGTCATCGCTTTGGAGAGCCCGACGGTGAACTTGGTGATCGTCGGCAGATCGCCGCCGAACTGCTTGAACGTGCCGACGAAGACCGGCACGAGGAACACGACCAGCGCAATCAGCACGCTGAACGCGAAGACCATGACGACGATCGGGTAGGCCATCGCGGCCTTGACCTGACGGCGCAGAGAGTCGGCCGCCTCCAGCTGGTCGGCGACGCGCATCAGCGCGGAGTCCAGGACGCCGCCGGTCTCGCCGGCGCGCGTCATGGCGACGAAGAGCTGGTTAAAGACCTTGGGGTGGCGCTCCAGCGCGTCTGACAGCGGCAGACCGGCCTCGACGTCCTTGCGCACGAGCGTCAGCGTCGCGACGAGCTTCTCGTTCTCGGTCTGCGCCTCGAGCACGTAGAGCGCCCGCAAGATCGTCATGCCGCTGTTGACCATGGTCGCCAGCTGGCGGGTCATGATCGTCAGGTCGCCAGGCTTGATCCGGTTAAAGAACGGGATCGCCAGCTCTTTGGAGGCGTGCTTGTCGGCGATGTCGAGGACGATCAGCCCACGTTGCTTGAGCTGATCGGAGACGATCTGCTTGCTCTCGGCCTCGACCTCTCCGGTCGCTTTCGCGCCCGTGAGGTCCATCGCCTTGAAGACGTAGGTCGACATGCGCTATGCCGCCTGCAGTCCGGCGACGCCGCCCGAGAGCCGCTTGAGCTCCTCCGGTGTGGAGGACCGCTGCTCGGCCTGGCGCTGGGTGATCTTCCCGGCGCGAACGAGCGCGGCAAGCGCGGTGTCCAGCGTCTGCATGCCGACGCCGCCGCCGGTCTGCATCGCCGAGAGGATCTGATGGGTCTTGCCCTCGCGGATCAGGTTGCGGACCGCGGGGGTCGGCACGAGCGTCTCACAGGCCACGACGCGGGAGGCGCCGTCGGCCGACGGGATCAGGGTCTGGGTCATGACGCCCTGCAGGGCGACCGACAGCTGCGTGCGGACCTGATCCTGCTGGTGGCTCGGGAAGACGTCGATGATGCGGTCGATCGTCTGCGGCGCGCTCTGGGTGTGCAGCGTCGCGAAGACGAGGTGGCCGGTCTCTGCCGCGGTCAGCGCTGTCGAGATTGTCTCCAGGTCTCTCATCTCGCCGACGAGGATCACGTCGGGGTCCTGGCGCAGCGCGCCCTTGAGCGCGAGGCCGAAGCCCTGAGCGTCGGAGCCGAGCTCCCGCTGGTTGACCATGCACTTCTTGTGGGAGTGCAGGAACTCGATCGGGTCCTCGATCGTGAGGATGTGCTCCTCGCGGGTCTCGTTGATCTCATCGATCATCGCCGCCAGCGAGGTGGACTTGCCCGAGCCCGTCGGGCCGGTGACGAGCACCAGGCCGCGCGGCTTCTTGCAGTAGTCGTGGACGACCGGCGGCAGGCCGAGATCGTCGATCTTGGTGATGACCGACGGAATCAGGCGGAACGCGGCGGCCATCGCCGAGCGCTGCATGTAGGCGTTGACACGGAAGCGGGCCGTGCCGGGGATCGCGTAGGCGAAGTCGAGCTGCCAATCGGTCTCAAGCCGCTGGCGCTGATCGTTGCTGAGGATCCCGTAGACGATCTCGCGGGTGTCCGTCGTGTCGAGGACCGGATAGTCCTCCAGCGACGTCAGGCGACCACGGACGCGGATCATGGGATGTGATCCCGCCGTGATGTGCAAGTCGGAGGCACGACGCTCGAGGACGTCGAGCAGGAGCTGGGCGAAATCGATCCGCATCGCCACGATGGTCGACGCCTAGACCACCGTTCTTGAGCCGGGCGGCCGTCGCTTGGACGGTCGCCCGGCTTTTCGCTAGGCGGTCGCCCGTGACTGCTTGCGGTACCAGAGCGGCGAGGTCGTCGGTGGCGGATCCATCGCCGCGCGCAGGATCACCATCCCGGGGCCAGGTGTGGCCAGCTCCTCGCGCAGCGCCCGCTCCAGCGGCTCGCCGACGTCATCGACCTCGATCGCGCGAACGCCGAACGCCTGCGCCAGCTGCGTGAAGTCGGGTGTCACCAGGTCGACCCCGAACGTCTCCTGGCCGGCGTGGCGCTGGTCGAAGCGCAGCATCCCGTACCCGCCGTCGTCGACCAGCAGGACCGTCAGGTCAGCCTGCTCCTGCGCGGCGGTCGCCAGCTCGCCGCACGCGAACAAGAACCCGCCGTCGCCGCAGATCGCGAGCACCGGATCGGGCTGTCCGAGCGCCGGTCCGAGGCTGGCTGGGAAGCCGAAGCCGAGCGTGCCCCAACCGACGGGATAGGCGAGCCGCCGCGGCGCGGCAAAGCGACGGAAGCCGCCGATCCAGTAGCCCGGGATGCACATGTCGCAGACCACGACGGTCTCATCGGGAAGTGCGGCGTCGAGCGTCGCCAAGAGCCTTGCCGGCAGCGGCTGGTCGCGCTCCAACTCCGCGTGAAACGCGGCGCGGCTCGTCGCCAGGCCGTCGATCGCCCCGTCCCTAGGCCGAGGCGACAGCCGCCGCTCCAGCGCCTCCAGGCCGACGCGAGCGTCGCAGGCCAGGACCACGTCGGCGTCGTAGCTCTTGACGGCATCGGCGGCGTCGATGTTGATCGCGACGACCCGCGGCGGCTGGGGCTGCAGCCAGTTCTGCGTCATCATCCCATCGAGATCGGAGCCGACGGCCAAGACGACGTCGGCCTCGTCCCAGAGGGCACCAACGGAAGGCACGTGCGGCGGCAGGCCGACCCACGACGGATGGTCGGGCGCCAGCACGCCTCGTCCCATGTACGTCTCGACAACCGGCGCTGCCAAGCACTCGGCGACGAGCGCGAGCGCCGCGCCCGCCCCGGCGTCAACCGCACCGCCGCCCACCCAGATCAGCGGGCGCCGCGCGGCGCCGAGCAGCTCGGCCGCCTGCTCGAGCGCGGCCGCGTCGGGCGGTGCGAGCGCTGTGGGCACGCGCTCGGCCGCCACCGGCCGCGCGACGGACGCTGAGAGCAAGTCGGTGGGGATCTGGACGTACACCGGCCCCTGCGGCGCGGTGAGCGCCACCTCGACCGCCTGCTCGATGACGGCGCCGATCGTCTCCGCCGCGTCCACCACGAACGCCTCTTTGACGACAGGGGCGAACATCGCAGCCTGATCGCGCGTCTCGTGCAAGACGCCGCGCAGCATGCCTGGGCGGCGCAGCGTGGTTGGGACGTCGGTGGCGATCACCACGACCGGTGAGCGCGAGGCGTAGGCCTCACCCGTGGCGCCGAGCGTGTTCGCTGCGCCCGGGCCGGTGGTCACAATCGCCGCTCCCACCCGGCCCGTGGCACGGGCGAGCCCGTCGGCGGCGTAGACCGCCGTCTGCTCGTGACGGACGCCGACGACGCGGACGCTCGACTCCCGCAGCGCCTCCCAGGCGGCGAGGTTGTGGACGCCCGGCAGGCCGAACACCGTCTCGACCCCGCGGTCGCGCAGCGCCGCGACGAGCAGGTCCCCGCCGGTCGTCATCACGCGCGCCGCCGGAGCCCGCCGACGTCGGCGAGCCGCTGCTCGGCCATGCGCTCGGCGGCCTTGTAGCACGCGATCCCCTCGCGGTCGGCGATCGCGAAGACCTCGTTGGTGCGGTCGAAGATCCGCGCGAGGCTTCGTTGCACGCGCTCGGCGTTGAAGCCGCCCTTGCGGAACTGCTCAGCGTCATAGATCGCTCCGCCGGCATTTGCGATGAAGTCGACCGCGTAGACGATGCCGCGGCGCTCGAGCTCATCGCCGTGACGCGGTTCGGCGAAGATGTTGTTGGCCGATCCCGCGACCACACGCACCTTGAGCCGCTCGAGCGTGTCGTCGTTGATGACGCCACCCAAGGCGTAGGGGGCGAATACGTCGACCTCGAGGTCATAGATCGCGTCGGGTGCGACCGCGGTGACGCCCGGCAGCGTGCTCGCTTCGGCCACCTTGGCGTCGTCGAGGTCGGTGACCCACACCCGCGCGCCGGCGTCCAACAGCAGCGACAGCGCGTTGCGCCCGCACACGCCCAGCCCCTGCAGCGCGACGGTGCGCCCAGCGAGGTCGGGCGTGCCCCACACGCGCTGCGCGCACGCGCGCATTGCCTCAATCGAGCCGCGGGCGGTCGCCGGGGCGATGTCCCCCACGCCGCCAGCCTCCAGCGGCAGCGTCGCGACATAGTCGGTCTCGGTGTGGATGACCTCCATGTCAGACAACGTGATCCCGACGTCCTCGCCGACGTAGTAGGCACCAGCGAGCTCATCGACGAACTGCCCGAAGCGGCGCAGCAGCGCCTCAGACTTCTGGCTGCGCGCGTCGCCGACGATGACCGACTTGCCGCCACCGCGGTTCTCGCCCGCCGCCGCCCACTTGTAGGTCATCGCCCGCGCGAGACGCATGGCATCGCGCGCGGCGTCCTCGGTCGTCGCGTACGGCAGCATGCGCACGCCGCCGTTGGCGGGCCCCAGCGCGGTCGAATGGATGCAGATGACCGCCTGCAGTCCGACGCGCTCGTCGTTGCAGAACAGCAGCCGCTCGTGGCCACCGTCGCGCATCTCGGCCAGCAGCCCGCCGCCGAGGTCGCGGCTTTCCGTCACTTCTTGAAGCACTGTGTCTCCCTGTATGGATGGTTCTCTTACGCCACGACGACGTCAGAGCACTGCAGGCCGATGTGTTGCGCGTACGCGAGCAGCAGCGGCTCGTGCCCGGGTCGCGCGAGCAGGTGGCGCGAGCCGTCGACCGTCGGCACGGCCATGGCCGGCCAGCCCAGCGCGTTGGCGACGGGCGTGTAGCCCATCATGCGTGTGGACTCGTCCAGCCGATCTGCCTCGAAGTCCGCCAGCACCGCCGCGGTCGTCGGCACCTCGCCGTCGAAGGTCGGGCCCACGAGCACGTCGACGCCCGCGAGCGCTCGCTCGGTCTCTGCCCGCCATGCCGCCATCGTCTGGCGCGCGTGCTCGACGTCGCCGATCGGCCGTCGCAGCTTCATGCGCACGTCACGGCCGACGGCGTCGAGGTCGCGGTCGCGGTGGCTCGCCGCGGCCTCGGCGCGAAACAGTGTCCAGTGCTCGTCGGGCAGCGCCGGGAGCAAGACGTCGTCGCCCAATTGCGCCACCCGCACGTGCCCGAGCCCTTCTGCCGGGCGGACGTCGAGCAGGCGCGCGAGCGTCTCGACGTCAGGCGCCAGGAACCCGAGGCTGTCGTAGCTGGGAGCGAGCGGGAAGACGCCGCGGACGTCGTAGGCCCCGTGCGCCGCCTTGAACCCGTAGACGCCGCAGCAGGCCGCCGGGATGCGGATCGACCCGCTCGTGTCGGTGCCGACCGCTGCGTCGCAGGCGCCGCTGGCCACCGCGGCCGCCGACCCCCCACTCGAGCCCCCCGCGGTCCGCGTCGGATCGCGCGGGCTGGTGACCATCCCGAAGTGCGGGTTGTAGCCCGAGACGCCGAAGGCGAACTCGTTGAGGTTCGTCTTGCCGACGATCGTGGCGCCCGCGGCACGCAGTTGCGCCACGATCGGCGCGTCGTGCGCGGGCACGTGGTCGGCAAAGAGCTGCGAGCCGTAGGTCGTGCGCAGCCCGGCCGTGTCGATCAGGTCCTTGACCGCGATCGCCATCCCGGCCAGTCGACCGGAGGTGGGCGCACCGCCGTCGGCCTCGGCAACGACAGTGATGAACGCGGGGTCGCTCGGGTCGGGGCGTCGGCGCACCGTGGCGGTCACGCGGTCGGGACGCTCCACACCGCACCGGGGCGCACGGTGTCCAGGCGGTAGTCCGTCACGCGGTGCTCGAACAGGCGCTGTCCAAGCCGCTTGGCGTCGCCCAGCGGGTCGCTCGGATCGTCACGCACCTCGCCGCGCTTGTTGCCGATCCCGCTCGCGATGCCGACGAGCTCCCAGTGCAAGTAGCGTGCCAGCTCCTGCATTGAGGCGGTGATGCCGACGATCGATCCGAGGTAGCTCTCCTCGGAGGAGATGGCGACCGCCATCCGCTTGCCGACGAGCTGCTCGCGGACCTCCTCATAGTCGGGGTAGGTGGCCGAGATGAAGCAGAAGAACCGATCGATGAACGACTTCAGGGCGCCAGAGACGCCGTACCAGTACAGCGGCGTCGCCAAGACGATCGCGTCGGCCTTGAGGACCTGCTTGAGGAACAGCTCCTGGTAGCCGTCGGCGATCGTGCAGTTGCCGTCGGCGCCGCGGCACTCGCGACAGTCGCGCAGCAGGCCGGTCATCGTGTCCGCCAGATCCACGAGCGCTACCTCGTGGCCGGCCTCCGCGGCCCCGTCGAGAATCGCGTTCGCGAGCAGGCGCGAGTTGCCGTCACGCCGCGGGCTTGAGCTGATTGCCAAAACGTTCATAACTTCTCCGTGTCGCATCGTTTGATCAGTGCTTGGCGATGGCCGCCAGGAACTTCTTGCTGCGCGGCTCGCGCGGGTCGTTGAAGAGCTGCTGCGGGGTGCCCTGCTCGACGATCGTTCCGTCGTCCATGAGCACCACGCGCTGACAGACGTCGCGCGCGAAGCTCATCTCGTGCGTGACGACGATCATCGTCATGCCCTCCGCGGCGAGGCGCTCCATGACGACGAGGACCTCGCCGACGAGCTCGGGATCAAGCGCCGACGTCGGCTCGTCAAACAACATCACATCGGGGCCGACGCTCAGCGCGCGGGCGATCGCCACGCGCTGCTGTTGGCCACCGGAGAGCTGATGCGGGTAGTGGTTGGCGTGCCGGCGCAGCCCCACCTTGTCTAGCAGGTCGAGGCCATGCTCTCGCGCCTCGCGCTTGTCGCACAGCCCGAGCTGCACGGGCGCCAGCGTGACGTTCTCCAGCGCCGTGTAGTGCGGGAACAGGTTGAAGCGCTGGAAGACCATGCCGATGTTGCGGCGCTGGCCTGCGACCTGGCGGTCACGCTCGCTGACGACCGTGCCGTCCGGCCGCTCCCGGTAGCCCATCAACCTGCCGTGCACGCGCACGGTTCCGGCGTCGACCACCTCCAAGTGGTTGATACAGCGCAACAGCGTCGACTTGCCCGAGCCCGACGGCCCGATCAGCGCGACGACCTCGCCGTGGGGCACCTGGAGGTCGACCCCCCGGAGGATCTCGTTGTCGCCGAACCGCTTCTGCACGCCCGTCATCTCGACGGCCCACTCCGACGCCTCGCCGTTGCGGCGCTGCGGCGCGAGCAGGGCGCCCTGCGGCTTGGGCTCCTCGGTCACCGCAATCTGCGGCGCCAGCGGCGCAGAGCGCTTGCGCTCGATGTCGAGCCCGCGCTCGGTGAGCGTCTGCAGGCCACTGAAAGCCGAGACCATCGCCAGGTAGAAGATGCCCACGACGCTCAGCGTCTCAAGCGTGAGGAAGTTGTCGGTGTAGATGCGCTGGCCTGCGAGGGTCAGCTCGACGAGCGAGATCACCGACACCAGCGAGGTGTTCTTGAGCGTCGAGACGAACTCGTTGCCCAGCGCCGGCACGACGACGCGCATCGCCTGCGGGATGACGACGAACCGCTGCACCGAGCCGCTCGGGAAGCCGAGCGCCCGGCCCGCGTCGCGCTGATCGCGCCCGACCGCCTGCAGCCCGCCGCGGAACGCCTCGGCCATATAGGCGCACTCGCTGAGCACCATCGCAACCAGGCCGGCCCGCCACGGGTCAGACAGGAAGTCGCGCGTGAACGGCAGCGCCTGCGGCACCGCGTTGTACACGAAGATGATCATCAGCAGCAACGGCACGCCACGGAAGAACCACACGTACAACGACGCAGCGGTGCGCAGCGGCTGCAGCCCGCTCTGGCGCATCATCGCCAGAGCGAGCCCCAGCACCGCGCTGACAACCCACGTCAGCGCGGCGAGCAGCAGCGTCGTCTGAGCCGCCTTCCACAGCTCTTTGTTGCCGAACAGGTCGAAGAAGTACGACCAGTCGAACGCGATCGCGATCACGACCCGCGACTCACTTCGCGGCCAGCGAGGCCTGGAGGTCCTGCTCGGTGGCCACGCCAACGCCCCACTTGTCGGCGATGCGCTGCAGCTCACCGGACTCGCGCAGCTTCGCGACGACCTTCTCAAGCGCCGCCTTGGTCTCGGCCTGGCCCTTGCGCACGGCCAAGCCGGCGGCGATCGGGTACATCAGCTCGTCGCTGCTCTTGATCAGCTCGTAGCGGGCGAGCTGCTTGACACGGAACACCGCGGTGGCGCTGTCGGCGAACAGGACGTCGGCGCGATCGGCGACGAGATCCTGCGCGGCCTGCGTGTCGGTCGGGAACGACCGCAACTTGATCGGCTTGCCCTGGTCACGGCAGAGCTTGCCGAGATCGCCCTTGACCAGACCCTCCTGATAGGCACCCTGCAACGTCGCGACGCGGCGACCGCAGACGTCGGTCGGCTGCTTGGGCATGAAGTTTCCGCCCTTGTGGACGACGAACGCCGAGCCGCTGGTGAAGTACGGCACGTAGTCGACGACCTTGGCCCGCTTCGGCGTGACGTAGAGGAACGAGACGATCGCGTCAAAGCGGCCGGCCTGCAACCCGGGGATCAGCGAGTTGAAGCGGGTGTCGACCATCTTGAGCTTCGTGCCCATCACCTCGGCAGCCGCCTTGGCGAAGTCCACGTCAAGCCCAGCCTGCTCGGTGCCCTTCACGTACTCATACGGCGGGTAGGTGAAGTCGGTCCCGGTGGTGAATACGCCCTTGACCAGCAACGGCGGCGGTGTGACCGCGACCTTCGGCGCCGCCTTGGCGCTGCTGCTGTCGTTGCCGTCGCTGCCGCTGTCGCCACATGCCGACAGGGCCATGAGGCCGACGATCGCGGCCACGCTACATACCAACTTGCTCATCATTCTCTCTCCTCCGAATGTGTGGATGCACCAATCGACTGCGCCGCGTCAGCGGCGATCGAGCGGGCACCCAGGAACGTCAGCACCGCCTGCGCGGCGAGCAACTGCGTGATGCCGGTCTGATCGAGCGGCGGCGACGTCTCGACGACGTCGATCCCGGCTAGCCCGGGAATCTGCGAGAGCCCCCAGACGAGTTCCAGGAGCTGGTGGCTCGTTAGGCCCCCGACGGTCGGCGCGTTGGTCCCCGGCGCGAAGGCGGCGTCGACCACGTCGATGTCTAGCGTCAGCCAGACGAGGTCGGCGGCCGCCGCGCGCCGCGCCGTGTCAGCGATGATCGCGTCGAGGTCGCCGCGATGGACGTCGCGAGCCGAGTGCACCGTGACCTGGCGCTCGCGCAGGTAGCTCGCCGCGACCCCGGCGTTCTCCCAGCCGGCGCTGCCGATCTGGGTGCAGGCCTCGTTCAAGAGGCGGCCGTCGAGCTGCTCCAGGCAGTAGCGAAACGGCACGCCGGAGGCCGGCTGGCCGCGGTGCGAGGGCCGCACGTCGAAGTGCGCGTCAAGGGAGATCAGGGCGATCGAGCCCGCGCGCGCCGCGGCCAGGCCGCGCACGGTCGGGAAGGTCAGCCCGTGGTCGCCGCCGAGGACAATCAGCGGCCGCGACTCGGAGGCGAGCACGCGCACGGCCTCGGTGATCCGCGCCCACGTGGTCTCGACGTCGGTGTCGACGACGCGGACGTCGCCGTAGTCGGCGATCCCACCCGAGCCGTGGAGGTCGGAGTCGTAGCCGGCGTGGTAGGTCAGCAGGCCTGCAAACGCCTCACGGATGCCGGCGGGGCCGTGCTTGGCGCCACGGCGCCCCATGGTGGTCGTGTCGAACGGGACGCCGACCATCGAGGCGACCGGGGCAACAGCGCCCTGCGGCTCGCCGTCGAGCAGCAGCGCGGCGACCCCGCTGTCATACGGGTCCGCTCCCACTCCCGCCCCGGCACGATCGGCCAGAACATCCTTCAGCTCATCCACTAGTGACCCGACTCCATGCTTTTTGAGGGACAACAGCGGCGCTATGGTGATCAGGTCCGCCGATGACGACAACCCCAATCACTGCTGGATCCATCAGCACAGCTGATGTTCGTTTGGAGACGCGGGTCCTGGTGACCTTCGTCGCCGTCGCCGAGCACCGCTCGTTCAGCGCTGCGGCCCGGACCCTGCGCTACACGCAGTCGGCGGTCAGTCAGCAGATCGCCAATCTCGAGGCGACGATCGGCCACCAGCTGATCGTGCGTCCCGGCGGACCGCGCCAGATCTCGCTGACCGATGCCGGCGAGCGGCTACTCGGCCACGCGCGGGCAATCCTCAGCCGCCTCGCCCTCGCGGAGGCCGACATGGCAGCGCTGAGCACGGGCGAGCGCGGCACGCTGCGCGTCGGCACCTTTCAGTCGACGGCGGTGCGCGTGCTCCCCGAGGTGCTGCGACGCTTCCGCGCGGCATGGCCGTCGGTCACGGTCGACATGACCGAGCAGTCGGGCGACGACGGGCTGCTCACGCTGCTCGAGAACGGCGACCTCGACCTGACGTTCGTGATGCTGCCGGTCCGCGAAGGCCCATTCTTGTGGCGACGGCTACTCAACGGCGAGTACGTGCTTCTGACCTCAGCCGACTCCGCGATGGCGACGCAGCCAACGGTGCCGACGATCGAGGAGATCTCTCGTCTCCCGCTGATCGGCTACCGCAACATCCGCCGCGCGCACCGCCTCGAGGAGCATCTGATCGCGATGGGCTACCAGCCTGAGATCGTGTTCCGGACCGACGAGAACGCCTCGATCCAGCGGCTGGCCGGCATCGGCTTCGGCGCGGCGATCGTGCCGCGCCTGGCCGTCGACGAGAGCGACCCGATGATCGCGATCCGCCACCCGCTCGCCGGCCTGCAGCCATTCGTCGCCGGCGTCGCCTGGCACCAAGATCGGCCGCTGTCGGAGTGGGCACAAGCGCTGATCGACACGGCCGTCGAGGTCTGCGCGGCCATGCAGGACCCGGCGCTCGCCCCCGCGCCCGTCTCGTCCTCCTAGGAGCAAGAAGTCCTTGATTCTCGATTTTCGAAGATCTAGGATCAGACCACATGGACTCCCTTCAGCACCGGAGCGCGCCCACTACCGGCCCGTCGCTCACCACCGGTCGCACCCTTCTGATCGATGGCATGTGGCACGAGGGTGCGGGCACCTACCGCCGCCACGACCCAGCCCAGCTCGACCGCGAGACCGGGTGCTTCGCGCTCGCCGAGGGCGCCGACGTCAATGCCGCCTATGCGGCCGCACACCGCGCGCAGCCGGGCTGGGCGGCGACGCCCGCCCCAGCGCGCGCCGAGATCCTGCGGCGCGCCGCCGACGGCCTGAGCGAGCGTCGCGACGAGGCCGCGCGACGCTTGACCGCCGACATGGGCAAGGCGATCCGCGATGCGCGCGCCGAGGTCGACCGCAGCGTCGCGATCCTGCGCTACTTCGCCGGCGAACTGCTGCAGCCGGCCGGCGAGACCTATCCGAGCGCGGCACCCGACACGCTGCTGCTGACGATCGAGGAGCCGCTCGGCGTCGTCTGCGCGATCACACCCTGGAACTTCCCGTTCGCGATCCCGACGTGGAAGTTGGCGCCCGCGCTCGGCTTCGGCAACACCGCCGTCTGGAAGCCCGCGGAGGTCGCGTCGGGCAGCGCCGTCCTGCTCGCCGAGACGCTCGCCAACGCCGGCCTGCCCGCTGGCGTGCTCAACCTCGTGACCGGTCGCGGACGCGAGCTGTCCCCCGCCCTGACGGGCGACGCCCGGCTGGCGGCGCTCACCTTCACCGGGTCCGGCGGCGTCGGCAACCGTCTGCGCCAGGCAGTCGCCGACCGCAACGTGCGCGTCCAGCTCGAGTTGGGCGGTAAAAACCCGGCGGTCGTGCTCGCCGACGCTGACCTCGAGGACGCCGCAACCCAGGTCGTCAACGGCGCGATGCTGTCAACCGGGCAGCGCTGCACGGCGACGAGCCGGGTCTACGTCGAGCGTGCTGTCGCACCGCAGTTTCGCGAGCTGCTGCGCGAGCGCGTCGCGGCGCTGCGCGTGGCCGACCCGTTCTCCGAGGACACCGACGTCGGGCCGCTGGCCTCGCCTGAGCAGCGCGACACGGTGCGCGGCTACCTCAAGCTGGCCGCCGACGAGCAGGTCGAGGTGATCGCGGGCAGCCTCGACGAGCAGGAGGGGTGCTTTGTCGCTCCGACCGTCCTGGGCGCCGTCGCGCCCGACAGCGCGCTGGTGCACGAGGAGATCTTCGGGCCCGTGCTGGTCGTCGAGGAGGTCGACGACTTCGACGCCGCGCTCACCGCCGCCAACGACACCGAGTTCGGCCTGTCCTCGGCGATCCACACGAGCGACCTGGCCAAGGCGATGCACTTCATCCGCCACAGCCGGTCGGGCATGGTCCACGTCAACCGCGAGACCGCGGGCGTCGAGCCGCACGTCCCGTTCGGCGGCCTCAAGGGCTCCAGCAACACCGCCCGCGAGCAGGGCAAGGCCGCGCGCCAGTTCTTCACGACGATCAAGACGGCGTACGTGCGGTCGCGCTGAGCGCGCTCAGCCGGTGCCGGTAACTCGCGCCACCTCGGCGATCGAGGTCCGGCCCTGGCGGACCTTCTCCAACCCGTCATCACGCAGGCGTCGCATGCCGTCACGCATCGCCACCTCGGCGATGCGGTCGGCTGGCGCGCGCTCGATCGCCAGACGGCGGATCTCGTCGGTGATCGTCATGACCTCGTAGAGGCCGATCCGGCCCTTGTAGCCCGAGCCACCGCAGCGCGAGCAGCCCTTGGGGTCGTAGGCCTCGATGTCGACCGCCGAGCGGAAGCCATGGTCCTGCAGGACCGCCGCCGAGAGGATCGTGCGCTCCTTGCAGTGCGAGCAGAGCGTGCGGCACAGGCGCTGAGCGATCACGCAGTCGACGGCCGAGGCCACCAAGAACGGCTCGATGCCCATCTCGACCAGGCGCGTGATCGACGTCGGCGCGTCGTTGGTGTGCAGCGTGGAGAGCACGAGGTGGCCGGTCAGCGCAGCCTCGATCGCGATCTTGGCCGTCTCGGCATCGCGGATCTCGCCGACCATGATGATGTCGGGGTCGGCGCGCATCATCGCGCGCAGGCCGTTGGCGAAGGTCAGGCCCGCCTTCTTGTTGACCTGGACCTGGGTGACACCTTCGAGCTGGTACTCGACCGGGTCCTCGATCGTGATGATGTTCTTCTCGGGCGTGTTGAGCTCGCCGACCGCCGCGTACAAGGACGTGGACTTGCCCGAGCCGGTCGGACCCGTGACGAGCACGGCGCCGTAGGCCTGGTGGAACGCCTTCTGGAAGCGCGCCGCGTCCTCTTCGCCCATGCCGAGCTTCTCGAAGTCAAACTGAACGTTGGACTTGTCCAGGATGCGGATGACGATGTTCTCGCCGTGCACCGACGGCAGCGTCACCACGCGCAGGTCGATGTGGCGGCCGTCGAGGCTGAGGCCGACGCGACCGTCCTGCGGCAGGCGACGCTCGGCGATGTCGAGGTCGCTCATGATCTTCAGGCGCGACACGACGCCCGAGACCATCCGCCGCGGCACCGTCATCGTTTCGACCAGGACGCCGTCGATGCGGAAGCGGACGCGCATCGAGCCGTCTTCGGGCTCGAAGTGGATGTCCGAGGTGCCCTGCTCGGCGGCCTGGGCGATGATCTGGTTGACGAGCTTGATGACCGGCGCGTCGTCGGCCGACTCGCGCAGGTCGACGATCTCGCCGATGCCCTCTTCGTCGCTGCTGAGGTCGATCTCGGCCGTGGCTGCGACGTGCTCCAAGCGCGACTGGCGGGAGATCAGCGTCGCGATGTCCTCGCGTGAGGCGACCGCGACGCGGACCTCGTAGCCGGTCATCAGCGCGATGTCATCGACGGCCAGGACGTTGGCCGGGTCGGCCATCGCGATCAGCAGACCGCGCTCGCCGGCGAAGCCGACCGGCACGGCCTCGTAGCGCTTGGCCGCCTGCGGGGCGATCAGATTGGCCGCCGACATGTCGACGTGGAACACCGACAGGTCGAGGTGATCGAGGCCGTGGCGCTCGGCGACCGCACGAGCGTGGTTCTCCATCGACAGCGCGCCCTGATCGAGCAGGACGGCCTCCGGCGTCGTGCCGGTGGCGCGCGCCGCCTCGACGGCCTGCTCGACACGCGGACGGTCGACGAAGCCGAGCTCGACGATGACGTCGGTCAGGAAGCGGGCGCTGCCGCCACCGGTGCGACGGGGCGGCGTGATGCCGTTCCAATCGGCTGGACGTTCGTTGGACGCCGCGGGGGCCGCAGGCGCCGCGGGCGCCGCGACCGACGGTGGTGCGACGGTGGCGACGTCATCGACCGAGGCGCCGGGGATCGGCGGCACGGCGGTCAGGTGAGTCGCTGGTTCCGGGGTCATGGGAGTCGGGGAACGTTGCGCGAGCGCTGTCTCGCATCACGTCAACAGGCGCCTCCAGGCCGGTCCAGACCTGAAAGCTCAACGCACCTTGGCGGACGAGGACCTCAAGGCCATCGACCACCGCGCATCCTCGACTGCTCGCTGCTGCGATCAGCTCGGTGCCGCCGGCCCGGTAGACCAGGTCCGCCACGGTTGCGTATGTGCCCAGCGCATCGGCGTCGACCGGCAGATCCTTGAAGTTCCCGTCCGCCAGCCCGACACTCGTGCAGTTGACCAACAGGTCGGCCGCGATCGGCCGAGTAACGGCGTCGACGCCGAGGTCGGCGGCCAGCGCGACCGCCCGGTCGGCCGATCGGTTCCAGACCGCGACGCGTGCCGCGCCCGCCGCGCGCAGCGCGTAGGCGACCGCGCGCGCCGAGCCGCCGGCGCCGAGCACGAGCGCCGTCTGGCCGGCGGGGTCACGGTCGATGTCGGCCAGCGTGGCCAGGAAGCCGGGCGCGTCGGTGTTGGCCACCGCGATCGCGCCATCGGCGGCAAAGCTCAGCGTGTTGGCCGCGCCGATCGCGCGAGCGGCGTCGGTGGCCTCGTCGGCGAGCGCAAGCGCCGCCTCCTTGTGCGGGATCGTGACGTTGGCGCCGACGAAGCCCGCGGCGGGCAGCGCCCGCACGGTCTCCTCGAAAACCTCGGGTGGGACCGGCAGCCGCTGGTAGTGCCAGTCCTTGAGGCCGAGCCGGGCGAGCGCGGCGTTGTGCATCCGCGGCGAGCGGCTGTGCGACACCGGCCAGCCCAGGACGCCGAGGCGTTTCATCTGCGTCCTAGCAGTGCGACGGGTCCTTGCCGCCGAGCTGTGCACGCTTGCGGTTGTAGGCCTGGACGTCCTTGGTGAACTGAGCGTCGGTCGCAGAGAAGGCATGCGCGCCGTTGCCGCAGGGCTTGACGACGTAGAACAGGTGGTTGACCTTGGCCGGGTTCAGCGCCGCCTTGATCGACGCGAGGCCCGGGCTGCCGATCGGGGTCGGCGGCAGGCCTTGGCGCGTGCGCGTGTTGAAGGCCGAGTCCCGCTCCAGCTCGGACTGCTTGAGCGGCCGCAACCAGTTGTCGAGGCGGTAGCGCAGCGTGGCATCGATGCCCAGCGGGATGTGCTGCTTGAGACGGTTGTAGACGACGGCCGAGATCAAGCGGCGGTCCTTGGCGACCTGCGCCTCGCGCTCGATCATCGAAGCGATGATCAGCACGTCGTAGTCGCTGAGGTTCTTGCGGTGGGCGGCCTTGCGGTTCAGCGGGTCGAAGATGCGCTTGAAGGTCGCCAGCTGCTGGGTGACGAGGTTGCGCGCGGTCGACTTGCGCTTGAGCTCATAGGTCGCCGGGAAGAGGAAGCCCTCCAGCGAGTGGGTGCCACGCGGCACGTCGTAGCTCTTGAAGCCCTTGATCTCGCGCGGGTTGCGGGTCGCGGCCTTCAGGTAGCTGCCGTCCAGCGCGGTCTGGCGGACGACCGCCGCGGTCTCTGCGATCGAGAGGCCCTCGGGGATCGTGACCTTGACCGTCGGCGCCGCGGCGGGGTTCTGCGTCAGCGCGTCCAGCGCGGCGGCGTAGCTCATGTCGCGCTGCAGCGTGAAGCGCCCGGCCTTGAGGTCCCCGCGCTTACCTGAGAGCCGTGAGCGGATGTTGAAGAAGAACGCGGAGTCGATGACGCCCTGGTCGGCGAGCTCGTCGGCGATCTCGCCGGCGGTAGACCCGGGAGCGATCACGACGGCGATCGGCCGCTTGGCGTCACCGGCGTCGTGGCCGGGCTGCGCGACGCGGTAGGCGAACCACGCGGCCGCAGCGGCCAGCAGCAAGACGAGCAGCAAGACGAACCGGCGGGCGCCGCGCCGGGAGCGCGGAAGGCCGCGCTGGCGCGGGACGCTGGCAGGACGGTCGCGGCGGCGCGTGCGTTGGCCGGCCGGACCACGGACGGGACCGGGCGGCGTGGGCCGCGGGCCGCCAACCTGCGGCAGGTCGCCGACCGAGGGCGCGGAGACGCGCTTGACGCCCGCCGGCGCCTCGACGTGGGGGTGCAGCTCGGTCTCGTGCTCGTGCTCGAAGGGCTCGGGCGGGACGGTGACTGGCTCGGGCTCCGGCGCCCAGGCGGGCTCGGCGACGGGCTCGAACGCCACGGGCTCGGGTTCGGGCTCGGGCTCGGGCTCGGGCTCCCAGGCAGCCGGTTCGGGCTGGAACGCCACGGGCTCGGGCTCGGGCTCGGGCACGGGCACGGGCTCGGGTTCGGGTTCGGGCGCGAACGGCTCCGGCGCCGGCGGCGGCGTGCGCCCCTCGCGCTCAGCCCGGCGACGCTCGCGCTCCAGCCGTGCCGCCTCACGCTCGGCGGCGCTGCGAGCGCGGTCGGCCTGGCCCCCATCGCCCTGCTTGCCTCCGAACAACGGCGTCACGTCAGCTCCCCTCCGTGCAGCGCCAGCCAGTCCTCCAACAGCACGGCGGCCGCCCGCGAGTCCTCGCTGGTGCGTGTGTCGCCGGATCTCGCCGCGATCGCGGTCGTGAAGCGCTCGTCGTAGAGCTCGACGGGAATCGGCTTGACGCGCTCGCGCAGACGGTCGGCCCATTCGCGCGTCTCACGCGTCTGGTCGGTGTCGCGACCCGAGAGCCCGAGCGGCAGGCCGACGACGATCCGCGCGACCTCGCGCTCGCGAGCGAGGTCGGCGACGCGCACGAGGCCCTTGCGGGTCCCTGGTCGCTCGATGTGCTCGATGGGCGTCGCGAGCGTCCCCGTAGGGTCGCTCACGGCCACGCCGCAGCGGGCCGAGCCGTAGTCCAGCGCCAGCACGCGCATGAGGCTAGAGAATCATCAGCCGCGGACGGTGTCTCATGAAGCCAAGGCGCTCTCGATATGGGCGCGCGCCGCGGCGAGGGCGTCGTCGAGCTTCTCGGGGTCGCGCCCGCCGGCCTGGGCCATCGTGTCGCGCCCGCCACCGCCACCGCCGACGACCTGCGCGGCGACCTTGACCAGCTCGCCGGCCTTGATCCCGCGCGCCACGAGCGACGGCGCGACCGAGGCGATCAGCGCGACCTTGCCGTCGGTCACCGCCCCGAGGACGATCGCCGCGTCGCCGAGCGCGTTCTTGACGCGGTCGGTCGCGTCAAGCAGCGTCTTGGCGTCGCCGACCGCCACCGCGGCGGTCAGCACCTTGACACCCGACAGCTCGGCGGCCTGTGCGGCGAGCGCGTCGACGTCGACGGCGCCGTTGGAGCCGAACGAGTGCGCCTTGGCCGCGGCCTTGAGCTGCTGCTGGAGGTCGGCAACCTTCGCCGGCACTTGCTCGGGCGAGGTACGCAGCTCGCCCGCGGCCTCGCGGATCAGCGCGTCGTGGGAGCGCAGCAGCGTCACGGCCTCGGGGCCGGTGACCGCCTCGATGCGGCGCACGTTGGACGCGCTGGACCCCTCGCTGACGATCCGAAAGACGCCGATCTCGGCTGTCGAGCGCACGTGCGTGCCGCCGCAGAGCTCGCGGGAGTACTCGCCGCCGCCGATCTGCACCATCCGCACGACGTCGCCGTACTTCTCGCCGAAGAGCGCCATCGCCCCCAGCTCCTGGGCCTCCTTGAGCGTCGTCGTGATCGGGCGCACGGGGTCGTTGGCCAGAATCCAGCCGTTGACGCGGTCTTCGACTTGCTTGACCTCTTCGGGCGACAGGCGCGTCCCGTGGGTGAAGTCGAAGCGCAGCTTGTCGGGCCCGACGTAGGAGCCAGCCTGGCGGACGTGCGTGCCCAGCGCCTCGCGCAGCGCCGCGTGCAGCAAGTGCGTGGCGGTGTGGTTGGCCTGCGTGGCCTGACGGGTGGGGCGGTCGACGCGCGCGACGACCTTCTCGCCGGCCTTCAGCGTGCCGGTCTCGACCTCCAAGACAACGGCTTGGTCCTCGCCGGAGCGCAGCACCTCGTTGACCGTCGCGCGGCAGTCGCCGTCCTCGCACTCGATCGTGCCCACATCGGAGACCTGCCCGCCGCCCTGGGCGTAGAACGGCGAGCTCGCCAGCTTTACGAACGTGCGCCCGCCTTGCTCCAGAACTCCCGCGACCGTCGTGCGCTCCTCCAGGTGCTCGTAGCCCGTGAACGCCGTCGGCTCCTGCGACAGCTGGCGGATGACCTCCTGCTTAGCCCCGACGCGCTCTTGGGTGCCGGCGCCCGCCGAGGAGCGCAGGCGCTGCGCCTCCATGCGCGCGTCGAAGTCCGCGATGTCGACCGGGACCTCGCGCTCAGCCGGCGATCTCGACCGTGAGGTCGATCGGGAAGCCGAAGGTGTCGTGGAGCTTGAAGGCGTCCTCGCCGCTGACCTCGCCGCGGGCGAGCAGCTCGTCGAGCATCGCCAGCCCGGTCTCCAGCGTGCGGCCGAAGCCCTGCTCCTCGGCGGTGACCCAGCGCAGGATCGCGTCGCGCTCGCGCCCAAGCTCGGGATACGCGGCGCCCATCGTCTCCATCACGACGTCGACGTACTTGGGCAAGAACTCGCCCTCGAAGCCAAGGCGATGGCCTTGGGCGATCGCGCGGCGCATCAGGCGGCGCAGGACGTAGCCGCGGTCCTCGTTGGAGGGCACGACGCCGTCGGCGATCATGAAGGTCATGCCGCGCGAGTGGTCGGCGAGGATGCGCAGGGCGCGCTCGTCGATTTCGTTGGTGGCCAACGAGCGGCCCAGCTCCATCAACGGGATGAATTGGTCGGTGTCGAAGATCGAGTCGACGCCCTGCTGGATCAAGGCCATGCGGTTGAGACCAAGGCCGGTGTCGATGTTCTGTTTGGGCAGCGGCGTCAGGGTCCCGACGGGATCCTGGTTGTACTGCATGAAGACGAGGTTCCAGTACTCCAGGAAGCGCTCGTTCTCGCCGCCCGGCAGGTCGTCTTCGGTCCCCCACTCCAGGCCGCGGTCGTAGTACAGCTCCGAGCACGGCCCGCACGGGCCGGTCTCCCCCGCCTGCCAGAAGTTCTCCGAGCGCGGGCACAGGACGATGCGCTCGCGCGGCACGCCGATCTTCTCCCAGACCGCGATCGCCTCCTCGTCAGGACCGAGGCCCAGCTCCTCGTCGCCCTCGAAGACC
>CAWHID010000019.1:0-24100 GCA_963829185.1 uncultured Conexibacteraceae bacterium
CAGGCCCGCCGGGCGACCACCAAGACGTACTCCAACTCGTAGCGCGCGCCGCCCGCCCGGCCCCGCGAGGTTCGTGCGCCTGCGAACGCAAGCAGCGCCGCGTCCAGCTCCGCGCGCGCCGGGTCGTCCGCCAGCGCCCGGAACGCCATGATCGTCGGCCCGAAGTTCAACTTGTAGAAGTCGACCAGCTCCCGCGGACCGGCGAACGCGTCGAGCACCTGGATGCGCTAAACGTCAGCGCCGCGACCCGATCCCCGAACAGCGCCCGCACGTGCGCCTCGACGCCCCAGGATCGGCGGCTGAGACCGGGCGGCGGCGGGGGCAGGAACGCCGCCTGCGTCATGAACATCTCCGCCACCCAGCCACCCGGCCGCCAGTTGGCCATCGCGATCGTCGCGCCCGGCCGCGCGACCCGGACCAACTCCGACGCCACCCGCCGTGGTCCGGCGCGAACATCGCTCCGAACACGACAGCACCACGTCGAACGCCCCGTCGTCGAACGGCAGCGCCTGCGCGTCGGCCTCGACCCACTCCAGCGCGACGCCCGCTCGCGCGCCGCCGCCCCGCCGCGGCGAGCAGCTCCGGCGTGAGGTCCGAAGCGACCACGTCGCCGCCCGCCCGCGCCGCCGGGATCGACGTCGCGCCCGACCCGGCCCGACGTCCAGCACGCGGTCGCCGGTCCGGATCCCCGCCGCCGCGACAAGCGCCGGGCCGACGCCCGGGATCGTCTCCGCGCCACGCCGGGAAGTCCCCGGCGGCCCACGTCGCGCGTGCGCGGTCCTGGTCGCTCATGAGAGACTCTACGCCCGCGCGCGCTGCTAGGTTGGATCCAGCACCGACCCTTAACCCGGTCCCGTGAGGCCAGGAAGGACGGAACACCATGGACCACGAGAAGGTCGTCCTCGACGAGGACGACATGCGCCGCACCCTCGTCCGCATCGCGCACGAGATCGTCGAGCGCAACGACGGGGCGGATGGGGGCGACAATCTGGCGATCGTCGGCATCCACCGCCGCGGCGCGATCCTCGCCCGCCGCATCCACGCCCTGCTCGGCGACCTGCTGGAGCGCGAAGTGCCGATCGGCGACCTCGACATCGCCTTCTATCGAGACGACGTCGGGCGCCGCGCAGAGCAGCCGACCGTCGACGCCACCCACATCGGCTTCCAGCTCGACGGCCGCACGGTCGTCCTGGTCGACGACGTCCTCTTTACCGGGCGCACCGTGCGCAGCGCCATCGAGGCGCTGTTCAGCGACGGACGCCCCGCCCGGGTGCAGCTCGCCGTGCTGGCTGATCGCGGCCACCGCGAGCTGCCGATCCGCCCCGACTACGTCGGAAGAACCTGCCGACCTCGCGCGCCGAGCGCGTCACGTGGACGTCGAGGAGCTCGACGGGGTCGACGAGGTCCGCATCGCCGAGCTGTCGGAGGTCGCCGCCCGAGACACCTCATCTCGGTCGAACATCTTGAGCGCGCAGACATCGAGCGGATCTGCGACCGCGCCGCCTCGTTCGCGGAGGTCGCCGACCGCGAGATCAAGAAGGTCCCGGCGCTCCGCGGCCGCACGGTCCTGAACCTCTTCGACCAGCCCTCGACCCGAACGCGCAGCCCCTTCGAGCTGGCCGCCAAGCGCCTCAGCGCTGACGTCGTGAACTTCAGCGCCTCCGGCTCATCTGTCGAGAAGGGCGAGTCGCTCAAGGACACCGTGTTGACCCTCGGCGCCCACAAGCCCGACGCGATCGTCATCCGCACGCCGTGGGCCGGCGCCGCCGAGCTGGTCTCCGGCTGGACGCCCGCCTCGATCATCAACGCCGGCGACGGCAAGCACGAGCATCCGACCCAGGCGCTGCTGGACGTGCACACGCTGCGCCAGCGGCTCGGCGGCCTCGACGGCCTCAACATCTGGATCGTCGGCGACGTCCTGCACAGCCGCGTCGCGCGCAGCGACATCATGGCCTTCCAGAAGATGGGCGCCAAGGTCACGCTCGCCGGCCCGCCGACGCTGATCCCGCGCGGGATCGAGGCGATGGGCTGCGAGGTCCGCTACACGCTCGATGACCTCGGCCAGGCCGACGTCGTCTACGCGCTGCGGATGCAGAACGAGCGCATGGACGAGAGTTGGATCCCGTCGATCCGCGAGTACGCCCACTGGTACCAGGTCAACGGCCGCCGCCTCGGACCCAAGCAGGTGCTGATGCACCCCGGGCCCGTCAACCGCGGAGTGGAGCTGAGCGCCGAGGTCGTCGACTCGCCCCAGGCCGTCATCACCGCCCAGGTCGCGGCGGGCGTCGTCGTCCGGATGGCCGTCCTCTACGAAGTGCTCGCCCATGTGCCGAGCACGACACGGTCCCCCGAAGGAGTCCCCGCCTGATGGCCGCCCCGTTGTTGGTGCACAACTCTGCACCCTCGGTCGACGTCCTGATTCGCGAGGCTCACGTGGTCGACCCGCGCGCCGGGATCGACGAGACGCGCGACGTGCTCGTGCGCGACGGTGAGATCGCGGAGATCGGCCCGGCGGGCAGCATCGTTGCGCCCGACCAAGCCGAGACCGTCGAGGCCGCCGGCCGCCATCTCTTCCCGGCCTTCGTCGACCCGCACGTCCACCTGCGCACCCCCGGCCAGGAGCACAAGGAGGACCTGGAGACCGGCACCCGCTCCGGCGCCGCCGGCGGCTTCTGTGCGCTGCTGGCGATGCCCAACACCGACCCGGTGCTCGACTCCGGACCGCTGCTGCGCTCGGTCCGCGACGCCGCCGCCCGCGATGCGCGCATCCCCGTCGGCTTCCTGCCGGCCGTCACGCGCGGCATGAACGGCACCGAGCTGACCGAGATGGCCGAGCTGCGCGAGGAGGGCGCCGCGGGCTTCACCGACGACGGCCGCCCGGTCGTCAGCGCCGGCATGCTGCGCAAGGCACTCCAGTACCAGCGTCTCTGTGGCGGCGTCATCGCCCTGCACGAGGAAGACCCGACGCTGAGCGGCAAGGGTGCGATGCACGAGGGCGACGTCAGCGCGCAGCTCGGCGTCACCGGCATCCCGTCGATCAGCGAATCCACGATGGTCGCGCGCGACGCGCTGATCGCCGGATATGAGGGCGGCCGGATCCACATCCAGCACCTGAGCGCGCGCGAGTCCGTCCTGGCGCTGGCTGACGCCAAGCAGCGCGGAGTGCAGATCACCGGCGAGGCCTCGCCGCATCATCTCTGCCTCACCCACGACGCGGTCCGCACGCTCGATACGCGGATGAAGATGAACCCGCCGCTGCGGACCGAGGACGATCGCCACGCGCTGATCGAGGGCCTGAAGTCCGGCGTGATCGACTGCATCGCGACCGACCATGCGCCTCACGCGCGCGACGAGAAGGAAGTCCCGTTCGAGCAGGCGCCGATGGGGACCACGGGGCTGGAGACATCGTTCGCGGCGATCTACACCAACTTGGTCTTGCCCGGGGTGCTGACGCTGGAGCTGCTCCTGCGTCGCCTCACCGATGGCGCCGCGCTGTTTGACCTGCCGACGCCGCAGATCACGCCCGGCGCGCCGGCCAACCTCACGCTGGTCGACCTCGATCGCGAGTGGGTGGTGGGCGATGGTGGCTACGAGTCACGCTCGGCCAACTGCTGCTTTGACGGCCAGACCCTGCGCGGCAAGGTGCTGTTGACCATCGCGGCCGGAACGCTCGCGTTCCGCGCCCGCCAACTGGAGGTCGTCCGATGACTACCAATTGCCGGACAACGAACGGGTCCAGCGTCATCGGAGCAGTGCGATGAGCGCGCAGAGCAACTCCACCCGCCTCTATGACCGCCGCCGCGCGGCGCTGGTCGTCGTCGACGTCCAGGACGGCTTCCGCTCCTACGACACGTTCGCCGACGTCGCCGCCGCCTGCGGGCGCCTGGTCGAGGGCGCGAAGATCCTCGACGTCCCGATCATTGCGACCGAGCAGTACCCCAAGGGCTTGCAGCACACCGCGGCCGAGGTCGGGCTGGGCGAGGGCGACGCCACGCTCGTCGAGAAGTCCGTCTTCAGCGCGGTCCGCGCCGACGGCTTCAACCTCGCGGGGCGCAATCAGGTGCTGCTCTGCGGCATCGAGGCCCACGTTTGCGTCATGCAGACCGCGCTCGATCTGCTCGACCGCGGCGTCACCGTGCAGGTCGTCACCGACGCCGTCGGCTCGCGCCACGCGCACGACCGCGAGGTGGGGCTGACGCGGCTGGACCGCGCCGGCGCGACCCTGACCACCGTCGAAGCCGCGCTGCTCGAGCTCTGCGAGCGCGCCGGCACCCCTGAGTTCAAGGCCGTTCAGAAGGTGATCATCTAGATGCAGCAGTCCAATGCCTACGTGTTGCTCGAGGATGGCACGCGTTTTGACGGCATCTCCGTCGGCGCAGACGGCCACGCGACCGGCGAGGTCGTCTTCACCACCGGCATGTCCGGCTACCAGGAGTCGATGACCGACCCGTCCTTCGCCGGCCAGCTCATCACCTTCACCTACCCGCACATCGGTAACTACGGCGTCGCGCAGAGCGCGATGGAGTCAGACGCCGTCTGGGCGCGCGCGGCGATCATGCGCGAGGCCGTCAACCGCGAGGACGCGCCGGAGGCCGAGCGCGGCTGGTGTGACTGGCTGATCGACTGCGGCATCCCGGCGATCACGGGCGTCGACACGCGCGCGCTGGTTCGCCACATCCGTGATGCGGGCGCGATGCGCGGCGGCGTCTTCACCGGCGAAATCTCCGAGAGCGAGGCGCGTGAGCTGATCGCCGCCGAGCCGTCGATGGTCGGCGCCGACTTCGCCCGCGTCGTGACCCCTCAGCAGGCCCACACCCTGGGCTTCGGCGGCGCCACCAAGATCCACGCGATCGACACGGGGATCAAGTCCTCGATCGTGCGCAACCTCGTCGAGCGCGGGGCCGAGGTCACGCTGCACCCCTGCACGGTGACCGCCGAGGAGCTGCTGGCCACCGACGCCGACGCGTTCTTCCTCGCCAACGGCCCCGGCGACCCAGCGGCGCTCGGCTACGTCGTCGATACCGTCCGCAACCTCGTCGGCAAGCGCCCGGTCTGGGGCATCTGTCTCGGCCACCAGCTGCTCTGCCAGGCCGTTGGGCTGGAGACCTACAAGCTGCCCTTCGGCCATCGCGGCGGCAACCATCCGGTCAAGGACTTGCGCACGGGCAAGATCGAGATCACCGCCCAGAATCACGGCTTCGCGGTCCAGGCGCCGGACGGGACCGGCCGCGTTGAGGCCGATGAGCCGGTGCGCTGGCAGACCGACTTCGGCGAGGCCGCGCTCACCCACGTCAACCTCTATGACCGCACGGTGGAGGGCTTGGAGTTGTTGGAGGTCAACGGTGCGACGGTCCAGTACCACCCCGAGGCCGGCCCCGGCCCCAACGATGCCCTGTACCAGTTCGACCGCTTCCTGAACGCCGTCCGGAGCGCTGCCTGATCCATGCCTCGCCGTAACGACATCCACAAGATCCTGATCCTCGGCTCGGGCCCGATCGTCATCGGCCAGGCCGCCGAGTTCGACTACTCCGGCGTGCAGGCCTGCAAGGTCCTGCGCGAGGAGGGCTACGAGATCGTCCTGGTCAACTCCAACCCGGCGACGATCATGACCGACCCGGAGTTCGCCGACGCGACCTATGTCGAGCCGCTGCTGCCCGGCCCGGTCGCCCAGGTCATCGAGAAGGAGCGCCCCGACGCGCTGCTGCCGACGCTCGGCGGCCAGACCGCACTCAACCTCGCCAAGGCGCTGCACGAGGACGGCACGCTGGAGAAGTTCGGCGTCGAGCTGATCGGGGCCAACTACGACGCGATCAACACCGCCGAGGATCGCGAGCTCTTCCAGCAGGCGATGGCCAAGGCCGGGCTGAAGATGCCGGCCAACGCGATCGCAACGACGGCCGAGGAGGCCGAGGCGGCGCGCGAGCGCATCGGTCTGCCCGCGATCGTGCGCCCGGCCTTCACGCTCGGTGGCCGCGGCGGCGGCATCGCCCGCACCGAGGAGGAGTACCGCACGATCGTCTCGCGCGGCCTCGCCGCCTCGCCGATCACCCAGGTGCTGATCGACCAGTCGGTGATCGGCTGGGGCGAGTTCGAGTTGGAGGTCATGCGCGACCACAACGACAACGTCGTGATCGTCTGCTCGATCGAGAACCTCGACCCGATGGGCGTGCACACCGGCGACAGCGTCACGGTCGCACCGCAGCAGACGCTGACCGATCGCTTGTACAACAAGCTGCGCGACCAGGCGATGGCCTGCATCCGCGCGGTCGGCGTCGAGACCGGCGGCTCCAACGTGCAGTTCGCGGTGAATCCGTCGACCGAGGAGATCCTCGTCATCGAGATGAACCCGCGCGTGTCGCGGTCGAGCGCCCTGGCCTCCAAGGCCACCGGCTTCCCGATCGCCAAGATCGCCGCGCGGCTGGCCGTCGGCTACTCGCTGGAGGAGATCCCCAACGACATCACGCGGGTGACGCCGGCGAGCTTCGAGCCGACGATCGACTACGTGGTCGTCAAGTGGCCGCGCTTTGCCTTCGAGAAGTTCAGCGGCGCCAACGCCGAGCTGTCGACGCACATGAAGTCCGTCGGCGAGGCGATGGCGATCGGCCGCACCTTCTCCCAGGCGTTCCTGAAGGCCATGCGCTCGCGCGAGCTGGACTCGCCGCCGCGTCTCGACGCGCTCGACGCCGCAACGCTGTTGGACATGCTCGAGCGCCCGACCTCCGATCGCTTCGACGTCATCCTCGCAGCCTTCCGCAAGGAGGCCACGATCGAGGAGATCCACACCAAGACGTTCATCGACCCGTGGTTCCTGCGCGAGCTGCAGGCCGTGGCGCTCGATCCCGACGCGCCGTTTGACGGCGTCCGGACCTACAAGGCCGTCGACACCTGCGCGGCGGAGTTCGCCGCCGAGACGCCGTACTTCTACTCGGGCTGGGAGCGCCAGGCCGCCGACGAGGTCCGCCGCGGCGACAACGACTCGGTGGTCATCCTCGGTGCCGGGCCCAACCGCATCGGCCAGGGCATCGAGTTCGACTACTGCTGCGTGCACGCCGCGATGACCGTCCGCGAGAGCGGCCGCGACGCGGTGATGATCAACTGCAACCCCGAGACCGTCTCCACCGACTACGACACGTCGGACCGGCTGTACTTCGAGCCGCTGACGCTGGAGGACGTGCTCGGCGTCATCGCGATCGAGAAGCCGGTCGGCGTCATCGTCCAGTTCGGAGGTCAGACCCCGCTACGGCTGGCGCATGGCCTGCAACAGGCCGGTGTCACCATCCTCGGAACGAGCGTCGACTCGATCGACCTTGCCGAAGAGCGCGGCCGGTTCGGTGAGCTGCTCGACCGCCTCGGCTTCAAGGCGCCGCCCTACGCCACCGCCGCGACGATCGAGGGCGCGCTGGACGCGGGGGACACCGTCGGCTATCCGCTGCTCGTGCGCCCGAGCTACGTCCTCGGCGGGCGGGCGATGGAGATCGTCTACTCGCGCGACGGCCTCGCCGACTACCTGACGCGCCACGCTCGCGACGGGCGCGACATCTTCCTCGACCGCTTCCTGGAGAACGCGATCGAGGTCGACGTCGACGCGCTGTGTGACGGGGAATCGGTCTGGGTCGGCGGCATCATGCAGCATGTCGAGGAGGCGGGGATCCACTCCGGTGACAGCGCCTGCGTGCTGCCGCCGCATTCGCTCGGCCCCGACATGCTCGACCAGATCCGCGCGGCGACGCGCGGCATCGCGCTCGGCCTCGGCGTCGTCGGCCTCTGCAACGTGCAGTACGCCGTCCACGCCGGCGAGCTCTACGTGATCGAGGCCAACCCGCGGGCGTCGCGGACGGTGCCGTTCGTCTCCAAGGCGATCGGCGTGCCGCTGGCCAAGATGGCCTGTCGGCTGATGCTCGGCGAGAAGCTCGCCGATCTCGACCTCCCCGCCGAAGACGCGCCGCTGGACCACGTCAGCGTCAAGGAAGCGGTCCTGCCGTTCGATCGCTTCGAGGGCTCCGATGCCGTCCTTGGCCCGGAGATGCGCTCGACCGGCGAGGTCATGGGCGTCGCGCGCGACTTCCCCAGCGCGTTTGCCAAGGCCCAGGCCGCGGCCGGCTCCGCGCTGCCAACGGAGGGCACGGCCTTCATCACGGTGACCGACACCGACAAGCCGTCGGCTGGCGCGGTCGCTCAGATCCTCCACGACCTCGGCTTCCGGATCGTCGCCACGCGCGGGACCGCGGAGGCGATCCAGCGCTGGGGCGTGCCCGCAACTGTCCTTGACAAGATCAACGAGGGGCCGGCGGGCAACAACGTCGTCGACTGGATCGAGCGCGGCGACGTCGACATGGTGGTCAACACGCCGACGGGCTCGGGCGCGCGCACCGACGGCTGGGAGATTCGACGCGCCGCGGTCGCGGCGGGCATCCCGTGCTTGACGACGTTGAGCGCCGGGCTGAGCGCCGCGCGCGCGATCTCCTCTGAGCGCCAGGGCGTGGTTGAGGTGATCTCGCTGCAGGAGCTGCACGCGGCCCGCTTGGAGACGTTGTCCACGTCCACCCACCCGAACGCCTCCTGATCTGGCGGCTGCTCTTCGGGCTGGTCCTGCGGCGCCTGGACGCCGAGACCGCCCATCGGCTCGGGACCCGGACGCTGGACGTCGTGCTTGGCCCGCGCTGGGCGCGGCGGCTGGTGCGGCGCGCACTGGCGCCGCGTGACCCGGCACTGCGCGTGCGCGCGCTGGGCCTCGAGCTGCCCAGCCCGCTGGGCCTCGCGGCCGGCTTTGACAAGGAGGCCGCGCACGTCGACGCGCTCACGGCGCTCGGCTTCGGCTTCGTGGAGATCGGGACGATCACCGCACTGCCCCAGCCCGGCAACCCGCGCCCGCGGATGTTCCGCCTGCCCGCCGACCGCGCGCTGGTCAACCGCATGGGCTTCAACAACGCCGGTGCGCAGGCGGCCGCGGCGCGCCTGGCTCGCGCTCGCGATCCCGGCGTCGTGGTGGGCGTGAACATCGGCAAGACAAAGCTCGCCGATGACGCCGCCGCCGACTACCGCGCCAGCGCGCAGACGCTGGCTGCGCACGCCGACTACCTCGTCATCAACGTCAGCTCGCCCAATACGCCAGGGCTGCGCGACTTGCAGGCGGTGGCGCAGCTGGAGCCGCTGATCGCGGCGACGCGCGAGGGCCTGGCGGCCGCCGGCCGTTCCGTCCCGCTGCTGGTCAAGATCGCGCCCGACCTCGCCGACGAGGACGTCGACGCGGTCGCCGACCTCGCGTTGCGCAGTGGCCTGGACGGCATCGTCGCGACCAACACCACCATCTCGCGCGACGGCTTGCGCAGCGCCGCCGACGCGGTGGCCGACGCGGGCGCCGGCGGGCTCTCCGGCGCGCCGCTGGCCGACCGCTCGCTCGCGGTGCTGCGACGTCTGCGCGCACGGCTCGGCGACGAGTTGGTGATCGTGTCGGTCGGCGGGGTCCAGAGCGCCCGCGATGTCGCCGAGCGGCTGGCCGCCGGAGCGACCCTCGTGCAGGCCTACACGGCCTTCGTCTACGGCGGTCCGCTGTGGCCGTCGCGCGTCCAACGAGGTCTCGCGCGCCACCTTCGCGAAGCGGGTTCGAACCGCGCCGCGGACGATTGCTGAGTGGCGTGTCGGAGCGCGGACGTCGGGCACTCGGGGCCGATCTATGCCGCCATTGCCCACCTGTTCGGGTGGAATGCCGCAAACACCGGGCCGCTGGACGGTCGGCCGGGTGACCGCACAGTCAAACGGGGTAAGAAAGTGCCTGCAAAACCCGTCGGCACCGTCAACCAGGGTGAAGAAGGGTCTAGCTCAGGTCGAGGTCCAGCCGAATTGCCCGATCGCGCCTTGCTGGAGGCCCGTTGGTGTGTAGTATCGGCGCCCGATGTCGACGGCCGCCAACACGCCCATCAAGCACACGGCGGCACCCGAACGCAGCCTCAACCAGCGGATGGACGCCCTGCAAAAGGCCAACGTCATCCGCACCCGTCGCGCGCAGCTCAAGCGCGATCTGAAGGCCGGTCGAGTGTCGATCCACAAACTGCTGCTAGAGCCGCCCGAGTTCCTGGAGACCGCCAAGGTCTTCGACATGCTCCTCGCGGTCCCGAAGTACGGGCGGGTGAAGGCCAATAAGATCCTGCAGACCTGCCGGATCTCGCCATCCAAGACGATCGGCGGCCTGTCGGATCGTCAGCGTGCCGAGCTCGTCGGCATGCTCCGCAAGTAACGCGCACTCGCGCGAGGCACAATGCCTGGCGTATTTGTGATCACCGGCCCCTCCGGGGTCGGCAAGGGCACGCTCATCCGCCTGCTGCGCGAGCGTGTGCCCGAGCTCGCGCTGAGCGTCTCGGCCACCACGCGTCAGGCGCGGCCGGGGGAGACCCAGGGCGAGCACTACCACTTCATCTCCGATGAGGAGTTCGCCCGGCACGTCGCGGCAGGCGACTTCGTCGAGTGGGCCGAGTACTCCGGCCGTCGCTACGGCACGCTGCGCGAGGAGCTCGACCGCCACACCTCGGGCGGCCGTCCCGTGCTGCTGGAGATCGAGGTCCAGGGCGCGCGCCAGGTGCGCGAGACGCTGCCCGACGCCACGCAGATCTTCATCCGCCCGCCGAGCGACGACGCGCTGCGCGACCGTCTCGTAGGGCGCGGCACCGACACTCCCGAGCAGGTCGAGCGCCGTCTCAACGTCGCTGGTGAGGAGCTCTCCGCCGCAGGTGAGTTCAAGCACGTCGTGGTCAACGATCGGCTCGATGCGGCCGTCGATCAGCTGGAGGCGATCGTGCGGGGTACACTGGACCCGTGATCAGCCCCCGCATCGACAAGTTGCTCGACCACGTCGACTCCAATTACGCGTCGGTCCTCGTCGCCGCCAAGCGCGCGCGACAGATCAACTCGTACTACCACAACTTGGGTGAGGGGACGTTCGACGAGTTCCCGCCGCCGATGGTCGAGACCGTCAGCAAGAACTACCTCACGATCGCGCTCGAGGAAGTCGCAGCGGGCAAGATCAAGTACCAGTACCGCTAGGAGTCGATTGTGGCGCGCCTGCTCCTCGGGGTCAGCGGGGGCATCGCCGCCTACAAGGCGCTGGAGGTCGTGCGCCTGGCCACCAAGGCCGGGCATGCCGTCCGCGCGATCCAGACGCCGACAGCTCAGCGCTTTGTCGGCGCCGCCTCCTTCGCGGCGCTGACGGGCGCCCCGGTGCTGACCGATGAGTTCGAGCGCGATCCTGCACGGGGCGCGTTCCCCGATCAGGCGCCGCCCGAGCACGATCCGGCCAGCCATCTCGAGCTGGTCCGCAATGCCGACGCGTACCTGATCGCGCCCGCGTCGGCCAACACGATCGCCAAGCTCGCCCACGGTCAGGCCGACAACCTCCTGACCAGCGCGGCACTCGCCGCGTCCTGCCCGCTGCTCGTCGCGCCCGCGATGAACAACCACATGTGGGAGCACCCGGCCACACAGGCCAACCTCGCGCTGTTGCGCGAGCGTGGCGTGATCGTCATCGAGCCGGGAACGGGCGCGCTGGCGACCAAGAGCGAGTGGGGGACGGGGCGGCTGGCCGAGGTCACCGATCTCGTTGCGGCGTTCGAAGCTGTGGTCCCTGCGGGAGCTCGCCCGTGGGATGGGCTGAGGGTCCTGGTCACCGCCGGCGGCACGCGCGAGCCGATCGATGCGGTGCGCTACGTCGGCAACCGCTCTTCTGGCCGCATGGGCTTCGCCGTGGCCGAAGAGGCGGCCGCGCTCGGCGCCGAGGTGACGGTGATCGCCGCGAACGTGACGTTGGCGCACCACCCGCGCGTGCGCTACGTCGAGGTCGAGACCGCGGCCCAGCTGCGCGACGCCGCGATCGCCGAGTTCCCCGCTGCCGACGTGCTGGTCATGGCAGCGGCCGTCGCGGACTTCCGCCCGGCGAGCGCCATCGAGGGCAAGGTCAAGAAGACGGGCCGCGATGAGCTTGAGCTGGTGCTCGAACGTACCGAGGATGTGCTCTCTGGACTGGCCGCCAGCCGTCGCCCCGAGCAGACGCTCGTCGGCTTCGCCGCCGAACATGGCGCGGGCGCGGTGGAGTACGGCCGTGACAAGCTGGTCCGCAAGGGGTTGGATGCGGTGGTGGTCAACGACGTCTCCCAGCCCGGCATTGGCTTTGACACGGTCGACAACGAGGTCACGCTCGTCACTGCAGCCGGCGACGAGCCGGTGCCGCGCGGGACCAAGGCCGAGATCGCGCGCGCGATCCTCGCCACGATCGACCGCCTCCGAGCGGCCCAGGCCAAGGCGGGCACCTGACATGAGTACCGAGGGCCACCTCGACGGATCCGAGGTCGCCCGCGCCGGGCTGCTGGCCCGGCGGATTGCCGAGGCGGTTCACGATGTCGTCGAGGTCCGCCAGGAGGTGCTGGAGGACCTGCTGGTCTGCATCCTCGCCGAGGGCCACGTCCTGATCGAGGATCTGCCCGGCGTCGGCAAGACCACGCTGGCGCGTGCGTTCGCGCGCGTGACCGACCTTGGCTTCCAGCGCGTGCAGTGCACCGCCGATCTGCTGCCTGCCGACGTCGTTGGCACCAATGTCTTCAACCAGCGCGAGGACCGCTTCGAGTTCCGGCCCGGGCCGATCTTTGCCAACGTCGTGCTTGTCGACGAGGTCAACCGTGCCTCGCCTAAGACGCAGTCGGGCCTGCTGGAGTGCATGCAGGAGCGGCGCGTCACCGTTGACGTCCACTCCCACGAGCTGGCGCGGCCGTTCGTCGTGCTGGCCACCCAGAACCCCGTCGAGTTCGAGGGGACCTACCCGCTGCCCGAGGCGCAGGTCGACCGCTTCATGGCGCGGCTGTCGCTCGGCTACCCGACACCGGCCGCCGAGGTCGACATGCTCCGCGCCCACGAGGGCGGCGACCGCGTCGACAAGATGGAGCCCGTCGCCACCGCCGCCGACGTGCTGGAGGCGATCGACATCGCAACGCGCGTGGTTGCCTCGGACCGCCTGCGCGCCTACGTCGTCGCGCTGCTGCATCGCACCCGCGACGACGCGCGCACCGAGCTGGGCGCGAGCCCACGCGCCGGCCTGATGCTGCTGCGCGCCGCCAAGGCGCGCGCGCTGCTGCAAGGCCGCGACCACGCGCTGCCCGACGATGTCCAGGCGCTGGCCCGCGTCGTGCTCGCCCATCGCATCGTCCTCGCGCCGGAGGCGCTGGACGCGACCCCGGAGCAGGTCGTCGCCGACGCCCTGGCGGCGACGCCGGCGTTGTAGAGGTTCGTCATGGAGGAGACCGCTCGCCCGCTCCTCCGCACCGGCGCCCTCGGCCTGCTGCTGCTCCTCTGTGCCGGGCTGCTCGACGCCGAGCCGCTGTATGTCGCCGGCGGTGCGTTCCTCGCCCTTGCGCTCGGCGCCGCCGTGTGGGTGAGCGCGGGCGCGCGCGGCATCCGGGCGACCCGCCTGGTCGGCGTGACCCGCGCGCTGGAGGACGAGGCGGTGCCGGTCGCGATTCGGGTGACCTCGCCGCGGCCGTTACCCACCGGCGCCGTGCTTGATCCGCTGCTGCCGGTGCCGGCGCCGCTGGCCACCGGGCGGCGGCTCACCCGCGTGCGCATCGATGTGCGCTTCGCTCGCCGCGGTCGCAAGCAGCTCGCGCCGCCGCGCGTCGTGGTGCGCGACCCCTTTGGGTTGATGGTGCGCTTGGTGCGCGGGATGGCGGTTGGCACCGACGAGGTGCTGATCCTTCCGCGGATCGAGCCGGTCAGGGCTCCCGACTCGGGCGGTGAGGGTTCCGGATCGCTCCAGCTCGGCCGGCGCTCGTCGGTCGCGGCCGAGATCGAGCTCGATGGCCTGCGCCCGGCGCGCGAGGGCACGTCGGCGTCGCGGATGTACTGGCCGTCGCTGGCCAAGGGCGGCGAGCTGCTGGAGCGCCGGCTGCGCGCCGACAGCGACACGCGGCCGCTCGTCGTCCTCGATCCGCGGGCAGCCGCCGCCGAGGAGGAGCTCGACGCGGCAGTGCGGGCCGCGGCCTCGCTGGCGGTCCATCTCGCGCACGCGGGCGGATGCGCGCTGCTGATCCCCGGCGATCGGCGGCCGGTCGCGCTGGATCCCGGCCTCGGCGGCTGGGCGCACCTGCACGCGCGCCTCGCGCTCGTCGACGGCAGCGCGGCGCCGCCGGTCTCCGGTTTGACCGCCCGCCACGGGCCGATCATCTACGTGGCCGCGCGGAGGCTGACGCGGCCGCCGCGCGCGCTCGCCCACGCGCCTGGTGGTGGCCGCGTGCTCGTCGTGCCGGCGCCGATCGCGGGCCGCCGTGCGGCCTTCATCGTGGCCGGGTGCACGGGCTACGAGCTGTCGGAGGCGCGCCGCGGCGCGGCCGTCGCATGACCGCCATCCCCGCTGCGCGAAGCTCGATGCCGGCCGGCGCGGCCGCTGGGCGGCCAGCGGCCTGGACGCTGCGGCTCGTGACGTTCGCCGCGCTCGGGCTCTTTGGCGGCATGCACTGGGCGGGCATCGTGCGACCGGGCGCGGGCGGCGACCTGCTCGGCCTGTTTCTGATCGCCATCGCCGCCGGCGTCGTGGCCTCGGCCGCGCTGGAGGCGCTCACCACGCGGGCGCGGCGCGTCGCGGCGCTGGCGGCGATCGTGCTCGTGGCGCTCGCGCTGATCCTGCTGGTGGCGGGCGTGCCGCTTTGGTACCTGCGTCCTGATCGCTGGGACACGCTGAGCCTCAACCTCGGCAACGCAGTCGTCGCGCTTCCCGACCTGCGGATGCCCTATCGCGGCGCCGACGCGTGGGTGCGCGCCGTGCTGGTCGCCGGTGGCGGCCTGCTGCTGGTGGCCGGGGCGATCCTCGCGCTCGCGCCACGGCCGCAGACGGTGACGGCCGCGCTCTGCCTCGGTGTGCTGTACGTCGTGGCGATCATCGAGCATCGCCCGGCGCACCCGTACCTCGACGGCATCCTCTTCACGCTGCTGCTCGGCGCGATGCTCTGGGGCGAGCGACTCAGCGACCGCGAGGCGCCGGTCGCGGCCACGATCGGCGTCGTCGCCGTGCTCGGCGCGGCGCTCCTTGCCCCGCACCTGGACTCGCCGAAGCCCTGGGTTGACTACGAGGCGCTGGCCGAGGCGCTGCAGGGCGGCAGGACCAGCACCTTTGCCTGGAACCACAGCTACGGCCCGCTGAACTGGCCGCGCGACGGCTCGGAGATCGCCCGCGTGCGCGCCCGCGGCGAGCTGTACCTCAAGACGGCCAACTTGGAGGACTTCGACGGTCGCGAGTGGCGTCAGGACAAGGGCGTGCTCAGCGATGGCGAGGACACCCAGTTCTCACCGCGCCATCCGAACTGGACGCAGTCGATCCACGTCTCTGTCAAAGGCCTCAAGAGTCGCCAGTTCCTGGGGGCGGGCACGACGACGCTCGTCGATCACTCCAGCAAGGGCGTCGCGCAGGCGACGCCGGGGACCTTCCAGACCAGCGGCAAGCCGCTGCGCCGCGGCGACTCCTACGACGCGCTCGTCTACGTGCCGACGCCGAGCACGGTCGAGATGCAGAGCGCCGGCGTGGACTACCCCTACTACGTGATCCGCCAGCTCGCCATGCGGCTGCCGGCGCAACCGGGGCTCGGGACCGTCCAGGTGCACTTCGCGCCGTGGGGGAGCGATTCCGCCAGCGTGGCGCGCGCGTCCAGCGGCTTCTCGTTCATCGAGCCGGCCCAAGCGCTAGCCGACTCGCCCTATGCCCGCGAGTACGCCCTGGCCCAGCAGCTGCGCCGCGCGACGACCGACCCCTATGACTTCGTGCGCAAGGTGGTCGCCCGCGTCCAGCGCGACGCGCGCTATACCGAGTCGCCGCCGTCGCCGGGCAGGCTCGCGCCGCTCGACGCCTTCCTGTTTCGCGACCGCGCGGGCTACTGCCAGCACTTCGCCGGCGCGACCGCGCTGCTGCTGCGGATGGGCGGCGTGCCCGCGCGGGTGGTAGCGGGCTTCTCGCCCGGCTCACGCGACGGCGCCACCCACGTCGTCCGCGACCTGGATGCCCACAGTTGGGTCGAGGTGTACTTCCCGAAGATTGGCTGGGTGACCTTCGACCCGACGCCCGGCGACTCCCCGGCGCGCTCGCAGCAGACCGACACCGTGTCGGTGACGTCGAGGACGCAGCCGTCACAGGACCGCTCGACGCCTGCGGGCGACCGTCTGTCAGATCCGCAGGCCGGAGGCGCCGTGGCGACCAGCGCTGACGACGGCCTCGCCCTCGGGATCTGGCTGGGGCTCGGCGCCGTAGCGCTGACGCTGGTTGCTGGTGCCAGCGCGATGACGGTGGCGCGCCGGCGGCGGCTGGCCCGCGGCGGCGATCCCGAGCTCGAGGAGCTGCGCCTCGCGCTGCGCCGCTCGGGTCGCCCCATCGTGCCGGATCTCACCTTGGCCAAGATCGAGCGGACGCTGGCCGGCAGCGATGGGGCGGCGGCGTATGTCGCCTCGCTGCGGGTCGCGCGCTACGGCGCCGGCGGCCCGGCGCCGAGCCCGCACCAGCGCCGCGCGCTGCGCCGCGAGCTCGCCGCGGGCCTGGGCATGGGCGGGCGGATCCGGGCGTTGTGGGCGCTCCCGCCACGGTTCGCGGAGCTGTTGGACGCGTTGAGACTGCGTCGGCGTCGGTCCTACACTTGAGCCTCATGGATCAGCATGGCGCCTACGAGCTGTTTCGTCAGGGCACCGAGCTCCTGGAGGCCGGAGACCACCACGCGGCGACCGTGCCGCTGGCGCGCGCCCGGGAGCTGGCCCCTGACAAGGATTCCGTCCGTGAGGCTTACGGCCGCGCCCTCTTTCTCGCTCAGCGCTTCAGCGAGGCGGCTGCGGAGTTCGAGGCGGTCGTCGAGCACGCGCCGACCAACGACTACGCGCTGTTCTGCCTCGGACGCTGCCTCCAGCAGCTCGGCCAGCACGCCGAGGCACTGCATCCGCTGGCGCTCGCGGCCAACCTCCAGCCCGAGCGCGCGGACTATGCGAAATATCGCGACCAGGCTCGGCGGAAGGCTGCCTGAGCCAGCGCCCGCTGCTATTCTCGCATCACAACTTCCGTGCCGGGGAGCAGTCCCCGGTGATGTACAGGGAGCGGGCGTGAGCCCGCTCTTTCATTTTCTGAGGGGAGGGTTGATGAGCGCGACGATCCAGGCCGAAATCGAGAGCAAGCTTGCCGAGCGCGAGCCCGAGGTCGAGGTGCTGCTCGCGGAGCTGAAGGGCGGCGACGTGGAGCTCTTCATCGATCATCCCGAGGGCGTCACGCTCGAGCTGTGCGAGCGCGTCACGCACGCGCTGCCCGAGCTCTTGGAGGAGTACGGCCTCACGGTCTCTTCCCCGGGGCCGGAGCGTCCCCTCAGCAAGCCGGAGCACTTCCGGCGCTTTATCGGTCGTCGGGCACGCGTCCGCACGCGTGACGAGCACGACGGCCGCAGATCGTTCACCGGCGAGCTCGTGGGAGCTTCCGAGACGGAGGTGACGGTGGCCGCAGGTACGGGCATCGTCGCCATCCCGTACGACGCCATCTCCCGATCCAACCTCGTCGAGTCCTAGGAGCAGGAGCCTCATGTCCCGCGACATCCTGGAAGCCATGACCGCGCTTGCGCGCGAGAAGGGCATCTCACCCGAGAAGCTCATGGCCGCGCTTGAGGACGCGCTGCTCTCGGCGTACAAGAAGCTGCCCGGCGCCGCGCGCTACGCGCGGGTCGAGGTCGACCCCGAGACCGGCGACTTCGTCGTCATCCGCTACCGCATCCCCAAGGACCTCGAGGCCGAGCTGATCGGCGAGACGATCGCCGAGGAGTCCTACATCGACCCCGAGACCGGCGACAAGGTCGAGCCGCAGGATCCCGAGATCGACCCCGCGAAGTTCGAGCAGTACCGGGATCGCATCGAGGAGATCGACGACACGCCCGAGGACTTCGGCCGCATCGCCGCGCAGACCGCCAAACAGGTCATCTTGCAGCGCATCCGCGAGGCGGAGCGCGACATGATGTTCGAGGAGTTCCAGGACCGTGTCGGTGAGCTGATCACCGGCATCGTCCAGCAGTCGGACTCCCGCTACACGCTCGTGCAGTTGCGCGATCGCGTCGAGGCGCTGCTGCCCAAGAGCGAGCAGGTTGACGGCGAGCGCTACGACCACGGCCAGCGCGTCAAGGCCGTGATCAAGGAGGTCTCGCCCTCCACGAAGGGCCCCTCGATCATCGTCAGCCGCCGCGACGGCGAGCTGATCAAGAAGCTCTTCGAGCTTGAGGTCCCCGAGATCGCCGACGGCCTGGTGGAGATCGCCAACGTCGCTCGCGAGCCCGGCTACCGCTCCAAGATCGCCGTCGTCTCCCACGCCGATGGCGTCGACCCGGTCGGCGCCTGCGTCGGCCCGCGCGGCTCGCGCGTCCGGATGGTCGTCTCCGAGTTGCGCGGCGAGAAGATCGACATCATCCCCTACAACGACGAGCCCGCCCGGTTCGTCGCTAAGGCGCTGTCGCCCGCCCGCGTCCGCGAGGTGCTCGTCGACGACGAGTCCAAGCAGGCGACGGTCATCGTGCCCGACGACCAGCTCTCGCTGGCGATCGGCCGCGAGGGCCAGAACGCGCGTCTGGCCGCCCGCCTGACCGGCTGGCGCATCGACATCAAGTCCGAGACCGACTTCGCCGCGACGGCGACCGCCTCCGAGGAGTACGAGGAGGAGACCGGCGGCCGCTGCCAGGCCGTCTCGGTCCGCGGTCGCCGCTGCCCGAACGAGGCGCTGCCGGGCTCGCCGTTCTGCGGCCTGCCCAAGCACCAGGCGCTGTCGCGCTTCACCACGGCCGCCGTCGCGATCCTTGAGCCGCTCAGCGACGAGGAGATCACCGACCTGGCCGATCCCGACAAGACGTGGGACGACGTCGTCGACATCGTCACCCGGGCAGAAGAGCTTTACGGCGACCAAGAGGAAGTGGTCGTCGATGAGGACGCCGAGCCGGAGGAGGGCGAGTTCGACGACGATCTCGCGCCTGCCGCCGAGGTGGTGACCGAGCTCGTCGAGGAGGAGCCCTCAGAGAACGGGCTCGAGCCCGCGCCGGAGGCCTCTGAGCCCGACGGGGCGGTGGACGCAGACCCCGAGACCCAGGCCGGGGAGCCGGCGTCGTAAGCTCTGTACCGCACCGACGCTGCATCGGGTGTGGGACCGTCGGTCCCAAGTCCGAGCTGCTGCGCCTGGTTGCGGTGGCAGGTCGGGTCGAGGTAGACCCGGCGGCGACGATGCCCGGGCGCGGCGCCTATGTGTGCAGCCCCGAGTGTGCCGAGCAGGCGGTCAAGCGCCGCGCTGTGAGCCGTGCCCTGAGGGGACCGGCGGAGATTTCCGAAGACTTCGTAGAATCGATACGACTGCATGGCAAAAAAGCGAATCCATGAGATCGCCAAGGAGCAGGGACTGTCCAGCAAGGACGTTCTCGACAAGCTCCAGGCCGCGGGCCTTGACGTAAAGGCCGCATCCTCCTCCGTGGAGGAGGGCGACGCGCTGCGCGCGATGAGCGGCGACAAGCCTGCTGCCGGCAACGGCGCTGGCACAGCATCTTCTGAGCCGGAGAAGGCTCCGCCCGCGGAGCCGGCCTCGGCGACCCCGGGCGAGGCCCCGGCCTCCGCCGCGCCGCCCGCCGGCCGCGGCCAGCCGGCACGCGCGAGTGCTGCCCCACCGACCCGCGGCGCACCCGTGCGTCCGCCCGAGGGGCGTGGCCAGCCTGTGCGTCCGCCTGCCGGTCGCGGCCAGCCCGTGCGCGCCGGCGGTGCTCCCGCCGGTCGCGGCCAGCCCGCGCGTGCGCCACAGCAGGGCGGCGGCGCCGGGCGTCCCGGCCAGGCTCCCGCCCGCGGTGGCCAGTCCACCGGCGGTGGCCGCGGCACGCCGCAGCCTGCCCGTCCGGTCCCGCGCCGTCCCGTGCTCGACGACCTCCCGGTCGATCCGCGCCGCCAGATGGGTCGCAGTGGCCCGGGCCAGGCCCGCACGACGCCGCAGTCCGCGGCGGCGACGCCCGACGTCCAGGCGCCCGAGCCGGTCGCGCCCGAGGAGATCACGCCGCAGGCCCCGGAGGCCACGACGGCGCCGGCCCCCGCCGCACCCGCACCCGAGGCTCCGCAGGCCGCCGCGCCCGCTGAGGCCCCGGCCGCGAAGGCTCCGCCGACCGCCAAGCCGAAGGCCCGCAAGAAGATCTCGGTCCCGGCACCGTCGGTCGACTCCCAGGCCAACCGCCCCAAGATCGCCGCGCCCAAGGCCGAGGCGCCCGCCGCCGAAGCCGCTGAGGCACCTGCGGCAGAGGCCGAGGCACCCGCCGACGCCAAGGGCGCCGCGACCGCCAAGGGCAAGGACGACAAGACGCCCGGGCTGGTCCCGCACGTCGAGCCGCCCAAGCCCGGCGCCGGTCCGCGGATCATCTCGGTCCCCGAGCCGCCCAAGCGCCCCAAGCGCGACGAGACGCAGTCCCAGCCCTCGGGCCAGGCCGGCCGTCCCACGCGTGGCGGGATGCGCAGCGAGGGCGGCCCCGGCGCCGGCAAGCGCCGCGTCGTTATCGATTCCCAGGCCGCCCGTCGCGGTCCCGGTGCGGGCCCCGGCCCTGCGCCGCAGCGTCCGCCGCGTCGCCGTCGTCGCCGTCGTCGCACGCCGATGCCGGACACGCCGGACATGTTGGCCGCCGATCAGCTGACGCGGATCGACACGGTCCGGATTAACTCCGGCTCGACGGTCAAGGACGTCGCCGAGTACCTCGGCGTCCCGGTCCCGGACGTCATCAAGCAGCTCATGTCCATGGGCGTGCTGGCGATGGTCACCAAGTCGCTGGCCGACGATCAGATCCAGGCCGTCGCCGACGCGCTCGACAAGACGATCGAGATTGTCTCGCTGAGCGACGACGCCGATGTCGAGATCGAGTACGACGACGCCGACGAGGATCTCGTCGAGCGCCCGCCGGTCGTGACGATCATGGGCCACGTCGACCACGGCAAGACGTCGCTGCTGGACGCGGTCCGCAAGACCGAGGTCGCCGCCGGCGAGGCCGGTGGCATCACGCAGCACATCGGCGCCTACCAGGTCCATCACAACGGCAAGACCATCACCTTCCTGGACACCCCGGGTCACCAGGCGTTCACCGCCATGCGTGCTCGCGGCGCCCGGGTGACGGACATCGCCGTGATCGTGGTCGCCGCCGACGACGGCGCGCGCCCGCAGACCAACGAGGCCATCGACCACGCCAACGCGGCCGACGTCCCGATCATCGTCGCCGTCAACAAGATCGACAAGGAGGGGGCGGACCCGACGCGGGTGCGCACCGAGCTCACGCAGCTCGGCCTCCAGCCGTCGGAGTGGGGTGGCGAGACCGAGTACGTCGACGTCTCGGCCAAGGCCGGCACCAACCTGGAGGACCTGCTCGACACGATCCTGGTCGTCGCCGAGCTCGAGGAGCTTGAGGCCAACCCGACCGCTGAAGCGTCGGGTGTCGTCATCGAGTCCAAGCTCGATCCGGGCCGCGGCCCGGTCGTCACCGTGCTGATCCAGCGCGGCACGCTGCGCATCGGCGAGTCGATCGTGGCCGGCGCCGAGCCGGGTCGTGTCCGCGCGATGATCGACTACCGCGGCGAGCGCGTGACTGAGGCGGTCCCCGGCGATCCGGTGGAGATTCTCGGCTTTGACGGCGTCCCTGACGCCGGCGAGCATGTCCGCGCCGTCGAGTCAGACAAGGAAGCCCGTCGTCTGGCCGCCGAGCGCGAGACGCGCGAGAAGTCCGAGGCGCTGGCCCGCCGGTCCGGTCGCAAGGTGTCCTTCGAGGACGTCTTCCGCCGTGCCCGCGAGGCGGAGCTCGCCGAGTTGCCGCTCGTCATCAAGGGCGACGTCGCCGGTTCGGTCGAGGCGCTCGAGGACGAGATCGCCCGCCTGCCCCAGGACGAGGTGCGGGTCGACGTGCTGCACAGCGGCGTCGGTGGCATCAACGAGTCTGACGTCATGCTCGCCGCCGCATCGGAGGCCGTCATCATCGGCTTCAACGTGCGCCCGGTGGGCGACGCCGCGGCGCTGGCCGACCGCCAGGGCGTGGAGATCCGCGACTACTCGGTGATCTACGCGGCGCTCGACGACCTGCGTGCGGCCATGACGGGCCTGCTTGCGCCGGAGATCGTGGAGGACACGATCGGCACCGTCGAGGTGCGCCAGACGTTCAAGGCATCCAAGATCGGCACCATCGCCGGCTCCTACGTCACCGACGGCGTCGTCCGCCGCGGGGCGAAGGTCCGGTTGGTCCGCGACGGCACGGTCGTCACCGAGACGACCATCGACACGCTGCGCCGCTTCAACGAGGACGCGCGTGAGGTCGCTGCCGGCTACGAGTGCGGCATCGTGCTCGACAAGTACCAGGACGTCCGCGAGGGCGATGTCCTTGAGGTCTACGAGACACGACAGGTGGAGCGTCAGCTCCAGCCGTCGTAGTTTCGGGCGGGGCGGTGAGCGCCGATGAAGGCCTGCTCACCGTCCCGACTGCTCGACGCCATGCCGAGGGTCTAGGATGAGCTCTGGAGGAGCGCGGATGCGCCGCGTGGACGAAGCCGTCCGCGAGGTGCTCGGCGACGCCGTCAACCAACATCTCAAGGACCCCCGGGTCGGTTTTGTGACAGTCACCGAGGTGCGAACGAGTGCTGACTTGCGCCAAGCGCGGGTCTTCGTGAGCGTGTTCGGCACCGAGGAAGAGAAGGCCGCGACGCTGGAGGGGCTGGCGTCCGCGCACGGCATCCTCCAGACTCGCATCGCCCGCGAGCTGCGGATGAAGCGCACCCCGGCCCTGCAGTTTCTGCTGGATGACACGGCAGAGAAGGCCGCCAAGCTGGAAGCCCTGATCGAGCACGTCACGGAGGACGGAGCCTGATGGATCGCAATGGCGCCACCGCGGCGCGCGAGGAGGTGCTGCGCGAGATCCGGACGGGTGAGGGCTTCTGCCTGGTAACCCACGAGCACCCCGACGGCGACGCGCTCGGCTCGCTGGTGGCGATGCATCGCATCCTCACCGCGCTTGGCAAGGACTCGGTCATGCTGATGGCCGCCGACGAGTTTCCGCTGCCCTACGAGTACCGCTTCTTCGACCTGCAAGGGCTCTCGACGGTCCCGCCGACCGATCTGCCGCAGCGCACGATCATCTACCTCGACTGCGGCAACATCGACCGCAACCCGCTGGGGATCGTCAAGGGCGCCGACGTCCACATCCTCAACATCGACCACCACCACGACAACACGCGCTTCGGCACGGTCAACCTCGTGGACCCGGAGTCGGCCTGCACGACAGAGATCGTCTGGGACCTGATGCGCGCGCTGGAGGTCGAGCCCGATCAGGAGCTGGCCGAGGCGCTCTACGTCGGCCTGGTCACCGACACCGGCCGGTTCATGTACGAGAACACGGGCCCGCGGTCGCACGTGATGGCCGCCGAGTTGATCGAGGCCGGGGTCGACACCCACGCGATCTACCGCCGGCTCTACGAGGACATGCCCTACGCCAAGCTGGAGCTCCTCGGTCGCGCGCTGGCGCGGGTGGAGCGCCACGACGGCGGCGCGCTGACGATCGCGCGGCTGACGCGCGAGGACTTCGAGCGCGTTGGCGCCGAAGACAGCTACACCGAGGGCATCATCGACCACCTGCGGTCGGTCGAGCACACGAAGGTTGCGGCGCTGGCACGCGAGATCGACGGCGCCGATCCGGAGCGGATCCTCAAAAAGGTCTCGCTGCGCTCGACCGACGGCGAGGTCGACGTGTCAGCCATCGCCCGTGCGGGCGGCGGCGGCGGCCATCGCCAAGCCGCTGGGTTTACGACCGAGCTCGGCGACGACGAACTGGTCGCCTTCCTGCGCGAGCAGATCGCGGCGCAGTTGGCGCTGTCATCCACCTAGGAGGCGTCCTTGTCGGGCGATGGTGTGATCTTGGTCGACAAGCCGGCCGGGCCGACGTCGTTTGACATCGTCGCCCGGGTGCGGCGCACGCTGCCGCGCAAGACGAAGGTCGGCCACGGCGGCACGCTGGATCCCTTCGCGACCGGGCTGCTGATCGTCCTGATCGGCCGCGCCACGCGGATCCAGCGCTACCTGATGGAGCAA
>CAWHID010000020.1:0-10508 GCA_963829185.1 uncultured Conexibacteraceae bacterium
ACTGGAGCCGCCTTGACGATCGCGACCGCCGCGAGCTGGCACGGATCGTCAAGAAGTCCCACGGCCTTCCGAACCACCTCACCAAGAACGAGCGCGCCGAGCTTGCGCGTCTCGTCCGCCGCCTCGATCTGATCACCGCCGGTCGCAAGCTGATGCCGTTTCACGGCGGCGTGCGGTCCAGCCGGCGTTAGCGCTTCAGGCCGTCCTGCAACTGCTTGGAGAAGAACTCAAGCGCCTTGCGGGTCTTGGTGGTCTGGGCGCCGGCGGGCTTGATGCCGCGCTCGGCGAGGAACGCGCGGCTCTCGGCAGCGACCTGGAAGGCCTCTGACGGCGCGCACTTGGTCGACAGCTCGAGGATCCGCGTGCCGTCGGGATAGAGCCACAGCTCGACGACCATCTTGCGCGCGAAGCCCGGCGGCGCCGCCTTGAGCTTGGCCACGAAGATCGGGCCCAGGAGCACGAGGTCGGAGAAGCCGACGCCGTCCGGGGCGTGGTCGGCGAAGAACGTTCGCTGCTCCTTGGAGAACAGCTTGCGCAGCGGAGCGCCGCCGCCGATGACGTCCTGCACCGCCGTCTTCGGCACGCCCTTCAACGACGCCGAGCAGACGTAGCCGCCGGGCACGGCGTCGACCTCGACCATGCACATCGGCGACTCGCGCACGCCGCGCGCGAGCTCGGCGGGGATGATCGGCCGCAGCTTGACCACCGAGTCGTCGCCCTTCTGCGCGACACGCCGCGCGCGCACGACCACGCCCTGGCGCTCGAGCGCCAGCTCCGGCGTGTCGAAGAACGAGACGAGCCGCACCTGGGCTCCGAGCGGATCCATGCCTAGCGCCTCGATGGCCGAGCGCTGGGCGGACTCGGGGATCGTCAGCTTGAGCTCCACGCTGTCGGCGTCCCGCATCAGCGAGAGCATCTCGACGAGCGCGTCGTCAGAGAGCTTGGGCGTCGCGGCGGCGGGCATGGACCGACTCTGCGCTCGCGCGGGGTGACCGATCATCACCCGGAGGGGGTGACGGGATCACCTCGCGCGGGCGAGGGTGCATCACCCGGGGTCCAAGGACGCTGCCAACCATGCCAGGCACCGAGAGCGCACGGGCCCGCCGGCGCGGGCGCTTCGCCGAGCGCATCACGCTGCCGCGCGCGATGGCGGCGATCGTCGCGGTCACGACGATGTTCACGCTGGCTGCGGCGCTGGCTGAGCGCCTCGTTGAACCCGAGACCTTCACCGGCTACGGCAAGGCCTGGTGGTGGGCGGTCCAGACCGTGTCGACCGTCGGCTATGGCGACATCACGCCGCGCACGACCGGTGGTCGCCTGGTGGCGACCGCCGTCATGATCTTCGGCGTCGCGCTGGTGCCGACGGCGACCTCGATCGTCGTGGCGATCCTGCTCGACCGCCACCGTCGCGACTGAGCGGCGGTCGGCGCGCGCGTTCAGCGCGCGGTCGCCACGATGTTCAGCCGCACGTAGTCGTGGATGGGGTCGGGGCCGAGGCCCTCCAGGACCGCGTCGAGGAACGCTTCGTGCAGCTCGGGCGCCAAACGGAGCAGGTGAGAGCCGAGCGAGACGGTGCGCAGGAACTCGCGCGTCTGGGGCGGGCGCTGCGGTGACGCGTTGAGCCACACGCGGTCGACGGCGAAGCCCGCGCGCTCCAGGCGGGGGACGGTTTCCTCGGGCGAGGCGAAGTTCCATGGGCCCGCCCACCCCGCGAAGGTCTGGGCGAACGGCTCGCGCGCGGCGACGTCGCGCACGACCGCGACGATCGACGCGACGTTGCCGTGCCCGCCGCACTGGGCGACGAACGGCGCGCCGTCCTGCAGCGCCGCGCGGACACGCGCGAAGAGCCGGTCGTGGTTGGCGATCCAGTGGAAGGTGGCGCTGGAGACGGCGGCGTCGGCGGCCTCCTCGACGGTCAGCTCCAGCAGGTCCTGCTGGATGAAGCGCGCGCGGTCGCCGCCGAGCTGGCGCTGGGCTTCGGTGACCATCGCGGCCGAGCCGTCGATGCCGATGACGTGGCCCTCCGGCCCCAGCCGCTCCAGGAGCTGGGCGCTGACGCGGCCGGTGCCGCAGCCCAGGTCGAGCACCGTCTCGTCGCCGCGCAGCGTCAGGCGGTCGAGGATCTCGGCACCCCAGCTCTGGTGTGGCGTGGCCACCGCGTGATAGGTGCCCGCATCCCATTCGCGCGGTCCGTTCGAAGCGCTCATCGAAGAAACTGTACGTGATCACAGACAAACGTGCAAGATCACATAGGCTGTCGGCGTCCCTCGTCGGCTGGGCGCCCCTAGACTGCGACGCTTCATGAGCCTGAAGGATCGCAAGCGCTTCGAGCCCTCCGAGGTCGAGCCGCGCATCGTCGCGCGCTGGCTGGAGTCGGGGCTGTTTCATCCCGAGCCGGAGGGCTCGCCGGCCGAGAACTTCTCGATCGCGATCCCGCCGCCGAACGTCACCGGTGCGCTGCACATGGGCCATGCGCTCAACGGCTCGGTCCAGGACACGCTGATCCGCCACGCCCGCCAGCAGGGCCGCCGTGCCAAGTGGATCCTGGGCACCGACCACGCTGGCATCGCGACCCAGACGCAGGTCGAGAAGCGCTTGGTCGGGGAGGGCACGACGCGCGAGGCGATCGGGCGCGCGGCGTTCATCGAGAAGACGTGGGAGTGGCGCGCGGAGTTCGGCGGCACGATCATCGAGCAGTTCAAGCGCCTCGGCGCCTCGCTGGACTACGAGCAGGAGCGCTTCACGCTCGACGAGGGCTACGTCAAGGCCGTGTTGAAGGTCTTCGTCGACCTCTATAACAAGGGCTGGATCTACCGCGACAACTACATGGTCAACTGGGACCCGGGCTCCGGCTCGGCGATCAGCGACCTGGAGGTCGAGGAGCGCGAGGCCGACGACACGCTCTTTCACATCGCCTACCCGCTGAGCGACGGCAGCGGCGAGGTCGTCGTCGCCACCGTGCGGCCCGAGACGATGCTGGCCGACGTTGCCGTCGCGGTCCATCCCGACGACGAGCGCTACAAGGACCTCGTCGGCAAGACCGTGACGCTGCCGCTGGTCGGTCGCGAGCTGCCAATCATCGCCGACGAGTACGTCAAGACCGACTTCGGCACCGGCTGTTTGAAGATCACGCCGGGCCACGATCCCAACGACTTCGAGATCGGCCGCCGCCATGGCCTGCCGGAGCTCAGCGCGATCGGCGAGGACGGGCGTATGACCGACCTCGTACCCCAGTTCGAAGGGCTGCCGGTCGCCGAAGCCCAAGCGGCTGTTGTTGTCGCGCTTGAAGAGATCGGTGCGATCCGGGCCAAGGAGCCCTACACCCACACCGTCCCGTTCAGCCATCGCAGCGGGCAGCGCATCGAGCCGCTGATCTCGCTGCAGTGGTTCATGAGGATGGACGAGCTGGCCGCGCCGGCCATCGCCGCCGTGCGGGACGGCAAGCTGCGGATCCATCCCGAGTCCCAATCGCGCCGCTACGTCGACTGGCTGGAGAACATCCGGCCGTGGTGCATCTCGCGCCAGCTGTGGTGGGGCCATCAGATCCCGGTCTGGTACCGCGACGAGGAGGTCTACTGCGGCGCGACGCCGCCCGCGGGTGACGGCTGGACGCAGGATCCCGACGTCCTCGACACGTGGTTTAGCTCGGCGCTGTGGCCGTTCGCGACGCTCGGTTGGCCCGACGAGACGCCGGAGTTGAAGGCCTTCTACCCGACCGACGTGCTGTCGACGGCGCGCGACATCCTGTTTCTGTGGGTCGCTCGCATGGTGATGATGGGGATCGAGCTCACGGGGGAGACCCCGTTCTCCGACGTCTACATCCATTCCGTCATTCAGGCGCCCGACGGCCGGCGGATGTCAAAGTCCTTGGGTACGGGCATCGACCCGGTGGACTTGATCGACGCCCACGGCGCCGACGGCGTGCGCTTCGGCCTGCTGGCGATGTCCTCCACGCAGGACGTGCGCTTCAGCGAGGAGAAGGTCGCCCAGGGCCAGGCGCTGGCCAACAAGCTCTTCAACGCCACGCGGTTCGTGATCACCAACGCCGCGGAGGGGATCGCCCCCGCTGCTTTGCCGCAGACGGTTGAGGATCGCTGGATCCTCAGCCGCCTCGGTGCCGCGCGCGCCGACTTCGCCGCACGCGTGGAGGCCTTCGACTTCTCCAAGGCCGCGCTCGGGTTATATGACTTCGTCTACGGTGAGTTGTGCGATTGGTACCTGGAGCTGATCAAGGGCCGCGAGTTCGACGACAAGTTGAGCGCGCATCTCCTCCACGTGCTGCGCGAGACCGTCGTGCTCGCCCATCCGATCATCCCGTTCGTCACCGAGGAGCTGTGGCCGCACGTCGGCGGCGAGGGCCTGCTGGCCGCACACGTCGCGGGCGACGTGGTGGCGCCACGCGACCTCGACGCCGAGCGCGAGGTGGAGCGCGTCATTGCCACCGTGCAGGCCGTGCGCTCCTGGCGCGATGCCAGCGGCGTCAAGCCCGGCGCGTTTCTGGCGGCGCGGTGCGATGGCCTTGATGACGAGCTTGTCGCGCTCGTCGCCCGCCTGGCGCGCCTGACGCCCGTGACCGACGACGATCGCGCGCCCGTGGCCGTCATCCCGGTCAGCGGCTGCCAGGTCGAGCTGCTGGAGGGCGTCCATCCAGGGGAGGCCGCCGCCAAGGTCGAGGCCGCGCGCAAGTCGCTGCAGGGCGAGATCGCGCGCGCCCAGGGCAAGCTGAGCAACCAGGGCTTCGTCGCCAAGGCCCCCGACGCCGTCGTGGCCGCCGAGCGCGAGAAGCTCGACCGGCTCAAGGCGGAGCTGGCAGCGTTGTAGCGATGGCGCCGATGCGCTTGGAGGACGCCGAGCGGCTGCTGCTCTCGCTGGAGCTGTTCGGCATGCGCTTTGGGCTGGACCGGATGCGCCGCCTGCTCACGGCGCTCGGCTCGCCCCAGGAGCAGTTCGCCTCGATCCACGTCGTGGGCACCAACGGCAAGTCCTCGACGGTCCGGATGACCGCCGCGATTGTGCGCCGCCACGGGCTGCGCGTCGGCTCCTACCTGTCGCCGCACCTCGTCTCGTTCGCCGAGCGCGTGCGGATTGATGACGCCGACGTCTCGGGCGCTGAATTCGCCGCCGCGATCCAGCGCGCGGCGGCCGCCGCCGAGAAGGTCGATCGCACCGCGCCCAGCGACGACCACGTCACGCAGTTCGAACTGCTCACAGCGGCTGCGCTCGACTGCTTCGCGCGGGCAAACGTTGACGTGGCGGTCGTCGAGGCCGGGCTTGGTGGGCGTTTCGATGCCACCAACGTGCTGCCGTCGTCGGTGGCGGTGCTCACCAACGTCGGCCTGGAGCACACGCGCTGGCTTGGTCCGACGGTTGCCGACATCGCCACCGAGAAGCTCGACGTCGTCGAGGAGCACGCGACGCTGATCGTCGGCACCGACCTCCATCCCGACGCGCTGGCGCTGGCCGAGAGGACCGCCCGCGAGCGTCACGCGACGCTGCGGGTCGCGCCCACCGACCCCGGGGCGGGGTTGGAGATCCTGGCCCGCGGACCGTTCCAGCGACGCAACTTCACGCTGGCGATCGAGGCCGCGCGCGCGTTCCTGGCAACGCAGGGCCGAGCGCTCGACGGTGCCGCCGTGCGCGCCGCCGCGGCCTCCACGCTGGTGCCGGGGCGCTTCGAAGTCGTGGCGCAGCGTCCGGATACCGTCCTGGACGGCGCCCACAACCCCGGCGGCCTGACCGCGCTGGCCGAGGCGCTGACTGGCTTTGTCGCCGGCCGTCGCCTGGTCGCCTGCCTGGCGGTCCTCGACGACAAGGACGCGACCGGGATGCTGCGCACGCTGCTGCCGCTTTGCGACGCGGTCGTCACCACGCGCGCACAGACGCCGCGCGCCCTGCCTCCGGCGACGCTCGCCTCGCTGTGCCACCAGCTCGGCTACACGGGCACGGTCGAGATCGTCGGCGAGGCACGCGCCGCGCTGGAGCGCGCCCGCACCCTCGCCGGCCCCGACGGCGTCGCGCTAGCCACCGGCTCCATCTACCTCATCGCCGACCTGCTGCGCCCAGCGGGCGCTGCTCGGAGCACCTTGTGACAGACGAGGATGACGGCCCGCGCGTGGGCGTGATGATCGCGATCGTTGCGGTCAGCGTCGCGCTGGTGATCTTGATCTTCTTCGCGGTCGGGTACGGCTTCGGCCGGCTGTTTCTCTAGTCATCGGGGTCGGTCGGTGCATAGCGAAGAGCACCGTCTACCTCGACGGGCTCAATAAGTCCTGCCTCTTGGAGCGCGAGCAGGTCGGCGATGAGCTCCTCGGCGGCGCGTTCGTCGTCCATGGCCTCGGCGGTGCGCTCGTCGGGCACGGCGCCCAGCAGTGGCAGCGGACGGGGAGTCCGGCGACGCTTGGGCGGGGCGGCCGGGTCAGGGTTGGCGATGCGACGGGGCATAGAAGGGTCCTTTGGCAGCTACGCAGATCGATGTAGCGTCACTGTGGCTGACGCTCCGGACGGAACGTTGCGCCTCGCCGAGGCCCCACGGCGCCACGTATTCCGTCCACATCGGTGGATCTGCGGCATTTGGGCTGCATTTTGCGGCGACTTCCAGCGGTTGCCCACACGGTTGTCCACAGCTACGCAGGCCCAAATTGCTACGCATGCTCGTATATGAGCGACTTGTCCACAGGCCACGCTGCTCGTGACCTGTAGAACCCACCCTCGTCGCTTCAATGGTCCCCCCGACGCCCACCCCATCTCCCCGGCTGCTCAAGGCCGCCAAGGCCGAGCGCGAGCAGCTCGCCCGCCATCGGCGTGAGCTGCTGAACGCCCGCGAGAGCCTGCGCACCGAGCTTCAGCGCATCGAAGGCTCCTTGGAGGAGGTCGACGAGCGTCAGACGCTGCTCGACCGCCTCGTCGGGCCTGGGGCCGGTGGCCCTCAGCCCGAGAGGGGCGAAGTCGTGGCAGGACCGACCTCTGGCGAGGAAGAGCGCGCGCTGCCGGTGCTGCGCGGTCCCGACATCCGCCGCGAGGCGGTGCGGGTCCTGCTTGCGCAACCCGACCGTCCCGAGGCACTGCACTACCGCGAGTGGTACGCCTTGCTGCGCGAGGCAGGCTTCACGGTCGCGGGTAAGGATCCGCTGGCCACGTTCCTGACGCAGCTCAGCCGCTCGCCGGCGGTGAGCAAAAGCACGCAAGCCGGCGTGTACGAGCTCGACCGCGGCGCCGTCGGCCGCCTCCGCGCGCGCCGCGACGACCTTCAGCGCGAGCTGCGCGCCTCAGCAGCCACGCGCGGGCTCGGCGAGGAAGCCGCCACGCTGCGTGCCCGGCGGACCGAGCTCAACGCCGAGCTTGGGCGCGTCGAGAAGGCGATGGAGGAGGTCGAGGCGCTGTTCGGTCAGCAGCAGCCGGTCGAAACCCGGCCCTTGGCCGGCGCTTTCTCTAGGATTTGACGGCACATGCCGATCGAAGCGGTCTTCGGGATCGACAGCTCCGGCCTCAACACGGCCGTCAAGCTGCTCGTCCTCTTCCTCGTCGTCATCTACGTGGCGTTGATCTACTACACGTTCGCCGACGCGCGGCGGCGCATCGAGGACCCGATGCTGGTCGGCTGCGCGACGATCGCCGCACTGTTCCCGTTCGTGGGGACCATCGTGTACATGATCGTCCGGCCGCCGGAGTTCCTGGATGACGTCCGCGAGCGTGAGCTGGAGATGCAGGCCGCCGAGGCGCGCTTGCACGGCGCCGGGTTCCTGATCTGCCCGCACTGCGATCAAGAGGTCAAGGACGACTTCCTGCGCTGCCCGCACTGCTTGCGCAAGCTCAAGGACCCGTGCGGCACCTGCGCCAAGCCGCTCGATCCGTCCTGGAAGATCTGCCCCTATTGCGAGGCCGAGATCCCGGGCGTCACGCCACCGCCGCGGCGACGCCGCCGGCGTCCCGCCGCCGCCGACATCGAGCAGGCGGCGGTCAGCGAGCCGGGTTCGTAGGATCCGGGGAACGCTCGCCCGGAGGCTCGCGTTCCCTTGCGGGAAGCTCGCGCTGAGCGCTCGTTCCCGCGCCCATTCGTCGACGACATCTCTCAAGGAGCCATCCCACCTTGTCCCGGACCCTCATCCTCGTCAAGCCCGACGCGTTCGCGCGCGGCCTCACCGGCGAGATCCTCGCGCGCTTCGAGCGCAAGGGCCTCAAGATCGCCGCCCTCAAGCTCGTGCAGACCCCGCGCGAGACCGCCGAGACCCATTACGCCGAGCACGCCGAGCGCCCGTTCTTTGGTGAGCTCGTCGACTTCATCACGAGCGCGCCGCTGGTTGCGGCGGTGCTGGAGGGTGACGACGTCGTCAAGGCCTCGCGGCAGCTGATCGGCGCCACCAACCCGCTGGAGGCCAACACCGGCTCGATCCGCGGTGACTTCGCGATCGAGGTCGGCCAGAACCTTGTGCACGGCTCGGACTCCGACGAGTCCGCCGAGCGCGAGATCGGGATCTGGTTCCCCGAGCTGTAGGACGACGCCGTTGAGTGAGCCCGAAGCCGCGGGAGGGAGCCGCCAGGCGAGCTCCCGCCCAGCGATCTCGCCCTCTGGGCGAGCATCGCTCATCCTGGCCAGTGGCTCGCCACAGCGGCGCGCGATCCTCGGTGACCTGGGCCTCGACTTCGAGGTCCGGGTCTCTGATGTCGCTGAGGAGGAAGCGGGCGCGCCGCGCGCGGTCGCGGCCGAGAACGCGCGCCGCAAGGCGCTGGCAGTGGCGGGTGACGGCGCCGGCGAGTTGGTGGTCGGCTGCGACACGCTGGTCGCCACCGGCACGACCATCTGGGGCAAGCCGCCGGACGAGGCGGCGGCGCGCACGACGCTGCGCCATCTCTCCGGGCGCACGCACGAGGTCGTCAGCGGCCTGGCGCTCGTGCGAGACGGCGCGGTCCGGGAAGCCACCGAGATCACCTTGGTGACCTTCCGCACGCTCGACGAGTCGACGATCGAGTGGTACTTGTCGACGCGCGAGTGGGAGGGGCGCGCCGGTGGGTACGCGATCCAGGGTCGTGGCGCGGTGCTCGTCAGCCGCATCGAGGGCGACTACCTCAACGTGGTCGGTCTGCCGGTTGCGGCGCTGCTGGCGTTGGAGCCGTGGCTCCAGCGCGACTTCGGCGCTCGCGCCTCGTAGCGTCGGCGCTGCCGCAGCGCCGCGACGCGACGCGACGCGTCATCGGCGTTCGGCTCAGGCGTGGGCTGGTGGTCCGCGGCGTTGGTCTGTCGGCACCGAGGAGAGCGAGCGGGAATGGCACCTCGCGGCGTCGGCTCGTCGTCCGCCACCGCCCCCGGGGGTAGGGTGGGCCTGTTTGCGGACGTCACACGTCCGCTCACGGGCCCACGTCGGCTCACGTCGGTCGCCTGCCGGTCGCCGCCAGCGGGTGGGCCTCTTTCCGGCCCGTGTGCGTCCGCAAACGGGCCCACGCCTCCGCAAGCCTCGGCGGACGACCCACCGCGCTCCGAGGCGCCGACCCCGCTCGCTCTCCTCGGTGCCGACAAACCACGCCGCGTACCAAGAACAGCGCCTGCACTGAGCGCCAACCACGCAACGAAGCACCCCCTACCGCACCCCGCACAAAAACGCCACCTGCTGCTCGGGCGTCCGGAACGCCCGGGCTACGTAGACCGGCAGCTGCGCCTTCTGCTCGGCGAGCAGATGACCGGCCTCCGTGCGGCTCATCGCCCCAACACGCACGCCGCGCTCGGCGCGGGCGACCAGCAGCGCCCACAACGCACCCTGCACATGCGCCGCGCTGCGGCCGCCACGAGCGCCGATCGCCAGCGGCGTCATCGCGCGATTGCGCAGCGTCCGGAAGCGCGCGGGGGAGAGGCCGAAGATCGCGCGGGCGTTGCGCGGGATCGCCGGCGTGTGGAAGACGTGGAAGATCACGTGGCGGCTGAGGTGCGCCTGGGTCAGCATCGTGCGCGCGCGGCGCTCCAGCACCGGCCGCATCGCAGGCCGCACGTGTGCGAGGCGCGGCGCGACGAGGGTGTGGGCCAGCCGCGCGGTGCTGGCACGGACGCCGTGCTTGCGCGCGAGCGCCATCAGCGTCCGGCGGTCGTTCAGCCACGAGACCAGCTCGTCGTGGTCGGTCTTCAGCACGGCGTCGAGACGGGACTCATCGAACGGCATCCAGCCGGACATGACCCATGCGTCGGTTGGCAGCCAGTCCAGGCGCGCGCCCTTGGGCGCGTTGGTGTCAGCGGCCCCGGCCATGGGTACATGGGCGGCGGCGAGAGCCAGAACGGTGAGGAGCGAGAGCAGCAGACGGGAGCGCATGCCCTTAGAACGGGCGTGGCGGCCGAGCGACCTCGCACCTAGGGGTCGAACTTCCACACCTACTGGGGCGTTGGGCCTCGAGGGCGCCACAGGCTGAGGCGGTACTGAAGGGTCAGGGGCGTCGCCACCGGCACGGGCGGTGCTCGTGGCTCCCGCAGCCTCAATGATGCTCAGGGTCGACTTGAGCTTGAGGTCTGGACCCGATCGGCCTCAAAG
>CAWHID010000021.1:0-164660 GCA_963829185.1 uncultured Conexibacteraceae bacterium
TGCGCGTTCAGCGCGCGGTGCTCACCGGCGCCGCGGCCACCGTGCCCGGCTTCGACGACGCCCTGGCAGCCGAGCTCGGCCTGCCGGTCGTCTCCGGAGTGGTCGACGGCACGCCCGACGACCTGGATCCCCACCTGCTCACGATCGCGGCCGGGCTGGCCGTCGAGGAGGCCCCGCACGCATGAGGGCTGTCAACCTCATCCCGACCGACCAGCAGCGCGGCGCCAGTGGCGTCGCGGGCAAGTCTGGCGGCGGCGCGTACATCCTGTTGGGGGCGCTCGCTCTCATCGTGGTACTCGCCGCGTCCTATGTCGTCACCGGCAAGTCGGTGAGCGAGAAGAAGGCGACGCTGGCCGATCTCACCCAGCAGGCCACAGCGGCTGAGGCCAAGTCCGCATCGCTGACCAGTTACACCAGGTTCGCCTCGATCCGCGCCAAGCGTGTTGAGACCGTCTCCCAGCTCGCCGCCAGCCGCTTCGACTGGGCCCACGCCCTGCGCGAGGTCTCCCGCGTCCTGCCCGAGAACGCCTGGCTGACCACGCTGACGGCGACGACCTCGACGTCGGTCAACGTCGGCACCGGCGGTGGCACCTTGCGCTCCGCGCTCGACGTCCCGGCTATCCAGCTTCAGGGCTGCACGACCAGCCAGGCCTCGGTTGCCAAGCTGATCGCGCGCCTGCGCCTGGTCGACGGCGTCCAGCGCGTCAGCCTGGAGGACTCGACCAAGGGCCAGGAGTCAACGACCGACGGCGCCACGACGGTCAGCGATGCCGGGACCAACAGCTCCGGCGACTGCCGCGGCGGGCACGCCAAGTTCCCCATCTTCAACGTCGACGTCTTCTTCGAGTCCAACGGCACCGCGGTTCCGGCCACGCCGGGCGCGACCACGGCCTCGGCGACGTCGTCGGCTCCGGGCAGCACCACCGCCCCGGCCGCCACCGCCTCGACTACGACCCCGGCTTCGTCCGTTACGGGAGTGACCAGCAAGTGACCGCTCGTGACCGCACCGTCCTGATCGTCGTCGGAGTCCTCGCCCTGCTGGGTGGATTCTGGTTCCTGGCGATCAGCCCCCAGCGCAAGGAAGCGTCTGATGTTGCGGCCCAGGTGGCCGTCGCGCAGACGCGCCTTGACGCCGCCGAGGCCAGCGCTGCCAGCGCCGATGCCGCCCGCAAGCAGTACTCCACCGACTACGCGACGGTCGCCCGCCTGGGCAAGGCCGTGCCGGTCGACGACGACGTGCCGTCGCTCGTCTACCAGCTCTCGCATACCGCCAAGGTCAACCACGTGGACTTCCGCTCCATCAAGCTGACCAGCACCGGCGGTCCCGCTGCCGCTGCCGCTGCGCCCGCCGCCGCTGCCGTCGCCTCGGCCAACGGCACGCCGGCCTCAAGCTCGACGCCTGTCGCGACCGTCGCGCCGGCGCTTCCGCCCGGTGCACTTGTCGGCGCTGCGGGCTTCCCGACGATGCCGTTCTCCTTCAACTTCACCGGCAAGTTCGCCAACCTGCAGCGCTTCCTGAAGGCCATCGACGGCCTGACGGCGGTGAAGGGCAAGACCATCAACGTGCGGGGCCGTCTGCTGACGGTCGACGGTGTCGGCCTCAAGGCCGGCGTCAAGGGCTTCCCCAACGTCGACGCGACCGTCGCCGTCACCGCCTACCTCCTGCCTGCCGACGAGGGGCTGACCGCCGGTGCGACGCCGGCGACCCCGACGACGGGCACCGCGTCCACGGCCACCGCCAGCCTGATCGGGAGTGACCGATGATCTTCCTCAAGAACGTCCTGCATGACCTCGTCGAGAAGCGCCTGTGGCCGGTGGCCATTGCGCTGGTCGCTGCCCTCGTGGCGGTGCCGATCGTCCTCGGCGGCAGCTCGTCGAGCACCGGCTCGCCGGCGACCGACGTGGCGGCCGTGACCGCGCCCAACGGCCTGGCCAACCACCGCGACATCGCTCGCGGCAAGGTCATCAGCCTCGAGGAGCAGGCGGCCGGCAAGGTCGAGCGCTCCGCCAGCAAGAAGATCCGCGACCCGTTCGTCCAGCACCACCAGCCCAAGCCGGTCAAGCTCGCTGTCGCGAAGTCCACGACCCCGCCTTCCGCGCCGTCGATCGGCGCGCTGGGCGGCGGCTCGACGGAGCCCAGCGGCGCAACGGGCGGCACGGCTCCGACGCAGCCCACAGCCCCGGTGACGACCAAGAAGCCCGAGAGCACCTCGGTCGACACCTACCGCGTGAAGCTCAGCTTCGGCGAGGTCGGCGCGATGAAGAGCTATGACAACGTCGCGCGCCTCACGCCGCTGCCGTCGTCGGACAACCCGTTCTTCGTCTACCTCGGCCTGGCCGACGACCAGAAGTCCGCAATCTTCTTGATCAACGCCGACGCCGAGCCCAACGGCGACGGCAGCTGCAAGCCGTCGCATGACGACTGCCAGCAGATCGTGCTGCGCGCCGGCGACACGGAGTTCTTCGACCTGCAGTCCGGCACCGCCGGCGTGGTCCAGTACCAGCTCGACCTCAAGTCCATTAAGAAGTACAAGGCGACGAGCAAGGCGAGTGCGGCCAAGGCCCACGCACGGGAGTCCAAGGCCGGCCGCGAGACGCTGCGCGAGCTCGTGGCCACCGACCCGGCCGTGCTGGCCAGCTGGGACTTCTCCAAGAGCCTGGGCCTCCTGGTCCAGAAGGACCCGGCCACAACGCCCGACGTCGCCAACGTGCCCTCGACGGTCGCTGGCGCGGCCGATGGCACGGCCGTGCAGCAGACCTCGACGGTCCTGACCGTCCCGGCGCCGTAGGCGAACCCGAAGGGCGCTCAGCGGCGGCCGGCGGCCGCCTCATAGACTTCAGCGCCGCATGGCGCTGAACTTGATCACCGCAGGGGAATCTCACGGGCCGGGCCTGACGACCATCGTCGAGGGCCTGCCCGCGGGATTGGAGCTCGACCAGGAGTCGGTCGATCGCGACATGGCCCGGCGGCAGCTGGGCCATGGGCGTGGTGGGCGGATGAAGATCGAGAAGGACCACGCCAACGTCACGGCCGGCGTCCGGCACGGTCGTACGCTCGGCGGCCCGATCGCCCTCCAGGTGCCCAACCGCGACTACGCCAACTGGGAAGAGCGGATGAACCCGTGGCCGGTCGAGGCCGAGATCCCCGAGGTCCATCTGCCGCGCCCGGGTCACGCCGATCTAGTCGGCGTGCAGAAGTACCGCTTCAGCGACGTGCGCAACGTGCTGGAGCGCGCGAGCGCCCGCGAGACCGCGGCGCGCGTGGCCGGCGGTGCGCTGTGCAAGGCGTTCCTGGCGGCAGTCGGGGTGCAGATCCGCAGCCACGTCGTGCAGATCGGCGACGTGCACGTGGCGCCGCGCGCGACGCCGGTGACCGTCGAGGACTTCGAGGGCGTCGACGACGACAAGGTCCGCTGCCTGGACCCTGAGGCGAGCCGCGCGATGGTCAGCCACATCAACGTGCAGCGCAAGGCCAATGAGTCGATCGGCGGCGTCTTTGAGGTCATTGCGTTCGGCCTGGTGCCGGGCCTCGGCTCGCATGTGTCGTGGGAGGAGCGCCTGGACGGCCGCATCGGCGGTGCGCTCTGCTCGATCCAGGCAGCCAAGGGCGTCGCGTTCGGCGATGGCTTCGACCTTCCGGGCGCGCCGGGCTCGCAGTCCCATGACGAGATCTTCTGGACCGATGAGCGCGGGTACTTCCGCGAGACCAACCACGCGGGCGGCCTGGAGGGCGGGATGACGACCGGCCAGCCGCTGGTCGCGAAGGTCGCGATGAAGCCGATCCCGACGCTGACCAAACCCCTGCGCTCGGTCGACATCGAGTCCCACGAGCCCGCCCAAGCGCTGCGCGAGCGGACCGACTCGTGTGTCGTGCCGGCTGCAGGCGTCGTCGGCGAGGCGATGCTGGCTTACGTGATGGCCGACGCCTACCGGCGCAAGTTCGGCGGCGACCACATCGACGATGTCCGCGATGCGGTGGACCGGTACGTCGAACGGATCGCGTGGCGCGGCTGACCGTCGTCATCGGGTTCATGGGCGCGGGGAAGACGACCCTCGCCCGTGAGCTGGCCGTCGCACGCGGGGTGCGGCACGTCGACACCGACGCGCTGCTGATCGCGCGCTTTGGCAAGTCGATCCCGGAGGTCTTCGCGGGGGAGGGCGAGGCGGCGTTTCGCGCGGCCGAGGAAGAGGTCGTCGCCGGTGTGCTCGACGGCGTCGAGGGCGAAGACGTCGTCGTCTCGCTCGGCGGTGGTTCGGTCCTCTCGCCGCGTGTGCGGGCCGCGCTGACCGCACACACCACGGTGCTGCTTGACGTGCCGCTCGACGTCGCTTGGTCGCGCGCGGCGGGCGGGGACCGCCCGCTGGCCCATGACCGCGACGCGTTCGCCGCGCTGCACGCCGAGCGCCAGGCGCTGTACGAGTCGCTGGCTGACGCGCACATGCCCCAAGGCGATACGGAGATGATCGTTCGCGCCGACGGCGCGCTGCGCGCGCTGGCGTCGGCGCCGGAGGGCACGCGGATGGCCTGGGCGGCGGCGGCCTCGGGCGAGTACCCCGTCTTCGTCGGGCGCGGCGTACTGGCGCTGGCGGGCGCGCTGCCGGGCCTGGAGGGCCGCGGCTTTTGCGTCACCGACAGCGCGGTCGCCGAGCATCATCTCGGCGCGGCGCTGACGGCGGCGCTGTCGGGCTTGGTCGAGATCCCGCCTGGCGAGGAGCACAAGACGCTGGCGACCGCCGAGCGCGTCTGGCATGCGCTGGTCGCCCAAGGCGTCACCCGCGCAGATCACCTGATCGCGCTGGGCGGCGGCGTGGTCGGCGACCTGGCGGGCTTCTGCGCGGCGACCTTCCAGCGCGGTATCCCGATCGTGCAGGCACCGACGACGATCGTCTCGCAGGTCGACTCCGCCTACGGTGGCAAGACCGGCGTCGACCTGCCCGAGGCCAAGAACTACGTCGGTGCCTACCACCAGCCCGCGGCGGTCCTGGCCGACACCACCACCTTGGCCACGCTCCCGCTGGAGGAGCACGCGGCCGGCTACGCCGAGGTCGTCAAGACCGCGCTGATCGCCGGCGGCCCGCTGTGGGACACGATCGCCGCCGGCGGGCCGGTCGACGACGACGTCATCCTCGCCTGCGCCCGTACCAAGCTGGCGGTCGTCGCTGCCGACGAGCGCGACGGTGGCCGCCGCCAGGTGCTCAACCTCGGCCACACCGTCGGCCACGCGCTGGAGGTCTCGCTGGGCTACGGCACGCTGCGTCATGGCGAGGCCGTCGGCCTCGGCTTGCTCGCCGCGCTGCGACTGAGCGGCCTGTCGGATCTGCGCGGTCAGGTCGAGGCGCTGCTGGGCGACGCGGGGCTGCCGACGAGCCTGGAAGGCCATGACGTCGACCCCGAGGCGATCGTCGCCGCGACCCGTCTGGACAAGAAGCGCACGACCACCACGCGCACGCCGTTCGTGCTCGTCCGCGGCGCCGGCGACGTGGTCCATGGCCAAGACGTTGCCGATGACGACGTGGTGTTGGCCGTGCGAGAGTTGGCCTCGTGAGCTCGCGCAACCGCATCGACATCCTGCACGGCGTCAACCTGGACATGCTCGGGCGCCGTCCGGCCGCGCACTACGGCTCGCTGACCTTCGATCAGCTCGAGCAGCAGATCGGCGCCTTCGCGCGTGAGCTCGATCTGGAACCGCAGTTCTTCCAGACCAATCACGAGGGCGAGCTGGTCGGGCACCTGCATCGCGTCGAGGGCCTCGCCGACGCCATCATCATCAACCCGGGCGCGTGGACGCATTACTCGTGGGCGATCCGCGATGCGCTGGAGATTGCCGCGCTGCCCGCCGTTGAGGTCCACCTCTCCGACGTCGATGCGCGCGAGGAGTTTCGCCGCGTGTCGGTGATCCGCGACCTCTGCGTCGCGACCGTCAAGGGCGAGGGCGTCGACGGCTACCGCACCGCGCTGGTGCGTCTGAAGGAGGAGCTGGACCTATGAGCACGACCATGGATCGGGCAAATCGTCTCGCGGCCGTGCTCGCCGAGCGCGAGCTCGACGCGCTGCTGGTCACCAACCTCGTCAACGTGCGCTGGCTGACGGGCTTCACCGGCTCCAATGGCCTGGCGCTGGTGAACGCCGATCCCACCCACCCTCAGCGCCTCTTTTTCACCGACTTCCGCTACCTCACGCAGTCGGCTGAGCAGCTCGACGCCGGCTGGCGGCGCGAGATCGCGCCCGAGATCCTTCCCGCCGTCGCGCAAGCGCTCGGCGCGCCCGACGGCCCGACGGTACGGCTGGGCTTCGACGACGCGTCGCTGTCGGTCAAGGACCACGCCACGCTCGCCGGGCGCTTGGCCGAGAGCGTCGAGCTCGTCGCCGCCGGTGGCGCCGTCGAGCAGCTGCGCGCGGTCAAGGACGCTGGGGAGCTGGACAAGATCCGCGCCGCGGCCAAGCTCGCCGACGCTGCGCTGACCGAAGTCCTGAGTCGTGGCCTGGTGGGTCGCACCGAGCGCGACGTCGCCCTCGACCTTGAGGTCACGATGCGCAAGGCGGGTGCCGAGGCCGCGTCCTTCGCGCCGATCGTCGCCGCCGGCGAGCACAGCGCGCTGCCGCACGCCGTGCCGCGCGACGTCGCGATCCCGGCCGGCACGCTGGTCACGATTGACTGGGGCGCCCAGCTCGACGGCTACGCCTCGGACTGCACGCGCACCTACGCGACCGGCGAGCTGGACCCGCGCGATCGTGAGATCTACGAAGTGGTGCTCCGCGCTCAGGAGATCTCGCTGACCGCGGTGCGCGCCGGCGCCGGCGGGCGCGAGGTCGACGCCGTCGCCCGCGAGATCATCACCGCCGCCGGCCACGGCGAGCACTTCGGCCACGGCCTCGGCCATGGCGTGGGCGCCGAGGTCCACGAGGGCCCGCGCCTGTCGCAGCGCTCGGACTCGACGCTGGCCGCCGGCCAGGTCGTAACAGTCGAGCCAGGGGTCTACGTGCCCGGCGCGGTCGGCGTCCGGATCGAGGACCTGGCGATCGTCACCGACGATGGCTGTGAGGTCCTGACCGGCCTGCCGAAGCACCTGCAGACCGTCGCGTAGCGTCCTTTCCGTGCCGGCCGTGCCCGTCCAGTACTGGCTCAAGGCCGTCGGCCATGCTCGCGGCCCGCTCCCCGAAGCCTGGCTCATCGACGAGCGCACTCTCATGCGGTTGACGCGCACCGGCTTTCCGCGACGCCCGCGGATGGCACCCGGGGACCGACTGGTCCTCTATGCCTCGGTCTGGAAGCGCGTCTTCGGGATCGTCGAGGTCACGAGCGAGCCCGCGCAGGACAACGGATCGGCCCGCTGGCCCTGGGCGGTGACGATTGAGCCGCTGGTCGTCGTGCCCCACCTGGAGAACGCGCCGCCGATCGAGGCGATGGGGGTCCCTGCACGGTCGATGAGCCAGCAGTCCCACATTCACATCACGGAGCGTCAGTACACGCTGGCGGTCGAGGCGATCGGCTCCGTGGCCGGCTGAGCGCTGCGGGTCGCTGGCGCCGGTTGGCTGACGCTGACGGTCAGGATCTGGTGGCATCGGGCACCATGTCGCCATGGCGATCCTGGAGCTGGTGCAGCCGCGGCCCGATTGGATGGGTGCGCTGGGTGTCGCGTTGACCCGTCCGCCGGGCGTGCCGGAGCGTCGTGCGGGGGAGGACCCGTGGAGCCCTCCGGGCGATCGTCCACGTCGTGTCTCTGACGACCTCGCCTGGTTTCGCCAGGCGCTTGACGATCCCGCCGCGGCGGGGCTCAAGCCGCTGGACGAGACAGCGACCGTCGCCGCGTGGGAGAGCGCCGACGGCGAGCTGCTCGCGCGGCTGTCGCGGTTGGATGCGCGCGGCATCCTCGATGCGGCGGGCTTCCTGCTGCATGACCCAGATCCGGCGCTGCTCTAGCACCGCCGCTCGACATAGGATGGGCCGATGTCCGAGCAACCGCGCATCGTCCTTCACCTTCTGCCGCCGTCGCACCCGTGCGCGACGGTCGAAGCCGCGCTCAAGCTGAAGGGGTTGGAGTACGAGCGCGTAGAGCTGCAGGCCGGGCCGCATGTCGAGGAGATGAAGCGGCTCTACGGTGAGGGCCGGCACACGGTCCCCGGCGCGATGTTCAACGACGAGCCTGTCCACGGCTCGATCGCAATCCTCGAGCGCCTCGAGCAGCTCGTGCCCGAGCCGGCGCTTTATCCGGCCGCGCTCGGTGACGCCGTCGTCGCCGCCGAGCGCTGGGGCGACGAGGAGCTGCAGGATCTCGGTCGGCGGCTGCCATGGGGCGCGCTGCACTTCCGCCCCGAGGCGGCAGGCACCTTCGTCGCCGGCGGCAGCACGCTGGACCCAGCGGGCACCGACTTCGCCATGCGCTTCGTCCGCGCCTCGTGGAAGTACCACAACATCACGGCGGTCCGGCTGGCCGAGGATCTCGCGGGGTTGCCCGCCAAGCTCGACCGCATTGACGCTTACGTCGCCGAGGGCATCCTGGCCGCAGATCAGCCCAACGCGGCCGACTTCCAGATCGGCGCGACGCTCGCGGTGCTGCTGACCGTCGGCGACGTGCGGCCCTTGATTGAGGGCCGCCCGGCCGAGCAGGTCGCCCGCAAGTGGTTCGACGACCGCCCGGGCCACGTGCCCGCCGGCGCGTTCCCGGCGGGCTGGGTGCCTAGCCCCTAAGCGATCGTCATCCCGCCGTCGACTGGCAGGACCTGTCCGGTGATGTAGCCGGCACCGGGGCCGGCGAGGAAGACGACGGTGGCCGCCAGCTCGCGCGGGTCGCCCTTGCGGCCGGCGGGAATGCGGTGCTGCATGAGGTCGAGGTAGCCGTCGGGGTACTGCTCGGTCATCTCCGAGGTGAAGAAGCCGGGGGCGATCGAGTTGACGCGGATGCCCTTGCGGCCCGTCCACTGCTGGGCCAGGTCACGCGTCAGGCCGTTGAGCGCGGCCTTGCTCGCCGCGTAGGCGGCCTGGGGCAGGCCCGCCGTCGTGATGCCCAGCACGCTGGAGATGTTGATGATGCTGCTGCCCGGCCCCATGACCCGGCCGGCGGCTTGGGCCATCCAGTAGGCGCCGTTGAGGTTGATGTCGATGACGGAGCGAAACTGCTCGGGCGTTTCGCGCGTCGCCGGCACCGCGGTGCCGACGCCGGCGTTGTTGACCAGGATGTCAACATGGCCGAGCTCACGCACCGCGGCCTCGACGAGCGCGGTGCAGTCTTCGGGCTTGGCGACGTCGGTCGCGACGGTGATCGCTCGGCGGCCCGTGGCCTCCACGAGCGCCTTGGTCTCCTGCAGGCGATCGGCGCGGCGCGCGCCGAGGGCGACGTCGGCGCCGGCTTGCGCCAGCGCCTCGGCGAACGCGACGCCGAGGCCTGCCGAGGCGCCGGTGACGACCGCGACCTTGCCGTCGAGGCGGAAGGCGTCTAAAACGGGGGACAGGGTGGGTTCGGGCATCGCGGGAACCTATCGCTGATCTGTCGGCGCTCGCATGCAACGCCCCTGCGCCAGGATAAGGCGAACCTAAGTGGCGCCCGACGCGCAGGCTTAGGGTCGCCTAAGATGCGGGGATGCTTCCGACGTTCGTCATCGGTTTGCGCGAAGGCGTCGAGGCGGCGCTCATCGTCTCGATCATCGCCACATTCCTGCGCCAGGAGGGCCGGACCGACGCCCTGCGTTGGGTCTGGGTCGGCGTCGTGACCGCGGCCACGATCTGCCTGGCCGTCGGTGTGCTCCTGGAGGTGGTCGGCGAGGAGCTGCCCCAAAAGGAGCAGGAGGGCCTGGAGACCGTCATCGGCGCCATCGCCGTCGGCATCGTCACCTTCATGCTGGTCTGGATGCGCCGGCATGCCGCTGGGTTGTCCGGCCAGCTGCGCGACAGCACGGCCAGTGCGCTGAGGGACGGCTCGGTCAAGGCCCTCATCGGGATGGCCTTCTTCGCGGTCTTCCGCGAAGGGTTGGAGACCGCGGTCTTCCTGCTCGCCGTCTTTCAGAACTCCGACGATCCCGGGACGGCCGGTGTCGGCGCGATCCTCGGCATCGTCTGCGCGATCGCCATCGGTTATGCCATCTACCGCGGCGGGATCAAGCTCAACCTGCAGCGGTTCTTCCGCTTCACCGGGGTCGTGCTGGCGCTGGTCGCCGCCGGGCTGGTCGCGAGCACGCTGCACACCGCCCACGAGGCGGGCTGGATCAACTTCGGTCAGGGCCAGGCGCTGGATCTCACCTGGCTGGTCGTTCCGGGCACATGGACCGCCGCGCTGCTCACGGGCATGCTCGGCCTCCAGCCCACGCCGACGAACATCGAGGTCATCGGCTATCTCGTCTACGCGATTCCCGCCGTCATCTACGTCTTGATGCCGGCACGCAAGAAGCCCTCCAAGGAGCAACGCATGAAGAACGCCGCCCTCGCGGCCATCGTCCTCACCTCCGCAGCCCTGCTGCTGGTCGCGTGTGGTTCGGACGACGACAAGAGCGCCGGGTCCGCCGGCGCCAAGCAGGTCGCGATCAAGCTGACCGATGCTGGCTGTGAGCCCGCCTCGCTCAAGCTCAACGCCGGGCGCACCGAGTTCAAGGTGACCAATGCTGGCACCGGCCGCGTCAGCGAGTTCGAGGTCCTCTCGGGCGCTCGCATCCTGGGCGAGAAGGAGAACCTCGTCCCCGGGCTGTCGGGCTCCTTCACCATCAACTTGAAGCCGGGCGAGTACTCGATGGCGTGCCCTGGCGGGAAGACCGCGGCAACGGGCGTCATGAACGTCGGCGGCACCACGGTTGCCGAGACCGGGGCTAACGACCCGCTGCTCAAGTCGGCGACCCAGTCCTACCGCAGCTACGTCGAGAGCAAGTCGGCGATCCTGGTTGATCGCACCGAGAAGTTCGTCGCCGCGATCAAGGCCGGCGACGTCGATGGCGCCAAGGAGCTGTTCGCTTCCACGCGCGCGCCCTACGAGACGATCGAGCCGGTCGCCGAGTCCTTTGGCGGCCTCGACCCTGAGATCGACGCGCGCGTCAACGACGTCGAGCAGGGCACGCCCTGGACGGGCTTTCACAAGATCGAGCAGGGCCTCTGGGTCAAGAAGAGCACCAAGGGCTTGGAGCCGATCGCCGACAAGCTGCTGGTTGACGTCAAGCGGCTGCAGACCAAGACCAAGGGCTTGACCTACCAGCCCGAGGAGCTGGCCAACGGCGCCAACGGTCTGCTGGACGAGGTCTCGGCGTCGAAGATCACGGGCGAGGAGGATCGGTACTCGCACACCGACCTCTTCGACTTCGAAGCCAACGTCGAGGGCTCGGAGTCGGCCTTCGGCCTCCTGGCTCCGGCGCTGCGCAAGACCGACCCCAAGCTGGCGGCGACGATCGCCACCCGCTTCGACGCCGTCAACGCCGAGCTCGCGACGCTCAAGCAGGGCGGCGAGTTCCCGTCCTACGACACGATCGACAAGGCCCAGCGCCGCAAGCTGAGCCAGCTCGTCAACGCGCTGGCCGAGCCGCTGTCGCAGGTCGCGTCGAAGCTCTCGGCGTAGAGCGCCCACACGGCGACACGCACGTGCGGCGGCCGAGCAGCCGCCGCACGTGCGCGGGCTGTGCGGTGAGCGTCCGCCGGTACCCTGGATGGGAATGGGTCCCACCAACCACGGCCACGACCATGGCGCCACCGAGGGCTGGTCGGTCCGCGCGACCGAGGCGCTCGCCGACGCCGGCTACCGGCGTGGCGGCGCGCGGGCCGCGCTGATCGGGCTACTCGACGCGCAGCGCTGCGCGCTCTCGGCGGCCGAGATCGAGGAGGCGCTGCGCGGTGGTGGGGGCGGTGCCCGGCCGGTGGCGCGGGCGTCGATCTATCGGATCCTGGAAGAGCTTGAGGCCCTCAAGCTGGTGACGCGCGTCGAGGTGGGTCAAGGCCTAGCGCGGTTCGAGGCGGCGCGCGAGGAAGGCCATCACCATCACATGGTCTGCGACGCCTGCGGCACAGTGATCCCCTTCGAGGATCCGGAGCTCGAGCGCTCGATTCAGCGGTTGGCTCGGCGGGTGACGTTCACGGTCGCCGAGCACGATGTGGTGTTGCACGGGGCGTGCGCGGAGTGCGCTGAGTAGGGCGGGCGGGCCGAGCGCTGATGGCGCTCAGCTCGCGGCGCTGGTCGGGGTGCGGCACGTGGTCCGTTGGCATCGAGGGAGTGAGCGGGTTTGGCGATTCGCGGCGCCTGGGGTCGTCCCCCCGCTCCGAGGGGCCATCTGGAGCGACGTGGGCCTGTGTCCGGACCTAGGGCGTCCGCAAACAGGCCCACCTGCCCTGCGAGCCCGGTAATTCGGCACCGAACTCCACGCGGTCGCATCTAGACCGCGCAGATCGCGGTCAAGGCGCGATCGAGCGCGACGAACCACGCTTCGCCTCGAATCGCCCGGTCGCGCTGCCAGGAGGACAAGCCACACCAGCCACGGCTGCGCCGCCCAGACGCTGCTCGCGCTCGGTGCCGACGAACCACGTGTCGCACACCGAACCCGCTGCGAGCTGAACGCCACTGGCCACCGTCCCTTAAGCCACGCCAGCGGACCACACCGCGCGCCCCCGACCCCGCGGCGGGCGGCGCGCCACGAGGCCCGCGCTCGGGCCTAGGAAACCGTCGTCGCCAGCGGACCACACCGCGCGCCCCCGATCCCGCGGCGAGCTGACCGCCACGAGGCTCGCGCTCAGGCCTAAGAAACCGTCGTCGCCACCCGCCGCCGACCCGCCGCCCCAACGCCCAGCGCCACGACATAAGCCCCCACGATAACCGCCGCGATCGACGCTCCCGCCGCCGTCTCGGCGTAGTAGGACAAGTACAACCCGCCACACCCGGCGGCCACCGCAACCCCCGCGGCAACCGCCATCATCGTCGACATCCGCCGCGTCACCGCACGGGCGCACGCCGCCGGCCCGACGAGCACCGCAACGACGAGCAGGTTGCCCAGCCCCTGCACGGCGACCAGCAGCGCCGCGGCGACCAGCAGCAGCAGCGCGAAGTCCACGACCCCCGGCCGGACGCCCAACGCGGCAGCGTTGAGGCGGTCAAAGCCCACGAGCAGCAACCGCCCGTGCAACAGCGCCAAGGCCATCAGCACCGCGATCGCCAACCCGCCGGCCAGGGCCAGATCGGTGTCGCTGACCCCGAGCACGTCGCCGAACAGCAGCGACCCGAGCCCCGCCGGCGTATCGGGCGCCAGCGCCAGCAGCGCGCCTAGCCCGAGCAGCCCGGTGACGACGACCGCGACCGCCGTGTCGCGCCCGACCGCCGGGGTCCGGGCCGCCAGCGCGATGGCCAGCGCGGCGACCGCCAACCCGACGGCTCCGCCGACGATGATCGGGATCCCGGCGAGCGCCGCCAGAACGAGGCCCGGCAGCAGCGCGTGGGCGAGCGACTCGGTGGAGTAGCTCAAGTTGTAGAAGATGATCCAGCAGCCGAGCGTCCCGCCGGTCAGCCCGAGCAGGATCACCTCCAAGAGCGCGCGGCGGTCGATCCCCTGCTCCCACGGCGCGATCAGGCTGTGCCAGATCGTGGCGACGATCACGCGGCGCCGTGGTCGTGGTCGTGGCCGTGCTCGTGATGGTGCGGGGGCAGCACGCACCGCTCGCCCGGCAGCTCGACGATCTCGGCGCCGTAGGTCGCCTCGAGCGTCTCCCGCGTCAGGACGTCGGCGGGTGCTCCGAAGGCAACCTGACGGCGGTTGAGGCAGAGCACGCGCTCCCAGCCGCGCGCCTGGTCGACGTCGTGGGTGGCGATCAGCAGCGCACGGCCCTGCCCGGCGAGCCGTGCCAGCAGCTCATCGAGCAGCGCGACGCTCGGCGTGTCGAGGCCGACATAGGGCTCGTCGAGCAGCAGCACCGGCGCGTCCTGGACCAGCGCGCGGGCGACCAGGACGCGCTGGCGCTGGCCGCCGCTGAGATCGCCGAAGGTGCGATCGGCGCGGTCGGCGAGACCGACGTCGGCCAGCGCGGCGCGGGCGCGCTTGCGGTCGGCGCGGCCCGGCCGGCGCCACCACGGCAGCGTCGACAGCGTGCCCATCAGCGCGACGTCCAGCGCGCTGACGGGGAAGTCCAGGCGCGAGCGCTCGGTCTGGGGCACCACGCCGATCCGCGCCGGGCGCGTCAGCGTGCCGGCCGCCGGGCGCAACTCGCCGAGCAGCGTGCGAAAGAGCGTTGTCTTGCCGCCACCGTTGGGGCCGAGGACGGCGATGCGCTGACCGGCGGCGGCACCGAAGCCGACGTCGCGCAGGACGGGCGGGCCGCCGTAGCCGGCCGAGAGGCCGTCGACGGCCAGCAGCGGCGCGCCGCTCATGCGACCGCTCCGCGTGCCGCGATCACGCGCGTCCGGCCCGCGCGACCCAGCGCCACGAGCGCGAACACAACGCCACCGACGACCGCGATCGTCGCGCCCGGCGGCGCGTTGGTCTGCACCGAGAGCCATAGCCCGGCGATCCCCTCGGCGATCACCAGCGCGACCGTCGCCAACTGCCAGGTGCGCAGCCGGTCGATCAGCAGGCGGGTCGTCGCGGCGGGCACGACGAGCAGGGCGGTGGAGAGCAGCGCCCCGATCGCATCCAGCGCCGCGACCGCCGAAGCGGCCACGAGCGCGAGCAACAGCAGGTCGGGCAGCGGCGACCGCACGCCCAGCGCGCGGGCGCTGTCGCGATCGAAGCCTGACGCCAGCCAGCGCCGGCCCAGCACCGCGCCGGTCGCCAGCACGGCGACGCCGACGGCCGCGGCGACGGCCTGGTCGGTCCCGTCGATCAGCAGCAAGCTGCCGAACAGCAGCCGTTCCACGCTGCCTTGGGAGTGAAAGACGTCGCTGGCGAGGATCACCCCCGCGGCGAGCGCGCCGACCAACACGAGCGCCGTGGCCGAGTCGTACTCCGCGCGGCCCCGGTTGGCGAGTGCGGCGACGCCGATCGCCACGATCCCCGCCGTCCCCAGTGCGCCGAGCAGCGGCGAGAAGCCGAGGCCGTCGGCCAGGACGAGGCCCGGGAAGGCGGCCGTGCCGACCGCGTGCGCGTAGAAGCTCAGCCCCCGCAACACGATCCACGTCCCCAAGATCCCCGAGCCGACGGCGAGCAACGCGATCTCGACGACGGCGCGCTGGACGAACGGAAGGTCGAACGGGGCGGGCACGAGCGCGCCAGTATAAGCGAGAACCGATCTCATCTACGGTTCGCGCGAACGACCGCGCGGTCGCGCGAAGCCGTGCACTTCCTTTGCGGGTCTGGCCCCGCTGGCAAGTGCTACTCGGTGTCGCGCCGCGTGCGCCACGCGACGAGGCGGCGCGCGAGGACCGGCGAGAGGCTGGTTGCCAGCGCCTCGGCCTCGGCGTCGGCCTGCTCGTCGTCGAGGCCGAGGACCTCGTGGGCTAGAACGCGTGCGGCGTGGCGGCGCGAGGTCAGGACGAGCGCCGCGCTGGTGCCGTTGGCCGTCAGCGTCAGCGCGTCGGCCGCCACGAGGTCGAGCGCGCGCAGCCGGCGGATCATCTCCAGCGCCGTGGGATGCGAGACCCCGACCTTGCGGGCGACCGCTGCTTGGGAGGGCGGCGTGCCGGCCGAGTTGAGATCGCGCAGCGCGAGCAGGTAGCGCGCCTCGCCCTCGGTCAGCTCCATGCACGGCACGTGGTCGGGCGCGTCGGGCTTGGTGCGAGCGGGGGGACGGGCAGACATCTCTCGCGCTGAGGGTACCGGCAGCAGGTGACGGGCCGGGGCCGATTCGGTCCTAGGACGTTGACGCCAGGCCCTGGCGCAGCGCGCCGGCGATCTGCGCGAGGGCTTGGCGGCTGCTGCGCGCCGCGGTGGTGTTGAAGAAGCCGTGGATCTGATCGTGGCGCTGGGTGGCGACGGCGACCCCGGCCTCGCGCAGCCGCGCGGCGTAGGCCTCGCCCTCGTCGCGTAAGACGTCGGGGATGCAGGTCGCTACGTAGGCGGGCGGCAACCCGGCGAGCCGCGGCGCACGCAGCGGCGAGGCCTGTGGCTCGGCACGCCGCGCCGGATCGGGCAGGTACTTGGAGATGTACCAGTCCATCCCTGACTCTCGCAGCAGGTAGCCGCGGGAGAAGCGCGAGTAGGACTCCGTCTTGGTCAGGACGTCGGTCACCGGGTAGAGCAAGAGCTGGAATGCCACGTCGGGCAGGCGCTCGTCGTCGCGCGCCGCGAGCGCGACGACCGCCGCGAGGTTGCCGCCCGCGCTGTCGCCGCCGACCGCCAGCCGCGCGGGGTCGCCGCCGAGCCGGTCGGCGTGCTCGGCCGCCCAGGCAAAGGCGGCGACGGCGTCCTCAACGGCCGCGGGGTAGGGATGCTCGGGCGCGAGCCGGTAGTCCACCGACATAACCCGGACGCCGCTGAGGTGCGCGAGCAAGCGGCAGCTTGCGTCGTGGGTCTGCACCGATCCCTGGACCCAGCCACCGCCATGGAAGTACACCAACAACGGGCCGGGTGTCGGAGCGGTGAGGGGCGCGTAGAGGCGCACCGGGATCTCGCCCGCGCGCAGGTCGTTGACCGTCAGCGGCAGCTTCGGGCGCACGCCCATCGGCCGCGCGGCCAGCGCCAGGCGCCGCCGCTGCTCGGCGACCGGCGCCGCATCGCTGATCGGGTCACGGACGAGCTCCGCAAGCTTGCCGAGCAACAGCGCCTCGGGATGCAGACCCGCCGCGTCAGGCGGTGGCGTACCGGCCAGGCGCCGCACCACCGGCGCGGGCAGCGCGACGAGCGCACGGGCGATGTAGCCGCCGGCCCACGCCTCGAGGCGGCCGGGGAGCAGGGCGGGGGAGATGCTCATGTGGGCGACAACACTGCCATGCCGGGGGAGGGAGCATCGAGCCTGTCGCTAGCCAAATGGGCAACGCAACGACTTGTAGGTGAACGCAAAGCTGGGTACGTCGATCGCGTGACGCGTCCATCCGCCCTTCCTGACGACGCCTTCTGGATGGTCGTTGATGACGATGACGGCGTGCCCTGCCTGCGCCTCTCGGGTGACTTCGATCTTGCTGCGGTCAGCCGCGTGCGCACGGTCCTGCGGCCGCTGATGGCCGCCGAGCAGCCGGACCGCGTGACGATCGACCTCGCCGGCGTCGATCTCGTTGAGACGGTGACCGCGAGCTTCCTCGTGCGCGAGCAGGCGCGCGCGCAGGCGCTCGGGATCGGGCTGGAGCTGCGCGGCGCCCGCGGCATCGCGCGCCGGCTGCTGGCGCTTGCAGGTGCACGGCTTGCCACGGACCGGTGATGCGCATGCGTCGTCATGCACTAGAGTTTCCGATCGAACACTATGGATGCCACCGCCGACCCGCCACTGGACGACGATCTCGACGCGCTCGCCGATCGGATCGGCAGCGCCGTGCGCGAGCTGCGGCTGGGGCAGCGCTGGTCGCTCGGCGACCTCGCGCGCGCCTCGGGGCTGTCGAAGACGATCCTCGCCCGGATCGAGCGCGGCGACGGCAACCCATCGGTCGAGACGCTGTGGCGGGTCTCGCGCGCGTTGAAGGTGCCGCTGGGCGCGCTGCTGAGTCCGCCGTCGCGCCGGCCGCGCGTCCGGGCGATCCGCGCCCGCTCCGGCGAGCCGCTGACCGCGGACTCCGGGATGGACGCGTGGCTGCTGCACGCCGTCGGCCAGGACCATCGCGCCGAGCTCTTTGACCTCGAGCTGCCGCGCGGCACCGACCAGGCGACCGACGGCCACCTGCCGGGAACCGAGGAGCTGATCTTCTGCGTCAAGGGCCGCGTGCGCGTTGGGCCCTATGACCAGGAGGTCGAGCTCGGCCCGGGCGACGCGCTCTGGTTCACCGCTGACGTCGCCCACCACTACGTCGCGCTGCGCGACACGCGGACGTTGTGCTGGATGATCTACCCCAGCGCGGGCACGGGCGCGGAGTGAGCAGCACCCGCTCGCAGCCCGTCGTCGCCGGCGTCGTCGCCGCGCTGGTCGGCTTCGCGAGCTCGTTTGCGATCGTCTTGGCGGGCCTGCACGCGGTCGGGGCCAGCAACGCCCAGGCGTCGTCGGGGTTGTTGGTGCTGTCGGTCGCCATGGGTGTAGTTGGCATCGCGCTCTCCTTGCACTACAAGATGCCGCTGGCCATGGCGTGGTCGACGCCGGGCGCGGCGCTGCTGGTCGCCGCCGGTCCGGTGAGCGGTGGCTACTCGGCCGCGATCGGCGCCTTCCTGCTGGCAAACGTCCTGATCGTCCTCGCGGGCCTGTGGCGTCCGCTGACGCGGGCGATCGTCGCGATCCCCGGGCCGATCGCCAGCGGGCTGATGGCCGGCGTGCTGCTGCCGATCTGCCTGCAGCCAGTCCACGCAGTTGTTGACGTTCCCAAGCTTGCGATCCCAGCCGTCGTCGTTTGGCTCGTGCTGTGGCGCGTCGCGCGGCGCTGGGCGGTGCCGGGCGCGCTGGTGGCGGCGGCGATCGCGGTGGCGATCGACCCGGTCGCCGGTGGCCCGCCGGCACATCTGCTGCCGCAGCTGACCTTCGTGACGCCCACGTTTCAGCTCGGCACGCTGCTCGGCGTCGGCCTGCCGCTGTTCATCGTGACGATGGTGTCGCAGAACGTTGCAGGGATGAGCGTGCTTGCCGCGCACGGCTACGCGGCGCCGATGCGGCCGGTGCTGGTCAGCACCGGCGCGGCGAGCGTCGCCGGCGCGCCGCTGGGCGGTCACGGCATCAACCTCGCGGCGATCACCGCGGCGCTGGTGGCCGGTCCCGAGGCCGGGCCAGATCGTTCGCGACGCTGGCTCGCGGGAGTGGGCGCGGGCGTCGTCTATCTCGTGATCGGTCTCGCCGCCGGGCTGGCGACCACGCTGTTGGCGGCGTCGCCGCCGGTGCTGATCGAGGCCGTCGCGGGCCTAGCGCTGCTGGGCACGCTCGGCGCCGCGCTGCGCGCCGCGACCGACGACGAGGAGCAGCGCGAGGCCGCGATCATCACGTTCGTCGTCTGCGCGTCAGGCGTGACCGTGCTGGGGATCAGCGCGCCGTTCTGGGGCCTGGTCGCCGGGCTGCTGCTGCTTGCCGTGCAGCGCGGTCGCTACCGTCGACCTCCCGTCCTGCGCTCCCGGCGCGACACCGCAAGGACCCCATGAGCCCCGCGAACCCCTTCACCCCCGTGACCGTCGGCCCCGCCGCCCAGGGCATCAGCGAGCTTCCCGCGACGCTGGCGCTCGGCGCCGTGCACCTCACCGTCACCGAGCTCGACCGCTCGGTCGCCTGGTATCAGGCCGCGCTCGGCTTGCGCGTGCACCGCCACGAAGTCAACTCCGCCGCGCTGGGCGACGGGACCGAGGAAGTGCTCGTCCTGCACGAGGACAGCACGGCCAAGCAGCCCGGCCGCACCTCCGGCCTCTACCACTATGCCTTGCTCTTCCCGACGCGCGAGGAGCTGGCGCGCACCGCGTTGCGGCTGGCGGCGGCCAAGGCGCCGATCCAGGGCGCCTCAGACCACGGCACGCACGAGGCGATCTACCTGCCCGACCCCGACGGCAACGGCATCGAGTTGGCCGCCGACCGCCCGCGCGACCAGTGGCCCACGCCCGAGGAGGAGTTCACCGGCGACGGCCCGAAGCGCCTCGATCTCGACGCGCTGCTGGCGACCGTCAGCGGTGAGGAGCTCAGCTCGCAGGTGCGTCGGGGCCTGCGCGTCGGCCACCTGCACCTGCACGTCGGCGACATCGCCGCCGGCCTCGCGTTCTATCGCGACGTGCTCGGCTTCGAGGTCTGGGCGCAGATGCCCACCGCCGCTTTCGTCTCGGCCGGTGGGTACCACCATCACTTGGGCTTCAACACCTGGCGCGGCGAGGGCGCGGCGCCGATGCCCGCGGGGATCGTGGGCCTGCACCACTGGACGATCGTGCTCGAGACAGCCGGCGAGGTCGAGACCGTGCGTGCCCGCGTCCGCGCGGCGGGGCTCGCCGCCACGGACCTGCCAGATGGCTTCGCGGTCACCGACCCGTTCGGCATGACGGCGCACGTGGTGGCGATGGGCGCCTAGCCTCGCCCGTGTCCGCCGCGTGAGTCCTCCTGGCGGTCGCGGTCCCCGCCGTGATCGTCGTCGGAGTTGGGCCCTAACTTGGCGGTGACGACGGCGATCGTTACCGCGACGATCGCCACCGCGACCAGCAGGGACGCGAGCACCTGCACCATGCGGGTGCCCATCAGGAATCGCCTCCCAGGACCTCGGGTGCCGACGTCGCCCAGGTGACGGCTAACAAGGCGAAGACCGTCAGTCCGAAGAGCGGCAGGCCGCGGCTCATCCCTAGCCCGCGGCGCACGACCGCGATCTTGGCCACCAAGAGCGCCACGAGCGCGGCGCCGGCGATGTTGTGCACCATCATGTCGTCCTCGAAGCCGTAGACGGCAAGGCACACCACGGCGACGAAGGCGAGCAGCGCGGCGATCGTGTCGCCCGCGGCGCGGTGGGCGATACCCGCGCTGGGAGCCGCGAGCGCGGGCAGCCGCACACGGCCGTAGGCCACCGTGATCAACACCAGTTGGTAGACGGCGAGCGCGAGCGCGACCGTCGTCAGCACCGTCTTGACCGAGGCGACGTTGCCCTGCATCAGACGTTCGAGTGTGTCCTCCATGGCGATCGCGTACCCGATCGCGGGGCGATCTAGGACCCGAGCGCCGCGGCCAGGACCTGCTTGGCAATCGGCGCCGCGGCCTTGCCGCCCGCGCCGGCGCCAACGAGCATCACGCCGACGGCCACCCGCGGGTTGGTAGCCGGGGCGAAGGCCACGAACCACGCGTCGGTGTTCTTGGGGTCCGCCGCGCCGCCGCCGGTGAAGCGCAGTTCGGCGGTGCCGGTCTTGCCGGCGACGGTGACGCCGGGAAGGGCGGCGGCCGTGCCGGTGCCGCCGCGGACCACACCGACCATCATCTCGCGCACCTGGTCGGCGACCTTGGCGCTGACGGCGCGGTTGCGGATCACGGGGTCCTCGGTGATCGCGCGCGGCTTGGCGCGCATGCCGTTGGCACCGATCGCGGCGGCGACACTGGCCATCCCCAATGGTGTTGCGAGGTCTTTGTTTTGTCCGATCGCCGCCGAGCCGACGGCGATCGCGTCAGGCAGCTCCCGTGCCTTGGGGATCGTGTTCGTCTTGGCGACCGGGATGCGCGGCGTCTCGTTGAAGCCGAAAGCCTCGGCGCGGGCAACGAGCTTCTCGGCGCCGACCTTGGCGCCCAGCGGCGCGAAGACCGAGTTGCAGGAGTGGGCGAAGGACTGCGCGAGGCTGCCGCCGCAGGACTCGTTGCTCGCGTTGGCGAGCTTGACGCCCGAGAGCGTCGCCGAGGTGCGGACGGGATAGCTGCTGTTGACCGTCGCGGCGCCGGAGGCCAGCGCGGCCGCCAAGGTGATGATCTTGAACGTCGAGCCCGGCGGCTGGGGCGCGCTGACGGCGATGCCGGCGAGCGCGAGGACGTCGCCGGTGCGCGGACGGATCACCGCAACGCCGCCGAGCTTGCCGCCCAGCGCCGCGGTGGCGGCGCGCTGCAGACCGGGGCGCAGCGTCGAGTGCACGGAGCGGCCGGCGCGCGGGGCGACCTTGGCGATCGTGCGCGTGCCGAAGCGCAGCTCGGCGCCGGCGGTCCCGGCGAGGCGCTCGCGGTAGCGGGCGCGCAGGCCCTCGTCAAAGATGTTGAGCGTCGGGTCGTCGATGAGCGCGGTGCCGTCGCGGGTGAGGACCGTCGCGCGGCGGGCGGACTGCAGCGTGCGCCGCTTGGGCGCCTCGCCCTTGCGCAGGCCGGGCAACCGCAGGCTCGGCGTCCATGTGACGCCGCCGTCGGCCACGGGCAGTTCCAGGGTCCCACGCAGCGTGCCGAAGAGGCGCGTGTCCACGGCCACCGGGACGGTGACGGCGCCGTCCTTGGGATCGGCCGCCGCGCCGGTGCGCTTGGCCTTGACGGTCGCGGCGCTGTCGGCGCGCTTGACCAGCGCGGCGAAGCGCGCGCGGGGATAGGCCTTCCGGCTCTTGGCGTCCAGCGCGCGCCACATCGCGGTGGTGTCGCCAGCGGCGTAGGCCTTGGCGAACGCGGCGGCGTCGGCGCGCTGGTGGTCGGTCTCGCGGTTGTGGCGAGCGATCAGCGCGATGGTGCCGCCGACGATCGCGAGCAGCAGGAGCGGGATGAGGTAGGTGAGCGGATTGCGCCGGCGGCGCGCCGGCCCTCGCCGCTGGCCACCGCCCGCGCGGTGGCGGCGGCCCGGCTCCAGCCACGGGACGCCCGCGCTACGGCGTGGCGGCGCCGAGGCGAACATCGAGCGGCGGCGACGGCGACGGCGGGGCACGTGCCCTGGTGTTTACCGCGCGGCGCGTCGCGGTGCGACGCTCGCATGCAGAAGTGCGGTGGCCGGACTTTGTAGCTTAGGAACAAGAACCGTCGTGTCATGCACGACGAAGACCACAAGAAGCCCCGTCGACTTGACGCCATCGTTCAAAGACATGACCAGAGTCGAGCGCTACGCCAACCTCGCCGGAGTCGTCGTGCCGTTCGCGGGCGTCCTCGTGGCCATCGTGCTGTTGTGGAACTCGTGGGTTGACGCGATCGACCTCGCGATCCTCGCGGTGATGTACTTCGCGACCGCGATGGGCGTCACCGTCGGCTTCCACCGGCTGTTGACGCACCGCTCCTTCCGCGTCGATCCATGGCTTGAGCGCAGCTTCGCGGGGCTGGGCCAGTTGAGCGTGCAGGGCTCGGTCTTGGACTGGGTCGCCGACCACCGCAAGCACCACGCGCACACCGACGTGGAGGGCGACCCGCATAGCCCGCACGTCGGCCACGGCAGTGGCCTGCGCGGCCTCTGGCACGCGCACACCGGCTGGCTGATGGAGACCCAGGGCCAGGCCGACTGGAAGAAGTACGCCAAGGACCTCTACGAGGACCCCAAGATGAAGGCCATCGGCCGGCGCTTTCCGCTCTACGTGCTCGCGTCGCTGCTGATCCCGACCGCGCTCGGCTTCGTCCTGCACGGCTTCACGTGGGAAGGCGCGCTGCGCGGCTACATCTGGGGTGGCCTGGTCCGGATCTTCCTCGTGCACCACGTCACGTGGTCGGTCAACTCCGTCTGCCACTACTTCGGCTCACGCCGCTTCGACGTCGAGGACAAGTCCACCAACGTGGCGTGGCTGGCGATCCCGTCGCTCGGCGAGTCCTGGCATCACAATCACCATGCCTTCCCGCGGTCGGCGCGCCACGGGCTTAAGGCGTGGGAGATCGACGTCTCAGCGCTGGTGATCGGCGCGCTGGCGAAGGTGGGGCTGGCCCACGACGTCGTCGTCATCACGCCTGAGCGCCAGGCCCAGAAGACGCTGGCGCCCGAGCGCGAGAAGGTCCCGGCCTAGTTCCTAGCCGACCGGGGCCTGCTCGGCCGCCGGCTGCGGCTTGCGGCCGGCGCGCACGCGCGGGGCCTGCGCGCGGATCTCGGCCAGCAGGCGCGCGGAGAGCTCGTTGGCCGCCTCGCCCGGCTGGCGCTGGCCACCGGTCGGCTTGAAGAAGTGGACGCGCACGTGCGGCCGTTGGCGCGGGAACTTCGGGAGGTCGACCGTGCCGGTGACGGTGCAGGAGACGATCTGCGCCTCGGGCACGGCGTCGGCGAGGCGACCGAAGCCGCTGCGGGCGCGCAGCTCGCGGCCCTTGGAGCGCGTGCCCTCGGGGAAGATGCCGATGCACGCGCCGGCGCGCAGCATCTCGATCGCGCGATCCATCGCGTGGGCGTCGCCCTTGCCCCGCTCGATCGGGATCTGGCCCATACCGTCGAGGATCAGCCCGAGCCCGGGCTTCCACAGCGAGGACTTGGCCAGTGCGCAGATCTGCCGGCGAGGGAGGCCGGCGATGCCGATCGCGACCGGGTCCCAATAGCTGTCGTGGTTGCCGGCCAGCAGGACGGGGCCGTCAGTGGGCATGGCGTCGAGCCCGGAGACCTCCAGGCGACCCCACCAGCGCACCGCGGGCGAGCATGCGGCCATGGCGAAGCGATAGGTCGGCGAGACAGCGGACATGGCCACCATCTTGCCCAATCCGGGCCCGCTTGGGCGTCGAGGGACGACTGAACCACCGAGGGCGTGGTTGAGTCGTCCCTCGACGCCGCTCGGGGGTGGCGGGCGCGTCAGCGTTGCGACGAGTCGCCGCGAGCGATCTCGGGGCGGTGGTCGCGTGCCGCGCGTGCCGTGCGGGCGGTGGCCTTCGCGGCGGTCGTCGTCCAGTCGACGGGCGTGTAGGGCAGCGCGAGGGCGGCGGCCCAGGTGGAGGCGTCGGTCGTCCCGGTCACCGCGATCCCGTTGGCGGTCTGGATCGCCTTGATGGCGTCCCCGGTCGCCGTGTCGTACTTCCCGTTGACCGTGACGGTCGGGTAGCTCTGCGTCAGGTGCTGCTGGAGCCAGATGACCTCATCGCCCTTGGCGCCCTTGCCGAGCGCGGGCCAGCCGGGATCGGGCTCGACGCTCGCCGGCGGCGCGGGTTCGTTGAGGACGTTCCAGCGCGACGCGTCGGTTGCCTGCCAGCTCCACCACGACAGCCCCTGGGTGCCGTAGGCCGCCCAGAGCTGGCGGAAGCGCCGCAGGTCGGTGGCCGACGGGTTGCCGTAGGTCTGCCCGAGCGGAGCGATCGGCGCCTTGTAGATGCGGTTGTGGGCCAGGGTGTGGGCGCTAATCGCGTCGACCGTGCCGCCGATGTCCTTCCAATAGGCCTGCGGCAGGTTGACTTGCGCGCCGCCCGGTCCCAAGAACACGCTGAACGGCAGGCCCGGGTGGTAGTCGACGTAGGGGAAGGACGTCAGACCGATCGGGAAGCTCGGGCCGGCGGCGGCGCGCAGCGCGTTCATGTAGGTCTGTGCGGCGGCGTACTTGCCCTCGTACTGGCCCTCGGCGTCGATGACGAAGCAGTCGGCGCCGGCCGCGATCGCCGCGGCCGCGACGCTCGCCTCGCTGGCCGGGCTGTTGCCGTAGACGAACTGCCAGGCGCAGACCTTCAGCCCGCGCTGGTGCAATGCGCCGATCAGCAGCGGTGAGAACTGGTCCCACGGCGTTGTGCCGTCGCCGGCCTTGACGAAGACGGTGGAGACCGACGCTGCGGCGGCGCGGGCGGCGATGGCGTCGGGGTTGGCGCCCTCGGACTTCTCCAGCTGCCAGATCCACATGCCGTTGCCGCGGAAAGCGGCCGGCACCGACCCATCGCCGCTCAACGCGGGCGCGACGATCTTCTGGGGCTCGGTCAGGATCGTGATCTTGATGCTCGCCGACCGGCGCCCGGCGCGGTCACGCAGCGTCACGGTCACCTTCCCAGGGCGGACGCCCGGCGGCACGCGCGCTACCCAGCCCGCCGCGCCGCGATGGAGCTTGGTGGCGATCGCGCCACGCGGCCAGCGGAAGGTCACGCGCATCCCCAGCTTCAGCCGCGTGCCGCGCAGCTGCACCTGGCGGCCGACGCGCACCGCGACGCCCTGCTTGCACGACGCGGCGGTCGCGGGCACGCAGCGCACGCCCGCGAGCTTCGGGGCGCGCGTGGCGGCGTCGGCGGAGGCGACGGACATCGGAACGGTCACGGCCGACGACAGGACAGCGACGGCGACTAGGCGGAGGCGGGGCATCGAGGTCCGAGACTCAATCACCCGCACGAAGTTGCGGTCTACCGGCCTGCGCGGTCGCGCCAGGCGACCAGCTCGCGGACCGGCCCGAGGTCATAGTCGCTGCCGTCGCCGCCGATGCCGACGATCAGATGCTGCACGCCTGCGGCGACGAGGTCGTCGGCCTTGTCCAGGGCGTCGGCCTGGATGCCCCACGTGCGCTCGATCTCGCCCGGGTTGCGGCCGACGGCCTCGCAGTGGCCGAGCAGGATCTCGTTCTTCTGCTTGAAGGTGTCGGGGCCGCCGAAGCCGTGCCACATGTCGGCGTGCTGGGCGACGAGCCTGAGCGTGACCTTCTCGCCGCTGCCACCGATCAGGATCGGCATCTCGCCGACCGGCGGCGGGTTGAGCTTGCCGAGGCGCTCGCGGATCCGGGGCAGGTCGCGCTTGAGCGCGCGCAGACGAGCTGGGGCGTCGCCGAACTCGTAGCCGTACTCGTCGTAGTCGCGCTGAAACCAGCCGGCGCCGATCCCAAGGATTACCCGGCCACCGGCGATGTGGTCGACTGTGCGATGAGCGTCAGCTAGCAGTTCCGGGTTGCGATAGGAGTTGCAGATGACCAGCGCGCCGATCTGCGCTCGCTCGGTGACTTCGGCCATCGAGGCCATCGTGGTCAGCGCCTCGAAGTGCTTGCCGTCCGGCTCGCCGTAGAGCGGGTAGAAGTGGTCCCAGCAGAAGATCGTGTCGACGCCGAGCTCGTCGGCCTCGCGCCAGGCGCGGCGCATCCCCTCGAAGTCGGCGTGCTGCGGTTGGACCTGGACACCTACGCGGACGGGCACGGACGGGCTCCTCGCTTCGACGGCAACGGCGCTCCACAGTAGCGACGCGATCCTGGCCGATCGTCGATCGGGCGACCGGTGTAGCGTGCCTGGCATCGTCACGTGGCATACCGGGGGCTCAGGAACTGCACGCGACGAGCCGATGACCATGTCTGTGGATCCGGTGCCACACCAGCGACCGCTGCGCGTCCTCGTCGTCGACGACGCGCCCGACATCCGTGCCCTGCTGCGCGCGATGCTCGGCGATCGCGCAGACGTCTTGATGCAGGAGGCCTCCGGCGGCGCAGAGGCGTTGGCGCTGGCGGCGGCCGATCCGCCCGATCTCGCGGTGATTGACCAGAACATGCCCGGCATGGACGGCGTCACCACCACGCGCGAGCTCAAGGCGCTGCTCAGCGACATCGAGATCGTCGCCTTCACCGCCGTCCCGGGCGCCGAGCGCGAGTTCGCCCAGGCGGGGGCGACGCATCACTTCCTCAAGGACCGCTTCGGCGACCTCGTCGGCTTCATCTCGGAGCGAGCGGCCGGCAACGGTCGGTGAGCTGCAGCGTGCTGGGTGGCCGACGGCAACGTCGACCACCCAACCGCGATGTGACTAGCGGCGCTTGAGAACCACCGTGGTCGTGGCGCCGCCGCCGCTGACCTTCAGCGTCACGCTCGTGGCGCGCTTGAGCGACCGCTTGGCCTTGGCGGTGAACTTCAGCTTGACCGTGGCCGTGCCCTTCTTGGTGGCCTTGGCCGAGCCGCGAGCGACGACCTTGCCCGAGCGCATGGCGCTGAGCTTGAGCTTGGCCCCAGCCTTGACGCCGGTCAGCTTGATGGTGAAGCCGGACTTCAGCGCCGCGGCGAGGCGGACGCGCCCGACCATGGCGGCCGTGGCGCCGCTGCCCTTGCCGGCCTTGTTGTTGGCCTTGGCGCCGGGCGGGGGCGTGCCGGGGACCGGAGCGCCGGCGCGGGTGACGGTCTCGCAGTCCTTGTCGACGACATCCGCGGCGTCGGCGTAGACCGTGTCGGTCCCGAAGCCGCAGAGGATCGAGTCGACCTCGCCGTCCTGGGCGTAGATGGTGTCGTTGCCGTAGGGGTACTTGCACCACAGCGGGCCGCAGTCGCCGCCAGCAAGGTCGCCGGAGATCTTGTCCTGGCCGGGGCCGCCGGTGATCGTGTCGTCGCCGAAACCGCCGTCGAGCTTGTCGTTGCCCGGGCCGCCGTCGAGCTTCTCGGGGCCGTCGGCGCCGTTGAGGTCGTCGTCGCCGCCGTTGCCGATCAGCTCGCCAGCGTTGGTGGCCTGGGCGACCTTGACGTAATCGGGGCCCTCGGTGCCGACAAAGCGGGCGCTCTCTGAGAGCTTGAGGCGCTCGACGTTGCGGATGTCGTCGCCCTCGCCGGGGCGGCCGTCATCGGCGCCGCCGGCGAACGTGAAGCTCAGGCCCTGGGGCAGGTCGCTCTCGCGGAAGCGTGAGGAGTAGTCGCTTTCGATCGTGTCGCTGCCCGGGCCACCGTCGGCGACGTCGGCCGAAGGCTCCTCGTAGCCGTCGGGCGAAAGCGTGTCGTTGCCGGGCCCGCCTTGCAGCTGGTCGGCGCCGGCGTAGCCGATTAGCTCGTCCTCGCCATCGCCGCCGTCGAGCGTGTCGTTGCCCTTGGAGCCCTCGAGCTTGTCGTTGCCGGGGCCGCCGAGGAAGGTGTCGTTGCCGGCGTCGCCGCGGATCCAGTCGTTGCCGGGGCCGCCGTCGACGGTGACCGGTGCGGGCAAGTCGTAGGAGAGGGTGATGTTCTCGTTGCCGTCGCCGGCCTGGACGATGACCGCCTTCGGGTTGGCGCAGACGACCTCTGACCAGTCGCCGGCGCCGTAGGCATCGGTGCAGCTCGCCGGGGCCGAGGTCACGTTGACGCCTTCGTTGCCGTAGAAGAGGATGCCGCCGTCCTGCATCGCCTGGATGCTCATGTTGTTGATCTCGCCGGGAGCGCCGACGTAGGTGTAGGTGCCGGCGCCGTCGGTCGTGATCGTGGCGGCGTGCGAGACGCCGGGCAGTGCGGCGGCCGCGAGGGCCGCGGCGGCACAGGCAGGGGCCAGGCCGCGGGGGAGACGCTGAAGGGGAGTGCGCATGGGCCGCACTGTCGCCGCTGGGCGCGGACGCCGCATCAGGGGTTCCCCGGCGGTCGCCCAGGGGCGCGCAACCCCCGGTCTCGGGTGCGGGTGGCCGTACCAGGGCTCGATCAGTGGACGTTCCACTTGGCCGGCGTGCCGGCGCCGGAGACGCGCCCGTGCTATTGTTCACCTTATGGTGAACGATCCGTTCAGGGCGCTCTCGCACCCGATCCGCCGCGGCATCGTCGAACGGCTCGCCGAAGGTCCGGCGACGGTCGGCGAGGCCACCGGTGGCTTCGGCGTCTCGAAGCCTGCGATCTCCAAGCACCTCAAGGTGCTGGAGGAGACCGGGGTGGTGACGCGCGTGGTCGAGGGCCGGACGCATCGGCTCTCGCTGGAGCCGGAGGTCTTGAGCGTGGCCGCCGACTGGATGGATCGCCAGCGCGCCCTCTGGGGTCGCCTATTCGATGTCGTCGATGAGTACCTGAAGGAAGAGGAGTCGTCATGAACATGCCGCCGATTGTCTCGCCGCAAGCGTGGGAAGCCGCGCGCGAGGAGCTGCTGGTCAAGGAGAAGGAGCTGACCCGCGCGCGCGATGCGCTGGCAGCGCAGCGCCGCCGGATGCCGCGGATGGCCGTGGAGAAGGACTACACCTTCGAAGGGCCGGACGGGCCGGTGAGCCTCCTGGACCTGTTCGCAGGGCGCCGGCAACTGGTCGTCTACCGCTTCTTCTTCGAGCCGGGCGTGGGCAATTGGCCCGAGAGCGGCTGCCGTGGGTGCTCGTTTATGGCCGACCAGGTCGCGCACCTCGCGCATCTCAACGCCCGCGACACCACGCTCGTGCACGTCTCGCGCGCGCCGCAGGCCGACATCGAGCGATACAGGACGCGGATGGGGTGGGAGATCCCCTGGTACACGATCACCGACGACTTCGACGCCGACTTCGGCGTGGACGAGTGGCACGGCACCAACGCCTTCTACCGCGACGACGACGGCCACATCTTCCGCACGTACTTCATCGACAAGCGCGGCGACGAGGCGCTGGGCACCGCCTGGACCTACCTCGACATCACCGCGCTCGGCCGCCAGGAGCAGTGGGAGGACTCGCCCGACGGCTACCCGCAGACCGAGCCCTACGTGTGGTGGAACCTCCACGACGAGTACGAGCACTCATGATCGCGCACGTGGGTGGCATGCCGGTCGAGGAGATGCTGCCGGCGCTGGTCGGCACGGGCACCGGTCTGGTGATCGCGCGCGCCTGGCTGGGGCTGCGCCTGCGAGGCGCGCGGCGGGGGCCACGCGCATGATCGACGGCAAGACGTTGCACATCGAGCGCACCTACCAGGCGTCCGCCGACCGCGTCTTCAACGCCTGGACCAGCGAAGAGGTGATGCGGCGCTGGTGGCAGGCCGAGCGCGGCTGGGAGACCTCTGCGGCCGAGGTCGACCTGCGCGTGGGCGGTGCCGTACGCGTCGTGATGCGCGACCCGGCCAAGGACGTCGAGTACGGCGGCGGTGGCGCCTACACCGAGATCGAGCCTCCGACCCGCCTGGCGTTCACCTGGCTCTGGGACCACGAGACGCGACGGACGCTGATCGAGATCGACTTCGAGGAGATCGACGGCGCGACGACCGTTCGGTTCACGCACAGCGGTCTGTGGGACGAGGAGGCCGTGCGCTCGCACGAGGGCGGCTGGGGGAGGATCCTCGACAACCTGGGGCGGACGCTCGTCACGCTTTCGTGACAGTGCCGGGTACGTTGACCGGGAATGCCCCGGTCAACGTACCCGCGGCCTACTTGCTGATCTTGAGCAGCTTCAGCGCGCTCTTCTCGTCGTCGGCCGCAGCCTCGAGCCGCTTGTTCAAGGTCACGTACGTCGACTTCAGCGAGTCCTTATCGGCTCCGGCCGCCGCCTTCTCCAATAGCTTGAGGTACTGGACCAGGCCCAGGTCGAACTCGCGGATCGCCGTGAGCATCTGCCTCTTGCCGGCCGCCGCGGCGGCCGACTCCGTCTTGATCGGCACGATCGCCGTCTTGTAGGACCGCAGCCCCGTGCGGAAGGCGGCGGTCGCGGCCGAGGCGGCGGTGAAATCGGTGGTGGTCGACTCCACCGCGTTGTCAGCCTTGGCGAACGCCTTGGCCAGCGGCGTCACGCGCTTCTCGTGGCGGATCACGGTCTTCCTCAGGCCCGCGTCGCTGGCCTGTGCGGCGGGCGCGACGAGAACCGCCCCGGCGGTGGTGACGCCGAGGGCGAGGGTGATGGCTCTGCTGGGCATGGATGTGGCTCCTGAATGCTGAAGGGGGAACGGGTACTCGCGACCGTCATGTCCGGTCCCAATCGGCGCCAAACCGGGGCGTACAACAACGCCAGATCCGTGTTTCAACGCCTTCCACCGTGGGGATCCAAGGCGCGCTGGACGCGGCATGCGCCAAGGCACGCCACGGGGTCGAGGGACTTCAACGCAGGAGGGCAACCGTGCAACGACGGGGACGGCAACTGGGGGTCGCGATCGCGACCGCCGCAGTGAGCACGATGGGCGCCGGGGCGGTAATCGCCGGCACCGGAGCGGGTGACGACCAGGCGCTGCAACCGGCGCGCACGCACGCCGACGGCGGGATCGAGCGCAAAGTCGACCGGCTGCTGCGGCAGATGACCGTCGACGAGAAGCTCCAGCAGGTCCAGCTGCTCTCCGACGGCCAGATCACCGACGAGGACGCCAAGAACGGGGTCGGCGGCGTGTTCAGCCTCACCGACCCGGCCAAGATCGACCACTTCCAACACGTCGCCGTCGAGCAGTCGCGGCTGCACATCCCGATCCTCTTCGCCTACGACACGATTCACGGCTACCGCACCATCTTCCCGGTGCCGCTCGCTGAGGCGTCGAGCTTTGACCCCGATGTCGCGACGGCCGACTACACGATCGCCGCGCGCGAGTCCGCCGCCGTCGGCATCAAGCAGATCTACAGCCCGATGGTCGACGTCTCCCACGAGCCGCGCTGGGGCCGCATCGTCGAGGCGTCGGGCGAAGATCCCTACCTCGGCTCGGTCATGGCCGCCACGAAGGTCCGCGCCGCCCAGGGCGCCGACTACGCGGCGCCCGACAAGGTCGTCACGAGCGTCAAGCACCTCGCGGCCTACGGCGCCGCCGAAGGCGGCCGCGACTACAACACGACCGACGTCAGCGAGCGCCGTCTGCGCGACCTCTTCCTGCCGCCGTTTAAGGCCGCGGTCGACGCGGGCGCCGACACGGCCATGTGCTCGTTCAACTCGATCAACGGCCAGCCGGGCTGCGCCAACCCGCACGTCGAGACCGACATCCTCAAGAAGGAGTGGGGCTTCGACGGCTTCATCGAGAGCGACTACACGGCGGTCGCCGAGCTGCGGGCCTGCCCGCCGAAGAACCCGGACGAGGGCCCCTGTGGCCACGGCGTCGCAGCCGACGGACCCTCCGCCGGCGCGCTGGCGCTCAACGCCGGCACGGACTCCGAGATGGTCAGCACGAACATCCGCGACAACGGCAAGCAACTGCTGTCGACCGGCCAGATCTCGATGCGCCGCCTCGACGACGCCGTCCGCCGCATCCTGCGCGTCAAGTTCCGCGCCGGGCTGTTCGATCACCCCTACGTCGACCAGGACGCGATCGCGGGCAAGACGCTGCAACCCGAGGACCGCGAAGCGGCGCGCAAGGCCGCCGGCCGCTCGATGGTCCTGCTCAAGAACGATGACAACACGCTGCCGCTTGATCCGGGCAAGTCGGTCGCGCTGATCGGCCCGCTCGGCGACGACCAGCACGACATGCTCGGGCCGTGGTGGGGCCAGGGCAAGGACGAGGACGTCATCAGCCTCTACACCGCCATCAAGGCCCAGAACCCGGACACGACGTTTACCGAGGGCTGCAAGATGATCGACGCCGACCTCTATGACCCGGCCAACGAGTGCGGCTCAGACGCCGGTTTCGGCGAGGCGGTCGCCGCCGCCAATGCCGCCGATCAGGTCGTGCTCGCGCTCGGCGAGACGCGCGGCCAGGGCGGCGAGGCCGAGGTCCGCAGCGTCCTCGATCTTCCCGGCAAGCAGCAGCAGCTGCTGGACGCGATCAAGGACACGGGCAAGCCCGTGACGGTCGTGCTGTTCAACAGCCGCCCGCTGACACTGGGCAAGGTGGTGGACAGCTCGAAGGCGATCCTCGAAGCATGGTTCCCGGGCATCGAGGCTGGCAACGCCGTGGCGGACGTCCTGTTTGGCAAGGTCAACCCCGGCGGCAAGCTCCCGGTGAGCTTCCCGCAGTCGGTCGGCCAGATCCCGATCTACTACAACCACGAGCCCACCGGCCGGCCGTGCGACACGACGCAGAAGTACAACTCGCGCTATCGCGACCTGCCGACGTGCGCGCCGCTGTTTGCATTCGGCTTCGGCCTCTCCTACACGACGTTCAAGATCGACAACTTGCGGTTGTCGGACAAGTCGATGTCCTCGCGCGGGAGCGTGCAGGTCTCGGTCGACGTGCAGAACACCGGCTCGCGCGCGGGCGACGAGGTCGTCCAGCTCTACATCCACGACCCGGTCGCGAGCCTCTCGCAGCCGGTCCGGCGCCTGCGTGGCTTCCAGCGGGTGACGCTGGAGGCGGGGGAGAAGAAGACGGTCACGTTCCGGCTCGATGCCAGCGACGTCGGCTTCTCCGACAACGCCGGCAAGTTCGTCGTCGAGCCCGGTGAGATCGATGTCTACGCCGGGGATTCCTCGGCGGCTGAGCTCACCGACAGCTTCACGGTGACGGCCGGGCGGAGGTAGGTCACACAGCAGCGACTAGACAACCAGATACCGATCAGTATCCTGACATCCCGTCAGGTTGGTACGCGCGTGTACCAACCGGGGTGTCAGGAGACGCATGAGCAGTATCAACGGCCGGACGGCTGTCATCACGGGCGCAGGATCGGGCATTGGGCAGGCGACGGCGCGGCGGTTGGCCGCCCACGGGTGCCCGGTCGCGCTGGCCGACTGGAACGAGGAAGGCCTGGAGGAGACGGCGGCGTCGATCGCCGGGCCGGTCCTCGTCCGCAAGCTCGACGTGCGCGACCGTCAGGGCCAGATGGCCTTCGCCGCCGACGTCAAGGAGTGGATGCCCGCGCCACTGGGCCTCGTTTTCAACAACGCCGGCGTCACGGTGATGCAGGGCGTCGCCGACGCGTCGCCCGAGGACGACCAGTGGGTCTTTGACGTCAACTTCCACGGCGTTCAGCACGGCGTCACCGCGTTCCTGCCGATCCTGCTGGAGCAGCGCTCCGGCTCGATCGTCAACACCTCATCGGTCTTCGGCCTCGTCGGCTTCCCGCACCAGAGCGCCTACTGCGCCTCGAAGTTCGCGGTCCGCGGCTACACCGAGGCGCTGCGTCAGGAGCTGCGTGGCACCGGCGTCCATGCGGCCGTCGTCCACCCGGGCGGCGTCAAGACCAACATCGTGGCCAACGCCCGCTTCCGCTCCGACTACCACGGCGATCACGCCGATGTGGCCAGCGCGGCGCGCGAGTTCGCCACGATCGCCCGCACCTCGCCCGAGCGGGCGGCCAAGATCATCCACGAGGGCATCGAGCAGCAGAAGGCGCGGATCCGGGTTGGCCCGGACGCGGTCTTCCTGGACCTGCTGGTGCGCTGCGCGCCGAGCAAGTACTACAACGTGATCGAGCGGTTTGAGAAGGTCGTCCGGAGGGGCCGCTGACATGTCCAACACGACCATCATCGACGGCATCCCGCCAGGGCCGACCATGCCGATGGCGCTGCAGACCCTCGGCGTCCTGACGCGCCAGCGCCCGTTCCTGGAGCGCCAACGCCGGCGCTACGGGAACATGTTCTCGATCAGGCTCGCGTCGCTCGGGCACATGGTGATCCTGGCCGATCCGGCGCTGATCAAGCACACCTTCCAGGCCGACGCCAAGACGCTGCACGCCGGGTCGCGCTCGCCGCTGCGCAAGGTGCTGGGCGACAACTCCCTGCTGGGCATCGACGAGGACCATCACATGGAGCAGCGCAAGCTGCTGCTGCCGCCCTTCAAGGGCCAGCGGATGAAGGCCTACGAGCCGCTGATCGAGGAGATCGCGATCGCCGAGATCGACCGCTGGCCGGTCGGCGTCGAGTTCGAGACCGCGAAGTCGATGCAGCGGATTACGCTGCGGGCGATCCTGCGCGCGGTCTTCGGCGCGACGGGCGCGCGCGCCGAGGAGCTCGAGGCGCTGCTGCCCGATTGGACCGACCAGGGCCAGAGCCTTTCGCGCTTCCCGCAGCTGCACCGCGACCTCGGCCCGCTGAGCCCGTGGGGTCGCTTCCTGCGCTTGCGCGCCAAGGTCGACGCGATCCTCGACAGCCTGATCGAGGATGCGCGCCGCGACCCTGACCTGCTCGAGCGTCTCGATGTCCTGGCGATGATGGTGCTCGCACGTCGCGAGGACGGCAGCGCGCTGTCCAACGCCGAGATCCGCGACCAGCTCGTCACGATGCTCGCCGCCGGCCACGAGACGACGGCGCACACGCTGGCCTGGTCGGTCGAGCGGCTGCGGCGCCATCCTGATGTCCTTACGCGCCTTGTTGATGAGGTCGACGCCGGCGGCAAGGAGCTGCGCGAGGCGACGATCCGCGAGGTTCAGCGCATGCGCCCGGTGATCTCGTTCTCGGGCCGCTTCACGATGAAGCCCTTCGAGGTCGGCGGCTACCGGCTGCCGCCCGGCGTGCTGATCGGCCTCAGCGCCGGGCTGACGCACTTCGACCCCGAGCTGTTTCCGCATCCGGATCACTTTGACCCCGACCGCTTCCTGAACACGAAGCCGGGCACCTACTCCTGGATCCCGTTCGGCGGCGGCATCCGGCGCTGCATCGGAGCGACCTTCGCCCACATGGAGCTCGACGTCGTGTTGCGGGTCATCCTGCAGCGCGTCTCGTTCGAGGCGACGACGGCGCCCGACGAGCCGTGGAAGTTCAAGGGCGTGGCGTGGAGCCCGGCCGGCGGCGGCAAGGCGCTCGTGCAGCGGCGCCCGGTGCGAGAGGCGGCGCCGGAGGTCGCGGCAGCGGCATGAGGCGATGGCTGTCGATTGACGGATGGGTCCGGCAGCCGGCGGAAGCAGCATGAGCGACGTGGCTCCTCAGCGCGCCACCCTGCTGCCCGGCGCGCCGGAGAGCTTCCGCGACCGGCTGCTGGTCGGCATGGCCGAAGCCATCCGCGAGCACGGCGACCTGCGCTCGGTCACCGTCGCCGAAGTTGTCCGTCACGCCCGCACGTCGCGGCGGACGTTCTACCAGCACTTCGACGACCGCGACGCCTGCTTCTTGGCGCTCTTCGACGTCGTCAGCGCACGGCTGCTGGAGATGATCGCCGACGCCGCGACCGGCGACGGGCCGTTCGGCGAGCGGGTCGACCGGGCGCTGGCCGCCTACCTCGGCATCATCGCCGCCGAACCCGTCGTGAGCCGCGCCTGCATCCAGGAGACCGTGGCGATCGGGCCCGAGGGGATGGCGCGCGTTCAGGCGATGAACGAGCGCTGGGCCTACCAGATCACACGTCTCATCGAAGAGGCACGCCAGCACGACGCGACGCTGCGCCCGCTCCCGCTCGAAGCCGCGACGATCATCACCGGCGGCTTCCGCGACCTCGTCGTCACCGCGCTCGATCAGGGCCGCGACGTGACCGAGCTGCAGGACGTCGCCAGCGACGTCTTCCGGCGGATCACCGTGGGGTGAGCAGCAAGCAGCCTCCTTGCATCGACCGATGGCGCTGATAGGCTCGACTGGTGAGAGATAGTAGATGTTGACGACGTCGGTCGCAATCCTGTCGGCAATCGCACTGCTGATGCCGGGATTCATCGTTGCGGAGCTCAGTGTTGCTAGGTCAGCTCGTGGCTCACGAAGTGATCTGGAGCTCGCGCTACGCGCGCTCAGCTACACCCTGGTGATTCACGTGTTGTTTGGGTTTTGGACAGTGCACCTGGTCTCGGTCGTGGGTCCGCCCGATGAGTGGCCGGACCATTGGGGCGCGCTGACGGTGTTCGCTGCTGTCGTCTTGATCATCGTCCCGGCGATGATCGGCGCGGGCCTTAACCGTTACCTGGCACACGTCGAGTCTCGAGACGGCCCTCCGAATTTGTTCGCGGCGGCCTTTGGCGCTGGAGAGGCGCGCGATGCGTTTGACTTCGCGTACCAGCGTTGGCGCACGGAAGGCGGTTACGTGATCGTGGAGCTCGTCGGCCACACGGACGACTTTCCACGGCTGGTCGGAGGGATCTACGGTCGACGGTCCGCAGTGGGGCAAACCCCGTCACCTCACGACGTCTATCTGGAAAGTCTCTGCACCGTGGCGGTTGATGACGACGGTATTCGTTCGCTGGTCAATCGCATCATGCCCGCCCAAGGCGTCTACATCGCTGCTTCGCAGATAGCCCGAATCGACCTTCTGCCGGCAGATGCGTCAGCTACTCTTGAGACATGAGCAAGTCAGAGAACCGTCGGCTGCAGGAGGGCGCACTCAGTGCGCTCAAGACGCCCACCTCGCCGCCTGCTCAACAAAAGCTCGTGCCGCTGACTCCGGCATCGAAGGACAAGGCGTGAGCACACGCGGTAGTCGGTCGTCCGAGAGGGCTTGTCAGTCGCCGAAGAAGTCTCCTTTGGCTCCGCCAGCACCGCAGAACAAGGTCCCGTTGCGTCCGTCGGCTCCCGCGCCAAAAACCAAGAGCTGAGGCTAAGCCCGCGCAGTGGCTCGACCGGACGGTCTAGTAGGCCCCGCGGCGCTCGAGCGCCAGCGCGACGACGAAGATCGCCAGGCCCGCGAGTGCCAAGGCGACAGCGACGACCATCGGCGCGGTCAGCCCGAGGCCGGCGGCGAGCACGATCCCGCCCAGCCAGGCGCCGAGTGCGTTGGCGATGTTGAAGGCCGAGTGGTTGAGCGCGGCGCCGAGCGTCTGCGCGTCGCCGGCGACCTCCATCAGCCGCATCTGCAGGCCGGTCGGCAGCATCAGCGCCATGCCGAGGAAGAACACCGTGATGGTCGCGGTGACCGGGTTGGCCGAGGTGTAGGCGAACGTGCCGAACATGATGGCCATGCCCAGGAACGCGCCGATCATCGCGCGGTGCGGGGCCCAGTCCATCAGCCGGCCAGCGAGCAGGTTGCCGGCGACCATGCCACAGCCCCAGACGGCGAGTACGAGCGGGACGGCCGCCAGCGCAAGGCCGGCGCGGTCGGTCAGGATGGGGCTGATGTAGGAGTACACGGCGAACATGCCGCCGCCGCCGATCGCGCCGGTGGCGACGGCCAGCCAGACCTGTGGGCGCCGCAGGGCGGTCAGCTCGCGCGTGAAGGTTGCCGCCCGGTCGGCCGGTGCCCACGGGACGGCGCGCAGGACGCTGATGGCAGTCGCGGCGGCGAGAAGGGTGGCCGCGACGAACGCTATCCGCCAGCCGAAGGTCTGGCCCAGCCAGGTCGCGAACGGCACGCCGACGACGTTGGCGACGCTCAACCCGAGCAGGACGCGCGAGACCGCGCGCGCCTTCATCCCGGGAGGCGCCAGATCGGCGGCCACCAGCGCGGCGACGCCGAAGTAGGCGCCGTGCGGCAGCCCGGCGAGGAAGCGCGCGCCGACGAGCATGGCGTAGGACGGGGCGAGCGCGCTGAGGAGGTTGCCGACCGCGTAGGCCACCATCAACCCGACGAGCAGGGTGCGGCGTGGGAGCTTGGCGCCGAAGCCGGCGAGCACGGGCGCGCCGACGACGACGCCGATCGCATACGCGCTGACGACGTGGCCGGCGGTTGGGATCGAGATCGAGACGCCGCTGGCGATCTGGGGCAGCAGGCCCATCGCCACGAACTCGGTCGTCCCGATGGCGAAGCCGCCGAGCGCGAGCGCCAGCAGCGCGAAGCGCAGGTGGGCCGCCGTCGGCACGGCTGCCGTCGGCTCGGCGGCGGCGTGCGCGGGCACGGCGGCGCACACCGGCTCGGTGGCAGGGGAGACGCAGGACCGTGGCGGATCGCGCAGCAGCGAGTCGGGCACTCGTCTACGGGATAGCGAACACGGCGCCGATCCGAGGGCGGCTTCACACTCCTTCACGAAGGCCCATCGCTAGCCTGTTGTCCTCCATGACACTTGATTTGTCCGACGACGCCGTCGGCTTCGCGGACCTGGCCCTCGCCGACGAGTTGGTCGCCGCACTGACCACCCTCGGATACGAGGAGCCCACACCCATCCAGCGTGAGGCGATCCCGCCGCTGCTGGAGGGTCGCGACCTCCTCGGACAGGCCGCGACGGGCACCGGCAAGACCGCCGCTTTCGCCCTGCCGCTGCTCCAGCGCCTCGGCCGCGGCGCCGAAGGCGGGGCGCCTCGGGCGCTCGTGCTCGTCCCCACGCGCGAGCTTGCCACGCAGGTCGCCGAGGCCATCCATCGCTACGGGCGTGACCTCGGCGTGCGAACGCTGCCGATCTACGGTGGGCAGCCGATCGTCCGCCAGCTGCGCGCCCTGGAGCGCGGGGTCGACGTCGTCGTCGCCACGCCCGGCCGTGCGCTGGACCACATCCGGCGCCGGACGCTCAAGCCCCAGACGCTTGAGACCATCATCTTGGACGAGGCCGACGAGATGCTCGACATGGGCTTCGCCGACGACATCGAGGCGATCCTCTCCGACACGCCCGGCGACCGCCAGACCGTCCTGTTCTCGGCGACGATGCCGCCGCGCATCAACAAGATCGTCGGCAACCACCTCAACAACCCTGTGCGCATCCAGCTCGGTGGTGAGCGCCACGCGCCGGGCGAAGCGCCCAAGGTCCGACAGAGCGCCTACATCGTCCCGCGCGCGCACAAGCCCGCCGCGCTGGGTCGCTTGCTGGATCTCGAGTCGCCGACCGCCGCGATCGTCTTCTGCCGCACGCGCGACGAGGTCGACACGCTCACCGAGACGCTCAACGGCCGCGGGTACCGCGCCGAGGCGCTGCACGGCGGGATGACCCAGGAGCAGCGCACGCGCTCGATCGGGCGGCTGAAGGCGGGGACCATCGAGCTGCTCGTGGCCACCGACGTCGCCGCCCGCGGCCTCGACGTCGACGTGCTCACCCACGTCATCAACTACGACGTGCCGGCTGCGCCGGAGGCCTACGTCCATCGCATCGGCCGGGTCGGCCGCGCGGGGCGCGAGGGCGTCGCGATCACGCTCGCCCAGCCGCGCGAGCATCGCATGCTCAAGGCGATCGAGCGAATCACGCGCCAGCCGATCGCAATTGAGAAGGTCCCGACGGTCGCCGACCTGCGCGCCCGTCGCCTTGAAGCCACGCGCAATGCGTTGGTCGAGATCCTGGGCGATGGCCCGGAGGCGCTGGATTCCTACCGCGTCGTCGTCGAATCGCTGGGTGAGGACTTCGAGCTGATGGAGGTCGCCCTGGCCGCCGTCAAGCTCGCCCACGAGTCCGGGGCCACCGAGGCCGACGAGACCCATATCCCTGACGCCGTGCCGGCGCCGTCACGCGAGCAGGGGCGCGGGCCGGGAAGGCCGGGCCGCCCCGGCGGCACCGGTGAGCGACGCGGCGCGGGTGGGCCGGGCTCTTCGGCCGGCGGCTATCGCGAGCGCGCTGGTGCGGGCGGGGCGGGTGGGTCCCCATCGCGCGATGGCGGGCGCCCGCCGCGGCGTGGGGGCAAGGAGTCCACCGGTCCGGGGGTTGGCATGACCCGACTCTTTGTCGGCGCTGGCCGCGAGCGTGGGATTCGGCCCCAGGACCTCGTCGGCGCGATTGCAAACGAGGCTGGCTTGACCGGACGGCAGATCGGCGCGATCGAGATCGCAGACCGTTTCTCCCTGGTCGAGGTCCCGGAGGCCTCGGCCGATGCGGTCGTCTCCGCGCTGCGCGGCCGGATGATCAAGGGCAAGAAGACGACGGTGCGCCGTGAGCGCTTCGGCGCCAAGCCGCGCCACCGCGCTTCCTGAAGCGGACCGCGCACCGGCGCTCCGGTGATACGTTGCCCCGATCGCACTGGAAAGCAGTAGCACACGGTGAGGGGCGCTGAGGCGACCGAGGTCGATGATCGTCGGCGCATCGCCGCGCGCCCGCGTGACGTGTGGCGGGTGCTGTGCGACGTCGAGCGCTACTCCCAGTGGGCTCCATGGACGCTGCACGCACGGGGCGTCGACCGGCCGGCCGGACTCGGCGTCGCCTACGAGGAGCATGGGCGCGTGCTGTCACCGCTGGTGGGGCCCTCACGCTGGCGGATCGTGGAGTTCGACGTGCCACGCCGTCAGGTCCATCGTGCCGAGGCTGTGCGGCTGGCGGTGGCGTTCGACCGCATCTTCGAGCTGGCCTCCGATGGCAACGATGGCACCTGGCTGACGCTGTGTTTGCGCTACCGGCCGGCGCTCGGCGTCGCCGGCCGCGGACTGGATCTGGCGCTCGTGCGCTGGGTGCAGGCACGCCGGATCGTCTCAGCGCTGGACGGCATCGGCCGCCTCGCCGAGCGCGCGCCGGGGCCGATGGCGGTCCCCTGAGCCCGTCACGAGCGGGTGACGGAGCCCAGCCAAGCGGCCACCGCTGGCCCGACTTCGGCCAGGCCGGCCTTGAGGTCGTGCCCACCGGCCACGGTGATGACCGTGCGGGCCGGGCCGGGTGGGGGCATACCGAAGGGGTCGCGGTCGCCCTGGATGATGAGGACCGGGACGGTCACGGCCTCGAGCTCGGGCAGTCGCGTCTTACGCTCGGTGTCGGTCTTGCGCTGGGGCGGATGGAGTGGGAAGGCGAGGCAGAGGACGCCGGTGGCGGCGATCGCCGTGGCGGTCCGGCAAGCGACGCGAGCGCCGGAGGAGCGGCCGCCGCTGAGCAGCGGCAGGCCGGCGAGCGGCGCGCCGTCGGCCGTGGCCAGTGCTGCGTGGATGGCCAGCCATGCCTCGTCGAGCTTGGGCGCCGGTGGTGCCGACCGGCGGCCGGCGACGCGGTAGGGCTGCTCGATCCGGGCGACGCTCACACCAGCCGCCACCGCCGCGTCGGTGGCGGCGAGTAGGTCGGGCGCCACGACCGAGCCACCCGCGCCGTGGCCGAGCAACAGCGCTGCTCGTGGCCGGGTGGCGTGCCGCAGGTGCGCCCGTGCTGGGCCGTGCGGCGTGGCGATCTCTAGGACGTCGTCAGACACGGCCGCAGATAGTGCCAGGATGGACGTCGATGCATGACAGCGCTCAGCCCGTCCGGGTCGACAAGTGGCTGTGGGCCGCGCGCTTGGTCAAGACACGCGCGCTCGGCTCCGACGCGGTCAAGGGTGGGCGCGTCCACGTCAACGGTCGCGCGGTGAAGCCGAGCAAGGACGTTGGTCCGGGCGACCGGTTGGAGCTGTCGACCGGGCCGGTCAAGATCACGGTGCTGATCACGGCCACCGCCGAGCGCCGTGGCTCGGCGACCGTCGCCGCGACGCTCTATGAAGAGACCGCCGAGAGCAAGGCCGGCCGCGCCGCCTACGCCGAGCAGCGGCGCCTGGAGGCCGCATCGGCGCCTGCGCACGATCCCGACCGCGGCGGCCGGCTGACCAAGCGCGACCGCCGCCGCTTCGAGGCCGAGCGCGAGCAGCGCCGCGGCTAGACCCGCTCGGGTTCCGGGGCGAGGGCGGGTTCGGCGTCGGGCACACCGCGCGAGCGCTGCCAGCGGCGGGTCAGCGGGTGCGAGATCGCGATCAGCGCGGCGAAGCCGGCGAGCATCGCCCAGAGCAGCGGGTCGGTAAACGAGAAGTGCTCCAGCCGCGACCCAAGTACGACCCCGATGGCGATCAGCGGGATCGCCCCGACCGCGCTCGTCCAGGCAAAGCGCCCGACCGGCACGTGCGTCGCGCCCGCGACGTAGCCGACGCCGCTGAAGGGCACGATCGGCAGCAGCCGCAGGAGCAGCAGCGCGGGCACGCCACCGCGCTCCATCAACGCTTCGGCCGACGCCAGTCGTTCGGCGCCGGCCAGCTTCGCGACGATCGGCCGGCCGGCGATCCGGCCCAGCGCGTAGGTGCCCATCGCCGAGACGAACCACCCGCTGACGCAGATCACCATTGCGATCGGGATCCCGTAGGTGAACCCGGCGACCATGTTGATGATCTCGGCCGGAAACAGCAGCACGATGTGCAACATCATCAAGGCGTACAGCAACACGACACCGGCCGCGCCCGTGCCGCGCAGCTGCTCGCGCAGCGCCGTCGTGTCGCCTGAGGCCGCATGGCGCACCGCCTCGTGCACGGGATGCACGAGCAGGCCGATCGCGCCGAGCACCGCGATCGACACGATCACGGCAAGGACCTGCAGTGATCGGCGCTGGGCCACGGCCGGCGATGCGCGCTAGCGCAGCCCGATGAGATCGACGACGAAGATGAGCGTCTCGTCGGGGCCGATGACCCCGCCGGCGCCGCGCTTGCCGTAAGCGAGGTTCGGCGGGATCGTGATCCGGCGCCGGCCGCCGACCTTCATCCCGGCCACGCCCTGGTCCCAACCGGCGATGACCTGGCCCTTGCCGAGGCCGAACTTGAACGTGTCGCCCCGATCCCACGAGGCGTCGAACTGCTTGCCGCTCTGCCACGACACACCGACGTAGTGAACTTCGACGATGTGGCCGGCGGCGGCCTCCTCGCCCACGCCGACCACGAGGTCGTCGAGCTCAAGTTGGTAGGACGGTGGCTGGTCGCTGGGGACGTCGACCTGGGGCTTCTCGTTGGGGGCCATGGCCGGGCACGGTAGCCGCCGGCGGCGCGTCGCGCGCCCAGCGGCGTGCCAATCCGGCTTGTCAGCCTGGTCCGGAGAAGTGACGTGCGATGGGCGTTGCCGTCTCTGCCGGCCTGGCTCAGCCGCCGGCCAGGACCGCGGTCAGGCCCTCGGCGCGAAGCACTGCGAGGACCGTGTCGCGGTGGTCGCCCTGAATCTCAATGATGCCGTCCTTCGAGGAGCCGCCGACGCCGCAGCGCTTCTTGAGCTTGCCCGCGAGCTCCCGGATCTCGACGTCGTTGAGCGGCAGGTTGAACACGGTGGTGACCGTCTTGCCCTTGCGCCCGGCGGTCTCGCGGCGCACCTTGACGGGACCGTCGGTCTCGCGCGTGACGACCCGGCCCCCACCCGCCCCCCGAGCACGGCGCAGATCGCCGTCGGTGCTCGACCACACCATGTCGCCGGAGCCGGAGCGCTTGGCCATGTCCGGGACGCTAGCGCGTAGGCTGGCGGACAATGGCGTACACCAACGCGGAGGGCCGGCAGCAACTGCTGGACGAGCTGGGCAGCGCGACCGAGGCGATCGGCATGGCGATCGCGATGCTCGGCGAGGCCTACGAGCTGCTCGACGACCAGACCGCCGATCGCCTGGAGGAGCTGCTGTTCCGTCCCGCGCAAGCTGCCTCGGCGCGTGCCAAGCGCACCTACGGCGAGTTCGCCGAGCGCCATCGCTTCCCGCAGCGCTCGTTTGCGATCGGCGCCGCCGGCCACGCCTCCGGCGCCCGCGGGCACATCGACCACGCGGTCGAGGCGATCCAGCGCGCCGACGCCGAGCTCGCCGAACTGCAGGACTCGATGCTGCCGGTCGAGATCGGCGACGCCGAGGTGCGCGCCGGCATCTCCGAGACGCGGGCGCTGCTCGGGACGCTGCCGCGGGCGGCACACGAGCTCGAGCGCACGCTTGGTCGCTAGGCGCCTTCCAGCGCCTCGGAGCGCTCCAGCCAGGCGCCTTCCAGCTCCTCACGCTCGGCGGCCAGCGCGCGCAGTTCGGCGTCGAGCTCGCGGAGGCGATCATGATCGGTGGCGGCGGCCGCCATTTGCTCGTGCAGCTCGGTCTCGCGCGCGGTCAGCTTGTCCAGCGCGCGCTCCAGCCGGGCGACCTCCTTGCGCGCTGCGCGCAGGACGGCGCCGGAGGGCGGGGGAGCGGCAGCTGTGGCCTCAGCGGCGCTGTAGGACGCAGCCGACGCGTCCGCTGCTTCGGCCGCATGGCGCAGCTCCAGGTACCGGTCGATCCCGCCCGGGAGATGACGGATCGCCCCGTCGCCCATCAAGGCGTACACGTTGTCGCAGACGCGTTCGACGAAGTAGCGGTCGTGGCTGACCACGACGAGCGTCCCCGGCCAGCCGTCGAGCAGATCCTCCAGCGCGGTGAGCGTGTCGATGTCCAGGTCGTTGGTCGGCTCGTCCAACAACAACACGTTGGGCTCGTCCATGAGCAACCGCATCAACTGCAGCCGCCGGCGCTCGCCGCCGCTGAGGTCGCGCACCAATGTGCGCGCCCGGTCGCCACGAAACCCGAAGCGCTCGGCGAGCATCCCCGCGGTGATCTCGACGCCGTCGGCCAACGTCGCGCGGCCGCGGACCTCCTCCAGCGACTCAAGGACCCGCAGATAGCCGGGGATCTCGGCCGTGTCTTGGGAGAGCACCGCCAGCCGCACGGTCTGGCCGCGGTCGACCGCGCCACCGGTCGGCGCCAGCGTGCCGCTCAAGACCTTCAACAACGACGTCTTGCCCGAGCCGTTGACGCCGACCAGGGCGACGCGGTCGCCCGGGCCCAGCCGCCAGGTCACGCGGCGCAGGACCGGCCGGTCGCCGTAGGACACCATGATGTCCTCGGCGTCGAGCACCTTGTCGCCCAAGCGCCGTCCGGCGAAGCGCAGCAGCTCGGCGGTGTCGCGGGCCTCGGGCTCATCGGCGATCAGCGCGTTGGCCGCCTCGATCCGGAACTTCGGCTTTGACGTCCGCGCAGGTGGCCCGCGTCGCAGCCAGGCCAGCTCCTTGCGCATCAGCTGCTGGCGGCGATCCTCGCGCGCGGCGGCCTGCCGGTCGCGTTCGGCGCGCGCCAGCACGTAGGCCGCATAGCCGCCCTCGTACTGGTGCACGGTGCCGTCGGTGACCTCCCACGTCGCGGTACACACGGCGTCCAGGAACCAGCGGTCGTGCGTGACGACCAGCAGCGTCCCACGCCGAGCGGCGAGGTGGTGGGCCAGCCAGTCGACGCCTTCCACATCAAGATGGTTGGTCGGCTCGTCGAGCAGCAGCAGCTCGGGGTTGTCCAGCAGCGTCTTGGCCAGCGCGATCCGGCGCCGCTCGCCGCCGCTCAGCGGGGCGATCACGGTGTCGAGCCCCTGCGGGAAGCGCGTGACGTCGACGCCGCCGAGCAAGCCGTCGAGCACCGATCGAAAGCGAGCGTCGGCGGCCCATTCATGGTCGGCGCGGCCACCGACCAGCTCGTGGCGGATCGTCTGGGCCTCGTCGAGCTCGTCGCCCTGGCCGAGGATCCCGAGGTCGAGGTCGCCCGCGCGCACGACCGTCCCGGCATCGGCCTCCTCGGCGCCGGAGATCAGCGCCAGCAGCGTCGACTTGCCATCGCCGTTGCGCCCGACGACGCCGATGCGGTCGCCCGCGCTGACGCCCAGCGTGACATCGCGCAGCACCGACCGACTGCCATAGCCCTTGTCGACGGACTTCAGGTTGACGAGATTGCGGGCGACGGCCATCCGCCTCGCATCCTGCCGGTTCTCAGACGACGGCGACCTCGCCCTGCAGCGCGAACGGCGCGACGAGGTCGATCCGGTCCCCGCTCCAGAACTTGCCTGGGTCATACCAGGACGCCGGACGCCGCTTGGGCAGCAGGCCCATGTGCTGGTAGGTGGTCGCGACCAGCTCGGCGCAGTAGATCGTCTCCAGCGCCGTGTCACGCCGCCGCACGCGCCCGGTCAGCCACTGGCGCAAGAGCCCGGGCGTCGTCGGGAAGGCGCGGCCGTCGAAGCGCGCGATCGTCTCCGTCAGCCGATCTTCGTGCTCGCGGCCGATGGTGCCTTCGAGCTGGCGGACCCAAGCACGTTGGCCGTAACGCGCACCCCAGGTGCCGACCGCGTCGGCCAGGACGTGCAGCTGGACGCCGCGCTGGCGCTGGCCCGTCCAGACGTCCGGCAGCGACTTGCCCAGCTCGGCGTGCCAGAGCAGCGGCGGGAGGTCGCCGATCGCGACCGCCATCCCGACGTGGTTGACCGGGCTGTTGGTGACCGTCTGAATCGCGCGGTCGGCGAACGTGCGGCCGCGGAACAGCCAGATGTCGCCGGTCGCTGCCGTGGCGACGGCTTCGTCGAGGTGCAGCACCGCAGCGGTCACCGTCCGTAACCTACGCAGGCGGATGACCAACCGCTGGAAGCTCGTCGGATTGGCCGGACTGGCGGGCGTCGCCGCCACCGGCGTCGTCGTTGCCCGTCGTCGGCGTGCGACCGCTGACGTCTCGGCCGACGAGCTGCGCGATCGCCTACACGAGCGGCTGGCCGCGGTACCGCAGCCGCCCGTTCCCTTCCCGGAACCGCCGCCGCTGACGTGATGAGTGCCGAGCCGCCCGACGACGCGCTGCTGCGCCCTTGTGACGTTGCCGCCTGGCTCGACGTCGAGGAGTCCTGGCTGGCCACGGCGGTTGCCCGCGAAGAGCTCCCGGTCATGGGCTTTACCTCCGCGGGCGAGCCGGTCGTCCTCGCCGCTGAGGTCCGCGCGTGGCTGCGCCGGCCGGATCCGAGCTGGGACAGCTCGTAGGCTTCCCGCGTGTCTGGGCGGCACTAGGGGGTAGAGCGAGGACAATGATCGACGCCGGACGCCGCGACATCGACCGCGCGATCGCCGGGCTGGCCGCGCGGCTGCCTGCCGGACTGGAGGTGCTGGCGCGCGTGGCCTACGACTACGCCTGGTCGTGGGATCCCGACGGCCCCGACGTGTTCGCCGCGGTCGATCCCGAGCGCTGGATCGCGTGCGGCGCCAACCCCGTGCGGCTGCTCCAGGAGGCTGCGACAGAGCGGCTGCAGGCGGCCGCCGCCGACGGCCTGCTGCTGGAGCGCGCCGCGGCACTGGACCGGCGCCTGGCCGAGCACCGCGCGGCACCGCCTCTGCGCGAGGGCGGCCCGGTCGCCTACTTCTGCGCCGAGTACGCGATCCACATCTCGCTGCCCGTCTACTCCGGCGGCCTCGGCGCGCTCGCGGGCGACCTCGTCAAGGAGGCGTCAGACCGGGCGCTGCCGTTCGTGGCGATCGGCCTCCTGTATCGCCAGGGCTACTTCCGCCAGCGCATCGACATCACCGGCTGGCAGCGCGAGTACTGGCTCGACACCGACCCCGAACGGCTGCCCGCCGCGCTCATCCGCGGCGAGGACGGCGCGCCCGTGACGGTCTCCGTCCCGACCCACGACGAAGAAATCGTCGCCCAGATCTGGCGCGTCGACGTCGGCCGCGTCCCGCTGCTACTGCTCGACGCCGAACGCCCCGAGAACTCCGCGTTCGCCCGCTGGACGACGTCGCAGCTCTACGTCGGCTCGCCGGAGGTGCGACTCAACCAATATGCCTTGTTGGGTGTCGGCGGCCGTCGCGCGCTGGCGGCGTTGGGCATCGAGCCCGAGGTGATCCACCTCAACGAGGGCCACGCCGCGTTTGGCGCTTTGGAGGAGCCAGGCGCAACGCTCGAGGAGATCGTGGAGCGCAGCCGCGCGCACACCGTCTTCACGACGCACACGCCGGTGCCGGCCGGCAACGATGCGTATCCCGGCTCGGAGGTCGGGGCGCGCCTGGAGCCCCTGATCGACGCGCGCCACCTCGACGAGGACGCCGTCCTGGCCCTCGGGCGGACCCACCCTGAGGACGCGCACGAGCCGTTCGGCATCACCCAGCTGGCGATCCGCACGTCCCGGGCGACCAACGCGGTCAGCCGCCGCCACGGCGAGGTCGCCCGCGAGATGTGGCAGGAGCTGTGGCCAGATCGGCCGCCGGCCGACGTGCCGATCACCCACGTGACCAACGGCGTCCACGTGCCGACGTGGCTCGGCCGCCCGATGCGCGCGTTGCTCGACGAGCACCTCGGCGCGGGCTGGATCACCCGCGCCGCTGACCCACAGACGTGGGCGAGCGTCGACGACATCTCCGACGAGGCGCTGCTGGCCGCGCGCCGCGAGCAGCGCGCGGCGCTGGTCGAGCTCGTCCGCGAACGGATCCCGCGCGACCGGCTCGGGCGTGGGGAGGAGCGGTCGTTCGTCGAGGCCGGCGAGGTGGCCTTCGACCCCGACGTGCTGACGATTGGCTTCGCGCGCCGTGTCGCCACCTACAAGCGCCTGGGCCTGATGGTCCACGACGTGCAGCGCGCGCTGGGCCTGCTGCGCGGCGACCGGCCGGTGCAGCTGATCATCGCCGGCAAGGCGCATCCCAAGGACGAGCCCGGCAAGCAGCTCATCCAGCAGCTGCTGCACCTGCGCGGGGCAGAGGGGACACAGGGCCGCGTCGTCTTCCTCGCCGACTACGACCTCGCCAGCGCCGCGCGGCTGGTCGGCGGCTGCGATGTCTGGGCCAACCTCCCGCGTCCGCCGCTGGAGGCGTCTGGGACCAGCGGCATGAAGTCGGTGCTCAACGGCGGATTGCAGCTGTCGGTGCTGGACGGCTGGTGGGCCGAGGCCTACGACGGTGCCAACGGGTGGGCGCTGCCCGGCGAGGTCGACGCCGACCACCAGGCCCAGGACGCTCGCGACGCCGCCATGTTGTACCGGTTGCTGGAGGACGAGATCGTCCCCGAGTTCTACGCCGGCGACGGCGCCTGGGTGCGCCGCATGCGCGCCTCGCTGCGGACGCTGGCGCCGACGTTCTCGGCCACGCGCATGCTCGCCGACTATGAGCGCAAGATGTACGCCTTGCCGGTGAGAGCCTAGATCAGGCTACGCCGGCCTCGGCGAGCCAACGCCACAGCTCATCCTGCTCGACGACCGTGACACCGAGCTTGTCGGCCTTCGCGGTCTTCGACGCGCCGGTGTTGGCGCCGGCCAGCAGGTAGTCGGTACTCGCCGAGACCGAGGATGCCGTCGTCGCGGCGGCCTGCTCGACCATGCGCGTGACCTCCGGGCGACTGACCTTTGCGCCCGAGCGTGGGTCGGTGAAGGCGCCGGTGATCACCACCGACTTGCCCTTCAGCGGCGAGTCGGCGGCCGCGGCGACGTCGACGGGGCGATCTTCGTCGTGGACGTCGAGGTCGACGCCGTGAGCGCGCAACGCAGCGATCTCCTCGATCACCTCGGGGCGCTCGAAGAACGCGACGACGCTCTCGGCGACCTTGGCGCCGATATCGCGGATCGCGACGAGGTCCTCGACCGTGGCCTCCGCGATCTCCTCGATGCGCTCATAGCCAGCCAAGCAGAAGCGCTTGGCCGTGCCGTCGGAGGCCATGGGGATCGCGAAGCCGAACAGCGCCCGGCGCAGGCCGAGGCCCTTGGAGCGCTCGATCGAGTCCACCATGTTCTTGGCCGACACCTCGCCCATGCGCTCGTAGGTCATCAACTTCTCGGCGGTCAAGGTGTAGAAGTCGCTGCGGGTCTTGAGGACGCCGTCTTCGGCCAGCTTCTCGATCCAGACGTCGCCGACGCCCTCCATGTCGGCCGCCGGCCGCGAAGCCCAGTGCATCAGCCGGCGCGTGATCTGCGCCGGGCACTGCAGGTTCGGGCACCAGCGCTCCTCGCCGGTCCCGCGGACCTCCAGCTCGGTGGCGCACGACGGACAGTGCGTCGGCGGGTCGATGACCTGCTCGCTGCCGTCGCGATCCTCGGGGATCGAGCGGCCCGCGAATGGGATGACGTCCCCGCGCCGCACGACCGCGACCGTGTCGCCGATGCGTAGGTCGCGCTCCCGGATCAGGCGCGGGTTGTGCAAGGTGATGTTCTCGACGGTGACCCCGCCGACGAAGACCGGCTTAACCTTCGCGCGCGGTGCGATCCGCCCGACCTTGCCGACCTGCCACTCGACCGCCAGCAGCTTGGTCAGCTTCTCCTCGGGCGGGTACTTGAACGCGATCGCGCCGCGTGGCTCGGCGCTGTTGAACCCCGCCGCCTCGAAGGCCGACGGCTCGTGGAGGCGGATCACGGCGCCGTCGATGTCGTAGTCGAGCTTGTCGCGGCGTTCACCGATCGCGTGGATGGCGGCGATGACCGCGTCGGCGTCCTGGCAGATCTCCTGGGCGGCTAATTCGATCCCCAACGTTTCGGGGTTGATCTCGGTGGGTGGGTGGGCCGCATTCCGCTCGGCGCCGAAGGCGAAGAAGCGCAGCAGGCGCCCGGCCGTCGCGGCCGCCTCGGGGTCCTTCTGCATGAGCGTGCCCGCCGCGCCGTTGCGCGGGTTGGTCAGCGGCTTGTCGGGATGGGTGTCGTTGTAGGCCTGCCAGGTCGAGCGTGGCATCAGCGCCTCGCCGCGCACCTCGACACGGCCCTTGGGGCGGATCTTGTTCGGCAGCTCGGGGATGACCCAGCGGGCCTTGTCGGTCACGAGCTCACCGACGGTCCCGGTCCCGCGCGTGGCGACGTAGTCGAGCTTGCCGTCTTCGTAGACGATCGAGAGCGACAGGCCGTCGAGCTTCTCCGAGACGCGGAACGGCTGGCCCTCGAAGCGGGCGCAGAAGGTCCGGATCGCCTCCTCGGTGCTCGCCTTGGCCAGCGACAGCATCGGGCGTGCGTGGCGGATCGTCGGGCCCGTGAGGTGCTCGGGCGCGTTGACCTTGCCCAGCGGGCTGTCGGCGGGCTCGAGGTCCGGATGCTCGGCGACGAGGGCCGCGAGCTCGTCTTTGAGCGCGTCGTAGTCGGCATCCGGGATCGGCGAGTCGCCGGCGCCGTAGTAGGCGTCGTTGAGCTCCTTGACCCGAGCTGACAGCTCGGCGATGCGCTCGGCGACGCTCGTGTCCCCCTTCTTCGTCACCCCGACATGGTGACGAACCCCGCGGCGGATCTCAGCCGCGGCCCTGCAACTCGGTGTCGAGGTCGATCGCGCGGATGTCGTGCTCGCCGGGCATGCGGTCCAGCAGCGCGCGGAGGTGCCCGCGCTCCTCGTCCTGGTCGCGGGTTGTGCCGTCCAGCAGCGTGTGCAGCGCGCTCCAGGTGACCTTCATGTCGGCGGCGTCAAGGTCGAGCGGGGCGGCCTCGACCGCGGGGATCCGGGCGAGCAAGCCGTCGAGCACGGCGGCGACCCGGTGGTCGGCGTGACCCAGGTCATCACGGAAGGCCTTGAGCGCGGTGCGCAACACGGCGCGCTCGTCGTCGTGGACGATCAGCGGGAAGGTCGGACGGTCCATGGCGCGACGATACGGGACGGTGCGGGGGCGTGAGGCCGCAGCCGAATGCCCATGGCGCCTACCATTCGATGTCGCGCCGGCTGCTCGCCGCGCCCTGTCCGCCCGCAAGCAAGGCCATTAACTTGATCTCGACGAACCAACTGAAGAACGGCAACCACATCGAGGTTGACGGCACGATCTACAAGGTCGTCGAATTCCAGCACGTCAAGCCCGGGAAGGGGCCGGCGTTCGTGCGGACCAAGCTGCGGCGCACGACGGACGGCAACGTCATCGACAAGACCTTCCGTGCGGGCGAGAAGTTCCGGGCCGTTCGGACCGAGGCGCGCAAGATGCAGTTCCTCTACTCCGACGAGAGCGACGCCCACTTCATGGACACCGAGTCCTACGAGCAGATGGCGGTGCCGGCCGGCGCGCTAGCCGACACGCTGCGCTGGACCAAGCCGTCAGACGAGGTCGACGTGGTCTTCATGGACGGCCAGCCGTCCTCGATCCAGCTGCCCTCCTCGGTCGAGCTCGAAGTCACCGAGACCGAGCCGGGCCTGCGTGGCGACACCGCATCTGGCGGCGGCAACAAGCCCGCCACGGTCGAGACCGGCGCGACGATCCAGGTGCCGCTCTTCGTCAACATCGGCGATCGCGTGAAGATCCAGACCGAGACCGGGGAGTACATGTCGCGCGTCTAGCGCGACAGCTCGCATGTCCCGCCGCACCGACCAGCGCCGCGCCGCCGCGTTCGCCCTCTACCAGCACGACGTCACCAGCCGTGAGCTGGACGACCTCTTCGAGCGCGACGCCTCGGAGTTCACGCGCGCGCTGGCCTACGCCTCCTCTGACTACGCCGCCGACCTCGACGGCGTGATCGAGCGCCACGCCAAGGGCTGGACGATCGACCGCATCGCGCCGCTGGAGAAGGCGATCATGCGGATCGCGCTGCTGGAGATGATCCATCCCGACGCCGTGCCGGGCGACACGCCGATTCCCGCGGAGGGCGCCATCGACGAGGCCGTCGAGGTCGCCAAGGAGTTCTGCGGCGCCGACGCGCCCGGCTTCGTCAACGGCATCCTCGCCGCGGCCCTGCGCGAGCAGCGCGCCGCCTCCAAGCCCGCGGCCGACTGACGAGCGCGTTACGGTCGGGCGCCTCGAAGGACCCTGAGCGGCCTCCCACCCGGCCGCTGCGGCACAATGGCGGCGTGAGCACCACCGACGACGCCGCATCCCAGCTCGACGCGCTGGTCATCCGCCTGGAGCGCACCGCCGAGCAGTTGCGCTCGGGTGACGTCTCCCCGGACGCGGCCGCCACGCTGGTCGAGGACGCCGCGTCGCTCGCGTCGCAGGCCTCCGCCGAGCTGGACCGCCTTTCGCGGGTCGCGGCGGCCGAGCCCCATCCCGGCCAGGACCACCTGCTCTGAGCGCGACGGTGACCACCGTGGTCTATCCCGACCACCTCCGCGCCCAGGTCGACGTCTACCTGGATGCCCTGCGCTTTCCCAGCCGCGCGCCGCGGACCGACGGCCTCGAAGAGGCGATGCGCTACAGCCTGCTCGCGGGCGGCAAGCGGATCCGGCCGGTGCTGGCGCTGGCGACCGCCGACGCCATCGGCCTCGACACCGCGTCGATGCTGCCGCTCGCCGCGGCGCTGGAGCTCATCCACACCTACTCGCTGATCCACGACGACCTTCCGGCGATGGACGACGACGCGCTGCGCCGCGGCCGGCCGACCTGCCACGTCAAGTTCGGCGAGGACGTCGCGATCCTGGCTGGCGATGCGCTCTACGCCGAAGCTTTCCGCCACCTGCTGACGGCCCAGCCCGGCGAGCCGGACCGCGTCCTAGCCGCCGCGCGTGAGCTCGCGGGGGCTACGGGCGTCGACGGCATGGTCGGCGGCCAGTACCTCGACGTCGCCGGCATCAGCGACACGCCCGACGACCTGCGGCGGCTGCACGAGCTCAAGACCGGTCGCCTGATCGGCGCCTCGGTCATCTGCGTGCTGCTGCTCGCGGGCGCGCCCGAAGAGGCCGAGACGACCGTGGGGTGGCGCCGCTTTGCCGGTGAGCTCGGCGTTCTGTTTCAGATCGTCGATGACATTCTCGACGTGACGGGTACTGACGAGGGATTGGGCAAGCCACAGGGCAGCGACGAGCGCCACGGCAAGCGCACCTACGTCACCGAGTACGGGCTCGACGGCGCCAGGAAGCTCGCGGCCGGGTGCCATGCCACCGCCAGGGCTACCCTTTCCGGTTGCGCTCCGCAGGGCGCGGCCGAGCTTGAGCAGATCACCGACTTCATCTTCACCCGGACTTCATGACCTCACCTGACCGCCTCCTGGATCGCATCGACCGTCCGCAAGACCTGCACGGCCTCTCGGAGGACGAGCTCCAGCAGGTCGCCCAGGAGGTTCGCGAGCACATCATCGACACGGTCGGCGAGATCGGCGGCCACTTCGGCGCCAACCTCGGGATGTGCGAGGTCACGGTCGCGCTGCACTCGCTGCTGGACTCGCCCCAGGACAAGATCCTCTGGGACGTCGGCCACCAGGCCTACCCGCACAAGATCCTCACCGGCCGCCGCGACGAGCTCTCCACGATCCGCCAGTACGAGGGGCTCGCGCCGTTCTGCTCTATCCACGAGTCCGAGCACGACATCATGGGCGCGGGTCATGCCTCGACCTCGATCGGCTACGCCGTCGGGCTCAAGGAGGGCATGAAGCTCGCGGGGGATGTCGACGCGGGCAAGGTCGTCGCGGTGATCGGCGATGGCGCCATGACCGGCGGCGTCGCGTTCGAGGCCATCCACCAGGCCGGCGGCCTGGGCACGCCGATCGTCGTCGTCCTCAACGACAACGGAATGTCGATCGCGCCGAACGTCGGCGCGCTGTCGCGCTACTTCAACCGCGTCCGGCTCAACCCGAAGCTGTGGCACGCCCGCGAGGGCGTCGAGGAGAAGCTGACGACGCTGCCTGGCGGCATCGGCGCGGCGTTTGACCGCCTCGGGCCGCAGCTCAAGGAGTCGATCAAGTCCTTCTGGGCGCCGGGGCTCTTCTGGGAGGAGCTGGACTGGGCCTACATGGGCGTCATTGACGGCCATGACGTGCGCGCGTTGCGGGAGGCATTGCGCGCGGCGTTGGAGGCCGGCCGTCCGGTCGTCGTCCACACCGCGACGGTCAAAGGCAAGGGCTTCACTCCCGCTGAGGATGGCGGATTGGAGGGCATGGAGAAGTGGCATGCCGCCAAGCCGAAGTCCATCACCAACCGCGTGCCGACGGTGGTGGCCAAGCCAACTCCCGAGAAGGTCGCCGCCGCCCAGGCCGCACCGCCGCAGTACACGCAGGTCTTCGGCGACGCGCTCGTCGACGAGGTGCGCCGCGACCGCCGCGTCGTCGGGATCACCGCCGCGATGAACTCCGGCACCGGGCTCAACATCCTGCAGAAGGCCGAGCCCGAGCACTACTTCGACGTCGGCATCGCCGAGCAGCAGGCGGTGCTGTTCGCTGCAGGGTTGGCGCTCGAGGGCGCCAAGCCGGTCTGTGCGATCTATTCGACGTTCCTGCAGCGCGCCTTCGACCAGATCGTCCACGACGTCTGTCTCCAGGAGCTCGACGTCACCTTCGCGATGGACCGCGCCGGCCTGGTCGGCGACGACGGGCCCACGCACCACGGCGTCTTCGACATCGCTTACCTGCGCTGCCTGCCGAACATCACCCTGGCCGCGCCGCGTGACGAGGCGCAGCTCAAGCACCTGCTGCGCACCGCGCTGACGCAGGGCGGGCCGTTCGGTCTCCGTTACCCGCGTGGCGAGGGCGTGGGCGTCACGTTGCCCGACCTGCGCGACGTGCGGGCGATCCCGGTCGGTCGCGGTGAGGTCCTGCGCGAGGGGACGCGGGTCGCGCTGGTCGGCTACGGCAGCGGCGTTGGCAAGGCGCTGGAAGCTGCGGACCTGCTCGCCGAGGGCGGGCTGGAGGTCACGGTGGCCGACGCGCGCTTCGCCAAGCCGCTGGACCTCGACCTGATGACGACGCTGGCCACTGACCATGAGCTGCTGGTCACGGTTGAGGAGGGCGTGCTGGCCGGGGGCTTCGGCTCGGCGGTGTGGGAGGGCTTGAACGACGCGGCCGTCGTCGTCCCGCGGATCCTCCGCGTCGGTTTGCCCGATCGCTATGTCACGCACGGCAAGCCCGCGCTGCTGCATGCCGAGGTCGGCTTCACCGGTCGCGACATCGCCCGCCGTGTCGAGGCTGCGCTGTTTGCGGGCCGCGGCGAAGTGCTCTCGGAGGCCTAGCGCGCGTTGGCCGCGGACCGCGACGACGGGCTTGACGCCGTCCATCCGCAGGTCCGGGCGCTGCTAGAGGCGATGGCGAGTGAGGGCGAGCCCGAGCCGGCCGATCTGGCCGCCGAGCGGGCGGCGTATCTCGATGCGACGCTGCGGCTCGGGGGCGCGGCCGAGCAGGTGGCCTCGGCGGTCGACCTCGTGGTGCCCAGCGGCGAGGCCCGGCTGCCCGCGCGCCTGTACGCGCCGCAGCACTTTCCCGAGACCGACGGGTTGTTGGTGTGGTTGCACGGTGGCGGGTGGTACGTCGGCGACATCCCGACCTTCGATCGCGTCGCGCGGACGCTCGCCAACGCATCGGGCCTGAAGGTGTTGTTGGTGGAGTACCGGCTGGCGCCCGAGCACCACTGGCCGGTGCAGATCGGCGACGCCGACGCGGTGGTGGGGTGGGCGCGGTCTGCCGCGGGCGCCGAGCAGCTGGCGATCGACCCGGCGCGGGTGGTGCTCGGCGGCGACAGCGCGGGCGGGCAGCTGGCGGTCGTCGCGGCGCGTCATGCCCGCAGCGACGGGTTGCCCGCGTTGCGCGCGCTGCTGTTGGCCTACCCCGCCTTAGATCCTTCGCTGGACAGCGAGTCCTACAGGTCGTTCGCGGAAGGTCCGATGCTTACCCGCGCCGACATGGAACGGTGCTGGGGTTTCTACCTGGACGGCGGGGGCGACGGCGATCCGGACGCCGCGCCACTGCTGGCCGCCGACTGGGACGGTCTGCCGCCGGCCTGGATCGCGGTCGCCGGGCAGGACCCACTGCGCGACGACGGGCTCGCGCTCGCTCGGGTCCTCCACGACGCCGGCGTGCCCGTCGCGTCCCGCGTCTTCGAGGACATGATCCACGGCTTCGCGCGCTGGGGCGGCGTGGTCGACGCGGCGCGCGAGCTGTTGACGTGGCTGGCCGCGGGCGCGCGCGAGCGGGCCTAGACATCGACCCCGGGCACATCGACCGGGAATATATCCACGTCAACGTACCCGGCAGTGTGCCGAGAGCGCTACGTGAGCCCGGCGGCGGTGCCGTCGGCCCAGGCCAGGGCCTCGACGTGCAGCACGGCGAGCGCGCCGGCGTCGAGGTTCGGCAGCGCAGCGTCGTCCCAGGCTCCGCGCTCGCAGGCCTCGGCCATCGTCAGCGTGCGGCCCTTGCCGCCGGTGCGGTCGATCAGCGCGGCGACGACGTCTTCGGACAGCGGCAGGCCGCGGATCGCCTCCTCCATCGGCTGGTCGAGCAGCGCGTCGACGACCGACAGCATGCCGGTGAAGAAGTAGGCGTCGAGATCGTCGGCGCCAAGGCGGCGGGCAATCGCCTCGCAGGTGCGCCCGCGCGACAAGGCGGTGATCAGCAGTGGGCCGCGCTGCTCGTCGATGCCCGACAGCAGCAGGAGCATCGCCCACTGGCGGACCGTGCGCGGGCCGAGCAGTACGATCGCCTGGCGCACGGACTTGATCTGGTGGCGCAGCGAGAACGCAGCGCTGTTGACGAAGCGGAGCAGCCGCAGGCTCAGGCCGGGATCGAGCGAGATTGCCTTCTCGAGCTCGTCGATGTTGGTGTCGGCGGCCGAGATGCCGGCGGCGAGGCGCAGTGCGCCGATCGACGCCGTCGGGACGTTGTGGCCGACGATCTCGCGTGGGCGGCAGACGAAGTCGCCCTGGAAGAGCTCGAAGCCGGCGTCAGCGCAGTGGTCGTGATCGTTGTGCGTGTCGACGCCGTTGGCGACGGGACGCAGGCCGCGGCCGCGGAGCTTGGCGACCAGCGCGACCAGCTGGGCCGGGCCGATCGAGCGCGCGTCGACCTTGGCGAGCGTGGCGAAGTCCAGCAGCCGCTCGGCGGCAGGCTGCCCGGCGTAGCCGTCCAGCGCGAGCATGTAGCCGTGCTGGCGCAGGCGGCCGAGGCGCTCGATCAGCGGCTCGTCGGGGACGCGGTCGGCCGCGATCTCCAGGACGACGCCCTCCGGTCCGAAGGGCAGCGGATCCATCGCCAGCAGGAACTCGGTCGTGACGTTGAGAAACGCGGGCGCGCCGCCGGTGGCTTGGCGCAGGCCGAGGTCGCTCAGGGCGCTGGCGGCGACGCGCGAGGTGGCGGCGTGCGGGCTCTCGGCGCCGGTCTCGCCGCGGTAGAGCAGCTCGTAGCCGGCCAGCCGGCTGTCGGCGTCCAGGATCGGCTGGCGCGCGAAGAGGACCTCGACGTCTGAGGCGATCGGCGGTGCGGGGGGCGCGGTGGCCGCCAGGGCAAGATGCTCGGCCATCGCTTTGGTGGTCGGTCGCTGCGCGCGAGTTCTGGAGCCCAGCTCGACAGAATCGGTAGAGCGTCCGTCGGCCGGTCGCTTAAATGAAACGACCCGCCGGGAGAGGCAGGCCGTTTCGGGGAGGAGAGATACTGCTATGTGTCGTATGTGGGACCGGCCGAAGCCGGCGAGCGATGAGGGAAGTCTTGGTGTCGCCGGCCTGTCCCGATGGCCGCCTCGTTCGCTCTGCAATCACTATGTCGCGGATCAGGGGACGGCACTGTGATCACGGACACAGTGGGATGCTGCGCGCCCCGGATCCGGGTGTTTGAGCGCGACGACGGTACGGTGTCGGCCTCGTGGCCAAGGTCCGGTTGGACACCCTCTTGCATCAGCGTGGTCTGTTTGACTCGCGCTCACGCGCGGCCGCGTCGGTCATGGCGGGCGAGGTCCGGGTGGGCACGGGTGGCGATCGTGCGGCCAAGCCCGGGCAGCTCGTGCCCGAGGATGTGGTTATCGCGGTCGATGAGCGGCCGCGGTTCGTCTCACGCGGGGGCGTGAAGTTGGCCAACGCGGCGGCGGCGTTCGGCATCTCCATCGCCGGGCGCCATGCCCTGGACGTGGGGGCCTCGACCGGGGGCTTCACGGACTTCCTGCTGCAGGAAGGGGCGGCGCACGTCGTCGCCTACGACGTCGCCTACGGTGAGCTGCACTGGTCGTTGCGCACCGACGAGCGCGTGACGGTGATCGAGCGCGCCAACGCGCGCCGGATGTCGGCCGACGAGCTGCCCTATCGGCCGGACCTCGTGGTCGCCGACGTGTCGTTTATCTCCTTGTCCAAGGTGCTGCCGGCGGTGCTGGCCTGCACCGCTTCTGAAGGGTTCGACGCGTTGGCCATGATCAAGCCGCAGTTTGAGGTGGGGCGAGACAAGATCGGCAGCGGGGGCGTGGTCCGCGAGGCGGGCGACCGCCGCGATGCGTTGGTCGCCGTCGCCCGTTCGGCGCGCGATGGTGCGGCCGCATCCGTCCTCGGCTTCGCCTCATCTGGGCTGCCGGGGCCCAAGGGCAACTTGGAGTCCTTTGTCTGGCTGGCCGAGGCGGGGCGCGCGGGCGCGCTGGACGACGAGGGCATCGTCGCGGCTGCGACGGCCGTCGAGGCGGTCGAGGCCTCATGAGCGCGCCGAAGACGGCGACCGTCCTGACCCACGGTCGGCCGGAGCAGACGGCGGCGGCGCTGGACTCGCTGCGGCGGGCGGCGATCGACGCCGGGTTCGTCCTGCGCTTCGATCGTGAGGAGGTCGGCAAGCATGGTCTGGTGGCGGCGGAGGGGCTCGAGCTGGAAGCGCCGCTGAGCGATGATGTCGACCTCTGCGTGGTGCTTGGGGGCGATGGCACGATCTTGCGCGCGTTGCGCCGCTATGCCGGCACGAGCGTCCCGGTGTTCGCCGTGAACTTCGGCGAGGTCGGGTTCCTGGCGACGATCGACCCCGACGAGGTCGGCGAGGGCTTCACCAAGGCGTTTCGCGGCGAGTTCGACGTGATGACGTTGCCTGCGCTGGCGCTGGAGACGCCCGGTGGCGAGCAGGCGGCGATCAACGACGTGTCCTTTCACCGCAAGCTCGGCGAGCGTGTGGCGACGCTGGCCTATGTGGTCGACGGCCAGGAGGTTGGCAAGGTCCGCTGCGACGGGCTGGTGATTTCCACGCCGGCGGGATCGACGGGCTACAACCTCGCCAACGGCGGCCCGGTGCTCGCATGGGGCGTGGAGGGCTACGTGGTGTCGTTCATCGCCCCGCACTCGTTGACGGCACGGGCGCTGGTGGTCTCGCCGACCGACGTGCTGGAGGTCCACAACCGGTCTCTGGAGCCGGTCGACGTGTCGATCGACGGCCGCCCGGCGGGCGAGCTGAGCCCGGGGGAGGCGCTGGCGTCGAGGTTCGTCAGCGAAGCGGCGGATCTGGCACAACTGCCGGGCTCGTCGTTCTACCTGCGGGTGCGGGAGCGGTTCGGGCGCTTGGCGTCGTAGGACGCACGGTTCGTCGCGGATCTGCGACGGGATGGCGCAAGATCGCATGCGAACGCGTGTTCGTCCGACAGGGGTGTTAGACCTTGCGCCGTGCTCCATGAGCTGCGTGTCGAGAACCTCCTGCTGATCGAGCGGGCCGAGCTGCGGCTCGCGCCCGGCTTGAACGTGCTGACGGGTGAGACCGGCGCGGGCAAGACCGTGCTGGCCCATGCGCTGGACCTGCTGCTCGGCGGTCGCGCGCGGTCGGGGATCGTGCGCCCGGGTGCCGCCGAGGCCTATGTCGAAGGCGTGTTCGATCTGCCCGACGGGTTGCGCGTGCTGCTGGGTGACCGGGTCGCGCCCGATGCGGACGAGCTGGTCCTCGCGCGGCGGGTCTCTGGGGAGGGGCGCACGCGGGCGTACCTGAACGGGCGCTCGGCGTCGGTGGCCGACTTGCGTGAGGCGGCCGAGGGGCTGATCGCCTTCTACGGCCAGCACGAACACCGCAAGCTAACGCTGGCCTCGTCGCAGCTGGAGCTGCTGGATGCGGCGTGCGGTCCGGCGCAGGCGGGCCGGCGGGAGCGCTACGCGACGCTGCATGCGCGCGTGCGCTCTTTGGAGGGATCGTTGGAGGAGCTGCGCGAGCGTGCGGGCGCGCGGGACCGTGAGCTCGATCTGCTGCAGTTCGAGCTGGCGGAGATCGAGGCAGCCGAGCCGTCGGAGGCCGAGGAGCTGGAGCTGACCGCGCGGCGCGATCGGCTGCGCCACGTCGAGGCACTGCGCGGTGCGGCGCTCGCAGCAGCTGAGGCGGTCGTGGCCGACGAGGGCGGCGTCGCCGGCGTGCTGGCGTCCGCCGGTGCGCTGCTGGACGGTGTCGATGGAGTGGATCCGGCGCTGGACGCACTGGGCGAGCGCTGGCGGGCGCTGGCGATCGAGGCCGATGACCTGGCAGCCGACCTGCGTGGGTATGGCGAGGGCCTTGATGCCGAAGACGGCGGTTTGGATGTCGTGGAGGAGCGTCTCGCCGCGTGGGATCGCTTGAAGCGCAAGCACGGTGGCACGATCGCCTCGGTCCTCGCGCATGCCGACGAGTGCCGCACGCGCGTCGCCGAGCTGGATCGCGCCGAGGTGGCGCTGGAGGAGGCACAGGCGGCGCTGGTCGAGGCGACGGCCGCGCGGGGCGCGCTGGCGCTGGAGCTGCGCAAGGCGCGGGTGAAGGCGGCTAAGACGCTGGCGGTTGACGTTCGCGCGCGGCTTGCCGACCTGGCTATGGAGGCGGCGACCTTCGAGATCGCGCTGGCGGAGCGCGACGCGGGCGCCACCGGCGCCGATGCCGTCGAGTTCCTGATCGCACCCAACCCGGGCGTGCCGCCCGCGCCGCTGCGCGAGACCGCCTCGGGCGGCGAGCTATCGCGCATCATGTTGGCGTTGATGGGCGCCGCCAACGACGGCGGGGGAGCGGTGCTGGTCTTCGACGAGGTCGACGCTGGCATCGGTGGCCACACCGCCCGCGCCGTCGGCGAGCAGCTTCGCTCACTGGCCAAAGGCCGTCAGGTCGTCTGCATCACCCACCTGCCCCAAGTCGCCTCGTTGGCCAACCGCCACTTCTCGATCGCCAAGGACGTCAATCGCGAGCCCGCGATCACGACCGTCACCGAGCTCGCCGAGAAGCAGGTCGTCGGCGAACTCGTTCGCATGCTCGGCGCGCCCGCCGACGACGTTGCGGCGCGGCGTCATGCCAAGGAGCTGCGCAAGGCGGCCTGACGTCGGCCGGTGCGGGCGTCGTGGCGCTCAGCGCGTACGTCTCGGCGGTGCAGGGCGTGGTCTGATGGCAGCGAGGGAACGGAGCGAAGCGACCGCTCGCGGCGCCGCTTGTCGTCCGCTGGCGCTCGGGCCGGGGTCCGGGGCGTTTCGGACGTCATATTGATGTCGAAGACGACCCGGATCGTGATGCGCCGAGGTCCGGGGCGTCTCGTGGTGAATGGTTCACCACGAGACGACCTGCGTCGGACCCGCGCGCCGCGGTCCGGATCGAGCGCCGGCGGATGACGAGCGGCGCTCCGAGGCGCCGCCTCGCTTCACTCCCTCGCTGCCTCGCCGCCGTCGCTCTCCAGCGTCAAGGCACACGAGTTGATGCAGTACCGCATCCCGCCCTTGTCCCGCGGCCCGTCGTCGAAGACGTGCCCCAAGTGTCCGCCACACCGTGCGCACACCGCCTCCGTGCGGACCATCCCGTGGGATGTGTCGGTCCGCAGCTCGACGACATCTGCCACCGCCGGGTCGGTGAACGACGGCCAGCCGGAGCCGGAGTCGAACTTGTCATCGGAGCGGAAGAGCTCGGCCTGGCAGCCGGCGCAGCGGTAGACGCCGGGCTCCTTGGTGTCGACGTAGCGGCCGGTGAACGGAGGCTCGGTGGCCTGCTGACGCAGCACCGCGTACTGGTCGGGCGCGAGCTCCTCGCGCCACTGATCCTCGGTCTTTGCGATCTTGTCCATGCTCGTCAGTCTCAGGTCGGGCGCTCCACATTACGCCGTCCGGCTTTCCGGCTACTCTCGGTGCCTGGATCGTGAGCAACCTTCGAACTCCAGAGACGAGCGCCTGTGCCTGACGCCCACCGAAAGACCCGCTACATCTTCGTGACAGGTGGCGTGGTCTCGTCCCTCGGAAAGGGCATCGCGGCTGCCTCGATCGGCCGCCTCTTGGTTGCAAAGGGCTTCACGGTCGACATCCAGAAGTTCGACCCCTACATCAACGTCGACCCCGGCACGATGTCGCCCTACCAGCACGGCGAGGTCTTCGTGACCGAGGACGGGGCGGAGACCGACCTCGACCTGGGCCACTACGAGCGCTACACGGACTCCAACGCCTCGCGCGCGTCCAACGTCACCGCAGGCGGCATTTACAACTCGGTGATCCGGCGCGAGCGCCGCGGCGACTACCTCGGCGGCACCGTCCAGGTCGTTCCGCACATCACCGACGAGATCAAGCACCGCATCAAGCTGCTCGGTGAAACCAACGACGTCGACTTCGTCATCACCGAGATCGGCGGCACGGTCGGCGACATCGAGTCGCTGCCGTTCTTGGAGGCGATCCGCCAGTTCCCCGTGGATGTCGGTCGCCGCAACACGATGTTCCTGCACCTCACGCTGGTGCCCTACATCGGCCACGCCGGCGAGCTGAAGACCAAGCCGACCCAGCACTCCGTCAACGAGCTGCGCCGCATCGGCATCCAGCCCGACATGCTGCTCTGCCGCGCCGAGAACGAGCTCGACGTCGACATCCGCAAGAAGATCGCGCTGTTCGCGTCGCTGCCGCTGGAGGCCGTGGTCTCCGCGGTCGACGTCGACAACATCTACAAGGTGCCGCTCTGGTACGCCGAGCACCACGTCGACGACTTCATCTGCGAGTACTTCGGTATCGAGGACGCACCGCCGGCCGACCTGGAGGCCTGGGCCGCTCTGATGGCTAGCGCCGACCGCGCCACGCAGTCGGTCAAGATCGCGCTCGTCGGCAAGTACGTCGCGCTCGAAGACGCCTACAAGTCGGTCACCGAGGCGCTCAACCACTCCGGCTACCTGCACGAGTGCAAGGTCGAGGTCGACTGGGTCGACTCCGAGACGCTGGAAACCGACGAGGTCGCTCAGCGGCGGCTGGCCGACGCCGACGGCATCCTGATCCCGGGTGGCTTCGGCGGCCGCGGCATCGAGGGCAAGATCCGCGCCGCGCGCGTCGCCCGCGAGCGCCGCATCCCGTACCTCGGCGTGTGCCTCGGCATGCAGATCGCCGTTTGCGAGTTCGCCCGCCACGTCGCGGACATGCCTGGCGCCAACTCGACGGAGTTCGACATTGAGACCGAGTGGCCGGTGATCGACCTCCTGCCCGAGCAGAAGGAGGTCTCCGACCTCGGCGGCACGATGCGCCTGGGCGCCGATCCGGTCAAGGTCCACAGCGGCACCGCCGCGCACGAGATCTACGGCGAGGCCGTGATCTACGAGCGCCACCGCCACCGCTACGAGGTGTCGATCAGCCTGCGCAAGCGCCTGGAGACCGCCGGCCTGACCGTGTCGGGCACGTCGCCCGACGAGCGGCTCGTCGAGATGATCGAGCTGCCCGACCATCCGTTCTTCGTGGCCTCGCAGTTTCACCCCGAGTTCAAGTCGCGTCCCGAGCGGCCCGCGCCGCTGTTTCGCGATTTCGTTGGCGCCGCGCTGCACCGCGCGCAGGACGAGCACCCTGAGGGTGAGGTCCGCGCCTCGCGCTCGGCCGAGGTGGAGGCCGAGCCCGCCGAGTCGCGGTGACGCCGTCGGCAACGCCCCGCGCCAGCGATGCGGAGCGCCGGCGGCTCAACGATCTGTTCGCCGAGCTCTGCGCGATCCCGTCGGTCTCCGGCCAGGAGGCGGCGGTCTCGGCGCGGGTCGTGCAGCTGCTCGACGCGGCAGGGCTGGCAAGCCAGATTGACGCGGCCGGCAACATCCTGACGCGCGTGGGGGACCCGGACGCCCCGCGCGTCCTACTCTGCGCCCATCTCGACACCGTCCCGCACGGCGACATCCCGATCGAGCCGGTGATCGTCGACGACGGTTGGGAGAACGCCAACGACGCGATCCTCGGCGCCGACAACAAGGCCGCGGTCGCAGGAATGCTCGTGGCCGCCGAGCGTGTCGCGACGGCCGGCGGGCCCGCCTTCGAGCTGCTCTTCACCGTGCGCGAGGAGACCGCGCTCGCCGGCGCTCAGCAGTTCGACGTCTCCCAGCTGCGCAGCCCGTTCGGCTACGTCTTCGATCACGCCACACCGATCGGCGAGATCGTGATGGCCTCGCCGACCTACTTCCGCGTGGAGGCCGAGTTCCGCGGCCGCGCCGCCCACGCCGGCATCCGGCCGCAGGACGGGCGCTCGGCGATTGTCGCCGCCGCGCGCGCCATCGCCGCCATGCGCCACGGGCGCCTCGATGAGGAGACCACGGCCAACATCGGCTGGATCGAGGGCGGCAGCGCAGGCGCCACCAACATCGTCGCGCCGCGCTGCACGCTGCTGGCCGAGACGCGCTCGCTCGATCCCACGAAGGCCGAGGCTGTCGTCGCCGAGATGGTCGACCACTGTCATGACGCGGCCAACGAGCCGCTGTGCGAGGCCGACCTCGACGTCACCGTCGAGCGGCTCTTTGAGGGCTACCGCCACAAGCCGTCCTCGCCCGCGGTCCTCGCCGCCGAGCGCGCGCTCGACGCCTGCGGCTACACGCCGCGCGCGATCGTCTCCGGCGGCGCGTCGGACGGCAACGCCTTCGAGGCTGCGGGCTTCCACACCGTTTGCCTTGCCAACGGCACCGAGCGCAACCACGAGCCGACCGAGCGCGTGAGCGTCTCGGCGCTGGAGTCGATGCTCGACGTGACCTATTCGCTCCTGGAGGCCGTGCCGCCACGATGACTCATGAGGACCGCGCCTTCGAGCGCATCGCAAGCCAGACCCGCTTCGCCGGCCGGATCATCACGGTCACCGACGACACCTACCGCTACGCCGACGGCAAGACCGCCGACCGCGAGACGGTCCGCACCACCGGCGCCGCCGCGATCGTCGCGATCGACGACGAGTACGTCTGGCTGGTGCGCCAGCCGCGCGAGGCCGTCAACGACCCCGACAGCCTCGAGATCCCCGCCGGCCGCCTGGACCACGACGGCGAGACGCCGCTGGAGTCCGCCCAGCGCGAGCTGGCCGAGGAGATCGGCCTGCAGGCCGCGCGCTGGACACCCCTGAAGGCCTACAGCTCCTCGGTGGGCTTCACCGACGACGGGGTCCACCTCTTCCTCGCGCAGGATCTGACCGAGGCGGTCGGCGACCACGATTCCGGCGAGGACGAGCGCATCGAGATCGTCCGCTGGCCGCTGAGCGACCTCGCTGGCGCGATCGACGCGGTCAGTGACGCCAAGACGCTCATCGGGCTGTTGCTGCTCGAGCGCCTGCGCGAAACGCGCTGACCTGCGCCGGGTACGGCTACCTCCACAACTGCGCCGCAGTCCGTGACCTTCCCGGCGGCTGCCCCGTTCCAAGAGCATGATCCGCTCTACGCTCCTCCCGCTCGCCCTCGCCGCTGCGGTCATCGCACCCACCGTCGCCACGACCGCCGCGCAGGCCGCCGTCAAGAACCCCCAGGCCAACCAGGCCTTCAAGAAGGGGATCCGCGATGTCGCCCGCCTCCAAGGCGGGGGCACCAAGGCCATCAACATCAAGATCAGCTGCAAGCCGGTCGCCCACGTCAACGACAAGGGCGCGTGCGTCGGCTCGTTCGAGCTGACCAAGAACGGCAAGACCGCCCACTACGTGCTGACCAAGAAGGCGCGCACGTTCCGAATCTCGCCGGGCGCGATCGAGTACCGCGTCGCCTCCAAGGCCACCAAGAAGGTCGCCGGCCTGCCCGGCCAGACCGACCTCGCGGGCTTCTTGCAGTAAGCGTGCACACCCGCAACGGAACCGCGACGGCGCCGGGAATCGCCTTGCACGGCGAGGACCGGGCCGTCCGGCCCCGAACCACGTGGGCATGGCTGTTGCCCCGGCACCACCGCAGACCCGCGCGCTCGAGCACCACGTGCTGGACTTCCTCGCCTACCTCGAGTTCGAGCGCGGCCTGTCGCGCAACACCTTGGATGCCTACCGCAGCGACCTGCTGCAGTTCGGGGCCTATCTGCGCGAGATGGAGACCGACGTCCTCGCCGCCCAGCACTCCGACCTCGCCGGCTTCCTCGACACGCTCGCCGCAGGGACTGACGAGCGCCCGGCCGCTCGGCCGGCGACCCTGCAACGCAAGGCCGCGTGCCTGCGCTCCTTCTACCGCCACCTGCGTCGCGAGGACGCGCTGGCGCACGACCCGACCGCCGACCTTCGCGCGCCGCGCAAGAGCCAGAAGCTGCCGCAGGTCCTGTCGCGCGGCGACGTCGACCGCTTGCTGCGCGCGCCCAAGGGGACCGATCCCGGCGCCTTGCGCGACCGCGCGCTGCTGGAGCTCATGTACGCCTGCGGCCTGCGCGCCAGCGAAGCGATCGACCTCGAGGTCACCGACGTCGACCTCAAGGCCGGCGTCCTGCGCGCACGCGGCAAGGGCTCCAAGGAGCGCCTGGTCCCGGTTGGCCGCGAGGCGATCACCGCCGTGCGCCTCTACCTGGAGCGCGGGCGCCAGATGCTCACCGCCACCACCGACGACCGCCACCTCTTCGTCAACCGCCGCGGTGTGGGCCTCACCCGTCAGGGCCTCTACAAGATCGTCCAGCGCCACGCGCGCTCCGTCGGGCTGCAAGATCACATGAGCCCGCACACGCTGCGCCACACCTTCGCAACGCACCTGCTCGCCGGCGGCTGCGACTTGCGCGCGGTGCAGGAGATGCTCGGCCACGCCGACATCGCCACGACCCAGATCTACACCCACCTCTCGGCCGAGCGCCTGAAGGACGTGTACTTCAGCGCTCACCCGCGCGCTGGCGGCGCGGCCAGATGAACGTCCATACCGACACCACGGCGTGTCACGATGGTCGGTCCATGCGTCGCCCAGCTTCCCTTGCCCTGACGGCCGCGGCAATCGCGGCGCTGGCCGCTGCCGGTTGCGGCAGCGACTCGTCCACCAAGACGAACACCACGAGCGCCGCCGCGTCCGGGAGCTTCCCGGCCCAGGGCATCAGCTTCACGCCGCCTGCCGACTGGTCGGTCGACCGAGGCACGGGCCACCTGGTCGCCACCGCGCAGGCAGGGCAGGCGACGGTTGCCGTCTGGCGCTACCCGCGCGGCGAGAAGCTCCCCAAGAGCAAGCTGGAGCTGCAGGCCGCCCGCGATGCGCTGATCAAGGCCTCCTCCAAGCGCGACGTCACCTTCGAGCAGATCAAGACCGCCGCGACGACGATCGCCGGCGAGCCTGCCGTCCAGATCCGCGCGCGCCAGCACATCGCCGGCCAGCCGCGCACCGTGCGCTCGACCCACATCTACGCCAACGGGGCCGAGATCGTCGTCGACGCCTACGCGGACGCCGACAGCTTCCGCAAGATCGACGCCGACGTCTTCCGGCCGATGCTGCGGTCGCTGCACGTCTCCGAGCCGCAGTGAGCCGGCGCCGCGCCGCCGTCGTCGTCCTCGACGCCTGCGGCGTTGGCGCCCTCCCGGATGCCGCCGACTACGGCGACGCCGGCACCGACACGCTCCCACACGTCGCCCAGCGCGTCGGCGGGCTGAGGCTGCCGACGCTCGGCCACCTCGGGCTGGGCAACATCACCAACATCCTGGGCGTGCCGCCCTCCGCGGCGCCCGTCGTCCACGGTCGCCTGCATCCGCTGGGCCCGGGCAAGGACTCGACCACCGGCCACTGGGAGTTGATGGGGGCCGTGACACCCGTGCCGCTGCCCACCTATCCGCAGGGCTTTCCGCCGGAGATCGTGGCGCGCCTGGAGCAGGCCACCGGCCAGGTGTTCTGCTGCAACAAGCCTTACAGCGGGACCGCGGTCATCGACGACTTCGGCGAGCGCCACCTGCAGACGGGCGAGCTGATCCTCTACACCTCGGCCGACTCGGTCCTGCAGATCGCCGCGCATGAGGACGTCGTGCCCGAGGTCGAGCTCCACGATCTCTGCGCCCAGATCCGCACCCTGATGGTCGGCCCTGACGCCGTCGGCCGCGTCATCGCCCGGCCGTTCGCCGGAACCCCCGCCCACTTCGAGCGCACGACCGGCCGCAAGGACTTCTCGGTCGACCCGCCGTCGCGCACCTACCTCGACGAGTTGCAAGCAGACGGCGTGGCCGTCCACTCGGTCGGCAAGGTCCACGATCTCTTCGCAGGCCATGGCATCGACCAGGCCCACAAGGGCAAGACCAACGCGCAGGCCCTGGAGGCGACCGGCGCGCTGCTGGCCGAGCTTGACCACGGCCTGATCTTCACCAACCTGGTCGAGACCGATCAGCTCTACGGCCACCGCAAAGACGTCGAGGGCTTCCACGCCGCACTGCGCGAGATCGACACCGCCGTCGGCGGCTGGCTGGCCCTGCTCGGCCCCGAGGACCTCCTGATCCTCACCGCCGACCACGGCGTCGACCCCGACACCGACCACAGTGACCACACCCGCGAGCACGTGCCGCTGCTCGCCCTCACCCAGGACTCCGACGGCCACCGCCACGACGGCCCGATGGCCGACGTCGGAGCGACGGTCCTCGCCTGGCTGACCGGCCGCGAGGTCGAGTCGTTGCCCGGCGTGCCGTTCCTTTAAAGCGCCGCCGCGCCGCCTACCCTCCAGGGCAGCGATGCCCGAGCTTCCCGAGGTCGAGACGATCCGCCGTCAGCTTGCGCCCCACGTCGAGGGGCGGGTGCTCCAGCGCGTCGACATCCTCGACGCGCGCTGGTCGCTGCCACGCGCCCCGCAAGAGCTCATCGACGCAGTGCAGGGGCGGCGCGTCGAGGCGCTGGGTCGCCGGGGCAAGTACTTCATCTTCGAGCTGGCCGACGAGGTCTTCCTGCTCGTCCACCTGCGGATGACCGGCAACCTGCTGCTCGATCCTGCGCCCGACACGCCGTATCAGCGCGTGATCTTCACGCTCGGGGACGGCCACGAGCTGCGCTTCTGCGACCCGCGCCGCTTCGGCACCGGCGAGCTGGCGCTCGGCGTCGACGGGCTGGAGGCGTTCTTTGACGGCAAGCTCGGGATCGAGCCGCTCGGCGATGAGCTGACCGGTCCGCGGCTCAAAGCGCTGGCGCGCGGGCGCCGCGCGCCGGTCAAGGCGTTCCTGCTCGACCAGCGCCACATCGCCGGTGTGGGCAATATCTACGCCGACGAGGCGCTGTTTCGCGCGCGCATCCATCCACTGCGCCCGGCTGGCCAGCTCAGCACCAAGCAGTGCACGGAGCTGGTCGACGCGGTCAAGCTCGTCCTGGCGGCGGGCATCGACGCCGGCGGCTCGACGATCGATGACTTCCGCCACCCGGACGGCGTCGCGGGCGCGTTTCAGAACGACTTCCTGGTGCACCTGCGGCGTGGGGAGTCGTGCCACACCTGCGGCACGACGGTGATCAAGCTGGTCGCGGCCGGGCGGGGGACCTACGTGTGTGAGTCCTGCCAGCCCCGGCCGCGGGTTAGGCGGCGGCCTTGAGCAACTCGGCCAGCCGGCCGGAACGGTCCGCCGCCATCGTCTCCTGGAACCCGCCGATGAGCTCGTCGCCGACGAGGACCTGGGGGAAGCTCATCATGCCGGTGCGCTCCAGAAGCTCGGTGCGCCCGACGGGATCCTTCGCCAGGTTGACCTCGTCGTACTCGATGCCGCGTGCGTCAAGCAGCTGCTTGGCGCGAAGGCAGAATGAGCACGGATCTGTGGTGTAGACGGTGACTGCGGCCATTACTTCACGAAGTATAGCGAGGCTCTTTTGGGCGGCTCGCTAAAGACCGAGGCCGTCGTCCTGCGCTCCATGCGCTATGGCGAGGCCGACCGGATCCTGCATCTCTATACCCCGGCGCGGGGCCGGGTATCAGCGATCGCCAAGGGCGTGCGCAAGACGCGCAGCCGCTTCGGTGGCCGGCTGGAGCCGTTCTTTCGGCTGCGGCTGGTGCTGCACGAGGGCCGCTCGGACCTACTCACGGTCACGAGTGCCGAGACGGTCGAGGGCTACGCGCGGCTGCGCGACGGCGGCCCGACGCTGGAAGCCGCGGCGCGCGCTTGTGATGCTGTCAACCGGCTGTTCGGCGAGGCCGAGCCGAGCGAGCCGGTCTTCCACCTGCTGTGCAACGAGCTCTCGTTGCTGGACGGCGACGCGGCCTATGCCGGGCACGCCAACCAGCTGGCGTTTCGGCTCAAGCTCCTGGTCGCTGCCGGGCTCGCCCCGCAGCTGGCAGCGTGCGCCGCGTGCGGGGAGCGCGACCACCTCGTCGGCTTCTCAGGCGCCGCCGGCGGCGTCGTCTGCGCGGCCTGCGAAGGCGGCGGCTTCCCGCTGGCGGCCGAGGCGCACACCTTCCTCACCGACGCGCTGGCGCGTCCGCTGGCCGATGCGCCGCAGGGCACGCCGCGGGCGCTGCGCCAGGCCGAGCGGGCCATAGCCGAGACGGTTGAACATCACGCCCACGTCCGTTTGCGCGCGGCGTCGCACGGATAAGGTTGCCCGCCATGGGCGCGGCCAAGTGGGTGTATGAGTTCTCCGAGGGCTCGCGCGAGATGCGCGACCTGCTGGGCGGCAAGGGGGCCAACGTCGCAGAGATGACGCGGGTGCTGGGCGCCGAGCGCGTACCCGCGGGGTTCACGATCACGACCGAGGCGTGCGTGGCATACATGAACGCGGAGAAGGCGTTCCCCGAGGGCCTCGACGAGCAGGTCGCGACCGCGCTACGCGCCCTGGAGGAGCACGCTGGCAAGCGCCTCGGCGATGCGGCGGACCCGCTCCTGGTCTCGGTGCGCTCCGGTGCGCGCGAGTCGATGCCGGGGATGATGGACACCGTCTTGAACCTCGGGATGAACGATGACTCGGTCGTCGCCCTGGCGCAGAAGACCGGCAACGAGCGCTTCGCGTGGGACTCCTACCGGCGCTTCGTGCAGATGTATGGCAACGTCGTGGTCGGCATCGAGGGCGGGCGCTTCGAGGACGCGATCAAGGCCATCAAGAAGGATCGCGGGGTGTCGCTGGACACCGAGCTGGACGTCGGCGCACTGCAAGAGCTGACCGCAACGTTCAAGGCCTTCTACGACTTCCCGGCCGACCCCCAGACCCAGCTGGCGGGCGCAATCCGGGCGGTCTTTGACTCCTGGACCGGCAAGCGGGCGATCGAGTACCGCCGCATCAACCACATCCCCGACGACTGGGGCACGGCGGTCAACGTCCAGCAGATGGTCTTCGGCAACAAGGGGGAGACGTCGGGGTCGGGCGTCGCGTTCTCGCGCGACGAGGTCACCGGCGCACCCGAGCCGTCAGGCGACTTCCTGGCCAACGCCCAAGGCGAAGACGTGGTCAGCGGCGTCCGCACCCCGCGCGACATCCGGGAGCTGAAGGCGTGGCAGCCCGAGGTGCACGAGCAGCTGTTCTCGATTCTGCGCCAGCTGGAGCAGCACTACGGCGACATGCAGGACACGGAGTTCACCGTGGAAGAGGGCAAGCTGTACATGTTGCAGACGCGCAACGCCAAGCGCCCCGCTCAAGCGGCCGTGCGCTTCGCGGTCGACGCGGTCGATGAGGGGCTGCTCGACAAGGCCGGGGCGCTGGCGACGATCGAGGCCGAGAAGCTCGACGCCCTGCTACACCCGACCTTTGACCCGGACGCCTCCTACGACGTCCTCGCCCGCGGCGTGGCCGCGTCGCCGGGCGCGGCCAAGGGCGCGATCGTCTTCTTCGCCGATGACGCGGTCGCCGCGAACGAGGCCCACCCACCCCGCGAGGTGGTACTGGTGCGCCAGTTCACCGAGGCCGAGGACGTCGCGGGCTTCCACGCCGCCCAAGGGGTGCTGACCTCGGAGGGCGGCAAGGCGTCGCACGCCGCGCTGGTCGCGCGCGGGATGGGCATTCCGGCCGTCACGGGCGCCGGCTCGCTGGAGATCGACGTGCACAAGGGCGAGGTCAAGCTCGGCGGCGAGGTGGTGCTGCGCGAGGGCGACCTGATCGCCATCGACGGCACGACCGGCTCGGTGACCACCGACGACGTGGTGTTGATCGACCCGGTGATGAGCGACGAGTTCCGCACCATCTTGAAGTGGGCCGACGAGCTGCGCCGCCTTGACGTGCGCACCAACGCCGACACGCCCGAGGACGCCGCCAAGGCCCGGGAATTCGGCGCCCAGGGCATCGGGCTGTGCCGGACCGAGCACATGTTCTTCGGCGAGGACCGCCACGCCAAGATGGTGGAGGTGATCCTGGCGAGCTCTGATGAGGAGCGTCGCGCGGGGCTCGCCGAGCTGTTGCCGTTGCAGCAGGCCGACTTCGAGGGGATCTTCGCGGCGATGGACGGGCTGCCGGTCACGATCCGGCTGCTGGACCCGCCGCTGCACGAGTTCCTGCCCAAGTTGCACGACGTCGAGGCCCAGCTGGAGCGGGCGCGGATCGAGCGCTCCAACGATCTCGCGTCGCTGGAGCGGACCTTCGAGCGCGTGCGCGCGCTGCAGGAGGTCAACCCGATGCTCGGCACCCGCGGCGTCCGGCTCGGCATCCTCTACCCGGCGATCTACGAGATGCAGGTCGAGGCGATCTTCCAGGCCCTGGTCGCGTCGCGTGGTGCCGGGGTCGACGTCCACGTGGAGATCATGGTGCCCTTGGTCGACTACCGGCGCGAGCTGGAGCTCCTGCGCGAGCTGATCGAGCGCGTTGGAGCGTCGCACGGACTCCAGCGCTCCAGCGACTACTCGCTCGGGACGATGATCGAGCTGCCGCGCGCGTGCCTGCGCGCTGACGAGATCGCCCACGAGGCCGACTTCTTCTCCTTCGGCACCAACGACCTGACGCAGACCGCGCTGGGGTTCTCGCGCGATGACATCGAGGGCCGGATCCTCGCCCGCTACATCGAGATGAAGGTCTTTGACCGCTCGCCGTTCGAGACGCTCGACAGCCCAGGCGTCGGCCAGCTGGTCCGGATGGGCGCGTGGCTGGGGCGCAAGACCAAGCCGTCGCTGAAGCTCGGCGTCTGCGGCGAGCACGGTGGCGACCCGGACTCGATCGACTTCTTCCATCACTCCGGCATCGACTACGTCTCCTGCTCGCCCTACCGCGTGCCGGTCGCGCGCGTGGCGGCCGCTCAAGCGGCGGTGCGCGACACCGATCCGGATCTCAAGACGCGGTAACGATGGCGCGGGCCGCCGCGTGCGAAACTCGCAGGCGTGGATGTCGCAAGCGCACCCGGCCGCGTCGCCGCGGCCTTCGCCGCACGCCAGCAAGTGTGGGAGAACGAGCACCTCTCGCCGCTGGCCGCGCGCTCCTACCCGGCACGGCGGCAGGTCTATGAGCCCGACTGCGGGCTGCGCACCCCGCTGCAGCGCGATCGCGACCGCATCGTGCACTCCAAGGCGTTTCGCCGGCTCAAGCACAAGACGCAGGTCTTCGTCTCGCCCGAGGGCGACCACTACCGCACGCGGCTGACCCACACAGTGGAGGTCACGCAGGTCTCGCGCACGGTCGCGCGGGCGCTCGCGCTCAACGAGGATCTCACCGAGGCGATCGGGCTGGGGCACGACCTCGGCCATCCGCCGTTCGGGCATATCGGCGAGGCCGTGCTGGACGCGTGCATGGCGGCGCGCTTCGGCTCGGGCTTTCGCCACTACGAGCACTCGCTACGCGTCGTCGACGTCCTAGAGAAGGACGGCCAGGGACTGAACCTTTCAGACGACGTTCGGGACGGCATCCTCGGCCACTCAGGGCGCGCCCAGCCACCGCAGACGCTGGAGGGCCAGATCGTCCGGATCGTCGACCGCATCGCCTACATCAATCACGACATCGACGACGCGATCCGCGCGGGCGTCCTGCGTGAGGCCGACCTGCCGCGCGACGCGATCGCTGTGCTTGGCGACACCGGCTCGCACCGCATCGACGCGCTGGTGCACGATCTCGTCGAGCACTCGGCCGAGGCCGGCGCGATCATCCAGGGCGAAGAGGCGGGCGTCGCGATGGACGAGCTGCGCGGCTTCATGTTTGACCGCGTCTACCTTGGCGAGCGCCAGCGCGCCGAGCATGAGAAGATCGACCGGCTGCTGCGCACGCTCTTTGACCACTACGCCGGCGACCCGTCGCGGCTGCCCGACGGCGGCGGCGTGTCCGGGGCCGATCTCGGTCAGCGGATCATCGACTACGTCGCGGGGATGACCGACCGCTACTGCGTGCGGATCTTCGAAGAGCTGACGATCCCGGAGTCGTTCGCGCTGTGAGCCTAAGCTCTCGATAGCCGCCCGATGCCCCGTTACGCCGACAGCGACAAAGAGAAGGTCCGCGAGGCGGTCGACCTGATCGACCTCGTCTCGACGCGCACCGAGCTGCGCCGCGCCGGCCCGGGGCGCTACATGGGCCGCTGCCCGTTTCACGAAGAGCGATCGCCGTCGTTCAGCGTCGACACCGGCAAGGGTCTCTACCACTGCTTCGGCTGCGGCGTGGGCGGCGACGCGTACAAGTTCGTGATGGAGACCGAGGGCCTGGACTTCACCGGCGCGCTGGAGTCGCTGGCGCGGCGGGTCGGTATCGAGCTGACCGTCGAGGACGAGGACCCGCAGGCAGCCGAACGGCGCATGGCCCGCGAGCGGCTGATGGAGCTGCTGGAGCGCGCGGCGGTCTTCTACGAGCGGTATCTGTGGGATTCGGCCGAGGCCGCGCCTGCCCGCACCTACTTGCTGGAGCGCGGGCTGACCGAGGACACGCTCAAGACGTTCCGGGTGGGGTACGCGCCGAGCACATGGGACAAGCTGATGCAGCTCGCCCGCGCGGGCAACTACACCCACAAGGAGATGTTCGACGCCGGCATGGCGACGCGGGGCGGCAAGTCCGAGGGGCGGCTGTATGACCGCTTCCGCCGCCGGATCATGTTCCCGCTGCAGGACATGCGCGGGCGCGTGCTCGGGTTCGGGGCGCGTGCGCTGGGCGCCGACCAGCAACCCAAGTACCTCAACTCGCCCGACGGCGAGATCTTCCACAAGGGCGACATCGTCTACGGCGCCCACCACGCGCGCGTCGCAGCGGCCAAGGCCGACGAGGTAATCGCGGCCGAGGGCTACATGGACGTCTTGGCCCTGCACCAGGCAGGGATGAAGAACGTCGTCGGCGTGATGGGGACGTCGCTGACCGACAAGCAGGTCGGTGAGCTGGCCAAGCTCGCCAAAACCGTGCTGTTGGCACTGGACGCCGACGCCGCCGGTCAGGAGGCGATGCTGCGCGCGCAGCGCGTCGCGGCATCTTCGTCGCTCTCCCTGCGCGTCGTGCCGCTGCCCAAGGGACTCGACCCGGCCGACGTCGTCCAGCAGCGGGGAGCCGACGCGACGCGCGCGCTCGTCGAGCGCTCGATGCCGTTCGTGAAGTTCCAGGTCGAGCGCGAGCTCGAGCGCGCGGATCTGACGCAGGCCGAGGGCAAGGACTCCGCGATCGCGGCGCTCAAGCCGGTCTTCGGGACGTTGCCGCCCAGCGCGCTGCGCGAGGAGCTCCTCGCGCACGTGGCCGACGTGGTGGACCTGCCGCCGTCGATGGTCTCCTCGTGGTTGCCGGTGGCGGGTGAGCGGCTGCCGGGCATGCGCGGCGGAGGCGGTGGTCAGGGCCAGGGCCGCGGGGCCGGCGCGCCGCGCCGCCGGATGGAGGAGCCGTCGTCCCTTCGGCGTCCGGGCGGCCCGAGTCCGCTCGCGCGCGCCGAGCGCGACTTCTTGGCCCAGTGCATCGCGATGCCCGACGACGCTGCCGAGATCCTCGTCAACCTCGACGACGCCGCGTTCAGCAACGACCCGATGCGCCGCGTCCTCGCCCATGTCCGCGAGCACGTCCACGCACCCCAGGACGGCATCCCGGACGACGACCAGATGCTCGTCGGCGCGATCGCCGAGCTCGTCCATCGCGCCGCGGACCTCGCGCCCTCCCGTGCCGCCCTCCGGGGCCAGCTCGCCAACATCGAGCTCCTGCGCATCGATCGCGAGATCGAGGCCGCCGTAGCAGCCGGCCTGGGCGGCGTCGCAGGCCTCCGCGCCCGCCGCGACATCCTCAAGGAGCGCCGCGACACCCTCATCGCCCAGGCGATGGACGAGACGGCCCCAACGGGCTGAGAACGACGAAACCCGCCGTTGCGGGCGGGCTTCGGAAGCTCCGGGGGTGGGATTCGAACCCACAACCCTTCGATTAACAGTCGAATGCTCTGCCGTTGAGCTACCCCGGATCGGCCACTGCGCTACCCGGCAAGCCAGGCTCATCTGATCTTACGGGAACATCGGTCATCCCGCTCTCGACTTCAGCGTGGCAGTTCGCGCACAACACCACGCACTTGCTGGCTTCAGCGCGGACCTTCGCCATTGAGCGGGTGTTGCCACCCAGCGCCAGCGTGAAGCTTTTTGTGCTCGGGTCGAGGTGATGAAAGTGCAGGGCGGCGACACAGCGGTCATATCCACAGATGAGACAGGCTCCGCCGGCCTCGTCGACCAGCAGCCGTTTCATCGCTCGCCGACGCTTCGTCACCTGATCGACCCGACAGATTGCGCACCGGTAGCCCTTGTCGCGGCGTACGTGCCGCGTGATCCCGTGTACTGAGCAGTACAGCGTCGGCTCGTTCTCACCTGCAGCAGCAGCTCTGGCGGCGGCTGGACTGTGGCGGTGCGGCTCTGTTTCGAGTCCAAGCTTCGCCAGCCAGTGGCGCACCGTGGCCGTGCTGCGCTCGACCGTCTCGGCGATCTCGCGGATCGAGTAGTGCGCCGACACGAGCTGCCGCAGGAGCAACTCGTCCGGCGGTCCCTTCGCCGCATGGCGCGTCGTATGCGACGACGTCAACCCATGCTTGCTGGCCCAATACGACACCTTCGACGGCGAGCATCCGACTTCCCGCGCGATCGCCTCGTACGAGCCACCCGCCTCCAGCTTCCGTGCCAACCAGTCCCGTTCCACGATACGAACACTAGTTCGTGTTTCGGACGAGTCCTTCCACCAGCTCCGCCGCCCGATCCGCCGGATCGCGTGCCGACGCCCATGCCGCCAGCTCGCGTGAGCGTGCGCGCAGGCGGTCGTCGGCGAGCGCGCGCTGGACGGCGAGGCGGAGGCCGCGGGCGCCGATGAGGCGGCGGGGGAGGCGCACGCCGGCGCCGGCCCAGGCGATGCGTGCCGCGTTCTCGTTCATGTCGCCCGCCGCCGGGCAGGCGACGACGGCGCAGCCGGAGGTCAGGGCGCGCATCACCGTGCCGTGACCGGCGTGGCAGACGACGAGGTCGCAGTGGGGCATCGTGCGCGAGTAGGAAACCCAGTCGACGAGGCGGGCGTTGGCCGGCACGTCGAAGCCCTGCGTCTCGCCACGCTTGTTGGTCGAGGCGAGAACGCGGAGGGGAAGATCGGCGAGACCCGCGAGCGCGGCGCGCAGCATCACGCCTTCGCGGTCCTGCGCGGTCGACGGTGCCACCAGCACCAGCGGCCACGACGGATCGCCGTCAGGCAGCTCGACATCGCCGAAGGGCGGCTCCCACTGCAGCGGCCCCACCACGTGCGTTGCAGGCTCGGGCCCATCCGGCCGCGGGTACTCGAGCTGCGGGAACGTCGCGACCAGCGCCAGCTCACGCGAGATCCCGCCGTGGACGTGGTCGAGCGCGGCCAACCCGAGCCGCGCACGCGTCTCGTTGAGCTCCACCCGCCCCAGCTCCAGCCCGCGCGCGACCAGTGGATCGAACGCGTCCCACATCCGGCGCCCGATCGCCGTGCGCGGCAGCCGCGCACCCACCGAGTACACGGGGAACCCCAGTGCGCCACGCGGGTCCACATGCGGGATCACGGTCGCGCACGGCACGCCCTCCAGCTCCGCCGCAAGCATCGGAGCGAGCGTCAGGATGTCGCTGACGACGACGTCCGGGCGCTCGGCGCGCACCAGCTCCCGGGTCACCGATGTGGCTCGCCGCACCGCCTCATACGGCTTCAGCGGCCGCTCCAGCGTGGGGAAGACGTGGTACTCCGGCGCCGGGGCAAAGCGCAGCCCCTCGCGCTCGATGTCGGCCTGCCAGCGCGTCCAGGTCTCGACCACTACATCATGGCCACGCGCTCGCAGCGCCCGGCCCAGGGCGATGATCGGGAACGCGTGGCCCGCGTCGCCGAACGCGCCCAGCAGCGCCCTCAGACCACGTCCTCCGCCAGCTCGGCGACCAGCCGCAGCTGCTTGATGCGCTCGTCGCGCGTCCACGCCATCGGGGAGACGCCGAGCGTCCCGACGCCCGCGTCGGCGTAGGCGCGCAACCGGTCGCGAACGCGATCGGCCGGCCCGACCAAGGACACCAGGTCGATCAGCTCGGTCGGCAGCGTGGCGGCGGCCTCCTCCTTGCGACCCTCCAGGTACAGGTCCTGCACCTTCTTGGCGGCATCCTCGAACCCGTAGCGCTGCACGAGCGTGTTGTAGAAGTTCTTCTCGCGCGAGCCCATGCCGCCGATGTACAAGGCCATGAACGGCCGCATCGCGTCGCGCGCGCTGTCGACGTCGGTCTCGGTGATGTTCACGTTGACCGTTGGCGCAATGTCGAAGCCGTCGAGCGACCGGCCCGCACGGGCCGCGCCCTCCTCCAGGTTGGCCCGCAGCATCGGCAGATGCTCGGGGGAGAGCAGCGTCGGCATCCAGCCGTCGGCCATCTCGCCGGCCAAGGCGGTGTTCTTGGGCCCGATCGCCGCGAGGTAGATCGGCATCCGCTCCTGCACGGGCGCGATCGTCAGCTTCAGGGCCTTGCCCGGCCCGTCGGGCAGCGGCAGGTCGATCGTCTCGCCGTGGTATTCGAGGCGCTCGCGCGCCAGCGCCATCCGCAGCACCTCGATGTATTCGCGGGTGCGCTGGATCTGCTTGCCGAAGCGCACGCCGTGCCAGCCCTCAGAGACCTGCGGGCCCGAGGAGCCAATCCCCAGGAGCATGCGACCGTCGGAGAGCTGATCGATGGTCGCCGCGGTCATCGCCGTCATCGCCGCGCTGCGGCCCGGCATCTGAAAGATGCCCGAGCCGAGCTTGATCGTCGTGGTCTGGCCAGCGAGCCAGGACAGGATCGTCGCTGCGTCAGAGCCGTAGGCCTCAGCGGTCCAGACGCTGTCGTAGCCAAGCCGCTCGGCCTCCTGGACGATCGCGAGCTGGTCGGCGCTCGTCAGCCCAAGACCCCAGTAGCCGATGTGGACACCCAGCTTCATTGCAACGTTCCTTTCAACAGGAGGACATCGCCTTGGCGTCGCGAGCGCTGGGGCGTAGCCTGAGGGCCGCACACCTTATGCGAGCACGCACGCACACGCCGATCGACGACCTGCGCCTTGCCATCGACTGCCTGCCCCTGCGCACGCGCGAGGCGATGCTGAACGGCATTCGCGCCAACGAGATCATCGTCGGCGCCTACAGCGACCGGGCCGGCGGGGTCTGCCCGATGCTCGCCGCCCACCGCCACGGTGGCCGTACGAACTTCGTGTCGTTCGCGCACGCGTGGGATCGCTTTTCGGGCGCCAAGCGGGCGCGCCGCGCCTCGGCCCGCGAGCTACGCGTGCTCGAAGATCAGCTGCAGGCGTCAATCCTGAGCGAGGCCGACCTCGGCGCCGCGATCGCCGAGCACCAGTCGATCGCCCGCGACCGCCGCTCGCGCGAAGCGCGCCGCATCGGCCGCGGCTGGCTGACCCAGAGGCTCCCTCGCACGGCGAGGGGCGGCTCGTCGTCAGTCGCCGGGCCGGATGAACTGGATCTCGGGGATGATGCAGGCGGGGGAGAGCTTGAGCAGCAGCCGCACCGCTTCCGCGATGTCGTCGGGCGTGATCATGTTGGTGGCCGGCACTGACTGCTTGACGAACTCGGTCATCGGCGTGTCGACGAAGCCCGGGCACAAGGCGGTGGACTTGATCCCCTCGGCCGAGAGCTCCTTGTGCATGGCCTCGGTGAAGTTCACCACCGCGCCCTTGGTCGCCGAGTAGACCGACAGCCACGGCTGGCCGCGCTTGCCGGCGATCGAGGCCGTGTTGATCACCAGGGCTGTGCCGTGCTCCTTGGCGGCGGCGCGCAGGAGGTCGACGGTCTCGCGGTAGAACAGGATGATCGAGCGCAGGTTGACGCCGAGCTGCATGTCGAGCTTCTTGGTGTCGATCTCGGCAACCTGTGCGCCGATGCCGACGCCCGCGTTGTTGACCAGGACGTCAAGCCGTCCGAAGCGCTCGCGATGGGCGGCAACGACGGCCTTGACGCCCTCCTCGTCGCCGAGCGGGCCGGCGACGGTCTCGACGTCATAGCCCTTCTCGCGCAAGCCGGCCGCGGCGGCTTGCAGCTTCTCCGGGCGGCGCGCGGCGACGGTCAGCGCATAGCCCTCCTGGCCGAGGACATCGGCGATCGCCAGCCCGATCCCGCTCGATGCTCCGGTCACGATCGCTGCACGCTGCTCTGACACGGCTCTCCTCCATCTCCGCTTAACACGACTCCGACGCGCGGTATCCAATCAGCCCACTAGCCTTCCCGGCGCCTATGCCTCGTGTGACGCGGTCCTCCTCCCGCCTGCTCCTGCTGTTGCTCGCCTTGTCCGTGCCGCTGGCCGCGGTTGCGGGCTGTGGCTCAGGCGATGACGGAGGGGACGACTCAAACGCCAACACCCCCGCTCAGCCCGAGCCGGCGGCCAAGCGCGAGAAGTTCCCGGCGACCCAAGGCCGCACGCTGCCCGACATCATCGGCAACCTGCCGAGTGGCCCCGTGCTCGCGCCGAGCGTCTCGGTGCTCGACAAGGGCACCAACCGCGTTGGCTTCGCGCTCTTTGACACGGCGGGTAAGCAGCTCTCCGGTGCCGATGTGGCGCTGTACATCGGCAACACCGACGGCTCGGCCGCGCACGGCCCGTACACCGCCCGCAGCGAATCGCTGAAGGTCTCCCCGCAGTTTGAGAGCAAGCAGACGGCGACCGATCCGGATTCGGCACGCGCGGTCTACGTGGCCGATGTCCCGTTCAAGCGCAACGGGAAGCTCGCGATGCTCGCGATCGCCCAGCTCGACGGGCGGCTCGTGGCCACCAGCCCGATCTCGATCCAGGTTGGCGGCAGGAAGATCACGCCGCCCGCCGTGGGCGAGAAGGCGCCGGTGATCCACACGCTCACGCCCGCCGACGTCGCGGGTGACGTGTCGAAGATCGACACGCGCGTCCCGCCGGCGCCGTCGTTGCTTAAGGACGACTTCGCCGACGTCGTCGGCAAGAAGCCGGTCGTCATCACCTTCGCGACGCCGCAGCTGTGCCAGAGCCGTGTGTGCGGGCCGGTCGTCGACGTCGTCGATCAGGTCCAGGCCAAGGTGGGCGACAAGGTGTCGTTCATCCACCAAGAGGTCTACGAGGACAACGAGATCAACAAGGGCCTGCGCAAGCAGCTACAGACCTACAGGCTGCAGACCGAGCCGTGGACCTTCGTGATCGATGGCGCCGGCATCGTCTCGGCGCGCTTTGAGGGCGCGTTCTCGGCGGGCGAGCTGGAGCGCGCGGTCGCGAAGGCCCAGACGGCCGGCTGAGGCTCAGCCGGCCGCGAGCCGCGGCAGCCGGTGAGCACCCGACCACCGCCCAGGTCCGCGTCGTAGTCAGCAGCGCGTGGATGTCGTCATCCATGACAGGTGAGGCTCGGGGGCACAGTGCCGTGCCTACCCGCCGTGTCCCCATTAAGATCGCGCCTGACGGGGCCGGTAGCTCAAATGGCAGAGCAGTGGGCTCATAACCCATCAGATGGAGGTTCGACTCCTCCCCGGCCCATCCTCAGAAGAGGCGCAGCACTTCCCAGCCCATGCCAGCCGCCGCGGTCGCCGGCACGGGCGGCGGTCGGCGCCGGCGTCGTACCCGCGGCTGACGCGGGGTGTGGAAGAGCGCGATGCGATGCGGGTCGTCGAGCCACTCGAGGTGCTCGACCTCGCCGGGCGACCAAGAGCGGGTTGGCAGCGTGCGGCGCCAGGCGTGGGGTGGGCTCAGGCGCTCGGCGCGGTGCTGGAAGGCGGTCGTGGCCTCGGCATCCAGGACGCGGTCCTCGCGGTACCAGCGCATCGGCACGCGCCAGCCGTGCGGATTGGGCGACAGCGCATCAGGCGCACCGAGCAAGGCGGACAGGAGCGTGTCGGTCCAGCCGCGCTGGCGCTTGAGATCGCTGGCCCTAATGAGTCGGTGCGCGGGAGCGCCGTCCACGTGGTGAACGGTAGCCCAACGCACGACGGCCGCCCAAGGCGGCCGTCGTGACGCGGTGCGGCAGGAGAGCGGTGCGGCAAGCGCTAGGACTTGATGAAGCCCGTGCCCGACACGATCTTCAGCACGGCCTTCTCGCTGCGGGCCGGGTTGAAGCCGTTAGGGGCGGGGGAGTCGGTGCCGCCGAACTTGTACTTCAACAGCGCCGCGACCCAGGCGGCGTGGTTGGCCTCGACGGAGTGGATGGCCAGGGCGGCCGTGAGGATCGGCAGCTGCTTGATCGAGGGGCCGGCGCCGGCGTAGGCCGACACGCCGACGGGTTCGACCGTCGCGGCGGTCTTCAGGAAGGTCGCCTGGTTGGTGACGGCGGCGCCGAAGTCGAAGGTCGGCGACTTGACCGCGGCCTTGCCGAGCGCCTTCTTCAGGGCGGCGACATGGGCTGCCTCGTGGTTGGCGACGGTCTTGGCGAAGTCGAGTGCGTCGGGGTCGGTGATCGCCCCGCCCGCGACCGCGGCCTTGTAGAACGCCGCCTCCAGGTACTCGAGCGTCAGCGCGTAGTTGGCGATCTTGACGTCGTTGGCCGCCGACTTCTTCTTGGTGGAGAACGTGATGCCGGCCGCCTGGGCGGGCGACAGCATGCCGTTGAAGAGCACGCCGCCGGCGACGAAGCCGGCGCCGGCGATGCCGCTGCGACGCAGCATGTCGCGCCGCGTGCCATCTGTGTCGAGCGCGCCGGCCTCGTCGGCCAACTCCCGTAGCGCCCCGCTGCGGTCGATCTGCTCCAGGCTGATGTGTGAGGTCATATGGCCCCCTAGCGCGGGGGATCGCCAATCGGATCACTGCCGGCGTGCCAACCACGCTCGGCGTTGTCAGCGCACGATGGTGTTCGCAACCCGACCCAGCCGCTTCATTGGGCCCTCGTCCGGCCGATGCTCTGGGGGAGCGCATGCAAGCCGTCTCTGCCACCCGCGTGGTTCGCGGGCTCGAGTCGATCATCGATGCGGTGGCCGGTGTCCTGGCCGAGCAGTCCCTGGACGCCACGCTGCAGTCGATGGCCCGCGCGCTGCGCGGCATCGTGCCCTACACGAGCCTGGCGATCTACGAGGTCGACGCCGAGCGCCAACTCCTGATCCCGGTCTTCGCCGAGGGCTTGTTCGTGGAGGAGACGCTGGCCGACCCGCCCGCGCTGAACGACTCGATCACCGGCAAGGTCGTGCGATCGCGCCAGATCGTGCACCTCGAGCCCGGCCATCCGTGGTTCGGCCGCTACATCATCGCCGACACACCGCAGGACCTCGAGGCGATCGTCTTCTGCCCGCTGATCGTCGCCGACCACGTGATCGGGACGCTCAACGTGTGGCGTGAGGACTCGGCACCCGAGCTCGCCGGGACGGTCCCGACGTTCTCGCCCGAGGAGGCGCAGCTGATCAAGCGCTTCGCCAGCCTCGCGGCGCTGGCCTATGACAACGCGCGGCGCCGCGAGCTGCTCTCCCAGCAGGCCCGGACCGACGAGCTGACCGGCCTCTTCAACCGTCGCCACTTCCACGAGCGGCTCGCCGCCGAGCTGGCCCGCGCGCAACGCGACGTGACCTCGGTGGGCTTGGTGCTGCTCGATGTCGACGACTTCAAGCGCGTCAACGACGTGCACGGCCATCCGGTCGGCGACCAGGTGCTCGTCGCCTTCGGTGAGGTCCTCGCGGCGCACGTTCGCGCCGGTGATGTCGTCTGCCGCACCGGCGGTGAGGAGTTCGGCGTGATCCTCCCCAGTGCCGACGAGCGTGAGGCCGCGCGCTGCGCCGAGCGCCTCGTCTCCGCGGTGCGTGAGGCCACGTGGTCGATCGCCGGGCCGATGACCGCATCGGCCGGGGTGGCCGTCGCTCCCGACGACGCGGGGACTGTCGCGACGCTCTTCAAGGCGGCCGACGAGCGCCTGCTGATGGCCAAAGCTGAGGGCAAGGACCGCGTGGTCCTGCGCGCTCAGGTCCGCTGACCGCGGATCCGGGCCCGCGCCTCCTCCGGCTCCATGCCGGTGGTGCGCAGCAGGTCGGCGGCCGTCGAGCGGACCTGCCCGACGATCACGCTGACCGACAGGTTGGTGGTCTGTTCGAGCACGGCGCTGGCGTGGCGGGCGGCCGCAACGGCGGGCACGACGACCGCATCGACGCGCCGCGGATCCTCCAGCCACGGGGCCAGCGCGAGGACTGCTTGGCGCAGCTCGCCCAGCGCGTCGGAGACCGCCGGCGGCACCCGATCGCCGGTGTCGATTGCCCGCAGCACGCCGCGCGCCAGGACGCGGACGTTGCGCACCGCGAGGTCGATCTGGCCGCCGCCTTCGCTGTAGATCGCCAGCGGTCCGCGCTGCACCCGCCGCGCCGGCGCAGCAGCAGCGGTCTCGCGCCCAATCGTCAGGGCCTCCAGGAAGCGCTGGGTGGAGGCGTCGATGTCGCGCGCGCGGCGCAGGGCGGCGATCGCCCCCTCGCGATCGCGGGCGATCAGCGCGCCCGCGATGTCGTCGAGCACCGCAGCTAGCTCTTCGAGGACCGGTGCCGCCTCGCGCCGGACCAAGGCCATGGGGTCGATCGGCGCGATGACGAAGTTCAACAGCAGCGCCACCCCGCAGCCGATCAGCGCGTCGGCGGCGCGCGTGAACGACAGGCCGTCGGTCGGTGGCTGCAGCGTCACGACGAGGATCGCCGACACCGCGGCCTGGGTGACCAGCAGCGGACCGCCGCCGAGAAAGACCGCGATCGAGGTGGCCAGGAAGACGATCCCGATCAGCTGCCAGGTGCCCGAGCCAAGCTCGAGGACCAGCACATCGGCTAGCGCGATCCCCAGCGGCACGCCGAGCGACAGCTCGATCGCGCGGTTGAGCCGCGACCCGACCGTCAGCCCCAGCGTGATGATCGCCGCGACCGGCGCGAAGAACGCGCCCTCCTCACCGACCAGCTTGGTGGCGATGTACCAAGCGGCCCCCGCGGCGACCGCGCCCATCAGCAGCGTGGGGGCCAGCCGTCGCAGCCGCGCGACACGGGCCCGCCACGTGACCCGTGACCGCTCGGCGGCCGCTTCGATGACCTCGCGTCCGCTCACGTCTGCGCTCTACCCAAGCAGAACCCGAGGACTGATCGGACGCGTTTTGGAGGACTCCACCTCCGGAGTGTCGAAAGACCGGTCGCCCATGAAGAGGACGTCCGCGACCATCCCCGCCCCGCCGCACGAGGCGCGTGGCCACCAGACCCTTTCCGCCTACATCCAGGCGCGATTCGACGAATTCTCGCGCTCTCAGAAGGATGTTGCGCAGTACATCGTCGATCACCTGGACGAGGTCGCGTTCCAGACGGCGGAGGAGCTCGCGCGCCGCGCGAACACCTCCAGCTCGACGGTCGTGCGCTTCTCGCAGGCGCTGGGCTTCGAGGGCTTCCCCGAGCTGCAGCATTCGGCGCGCGAGGAATATCGACGCAAGGTCGCCTCCGGCCAGGCTGGTGGTGCAGCGACGACGTCGCCCGAGCCGCTGTTCTCGCTCGATCAAAACGAGTTCGAGACCGCGATCGCCGCCGACTACCAGAACGTTGAGGAGACGGCACGACGTGTCTCGCGCTCGGATGTGGAGGCCGCGATCGACGCGATCGTCTCCGCCGATCGCGTCCTGGTCTGCGGGACCGACCAGATGGCCTTCTTCGCGTCCTACTTCCGCCATCTCTTGATGTTGTTGGACTTGCGCGCCGAGATCGTCGCCTCGCCATCGCAGGAGGCGCTCAGCCGCCTCGGTCGCATCGACGAGCGCACGCTGGTGATCGGCCTGTCGGCCGGCCGTCCGCATCCGCTCGTCGTGCGGGCGATGAAGCTTGCGCGCCACCGCAAGGCGCCCACACTCGCGGTCGTCGACGCGACGCTGTCCGAAGTGGCCAAGCTCGCCCAGACCACGTTGTACTACTCGAGCAACTCACCCGCCTACGTGCGCTCGCACACAGCGCTGCTGTCCACGATTCAGGCGCTGGCGTACGGCGTTTACAGCCGTGATGCCGACCAGTACGCCGATCGGATCAAGGCCTTCAGGCTGAAGTAGCTCGGGGCGGTCGCGCCCCTACAATGGGACGCGATGCGAGACGAAGCAACGTTCCGAGTCAAGGCCGGTCTGGCCGAGATGCTCAAGGGCGGCGTCATCATGGACGTCGTCGACGCCGAGCAGGCCAAGATCGCCGAGGATGCAGGTGCCGCGGCGGTGATGGCGCTGGAGCGCGTCCCGTCAGACATCCGCCGCGACGGCGGGGTGGCACGTATGAGCGACCCCGCGATGATCAAGGGCATCCAGGAGGCCGTGACGATCCCCGTCATGGCCAAAGCGCGGATCGGCCATTTCGCCGAGGCGCAGGTGCTGGAGGCGCTGGAGGTCGACTACATCGATGAGTCCGAGGTCCTGACGCCGGCCGACGAGGCCCATCACATCGACAAGTGGGCGTTTCGGATCCCGTTCGTCTGCGGGGCCACCAACTTGGGCGAGGCGCTGCGGCGCATCGGCGAGGGCGCGGCCATGATCCGCTCCAAGGGCGAGGCCGGCACCGGCGACGTGGTCGAGGCCGTGCGCCACATGCGCTCGATCACCTCAGAGATCCGGCGGCTGGGCACCTTGGATGAGACCGAGCTGTTCGTCGCCGCCAAGGAGCTGCAGGCGCCTTATGACATCGTGCGCGGGGTGGCACAGAACGGCAAGCTGCCCGTGCCGCTGTTTAGCGCCGGTGGCATCGCCACGCCGGCTGACGCCTCGTTGATGATGCAGTTGGGTGCCGAGTCGGTCTTCGTCGGCTCGGGGATCTTCAAGTCCTCCAACCCGGAGGCGATGGCGCGTGCGGTCGTCGAGGCGACGACGCACTACGCCGACGCCGAGCGCGTCGCGGCGGCCTCGACCGGGCTGGGCGCGGCGATGGCGTCGCTGGAAGCGCGCAAGCTGGACGAGTCGCAAGTGCTCGCGAATCGCGGCTGGTAGGACTTTTGGCTCCGCTCGTCGGCGTCCTGGCGCTTCAGGGCGGGTTTGACGCGCACCTGAAGATGCTGCGTGACCTCGGCGCCGATGTGCGCGAGGTCCGCGTGCCTGCCGATCTGGATGGCCTTGATGGGCTGGTCCTGCCCGGCGGCGAGTCAACCACCATGACGCTCGGCATCGCCCGCGAGGGGCTGGCCGGGCCTCTGGGGGAGGTCGTGCGCTCCGGCATCCCGGTCCTCGGCACCTGCGCCGGGCTGATCATGCTCGACCGTGACCATCTCGGGCTGATGGACATCGTCGCCCGCCGCAACGCGTTCGGCCGCCAGATCCGCTCGTTCGAGGCCGACCTCGACTTCCCCGACCTCGACGCGCCGGTCCATGCCGTCTTTATCCGTGCGCCGTGGATCGACGAGCACGGTGACGGCGTGGAGATTCTCGCCTCCGTCGACGGCCATCCGGTCGCCGCGCGCGAGGGCGCGATCACCGTCGTCGCGTTCCACCCGGAGTTGAGCGGCGAGCGCCGCCTTCACGAGCAGTTCCTCGAGCGCGTCCGCGCCCGCGTGGCGTAAGTCCTGTCCTTAGGGCGAGGTGGTGGTGCTCGGCGTCGTCGTCTCGGCGCCCGTGGTGCCCTCGGCGTCTGCGGTGCCCGTGGTGGCGGGCGTGGTCGAGGACGCCGTCGTGGTGGCCGTCGCCGGCTTGGCCACCTTGAGGCGGATCGGCAGCGGGGTCGTCACCGGCGCCTGCACCCGCGGGGCGAGCGGCTTGGAGATCGTCGCGGCGCCGTCGTCGCCGTCAAAGAACCCGGCCATCGCGGCCGCACCCGCGGCGAGCGCGAGGACGAGCAGTAGCGGCAGCAGGATGACGAGCGGGCGCTGGCTGGCGCCGCGGCGCGTGTGGCCGCCGGTCAGCAACGGCGCCTCGGCGCCAACGGGCTCCGGTGCGAGGGTCGCGTCCGGCAGCTCGTGGTCCCACTCGGTGGTCTCGCCGAAGTCCTCGTCGGTGGCGAAGTCATCCTCGGCTGAGAGCGCGCCCTCATCCTCGGTCACGAGTTCGTCCTCGGCTTCGGGAGCCGCGACCGCGTCCTGCTCGGCGTCGGGCTCAGCCTCGTCCTCGGCCTCAGCCTCGGGCTCCTCCGCAGGCGCCGGCACCGCGACCGCGATCGGTACCTCGTCGTCAAGGTCGGGCAGATGCGGGAAGGCGCCGTCCAGCGCGGGACCGGCGGGGGTCCCGGCGGCAGGGGCGGGCGCGATCTCGTGGCCGTGCTCGGGGACCGCGCGCAGCGCGTCGAGCAGCACCGACGACGTGTCGGTCCCGAGCGTGTCGACCGGCGGGTCCTGGTAGGCCAGCTCGGCGCGGCGGAAGATCTCGGCCAGCGCGTTGCAGCGCTCGCAGCGATCGAGGTGGCGGGCGATGCGCTCAAGGTCGGCTGGACCCAGCGCCCCGTTGGCGCGCGCGGCGAGCATCGTCGGCACGTGGACGCACGTCTCGGTGCCGCGGCTGCGCAGCTTGCCATGCGGCGGCGGGCCCGAGGGCTGGCGCGCCATCGACGCCGCGGCGTGGCGCGTGGCCCCGCGCAGCAGCGCCTCGGGATCGAGGCCCTTGAGGTCCTGCGCGTCGCGCACCGCGGCACGGAAGCGCGCGAAGGCCTCGGCCGCGGCCCGATCGGCGGCCTGCGGGCCGCAGACCTGCGTGCAGAACGCGATGACCGCCGGCCCACGGCGGTCCACCAACGCCTGCAGCGCGGCGGGGTTGCCGGCGCGCACGCCCTGCGGTGTCACGCCCTTGTCCGACGAGGCCTCCATCGCCGCGGAGCCTAGACGGCCGTCCAGCGGCGCGTAGTCCAATCCCTCGGTTACAGCCATCCCCAGAAGGGTGCCGGGTGCGCAAACCGACATGGACGGATGTCCCCCTACGGGAGGCGGACGGCACTGCGCACAACGGTCTTGATCTGGGCGATCGGCGTGCCGGAGCCGGTGCCGTCGGGGCGGGCGGTCCAGAGCGCGACGGGTCCTGCGTACCGCGGGTCGGTGCCGAGCCGGACCTCATGGGCGGCCTCAGCGGGGCTGACGTCCTCGACCGGGCCGAAGGTCGCGTTGGGTCCCAGCGTGGCGGCGCGGACGATCCCGTCGGAGCTCTGGCCCGCCACCGGCTGGATCCAGGCAAGCGTGATCGCGCCGCCGGCGGTGAAGGCGACGTCGGTGCCGCGCAGCCCGCCCTGGGCCGGGGCGGCGGGCTCGGGGGCGCCGAAGGTGGAGGCCCCGCGGGTGCGAAAGAGCACGGGGCGTGGGCCGTCAGCGGTCGTCGCCGTGGTGGCGAGTGCCCAGCCGCTGTCGGTCTGGACGAGCGCGGGCATGCTGGAGCCGGTGGGCAGGATTGTCTGGGCGGCCAAGAAGCGCCCGCGGCCGGCGAGCATCGCGGTGCCCTCCAGCGTGGTCCGGCCGGCGACGCCCTCGCGCCGCAGTTGGTGGCGGCGCCAAAGCAGCCGGACCTGACCGCGCTGGTCGACCTTCGTGAGCAGGCGCCACTGCGTCCGGCCGTCGGCGCGTGCGACGCGCTGCTGGCTGCCCCAGCCGTGGCCGGGGCGCTTGACGCGGGCCAGGACGTCGCCCTGGCGGACGTAGGCGATGGCCTGGTCGCCGCGCTCGCCGACTGCGATCGCGACCGTGTCGGCGCGGCCCTTGCCCGAGAGCGTGAACGGCTTGCCGAAGCGGCCGTTGCGGCGCTCGATGGCCCGCACGATCCGGCGCGTCGCGCCGGAGCTCGTCTTGGTGACCTCGATCCAGGCGACAAGGACGGTGCCGCGGCTGTTGGCGGCGATCTGGGCCTGGCCGACGACCGGCGCGGTGACAAGGGTTTTGGCGGCACCGAAGCCGCCGCTGAGCGGGGCGAACGCGACGTTGAGCCGGTAGCGGATGGCTCCTGTCGGTCCCGGACGGCCGGGGATCCCCTGCTGGGCGAGCGCGACCGCCTGCGTGTGGGCGAAGGGCGCCAGGCCGACGAGCCCATCAGGCGCAGGATGCTCGGGCGCGAACGCCTGCCCAGGCGCACGGTTGGCCGCCGACTCTCCGCCGATGGCGTCGTTGCCGACGTTGTCCTGCCATGGCCAGCCGGCGACGAGCGTGCCGTTGAAGCCGGTCGCGGTCAGCAGCGGGCCGGCGAAGGTGTGGGGGACAGAGACGGTCTGTGGCGCTGACCACGTAGCCGCGCCGGCGCTGGGGGTGGGGGTGGCGAGGAGCAGGAGCGAGAGGAGGAGGCGACGCATGTGCATCATCAACGTAGGCGAGCGGCCGGAGGTTGCGGCGCTGGGACGGCCGTCGAGGGACGATTCGATCTCGTTGTACGAGATCCACTCGTCCCTCGACGGCAGCGGGTCGCGGCGCTGGACCGGCCGTCATACTCAGGTGACGATGCGCATCGCCCTCGCAGCCGACGAGCGGACGGGTGTCGCCGACGCGCTCGCCGCGGCGCTGGCCGACCGCGGTCACACGGTCGTCGCGGCGCATGGCGCGCTGAGCGAGGCGGGGCGCGACGACTGGGCTTGGTGCGCGGAGGCCGCCGCGCGCGACGTGGCCGCGGGCACCGCCGACCAGGCCGTCGTGTGCTGCTGGACCGGCACCGGCGCGTCGATCGCGGCCAACAAGGTGCCGGGCATCCGCGCCGCGCTCTGCGGCGATGCCGCCACGGCGCAGGGCGCGCGGCGCTGGAACGACGCAAACGTCCTGGCGCTCTCGCTGCGCACGACCTCGGCGGCGGAGCTGGCGGAGATCCTCGACGCGTGGTTCGCCGCGGCGCCGAGCGCTGATGCCGATGATGCCGCCAACGTCGCGCACCTGGCCACGATCGAGGCCCGGCGCTGAACCGGCGATCACGCTGCTCGGGGCGCGCGCGTCCGTGTGCGGCGACCGGAGCGGACCGTTGAGCGCCGCGCCTGTGCTCATCGACGGGCGCGCGGCCGCGCGTCCGGAGCTCGGTGGCGTCGAGCGCTGGGCGCGAGAGCTGAGCGTGCGGCTTCCCGCGCTGAACGCCGATCGCTACGCGGTCGCGCGGCCGCCGCGTGCGCTGGCGCATCGCGCCGGGCACGCATGGGAGCAACTGGCGCTGCCGGCCTCGCGGGCGGGCCGCGGTGCCCGGGCGATCCTCTGCCCGGCCAACCTCGCGCCGCTGGCCAGCCGCCGCAACGTCGTCGTCCTGCACGACGTCGCGCCCCTGCGCGAGCCCGCCTGGTACTCGCCGCTCTACCTCCGCTGGCAGCGCGCGGTGCTGCCGCGGATCGCGCGCCGCGCCGCCCTCGTGCTGACCCCGTCGGCGTTTTCGCGCGACGAGGTCGTGGAGCTGCTCGGCGTGCCGGCCGATCGCGTGGCGGTCGTGCCCGGCGGTGTCGATGCCCGCTTTGCGCCGACGGCCGACGCCGCCGCCGCCCAGGCGGCCTACGGGCTCACCGAACGCCCCTACGTCCTGACCGTCGCCAGCCGGACGGCGCGCAAGAATCTCGGCGTGCTCGCTCTCTCAGCGCAGCGGCTGGCTGCCCGTGGCGTGGACCTCATCGCCGCGGGCGGCGACCGGCCGCAGTTTCGCGACGACCAGCCGGCCGCCGGGGTGCGCGCGCTCGGCCACGTCGACGATGCGCTCCTGCCCGGCCTCTACGCAGGCGCTGCCGCGTTCGTGCTGCCGTCGCTCTACGAGGGCTTCGGCCTCACCGCGCTGGAAGCGCTGGCGACGGGCATCCCGGTGGTCGCCGCCGACCGCGGCGCGCTGCCCGAGGTCTGTGGCAAAGCCGCCCAGCTCGTCAACCCGACCGACGCGGCCGCCCTCGCCGACGCCTTGGAGCGCGCACTTGACGATCCCGCACGCTGGCGCGCCGCGGGCCCCGCGCGCGCCGCGCCGCTGACCTGGGACGCGACCGCGCGCCGCGTCGACGCGCTGCTCGGCGAGGTGATCGCATGACGGCCGCTCAGGTCCTCTCGTTGCAAGTCGGTCGCGCGACCACGCTGCCGTGGCGGGGCAAGGACGTGCCGTCCGGCTTCCTCAAGACACCGACCGACGGTCGCGTTGCGCTCGGCCCGCTCGGCCTCGACGGCGACGAGCAGGCCGACCTGACCGTCCACGGCGGCCCCGACAAGGCGATCTGCTGCTATGCCTCAGAGCACTTCCCGTTCTGGACCGAGCTGACCGGTCGCCGCTTCGAGGCCGGCGCCTTCGGCGAGAACCTGACGCTCTCCGGTCTGACCGAGCTGGACGTGCGCATCGGCGACACCTACACCTTGGGCAGCGACGGTGTGGTCGTGCAGGTCAGCCAGCCGCGCGGACCGTGCTTCAAAGTCGCGGCACGTTGGGCTGTCCGCACGCTGCCCAAGGAGATGGCCCACCGGCTGATCTCCGGCTTCTACCTGCGGATGATCGAGCCCGGCACCGTCGCTGCCGGGGACACCATGACCTTGATCGAGCGCACCAGCGACATCACCGTCGCCGAAGTCATGCGCGTCACCTATCGCGACCGCCATGACCCGCCGGCACTGGCGCGGGTGATGGCGGTGCCCGAGCTCGCCGATCAGTGGCGCGCCGCGCTGAGCAGCCTCGCTGAGCACAACATGCTGCCGCTCACCGATCCCGTCGGTGACGCCTGAGCGGCGCAGTGATCACACGGCCTTGACGAACAGCACGCGGTCGAAGTCGCCGCGTGTCTCGCGGCCGGCCTCCACGTAGCCCAGCCGCGGGTACATGATCAAGTTGTCGGCCATCCGCGCGTGGGTGTGCAGCCGGATCTCGGGCAGCCCGCGGCGGCGCGCCTCGTCCTCGGCGAAGGCCAACAGCGTGCGGCCGTGGCCCTGACGCTGGCGGTCAGGGGCGACCGCGACGTTGTTGACCAACAAGTGGTCGGTCTCCTCGACCAGGACGATGCTCGCCGCGAGTGTCCCGGGCTCGTCGCCGTCGATCACGTACTGCTCGCCGCGGGTGATGCGCGCGGCATGGTCGTCATCCATCGGCATCGGGCGCCCGCCGACCGCCGCGATATGGCGGGAGAACGCGGCCTCGACGAGCGCGCCGACCGCCTCGGCCTCGTCTGGGCGCGCCGGTCTCATGGCACCGCGAACCGGACGACGCCGCCGTCCTCGACCTCGGTGACCTCACCGCGCTCCAGCAGCAGGTCGATGTGGCCGAGCACCTCCGACAGCGTCAGGTAGGCCTGCGTCACCGCGACATTGCCCCACATCTGCTGGGCGATCTCAAACGCCGACTTCGGGCCGTCCTGCGCGAGGATCCCCGCGATCTTCACCACGCGCCGCTCGTGGCCGGCGATGCGCTCGTCGATCAGCGTGCGGTGGTCGGTGACCGGCTCGCCGTGGCCCGAGTAGACGATCTTGAGGTCCATCTCGCGCGTGGCGCGCATCGAGGCCAGATAGGCGATCAGCGCCTGTGGCCGGGGCTCCCCTGCCTCGCTGCCGAGCGGCCGGCTGATCAGCGGGTTGGACGAGATGTGCTTGATGAGGTGGTCGCCGCCGAGCAGCTCGCCGCTGGCCTCGTCGTGAAAGATCGTGTCCGACGGCGAGTGCCCGGGCCGGTGGTGCACGCGCCAGCTGCGGGCGGCGAACTCCAGGACGTCGCCCTCGCGCACCGTCTGCGTGACCTCCACCGACGAGCCCCAAGCGCGGAACTGCGCGGTGACGGCGCGCAGCGCGATGCCGATGTCGTGCGGGACGCCGTTGCTGCGCATCAGCTCCGTGGCGAACTCGTCATCGGCGTCCATTTCGGCGCGGTAGCGCGCCAGCCACGGCGCCAGCGCCTCCAGCGCGACGACCTCGGCGCCCGAGCGCTCGGCGATGATCTGGGCCAACCCGATGTGGTCGATGTGCTGGTGGGTGAGGACGATGCGCTCCAGATCCTCGATCCGGCGGCCGTGCCCGGCCAGCATCGCCTCCAGCTCGGTCAGCGACGTGCCGGAGTTGGGGCCGGTGTCGACCAGCGTCAGCGGGTCGTCCTCGATCAGGTAGCAGTTGACGCGCCCGACCGCGAACGGGGTGGGGACAGGGAGGGTGTGGACATGGGTGGCGCTCACGCGCGGATCCGGCCGAGCACCTCGTCGCGCTTGGCCTCCATGTCGGCCTCGCTGACCAGGGACTCCAGCGTCAGGCGCAGCAGCGGCTCGGTGTTAGACGGGCGCACGTTGAAGTGCCAGTCGGCGAAGTCGATCGACACGCCGTCGACGTGCGTGACCGTCGCGCCGTCCATCGAGCCGTAGTGCTCTTCCAGCTCGGCCATCTTGGCCGGGCCGTCGCTGACCTCGGAGTTGATCTCGCCCGAGATGAAGTACTTGGCCTTGAACGGCTCCAGCAGCTCGGACAGCTTCTTGCCCTCGACGCTGAGCTTCTCGAGCACCAGCAGCGCCGGCAGCGTGCCGGAGTCCGCGTTGTAGAAGTCGTGGAAGTAGTAGTGGCCGGAGACCTCGCCGCCGAAGATCGCGCCCTCGTCGCGCATCCGCGTCTTGAAGAACGCGTGGCCGACGCGGTTGATGTGCGGCGTGCCGCCGGCGGCCGTCACGGTGTCGGGCACCGCGCGGGAGGCGCGGGCGTCGTAGAGGATGTCGGCGTGTGAGCCGCGCTTTGCCAGCAGGTGCTCGGCGAGGATCGCGGTCAGGAAGTCGCCGTCGACGAAGCGTCCCGTGTCGTCGATGAAAAAGCAGCGGTCGGCGTCACCGTCCCAGGCGATGCCGAGGTCGGCGCCCTCGGCAACGACCTTGTCGACGATGAACTTGCGGTTCTCCTCCAACAACGGGTTGGGCTCGTGGTCGGGGAAGTTGCCGTCGGGCGTGAAGTAGGTCTCGACGAGGTCGAGGCCCAGGTCGCGCAGGATCGGGCCGGCCATCGGGCCCGCCATGCCGTTGCCGCCGTCGACGACGACCTTCAGCGGCTTGACGTTGGCGGGGTCGATCGTCTTGAGCGCGGCGGCCTGGAACTCCTCGTAGATCTCGACCTCTTCGACGGATCCGCGCGGGGCCGATGGCTCCCCGAGGCCCTCCTCGATCATCCGGCGAATGTCCTGGATGCCCTCGTCGCCGCTCAGCGCGATCGATCCGCGCTTGACGAGCTTGGCGCCGGTGTAGGCCTTGGGGTTGTGCGAGGCGGTGCACATCAGCCCGCCGTCGAGATCGCGCGAGCCGACCAGGTAGTACAACATCTCGGTGCCGACCTGTCCGGCATCGATCACCGTCGCGCCTTCGGCGACCATGCCGTCGCGGTAGCGCGCGGCCATCTCGGGGGCGCTCAGGCGCATGTCGCGGCCGAGGCCGAGGCGCAGCTCGGTCGTCGGCTTGCCCTCCAGCTGGCCGATGACTCGGGCGAACGCGCGCCCGATCTGCTCGGCGGCATCGGGCCCCAGCTGGTCGCCGTGGATGCCACGGATGTCGTAGGCCTTGAAGATCTCGGCAGGGACGCTCATTGGCCCCAATCCTAGGGTGACCTCAGCCGGAGCGGCGTGCCCTTGAACGCCGACGTCCGGACGTGAGCGGCCGCCGTGCGGCATGCTTCCCGCCCGATGGACCAGACCCCTCCGGTCGCGATCCTGTGCGGCGGGCGCGGAACCCGGCTGCAGGAGCACACGCGCACGATCCCCAAGCCACTTGTCGAGATTGGCGGGCTGCCGATCGTCTGGCACGTCGTCCGGCTTTACGCGCACGCGGGCTTTCGCGAGTTCGTGCTTTGCACCGGCTATCTCGGCGAGCAGATCGAGCAGTTCGTCGCCGGCCACGACGGGTGGCCCGAGGGGATCTCGGTCACCTGCGTGGACACCGGCGCCGACACGCCGACGGGTGGGCGCCTGCGGGCGGCGGCCTCGCACCTGAACGCCGGTCCGACCTTCTGCGCGACCTACGCCGACGGCGTCGCCGATGTGGATCTCCGGCGCTTGCTCGCCTTCCACGCCGCTCACGACGGCGCGGCCACGATGACCGTCGTGCGCCCGGAGCTGCAGTTCGGCGTCACCGATCTCGACGGCGACGGTCGCGTCATCGGCTTTCACGAGAAGCCGCGCAGCGAGCACTGGATCAACGGTGGCTTCTTCGTCTTTGACCGTGCGGTGCTGGACCGGCTCGGGCCCGACCAGGTCCTGGAGCGCGAGCCGCTGGAGGGACTGGCCGTCGACGGCGAGCTGCGCGCCTTCCGCCACGAGGGCTTCTGGGATTGCATGGACACCTACAAGGATGCGGTGCTGCTCAACGACCTCTGGGCGTCGGGCGCACCGCCGTGGAGGACTTGGAGCTGATGGCTGACAGCGACGGCAGGTCGACCTTCGTCACCGGCGCCTACGGGATGCTCGGCGCGTGGTTGGTGCGCGCGCTGCTGGACCGGGGCGAGCGCGTCGTCGTCCTGCGCCGCGACCGCGCGGTCGGCAGCGCGCTCGACGGGGTGCAGGAGCGCTGCCACGTCGTCCACGGCGATGTCGCCGACGAGGCCCTGATGGCTCGGATCGTCGTGGAGGAGGAGGTCGGCACGGTCTTTCACCTGGCGGCGCAGACGATCGTCGGCGCGGCCAACCAGTCGCCGGTCTCGACCTACACCACCAACATCAAGGGGACGTGGTCGGTCCTGGAGGCGGCGCGCCTCGGCGGCGCGCGGCGCGTGGTGGTGGCGGCCTCCGACAAGGCCTACGGGGAGCACGCAACGCTGCCCTACACCGAGGACATGGCCTTGCAGCCGATGTTCCCCTACGACGTGTCGAAGGCCGCGACCGACCTCATCGCTCGCTCCTATTGGCATGGCTTCGGGCTGCCGGTCGCCACGACCCGCTTTGCCAACATCTACGGCGGCGGCGATCTCAACCCCTCGCGGCTGATCCCGGAGCTGATCGCCGCCGCGCTGGACGGCCGCGCGCCGCGGATCCGCTCAGACGGCACGCCGGAGCGCGACTTCCTCTACGTCGAGGATGCGGTCGCGGCGTACCTGGCGATCGCGGATGCGTTGGATGCGGGCGATGGTGCCGGCGCGCGTGGCGAGGCCTTCAACGCCGGCGGTGGCCGGCCGGTGAGCGTCCGCGAGGTGGTCGACACGCTCGGCCGCGTCGTCGGTCGCCCGCTGGAGGCGGTCTATGACCCCGCGCGCACGACGCCCGGCGAGATCTCCCGGCAGTACGTGTCGACCGAGAAGATCCAGCGCATTACCGGCTGGCGGCCGGCCGTGGACCTCGAGGAGGGGCTGGCGCGGACGCTGGAGTGGTACCGGGCGCGGCGGGCGCGGTCGTAGACGTCGTTGGCGCTCAGCCCGCCGCCCTGGCCGGCGCACGCGGTCGTCCGTCACCGTCTCTGCACGGGTGGGCCCGTTTGCCGTGACGGGCTCGCGCCCAACGGGCCCACCTCTGCCGGCCAACAGCGCGGCAACATGGGTGGGCCTGTCCGGCGCGACTCTGTCGCGCTCAACGGGCCCACCGACCGAAGATGTCAGGCAGGGACGCCGCTAGCTTGCGTCATCCCTACGCCACGCCGCGTGCTCGCGCACGCGGCTTCCACGCCGCCCGCGACGTGTGCAGCCGCGGCACCATCAGCCGCGCGCGATCGCTGGGCTCGCGCGCCCAGCGCTCGAACTGCGCGGCGGGCATGGGCCGCGCCAGCCCGAAGCCTTGGGCGACGTCGCAGCCCAGCTCGGAAAGTCGCTGCCAGACCTGCGGCGTCTCGACACCCTCGGCGACGACCCGCAGGCCAAGCGCGCGACCCAGGCCGACGACTGATCCCACGATCGCCGCGTCCTGCGGGTCATCGACCATCCCCAAGACGAACGAGCGGTCCAGCTTCAGCTCATCGGCCGGCACGTTCTTGAGCTGCTCCAGCGACGACTGGCCGGTCCCGAAGTCATCGACCGAGATCTCGACCCCCGAGGCCTTGATCCGCTCCAGGATCGCGATCGCCCGCGAGGTATCGCGCATGACCGCGTCCTCGGTGACCTCGACGCAGAGGTTGTCGGGGGTCAGCGCGTGGCGCTCCAGCGTCTCGGTGATCCGGTCGGGCAGCGTCGCATCGACCAGGACGATCGCGCTGACGTTCACCGCCACGTGGATATCGAGGCCTACCCGGCGCCACTGCGCTGCCTGGGCGACGGCGTGCTCCAGCACCCAGAGCGTCAGCTGCGGCATCAGCCCGGTGCGCTCGGCGATCGGCAGCAGCACGCCTGGCGGCACGTTGCCGCGCGTCGGGTGCTTCCAGCGGATCAGCGCCTCGGCGCCCGAGATCCGACCGGTCGCGATGTCGACCTGTGGCTGGAAGGCCAGCCAGAGTTGCTCTTCGTCGTCGTCAAACGCGCCGCGCAGGTCGGCCGCCAGCGCCAGGCGATCCAGCGAGTGCTCGTCGTGCTCGGCCGTGTAGCCGGCCACGACCGTGCCCAGGCGCTTGGCGTCGTACATCGCCACGTCGGCGCGGCGCGCGAGCTCGCGGGAGTCGTGGGCGTCCTGCGGGAAGTGGGCGATGCCGACCGAGGCGTTGACGGCGACGCCGACGCCCTCGATGTCCAGCGGCGCGTGCAGCGCGATGCCGATCGCGTCAGCGACCTTGCGCGCATCGTGACCCTCGGGGACGATCGCGGCGAACTCGTCGCCGCCCAAGCGCGCCAGCGTGCCCGGCACGACCGCCTCCAGGCGGCGCGAGACCGCGATCAGCAGGTCGTCGCCGGCATGGTGGCCGAGCGTGTCGTTGAGCTCCTTGAACCCGTCGAGGTCGAGCTGCAGCAGCGCGAGCCGGCGCGAGGACCGTTCACCCGCAGCGGTCAGCACCTCGAGCTCGCGGAAGAGCGCGCGGCGGTTGGGCAGGCCCGTCAGGTCGTCGGTCAGCGCCTCGCGGCGATGCAGCGCCAGCGAGCGCACCTCGCGCAGCGTCCAGACCAGGCGCGCCAGCGCGCAGGCGAAGGTCGCGGCGGCCAGCAGGACCGCTGAGGTCGCCATCCGCGAGAAGTGGTCGGCGACAAGGATCCCGCAGGCCAGCGTCGCGATGCACGCCGGTGAGGTCAGCTCCCACCAGCCACCGACCGGCAGGACCCGGCCCGGCGCCGGACGCGCCCAGGCGCCTGCGGCGATGCAGAGCAGACCGAGGCTCCAACAGACCATCATCGACGACGAGGCGCTGCCCTGACCGCCGACCAGGCCCAGCACGCGCTGGGTGTCGGAGGCCAGCATGAAGAGCAAGCCGACGGCGAGCAGGAGCCCCTGCGGTGACGGCCGGCCGATCATCAGCAGCGTCCCGAAGAGGATGCCCAGCAGCGCGAGGTCGGCCGCTGGGTAGATGACGTTGACCACCGCGGTCATGTCGCTGAGATCGTTGAGGTTGCCGACGAACAGGGCGCTGACGTAGGTCGCTGAGGCGAGGCCGATGAGCAGGCCGTCGAGCCAGAACGAGCGGTGCGCGCCGCCGAGGTAGTGGCGTGAGATGACCACCAGGGCCGCGTACCACGGGGCGTAGGCCAGCAGCCAGAAGACGTCTTGGATGCCGGCGTGGTCGACGTTGCTGCCGTCGATCGCGAAGACGACCCCGCCGGCGACCGTCGCGAGCAGGCCCGCGGTGAGCAGGATCCACATCATGCGGTCGCCGCGGGACCACAACAGTCGCGTCGTCGCGAGGCCGGCGGCGATGACGGCGGTAGCCAGCGGCAGAACGACGGTGCCGACGATGGGGGAGGAGAGCCGGACACCGGTGAGGACGACGATGTCGGCGAGCCCGAGCGCGATGGCCGCGCCCGTCAGGAAGTTGAGCAGCCTGGCGCGACGCCCCGAGAGACGCGTGGCCAACAGTGGTGCGCGCGAAGCCGTCATGTGCTCATCCCCTTGCGGACGCAGCGAAGCCGTCCTCTAACCAGTCATCGGCCGCTGAGCAATCTTCTTCAACCACGACCGTGCTGCGGCGGACAGGGCGCGACCGTCACCTCTGACCGCCGGCCGCGTTGAGGGGACATGCCCCGCTCCCCAAAGCCCCTTCTCCTCGCCGCGGCGATGACCAGCGTGACCCTCCTCGCGCCCGCCGCCGCCCATGCCGCTGACGCCTTCGTGGGCGTGACCGGCGGCAATCAGCTCGTTCGCTTCAGCTCCGACACGATCCCCGGCTTGTCGGCTGCGACGTCGATCGACGGCCTGCCCGGCGGTGAGCGCATCGTCGCGCTCGACGGCGGGTCCGGAGGCGAGCTGATCGCCCTCGCCCGCTCCGGCACGCTCTATGGCCTGGACGCCGCCCAGCACAAGGTGACGCGGACGGCCGGCGGGTTCGGCCTGCCGATCCCTCCCGAAAGCTCAGCAACGCTTAGCGTCGCGCCGGACGGCACGAGCGCCCGCGTGATCGCCGCCGGCCGCGACCGGACCGTCGACCTGGCCACCGGCGCGGTGACCGGCGACGCCCCCGCCATGGCCAACATCGCCGCCGATCTCGGCGCCGACGGCGTCCTGCGCGGCGTCGACCCGGCGTCCAACAGCATCGTCACGCTCGACGGCGCCGGTGCGCACGCCCTGGCCTCACTCGGCGCTGCGACGACCAACAGCCCGACCGCGGTGACCACCGCCGCCGACGGGACGCTGTGGATCACGAGCGGCCTCAGGCCGCGCGCACAGGCGCCGAAGCAGTCACGCCTGCTGCGCTTCAATCCGAAGACCGGGCAGCTGCGCGCCGTCAACAGCTACCTGTTCCAGCAGCTCGACGCGCTGGCCGCCACCGGCACGACGCCCGACGACACCAAGGCGCCGGCTGTCTCGGTCCGCATCCCGCGCCAGAGCCTCAAGAGCGCGCTCAAGCGGCGTGGCTACATCGCCGAGGTCACCACCAGCGAGCCCGGCCAGATCATCATGTCGGCGCGCGTCGGCTCCAGCTACCGCGCGTTCGGCTTCACCACCGCCATCCACGGCGGCAAGATCCGCGTCGTGGCCCCGTCCAAGCAGTCCCGGATCCGCGCCAGCGCCGGCCACCGCATCCGCCTGCACATCGCCGTCCACGACTTCGCCGGCAACACCAAGGTCCTGGATCGCTACTTCACGCTCGCCCGCTGACCGTCCGGAGTTCGGACATGCGCCCTCATCTAGAATCGAGGGCGTATGTCCGGACATTCCAAGTGGGCCTCGATCAAGCACAAGAAGGCGATCGTCGACTCCAAGCGCGGCAAGCTCTTCACCAAGCTGGCGCGGGCGGTCACCGTCGCGGCCAAGGAGGGCGGCGGCGACATCGACGGCAACCCGTCGCTCGCGCTGGCCGTGCAGAAGGCCCGCGACGCCTCGATGCCCAAGGACAACATCGAGCGCGCGATCGCCAAGGGCACCGGCGCCGGCGCCGACACCGCCGCGCTGGAGACGATGCTCTACGAGGGCTACGGCCCCGGCGGCGTCGCGCTGCTGATCGAGGCGGTCACCGACAACCGCAACCGCACCGGCGCCGATGTGCGCCACGCGCTGAGCAAGGCCAACGGCGCGCTCGGCGAGCCCGGCTCGGTCGCCTACAACTTCGACAAGAAGGGCGTCATCGTCGTCGACGGCGAGCGCTACAGCGAGGACGACCTGCTGGTCGCCATTGACGCCGGCGCCGAGGACATCGCCCGCGAGGACGGCGAGCCGTGGGAGATCATCACCGCGGCGTCTGACCTCACCGCCGTACGCGCCGCGCTCGAGGCCGCCGAGATCGCGATCGAGAACGCCGAGGTGACGCAGCGGCCCAAGGTGCTCGTGCCGGTCGACGAGGAGACCGCGGCCAAGCTGCTGCGGCTCATCGACACGCTGGAGGACAACGACGATGTCGACGCGGTCCACGCGAACTTCGACGTCGACTCAGAGGTCCTCGAGCGGCTGATGTCCGCCTCCTAGAAGGACATCATGTTGCCTGCGGTGCTCCGCGAGGAGCGCCAGTTCCGCCTGCTGTTCGCCGGGCAGGCGCTGTCGGTCATCGGCGATCGAATCACGAGCGTCGTCCTGCCCTTCGCGGTGCTGTCGATCGGCGGCTCCACGACCGACGTCGGGATCGTCGCGGCGGCCGGCTTCCTGCCGTTCATCGTCCTCGGCCTGGTCGGCGGTGTGATCGCCGACCGGATCGAGCGGCGCCGGATCATGATCGCGTCCGACGTCGTCCGTCTTGCGACGCAGCTGACCGCGGGCATCCTGCTGGTCTCCGGCCATGCGGAGGTCTGGCATCTCGCCGCGCTGATGGCGCTCTTCGGCGCGGCCGACTCGTTCTTCGCACCCGCGATGGGCGGCCTGATGCCGCAGACGATCGACCAACCCCATCACCTTCAGCCGGCCAACGCGCTGCGCTCGATGTCGATGTCGACCGGCTCGATCATCGGGCCGGTGGTCGGGGGTCTGCTCGTCGCCTTGGCGGGCGAAGGGACGGCGCTGATCGTGGACGCGGGCACGTTCTTGGTGTCAATTGCGTGCCTGCTGGCGCTGCGTCCACGCACCGTGGAGCGCGCGGAGGTGTCCGAGCCGTTCGTCGCCGACCTCAAGGGCGGCTGGCGCGAGGTCCGCACCCGCACATGGGTGTGGTCGTTCTTGTTGGCGATGGTCGTCTACCACGTCATCGTCTTGCCATCGATCTTCGTCCTCGGCCCGGTGTTGATGGAGGACGAGCTGGATGGCGCGACGTCGTGGGCGGTGATCACCGCCGCCTTTGGCCTGGGTGCGATCCTCGGGGACTTCTTGGTGTTGAAGTGGAGGCCGCGGTTCGCGCTGCGCGCCGCGGCGATCGGCCTCGGCATCGCCTCGTGTCAGGCGGTGATCATCGGCAGCGGCCTGCCGATCGCGGCGATCGCGGCGATCGAGCTCTTTGCCGCGATCGGCGTCTCGAGCTTCTTCACCCTCTGGGACACCTCGCTGCAGGAGCACATCCCGGAGACGTCGATCTCCCGCGTGACGAGCTATGACTACGCCGCCAGCGCGGGAACGATCCCGCTCGGGGTCATCGCCGCCGGGCCGGTCAGCGAGGCGATCGGGATCCACGAGACGCTTGCAGGGATGACCGCGATCGGGATCCTCGCTGCGATCGCCTGCCTCGCCGTGCCGGCGGTCAGGAACCTGCCGCGAGGGACCTCGCGCGATACAGCGCCACCGGCTCCGGCAGCCCCTTGATCCGGCGCGCGTGGGCCGAGGACCAGCGGAATTCGTCAGCTGACGCATCGCGCACCTCGCGGGTGGCCAGGACGCTGCCGGCGCGCGCGATCGTCGTGACGCGGCTGGCGAGGTTGACCGCGCGGCCGAAGATGTCGCCGCCGCGGGCGACCGTCGGCCCGTAGGCGACGCCGACGCGGATCTGCGGGAAGGTGCCGTCGGTCGATTGTGCGTCGGAGGCGGCGACGAGCTCCAGCGCGGTGTGCACCAGCGCGTCGGGCTCGGCGGCGGTCAGCAGGACCGCGTCCCCGATCGTCTTGACCAGCCGGACCGGTGGCTCGACGACCTCGCGGGCGACCGAGAAGAGGCGCTCGGCGACCGAGCCGAGATCCTCCGGCGCGATCTCCTCGCCCAGCCGCGTGAACCCAACGAGATCCGCGAAGGCAACGGCCTGATCTCGCGCGCCGGGCAATTGGCCCATGGCTCGCTCGGTCTGGCCGACCATCTCGCCCTGGACCATGTTGCGCAGGTGTTGGCTGAGCATCTGCAGGATCATCGGGCCGACGAGTGGCAGCGTGGCGTGGACCGAGGCCGCGTAGCGCTGAGCCAGCTCGAGCTCGGTCGTCCCCGGCTCCAGGACGGTCTCCAGGACGACGGCGCGCATCGCCTCGGCGGCCGTCGCTAGCGAGCGGCCCAGGACGCGCGTGGTTGCGACCATCTGCTCCTCGGTCAGCCCGAGCTCGAGGAACTGGGTGGAGGTCCGGGCGCTCGCCAGATCGACGTCGGTCAGCTCGATCGCGTCGGGTTCTGGCAGCGGAAGGCCGTGGGCGCGGCGCAGCTTGGCCAGCAGCTCGGGGTCGGCGCCGGTCAGCGCAGCGATCTCGACCGAGGTGTACTTGGGCTCGCCACCGGCCTCGCGCTCGGCGGCGAGGAAGACCAACAGACCGCGGCGATGGGCACGGCGCAACTCGTCGTCGGAGAAGCCCTCAGAGACCAGCCACTCCAACAACTCATGACGCTCGAGAAGCGCTGCGCCCGTCAGGCCATCAAAGAACCCCTCCTGCGCGAAGTCCACGGCGCGCAGCCTACGGGGGATGGCCGCGCTGGAACGGGATGAAGCAGTTGTAGGACTACGCCGCGGTCGCGCGCGGCATGCCGCTGGTCGACCGCGCTGCGTAGTCGACCGGCGTCCGCTCGATGAGGTAGCTGATCAGCGCCTCGACGACGCGCGGGTCGAACTGCGAGCCGGCGCCCGCGGTCAGCTCGGCGACGGCCTCGTCGTGGCTCAGCGGCGCGCGGTAGGGGCGCTCGGACGTCATGGCGTCGTAGGCGTCGCAGGCTAGGACGATCCGGCTGCCGAGCGGAATCTCCTCGCCGCGCAGGCCGTCGGGGTAGCCGGAGCCGTCGAAGCGCTCGTGGCCGTGGCGGACCATCCGGGCGACGGGGCCGAGGCCGGGGACCGCGCGCAGGATCCGCTCGCCGACGACCGTGTGGTCGCGCATGACGGCCCACTCTTCCTCGTTGAGCGCGCCGGGCTTGGTGAGGATTGAGTCCGGGACTGCGACCTTGCCGATGTCGTGCAGCAGCGCGGCTGCGGCGATGCGCTCGACGTCCTCGCCATCCAGGCCGATGCGGCGTGCGACCGCGCCGGCCAACGCGACGACCTGCTCGGCGTGCTGGCCGGTGCCGCGATCACGCTCGGCCAGCGCCAGCGCTAGCGCGCCGATCGCGCCGCGTGAGGGCTCAGTCGCCGGCAGACGGCCGGGCGCGCCCACGCGCCCGCCACCGGCGAGGCGCGCGCGCTCCAGGATTGCGGCCGCGTCGGCCATCAGGCCGTCGAGCTGGCCGGTGCCACCGTCGACGGCGATGCCGGCCGAGACGGTGACGGGGCCGCTCTGCTCGAGGATCGAGACGAGGCGCTCGGCGACGCCGCGGGCGCCGGAGAGATTGGCGCCGGGCATGACCACGGCCAGTTCGTCGGCGCCGGTGCGGCCGACGACGTCCCCGCCGCGGACCAGCTCACGGAGACGGGCGGCGACGGTCGCGAGGGCCTGATCGCCGGCAGCGGAGCCACGGCGGCCGTTGAGCGCGCGGAAGCCGTCGATGTCGACGAGCACGAGCGCAGCCGACTCACCACGGCGCTGTGACCCGCGCAGTGCAGCCGATGCGGCTTCCCGGAAGGCATCCAGCGTCAGGACGCCGGCGCGACGGTCCTTGCGCAGGTAGTCGTTGCGCTCGGCTTCGAGCGCCGCGATGCGCGCATGCGTGGTGCGCAGCTCGTCACGGAGGCGACGGGGCTCAGAGAAGGGCCTCTTTGCCCAGTCGAGCCCGTCCTTCTTGAGATCGCGTGGTCCCGACACGTGGTTGGTGTCGGCGCGCGGGGGTGCGGGCTCGTGCGGGTTGCCGCGAGACTGGACGGATCGCGGATCACGCCGCATCCCGTCCAGTGGACGTCGACAGAGGACATCCGACCTGGCCCGCAGAATGCAGCCTCTGTGAACGTCCTCGGCATCGATCCCGGCCTCGCCAACACGGGCTACGGCGTGGTGGCCCGGCGCGGCATGCGCTTCGTCGCCCTCGACGGTGGCGTGGTGACGACCCGCGCCGGCGTCCCGCTTGAGCAGCGGCTGGCCACAATCTATGCCGAGGTCTGCACGTTGATTGAGCGCCATCAGCCAGAGGCCGTCGCACTCGAGGACCTCTTCTTCGGCCAGAACGCCGGCAGCGCCTTCACGGTCGGGCAAGCGCGCGGCGTGGTGATGCTCGCCGCCGGCCAGCGCGGCGTGCCGTGCGCGTCCTACACACCTCAGCAGGTCAAGCAGGCGGTCTGCGGCACGGGCCGCGCGGCCAAGGAGCAGGTGGCGCGCATGGTCTGCGCCGTGCTCGGTTTGCCCGACGAGCCGCTGCCCGACCACGCGACCGACGCGCTGGCCGTCGGCGTCTGCCACGCCAACCATGCGCCGCTGGCGGCCGTGATGGCGGGCGCCCGATGATCGCGCTCGTCGCCGGCGAGGTCTTCGTCCGCCGCCCAGACCATGTCGTCATCGAGACCGCCTCGGGCGTCGGCTACCGCCTGGCGGTCTCGGCCGAGACGCTGCGCCAGGTTCCGGCTGCGGGCGAGTCGGTCTCGCTGCTCACGCATCTCGTCGTCCGCGAGGACGCGCTGGCCCTCTTCGGCTTCGCCACCGAGGAGGAGCGCGATCTCTTCCTGCTGCTGATCGGCGTGCAGTCGGTCGGCCCCAAGATGGCTCAAGCCGTCTTGTCGGGCGGCTCGCCGCGCGAGCTGATCGCGGCGCTGGCCGCCGGCGACGTCAAACGGCTCACCGCCGTCCCGGGGATCGGCAAGCGCACGGCCGAGCGGATCATCGTCGAGCTGCGCGAGAAGGTCGGAACTGTCGAGGACGTGCCGGCCGGCGACATCACCGTCCGCCGCGGCGACGATCCGCGCAGCCTGGCGCGCGACGGCCTGGTCGAGCTGGGCTTCACGGCCGAGGAGGCCGAGCGGCTGCTCGCCTCAACCTCGGGCGACACCCCTGAAGACCTGCTGCAGCAGGCGCTGCGGGCGGCACGGGCATGACCGGCCTGCGGATTCAGACCCCCGACGAGGCCTTCGAGGAGGACCTCGACCGCTCACTGCGGCCCCGCTCGCTGCAGGACTTCATCGGCCAGGACGGGCTCAAGGACCAGTTGTCGGTCTCGCTGGAGGCCGCACGGCTGCGCGGCGAGGCGCTCGACCACGTCCTGCTCGCCGGCCCGCCCGGTCTCGGCAAGACATCGCTGGCGCAGATCCTCGCCGCCGAGCTGGAGGTCCCGTTCGTCCAGACCGCGGGCCCGGCGCTGGAGCGCAAGGCCGACATCGCGTCGTTCCTCGGGGCACTGGAGCCGCGCTCGATCTTCTTTGTTGACGAGATCCACCGGTTGAGCCGCGCGCTGGAGGAGACCTTTTATCCGGCGATGGAGGATCGCAAGCTGCCGATCACCGTTGGCCAGGGAGCGGGCGCGCGCGTCATGGACGTGCCGCTGCCGCCGTTCACACTCGTAGGCGCCACGACGCGCGCCGGGCTGCTGACGACGCCGCTGCGCGACCGCTTCGGCATCCAGCATCGGCTGGAGCCCTACGCCGGCCCCGAGCTGGCGGCGATCATCCACCGCTCGGCCCACATCCTCGGATGCGCGATCGACGAGGGCGGCGCGGCCGCGCTGGCCCGCCGCTCACGCGGGACGCCGCGCGTCGCCAACCGGCTGCTTAAGCGCGTACGCGACTACGCCGACGTTCGCGGCTCCGGCGTCGTCGACGTGCACGCCGCCAACGCCGCGCTCGACCTCCTGGAGATCGACGATCTCGGCCTCGATCGCCTCGACCGCGAGATCCTCGCCGCGATCTGCACCAAGTTCGACGGTGGCCCCGTCGGCCTCTCGACGCTGGCGGTCACCGTCGGCGAGGAGCAGGACACGATCGAGGACGTCTACGAGCCCTACCTGCTGCAGTGCGGCTTCCTCAAGCGCACCCCGCGCGGCCGCGTCGCCACCTCACGCGCCTACGCACACCTCGGCCTTGAGCCGCCCGCCAATCGCGAGCCGGGCCTCTTCTAGCCACAAGGCCGCTGGCCCAGGGCGAGGCTGCGGGCCCCGCCCTTGCGGGTGATGTCCAGGCCCGCCGGGCTGCCGTCGAGGCGCACCGGGTTGCCGTTGACGGTGATGCGGGTCGAGGCGAGGCCGATGTTCATGCGCACGCGCTTGGCACGGAAGACCTTCTTGCCGGTCAGCGTGCCGCTGAACATCGTCGTGCCCTTGCCGTTGTCGACGCAGAGGAAGGTGGGGCGGACGCTGGCATCGACGCGGACCGTGACGCCCTTGCCCGCCGCCGCGGCGGCCTGGCGCTGTTTGGCCTTGGCCTCGGCCCGCTCGCGCTTGATCCGCGCAGCCCGTTTGCGCTTGCGCTCGGCTGCTGCTGTCGCCTCGTCCTCGGCCGTAGCGGGCGTGGTCGCCGTGGTCTCGGTCGTCGCCGTCGTCTCGGTGGTCGTCGTGTTGGTGCCGGTGGGCTCCGTCGCGGTCGTCTCGCTCGGCGTCGTCGCGGCTGGCGTCGTCTTGCTCGGCGTCGTCTGGATCTCCGGCTCCGACACCCCCAACGTCGAGGTCACGCTTGCTGGCGTCGGGAAGGTGGACGTCTCTGACGGCAGGCTGTCGCTGGCGCGTTGGCCGTCATCGCCGGTGTTGAGCATGGTGGCGCCGGCCGCGGCCGCCGCCAGAATCACCGCGACGGCGAGCAGGCCCGCAAGCGCCCGGCCCCGCGATCCGGTCGCGCTGGCGCCGGGCGGGAGCAGCAGCAGCCGCTGGCCCGGCTCGGCGGTCATGAGGTCGGGCCGGACGCCCATCCCGGCGACCCGCAGGGCCGCCGCGACCCGTCGCCGGGCCTCGGGCGTGGGCGCCGGCTCGCCGAACGCTGCAAGCAGCTGCTCCAGCGTCGGCGCCCGATCGGCGCCGCGTCCACGCGCGGCGGCGTTGGCGATCTCGGTCGCGAGCGCCGCGTCGCCGAGCGGCACCTCCGGGTCTGAGGGGCGCTGTCCCGAGCTCTCCATTGGCCGGGGGTCTACCAGAGGGCCCGGCGCGAGCGCCGCAACGTCGGAGCGTGTTGTGCGCAGATGAAGCCTGCAACGCCTCGATCACGTAGTCGGGGCATGGTGCGGATACCCTGCTCACCGAAACGATGGCCCATCTCTTCATCTGCCCCAATTGCGGAAACCGCACGACCGAGACCGAGCGCAACGCCGGCTTCCGGCGCCAGGCTCGCGGCTGCACGAAGTGCGGCTTCGGCTTCCTCTTCGAGTTGCTCGATGATTACTACCCCGCGCCGGACGCCGCGTTCTTCGCCTGCGACCAGCACGGCAACGTCATCGCCTGCGGCCGCGGCTCGTTCGAGCTGACCGGCCTCGACGACGAGAAGGTGATCGGCCGCCCGGTGCGCGACGTGCTCGGGTTGCAGTTCACCGGCGATGAGGATCCGGTCGGCACGGTCCTGGAGTGGGGGGTGCGCAAGCTCCGCCAACCGGTCGAGGTCAATGCGGAGGGAGATCTGCCCGCTCAGGCGACCGCGGACCTGTTCCCCGCGTACGATGACGACGGAGGCATGCTGCTCATCCTGACGCCGGACAAGTAGTCCGTCACGTCATGTTTATCCCAGCGCAGTACGCTGCCGTCCGCTCCGCATGACCGATCGCCGCAGAAATCTCATCGTCCTCGCCCTCGTCGGGCTGCTGCTAGTCCTCTCGCTGGCGGTGATCATCCCTGGATCGCCGCTGTCAAAGAAGACGCGCCAAGGCCTTGACCTCAAAGGCGGGACGTCGCTGGTCTACCAAGCCAAGCCGACGAAATTCAGCAAGGTCACGTCGGATTCCATCCAGCGCACGATGGACATCATGCGCGAGCGCGTCGACAGCCTTGGCGTCGCGGAACCCGAAATTCAGCGTTCTGGCAGTGACCAGATCGACGTGTCCCTGCCAGATGTCAGCAACGCGGACCAGGCCCAGCAGCAGGTGGGCACGACGGCGGTCCTGGGGTTCTATGACTGGGAGACCTCGGTCCTCGGTCCAGACGGCAAGCCGGACCCGACCAACGGGGCCGTCACCGGCGGTTCGAGCGCCGGTCAGCCGGGCAGCGGCACCCAGACCTTCTACGAGGCGGTCACCCGCGCGGCGAAGCTCAAGCCCACCAATGAGCCCGACGACACGACCACCGGTCTCTTCTACGGCGTCAACGACAAGACCAGGACGGTGCTCTGCGGGCCGCAGGGCTCAGAGGCCGACGCCCGCGAGGCCTGCCTGAACGCGGCCAAGAAGCCGTCGTCGATCGTCAAGGTCCCGCAGGGCTACCTCATCGTCCAGTCCCAGGCCGACGACGGCGACAAGGCCGCTCAGGCGACCGCCGCCGACGCCTATTACATCCTCAAGGACGATCCGAAGCTCCTCGGGCGCGATATCAAGGATCCCCAGCAGAACGTCGACAACGGCGCCGGCGGGTCGGGCCAGCCCAACGTCACCTTCAGCTTCACCAAGTCCGGCCGCGACAAGTGGCAGAAGACGACGCGCGCGATCGCCCAGCGCGGCCAGGCCGCCCTGCTGCCCGGCGTTCCGCCGACCAGCGTCGCCAATCACTTCGCGATCGTCCTCGACAACAAGCTGATCTCGGTCCCGTACATCGATCCGCAGCAAAACCCGGACGGCATCGACGGCTCCAACGGCTCGCAGATCTCGGGCAGCTTCACGATCAAGTCTGCTCAGCGCCTGGCCAACCTGATCAAGACGGGTGCCCTGCCGATCAAGCTGGAGCTGATCTCACAGTCGCAGGTCTCCGCGACGCTCGGCCAGCAGGCGCTCAATCAGGGCCTGATCGCCGGCATCGTCGGCTTCGCGGTCGTCGCGCTCTTCCTGCTGGCCTTCTACCGCGTGCTGGGCGTCATCGCCGTCATCGCGCTGGTCATCTACGCGATCTACCTGTTCGCGCTGATCAAGCTGATCCCGATCACGATGACGCTGCCCGGCATCGCGGGCCTGATCCTCACGATCGGCGTGGCGGCAGACGCCAACATCGTCATCTTCGAACGCGTCAAAGAGGAGATCCGCGGGGGGAGATCCGTGGCCGCGGGCATCGCCCAGGGCTATAAGAAGGGCATCGCGGCGATTATCGACGCGAACGTCGTCACGTTCATGGTGGCCTTCATCCTCTTCATCCTGGCCACGGCCGGGGTCAAGGGCTTCGCGTTCACGTTGGGCATCGGCACGCTGACCTCGCTCTTCACCGCCGTCTTGGCGACCCAGGCGGTCCTCGGCACGATGCAGCGCTCGCCGCTGATCTCGCACCCGAGCGCCCTGGGCGCCAGCGAGGCCAAGCGCCGCTGGACCCAGGACTTCATGGGCGCGTCGAAGTGGTTCTTCTCGGTGTCGGGCGTGATCCTGCTCATCGGCGCGCTGGCCATCGGCGGCAAGGGCCTGAACTTCGGCATCGACTTCGAGTCCGGCACACGCGCCAAGGTCGCGTTCGCATCCGCCAAGCCGCCGTCAGAGACGCAGATCTCCGACGTGCTGCAAGAAGCCGGCTTCAAGAACCCCGAGATCCAGAAGGTCAAGGGCGACAAGGAGCTCGGCGGCAACGGCCTGCAGGTCTCGCTTGGCGAGACGGGGCAGAAGGCCGCTGGCATCCAGCAGATCCTGGAGAAGAAGTTCGGCAAGGCCAAGGCCTACCAGCAAGACTCGATCGGCCCGACGTTCGGCAAGACGGTGGCGAACTCCGCGATCATCGCGATCATCGCGTCGCTGATCGTCATCAGCGCCTACATCGCGCTGCGGTTCGAGTGGAAGTTCGCCGTCCCGGTGCTGATCGCGCTGTTGCACGACCTGCTGATCACGGCGGGCGTGTACTCGCTCACCGACCGGGAGGTGACGACCGCGACGGTGGCGGCGCTGCTGACCATCGTGGGCTATTCGCTCTACGACACGATCATCGTGTTCGACCGCATCAGAGAGAACGTGCCGCGCATGCCGCGCGCGGCCTTCACGCAGATCGTCAACCGCTCGATGAGCGAGGTGCTGACGCGCTCGCTGGCGACCTCGTTCTGCACGCTGCTGCCGATCCTTGCCCTGCTGTTCTTCGGTGGCGACACGCTCAAGGACTTCGCCTTCGCGCTGCTGATCGGCGTCGTCTCGGGCGCGTACTCCTCGATCTTCATCGCCTCGCCGGTGCTGTCGCACTGGAAGGAGCGCGAGGAGGTCTACCGCCGCCGTCGGATCCGGATCGTCGAGGACACCGGCGCCCCGGTGCCCGCCTACGCGACCGACGCCCACGGGATCACCGTCGACCCCAAGCGCCCGAAGGGCCCGGGCCGCCGCCTCACCGCGCCGGAGGATCCCGAGCGCGCCGTGTCGCAGACCGAGTTCCAGCAGTTGGTGGCCGACATCTCCCACGAGACGGCGCCCACCCAGGTCGCGTCCAAGACGCGCGCCAAGCCCAAGCCGAAAGCGCCCGAGGAAGATCCGGCGGCCGACGCGCTGCCCGAGGACCTCGTGCTCAAGGACAACAAGCGCGACAAGGCCAAGCGCCCGCGCAACAAGCGTCACGGGAGGCCGCGCTAATGGCCATGTTCGCCTGGGTCATGATGGGCATCGCCCTCTGGCACTTCGCCATCTTCATTCCGGACCGCTTCTGGGGCGGCATCGTCGGGGCGTTCCTCGGCGCGCTCTTCGGCGCGGCCCTGTTCGGCCTGGTGGTCAACGGCTTCACGATCCCCGGACAGAACGACACCCACATCCTGCAGGCGATCGAGGCCGCACCGGGCGCGATCATCGGGATGGCCGCGGTGTACTACGAAGGCGTTCGCCGCGGCACCCCCGCGTTGGACTTGTAGTTCTCACACCGAAACGCGGAGGGTGCGGCAACAACGCACCCGTTCCGTCGGGCAGCGCTGACATCTTGCGATGCGATGCTCACGCCGCGACTCGATGTTCCGCCGTGCGACAGCGCCGCGGCGCTGGCGCTTGCGCGCGACTTGGGCATGTCGTTCCCGGTCGCGCAGGTGCTCGTTCGCCGTGGGATCACCGACCTCGATGCGGCACGGGCGTGGCTGGCCGCGGCTGACGAGCATCCCGCCTCGGCGTTCGGAGGCATCGATGAGGCGATCGCGGTCCTTTTGCGTCATGCGCGCGCGGGCACCCGCGTCACGGTGCACGGCGACTACGACGTCGATGGCGTCACCTCGACGGCGATCCTCGTGCGCGCGCTACGCGCCGTCGGTGCCGATGTCGACTGGTACCTGCCCAGCCGCAGCGAGGACGGCTACGGGCTGTCGGCCGCGACCGTCGAGAAGCTCGCCGCACGCGGCACCAAGCTGCTGGTCACGACCGACTGCGGGATCACCGCGGTCGATGAGGTCGCGTTGGCGGTCTCGCTCGGCCTCGACGTCGTGGTCACCGACCACCACAGCCCACGCGCCGACGGCGCGCTGCCCGCCGCGCCGATCGTGCACCCGGCGGTCTGCGGCTACCCGTGCGCCGACCTCTGCGCCGGCGGCGTCGCGCACAAGGTCGCCGGCGCGCTGCTGGAGGCCGCGGGCCACGATGCCGCCATCGCGCTGGCCGACCTCGACCTCGTTGCGCTGGCGACCGTCGCCGACTGCGTGCCGCTGCGCGGGGAGAACCGCCGCCTGGTGCGCCAAGGGCTGCAGACGCTGGGGCGGACCGAGAAGGTCGGGCTGCGCGCGCTCATGCGCGTGGCGAAGGTCGACCCCACGAAGGTCGACGCCCGCGCGCTCGGCTTCGGGCTTGCGCCGCGGATCAACGCCGCCGGGCGCCTGCACCGCGCCGACGCGGCGCTCGAGCTGCTGCTCACCCACGACCAGACCCGCGCCGACGAGATCGCCCAGGAGCTCGACCGCGCCAACGCCGATCGGCGCTTTGTCGAGCAGCGGATCGCGTTCGAGGCCGAAGCCCAAGTCGCGAATCTTGGTGACCAACCCGCCTACGTCCTCTGGGCCGACGGCTGGCATCCGGGCGTCATCGGGATCGTCGCCTCGCGGATCGCCGAGCGCCATCACCGCCCGACCATCCTGATCGCGCTACGCGAGGGCGAAGCCGAAGGCACCGCCTCGGGTCGCTCGATCCCCGCCTTCGACCTTCTCGGCGGCCTTGACGCCTGCGCGTCGCACCTGCTGCGCCACGGCGGGCATCGCGCCGCGGCGGGTGCCACGGTCGCGCGCGGCGAGCTGGAGGCGCTGCGGGCGGCGTTCACCGCACACGCCGCGTCGGTCCTGGTGCCCGAGGACCTCCTGCCGGTCGGGCGCGTCGATGCCGTGGTCTCTGGCGACGAGCTGGGCACGACGCTCGCCGAGGAGCTGAGCCGGTTGGCGCCGTTTGGCATCGGCAACCCTGCGGTCTCGCTGCTGGTCCCGGCCGCACGGCTGACCGACCCGCATCCGATGAGCGAGGGCAAGCACGTGCGCTTCACGGTGCAGGCCGGCGGCATCCGCGCCCGTGCCGTCGCGTTCAACCTCGGCGCGCTACCCGACGGCGCTGCTGAGGGCCGTCTGCATGCGACCTTCACGCTGGAGCTCAACGAGTGGCAGGGCGCGGTCGAGCCGCGGCTCTTGCTGCGCAAGCTCCTGCCCGCGGTGGCCGAGGCGCCGACGCTCATCGGCGAGGCAATGCCCGGGACTGCCGCCTGGCATGAGGCGGTAGTCGCGATGGCGACGAGCGCGGCGGTCGGCGTGCCGGCGCTGGCCGGCGGTGGCGCCGGTGCCGTCACCGAGCTGCACGGCGGCGGCGCCACGCGTGCATCGGCGTCCTCGCACGACGGAGCCACGATCGACGGCTTGGCCGCGCGCCTCAGCACCCGGGGGCCGGATCACGGGCGCGGGCGCGGCGTCCGCGACCGCCGCGGCGCCGGCCTGGCCGGGACGATCGGCGCACTCGTCTTTACCGGCGAGTCCGTGCTCGTCGTCTGCGCCGACGCGCCCGCGCGCACCCGCCAGCTGACCGGCCGTCTCGGCGGCTATGCGATCTGCAGCTGGGACGCGCTCGAGCGCGATCCCGCGCTGGCGGATGGGTACCACCACCTCGTGGCGCTTGATCCGCCCATGCATCCCGACCAAGAGGCGCTCCTGCTGCGGGGCGATTCCTCGCAAATGGCCCATCTGGCGTGGGGTGAGCCTGAGCTACGCTATTGCAGGGATGTCCTGGATCGAGACCTTGCGCTGCGCCCCAGCCTCGTCGGCGCCTACCGTGCGCTGCGCGGCGGCACCGGGCTGGACGGCGCGCTCGGAGCGCTTCCGGCCGCGGCTGCAGGCCGGCTGCTCGCCGTCCTGCTCGAGCTCGGGCTCGTCGAGCTCGAGGACTCCGGTGATGGCGTCACCGTCCCGCCGGTCCAGCACACCGATCTGGAGCGCTCGCCGGCCTTCCGGGCCGCCGCCGCGCGCCACGCGGAGGGGTCGGCATGGCTGACCAGCGCGAGCGCGACGCCTCAGGCAGCCTGACCGACGCCGCGGCTGCTGCTGCGGCGGCTGAGGTCGACCGCGTCCCGGTCGACCTCGTCGCCCACCCTGAGCAGCACAGCGCGGTCGACCGCGCCGATCTCAATGAGGACGAGCGCCGCCTGCTCTCCGACCTCTTCGCGATCGTCGAAGAGCACGCCGACGAGGCCGCGCTGCCGATCGACCGCACGCGGGTCGAGGAGGCGTTCGTCTTCGCCTGCGAGCACCACGCCGATCAGCGGCGCAAGTCCGGCGAGCACTTCATCGTCCATCCGACGGCCGTCGCGAAGATCTGCGCGGGCATGCGCCTGGACACCGAGACGCTCGTCGCAGCGCTGCTGCACGACACCGTCGAGGACACCACGGCCTCGCTGGAGGAGGTCAAGGAACTGTTCGGCGAGGAGGTGATGACGCTCGTCGACGGCGTCACCAAGCTCACGGGCATCACCTTCACCTCGCGCGACGAGGCCCAGGCCGAGAACTACCGCAAGATGATGGTTGCGATGGCCTCCGACATCCGGGTCATCCTGATCAAGCTCGCCGATCGCCTGCACAACATGCGCACGATCGAGGCGATGCCCAAGCAGAAGCAGATCGAGAAGGCCAAGGAGACGCTGGAGATCTACGCGCCGATCGCGCATCGCCTGGGCATCCACGCGATCAAGTGGGAGCTGGAGGACCTCGCCTTCGCCGCGCTGCACCCGCGCAAGTACCAGGAGATCAAGGGGCTGGTCAACCAGCAGCGCGAGGAGCGCGAGGACTACGTCAACGCCGCCGGCGACGAGCTGGCGCGCGAGCTTGAGGCTCTGGGCATCGCGGCGCGCATCTCTGGGCGCGCCAAGCACTTCTACTCCATCTACTCCAAGATGACCAAGAAGGGCCGCGAGTTCAACGAGATCTACGACTTGACCGCCATGCGTGTCGTCGTGGACTCGGTCAAGGACTGCTACGGCACCGTCGGCGTCATCCACTCGCTGTGGAAGCCACTGCCCGGTCGCTTCAAGGACTTCGTCGCGATGCCGAAGTTCAACATGTACCAGTCGCTGCACACGACGGTCATTGGGCCGGAAGGGCTGCCGCTGGAGATCCAGATCCGCACGCGCGACATGCACGACATGGCCGAGTTCGGCGTGGCCGCGCACTGGATGTACAAGCAGGACCCGACGAAGAAAGGCTCGGCGGGGGAGGGTGGGCCTGGTCAAGAGGACAAGCTCAAGTGGCTGCGCTCGATGCTCGACTGGCAACAGGAGCTCCATGACCCCAAGGAGTTCATGGAGAGCCTGCGCGTCGACCTGTTCGACGAGGAGGTCTTCGTCTTCACGCCCAAGGGCGAGGTCAAGTCGTTGGGACAGGGCGCGACCCCGCTGGACTTCGCCTACGAGGTCCACACCGAGGTCGGCCACCGCTGCGTCGGCGCGAAGGTCAACGGCAAGATCGTCCCGCTCAACTACACGCTCAGCAGCGGCGACATCGTCGAGATCCTCACCTCCAAGCGCGACCGCGGGCCCTCGCGCGACTGGCTGGCGCTGGTCAAGACCACGCGCGCCCGCAACAAGATCAAGCAGTTCTTCAAGGCCGAGTCGCGCGAGGACACCGAGCACACCGGCCGCGAGCTGCTGCAGGAGCATCTGAAGAAGCAGGGCCTGCCGCCCCAGAAGATCGTCAGCTCGCCGCTGTTGGCCGAGGTCATCCGCGAGATGGGCTTCCGCCGTGCCGAAGAGTTCTACATGGCCTTGGGCGGCGCGAAGATCTCGCCGAAGGTCGTCGTCAACAAGGTCATGCAACGCCTCAAGCAGGGCGAGGCCGCCGAGGACGAGACCGATCCTGCCGAGTCGCTGGTCAACACGCGCCGCGCGCGCCGCCAGCCGACGGGCAAGGCCGGGTCCTACGGCATCCGGGTCGACGGGGTAGAGGACGTCCTCGTCCGTCTGGCCAAGTGCTGTCGCCCGGTGCCGGGCGATCCGATCGTCGGCTACGTCTCGCTGGGCCGCGGCATCACGATCCACCGCGACGACTGCCCCAACACCGTCGCGCTGCGCAAGGACCCGGAGCGGTTCGTTCGCGTCCACTGGGAAGGCGACCACCAGAGCTCCTTCCGCGTCGAGCTTCAGGTCGACGCCTGGGACCGCCACCGGTTGCTGGAGGATCTCTCACGCACCTTCGCCGAAGCGGGCCTGAACATCGTCGAGGCTCGTTGCATCGTCAGCTCGCCGATGGTCCAGAACCGCTTCGTCGTCGAAGTGCCCGACACCCAAGGGCTCAAGCAGGCGGTGCAGCGCCTACGCAACATCGAAGGCGTCTTCGACGCCTACCGCATCACGCCTGGCGCGAACTAGCGAGCGCGGCCCGGGCGGCGTCGCGCTCGGTGCGGAGGTCGGCGATGTCCTGTGCTCCACAGACGCGGGGAGCGGTTGCCTCGGTGGCCTGATCCCGCCCTTTGGTCTTGCCAGTCGCGTTGACCGCGCTGACCGTCTTGGCCGTTGCGGCCGTGGCGGGGGAAAGCTGACGGTCACAGAGTGCGATTGCTACGGCCAGCGCCCGGACGTAGGCGGTCGGCTCGCTCACGAGCTTGCCGATTTGCAGGTCTGAGACCTTGGTCTTGTCGATCCGGACGAGCGCGATGCGCTCGGTGTCGATGTCCAGCTTGTCGGGATTGCCGGTTGCCCGCCGGGGCTGGGCGAGGTAAACCGCATCTGGTGTTTCGGCGACGAAGTACCCGGTGTGCGGGACACCGCCGGCGACGAGTGCTACCGGTGAGACCTTGGCCTCGTCGTTGGTCCGCGCGTAGGTCGATACGGCGATGACGATGCCAAGCCCAAGGAAGACGCTCAGCGCGAACCACGCGAAGCGGCTCGTGGCACGTAAGACGACGACGGTCAACGCCACGATCGCCAGGGTCAGCCCGCTCATCGCCAGGATCTGGAGAAGCCCGAGAGAGCCCCATTTCGTGATGGCGATGAAGGCGCAAACCGCCAGCATCGGGCCGGCGCCAACGACGTATTGCTCGGGGCGGTCATGCTCGTGGACATCGTCCAGGTCCTTCTGCGCGACGTCCACGGCCTCCTGGGCGCTCGGGAGCTGCTCGCGCTCAAGCACGTCCTGAAGCTGTTGCAACTGCTCGGCTTTGGCCTTGGCGGCGGTCCGGTCGCTTATCGCCTGCAGCGCGGCTGCTTCCGGCAGCTTGTCGTTGCCCAAGACAACGGCGATCTGCTGCAGCTCACGCTCGGTGGCCTGGTAGTCGCGGGCGATGGCGGCCGCACCTGCCTCTAGGCTGGCAAGCGCCAGCTTGCGGTGCTTCAACGTGGCCTTGGCCTCCTTGCGCCGGGCTCTCCGGCGCTTCCCGAGGGTCGCATCGCGCAAGGCGAACGCGAACGCGACGGCCGTCAGTGCGGTCAACAACGCAGGGACCAGGAAGCTTGCGCCCGTGACCACGAGGTCTTCGCGTGGCACGTGCCAGACCGCCTCGTCGGCGGGGAGGCCGACGGCGTTGAACCGCGTCCACAGGACGAACCCACCGAAGAAAATGACAAAGCCGAGGACCCCGATGCCGGTGCCGACGAAGCCGAGGATGGGCAGGAAGACGCTCCAGAAGGTTGGCGGTCCGTCTGGGGCGGGCGTTGGCGTTGCGGGAACGGCGGCATCGGTAGCCATAAGTAGCGATCCTAATCGCCCAGAACTCGTCATCGTTAGGGGATACTTTTCACCCTTGCGCATGCCTTCCTATGTTCTGTGCCGTCAAAGAAGACTTCTGCGTTGGTGTGCGGGCGTTAGGGTCGAGGTATGCCTGACGTTCTTCTGTACAGCGACACCGAGCGCAACGCCGCGATGCGCCACGAGGTCCCGATCGCGGTCGGCGATCCGTTCGGGTACGCGGAGGTCGATGGTCGCGCGGTGATCCTCACCAGCTCGCTGGAGCAGGAGCGGATCGCCGCAGCGCGGCCGGATGCGGAGCTGATCGAATGGGGTGACGTCGGCTTCTACGAGCTGCTGGAGAGCGGGATGGCGCGCGATCAGATCATGTTGGAGCTGGTCTCGCGAACGGTTGCGCGGATCGGGCTGCGCCACGCGATTGTGAACCCGGACTTCCCGCTGGCGGTCGCCGACCGGCTGCGCGCCGACGGCGTCACGCTGACCCCCGACCACGACACCTTCGCGGTCCGGCGCCGGGCCAAGTCGCCCGCCGAGCTGGCTGGCATCCGGCGCGCGCAGAAGGCGGCCGAGGCCGGAATGGCCGCGGCGGCGGCGGTGCTGCGCGCCGCGGTGCCCGAGGGCGACAAGATCGTCATCGACGGCGCGCCGGTCACCGCCGAGCAGGTCCGCGCGGCGCTGCGCGCCGCCTGCGCCGAGCATGGCGCGATCGCTCCGCCCGACGTGATCGTCGCGAGCGTCTGGCAGGGCTTCGGCCACGAAGCCGGCTTCGGGCCGCTGCCCGCCAACCTCCCGATCCACATCGACCTCTGGCCGCGCGACGAGGAGACCGGCTGCTGGGCCGACATGGCGCGGACGTTCGTCGTCGGCGAGCCCGACGCCCGGACGCTGGAGCTCGAAGCCCTGACCCGCGAGGCCTATGTCACGGCTCGCGACGCGATCCGGCCTGGCGTCACCGGCCGCGAGCTGCACGCGCTGGCCTGCGACATCTTCGAGGCTGCCGGCCACAGGACGCTGCGCACCGGCCCGGGCGAGGATCCCAACGAGGGCTTTCAGTTCTCGCTCGGCCACGGCGTCGGCCTCGAGGTCCATGAGGACCCGGGCATGGGCCAGGCCGGCCGCTCGCCGCTGGTCGCCGGCGACGTCGTCGCCATCGAGCCCGGCCTCTGGGACCGCAACGTCGGCGCGCTGGGCTCCGAAGACCTCATCCTCGTCACCGACGACGGCCACGAGGTCCTCACCGACTACCCCTATGACTTGAAGCCTTAGGCGAGGCGGGTTCGCAGCGCCTCGTCGAGGTACTCCTGCTCCTCGGCGAGCGTGCGCGACGGGTCGCGCAGGTGGGCGAGCATGACCTCAGCGGCGGTCGGGACGTCGTCGGGCGACGGCCAGGTGGTGGCATCCCACAGGTGCGAACGGATGAACGCCTTTGGGCAGTGCGCGTAGACCTCGTCGGTGCGCACGACGATCGCGGTGCGCGGCGGCTTGCCCACGGCTCCCGCTGCCTCCAGGACCTCGGGCGCCACCGAGACGCAGGCGCGGCCGTTGACGCGCAGCGTCTGATCGCGCCCCGGGATCAGGAAGAGCAGGCCGACGTGGCCGGTCGCGATGACGTTGGTCAGCGTGTCGAGGCGGCGGTTGCCGGTCGCGTCGGGGATCGCCAGGTGGTGCTCGTCGAGGACCGCGACGAAGCCCGGCGGGCCGCCACGGGGCGTCGCGTCGGCGCGGCCATCGGCGTCCTGGCTGGCGATGACCACCAGCGGCGAGGCGGCGATCAGGCGCGTGGCCGCCTCGTCGAGCATCCCGATGTCCTTCGCCCATGCGCGCTCGGTCGCTGGTTCATACAGCTCGGCGAGCTGGTCAGCGGAGCTCAGCGCAGTGGCGAACGGGTTCATGCCCTTCAGCAAACCACGTGCAACGGGGCTTCGTCTACTCCGTAGACGGCCTCAGTCACGTCGCCGATGTAGTCGCCGTCGACGTGCAGCGGCACCGGCCGGCCATCGACGGAGCGCACCACGACCTCGCCGGCGCCGGCGAAGCCGTCGACCTGGCGATGGCGATCCAGCTTGGCGCGTGCGGAGAAGAGGCGGTAGAGGATCCCCGGCATGACGGTCGGGCGCGTGCTGCGCAGCACGATGCCGGCGAGCGTCGGGTCGGCGAGCGTCGCGCCCTGGGCGGCGTGGATCGGGATGCGGCGGAAGTAGGTGTAGGGGTCGCCCTTCTGGACGAGCACCGTGACGCCCGGCAGCGCGTCGCCACCGTCAGTGACGGTCTCCAGCCGCGGTGGGCGGGCGACGTACTTGCCCAGGAACTCGCCGAAGCCGCAGTAGGCGAAGTAGTAGGGGCCAAAGCGCGCCTTGAGGTGGGGGTGGGCGTCGACGCGCGCGACGACCGCGGCGTCGAGGCCGATGCCGCTGGAGAAGAGGAAGCGCCGACCGTTGACCTGCGCCATGTGCACTTCGCGCGGCTGCCAGTCGTCGGCGATGCGCAGCAGGTGCTCGGTCGCGTCCACGATGTCGTTCGGGATGCCGAGCATGCGGGCGTAGACGTTGGTCGAGCCGCCGGGCAAGCAGGTCAGCGGCGTCGTCGAGCCGCGCAGGCCGTTGGCGGCCTCGTTGACCGTGCCGTCGCCACCGAAGGCGACGACGACGTCATAGCCCTCGCCGGCGGCCTCGCGCGTCAGCTCGGTGGCGTGGTCGCGGGCTTTGGTGTCAACCGCATCGACGTCGTAGCGGCCCTGCAAGGCATAGACGACGAGGTTGCGCAGACGGTCGGAGACCGTTGTGGCATACGGGTTGACGATGACGAGCATGCGCTTGCGCTCGGTGGCGGCGTTGAGCGCGAATTGGTCGCCGAGCGCTTCAAGCGACGACAGTGAGGCGGCGGGCACGTTGCTGGGTACACCGAAACGGCCTGCGGGTCACACGACCCGACGGTGCGGTCACCCGCACCTTCCAGACGCAGGCGACCACGACTGTTATGACGCCCCGCCGACGGGAGACTGCTCGCAGTGACCTCCCCGCGGATCAACCACCGAGAGCTCGTCGCACTCCTCCTTGTGACCGGTTCCATCCTCGTGGCCGCGGGGCACGCTGACGCCGCTGTTCAGACGACACCGCCGCAGACCAGCGGCGAGGCAGGCATCAGCATCCAGTCCGTGCCCTAGGGCCGGTCGCGCTCGCTCCTCCGGCTTACCGGAGAGGGCGAGCGCGGCTGGCGCGCGCGGCTAGGCCGATTCTGCGAGCCGCCCGCTCGCGCCTGACGGTCGCCGGAGCGCTTGACGGGCGGCCGCCCGCCGGCACTGCACCGGCGACGTCAGCCACGACCGTTCGGGTCGCAGAATCGGCCTAGGGCGTAGCACTCCAACCGCTGATCCGCTCCACGTCAAACGCCACCACGGGACCTTCCGGGCGGCGCTCGCGGTATTGCGCGTAGCGGGCCACCAAGAGATCGAGGGCGCGCTGCGCCTCGGGACCCTCCTCCAGCACCCGGGCCGCGCCGTCGGCCCTGACCCACCACAGCGTGCTCCAGTCCTCGGCGTAGTGGTCGGCCAGCAGCGCGGTACGGGGCTCGACGCGCACGTGCTCCAACCGCGCCAGCGCCCGCGTCGTCTTGGGCTTGTGATCGACCGCGTGGTAGATCGTCTCGTCGCCGATCGCAAAGCAGACCGGGACCACCGACGGCCGACCGTCCGGCGCAACCGTCGCGAAGCGCGCCACGCGGGCGGACCCCAGCAACGCCCAGCAGCGCACCAAGTCCATTCCCCGAACGTACTAGGCCGATTCTGAGCCGCGGGCGGCGCTCAGAATCGGCCTAGAGCCAGCCGCGCTTGCGGAACCATAGGACCATGCCGGTCAACACCGACAGCATGACCCCGATCGCGATCCAGAAGGCGTGGATCGAGTTCTCGCCTGGGATGCCGACGTTCATGCCCATCACCGAGGCGATCAGCGTCAGCGGCAGCATGATCACGCTGAACGCCGTCAGCACGCGGATCGAGTCGTTCAGGCGATGGGAGAGCACCGCCTCGTTGGTGTTCTCCAACCCCTCGATGACCTCTTTGAAGTTCTCCAGCATGTCCCACACCCGCTCCGACGCGTCGTTGATGTCGTCGAAGTAGATGTCGAGCTCGCCCGTCACATAGCGCTTGGTGCGCTCCAGGTCCTTCAGCGCGACGCGCTGCGGCCGGACGATCTTGCGGAAGTTGATGATCTCCTGCTTGGCGTTGGAGAGGTCGCGCACGATCTCGCGGTTGGCCTCCTCCTCGAAGATCGCCTGCTCCAGGCGCTCGAGCTTCAACCCCATCTTGCGCAGCATCGGGAACGACGCGTCCACGCAGGCGTCGACGATCTTGTACAACAAGTAGCCCGCGCCCTTGGAGAACATGTCCTCGCGGATGTCCTCGTTGGTGCGGCAGCGGTCGAAGAGATACTGCAGCGGCTGCAGCCCCTCGTTGGGTAGCGTGATGATGAAGTCGGGGCCGACGAAGATGTCGACCTCGGCGCCGTTGAGCCGGTTGACGCGCTTGTCGAAGACCGGGAAGTGCAGGACGACGAAGAGGTAGCCCTCGTACTCGTCGACCTTCGGACGCTGGTTGCGCGAGAAGACGTCCTCGTAGTCCAGCGGGTGGAAGTCGAAGTGCTCCTCGAGCCACGCGCGGTCGATCTGGCGGGGGCGCTCGATGTTGATCCAGCGCAGGCCCTCGGCCTCGACGACCTCGACGTTCGGGGTGTCAGGCTCCGCGACGTGCGGGATGCCGTCCGTCCGAGAGCGGGCAGCGCGACGCGGCAGAGGCGGGCGGGGCAGCCTCGGCATGGCGACTGAAGGGCTCGTCGACGGACGGGATCACGACGCCATGAAGTCTACCGTCCGGCCGCGCAGACCACGACGCCGACACGTCGTTTTGCAGCATCAAGGTCGCTTGCTATCGTTCCGGCCCACATAGCTGTACACGTCCAGAGGGGTGGAGGGACTGGCCCGATGAAACCCCGGCAACCCCCGCTTAGGCGGGAAGGTGCCAATTCCTGGAGACGTGTGGCGTAGGAAGCCACTTCTTCGTCACACACCGAATCCTCGGCGAAGAACAAGGAGTTTCCACGATGGCTGTCACCAACCTCTCATGCCGCGAGTGCGGCACCGAGTACGAGCTCACCGCCCAGTACGTCTGCACCAAGTGCTTCGGGCCGCTGGAGGTCAAGTACGACCACAGCGCGCTCGCGGGTGACGTCGCCTCGCTGCGCCGCCGGATCACGTCCGGCCCGCAGAACATCTGGCGCTACGTGGATTTCCTGCCGCTCGTCGACGGTCAACCCGGCCCGAGCGCGAAGATCCTTTCGCGCGTCGGCCTGCCCGCCGGCTGCACGCCATTGGTGCGCGCCGACAGGCTTGCCGAGCGCCTGGGCCTCAAGGAGGTCTGGGTCAAGAACGACGCGCACAACCCCACGCACTCGTTCAAGGACCGCGTCGTCTCGGTGGCCGCCGCTCGCGCGCGGGAGCTCGGCTTCGACACGCTCGCCTGCGCCTCGACCGGCAACCTCGCCAACGCCGTGGCCGCCACGGCCGCCGCGCTGGGGATGCCGTCCTTCGTCTTCATCCCGGCCGACCTCGAGGAGCAGAAGATCCTCGCGACCGGCGTCTACGGCACCAACTTGGTGAAGATCAACGGCAACTACGACGACGTCAACCGGCTCTGCACCGAGATCAGCGGTGAGCAGGAGAGCTGGGCGTTCGTCAACGTCAACATGCGCCCGTACTACGCCGAGGGCTCCAAGACCTTGGCCTATGAGATCGCCGAGCAGCTCGGCTTCTCGACGCCGGACCGCGTAGTCGCGCCGATCGCCTCGGGCTCGCTGTTCACCAAGCTCGCCAAGGGCTTTGACGAGTGGCGTGAGCTGGGCCTGATCGAGGGCGACACGCCGACGATGAACGGCGCCCAGGCCACGGGCTGCTCGCCGGTCGCCACGGCATTTGCCGCGGGCACCGACGTCTGCCGTCCGGTCAAGCCCGACACGATCGCCAAGTCGCTGGCCATCGGCAACCCGGCCGACGGTCCCTACGCGATCGAGTTGGCCAACCGCACCAACGGCGGCATCGACAGCGTCACCGACGACGAGATCCGCGCGGGCATCCGCCTGCTGGCCGAGACGACGGGCATCTTCACCGAGACCGCCGGCGGCGTCACGACGGCGACGCTCGCCAAACTCGCCGATCGCGGCGACATCGACCCGGAGGAGCGCGTCGTGCTTGTCATCACCGGCGACGGCCTGAAGACCCTCGATGCGGTGCGCGACACCTTCGAGTCACACACGATCGAGCCGAAGTTCTCCGAGTTCGAGAACGTCGTTATGCGGTCCACCACCCACCCCGCCGCGTCGGTCTGATGGGCGTCACGGTCAAGCTCCCGACGCAGTTGCGCGCCGCCGCCGGCGGCGCGTCGAAGGTCCCGCTCGAAGGCGAGACCGTCGGCGCCGTCCTTGAGGCGCTCTACACCGAGCACCCCGAGCTGCGCGACAGCCTGTCGGACGGCGACGGCGGCCTGCGCCGCTTCGTCAACGTTTACGTCGATGGCGAGGACGTGCGTTTCGGCGACGGCCTCGCAACGCCCGTCAAGGACGGCGGCGAAGTGCAGATCCTCCCCGCCGTCGCCGGCGGCTAGGGACCTAGCAACCAGATCGCGACTTCGTTTGGGCGTACGAGCGCCGCGAGGTGGCCGCTGTCGACGGTGTCGACGTGGCTGAGGCCAAGGCGCTCGCGCGCCAAGCGCTCGATGAGGTCTAGCGGGAAGAGGCGGTCGCGGGTCCCGGCCAGCACCGTGGTCGGGACATCCGGCCACGCGTCCAGGGGCCAGGGCTCCTCGAACGTGCGGTCTTTCTGCTCAGGCTCAGGCTGTGACAGCAGCTCGGCGGCCACGTCCTCGGGCACGTCGTGCAGAAAGGTCGTCTCCAGGTCCATCGGCGCGTCGGGGTCACGGCCCTCGCGTTCGGCGGCGGCGCGCGCCGAGGCCTCCTGGCCGGCCGCTTGCCACCAGTCGTTGCCCGTGTCGCCTGGGGCGGGGATCATCGGGCACAGCAGCGCGATGCTGGCGACGTCGACGCGCGAGCACAGCAGCGGCGCGGTGAAGGCGCCCATCGACTGGGCCACGACCACGACGCCCGTGCGGTCCCCGATCGCCGCGGCCATCGCCTCGGCGTAAGCGTCCCAACCGGCGTCGGGGTCACTGGCCGGGAGCTCGGGCGCCAGCGCCTCGTGGCCGCGGTCGGCAAGCAGCGGGATGAGCCGGCTCCAGTACCGCTGGTCGGCGCCGGCGCCCGGGATCAGCGCGAAGGTGGTCATGGCGTTCAGACGTCACCGGCGTGCCGGAATCATCGGCCGCCGATGAGTTCGGAGCGTCGCGGGCGTCTCTACTGAGCAATGCGCGACGCGCGTGACAGAGCGACGACCCTTGTGGTCGTCGATGAGCAGGGTGGCGAGACGCTCGTCGCCCATCTCGACGCGAGCTGTCCCGACATGGTGCTCATCGACCTGCTTGCCCGTATGCACCTCGCCACGCGCCGCGGTGGCATGGGCCTGCGGATCCGCGACGCTACGCCCCGGCTGGTCGAGCTGATCGAGCTGTGCGGCCTAACCTGCGTGCTCGCGTGCGAGCCGGTCCGGCAGCCCGAACTGGGCAAAGAGTTCGGGGTAGATGAAGTGGTGAAGCCCGCTGATCCGCCCCTCTGAGGCCTCGACCACGACGATCGCCCACGGCGAGTAGCCGTCGCCGTCGGGGTTGTAGATCGCGATTGCCGGGCCGCCGTTGGCCGACGTCGCTAAGACGCGCGAGCCCTCGCACTTGGCGCCCGTGCCGGTCATGAACGCCACGATGTCGTCGGTCCCCTTGACCCAGAGCGGGAACGGCGGCATCGAGAACTCGGCGTCCTCGCGCAGCAGCGCAACGAGCGCGGTCATGTCATAGCGCTCGAACGCGTCGACGTAGCGGGCCAGGAGATCCTGCTGGTCGTCATCGACAGTGGCCGGGCCGTCGGTGGCGTCGAGGTCGAGCTCTGAGAGCGTGGCGCGGGCACGCTGCAGCGCGCTGTTGACCGAGGCGACCGAGGTCTCGAGCAGCTCGGCGACCTCGGTGGCCTGCCAGCGCAGGACCTCGCGCAGGATGAGCACCGCGCGCTGGCGGGCCGGTAGGTGCTGGAGGGCGGCGACGAAGGCGAGCCGCAGCGTCTCGCGCCCGGCGGCGATCTCGGCCGGATCGCCCTCCGCTGGCGCGACGCGCGCATCGGCGATCGGCTGGATCCACACGCCCTCGGTCAGCGGCGCTCCGAGCGCGGCGTCGGCGGCCGACGCCGGTCCGAGGTCCATCGGCTGCGCCCGCCGTTGGGGTCCTTGCAGCATGTCGAAGCAGACGTTGCTGGCGATCCGGTACAGCCATGACTTCAGCGCGGCCCGCGCCTCCAGCCGATCGGCTGCCTTCCACGCCCGCACCATCGTCTCCTGGACCGCGTCCTCGGCCTCCGAGCCGGAGCCGAGCATCCGGTAGCAATAGCCCGTCAACGCACGGCGATGCGTCTCCAGCTCGCGTTCCATCTGGGCACCCGCATCAGAACCGGTCAGCACACGGGACAGCTTAAGCGCCTTGGCGCGCCCCGTCGATGGGTCAGCCAGGTTTGGGAGGCCTATCTCTCGCCGACTCGCAGCGCCAGCGACAGCTCGAAGCGCTCGTCGGGATCGTCGAGCGCCGCGCCGAAGAGCTCGCGCAGCGCCTTGAGCCGGTAGCGGACGGTCTGCACGTGGAGCCCGAGGCGGTCGGCCATCGCCTGCGGGCGCCCGGGGTCGGCGAGCCAGGCGGCGAGCGTGGCAGTTAGGCGCTCGCGGGCGGCGGGCTCGAGCGTCGCGAGCGGCGCGAGGCGGCGGCCGGCGACCTCGTGGGCGAGCTCTGGTGCGGCACCGAGCAGCAGCGCGATCTCGTGATCGTCGCAGCGGACGATCTCCTGTCGGTCGCGGCCGCCCAGCGCGCCGGCGGTCACATGGTCTAAGAGCGCGGCGGCACGGGTGGCGCTGCGCGCGGCGGCGGCGGCCGGGACGGTCGGGCCGATCGCCACCGGCGCCTGGAGCAGCAGCGCTGCGGCGGCACGCGCCAGCCAGCGCTCGGCCTCCTCACCGTCGGCGACCACGAGCGCGATGCGCCCGTCGGCGACGGGCGCGGTCAGCACACGGTCGGGTGGCGGGCCCGCCGGCACGGCCAGCGGGTCGGCGGGCAACTCGGCGACGGCGACGCGGACCCGAGCCGGAAGCTGCCAGCCCGCCGCGGCGGCGGCCGCGTCGAGGACGTCGCCGGCGACCGGCGGGTAGCTGAGCAGCAGCGAGACGAGGCGCTCGCGCAGCGCGCGACTCCTGCGGCGCGCCTCGGCCTCTTGGGCGGCAAAGCCGCTGGCCGCGGCAACCGACAGCTCGTCGACAAGCTCCAGCACTGCGCTGCCGAACGCGAAGATGTCCGCGGCCGGCAGCGACGTCGCCTGCGGTAGCAGCGCGGTCGAGCGCTCCCACATCGCCAGCCCGCCGAGTCGGTAGAACGACAACAGCTCGGTGAGCGTCCGGCCCGCCGCCTGCTGCGCGCGGCCGTGGGCGACAAAGAGCGCGTCGTCGGCAACTCTGCGTTCGCCGGCCAGCCGTGCGAGGAAGCAGTCGACGGCTCCGCGCGCGCCCATGCGCAGATTGCGTAGCGTCGCGGCGTCTGGCGCGCCATCAGGTCCAGCGCCCGCGGCGAAGCGCACCAGCACGGCGTCGGCCAGCGCGTCGACGTGGGCGCTCAGCATGTCGCGCAAATCGACCGCGCCGACGCGCAGCGGCTTTCCGGGCTGATGCGCGACGGCCATTGAAGGAAACCTACAAGGCCGAATCCATCGTCACGATGCTTTGCTCAAAAGCCGGACCAATGCAATGTAGGAGGAGATGCCCGCGCCGCGGAGTAGTCTGCGCAACGCATGGTCCGTGTCCTGCACTGCGATGACTCGTCAGCCTTCCGGGCGCTGATTCGCGCGGAGCTGGAGGATGACGAGGACATCGAGATCGTCGCCGATGCTCCGGACGTGGATGGCGCCATTCGCCTCGCCGGTGAGACGCGGCCAGACATCGTCCTGCTCGACCTCCTCGACGTCGAGCGCGATGCCGTCAGCGAGCTCCAGCGCGTCGTGCCCGACGTTCGCGTCGTCGTCCTCAGCGGTCACCCACGCGCGTATGGCGAGGGCCGCCGCAGCGGCGCGGTCGCCTACGTCGAGAAGGACGCGCCGATCTCCGAGCTTCGCGAGACGGTGCTGCGCATCGCCGGCGGGTAGCTCGGTCGGCGATGGCCCAGCGCCTAAACGAGTACGCCGCCAAGCGCGACTTCTCCGCGACGCCTGAGCCCGCGGGCGGCGCGAAGACGCCCTCGGCTGACGGCTTGCCGCGCTTCGTGATCCAGGAGCACAGCGCGACGCGCCTGCATTGGGACCTGCGCCTGGAGCACAACGGCGCGCTGGCCTCGTGGGCGCTGCCCAACGGGCTGCCGTGGGCGACCAAGGACAATCGCGTCGCCGCCCACACCGAGGACCATCCGCTGGAGTACCTCGACTTTCACGGCGAGATTCCGAAGGGTTCCTACGGGGCCGGGACGATGACGATCTGGGACCGCGGCACCTACGAGGTCCTGAAGTGGGAGGAGGGCAAGAAGGTCGAGGTCGAGCTCCACGGCGAGCGCGTGACCGGCCGCTACGCGCTCTTTCCGATGGGGTCAGATGCCAAGGACTGGATGATCCACCGCATGGGCGAGCCGGCCGCCGACGGCTGGGTTCTCGGCCAGGAGGCGATGCCCGACCAGCTCGTGCCGATGATGACCAAAGCCGGCCCGATCCCGTCCGCGCGCGAAGACGCGCAGTGGGCCTACGAAATCAAGTGGGACGGGGTGCGCGCAATCGTCTTCAGCGAGCCCGGCCGGATGCGCTTGGTCACCCGCAACGGCAACGATGTCACCGCGCGCTATCCAGAGCTCGGTCGCATGAACCGCGCGCTGAGCATGCACCGCGCGATCCTCGATGGCGAGGTGGTGGCCTTCGACAGCGACGGCAAGCCGTCGTTTGCCGCGCTTCAAGGCCGGATGCACCTGACGCGCGACGCGCAGGTGCGCCGGCTGGCCAAGGAGGCGCCGGTCAACTACATGGCCTTCGATCTGCTCTGGCTCGACGGGCGCTCGCTGATGGATCTTCCTTACGAGGAGCGTCGTGCCGCGCTGCGCGCGCTGCTGGCTGATGGCGAGCGCTGGCAGGTCCCCGATCACGTCGTGGGTGGCGGTGAGCGGATGCTGGCCGCCACCCGCGAGCAGGGGTTGGAGGGGGTGGTCGCCAAGCGGCTGGACTCGCCCTATGAGCCGGGCCGGCGCAGCGGGTGCTGGCGCAAGGTCAAGAACACCAACCGTCAGGAGCTGGTGGTCGGCGGCTGGCTGCCGGGGGAGGGCAAGCGCCAGGGGAGCATCGGGGCGTTGCTGGTGGGCGTGCGCGAGGAGGACGACGCGCCGTTTCGCTTCGCGGGCCGTGTCGGCACGGGCTTTACGGGGGCCGAGCTCGACCGCCTTGAGGACTTGTTGAGGCCCTTGGTCCGCGACACGTCGCCGTTCAGCGAGATTCCACGCGGCGTGAAGATCCCGCGCGAGGCCGTCTGGGTGGAGCCCGAGCTGGTCTGCGAGGTGGAGTTCATCGCGTGGACGCGCGAGGGCGTCCTGCGCGCGCCGTCCTACAAGGGGTTGCGTGACGACAAGCCCGCGGGGCTGGTCGTCCGGGAGCCGGTGGCGCCACCGAAGGGGGCGAGAGGCGCGACAGCGGTGCTTGCCGAGATCGAAGGCCGTGAGCTGCGGCTCACCAATCTGGAGAAGGCGCTGTGGCCGTCAGGTCACACCAAGAACGACCTGATCCGCTACTACGTCGAGCTGGCGCCGGTCCTGCTGCCGCATCTGCGTGGCCGGCCGCTGACGCTCAAGCGCTACCCGAATGGCGCGGAGGGCCAGTTCTTCTATGAGAAGCAGGCGCCAGCGCACAGGCCCGACTGGGTCGCGACCACGCCGGTCGCGCTTGAGAGCGGCAAGATCATCAACTACGTCTTGGCCTCTGATACGCCGACGCTCGCCTGGCTGGGCAACCTCGCCGACATCGAGCTGCACACGCCGATGCACCGCGCGGATGCCAGCGGGAAGCTGTCGGCGCCGACGATGGTCGCCTTCGACCTCGACCCGGGCGAGCCTGCGGGGCTGCTGGAGTGCTGCCAGGTCGCAACCGTGTTGCAGGGCATGTTCCAGCACTTGGGCTTGCGCGCGGTGGTCAAGACCTCGGGCTCCAAGGGCATGCAGGTCTATGTGCCGCTCAACACGCCGGGCGTGACCTACGAGCAGACCAAGGGCTTTGCCAAGGCGGTGGCCGAGCTGCTGGAGGCCGAGGCGGGCGATCTCGTCGTGGCGCGGCAGACCAAGGCATTGCGCAAGGGCAAGGTGCTGGTCGACTGGAGCCAGAACGACGTCAACAAGACCACCGTGTCGGTCTACTCGCCGCGGGCCCGCGAGCGGCCAACGGTCTCGACGCCGCTGTCCTGGGACGAGGTCGCCGCCGCCGTGGCGGCCGGCAGCGCCGAGTCGCTCGTCTTCGACCTCGACGCGGTGCTCGCGCGCGTGCGTGATCAGGGCGACCTTTTTGCGGATGCGCTGGCGGTGGTGCAGGACCTGCCAATTGGCTGAGGGTTCGTGGCAAAAGCAGACAGAAATGTCTGTTTTGAGCCTTGCGCCCTATGCGAACATATGTTCGTGACAGACGCCGGCTCCGCATACACCCAGTTCCAGCACGCCCTGCGCACGGGCAACCTCATGATCATCCGCGCTGCGGCCGCCGAGCTGCCGTCCGTTCGGCTCGACGACGCGCTGCAGGTCTGCGTTCTTTTGCGCGATCGTGAGCCCGAGCGCTACGAGCGCGCGGCTGTTCGCTGGATCGGCCGCTACTGCGTCGAGCGCCCGACCGCGACGCTCGATGACGTCGAGCATGCGCGAGCCGCGTTCACGCTCATGCGCCGCGATCCGACGCGGGCGCTGGGGATGCTGCAGACGCTGTGTCGGACGTGAATCGCTTCTGGCTACGCTGTCTAATGTAGAGCCGCTGCGCTGCACATCGAAGACGGACCCGGTCCTCGATCGCCTCGAACGAGAGGGGGTCTCCAGCCCGCGACGGCCGATCTGTGCGACGTGCTCGCGCGCCGCGGACGCGCGCGCTGCGAGAGCAGCGCGGCGAATGCGACTGAATTCACCGAGGGCGTCTGTACGCCGACACGTCGACACTGGTCTGCAAGACCGCAAGGAGTTCCATGTATCGCCCGTCCCGGGAACTCGGACTGCATCGCTGGGGTCGGGATGTGTTCGCTTTCAGTGCCAGTTGACGGCAGTCTCGTGGTGGCTCTGAAGTCGACACGTGGTCGCCGACCACCCACTTTCCTAAGGCCGCATCGCACGCGCGGCAGTCGACCCCAGCTTCCGAACAGTGATTGCAATGCGACCGCTGGGGCCATGCTCTCGCAAGGACTTGGCCGAATCGCGTGTCACGTTTAACGTGGTGCATCTGAGCTGCCCGTCGATCGGCAACTCAGTACGGACGGCTACTTCTCGCCGTTGTTATGGCGAGCGAGCTGACGCATGCTCAAGAAGGGGAAGCGGCAGAAGCAGGCCGGGCGGTCGACCCTCGATCGCCGCGATGACGACTTCTGCCATCTGAATCGACAGTGCCGACAGCAGCAGCAAGTTCCGCCAGCGGTAGAAGAATAGCTTCCACCACGCGTGCGAAATCTCGATGTCTTGAAGGCTCCTCCGCCTCCGAGGTCGCAGGCGGTTGAGCGGAAGTCGACCCATACGGGTCTCCCATCGTTCAATCCACCTACGAGGCGCTGCGTCGAGCCTAGTAGTGGCCTATGTATTGAGGACTAAGCGGTCGGAGATAAGGACAAAGACGCAGCGGGACGGTTAGCAACCGGCCCAATAACAGCCCAACTGATCGAGCATAACGCTCGGTTGGAGGCGCCAGTCTAGCGCTTAGTTCGCTACGCCTCAACCGCTATGTACGCCACCACGCTGGATTCGACGGCCTTGGGAGTGTCTCGACGCGCTGCTGGTGAGTACCTCTTTACGATTAGCGGAAAGCTAGGGGATAATGACGTCATGCCAGAGTCCGGGCCATCGCCGTTTGAACCAATCGCACAGTCGACCAAGCCAGCGACCTTTCTACGCGCTGATCTCCACATCCACTCGTACGGCGTTTCCGCCGACGTTAAGGACACCGCGATGGCGCCAGCTGCGATCATCGATACCGCCGTGTCGCGCGGGATCGGCATGGTCGCGATCACCGACCACAATGCGATCGACTCGGTAGAGGCTGGGATCGCAGCAGGCCGGGAGAGAGGCGTATTTGTTTTGGCAGGCGTGGAGTTGACCGGCGCGGACGGGCACCTTCTCGCATACTTCGATCCCGTCGGCTTCGACCCATTTCGCAAATGGTTTCAGCGACTTGATTTCCAGGAGGACGCTGCCGGCGATCGCTGGCTATTGCAGCCTCTCCACACGCTTGCCGAGGGCATTCATGCCGCCGGAGGAGTCGCGGTTCCGGCCCATGCGGGTCGTGAGGGAACGGGGTGTCTTCGCAAAGCATCCCGAAAGTCTCAAGACGCGCTAATTGCAAGCGGTGCTGTAAGCGCGATCGAGGTGGACGGACCGACTGAATTCAACTGGTTCGATCCAGACCGTGACGGTGGTCCAGGGCACGAAATCCGTGCCGAGCAGATGCAAGCGCGTGCATCAGTACTCGGCGAGGTTGCTGGTGCACGCTTGCCACGCTTGTACTTCTCTGATGCGCATTCGCTAGAGGGCATCGGCCGCAACCGTGATGGCGAGGAACGCCTCACACGTATCAAGATGGCCGAACCATCATTTGCGGGCTTCCAAAGAGCGCTCCGCGATCCCGATGCGCGGATCCGATTGGAACCTCAACTTCGCGGCCCTTATACCCGCCTTGTTGGAGCGCGGATGGTCGGTGGGTTTCTCGACGGCGAGGAGATCGCCTTCAGCTCCAACTTGACTTGTCTGATTGGGGGTCGTGGTTCAGGCAAGTCCACAGCTCTTGAGGCGGTGCGTTGTGCCTGCCTATCGATCCCGCATGAGCGCGAAGAACAGGCCGAGAATGGCTGGCCAGAGAGCGTGCAGCTGATCTATGAGGACGCCTTTGGAAGTCGACACTACGTCGAGCGAACTTCTGGTAGTGAAACCGTCGAGATCTCCGAAGGGATGGCAACGCCGACGCGTGTACCGATCGAGGGGTACGCGCAGGACCGAGTAGCAGAGATCATCCGCGGTTACCGCGACGACCCTGATCTGATTACGGACTTCCTCGATCGCTTTGCCGATCTCAAGGAAGTTGAAGCGCGTTTGGACGATCTCCGCAATGAACTCGAGGTCAACCGGGATCTGATTGCGCCGATCAGCGACGCTCCGGCGCGTAAGGCTGCGGCGCAACGGTCCCTTGATGACGCCAAGAGCAAGTTGAAGGTCATTGCGACCTCGCATCTCAAGGAAGCGCTCCAGTACCGTCGCTTAGTTACGCAAGAAAGGACACTCCGCGGGAGCATCGACGCACGCCTTGATTCGATGTCTCATGAGATTGAATCTCTCGTAGTCAAGTTCGATAGAGATGCTCTAACGGCCGGGGCATCGATTGAGGATCCAGCGTCGATGCCGGGTGTGAAGTACATAGTGGGCGACGAGAACGACCCGGGCGTGCTGCCGCGTCTCGCTGGTCTGGAGACGGCGCTCACAGCGTGGAAGGCAGAAGGTCAGCAGATCCTCAATCAGGCCCTTGCCTCTATTAGCGAGAAGCGGGCGGGCTGGATCGACTACGAGACCCGCGTCGAAGCTCGGATCCAGACGATCGTGGAGGAGCTTCGTAGCAAGGGCGTGACACCAGCGCTCGCGGAAGTCAATCGCCTTGCCGAACAGGAAGCGAAAGCGTCAACTGCGATCCAGCGGGCGGATAAAGACACCGGAAGGCTTGCGGAGCTTCGGAAGGCTCGCAAGCAGCTTCTTGCTGAGTACCGCCAGGCACAGAGCAGGCGGTACTACCTGCGAGCTGAAGCAAGCAAGAAGCTGACGGCGGCGCTGAACGCATCCTTGAAGGAGTTCAAGGTCAAGATCACCTATTCCGAAGGTGCCCGCGTGGACTCATACGAGAAGTGGATCCGCGGTGTCCTCGGGCAACGCGCTTTCAAAGCGGATCGCATGACGCGATTTTGTCGCGTGATCCACCCGATCGATCTCGCGGATGCTCTGCGACGCAAGGCGGTTGGAGTACTTCAGGCCGTCAAGGACGGTGACTCAGCCTATTTCTCGAAGGAGTCGGACGCGAGTGAGTTCATCAGTCTGTTCGAGGCTGCTGATCTGCACGAGTTGGAGGAGATCGCCATGTCGGATCTACCCCAGATCACCTTGACGACACTCATCGGAGACAAGCTCCGTGTCGTGCCGTTCGACAATCTCAGCCATGGTCAAAAGGCATCCGTGCTCCTAGGAGCGCTGCTTTTCGCAGATGACAGCACGCCGCTCATCATCGATCAGCCTGAGGATCACCTGGATAGCGCGTTCATCTTTGAGACCGTGGTCCAAAACCTGCGCCGGGTTAAAGAGCAGCGCCAAGTTATTCTCGCCACGCACAATGCCAACATCGCCGTCCTTGGTGACGCAGAACTCATCGTGCCGCTCGCTGGCTATCAGGGCCGCGGAGTCGTCGTCGATGCTGGTTCAGTCGACAACGACGTTACGAGTAAACGCGCATGCAAGGTACTTGAGGGTGGCGCGGGCGCATACGCGCGTCGAGGCGAGATGTACGGCCTGACCGTCTCCGGCGTCTGATCCAGGGCGATCAACAACGCCCGTACGACGGGGCTTGGCTGTCTGGTGACGGCGGCCCGCGCTCTAGGGATGAGAGGAGACTCGAAAGCTCCACGGACTTGACTCCAATACGAACACGCGCCGTGCGCTCAGTGCAGCGGTGCCGTCGCCCGCTCCAGCCCGCTGAGCTCGAAGACCCAGAAGTCGCGGCCGAGCACGGGCACCGAGACGTTGTAGACCGGGACGTTGTTAATGGCGCCCTCGAAGGTGCCAGCGTGCGCGTGGCCGTGGAGGACCATGTCGGGCTCGTGCTGGGCGATGGGGGCGGCGAGACGGTCGTTGCCGAGCATCGTCCAGATGGTCTCGGGCTCGCCGCGGAGCGTCTCGGTGGTGGGTGCGTAGTGCAGCAGGACAATCCGCACCGGGCAGTGGGCGACGGCCTTCAGCCCCTCGTCGAGGGCGGCGACGTCGGCGGTCGTCTCGGCGTAGAGCCGGCGCAACTGCGGTTCGCCGAAGTCCGGCAGGTGTGAGCCGGGGAAGCCGCCGACGAACCCTTTGAGACCGACGATGCCGATCTCGGTGCGGTCGATGCAGACCGTCACGCTCTCGCGCTCGAGCATCGTGATGCCCGCCTCGGCGAGGATCGGCTCGATCTCGTCGATCTGGTTGCAGTGCCAGTCGTGGTTGCCCCAGACTCCGAAGATCGGGACGTCGAGATCGCGGCAGGCGTCGGCCAGGACCTGCGCCTGCTCGGGTTGGCCGTGGGTGGTCAGATCGCCGGCGAGGAGCAGCAGGTCGATGTCGCCGGCCAGGGCGCCGAACGCCGCGCGTGCCTCGGCGGCGCGCGATGGCTGGCAGTGCATGTCGCCAGCAGCGGCGATGCGCAAGGTCACGGGCCTTGCACTACCCACTTGGCGCTCTGGGTAGTGCGTGTCCATGGGCGAAGCACGGTCGACGTTCGAAGAGATCGAGAGCAGTCTCAAGACCGCGGCCGCCGTGCTGCGCGACCAGGGGCTGGACTTCGCCCTGGCGGGCAGCGTCGCGTGCTGGGCGCGCGGTGCTCCGCAGAGCCGAAACGACCTAGACTTCCTCGTGCGTCCCGAAGACGCCGAGGCGGCGCTTGCCGCCCTGGCGCAAGCCGGAATGCGTCCTGACCGCCCACCCGAGGGCTGGCTGCTGAAGGCGTGGGATGGCGACACGCTGGTCGACTTGATCTTCGGACCGCGCGGGATCGATGACGTTGGAGCCGTCTTGGAGCGCGCTGAGATCCTGGCGGTCGCGGCGCTGGACCTGCCCGTCGTTGCCTTGAACGACGTCCTGGTGATGAAGCTGCACGCCTTTGACGAGCACTACTGCGACTTCGCGGGCATCCTGGCGATCGCTCGCGCGGTGCGCGAGCAGGTCGATTGGGAGCAGGTGCGCGCACGGACCGCTACGTCGCCATTTGCCCGCGGGTTCTTCACGATGGCCGAAGGGCTCGGGATCGTCGGCGACCGTCCACCGCCGGCACAGCCGATTCAGGGCCATGCGCGCATCCGCGTCGAGGGCGAGGTCGGGCCGGTGAGCCAGACCCACCCGTTGAGCGGGCCGCAAGCCCGGCGCGGTCCGGGTCTGCCGACGGCTGGCGGCTGACGCTCAGCCGTCGGTGGCGGACAGCGCCTTGGCGCTCGCCTCCGCCGCGGTTCGCGCGGCGGCACGCGATGCAGCGGCGGCTTGCCCGAGGATGCGACGCTCGTGCGGGGCGGCCTGCGCGATCAGCGACGCCGTCGCCTCGCCGAGCGCGATGTGCGCTTGGGCCAGGCGCTCAAGCTCGGCGGCGAGGCGGGCAAGAGGGTCGTCTGCAGCATCCATGCCGCGTCCACCATGGCACCTGTGCCGTCTGCTCTCAAGGCCTTTGGACCTCAACATGGAGGTGTCGCCGCCGTCCACGTCCAGCGCGCCCGGCTGGATTCGAACCAGCGACCTCTCGCTCCGGAGGCGAGCGCTCTATCCACTGAGCTACGGGCGCGTGACGCATGGAGCGTACCGCTCACGCGTTTGTCGGCGTAGGCGCAAACACACGCCGATCCCCTCCAGCGAGATCGCCAGCGACATCTTCGACTCGCCTGCGACGCGCTCGCAGAACGTGAAGGGGACCTCCTCGATGCGCTTGCCAAGCAGATGGGCGACCTGCGTCGTCTCGATCTGGAAGGCGTAGCCGGCGGCGAGCATGCCGTCGAGGCCGAGATCCTCCAAGCAGCTCGCCCGCCACAGCTTGAAGCCGCCGCTGAGGTCGTCGTAGGGCAGGCCGAGCAGCAGGCGGCTCATCGTGCAGCCGACGCGGCTGAGCGCGCGGCGCGAGCGGCTCCAGTTGGTCGTGCCGCCACCCGGCAGGTAGCGGTTGCCGATGACGAGGTCGGCGTCGCGGCCGTCGAGGACGGCCAGCATCTCGGCGATCTTCTCCGGCGGGTGCGACAGGTCGCAGTCCATCTGACCGATCGCGCGGTAGCCGCGGGTCAAGCACCAGGAGAAGCCGGCGCGGTAGGCGACGCCGAGCCCATCCTTGCCCTCGCGGTGCAGCACGTGCATCCATGGGCGGTGCGCAGCCAGCTCGTCGGCGAGCGCGCCGGTGCCGTCGGGTGAGGCGTCGTCGACGATCAGCAGCTCGACGCCGGTCGCGGCGAAGCGCTCCACGAAGAGGGGGAGGGACTCGGCCTCCTGGTAGGTCGGCACGACGACGATGACGCCGGAGCGGTCGGTCGGCGGGAGGAAGGCGGGTGCGGCCGGCGCGGAGGTTGCGACGGCACGTGACGGCAGGGCCGCGAGCGCCTCGGCGACCACATAGGTCATCAGCTCTCCCGCGAAGCCCACGACGCGCAACGCGACCGCTAGGCCGGTCGCCGCGCCGGCGCCGAGCACCGGCGCCAGGCCGAGCGCCAGCGCGGCATCGCGCACACCAAGGCCACCGGGCGCGATCGGAACCAACACGCCCGCCAGCCACGACAGCGCGGCAGCACCGAGCAGGACACCCGTGCTCGTCTCGCTGAGCCCGAGCGTGCCGGCCAGCAGCGCGAGGCCACCGGCCATTGCTGCCCAGCCCGCAGCGTGGACGGCGACAAGCACCGCGACCGCACGGCCGCGCAGCGGAGCGGCCGCCGCGATCCCGCGTGCCTGCAGGCGCCGCTGGACCCAGCCGCCGAGCCAGGCAGGGCGCAGCGCGACGAGCGTGAGCACCGCGATCGCGGCGGCTGCGAGGGCGATGGCCGGCGGCTGCAGCCCGGCAATCGCGAACCCGATCGGCGCGGCCAGCGCGCCACCGGCGATAGCGGCCAGTTGCTCGTAGGCCGTTGCCGTCAGGACCTGCGGCGTGGTCGCCTCTAACCGCTCACGCGCGCCGACGCGATAGGCGAAGCCAACGGCGCCGCTGGGCTCATAGCGCAGCAACCACGAACGTGCCCAGACCCTGAGCGCCGGACGCCAACGCGCGCCCCCGCCGACGCGACGCAACGCGACGACGAACGTCCCGGCCTGGACGAGCCCCGGAACCGCGAGCAGCAGCGCGGCGCCGGCCAGCGCAAGCGGGTTCACCGACCAATCGAACGCGGCGAGATCACCGCGCCGCGCCCACAGCGCGAAGGCCAATGTGACGACCATGCCGAGGGCGAGAAGGGTCCGGGCGTGGCGCCGAGCGAAGGCGATCGCGGGGGAGGAGGTCATGGCAAGCGGTACACCGCGAGTTGTGAATGGTCACGTTGTGCTCGCTTAACCTGGGCGGATAGGCGGGTCGCGGCGTGGTGCCGCGACCCGGGCCCGCGTCGTGCTTGGTTAGTGCTGGCCGCGTTCGATGGCGTTGCTGTAGGTGTCGAAGACCTTGTTGAGGGCTTCGACGCCGTGGCGGTTGGCGTAGATGTCGGACATCACCGCGGCGTTGGCGGTGGTGTCGGCGCCGATGTCGGTGAGGAGGTCGAGGTTGGTCGCCAGTAGGTCGCAGCGGCGCTCGTGCAGTTGCTCGATGTGGCCGCGACTGAGGGGGACCTCGACGCTGTCGTCGTGCGCGACCATCTCGGGATCCCAGCCGAGTGCATCAATGACGGCCGTGGCGTCGCGGTACACGTTGGCCAGTGCGAGCTGCTTGGCAGGGACGTAGTCGAGGAAGTCCTCGAAGGGGTCGTGGTTAAACATCAAGACCTTCTTGGTCTCGATGCGCAGGACGTCGGCGGTCGAGGGGTCGACGCTGATACGGCAGCCTGAATTACCCTGGTGGGCACTCATGGGAGGTTCCTTCTCCTTGGGTCATGCCCCCGGGCCGTTACAGCGGTCGCGGGGGTCTCTTGATTTGTGAGGGCGGAGCCTAGCGGGTGGGGCGGACGGATTTGGTGGATTTCGCAGAGTCGTTGCAAAGTCGCAGTTTCGTTGCAGAGCGACCACCCCAACAACTCGCTGGCATCTGTCGTGCCTATTGCTTGGGACGGGTAGCGGACCACCCAAGACTGACGTCGTGCGGCGCTGGCCGCGGGGCGGGCGTGGTGTGGTGCGAGCGCTTGGGTCGCGCGCCTGCTTGGGCGTTCCGCTCAGACGGTGTCGTCGTGCCGGCGTGGTCTGTCGGCACCGAGGGGAGTGAAGCGGGGTCGGTTGTGCTTGGCGTTGGTCGGTCGTCCGCGGGCGCTGGGGCTGGCGATTCGGGTTGTGATGGTGGTCGGGGTCGTGTTTGCCCCGGCGTGAGGTCCGGGTCGTTCTGGGCTCCACAATGGAGCCGCAAACGCCCCGGACCCCGACGCGAGAGGTCGGGGGCGTCTGGTGGTGAACTATTGACTACGAAACGGCCCGGACCCGCCCGGGCGCCCGCGCCGAGTCGAAACGGGGCCAGGCCTCCGCTACAGGGTGGCGAAGCCGCAACGCTTCGTCGCAGTTCCGTGACAGCCCTGGGTACGTTGACCGGGAATATCCCGGTCACGGCGCGAGCGCGCCCTGAGGCCGGAGCCGAACCTCGTCCGCAGCGCGAGCGCGTGGGGAGGGCGGTGATCCGTGATGTCGCCATCCGCGCGGACCCGGTTCGATGCCCACACAAATGGGCGCCAAACCACAGCGCAGCTACGCACCACACCCCCAGGCCACGTGAGCGTGGTGGCGATCGTCACGGAGCGCCGCCCATCCAGCCACACCCCGCACGCCGCTCCCCGACCCTAGGCAGGCACCGGAGCCGCCCCGACCTCCTCGGTGCAAAACGCACACCGCCGCGCCGCATACGGGATCTGGCTCAAGCACGCCGGGCACTCCCGGGTCTCCTCATCCACCGGCTCCGACGTCTGCACCCGTTCCATCAGCTCATTCACCGGCTTGAGCACGAGGAAGAAGACCACCGCCGCGACGATCACGAAGGCGATGAGCGCGTTGAGGAAGAAGCCGTAAGGGAAGACGGTGTTGTTGATGGTGAAGCTCAGCTCTCCAAAGGCTTGCTTGCCACCGATCATGCTGATGAGCGGCGTGATGAAGCCGGCGACCAGCGCGGTGACGACCGCGCTGAAGGCCGTGCCGATGACCACCGCGACAGCCAGGTCGACGAGGTTTCCACGCAACAGGAACTGCCGGAACTCCTTGAGCATCGGTTGACCCTATCTTCGCCGGTAGCCTCAGACCCGCCTGATGGACCTCTCGATCTTCTTCGCCGGTACCGCCGGTTCCGTGCCCACCGCCCGCCGCGGGCTGCCCGCGACGTTGATCCGTCGCGGCGCCGACAAGGTGCTCATCGACTGCGGCGAGGGGACCCAGCGGCAACTGATCCGCAGCGTCGGGCTGCCGGATCTCACCGAGGTCTTCCTCACGCACTTGCATACCGACCACTGGCTCGGCCTACCGGGCATGTTGAAGTCCTTCGATCTGCGTGACCGCACGGCGCCGCTGACGGTCTTCGGTCCGCCCGGCACGAAGGCGCTGCTGGACAGCATGCAGCGGACGGTCTTCGGCCGGCTGAAGTACCGCTTCCGCGTGGTCGACCTGGAGCCCGACGCGATCGTCGAGTTCGACGGCTACGAGATCCACGCGCTACGTGTCCGCCACCGCGGCGAGGCGTACGGGTACGCGCTGATCGAGGAGGACCGGCCCGGGCGCTTCGATGCGGAGCTGGCGGCCAAGCTCGGCGTCACGCCGGGGCCAGACTTCGGGCGGCTGCAACGTGGGGAGACGGTCAACGGCGTCGCCCCCGAGCAGGTCATGGGGGAGACGCGACGAGGGCGCAAGTTGGTGTTCTCGGGTGACACATCGCCGTGCGACATGGTGCGGGTGGCTGCCGATGGCGCCGACGTGCTCGTCCACGAGGCGACGTTCACCTCCGAGGAGCGCGATCGCGCCCTAGAGACCGGTCACTCGACCGCGCGCCAAGCCGCTGAGCTCGCCGCCGAGGCGGGCGTCGGCCTGCTTGCGCTCACGCATGTCTCTACGCGCTACGCGGGCGGTGAGATCCGCGACGAGGCGCGCGCGATCTTCCCGCGCACCGAGGTTCCGCGCGACTTCGACCTCATCGACGTGCCGTTTCCCGAGAAGGGCCCGCCGGAGCTGCACCGCTGGGATCCCAACCGGCCCGTGCCGCCCGAGCCGGCTCCGGCCCAAGGGCCGATCGCTTGAGCCAGGATCGCGCGGCGCTCGTCGCGCGGTTGGAGGCTGGCGGCTTTGTTGCCGCCGGTGAGGAGGCAGACGAGCTGCTGGCATGTGCGGCCGGCGACGAGGCGCGTCTAGAGGCGTTGCTCAACCGGCGCTTTACCGGCGAGCCGCTTGCGTGGATCACCGGCAGCGTCACGTTCTGTGGCGTGGAGGTCGGGGTCGACCACGGCGTCTACGTCCCGCGCTGGCAGAGCGAGCAACTGGCGCTGCGTGCCGCGGAGCGCCTGCCGCAAGGCGGCGCCGCGGTCGACCTCTGCACCGGCACAGGCGCGATCGCCGCGGTGCTGCGCGCCCACCGCCCGCAAGCCCGCGTCGTGGCGACCGAGGTCGATGAGCGCGCGGTCGCCTGCGCACGCGCCAATGGCATCGAGGTCTTCGAGGGCGATCTGCTCGACCCGCTCCCGAACACCCTTGAAGGACAGGTCGACGTCATCGTCGGCGTCGTGCCCTACGTCCCAACCCCGGAGCTTGGCCTGCTCCAGCGCGACACCTTCACCTTCGAGACCGCGCTCCCCTACGACGGCGGCGACGACGGCACGACCTACCTACGCCGCGCGATTGCCGACGCCCCACGCTTCCTGCGCCCCGGCGGCGCGCTGCTCCTCGAGCTCGGCGCCGGCCAGCCCGAGCGCCTCCACGACGTCCTCGCCCGCCATGGCTTCACCGACATCGCCGTCCTCTTCGACGAGGACGGCGACATCCGCGGCGTCGAAGCGACGCTCGGCGCCTGAGCGATCAGGCCCTGCGCGCGACGACCACGACGAACTCGAACTCAAACCGCGCCCGCTCGCCCGGCCCCGCGAGGTTCATGCGCGTTGCGAAGTCCAGCAGCGCCGCGTCCAGCTCGGCGGTCCGCTCGGGGTCGTCGGCCAGCGACTTGTAGGCCATGATCGTCGGCCCGAAGTTCTCCTTGTAGTAGTCGATGAGCGCCTCCGGGGTGGCGAAGTGGTCGACCGGCTGGATGTGGCGCGTGAACGTCAGCTCGCTCACGCCGTCGCCGAAGAGCGTGCGCACGTGGTCCTCGACGCCCCAGGCCAGCGGCGGTGTCGCGCCGGGCGGCGGCGGAGGCATGAACGGCAGCATCGTCAAGAAGAACTGGCCGACCCAGCCGTCGGGCGGCCAGTTGGCCATCGCGATCGTGGCGCCCGGGCGCGCTACCCGCAGCAACTCGTCGGCGACCACCTGATGGCGCGGCGCGAAGATCGCGCCGAACGACGACAGAACGACGTCGAACGACGCGTCCTCGAACGGCAGCGCTTCGGCGTCGGCCTCGACCCACGCCAGCTCGAGGCCCTGCTCGCGCGCCGCCGCCTCGCCGACGGCCAGGAGCTCCGGCGTCAGATCCGAGGCCACCACGTCGCCACCCGCCAGCGCCGCCGGGATCGATGTCGCCCCCGAGCCGGCCGCGACGTCCAACACGCGCTGGCCGGGCTGCACACCCGCGGCCGCGACCAGTGTCGGGCCGACGTCCTTGATCGTCTCGCGCGCCACGCGCGGGAAGTCACCGGTTGCCCACATCGTGCGCGTCCGGGCCTTGAAGGCACGATCGTCTTCAGCTGCGTCGCTCATGACAGAACCCTACGCCCGGACGGTTCGCTAGGTTTGCATGCACCGCCCAAGCTCCTTAACCCGGTCCCGTGAGGCCAGGAAGGACGGAACACCTGATGGACCACGAGAAGGTCGTCCTCGACGAGGACGACATGCGTCGCACCCTCGTCCGAATCGCCCACGAGATCGTGGAGCGCAACGATGGGGCGGGTGGGGGCGATGCACTGGCGATCGTCGGCATCCACCGCCGCGGCGCGATCCTCGCCCGGCGCATCCACGCCCTGCTTGTCGACCTGCTGGAGCGCGAGGTGCCGATCGGCGACCTCGACATCGCCTTCTATCGAGACGACGTCGGCCGCCGCGCAGAGCAGCCGACCGTGCACGCCAGCCACATCGACTTCGAGCTCGACGGTCGCACGATCGTCCTGGTCGATGACGTCCTCTTTACCGGCCGCACCGTGCGCAGCGCCATCGAGGCGCTGTTTAGCTACGGACGGCCCGCCAAGGTCCAGCTCGCCGTGCTCGCCGATCGCGGCCACCGCGAGCTGCCGATCCGCCCCGACTACGTCGGCAAGAACCTGCCGACCTCGCGCACCGAGCGCGTCAACGTGCACGTCGAGGAGCTCGACGACGTCGACGAGGTCCGCATCACCGAGCTGTCGGAGGTCGCCGCATGAGACACCTGCTCTCCATCGAGCATCTGGAGCGCGCCGACATCGAGCGGATCTGCGACCGCGCCGCCTCGTTCGCCGAGGTCGCCGATCGTGAGATCAAGAAGGTCCCGGCCCTCCGCGGCCGCACGGTCCTCAACCTCTTCTACGAAGCCTCGACCCGCACGCGCAGCTCCTTCGAGCTCGCCGCCAAGCGCCTCAGCGCTGACGTCGTGAACTTCAGCGCCTCCGGCTCATCTGTCGAGAAGGGCGAGTCGCTCAAGGACACCGTGTTGACCCTCGGCGCCCACAAGCCCGACGCGATCGTCATCCGCACGCCGTGGGCCGGCGCCGCCGAGCTGGTCTCCGGCTGGACGCCCGCCTCGATCATCAACGCCGGCGACGGCAAGCACGAGCATCCGACCCAGGCGCTGCTGGACGTGCACACGCTGCGCCAGCGGCTCGGCGGCCTCGACGGCCTCAACATCTGGATCGTCGGCGACGTCCTGCACAGCCGCGTCGCGCGCAGCGACATCATGGCCTTCCAGAAGATGGGCGCCAAGGTCACGCTCGCCGGCCCGCCGACGCTGATCCCGCGCGGGATCGAGGCGATGGGCTGCGAGGTCCGCTACACGCTCGATGACCTCGGCCAGGCCGACGTCGTCTACGCGCTGCGGATGCAGAACGAGCGCATGGACGAGAGTTGGATCCCGTCGATCCGCGAGTACGCCCACTGGTACCAGGTCAACGGCCGCCGCCTCGGACCCAAGCAGGTGCTGATGCACCCCGGGCCCGTCAACCGCGGAGTGGAGCTGAGCGCCGAGGTCGTCGACTCGCCCCAGGCCGTCATCACCGCCCAGGTCGCGGCGGGCGTCGTCGTCCGGATGGCCGTCCTCTACGAAGTGCTCGCCCATGTGCCGAGCACGACACGGTCCCCCGAAGGAGTCCCCGCCTGATGGCCGCCCCGTTGTTGGTGCACAACTCTGCACCCTCGGTCGACGTCCTGATTCGCGAGGCTCACGTGGTCGACCCGCGCGCCGGGATCGACGAGACGCGCGACGTGCTCGTGCGCGACGGTGAGATCGCGGAGATCGGCCCGGCGGGCAGCATCGTTGCGCCCGACCAAGCCGAGACCGTCGAGGCCGCCGGCCGCCATCTCTTCCCGGCCTTCGTCGACCCGCACGTCCACCTGCGCACCCCCGGCCAGGAGCACAAGGAGGACCTGGAGACCGGCACCCGCTCCGGCGCCGCCGGCGGCTTCTGTGCGCTGCTGGCGATGCCCAACACCGACCCGGTGCTCGACTCCGGACCGCTGCTGCGCTCGGTCCGCGACGCCGCCGCCCGCGATGCGCGCATCCCCGTCGGCTTCCTGCCGGCCGTCACGCGCGGCATGAACGGCACCGAGCTGACCGAGATGGCCGAGCTGCGCGAGGAGGGCGCCGCGGGCTTCACCGACGACGGCCGCCCGGTCGTCAGCGCCGGCATGCTGCGCAAGGCACTCCAGTACCAGCGTCTCTGTGGCGGCGTCATCGCCCTGCACGAGGAAGACCCGACGCTGAGCGGCAAGGGTGCGATGCACGAGGGCGACGTCAGCGCGCAGCTCGGCGTCACCGGCATCCCGTCGATCAGCGAATCCACGATGGTCGCGCGCGACGCGCTGATCGCCGGATATGAGGGCGGCCGGATCCACATCCAGCACCTGAGCGCGCGCGAGTCCGTCCTGGCGCTGGCTGACGCCAAGCAGCGCGGAGTGCAGATCACCGGCGAGGCCTCGCCGCATCATCTCTGCCTCACCCACGACGCGGTCCGCACGCTCGATACGCGGATGAAGATGAACCCGCCGCTGCGGACCGAGGACGATCGCCACGCGCTGATCGAGGGCCTGAAGTCCGGCGTGATCGACTGCATCGCGACCGACCATGCGCCTCACGCGCGCGACGAGAAGGAAGTCCCGTTCGAGCAGGCGCCGATGGGGACCACGGGGCTGGAGACATCGTTCGCGGCGATCTACACCAACTTGGTCTTGCCCGGGGTGCTGACGCTGGAGCTGCTCCTGCGTCGCCTCACCGATGGCGCCGCGCTGTTTGACCTGCCGACGCCGCAGATCACGCCCGGCGCGCCGGCCAACCTCACGCTGGTCGACCTCGATCGCGAGTGGGTGGTGGGCGATGGTGGCTACGAGTCACGCTCGGCCAACTGCTGCTTTGACGGCCAGACCCTGCGCGGCAAGGTGCTGTTGACCATCGCGGCCGGAACGCTCGCGTTCCGCGCCCGCCAACTGGAGGTCGTCCGATGACTACCAATTGCCGGACAACGAACGGGTCCAGCGTCATCGGAGCAGTGCGATGAGCGCGCAGAGCAACTCCACCCGCCTCTATGACCGCCGCCGCGCGGCGCTGGTCGTCGTCGACGTCCAGGACGGCTTCCGCTCCTACGACACGTTCGCCGACGTCGCCGCCGCCTGCGGGCGCCTGGTCGAGGGCGCGAAGATCCTCGACGTCCCGATCATTGCGACCGAGCAGTACCCCAAGGGCTTGCAGCACACCGCGGCCGAGGTCGGGCTGGGCGAGGGCGACGCCACGCTCGTCGAGAAGTCCGTCTTCAGCGCGGTCCGCGCCGACGGCTTCAACCTCGCGGGGCGCAATCAGGTGCTGCTCTGCGGCATCGAGGCCCACGTTTGCGTCATGCAGACCGCGCTCGATCTGCTCGACCGCGGCGTCACCGTGCAGGTCGTCACCGACGCCGTCGGCTCGCGCCACGCGCACGACCGCGAGGTGGGGCTGACGCGGCTGGACCGCGCCGGCGCGACCCTGACCACCGTCGAAGCCGCGCTGCTCGAGCTCTGCGAGCGCGCCGGCACCCCTGAGTTCAAGGCCGTTCAGAAGGTGATCATCTAGATGCAGCAGTCCAATGCCTACGTGTTGCTCGAGGATGGCACGCGTTTTGACGGCATCTCCGTCGGCGCAGACGGCCACGCGACCGGCGAGGTCGTCTTCACCACCGGCATGTCCGGCTACCAGGAGTCGATGACCGACCCGTCCTTCGCCGGCCAGCTCATCACCTTCACCTACCCGCACATCGGTAACTACGGCGTCGCGCAGAGCGCGATGGAGTCAGACGCCGTCTGGGCGCGCGCGGCGATCATGCGCGAGGCCGTCAACCGCGAGGACGCGCCGGAGGCCGAGCGCGGCTGGTGTGACTGGCTGATCGACTGCGGCATCCCGGCGATCACGGGCGTCGACACGCGCGCGCTGGTTCGCCACATCCGTGATGCGGGCGCGATGCGCGGCGGCGTCTTCACCGGCGAAATCTCCGAGAGCGAGGCGCGTGAGCTGATCGCCGCCGAGCCGTCGATGGTCGGCGCCGACTTCGCCCGCGTCGTGACCCCTCAGCAGGCCCACACCCTGGGCTTCGGCGGCGCCACCAAGATCCACGCGATCGACACGGGGATCAAGTCCTCGATCGTGCGCAACCTCGTCGAGCGCGGGGCCGAGGTCACGCTGCACCCCTGCACGGTGACCGCCGAGGAGCTGCTGGCCACCGACGCCGACGCGTTCTTCCTCGCCAACGGCCCCGGCGACCCAGCGGCGCTCGGCTACGTCGTCGATACCGTCCGCAACCTCGTCGGCAAGCGCCCGGTCTGGGGCATCTGTCTCGGCCACCAGCTGCTCTGCCAGGCCGTTGGGCTGGAGACCTACAAGCTGCCCTTCGGCCATCGCGGCGGCAACCATCCGGTCAAGGACTTGCGCACGGGCAAGATCGAGATCACCGCCCAGAATCACGGCTTCGCGGTCCAGGCGCCGGACGGGACCGGCCGCGTTGAGGCCGATGAGCCGGTGCGCTGGCAGACCGACTTCGGCGAGGCCGCGCTCACCCACGTCAACCTCTATGACCGCACGGTGGAGGGCTTGGAGTTGTTGGAGGTCAACGGTGCGACGGTCCAGTACCACCCCGAGGCCGGCCCCGGCCCCAACGATGCCCTGTACCAGTTCGACCGCTTCCTGAACGCCGTCCGGAGCGCTGCCTGATCCATGCCTCGCCGTAACGACATCCACAAGATCCTGATCCTCGGCTCGGGCCCGATCGTCATCGGCCAGGCCGCCGAGTTCGACTACTCCGGCGTGCAGGCCTGCAAGGTCCTGCGCGAGGAGGGCTACGAGATCGTCCTGGTCAACTCCAACCCGGCGACGATCATGACCGACCCGGAGTTCGCCGACGCGACCTATGTCGAGCCGCTGCTGCCCGGCCCGGTCGCCCAGGTCATCGAGAAGGAGCGCCCCGACGCGCTGCTGCCGACGCTCGGCGGCCAGACCGCACTCAACCTCGCCAAGGCGCTGCACGAGGACGGCACGCTGGAGAAGTTCGGCGTCGAGCTGATCGGGGCCAACTACGACGCGATCAACACCGCCGAGGATCGCGAGCTCTTCCAGCAGGCGATGGCCAAGGCCGGGCTGAAGATGCCGGCCAACGCGATCGCAACGACGGCCGAGGAGGCCGAGGCGGCGCGCGAGCGCATCGGTCTGCCCGCGATCGTGCGCCCGGCCTTCACGCTCGGTGGCCGCGGCGGCGGCATCGCCCGCACCGAGGAGGAGTACCGCACGATCGTCTCGCGCGGCCTCGCCGCCTCGCCGATCACCCAGGTGCTGATCGACCAGTCGGTGATCGGCTGGGGCGAGTTCGAGTTGGAGGTCATGCGCGACCACAACGACAACGTCGTGATCGTCTGCTCGATCGAGAACCTCGACCCGATGGGCGTGCACACCGGCGACAGCGTCACGGTCGCACCGCAGCAGACGCTGACCGATCGCTTGTACAACAAGCTGCGCGACCAGGCGATGGCCTGCATCCGCGCGGTCGGCGTCGAGACCGGCGGCTCCAACGTGCAGTTCGCGGTGAATCCGTCGACCGAGGAGATCCTCGTCATCGAGATGAACCCGCGCGTGTCGCGGTCGAGCGCCCTGGCCTCCAAGGCCACCGGCTTCCCGATCGCCAAGATCGCCGCGCGGCTGGCCGTCGGCTACTCGCTGGAGGAGATCCCCAACGACATCACGCGGGTGACGCCGGCGAGCTTCGAGCCGACGATCGACTACGTGGTCGTCAAGTGGCCGCGCTTTGCCTTCGAGAAGTTCAGCGGCGCCAACGCCGAGCTGTCGACGCACATGAAGTCCGTCGGCGAGGCGATGGCGATCGGCCGCACCTTCTCCCAGGCGTTCCTGAAGGCCATGCGCTCGCGCGAGCTGGACTCGCCGCCGCGTCTCGACGCGCTCGACGCCGCAACGCTGTTGGACATGCTCGAGCGCCCGACCTCCGATCGCTTCGACGTCATCCTCGCAGCCTTCCGCAAGGAGGCCACGATCGAGGAGATCCACACCAAGACGTTCATCGACCCGTGGTTCCTGCGCGAGCTGCAGGCCGTGGCGCTCGATCCCGACGCGCCGTTTGACGGCGTCCGGACCTACAAGGCCGTCGACACCTGCGCGGCGGAGTTCGCCGCCGAGACGCCGTACTTCTACTCGGGCTGGGAGCGCCAGGCCGCCGACGAGGTCCGCCGCGGCGACAACGACTCGGTGGTCATCCTCGGTGCCGGGCCCAACCGCATCGGCCAGGGCATCGAGTTCGACTACTGCTGCGTGCACGCCGCGATGACCGTCCGCGAGAGCGGCCGCGACGCGGTGATGATCAACTGCAACCCCGAGACCGTCTCCACCGACTACGACACGTCGGACCGGCTGTACTTCGAGCCGCTGACGCTGGAGGACGTGCTCGGCGTCATCGCGATCGAGAAGCCGGTCGGCGTCATCGTCCAGTTCGGAGGTCAGACCCCGCTACGGCTGGCGCATGGCCTGCAACAGGCCGGTGTCACCATCCTCGGAACGAGCGTCGACTCGATCGACCTTGCCGAAGAGCGCGGCCGGTTCGGTGAGCTGCTCGACCGCCTCGGCTTCAAGGCGCCGCCCTACGCCACCGCCGCGACGATCGAGGGCGCGCTGGACGCGGGGGACACCGTCGGCTATCCGCTGCTCGTGCGCCCGAGCTACGTCCTCGGCGGGCGGGCGATGGAGATCGTCTACTCGCGCGACGGCCTCGCCGACTACCTGACGCGCCACGCTCGCGACGGGCGCGACATCTTCCTCGACCGCTTCCTGGAGAACGCGATCGAGGTCGACGTCGACGCGCTGTGTGACGGGGAATCGGTCTGGGTCGGCGGCATCATGCAGCATGTCGAGGAGGCGGGGATCCACTCCGGTGACAGCGCCTGCGTGCTGCCGCCGCATTCGCTCGGCCCCGACATGCTCGACCAGATCCGCGCGGCGACGCGCGGCATCGCGCTCGGCCTCGGCGTCGTCGGCCTCTGCAACGTGCAGTACGCCGTCCACGCCGGCGAGCTCTACGTGATCGAGGCCAACCCGCGGGCGTCGCGGACGGTGCCGTTCGTCTCCAAGGCGATCGGCGTGCCGCTGGCCAAGATGGCCTGTCGGCTGATGCTCGGCGAGAAGCTCGCCGATCTCGACCTCCCCGCCGAGGACGCGCCGCTGGACCACGTCAGCGTCAAGGAAGCGGTCCTGCCGTTCGATCGCTTCGAGGGCTCCGATGCCGTCCTTGGCCCGGAGATGCGCTCGACCGGCGAGGTCATGGGCGTCGCCCGCGACTTCCCCAGCGCGTTTGCCAAGGCCCAGGCCGCGGCCGGCTCCGCGCTGCCAACGGAGGGCACGGCCTTCATCACGGTGACCGACACCGACAAGCCGTCGGCTGGCGCGGTCGCCCAGATCCTGCACGACCTCGGCTTCCGGATCGTCGCCACGCGCGGGACCGCGGAGGCGATCCAGCGCTGGGGCGTGCCCGCAACGGTCCTCGACAAGATCAACGAGGGGCCGGCGGGCAACAACGTCGTCGACTGGATCGAGCGCGGCGACGTCGACATGGTGGTCAACACGCCGACGGGCTCGGGCGCGCGCACCGACGGCTGGGAGATTCGACGCGCCGCGGTCGCGGCGGGCATCCCGTGCTTGACGACGTTGAGCGCCGGGCTGAGCGCCGCGCGCGCGATCTCCTCCGAGCGCCAGGGCGTGGCCGAGGTGATCTCGCTGCAGGAGCTGCACGCGGCCCGCTTGGAGACGTTGTCCACGTCCACCCACCCGAACGCCTCCTGATCTGGCGGCTGCTCTTCGGGCTGGTCCTGCGGCGCCTGGACGCCGAGACCGCCCATCGGCTCGGGACCCGGACGCTGGACGTCGTGCTTGGCCCGCGCTGGGCGCGGCGGCTGGTGCGGCGCGCACTGGCGCCGCGCGACCCGGCACTGCGCGTGCGCGCGCTGGGCCTCGACCTGCCCAGCCCGCTGGGGCTGGCGGCCGGCTTTGACAAGGAGGCCGCGCACGTCGACGCGCTCACGGCGCTCGGCTTCGGCTTCGTGGAGATCGGGACGATCACCGCGCTGCCCCAGCCCGGCAACCCGCGCCCGCGGATGTTCCGCCTGCCCGCCGACCGCGCGCTGGTCAACCGCATGGGCTTCAACAACGCCGGTGCGCAGGCGGCCGCGGCGCGCCTGGCTCGCGCTCGCGATCCCGGCGTCGTGGTCGGCGTGAACATCGGCAAGACGAAGCTCGCCGATGACGCCGCCGCCGACTACCGCGCCAGCGCGCAGACGCTGGCGCCGCACGCCGACTACCTCGTCATCAACGTCAGCTCGCCCAACACGCCAGGGCTGCGCGACCTGCAGGCGGTGGCGCAGCTGGAGCCGCTGATCGCGGCGACGCGCGAGGGCCTGGCGGCCGCCGGCCGTTCCGTCCCGCTGCTGGTCAAGATCGCGCCCGACCTCGCCGACGAGGACGTCGACGCGGTCGCCGACCTCGCGCTGCGCACCGGCCTGGACGGCATCGTCGCGACCAACACCACCATCTCGCGCGACGGCTTGCGCAGCGCCGCCGACGCGGTGGCCGACGCGGGCGCCGGCGGGCTCTCCGGCGCGCCGCTGGCCGACCGCTCGCTCGCGGTGCTGCGACGGCTGCGCGCGCGGCTCGGCGACGAGTTGGTGATCGTGTCGGTCGGCGGGGTGGAGAGACGCCCGCGATGTGGCCGAGCGGCTGGCCGCCGGAGCGACCCTCGTGCAGGCCTACACGGCCTTCGTCTACGGCGGTCCGCTGTGGCCGTCGCGGGTCCAGCGAGGGCTCGCGCGCCACCTTCGCGAAGCGGGTTCGAACCGCGCCGCGGACGATTGCTGAGTGGCGTGTCGGAGCGCGGACGTCGGGCACTCGGGGCCGATCTATGCCGCCATTGCCCACCTGTTCGGGGGGAATGCCGCAAACACCGGGCCGCTGGACGGTCGGCCGGGTGACCGCACGGTCAAGCGGGGCAAGAAAGTACCTGCAAAACCCGTCGGCACCGTCAACCAGGGTGAAGAAGGGTCGACCTCAGGTCGAGGTCCAGCCGAATTGGCCGATCGCGCCTTGCTGGAGGCCCGTTGGTGTGTAGTATCGGCGCCCCGATGTCGACGGCCGCCAACTCGCCCATCAAGCACACGGCGGCACCCGAACGCAGCCTCAACCAGCGGATGGACGCCCTCCAAAAGGCCAACGTCATCCGCACCCGTCGCGCGCAGCTCAAGCGCGATCTGAAGGCCGGTCGAGTGTCGATCCACAAACTGCTTCTCGATCCGCCCGAGTTCCTCGAGACCGCCAAGGTCTTCGACATGCTCCTCGCGGTCCCGAAGTACGGGCGGGTGAAGGCCAACAAGATCTTGCAGACCTGCCGGATCTCGCCATCGAAGACGATCGGCGGCCTGTCGGATCGTCAGCGTGCCGAGCTCGTCGGCATGCTCCGCAAGTAACGCGCACTCGCGCGAGGCACCATGCCCGGCGTGTTTGTGATCACCGGCCCCTCAGGGGTCGGCAAGGGCACGCTCATCCGCCTGCTGCGCGAGCGTGTGCCGGAGCTCGCGCTGAGCGTCTCGGCCACCACGCGTCAGGCGCGGCCGGGGGAGACCCAGGGCGAGCACTACCACTTCATCTCCGATGAGGAGTTCGCCCGGCACGTCGCGGCGGGCGACTTCGTCGAGTGGGCCGAGTACTCCGGCCGTCGCTACGGCACGCTGCGCGAGGAGCTCGATCGCCACACCTCGGGCGGCCGTCCGGTGCTGCTGGAGATCGAGGTCCAGGGCGCGCGCCAGGTGCGCGAGACGCTGCCCGACGCGACGCAGATCTTCATCCGCCCGCCGAGCGACGACGCGCTGCGCGATCGCCTCGTCGGGCGCGGCACCGACACTCCCGAGCAGGTCGAGCGCCGCCTCAACGTGGCCGGCGAGGAGCTCTCCGCGGCAGGCGAGTTCAAGCACGTCGTGGTCAACGATCGGCTCGATGCGGCGGTGGATCAGCTGGAGGCGATCGTGCGGGGTACACTGGACCCGTGATCAGCCCCCGCATCGACAAGCTGCTCGACCACGTCGACTCCAATTACGCGTCGGTCCTCGTCGCCGCCAAGCGCGCGCGACAGATCAACTCGTACTACCACAACTTGGGTGAGGGGACGTTCGACGAGTTCCCGCCGCCGATGGTCGAGACCGTCAGCAAGAACTACCTCACGATCGCGCTCGAGGAAGTCGCAGCGGGCAAGATCAAGTACCAGTACCGCTAGGAGCGATCGTGGCGCGCCTGCTCCTCGGGGTCAGCGGGGGCATCGCCGCCTACAAGGCGCTGGAGGTCGTGCGCCTGGCCACCAAGGCCGGGCATGCCGTCCGCGCGATCCAGACGCCGACCGCCCAGCGCTTCGTCGGCGCCGCCTCGTTCGCGGCGCTGACGGGCGCCCCGGTCCTGACCGACGAGTTCGAGCGCGACCCCGCACGGGGCGCGTTCCCCGATCAGGAGCCGCCGGCGCACGATCCGGCCAGCCACCTCGAGCTGGTCCGCAACGCCGACGCGTACCTGATCGCGCCCGCGTCGGCCAACACCATCGCCAAGCTCGCGCACGGCCAGGCCGACAACCTGCTGACCAGCGCGGCGCTCGCCGCGTCCTGCCCGCTGCTCGTCGCGCCCGCGATGAACAACCACATGTGGGAGCACCCGGCGACGCAGGCCAACCTCGCGCTGCTGCGCGAGCGCGGCGTGACGTCATCGAGCCGACGACCGGCGCGCTGGCGACCAAGACGAGTGGGGGACGGGGCGGCTGGCCGATGTCGCCGATCTCGTCGCCGCGTTCGAGGCCGTCGTCCCCGCGGGCGCCCGCCCTTGGGACGGCCTGAGGGTCCTGGTCACCGCCGGCGGCACGCGCGAGCCGATCGACGCGGTGCGCTACGTCGGCAACCGCTCCTCCGGCCGCATGGGCTTCGCCGTCGCCGAGGAGGCCGCCGCGCTCGGCGCCGAGGTGACGGTGATCGCCGCCAACGTGACGCTGGCGCACCATCCGCGCGTGCGCTACGTCGAGGTCGAGACCGCGGCCCAGCTGCGCGACGCCGCGATCGCCGAGTTCCCCGCTGCCGACGTCCTGGTGATGGCGGCGGCCGTCGCGGACTTCCGGCCGGCGAGCGCCATCGACGGCAAGGTCAAGAAGACGGGCCGCGATGAGCTCGAGCTGGTGCTCGAACGTACCGAGGATGTGCTCTCCGGACTGGCCGCCACCCGCCGCCCCGAGCAGACGCTCGTCGGCTTCGCCGCCGAACATGGCGCGGGCGCGGTGGAGTACGGCCGCGACAAGCTGGTCCGCAAGGGGTTGGATGCGGTGGTGGTCAACGACGTCTCCCAGCCCGGCATCGGCTTCGATGCCACCGACAACGAGGTGACGCTCGTCACTGCCGCCGGCGACGAGCCGGTGCCGCGCGGGACCAAGGCCGAGATCGCGCGCGCGATCCTCGCCACCGTCGACCGCCTCCGAGCGGCCCAGGCCAAGGCGGGCACCTGACATGAGCACCGAGGGCCACCTCGACGGATCCGAGGTCGCCCGCGCCGGGCTGCTCGCGCGGCGGATCGCCGAGGCCGTCCACGACGTCGTCGAGGTCCGCCAGGAGGTGCTGGAGGATCTGCTGGTCTGCATCCTCGCCGAGGGCCATGTCCTGATCGAGGATCTGCCCGGCGTCGGCAAGACGACGCTGGCGCGCGCCTTCGCGCGCGTGACCGACCTGGGCTTCCAGCGCGTGCAGTGCACGGCCGATCTGCTGCCGGCCGACGTCGTCGGCACCAACGTCTTCAACCAGCGCGAGGACCGCTTCGAGTTCCGGCCCGGGCCGATCTTCGCCAACGTCGTGCTCGTCGACGAGGTCAACCGCGCGTCGCCCAAGACCCAGTCGGGCCTGCTGGAGTGCATGCAGGAGCGGCGCGTCACCGTCGACGTCCACTCCCACGAGCTGGCGCGGCCGTTCGTCGTGCTGGCCACCCAGAACCCCGTCGAGTTCGAGGGGACCTACCCGCTGCCCGAGGCGCAGGTCGACCGCTTCATGGCGCGGCTGACGCTCGGCTACCCGACGCCGGCCGCCGAGGTCGACATGCTCCGCGCCCACGAGGCGGGCGACCGCGTCGAGAAGATGGAGCCGGTCGCGACGGCCGCCGACGTGCTGGAGGCGATCGACATCGCCACGCGCGTGGTCGCCTCAGACCGCCTGCGCGCCTACGTCGTCGCGCTGCTGCATCGCACCCGCGACGACGCGCGCACCGAGCTGGGCGCGAGCCCACGCGCCGGCCTGATGCTGCTGCGCGCCGCCAAGGCGCGCGCGCTGCTGCAGGGCCGCGACCACGCGCTGCCCGACGACGTCCAGGCGCTGGCCCGCGTCGTGCTCGCCCACCGCATCGTCCTCGCGCCAGAGGCGCTGGACGCGACCCCGGAGCAGGTCGTCGCCGACGCCCTGGCGGCGACGCCGGCGTTGTAGAGGTTCGCCATGGAGGAGACCGCTCGCCCGCTCCTCCGCACCGGCGCCCTCGGCCTGCTGCTGCTCCTCTGTGCCGGGCTGCTCGACGCCGAGCCGCTGTACGTCGCCGGCGCTGCGTTCCTCGCCCTCGCGCTCGGCGCCGCCGCGTGGGTGAGCGCGGGCGCGCGCGGCATCCGGGTGACCCGCATGGTCGGCGTGACGCGCGCGATGGAGGAGGAGGCGGTGCCGGTCGAGATCCGGGTGACCTCGCCGCGGCCGTTGCCGACCGGCGGCGTGCTCGACCCGCTGCTGCCGGCGCCGGCGCCGCTGGCGACCGGGCGGCGGCTGACGCGCGTGCGCATCGACGTGCGCTTCGCGCGCCGCGGGCGCAAGCTGCTCGCGCCGCCGCGCGTCGCGGTGCGCGACCCCTTCGGGCTGATGGTGCGCATCGTGCGCGGGATGGCGGTCGGCACCGACGAGGTGCTGATCCTCCCGCGGATCGAGCCGGTCCGGGCTCCCGGCGCCGGCGGTGACGGCTCCGGATCGCTGCAGCTCGGGAGGCGCTCGTCGGTGGCGGCCGAGATCGAGCTCGACGGCCTGCGCCCGGCGCGCGAGGGCACGTCGGCGTCGCGGATGTACTGGCCGTCGCTGGCCAAGGGCGGCGAGCTGCTGGAGCGCCGGCTGCGCGCCGACAGCGACACGCGCCCGCTCGTCGTCCTCGATCCGCGGGCGGCGGCGGCCGAGGAGGAGCTCGACGCGGCGGTGCGGGCCGCGGCCTCGCTGGCCGTCCATCTCGCGCACGCGGGCGGCTGCGCGCTGCTGATCCCCGGCGATCGCCGGCCGGTCGCGCTGGATCCCGGCCTCGTCGGCTGGACGCATCTGCATGCGCGCCTCGCGCTCGTCGACGGCAACGCGCCGCCGCCGGTGTCCGGGCTTGCCGCCCGTCGCGGGCCGATCGTCTACGTGGCCGCGCGGCGGCTGACCCGGCCGCCGCGCGCGCTGGCCCACGCGCCGGGCGGCGGCCGCGTGCTCGTCGTGCCGGCGCCGATCGCCGGGCGCCGCGCGGCCTTCACCGTGGCCGGGTGCACGGGCTATGAGCTGTCGGAGGCGCGCCGCGGCGCGGCCGTCGCATGACCGCCATCCCCGCTGCGCGAAGCCGAGCCGGCCGGCGCGGCCGCTGGGCGGTCGGCGGCCTGGACGCTGCGGCTCGTGACGTTCGCCGCGCTCGGGATCTTCGGCGGCGCGCACTGGGCGGGCATCGTGCGGCCGGGCGCGGGCGGCGACCTGCTCGGCCTGTTCCTGATCGCCATCGCCGCCGGCGTCGTGGCCTCGGCGGCGATGGAGGTGCTCGCCACGCGGCCGCGGCGCGTCGCGGCGCTGGCCGCGATCGTGCTCGCCGCGCTCGCGCTGATCCTGCTGGTGGCGGGCGTGCCGCTCTGGTACCTGCGTCCTGATCGCTGGGACACGCTGAGCCTCAACCTCGGCAACGCGATCGTCGCGCTTCCCGACCTGCGGATGCCCTATCGCGGCAACGACCCGTGGGTGCGCGCGGTGCTGGTCGCCGGCGGCGGCCTGCTGCTGCTGGCCGGGGCGATCCTGGCGCTCGCGCCGCGGCCGCAGACGTTGGCGGCCGCGCTCTGCCTCGGCGTGCTCTACGTGGTGGCGATCATCGAGCACCGCCCGTCGCACCCCTACCTCGACGGCATCCTCTTCTCGCTGCTGCTCGGCGCGATGCTCTGGGGCGAGCGCCTCAGCGGCCGCGAGGCGCCGGTGGCGGCGACGATCGGCGTCGTCGCCGTCCTCGGCGCGGCGATCCTGGCCCCGCACCTGGACTCGCCGAAGCCGTGGGTTGACTACGAGGCGCTGGCCGAGGCGCTGCAGGGCGGCAAGACCACCACCTTCACCTGGAACCACAGCTACGGCCCGCTGGACTGGCCGCGCGACGGCTCGGAGATCGCGCGCGTGCGCGCCCGCGGCGAGCTGTACCTCAAGACCGCCAACCTGGAGGACTTCGACGGTCGCGAGTGGCGTCAGGACAAGGGCGTGCTCCCCGAGGGCGAGGACACGGAGTTCTCACCACGCCATCCGGACTGGACGCAGACGATCCACGTCAGCGTCAAGGGCCTCAAGAGCCGCCAGTTCCTGGTCGCGGGGACGACGACGCTCGTCGACCACTCCAGCAAGGACGTCGCGCAGGCGACGCCGGGGACCTTCCAGGCCAGCGGCAAGCCGCTGCGCCGCGGCGACTCCTACGACGCGCTGGTCTACGTGCCGACGCCGAGCACGGTCGAGATGCAGAGCGCGGGCACCGACTACCCCTACTACGTGATCCGCCAGCTCGCCATGCGGCTGCCGGCGCAGCCGGGGCTCGGGACCATCCAGGTGCACTTCGCGCCGTGGGGGAGCGATGCCGCCAGCGTGGCGCGCGCGGCCAGCGGCTTCTCGTTCATCGAGCCGGGTGAGGCGCTGGCCGACTCGCCCTACGCCCGCGAGTACGCCCTGGCCCAGCAGCTGCGCGCGCGCGACGACCGACCCCTATGACTACGTGCGCAAGGTGATCGCGCGCGTCCAGCGCGACGCGCGCTACACCGAGTCGCCGCCGTCGCCGGGCAGGCTCGCGCCGCTCGACGCCTTCCTGTTTCGCGACCACGCGGGCTACTGCCAGCACTTCGCGGGCGCGACCGCGCTGCTGCTGCGGATGGGCGGGGTGCCGGCGCGGGTGGTGGCGGGCTTCTCGCCCGGCTCGCGCGACGGCGCCACCCACGTCATCCGTGACCTCGACGCCCACAGCTGGGTCGAGGTCTACTTCCCGAAGCTCGGCTGGGTGACCTTCGACCCGACGCCCGGCGACTCCCCGGCGCGCTCGCAGCAGACCGACACCGTGTCGGTGACGGCGAGGACCCGAGCCGTCAGGACCGCTCGACGCCGGCGGGCGACCGTCTGTCGGATCCTCAGGCCGGCGGCGCCGCTGCGGCAGCGCTGACGACGGGGTCGCCCTCGGGACCTGGCTGGCGCTCGGCGCCGTGGCGCTGGTGCTCGTCGCCGGTGCGGCGCGATGACGGTGGCGCGCCGCCGGCGGCTGGCCCGCAGCGGCGACCCCGAGCTCGAGGAGCTGCGCCTCGCGCTGCGCCGCTCGGGCCGCGGCATCGTGCCGGAGCTCACCTTCGCCAAGGTCGAGCGGATGCTGGCCGGCAGCGATGGCGCGGCGGGCTATGTCGCGTCGTTGCGGGTCGCGCGCTACGGCGCCGGCGGCCCGGCGCCGACACCGCGCCAGCGCCGCGCGCTGCGCCGCGAGCTCGCCGCCGGCCTGGGCCTGGGCGGGCGGATCCGGGCGCTGTGGGCGCTCCCGCCACGGTTCGCGGAACTGCTGGACGCGTTGAGACTGCGCCGCCGCCGGTCCTACACTTGAGCCTCATGGATCAGCCTGGCGCCTACGAGCTGTTTCGTCAGGGCACCGAGCTCCTGGAGGCCGGCGACCACCACGCGGCGACCGTGCCGCTGGCTCGCGCCCGGGAGCTGGCCCCCGACAAGGACTCCGTCCGCGAGGCCTACGGCCGCGCGCTCTTCCTCGCTCAGCGCTTCAGCGAGGCGGCCGCGGAGTTCGAGGCGGTCGTCGAGCACGCGCCGACCAACGACTACGCGCTGTTCTGCCTCGGCCGGTGCCTGCAGCAGCTCGGCCAGCACGCCGAGGCACTGCATCCGCTGGCGCTCGCGGCCAACCTCCAGCCCGAGCGCGCGGACTACGCGAAATATCGCGACCAGGCTCGCCGGAAGGCTGCCTGAGCCAGCGCCCGCTGCTATTCTCGGATCACAACTTCCGTGCCGGGGAGCAGTCCCCGGTGATGTACAGGGAGCGGGCGTGAGCCCGCTCTTTCATTTTCCGAGGGGAGGGTTGATGAGCGCGACGATCCAGGCAGAAATCGAGAGCAAGCTCGCCGAGCGCGAGCCCGAGGTCGAGGTGCTGCTCGCGGAGCTGAAGGGCGACGCCGTGGAGCTCTTCATCGACCATCCCGAGGGCGTCACGCTCGAGCTGTGCGAGCGCGTCACGCATGCGCTGCCCGAGCTCCTGGAGGAGTACGGCCTCACGGTCTCTTCCCGGGACCGAGCGTCCCCTCAGCAAGCCGGAGCACTTCCGGCGCTTCATCGGTCGTCGGGCGCGCGTTCGCACGCGCGACGAGCACGACGGCCGCAGATCGTTCACCGGCGAGCTCGTGGGAGCTTCCGAGACGGAGGTGACGGTGGCCGCAGGTACAGGCATCGTCGCCATCCCGTACGACGCCATCTCCCGATCCAACCTCGTCGAGTCCTAGGAGCAGGAGCCTCATGTCCCGCGACATCCTGGAAGCCATGACCGCGCTTGCGCGCGAGAAGGGCATCTCACCCGAGAAGCTCATGGCCGCGCTTGAGGACGCGCTGCTCTCGGCGTACAAGAAGCTGCCCGGCGCCGCGCGCTACGCGCGGGTCGAGGTCGACCCCGAGACCGGCGACTTCGTCGTCATCCGCTACCGCATCCCCAAGGACCTCGAGGCCGAGCTGATCGGCGAGACGATCGCCGAGGAGTCCTACATCGACCCCGAGACCGGCGACAAGGTCGAGCCGCAGGATCCCGAGATCGACCCCGCGAAGTTCGAGCAGTACCGGGATCGCATCGAGGAGATCGACGACACGCCCGAGGACTTCGGCCGCATCGCCGCGCAGACCGCCAAGCAGGTCATCTTGCAGCGCATCCGCGAGGCGGAGCGCGACATGATGTTCGAGGAGTTCCAGGACCGTGTCGGCGAGCTGATCACCGGCATCGTCCAGCAGTCGGACTCCCGCTACACGCTCGTGCAGCTGCGCGATCGCGTCGAGGCGCTGCTGCCCAAGAGCGAGCAGGTCGACGGCGAGCGCTACGACCACGGCCAGCGCGTCAAGGCCGTGATCAAGGAGGTCTCGCCCTCGACCAAGGGCCCCTCGATCATCGTCTCCCGCCGCGACGGCGAGCTGATCAAGAAGCTCTTCGAGCTTGAGGTCCCCGAGATCGCCGACGGCCTGGTGGAGATCGCCAACGTCGCTCGCGAGCCCGGCTACCGCTCCAAGATCGCCGTCGTCTCCCACGCCGATGGCGTCGACCCGGTCGGCGCCTGCGTCGGCCCGCGCGGCTCGCGCGTCCGGATGGTCGTCTCCGAGCTGCGCGGCGAGAAGATCGACATCATCCCCTACAACGACGAGCCCGCCCGGTTCGTCGCCAAGGCGCTGTCGCCCGCCCGCGTCGCGAGGTGCTCGTCGACGACGAGTCCAAGCAGGCGACGGTCATCGTGCCCGACGACCAGCTGTCGCTGGCGATCGGCCGCGAGGGCCAGAACGCGCGCGGCCGCCCGCCTGACCGGCTGGCGCATCGACATCAAGTCCGAGACCGACTTCGCCGCGACGGCGACCGCCTCCGAGGAGTCCGAGGAGGAGACCGGCGGCCGCTGCCAGGCCGTCTCGGTCCGCGGTCGCCGTTGCCCGAACGAGGCGCTGCCGGGCTCGCCGTTCTGCGGCTTGCCCAAGCATCAGGCGCTGTCGCGCTTCACCACGGCCGCCGTCGCGATCCTCGAGCCGCTGAGCGACGAGGAGATCACCGACCTGGCCGATCCCGACAAGACGTGGGACGACGTCGTCGACATCGTCACCCGGGCAGAAGAGCTTTACGGCGACCAAGAGGAAGTGGTCGTCGATGAGGACGCCGAGCCGGAGGAGGGCGAGTTCGACGACGATCTCGCGCCTGCCGCCGAGGTGGTGACCGAGCTCGTCGAGGAGGAGCCCTCAGAGAACGGGCTCGAGCCCCCGCGCCGGAGGCCTCTGAGCCCGACGGGGCGGTGGACGCAGACCCCGAGACCCAGGCCGGGGAGCCGGCGTCGTAAGCTCTGTACCGCACCGACGCTGCATCGGGTGTGGGACCGTCGGTCCCAAGTCCGAGCTGCTGCGCCTGGTTGCGGTGGCAGGTCGGGTCGAGGTAGACCCGGCGGCGACGATGCCCGGGCGCGGCGCCTATGTGTGCCGCCCCGAGTGTGCCGAGCAGGCGGTCAAGCGCCGCGCTGTGAGCCGTGCCCTGAGGGGACCGGCGGAGATTTCCCGAAGACTTCGTAGAATCGATACGACTGCATGGCAAAAAAGCAGATCCATGAGATCGCCAAGGAGCAGGGACTGTCCAGCAGGAGCGTTCTCGACAAGCTCCAGGCCGCGGGCCTTGACGTAAAGGCCGCATCCTCCTCCGTGGAGGAGGGCGACGCGCTGCGCGCGATGAGCGGCGACAAGCCTGCTGCCGGCAACGGCGCTGGCACAGCATCTTCTGAGCCGGAGAAGGCTCCGCCCGCGGAGCCGGCCTCGGCGACCCCGGGCGAGGCCCCGGCCTCCGCCGCGCCGCCCGCCGGCCGCGGCCAGCCGGCACGCGCGAGTGCTGCCCCACCGACCCGCGGCGCACCCGTGCGTCCGCCCGAGGGGCGTGGCCAGCCTGTGCGTCCGCCTGCCGGTCGCGGCCAGCCCGTGCGCGCCGGCGGTGCTCCCGCCGGTCGCGGCCAGCCCGCGCGTGCGCCACAGGCAGGGGGGCGGCGCCGGGCATCCCGGCCAGGCTCCCGCCCGCGGTGGCCAGTCCACCGGCGGTGGCCGCGGCACGCCGCAGCCTGCCCGTCCGGTCCCGCGCCATCCCCGTGCTCGACGACCTCCCGGTCGATCCGCGCCGCCAGATGGGTCGCAGTGGCCCGGGCCAGGCCCGCACGACGCCGCAGTCCGCGGCGGCGACGCCTGCCGACGTCCAGGCGCCCGAGCCGGTCGCGCCCGAGGAGATCACGCCGCAGGCCCCGGAGGCCACGACGGCGCCGGCCCCCGCCGCACCCGCACCCGAGGCTCCGCAGGCCGCCGCGCCCGCTGAGGCCCCGGCCGCGAAGGCTCCGCCGACCGCCAAGCCGAAGGCCCGCAAGAAGATCTCGGTCCCGGCACCGTCGGTCGACTCCCAGGCCAACCGCCCCAAGATCGCCGCGCCCAAGGCCGAGGCGCCCGCCGCCGAAGCCGCTGAGGCACCTGCGGCAGAGGCCGAGGCACCCGCCGACGCCAAGGGCGCCGCGACCGCCAAGGGCAAGGACGACAAGACGCCCGGGCTGGTCCCGCACGTCGAGCCGCCCAAGCCCGGCGCCGGTCCGCGGATCATCTCGGTCCCCGAGCCGCCCAAGCGCCCCAAGCGCGACGAGACGCAGTCCCAGCCCTCGGGCCAGGCCGGCCGTCCCACGCGTGGCGGGATGCGCAGCGAGGGCGGCCCGGCGCCGGCAAGCGCCGCGTCGTTATCGATTCCCAGGCCGCCCGTCGCGGTCCCGGTGCGGGCCCCGGCCCTGCGCCGCAGCGTCCGCCGCGTCGCCGTCGTCGCCGTCGTCGCACGCCGATGCCGGACGCGCCGAACTTGTTGGCCGCCGATCGGCTCCGACGCGGATCGACACGGTCCGGATTAACTCCGGCTCGACGGTCAAGGACGTCGCCGAGTACCTCGGCGTCCGGTCCCGGACGTCATCAAGCAGCTCGTGTCCATGGGCGTGCTGGC